>DAOUKU010000076.1:0-47672 GCA_034420985.1 Anaerolineae bacterium | reverse complement strand
CTCCCCCCCCCCCCCCCCCCCCCGAAGCATCGGGGGAGGGGTAGCGCTGCGGGCGAATCCTTTTGCTGGTGGGCAGCTGGCGTGTTATACTGCGCCGCTAATGAAGAGAGGTTACTTGTTGGCGTGAAAGACAAGCGAGGCGGGCGCGGCAGCCGGCTCTGGCTGCGCATCCGCCGTAACTGGCAGCTGTATGTCCTGTTGATCTTGCCTTTGCTGTGGCTCTTGATCTTCCGCTATGCCCCGATGTATGGCGCGCAGATTGCCTTCCGCCAGTATTCGCCGGCTTTCGGCATTGAGGGCAGTCCTTGGATCGGCTGGGCAAACTTCGAGCGCTTCTTCAATTCTTTTAAGTTTGAGCCCGTTATCGTCAATTCGCTGGTGATCAGCTTCTATTCGATTATCGCCGGCTTCCCCATCCCCATCATCTTGGCGCTGAGCTTGAACCAGGTGCGGGCGCGCTACTTCCGCAATACGGTGCAGATGGTCACCTACGCGCCCCATTTCATCTCGACTGTCGTGATCGTGGGCATGCTCTTCCAGTTTCTACATCCGCGCGTGGGCTTCACGGCGGCACTGGCGAATATGCTGGGGCTGCCCGCGCCCAATTGGATGGGCGACCCCGAAGCCTTCCGCCATATCTTCGTCTGGTCCGGCATCTGGCAGGAGATGGGCTTCTCGTCCATCATTTATCTGGCAGTGCTGGCCACTATTGACCCCGCTCTGCACGAAGCCGCCGTGGTCGATGGCGCCAACCGCCTCCAGCGCATCCGCTACATCGATATTCCCGGGCTGATGCCCACGGCCATGGTGCTGTTGGTGCTGTCCACCGGGCGCGTCTTGGAAGTCGCGTTTGAGAAAGTTTATTTGATGCAAAGCCCGCTCAACCTCAGCGTGGCGGAAGTCATCAATACTTATGTGTACAAGGTGGGCTTGCTGTCGCCGATATTGGATTTCTCCTATTCGACGGCGATAGGTTTGCTGAAGGGCTTTGTGGGCTTGCTGCTGATGATCGCAGTCAATCACGCGGCGCGGCGGCTGACCGACAACAGCGTCTGGTAGGTGCAGTATGGCGACCATGCCCAGCTACGACAGCAACATCAACCGGGTCAATGAATCGGGCGTTGACCGCGTCTTCATGTTCTTCAACAACAGCTTTTTGCTGGTCATCACCGTCATTATCCTGCTGCCGCTTATCTTCATTGTCAGCGCGTCCTTCAGCTCTTCGGAAGCCGTCATTGCGGGCAAGGTGACGCTCTGGCCCGTCGATTTCAGCCTGCAGGGCTACGAAACCATCTTTGAGCACAAGAAGGTTTGGGATGGTTTCGCCAATTCGCTCTTCTACACTTTTTTCGGAACGATATTCAATGTGGTGATGACCATCATCGCGGCCTACCCCCTGTCGCGGCAGGACTTGGTGGGGCGTCGCGTCTTCACCTTCATGTTCATCTTCACCATGTTGTTCAGCGGCGGCTTGATCCCGACCTACATGGTCGTGCGGGATTTGGGTTTGCTGAATACGCGGGCGGCGATGATCCTGCCCACGGGCATCGGTCCCTTTTATCTGCTGATCACGATTACCTTCTTCCGCACCACCATCCCGCCGGAATTGATCGAAGCGGCCCGCATTGACGGTGCTAACGACTTCCGCACTTTTCTCAGCATTGTCGTGCCGCTGGCGCGCCCGATCATTGCCGTGCTGGCGCTGATGTACGCCGTGCAGCACTGGAACTCTTACTTCCTGGCGTTGATTTATCTCAAAGACCAAGCGCTCTTTCCGCTGCAAATTGTCCTGCGCGAGATCCTGATTGAAAACAGCATCGACGCCTCCATGCTGGTCGATATTGAAGACCTGGTCTTGCGGGAGGGGCTGCGCGAGTTGCTGAAGTACTCGCTGATTGTGGTGGCTAGCGTGCCCGTATTGATTATCTACCCCTTCGTGCAACGGCATTTCGTCAAGGGCATGATGATTGGCTCGGTCAAATAAGGCGCCGGGCAAGAAAGGAGAAGGAGCGAGCCTACCGACTTCCCGTACGACAGCCATTCGACCAAACCCTACCTGGAAAGGATCTAACATGTCAAAACGCTTATTCAGTTTGGTACTGCTTGTGACGCTACTTTCGCTGCCCCTGGGTGTGGCGGGGCAGGACATGGTCTCCGGACCTGGCGAGTTCCCCATCGTTGAGGAACCCATCACCTTGGATATTCTGATGCTGGGTCACGCCATCGTCGAGGAATTCCCCACCAATACTTTCACGCACTGGTACAGCGAGCGCACGGGCGTCAACCTCAACTTCGACATCGCGCCGCCCAACGAAGGTACGGAAGTGCTCAACCTGACCATCGCCAGTGGCGACCTGCCCGACATCATGGTTGGCTTCACGGTCGATCCCTCGACTTTGGCGCTCTTTGGCCCGCAGGGCTTGTTCCTGCCGCTCAGCGGCTTGATTGAGGAACAAGGGCATTTCATCCACGATGTGTTTGCAGGCTCGCCGCAGGTGCGCCCGCTGGTCACCTCGCCCGATGGCGAGATCTACGGCTTGCCCCAGGTCAACGAGTGCTACCACTGCTTCTATTCGCAGCGCGCCTGGATCAACTCGGATTGGCTGGACAACCTGGGCTTGCAAGTGCCGACGACTACGGACGAATTCATTGATGTGCTGACGGCTTTCAAGGAACAAGACGCCAACGGCAATGGCGACCCCAGCGATGAAGTGCCGCTGGCCGCAGCGACGACGGGCTGGAACGCCAATATCGACGGCTTCCTGCTCAATCCCTTCGTCTTTAGCGAATTCAACGGGCAGAACCGCTTCTTCGAGATGAACGACGACGTCATCACGCAGAATGTCACCAGCGAGGGCTACCGCGAAGGCTTGCGCTATCTGAAGACGCTCTTCAGCCTGGGCTTGTTCGGCGAAGAGAGCTTCACGCAGCCCATGCCGCAGATCAAGCAGCAGGTGGAGGGCGGCGATGCCCCGACCGTCGGCGTAGTGATCGCTGGCGCGCATTCCAACTTCGCCAATATCGGTGGCGACCGCTGGATCAAATATGTGGCTGTCCCCTCGCTGATAGGACCGAGCGGCTTGCAGCAAGCGCCCTTTAACCCCTGGGGCGTCGGCAGCGGGCAGTGCGTGATCAACGCGAAGACCGAGCATCCGGTAGCTGCCTTCAAGTGGTGTGATGGCTTGTATGACCGCGAGACGACCCTGCGCTCGGTCTTCGGCATCCCCGAGTGGGAAGCGGCTGAGGGCGAAGCGGGTCAGTGGCGCTGGGCGGAAGAGGGCGAGCCGGCGCTGGGCGGCGACGAGTATGAGGCGATTTGGCGGCGTCTTTCCACCTTTGGCTCCTTGCAGAATGTGCATTGGGCGCAGCGCGGACCCAGCTACCGCCCCAACCACTTGCGTCTGGGCGAGGTACGCCGCGATGATGCTGCGGGCTTGGAAGTTGTGCTCCTAGAGCAGACCCGAGCCAACTACGAGCCCTACGCTCGTGATATTGCCGATGTCATCCCGCCGCTGGCCATGACCACCGCGCAAGCCGCGGAGGTCACCGAGCTGCGACTAGGCATCTCCGACTATATCGCGCAGATGACGGCGGAATTCGTGCTCGGCCGCACCGATCTGGATGCCGGCTGGGATGTCTTCGTCGCTACCTTGGAAGCGATGGGCATCAACCGCGTCGCCGAGATCTACCAGGCGGCTTATGACGCGCAGTATGGCGGGTAGGCAGACTCGACCCCCCTCTAAATCTCCCCCCATTGCAATGGGGGGAGATTTGCCCGACGCGTCGCAACGATTGTGTAACAAATCGTCGCGTTCCACATGCAAGCCTACAAATACGCCAGCATCGCTCCCCCTCCCTGATGCTTCGGGGAGGGCGGCGGGCGGTGGTGTTGGCGAACGAGATGTCCTCACCACATGACCCGACCGAATATCCTCTTCGTTGTCGCGGATCAGCACAATGCCAAGGTGTTGAGCCACGCGAGACATCCTGACGCACGCACGCCTTACCTCGACCGCATGGCGCGCGAAGGCTGTCGCTGCACCGCCGCCATCACCCAGAACCCCATCTGCACGCCCAGCCGTGTCTCTTTCCTCAGCGGGCAATATCCACACAACCATGGCTATTACAGCTTGAGCGGGCGCAACCCGGGCGGGCTGCCCAATATCTTCGGCCATTTTCGCGCCTCGGGCTATTTCACCGCCGCTATGGGCAAGATTCACTGTCCGGAATACTGGGTCGAAGACGAATGCGATGTCTTCCACGAGAGCAACTCCTACATGGCTGGCAGCGTGGTCGGGCGCTCGGCAGCCTATACACAATTCCTGCGCGAGCGCGGAGTCGAGGCGCTGGAAGACCATATCCTGCTGCCGGAATTTGGCGAACGCGGTCGGCAGTCGGTCGAAGGGCGACCCAGCCCCTTGGCATTTGACGAATCGCAGGAGGGCTGGCTGGCCAACACCGCCATCGACGCCATGCAGACCGCTGCGGATCAGGGGCAGCCCTTCCTCGTGCATGTCAGCTTGCCACGACCACATCAATGCACCGCGCCCTGCCAGGAATTTTGGGACCTCTACGACGCCGATGCCTTGAGCCTGCCGCCCAATGCCGATTACGATCTGGCAGCCGCTGGCAAAGCGCCCCACTTCATCGAATCGGCACAGCGCTGGCGCGAAACCGACTGGCAGCTCATAGAACCGCGCAGCTTCGAGGCGGGCCGCCGTCGCAAGCTGCACGGCTATCTCGGCGCAGTCAGCCAGGTGGATCATGCGCTGGGGATCATGCTGGACTGGCTGTGCGACAGTGGCATGGCTGAAGACACCATCGTCGTCTACAGCTCGGATCACGGTGATTACGCGACCGAACACGGCATCATGGAGAAAGCGCCGGGCATCTGCAGCGACGCCATCACGCGCGTGCCGCTGCTGTTTTGGGCGCCGGGACGAATTCCCGCAGGCGGGGAAGTCAGCAGCGTGGTCGAGTTAGTCGATATTCCGAATACGCTTTGTTCTCTGGCGGGCATCGAGTTGCTGGAAACCAGCGATGGGCGCGATATCTCGCTGCAGCTACAAGGCGAACCTGGTGATAGCGAGCGGCTGGGCTTGACCGAATTCGCTTGGAGCAAGAGCCTGCGCAAAGGCGCCTGGCGGCTGGTGCATTATCCGCGCGCCATGTTCCCGCAAGAGTATCCCGACGGCTTTGGCGAGCTCTACAACCTGGAAGCCGACCCTTGGGAGATGCGCAATCTTTTCTTCGCGGCGGAATATGCCGATGTCGCAGCGGAACTGCGGGCGGATTTGCTAGAGTGGCTGATCACAACGGCGCGCCCCGGCACCGTCAGCGGCGTCAACAGCGCGCGCTTTGGCAATCCTGAGGTCAACAGCCAGCGTGTGCTGCGCTACCAGACGGTGACCAACCGCGACGGCAAGATCAACCCGCGTCGCTTGCGCGAGACGACGAACAAGAACTATCTCTAGTCAATGCGCCGCGTCGATTCGCGTACCACCAGTTCGCTGTAAACCACTGACTTGTAGGCCAGTCGATTGCGCCCTCGGATGATGTCGTGCAGCTTGCGCAGCGCCAGCACGCCGATTTCGTATTTGGGGATATGCACTGTGGTCAGCGGCGGTCTGGCGAAGGCGCTTTCCCGCGTGTTGTCAATGCTGGCGACCGAGATATCATCGGGAATGCGCAAGCCTGCCTCACGAATTGCTTCCATGGCGCCTAGCGCTGTCTTGTCGCTGATGGCAATCACCGCTGTTGGCAGGACATCGGCCGCCAGGATTTCGCGCATCTGCATATAGCCTTTTAACGGGTGCCCGCGTATCGGCTTGGGCATCCAAGCGGCCGGCACGGTCAATCCCCGCTCGGCGATGGCCGCCAGACAACCGCGCAGCCTATCCACCAAGCTGCTGTACTTGGTGGGACCTTGCAGCACGGCGATGCGCTGATGCCCCAAATCAAGCACATGACGGGCGATGGCGTAACCTGCGGAGAAGTTGTCGCCCAAAACGCAAGGCAGTTTGGCATCGTCAATATAGCTTTCGATGAGCACCACTGGCATGCTCGGTGATAGCAGTTCTACGACTGTCGCTGGCGTGATATCACCATCGTTGGCGATGACCAAGCCCGACACCTGCTCATGTGGCAAGGGATACACGCTGCCCGGTCGTTGCGTCTCGCGCTTGAAGACCGACAGCACTACCTGGTAGCCGAGATCCTCCGCTTCCGCCTGGATGCCGCGTATCACATCGCCGTAGAAGACATCGCTGATAGCGGGGATGGAGCTCTCTTCAATGAGCAAGCCGATCTTGGCGGTCTGCGTTGCGCTGCGCCGCCCCGACTTGATTACATAACCAAGATCGTCGATGACCTGCCGCACGCGGGCGGCTGTCTTGGACGAGACACCGGGCTTGTCGTTGACGACCATCCAGACGGTCGATAAGGAGACATCGGCTGCTTGCGCCACATCCCGCATATTCGGCTCAGTTTTGCCAGTCTTCATCGCCCCTCGCATTGCATCAACTTCTGTTTATTAAACAAACAGAAGCAATATTTGATGTTTTACTTGACAAGTTCAATTTCCGCGCTACAGTATTTGGCAAGCTGTACCTGCGGAATCTCCCGCTTGCCGACGGTATGCGGTGCAATTGTTTATTAAACAGCATTATAGCCAAAGCAGTGCGGGATTGCAGGGGTGCTTCCGCGAACTTGACCAGAGAGCTTAGAGACTTCATGAACCGCATCAAAATTGACCCCGCGCGACAGATTGGTCCTATCAACTCGCATATTTTTGGCGGCTTCGCTGAGCACCTGGGGCGGCATATTTATGGCGGAATCTACGAACCGGGCTCGCCCTTGGCCGACGAGCGTGGCTTCCGCCGCGATGTGCTGGAGGCAGTGCGGCGCTTACGCATGCCCGTCATCCGCTACCCAGGCGGCAATTTCGTCTCCGGCTATCGCTGGCGGGATGGCGTCGGTCCTATTGCCGAGCGCCCCGCCCGCACGGAACTGGCTTGGGAAGACATCGAGCCAAATCACTTCGGCACTGACGAATTTGTCAGTTGGTGCCGGGCTGTGGGCTCGGAGCCTTACCTGGTGGTCAACGCCGGCGATGGCGATATGCGCGAGGCGCGGGACTGGGTTGAGTATTGCAATAGCGACTCGCCCAGCGCTCTGGCGAATCTGCGCCGACAAAATGGCTTTGCAGCGCCGCATAATGTGAAGTATTGGGGTATCGGCAATGAGGTTGATGGGCACTGGCAGATCGGGCACAAGAAGCCCGACGAATACGCGCGAACTTACGCGGAATTCGCCAAAGTGATGCGCATGGTCGACCCGTCCATCAAGCTCATCGCCTCGGTGACCTCGAACTGGCGCGAGCAATTCGTCGAGCGAACGCAACTGCTCTTTGAAGAAGCGCGCGACCTGCTGGATTACCTGGCTATCCATTGGTATGTCGGCAACCCCGATGAAGACTTTCAGCAGTATATGACAGTGTCGGAGCAGATTCACGAGCGGATCAGCGTCTTCGAAGGCTTGATCGCGGCGATGCGCATGCAGACCGATGCGCGCCAGTCGGTGGCCATCGCGGTCGATGAATGGAATGTGTGGTATCGCGCGCGCGGCAGCACCCAGGCAGAACGCAACAACCTCGAAGAACGCTACAACCTGGAAGATGCGCTGGTGGTCGCCATGCACTTCAACGCCTTCATCCGCCACTGCCGCTCCGTGCAGATGGCGAATATCGCCCAGATTGTCAATGTCATCGCCCCCATTTTCACGGACGAATCGGGCTTATTCCTGCAGACGATCTTCCATCCCTTTGAGTTGTACGCGAACCATTGCGGCGACATCGCGCTGGATATTTTCTGGAGCGGCGACACTTTCTCCGCCGGCGATTACCAGGCTTTACGCACCCTGGATGCGGCGGCGACCATCGACCTTGCGAGCAAGAAGCTCAGCCTCTTCGTCGTCAACCGTAGCGCGACCGAGACTCTGGAGACCGTCATCACCCTTGATGACGCGGTATTTGCCGGCCAAGCCGCCATCGCCGAGGTCAATGGACCCGATATCAAGTCGCAGAATTCATTCCAGCAGCCGGACTGCGTCGGCGTGAGGCGCTGGCAAGCGACGGCGACGGGCAAAGAATATGTCCACGCTTTCGCGCCGCATTCGGTCACCGTGTTGTCATTCGATTTGTAGACCTGGTAGATTCACAAGTACAGGAGGCGCCAACGACAGAAGCGATGAGAGCAGGTCAACCCATCCGCAGGGAATAGACAATAGAGGCGAGAAAATGAACAGATTCAGACTAATCAGCTTGATTCTGGTCGCGGTCATCGCGCTGGGATCATTTGGCATGGCGCTGGCGCAAGACGCCACAGAGTTGACGCTTTGGGTATTCGTCGATCGGCATGGGCTCTATATGGTGAACCAAGCGGAGCGCTGGAACGAGGCGCACCCCGAACGCCCAATTGAACTGACCTATGAGCAGATCGACTACACACAAATGCACGACAACCTGCTGGCATCGCTGCTGGTGGGCATGGGCGCGCCAGATTTGGCGGATGTCGAGATCAGCAAGTTCGCCACCTTCACCAAGGGCGACGAGATGTTCATACCGCTGAACGAAGTGATCGACCCCTACCGCGAAGACATCATCGAAACGCGCCTGGCGCCCTACACCGCCAACGGCAACAACTACGGCATCGACTATCACCTGGGCGCCTTCATCATGTACTACAACACCGCCCTGCTGGAGGAGGTCGGCGTCGATGTCGACAGCCTCAAAACCTGGGACGACTATATTGCCGCGGGCAAACAAGTCACGCGGGATACCGATGGCGATGGCGAGATCGATGTGTATATGATGAGCGTCGAGACCGCCGGCCCCTTCTCCGCCAGAGGTCCGATGCTGATGCTGGGTGGCGGCGCTTACAATGCCGACGGTGAGGTCATCCTCGAAAGCGAAGCCAATGTGCAGGCCTTGCAATTTTTGCAAGACCTGGTGCACGAACATGGCATCGCGCGTCCCGCGACCGGCGGCCACCACCACACGCCGGAGCATTTCATCGATGTGGCGGAAGGCAGGATCGCCTCCTTCTATATGCCGCAGTGGTATATGACCCGCTATCCCGACAACATGGGCAGCGTGCTGGCTGATGTCGCGGTGGTCCGTCCTATGCCAATTTGGGAAGAAGGCGGCTACACATCCACCATGGGCGGCGGCACAGGCACGGTCATCACCAAGCAGATTGACCCGAGCAAGATCGCCCTGGCTGCCGAGTTTCTGGCTTTCTCCAAGCTGACATATGAAGCCAATGTCGCGCTCTGGACGGACCTGGGCTTTGATCCCATGCGCCTGGATGTCTACGATGACGAAGCGCTGTTGATCACGATGGATGACTTCAGCGGCGAAGTACCCTTCGTGCACATCAAAAACGCCTTGGGCAATGTTGCGCCGGAATATACCGGACCCTTCTACCCGGAAATCGCCACCATCATGACGACCACGACCCTCTACGACCTGATCGAGAATCAGATGTCGCCGGAAGAGGTTATCGCCAATATGGCTGAAGAACTGCGTGCCATGGGCGCGGAATTCTAAAGCCGACATGCAAGGCTGGCGGGCGTCGATTGCGGGCGCCCGCCTTGATTTGCTGCCAGCCTGCCCGACGCCAGCAGGGGCGCGCCAACCCAACTATGTTCGAAATCGTCAAATTGCCCTTAGACCTCGTCCATCGCTTCTTTCACAACAAGCGAGTTGTGCCGCTGGTCTTCCTGGCGCCCTTCTTGATCGTCTTCTTGGTCTTCAAAGTCTATCCCGTCATCCTGGCGGTCATTATGAGCTTCCAGAACTTCCAGGGCATCAAGAGCCAAGACTGGGTCGGCTTTACGAACTACGAAAATGTCTTCGAGTTGGTGCGCTTCAGCCAGGCGCTTACGAATACGACGGTGTATACCATCGGCACGCTGTTGGTATTGATCCCGCTGCCGCTGGCACTGGCAGTGCTGTTGGACTCGGGGCGGGTCGTTGGCAGCACGGTCTTCCGCGTGCTGATCTTTCTGCCGGCGCTGACCTCGCTGGTGGTGGCGGGCACAGTCTTCCGCTTGATCCTGGCGAAGGACGGTTTCCTCAATCTCTTTTTGGAAAATACATTGGGGTTAGACCGCCTGCGCTGGCTGGAAGTGGCCGAGCTGGCGCTGCCCTCGTTGATTTTGATCGCGGCCTGGCGTTGGACCGGCATCAACATCCTCTATTTCAATTCGGGCTTGGTCAATATTCCGCAGGAGCTTTATGAATCGGCCTCCATTGACGGCGCGAGCCCCTGGCAGATGTTTTGGCGCATCACCCTGCCTCTGCTGCGCCCCACGACCTTCTTTGTCGTCGTGCTGTCGATCATCGGCGGCTATCAGGTATTCGTCGAACCGTTTATCTTGTACGCGGGCGGCGCGGGACCGGGGGACGGCGGCTTGACGCTGGCGCTACTCATCTATCGCACCGCCTTCACCTCCTTCAATTTTGGCACGGCGGCGGCTATGGGCGTCATCCTGGCGTTGATTATTTTTGTCTTTTCGCTGATTCAATTCCGCTTCTTTGGTGTTTTGGGGCAGGAAGAGTAAGCCATGGCTGCCAACTCGCAATATATTCAACCGGGCAGACTCGGCGCGAGGCGGCAATCCCGCCTGAGCAAAGCGCTGATGTTCGCTTTGTTTGTCTTCCTGGGTCTTATCTTCTTTTTCCCGCTGTATTGGATGGTCATCTCTTCCTTGCGACCAGAAGGGCGCATCTTCGTCGACGCCATGGAGATCATCCCCAGCGCGCTGTCGCTGGATACTTATCGCCGACTCTTTGAAGAGGAGCCTTTTGGCAGGTGGTTCCTCAACTCCATCACCCAGACCGGCGGCTTCGCCATCACCGGCGTCTTCCTCTGCACGACTGGCGGTTACGCCCTGGCCAAGTTCCGCTTCCGCTATCGCAACCTGCTTTTCATCTTGATCCTGGTATCGCAGATGATCCCCTTTCATCTGCTCATCGTCTCGCTCTTCCTGATGATCATCCAATTCGGCATGGTGGAGACCTACCAAGGCGCCATCATCCCCTTGGCCGCCTCGCCCATCGGTATTTTCTTCATCCGCCAGTATATGCTGGCCATCGACGACGAGATGCTTAACGCCGCGCGGGTTGACGGCGCCAGCGAATATCAAATCTTCTGGCATATCGTCTTGCCCAACGCCAAACCAGCCATCGCCACCCTCTTCATCCTGTTTTGCCTCGAATACTGGAACAACCTGCTTTGGCCCCTCATCGTCTTCCGAAAGCCGGAAAACTTCCCGCTGGCTGTGGGCATCAAGCGGCTGATCGACCAGTATCGGCAGCAATACGACCTGACCATGGCGGGCTCGACCTTGGCCACCATCCCAGTAATTGTCCTCTTCTTCTTCTTGCGGCGGCAGATCATGGAAGGGCTGGCCACCACTGGCACCGGCATGAAGTAGCCCCCTCGCCACCAGCCAGCTACAATCCCCAGTTGCAACAGCCTTTCATTCAAGCTGCGTCAGTGAGTGGGATTTGTCATGTCCGCCAAAATCGTCATCGGCATTGACCTGGGCACATCCGGGCTGAAGTTGATCGCCGCTCGCGCCGATGATGCCGCCATCCTCGGTGTCGCCTCCGCGCCCGTGCCTAACCTGACGCCGGCGCCAGGCTGGCTGGAGCAAGAACCCGGAGACTGGTGGGAGGCGCTGCGCAAGCTGACTCGGCAACTGCTCCACGAGCAGGGCATCGCGCCGGCAGCCGTGGCTGGCATCGGACTGTCTGGGCACATGCACTCGATTGTGCCGCTGCGGGGGGATGGGAGTCTCGCGCATAATTGCCTGGTCTGGGCGGATACGCGCGCGCAGGCGCAAGCTGACACGCTGGCGCAGGCGCAAGGCAAGCTGTGGAATCCCGCCATCGCGCCCTATAGCCTCGCCAAGTTGCTCTGGCTGCGCCAACACCGTCCCGAAGTCTATGAGCAGACTGCCTGCGTCCTCTTCCCCAAGGATTATTTGCGCTGGCGGCTGACCGGCGAACTGGCCACGGACTTCTCCGATGCCTCCGGTTCACTGATGTGGGATTTCAGCGCGCGGACATGGGATGAGGCGCTGCTGACGGAACTGGGCATTTCGACGGGGCTGCTGCCGGTTGCGGGCCAGTCCTGCGACCCGGCTGGCATTTTGACATCGCGTGCCGCTGCCGATCTGGGATTGCTGCCCGGCACGGTCGTTGCACATGGCGGCGGCGATGCGGCTTGCGCGGTGGTCGGCGCGGGCATCCCCGATCAAAACACGCTGATGATCAACGCGGGCACGGCCGTACAGGTGATCGAAGTGGTAGCCCAGCCGACGCCCTTTGACGCCCAGCACGCTGTCCGTTACTTGTTCGAGTTGGGCATGGATGGACGCTGCTTCGTCATCGGCGCTTTGAACAGTGCCGGGCATTCGCTGTCTTGGTGGCGGCAGTTGCTGGCGCGTGGGCTCAGCCATGACGAGTTTGAGGCGCTGGCGGACCAGCAACCGGGCGGCGCGGATGGACCGATTTTTCTGCCTTACTTACAAGGTACTGGCACGCCCTTCCTGGCGGACGGCGCGCACGGCGGGTTCGTGCAGCTATCGGCGACGGCGGACCGGCGCATACTAACTCGCGCGGTGATGGATGGCGTGGCGATGGGCATCCGTCTCTGCGCCGAAGCCATGGTAGGGACCAAAGAACTGGCGAGGAAGCAGGTTCTCTTTACCGGCGGCCTGCCCAAGAGTCCCTTGATGCGGCAGATCCTGGCGGGCGTATTCGGCAGGGAGTTGCGCTGCCGGTCCTTCTCGGACATGTCGGCGCTGGGGGCGGCGGCGCATGCAACAGTGGCGGCTGGTCTGACCTCGGATGCGCAATCCTGGCTGGCGAATTTCGACTATGGCGAGCGCGCGCAGACAGTCGATGACGAGTTAGTGACGCGCTACAACGAGAACTATGATCGCTTCAAAATCTGGGCAGCGCATGTGGCGCAACCCCGCCCAATGCCAAAGCCGTAGGGGCGACCGACAGCCGCCCAGCCTACACGAATCCCAAGCGGCCAACCGGGCTTACCCTTCCATTTCCGCCAGTCGCCCGCGCAGGGCTTTTTCCACCAGCGCCACCGGCAGCTCGTCGTCGGGTTTGATGTGCAGAGTCGTGCCGGAAATCCAAATGCCAGCCGCTTTGAGTTCGTCTCTCATGGCCAAGGGCACAGCTTTACTCATGGTATGCAAGCCGACATGACGCTTGGCTGCCGACATGGCGCAGAAATCCTTCTTCAAGCGAAAAATTGGGATTTTGTAGCTGACTCGCTCGCGTGCCTCCGGCGCGACGCGGCGGATGATCTCGCGCAACTGCTGCAGGGTCTCGCGGAATCCGTCTTCTTGCGCGGCCAGGTACTCGTCGACCTCCTGCGGGGCATGGCGAGTTGGTTTGGGCTTACTCATCGCGGAATGCCCTTTCCAACTCGGCGATGTCCAGCTTGTCCATTTTCAGAAAGGCTGCCGTAACCCGCTCCGCCGCAGCCGCGTCGCCGCTGCCCAGCCAGCGACCCAGCGCGGTGGGCGTGATCTGCCAGGACAAGCCAAAGCGATCCACCAGCCAGCCGCAGCGACCGGGCTCGCCGCCATCTTCGGTGAGCCGCCGCCACAATTCATCGATCTCGGCTTGCGTCTCGCATTGAACCAGCAGCGAAACCGCCGGGCTCAACTTGTACATCGGTCCGCCGTTGATGATGGTGAAGTGCTGCCCAGCCAGCTCAAAGTCAGCCGTCATGATGTCGCCGGGCTCCCCCATGCCGCCCTCGCCATAACGCAGGATGCCGGTAACCCGCGAGTCCGGGATTAGCGAGGTATAGAGCTCAAGCGCTTCTTCCACCCGTCCGTCAAACCAAAGGTTGGTTACGATCTGTCGCATAGGCTATGCTCCCGCTTCGATAGCGACTGGGTACGGTTTTATCAGTTCTTGCCAGTTGGCAGCGCCGCGATTAGTTGGTTTGGGCTTACTCATCGCGGAATGCCCTTTCCAACTCGGCGATGTCCAACTTCTTCATCTTCAGAAAGGCGGCGGTCACGCGCGCGACCGCGGCTGCATCATCGCTCATCATCATTTCAGGCAATCGGGTCGGCGTAATCTGCCAAGAGACGCCGAAGCGATCGGTCAGCCAGCCACATTGACTTTCAGTGCCGCCATTGCTGGTCATAATGTCCCAAAGTCGGTCGATCTCGGCTTGATCGTCACAGTTGATGCAGAGCGAAAAGGCGGCATTGGGTTTGAAGAAGGAATTGCCATTGATGATGGTGAATTGCTGCCCAGCCATCTCGAAGTCCGCAAACATGATTTGGTCGGGCTGGCCGGGTCCGGCTTCGCCGTAACGGATGATGTTGCGGACGCGAGAATTGGGCAAGAGCGAGGTGTAGAATTCAAGCGCCTCTTCAATGTGCCCGTCAAACCAGAGATTGGCGATGATCTTTTGCATGGGCTAGCCCTCCCGTCTGAATTCAACTGTATACGACTTCATCGCTTTCACTTTTTTGCCAGCGGCACTTTGGAATTGACACACATCACAGAAGGCGACGGGGTTGCCGTGTTGGGGGATGACTGTACCGCTCACGGCGCCCTCGCGGCCATGCGTGATGATCGAATCGATGATCAGCTCGCAGACAACAACATCACGCATTTGCTCCAATACCTCGCGGACCCTCTCTTTTCCACGCATTTCGAACTCGCCGACGATGTGCCAACTGATGTCGTCGGTGAAGAGTTTCAGTATGGCGTCAACATCGGAGCGAGCGTAGGCGATGTTTAAGTCGCGGAGCAACTGTTTTTTGGGCGCGTTTGCGCAATCGGGCTTGATCGTGATCTGCAGATCCCTGTCCCGATCCACGCTATAGCTCCATCGGCCCGAAGCCATGCGGCAGCAGCGCGTTCAACGTGGTCGTCAAATGCAAATTGCCATCCAAGTCAGCGAGGATGACGCGCATGGACGGCGAGAATTCGTAAAGCAGCTGGCGGCAGACTCCACAAGGCGAACCGCCGTCGCGCGTTGCCACCGCCACCGCCGTGAATTCGCGCGCGCCCTCGCTTATGGCTTTGACCAGGGCGGTGCGTTCCGCGCAGATGGTGGGCGAGAAGGAGACGCTCTCCACATTGCAGCCGCTATAAAGCCTGCCGTCAGGGACTAGCAAGGCGGCGCCAACCGCGTAGTTGCTGTAAGGGATGTAGGCGTTTTGGCTGGCGGCAATGGCGGCGGCGATGAGTTGCTGATCGCTAACCTGGGACATTTTCGGCTCCTGTTGGCTTACATGGCGAGGGCGTCCGCGGCATTGGGCGCGCCATTGCGGGCGTCAGTTGGCGGAGCGAGCTTACGCACCTTGACCTTGCGGATGCGGTGCCCGTCGATGGACAGCACGGTCATGCTGAGGATATCGGTGATGATGGTCTCGTTGACCTGCGGGACGCGCCCCAGCGCTAAATAGATGTATCCGCCCAAGGTATCGGCATCGACGGTGTCTATGGCGACACCCAGCAGCGCGTTGAGATCGTCCAAATCCATGCCGCCTTCAATGAGGTAGCTGCCATCGCCGACCACGACATAATCTTCTTCTTCGCCGAAGTCGTATTCATCGCGGATATCACCGATGATCTCCTCAATGAGATTCTCAATGGTAACCAAGCCGGAAGTGCCTCCATATTCATCGACAACGATGGCCAGGTGGACATTTTTGGCTTGCAACTCTTTCAGCAGGGCATCGGCGCGTTTGGTCTCCGGCACGAAATAGGTCGGGCGGATCAAATCGCGAATCTGCTGGCTTTCCAGGTCGTCGCGGTTCTTCAGCAGGGTCAGGATATCTTTGGCATTCAGCAAGCCCAGCACATTGTCGATGCTGTCATCATAGACGGGAATGCGCGAAAAGCCGGATTCTACAAAAGCCGCCAAAGCCGCCATGATGCTGTCGTTGACATCCAGCGCCACGATATCAATGCGCGGCGTCATCAATTCGCGGGCGCTGCTTTCGCCCAGCTGCAGCACGGAAGCGATCATGTCCTTCTCTTCATCTTCGATGACTCCGCCGCTGTGGCTGGCGTTGACCAATGTCATGATCTCTTCTTCCGTGACCATATTGACCAGCGGCTCGCCCCCACTCAAGCGCGCGATCAAGCGGCTTAGCAACAGCACGGCGGCAGCCAGCGGCGCCACCAGCGTCAGCAAAACGCGCATAGGCAAGACGGACAGTGGCAGCAGCGCCTCGCCATGTGCAGAGCCCAGCGCTTCCGGCAGCAAGTCGCCCAGCAGTAGTGTGAAGCCCGCACCCAGCAGGATGATGCCGCCCGCCCACAGCAATCGCAGCGCCGGTTCGCCCGAGCTGACTTGCTCAAAAAGTAGCAGCACCAGCAGCACGGCAAAGGCAAAGCGCGTGACAATATGCGTGATGGTCACACACATGCCCAGTTTGAGCGGGTTTTCCAGCAATGCCAGGAAGCGCAAAGCCCCGGCGTCGCCTTCGTCCGCCCGTTCACGCATGGTCGCCGGCGAGGCGCTCTGCAGGGCTGCGTGCATCAAGCTGACGGCGGCATGCAGCCCCAATGTCAGCAAGAGCAGAACCAGGACGACGCTATTATCCACGGGTCGCGCCCCGCGGTGCATGCAAAACAAGCCGGACAGGCACGCGCATGATCAGCTGAGCAGATTTGGCTATGTGCGTGAGACTCCGGGAGGGAGGCTCGGCTAAGTCGTCCACTGCCTTGTCAGAACCTTTTGGTGCGTTGAGGCAAGTGTAACACAAATTTGCGAGGGATGGCAAGCGCTAGCCGGAATGCCGCATTTGCCACAGAAGCAATACCAAGTTAGCCATGCGAGAAAGCTAACTAGAGAAGTAGTACCAAGTAAGTAATGCAAAAGCTTAGCACCGAGGACACCGAGTCTAACGCGGGCACAGAGAAAAGGACTTTGTAGGGGCGATACTTGTGTCGCCCGTCTACCCCTCCCTCGGCAGGCGCTCCAGCGGGCCGCTCTGTTTCATTCGCCAGCGAAGACTCGGCTGTAGGGGCAGGGCCACCCATCGGCTAACCCCTACGGACGCCCGTTTTGGAGGAGCTTGCTATTTGCCTGTGGGCGTCTCAGCGAGATGCCCCTACAACTTCTCCTTTCTTTGTCCTCTGTGGTAAAGTCTTCGCTCGGACAAGCGGATGCCGCCAATGACAGCAGCAAATCATCACACACTGGAAACCTGCCTGGCGCTAATCCAGCGACACGCGCCTGAGTTGCTGCCTGGCGATGTGCGGCTGATTGCTGGCCATGGTCAATTCAACCATGTCCTCTGCATCGACGAGCGCTGGATTGTCCGCATTCCAAAAAGCGCCCACGCCGCCGAATACCTGAATCTCGAACTGGCCATTCTTCCGAAATTGGGTGGGCGGCTGCCGCTGCCCATCCCGGCGCCTCAATTCAGCGCCCTGGATGCGCAGACGGGCCATCCCCTTTTCATGGGATACGCCAAGCTGCCCGGCCAGCCGCTGCTGAGAAAGCGCTCCGACAAGCTGCCGGATGATGTGCGCGTTTTGGAATCGCTTGCGCGCGACCTGGCGGGATTTCTGCGCGCGCTGCATGCCATCCCGCCGGGCGACCTGGCGTTAGATGACAATGTGGAAAGCCCCCGCGACGAATGGACGCGGTTCTATCAGGAATTTCGGGGGCAGCTTTACATCTATATGCGCGCCGACGCCAGAGAGGCCGTCAGTCGCAGTTTTGACGAGGCGCTGGCGGATGACGACTTGTGGCGCTGGCGAGCTTGCGTACATCATGGCGACTTTGGCGCGGCCAATATCCTGGCACAAGACGGACGCATCAGCGGCATCATCGACTTTGGCTTCTGCGGGTTGGGAGACCCGGCGCAGGATGTGGGCGCGCTGCTGGCCAGTTGTGGCGAGGCATTTGCGGCGCGGGTTTGCCGGCATTATCCGGCGCTGGGGAGTGGCTTGGCGCGGGCGCGTTTCTACCGCAAGCATTACGCGCTGATCCAGGCGCTCTATGCCCTGCGTGATGGCGACCAGGCGGAATTTGACGATGGCATAGCCGCGTACCGCTAAATCTGCAAATATGCTATACTGACATATCTGATTGCCCAGCGCGACTAGCGGTTACGGTATGGCGGAGATCAGCCTGCGCGCGTATCAGGACAAACTGGATGGCTTGGCGCGCGCCAGTCAATTTGCGGCAGTGATCGCGCATTGTCGCCATATCCTGGCGGCGCAGCCCAATAATCTGCGCGCTCATCTGCAGTTGGGCAATGCGTTGGTTGGCGCCGGACAATGGCATGAAGCGGCCGAAGCGCTGCGGCGGACGCTGGGCGCCGTGCCGAACCATTATCAGACGCATTTGCAACTGGCGCAGGTCTGTCTCCAGTTGGGCGATGGCGAACGGGCCATCTGGCATGCCGAACGCGCCTACGACCAGAAGCCCAATGATCCCGCCGCCGCTGATTTAATCCGCACCCTCTATCGACAGCAGCGCGGGCAGGAAGTCGAACGCCTGCAGCTCACCGCCGGCTCCCTGGCGCGACAGCATATCCGCGCTAACCTGCTCAGCGAAGCCATCGCCGCGCTCGACCAAGCCTTGGACGCCCAGCCGCAGCGCATTGATTTGCAGTTGTTGCGAGCCCGCGCCCTGTGGCTGGATGGCCAGCGCACGGACGCCGCCGAAGCTGCTGCCGACATCCTCGAGAAGCTGCCCTTCGCCCTGGACGCCAACCGTATTCTCGCTGAATTGTGGCTGGCCGAACAGCGCCCCTCGGACGCGGGTCCCTACTTGCGGCGAATCGAAGCGCTCGATCCCTATTTGGCACAGCAGCTAGCCACTGGCGAGACGGCGCCGGACAACCTGATTATGTTGGACGAGTTGGCTGAGGGCGCGCTCCCTGACAGTGACAATGTGGGAGCGCTCTTTGATACCGAGGCCGGTGAAGACAGCCTGTCCGATGCGCAGATCGACGCTCTCTTTGAAGAACTGGTGATTGGCGAGTCGGTCGCGGCCGCTAGCGACTTGCCGCCACAGACACCGTCCACAGAGGAACCCGCCGATCTTGATGATATGCTCTCCGGGCTGGATGCGGACGAAGCTGACGAGGGCATGGACAAGGACCTGGCGAAGCTCTTGGCGCAGTTGGATCAGGACGATGACGGCGGCGACTGGATGGCCGAAATCCAGCGCGGCGACCCCGACTCTGCCGATGACGACCTGGAATATGTGGAAGACTTCGACCGCGAGTGGGTTGCGCCGCCGGAAGATGACGAGGCTGGCGCGCCCTGGCTTTCGGCAGCCATGCGCGAGGTCATCGATGGCAGTGAAGAGGGCGCATTTGACCTCTTCGGCGATGACCAGGGGCTACAAAACCTGCTTCAGCGCGCCGGCGATACTGAGCCCATTGACGCTGCCATCATGGAAGAGTGGCTGGAAGCGGACGACGAAGAAGCAAGCGCTGAGCCCGCCGAAATCGAGTTGGAACTTGACGACGACTTGCTGCATTCGCCGCCTTCGGACTCTTGGCTGGCGGTCGACGCGGACGATGCCGATGACCCCAACCAACTCAATGCCGATTTGATTGACAGTTGGGATTCGGAATTGGGCGAAGATGACGAAGAAGACGACCCCTATGTCGACTGGCTAAGCGATGATCTGATCGCCTCCGACGAGCTAAGCAGCCTGGCAGCCGGAGACAGCGAGGCGGCCACGGAACGGGCGCGCGCCTGGGGCTTGGATGACCCGCAGCAGTTGGCGGACTTTGTGGAAGCGCAGAGCGACGACACTGAGGGCGTCGATATGCTCAATGTGGCGCTGCCGGGCTTGGACCGTGAAGACGCCCAACCCGACGACCCGGACGAATTCGCCAGTCCCGCCGCCCCGCCCGGCGACGACTTTGGCTGGCTCAGCGATATCGTCGACGAAGAAACGGGTAGCATGCCGGCTGTTGACCCGGCTGACCCGGTCGATGAAGCCGGCGCGCTTTACTTCCGCTTCAGCAAGCCGCCTGCCTGGCTTAGCAGCTTGCAAAATGAAGAATCGCTGCAGGGCGGGGGGTTCACCCCGCACAGCCTGGATGAGGATATTGAAGCGCTGCAACTGGACGACCTTACTTTTGACGATTATTTCAATTTCAGCACGCCCACTGACAAGCTGGATGCCATCAGCCTCGACGGCGACAACGATGAGCTCAACTTTGTCGGGCTGGATTGGGACGATTATTTCGACTTGGAATCGCCCACCGAAAAGACCATCGCTATCACGCTGGAAGACGATGCCGAGCCGGTGGACTTTGACGAGTTGGGCGTGGATGACGACGACTTCGATTTTGCTGAGGACGGCCAAGAGTCGGCGCGGGACGACTCCCCGCTTTGGATGGAATTTGAAGAGGGCGAATCTGAAGATTCGAGTCGCCGCGGCGGGCAAACTGCGCTATAATTCATATCCCGATTCTTCATTTGCTGGACCTGACAGTCGCCAACGATGTTTGACGCGCCTGAATTGCCAGACTTCGATTCTATGTCGCAAGACGAGTTGCTAGCTTGGATTGCGAAATTGGCTAAGGATCGCGCCAGTTCAACGGGAAAGAGCGAATCGGAAGAAATGAACGGCGACGGGCGCGCGCCGGACAAGGGCTGGTCGGGCTGGCTGGACGACACGCAGCCGACCATGAGCCTGCAGCCGCCGGCCGACGACGATACCCCCACTGACATGCTGCTGGAAGATACCAGCCTGGGCTTGCCGCCGGATGCCATCGACTGGTTGCAAGAATTGGTCGCTGCCGAAGCGCCGGAAGAACTGCCGGATATCACCGACTATCGCCCGCCAGAAAGCGGCGCCAGCCTCAGCGACTTGCTGAGCCCCAACCCGGAAGACGATGCCCTGGCTTGGCTGGACAATCTCGCCGCCGATATCCCTCAAGCGCCGCCGGCAAACCATCATAACAGTGACATTCCTGATGATTATGGCGCAGACTTCAATGAAGATTATGAAGACGACGAGAGCCTGGACGATCTGGAAGACGAAAGTTTGTACTCCCCGCGTGGCAAGCGCAAACAAGCGTTGGTGGCGGCGCTGCTGGGTTTGAAGGTGCCGGATGACGACGAAGAACGCACTCAGTCCCTGGCGCCGCTTTCGGAAGGCAATTCGCAGCAGCCGCCGCTGGAAAATGCCGACCGCCTGACGCAAGCCTTCCTCATGCAAGCCGACTTGGAGGAACTGGAAGCCTGGTACGCCGCGCGACTCAGTGCGCTTGCTGGCGAACAAGCTGCTGCGACTCCAATTGCCGGCAACTCTCCACAACCAGCCAATCCCGAAACGCCGCCGCAGCCAGAACCCCCCGAAGAAATGCCCGCAAAAGCAACTCCCCCGCAGCCAGCGCAAGCCCCTGCCAAAAACCCACCGCCGGGACTGGCCGCCGCTATCAATTCCGCCCGCACCAAAGTGGCTGCCAAGGCTCTGGACGAAGCGCTGGCGGATTATGAGACCCTGCTGCGCACGCCGGCCGGGCTCGACTGGGTGGTGATGGACATGCGCGCGCTGATCGACGAGCAGGGGCATGCCGCCAATCCTTCCGTGCATCGCGTTTTGGGCGACGCGCTGATGCGTCTGAACCGCCTGGATGACGCGCTGGCCGCCTATTGCTGCGCCCTCTCCCTGCTCTAGCCCATGCCCGCGCCCTTCAGCCAGCGCCTGTTGAGCTGGTTCGCTGAGCACGGCGCGGATTTGCCCTGGCGGCAAGACCCGCAGCCTTATCACATCTGGCTAAGCGAGATCATGTTGCAGCAGACGCGGCTGGAAACCGTCCTCCCTTACTATCGGCGTTTTCTGCGCGTCTTCCCCACGATTGACTCTCTGGCAGCCGCCCCGCTGGATGATGTGCTGAAGCTTTGGGAAGGGCTGGGCTATTACAGCCGCGCTCGCAATTTGCAGCGCGCCGCGCAGATTGTCCTTCGCGAGCATGGTGGCCAACTGCCAACTAGCGCCGCGGAACTGCACGAGTTGCCCGGCATCGGCGCTTATACCGCCGGGGCAATCGCCAGCATCGCCTTTGGACAAGCGGAAGCCGCGCTGGACGGCAATGTCACGCGCATCATCGCGCGCCTGCTGGATATGGACGCGGACATCACCGAGTCGGCGACACAAAAGGAACTCTGGCAGATCGCCCGCGATTGGCTGCCGCCGCAACAGGCCGGCGACTTCAACCAAGCGCTGATGCAACTGGGGCAGCGAGTCTGCCGTCCGCGGAATCCGCTTTGCGGCGAATGCCCACTGGCGGAGGATTGTCGCGCGCGGGCAGCCGACACGATTTCGCAGCGTCCCGCCCGCTCCAAGCGGCCGCCAAGTCCGCATTATCATGTCGCCGCTGGTGTGATCCGCGATGCGCAGGGGCGACTGCTGATCGCACAGCGTCCGCTGGATGGTTTGCTGGGCGGTTTGTGGGAGTTCCCCGGCGGCAAATGCGAGCCCGGTGAAAGCCTGCGTAACTGCCTAAAGCGGGAACTGCGCGAAGAACTGGCTATCGAGGTCGAGGTCGGCGATTGCCTGACAGTGGTAGATCACGCCTTCACACATTTTCGCATCACTTTGCACGCTTTTGATTGTCGCTATATCGGCGCGCTGCCGCCGCATAGACAGCCCCAGACTCTGGGTGTGCGCGACTGGGCATGGACGCGCGAAGATGAGCTTGCCGCCTACACATTTGGCAAAGCCGACCGTATGGTCATCGCGCAGCTGGCGGAACGGGCGAAGATGCTGCTGTAGGGCTCGCTCTTCGTCTACCTCCCTCGGTCTCCGTCAAGTCGGGGTGAAGCACGCCCCCTACGGCTTTCGCACATAGGGGGATTCTGGGGCGAGCCCCCGGCTCGCCCCTACACCTACCTGCCTATCCCAGCTGCGCCGCCCCTGTTGTATACTAAGCACGGTTGCATGCAGGCAACGCGGGCGAGACAGAGCGAAAAGTGCTGGACTCACTGAAGAAACTACGCCGGCTGATCATCAGTCTCTTTGGGCGGAATGTGCCGGAAGCTGACGCCTGGGAAGGTATCGCTCCGGAACGCATGACCGCGCGCCAACGCCGCTTGCATCGCTGCTCGCTGATTCTGCTCTGGGGCACGCTGCTCAACTTCCTGGCGCTGCTGCTGGTCTGCGCCCTGGCGGTGCATGCCGGCAATCACGACAGCAGCCTTTTCACCAGCGCGCAAACCGCCCTGCTGCCGCGACTTGTCATCAGCGCGGATACAGCAGTGCTGCTGCTAGCGGCGGGGACGGGCGCCAATGTGATGGCGCTGCTGCTACTGTCGGTGGTGATACTGGCGCAGGAATTGTGGTCAGCGGTCGGCCTTTGGCTGGTGATCGCGCTTAATCTGGCAGCGCTGTGGGCTTACGGATTCGCGCCGGCGGTTTTGGCTGTGGCGCCGCTGCTGGCTGCGGGCATCCTAGCGCTGGGGGATTGGCGCGCGTATCGCATCAATCCAGTCATGCTGAAGGAGTTGCGCGGACGGATGCGTGGGGCGCGCGGCTTCGCCATCATCACGGTTTTCCTGACGCTGATGGGCTTTTTCACGTTGCTGCTTTACCTGCTGCAAATCCCGCAGGGTGGCGTGGTCGTCACTGGCGAATTGGGGCGGGAGCTCTTCATCGGCGTGCTCTTTATCGAGTTGATGCTGATCATCTTCATCGTGCCCGCGCTGACCGCCGGCGCCATCACCAATGAGCGCGAGCGCAAGACCTACGACCTGCTGCAGACCACGCTGATCACCAAAGCCACTTTCGTGGTCGGCAAACTACAATCGGCGCTGGGCTATATCGTGCTGCTGCTGCTTTCCGCCGTGCCCCTGCAAAGCATCGCCTTTTTGTTCGGCGGCGTCAGCGAGGCGGAATTGCTGCTGGCACTGCTGGTGCTGCTGGTCTCGGCCATCACCCTGGGCGCATTCGGCATGTTTTTCTCGTCCATCACCGAACGCACGCTGGCGGCGACCGTCCGCAGCTACACCGTGGCTATCGGCATCACTGTCGCTTTGCCACTGGCGGCGGCGGTGCTGTTTCAGAACGCCTATGGCAATGTAGTCAACAATGTCGGCGCGGGTATCAGCGACAACCCAGTGGTGGAAAGCGCCACCATCTACCTGGATATGATCGCCACCAGCCTCAACCCCATTATGGCGACCCTGCGCAGTCAGCAAATGCTCATCGACCATCAGCAGTTGGTGACCATGCGCGTCACGCTGCAGAGTAATGGCGCGTCCATCCCGGTGCTGTCGCCTTGGGTGCTGCTGAGCTTGTGCTACCTGTCGCTGACAGCGCTGCTGGCGCGTTATGCCATCCGGCGCATGGAGCGGCAAGGGGGCTGAGCGCCGCCATGCCAGGCTCTAGCCGCAACTTCCGCACTCATGCCATCATCCTCAGCCGGCGTGATTTTGGGGAAGCCGACCGTCTGCTGACGCTGCTGACGCCGACGCGCGGCAAAATAAGCGCCATCGCCAAGGGCGCTCGCAAATCCAGCGCCAAGATCAGCGGGCATGTGGAATTGTTCGCCCGCAGCGACTGCTTGATTCATATGGGGCGCGGCATCCCCATCTTGACGCAGGCGGAATTGCAAGAGCCTTATCTGGGCATTCGCGATGATTTGCAGCGGGGCGCCTACGCCAATTATGCCGCCGAACTGCTCGACCGCTTCACCGCCGATGAAGAAGAAGATGCGGGCGGGCTCTTCGCCTTGCTGGATGTGACCCTGGGGCGCATCGCTGCCTCCGCCGACCCGCGCCTGGCCACCCGCTTCTATGAACTGCGCCTGCTGGATCTGGTGGGCTTCCGCCCGGAGCTAAGCGCCTGCGTAGCCTCCCGCGCGCCGCTGCTGCCGGAAGCGCAATTCTTCAGCAGCGAGGAAGGCGGCGTGGTCAGCCGGGAAGCTGCGCCCCGCGTGACATCCCACCTGCTGCCCATTGAACTGGACACGCTGAAATTGCTGCGCCACTTGCAGCGCCATGCCGATGATTACCGCCAGGTCGAGAGTTTGCGCCTGCGCCCGGATGAACATCAACGCGCCGAGCGGCTAATGCTGGGCTATATCGCGTATTTGCTGGAACGGCGGTTGGCCAGCGTCGCTTTTTTGGAACAACTGCGCGCGCTGTGAGCCTCACATGATGCCGAAAGTTTTGAATGCCTCCGCCGCGCTCATGCCGCTTTCAATGGCTTTGCGCACCAGCTGCTCGCCACGCGCCTTCTCCAGCGCCAGGTGGAAAACTTCCGCTTCGGCAGCCTGCGGCACGACCAGCACGCCGTCCACATCGCCGAAGATGATATCGCCCGCCGCCACGCGTATGCCGCCGAGCTCAATGGGCAGGCGGAAATCCAGCACTTTGCCGCGTGGACCTTGATCTTGGGCATAGGATCCATAGGCGAAGGCTGGGAAGTTCAGCGCCAGTACGCCGTGAGTATCGCGCAAATAGCCATCGACCACCGCTCCCGCCGCCCCCAGCTTCAAGGCGCGCGTCGTCATCAACTCGCCCCAGAGCGCGTAGCGTGCTGATGCACCGCTGCAAATATAGACTTCATCCTGTTTGAGGTCGTCCAGGGCTTCCAGCATCAAGCCGAAGGGTTTGCTCATGATGGGGTTGTTGTCCGAGGCGACGCTTTCCTGGAAGACATCCGCTTCCAGCACGGGCATGGCGCGCCCAATGACGACCATATCATCGCGCAGGGGGCGGATTTGTGGCGGCAAAAACTGGTGCTGCAAGCCCAGTTTGTCCATCACATCGCCGACTACCGCGGTGAAGAGCTCGCGCTTCGCCAACTGGAATAAGTCGCTGTCTGTTTGCCATTCGGCTCTGTGCATAGTCGTCTCCCAGATAAATGTGCAGGTTACTGTACCTGCTAAGGTCGCATAGTCGCAATGCGGCTCACTTTTACCAGCCCCTTCGTTGTACCTTCAGCCTGAGGGACGGTGTAGACGGGCGACCCATTGGGTCGCCCCTGCACGATTCGACGCGGGGCGGCCGCGCAGGTTTGCCTTCCCTCGACTTGATAGGAGACCGAGGGGGTTCTAAGCCAGCATGTCGTGGTAGACGGTCACGGTGGCTGCCGCGATGCGCTCGTCCGTGAAATGCGCCAGGAAGCGCTCGCGCCCCTTATTACGCAATTGCGCGCGCAATTCGGATTCATCGCGCACTCTTCTCAGCGCAGTCGTCAAAGCCCCGATATCGCCTTCTGGCAGGATCAGCCCCGCATCGCCGATGACGCCGGGGATGGCGCCGCTGTCGCTGCCGATGACGGGCAGGCCGCTGGCCATCGCCTCTACCAGCACGCGCCCGAATTGCTCTTTCCAGTTGCGGCGCGTCAAGGAGGGCAGCGTCAAGACATCCAGCTGGTGGTATTCGGCTGGCAAGTCCGCGGATGGCAGCTGCCCAAGGAAATCTACCCGCGTCGAGATGCCCAGTCCGTCCGCCAGGCTGTTCAGCCGCGCTTCCTCCGTGCCGCCGCCGATGATGCGCAGCCGCCAGTTGCCAGCCAGCCCCGCCAGCGCCCGCAGCAGCAAATCCACGCCCTTCTCTGGCACGAGACGCCCGATGTAGCCGACAGTGAAGGGGCGTGCCGCTGGCGACTCGGGTGGATGAAACAATTGCGCCGAAGTGCCAAATTGCGGGATGATCGCCAGCCGCCCGTCATAGCCTTTGCCGCGTAGCACGGCAGCTGCTGCCTCTGTGCCAGCCAGGGCATAGTCAGCCTGCCGCAGAGTCCAGCTTTCGCCCCAGCGAAAGGGCGGCGGGTAGCGGCGATTGATATTCTGCCAACTAAAGAAGAGCGTTTTTGCGCTAATTCGCCGCGCCAGATGTAGCGCATGCCAAGTCGCCAGGTTGTAGGGCTCTTCGTCTATGTGGACGATATCTGGTTGGAAGGCGTCGATCTCGCGGACTAGGGTCGGGTAGTGATGCAGGTGGAAGTTGCCGTTGAAGCGGATGGGGATGGCGCGCAGTTGGTAGCCGGCAGTATGCAGCCGCTCCAGGCGCTGTATGCCGCGTTCGTCGCGCCAATCGGGTGGTGTCAGGGTCAGCAGCTCGACGCCGGCCTTGGCGATGAGCTCAAGCTTGCTCTGATAGATACCGACGAGGCAGGCTTTGGACAGCATCAATACGCGCATGGGCGCCCGCCTGAGGTCCCTCTAGTGAAGCTCGATGGGCGGCTCACCACAGCGCGCGCTGGCGTCATAGACATGGAAAGCCAGTTCTGGTAGCTCCAGCACGCCGTAAGTATGGGAACTGGCGCGGGCGCATTTGAAGGTGTAAAGCGAGCCGGGATTGACCAGGCAGCCGTAGGAAGTTTGCATGTGCAGCGGCAGGTGCGTGTGCCCCGTCACCAGCACATCGGCATTCAGCGAGCGCAGCACCATTTTCAAGTAAGTGGCGGACAAGTGATCGCGGTACATGCCCCAGAGGTTGTTGCCTGGCTTGCCATGGCACATGAATACGGACTTGCCCGCCAGCCGCCCCCGCCACTCCAGCGGCAAACCGCGCACATACTGCAGCGACTCGCCATGCAGGCTCAGCGCCCAGTCGTCATGGTTGCCGCGGACGGAGGTGACGCCGTAAGCGCGCACCAACTGGACGACGCGCTCCGGCTCTGGTCCGCGGCCCACCAGGTCGCCCGCGCACAGCACCTGGTCGACTTTGTGGTGTTTGTCTAATCGGTCGAGTACTTCTGCCAGGGTCGCGTAATCCGCGTGGACATCCGATATGATTCCAACCTGCATCCCAGATTATGCCATAACCGGTCACTATGACTTGTATTATAGCCGCTTTTCGGGCGCTGTTCAGGTTAAGTTTGCCCTGCGGGTGGCGTGGCGACCTGCCCGACAGCGCCGCGCTCGTCAAACACGAAGCACTTCCCCTCCCAAAGCGACTCTTCCGCCGGCACAGTGTCCAGGTATTGCAGGATGCCGCCGCGCAGGTGATAGACCTCGTCGAAGCCGCGCGCAAGCAGCAGCGCAGTCGCTTTCTCGCAGCGGATGCCGCCGGTGCAGAAGAGCGCCAGGCGTTTGTGCCGCGTCGGATCCAGGCGCTCCGCCAGGGCTTCTGACAATTCGCTGAAGGCTTCTGTGCCGGGGTTGAGGGCGCCGCGGAAGCTGCCCAGCCGCACTTCGTAGTCGTTGCGCGCGTCGATTACCAACACATCATCCTGGCTGATCAGCGCATTCCAGTTGTCCGGCTCGACATAGGTCCCCACCTGTTGACGCGGGTCGATGCCAGGTATTTTCAGCGCGACGATTTCCTGTTTCAGGCGTACTTTCAGGCGACGGAAGGGGATGCTGTCGTGCCAGGCGTCTTTGACCTGCAGGTCGGCAAAGCGCGCGTCGCACTGCAGTTGAGCCAGCGCGTTCGTCACGGCGCTGGCTTCACCAGCGATGCAGGCGTTGATGCCCTCGGCCGCCAGGAGGATGCTGCCGCGCACTCCCGCAGCACGGCAAATCTCCAGCAACGGACTTCGCAGCGACTCATAATCCGGCAGCGGGACGAATTTGTAAAAAGCGGCGATGCGGATGCGATTAAACATGAGACTCAGCATTTGACCACAGAATCGCGTTGCCAGGCAAGGTCATGCCCATGCACCCCCGCAGAGAACGCTGCAAGGGCGCGCGCTGCCTGGCAGCCGCTCAAGCAAAAGGATTCGCCTACAGCACTACCCCTCCCTGATGCTTCGGGGGAGGGGAGCTAAGACAAGCGGAGTCTTGACTCATTTTGCGGTTCACCATTTATGCGAAAGCTCGGCGAAACCTTCCCCCATTGATATGGGGGACCGAGGGGGTAGACATTTCAGATTGGGGGACCTAAGGCGCGGCTGTGCTATACTCCTGGCTATGAGGATCGCTTTGAATGCACAGTTGCTATCCCATGGGCCGGGGTACCGGGCAGCGGGGATTCACGGTTACATCAGCAACTTGCTGCGTCACCTGCCAGCCGAAATGCCGGATCACTGGCGCATCAGGGCGCATGTCGGCGCGGCCAATACCGCCACATTTGACGGTGTCCGCATGATGCGCGCCGGCATCGACACCCGCAGCGCTTGGCGGCGCATCTTCTGGGAGCAGACTTTGCAGCCTGGCGAACTGCGGGATGTTGACTTGTATCACGCCATGGCTTTCGTCGCGCCCATCATCTTGCCGGCGCCCATGGTGGTGACCGTCTACGATCTGAGTTTCATCCGTTATCCATCGCGGATGAGCCTGGCTCGCCGCCAATATCTGCGCGCCATGACGACACTGACTTGTAAACGGGCGCGCCGCGTGCTGGCCATCAGCCAAAGCACCGCTGACGACCTGCAGAACTTGCTGGACCTGCCGGCGCGTAAAATCGATGTGACGCCCCTGGGCTACGACAAAGCGCTCTTCTACCCGCGTCAACCGGCTGAAATCGAACATTTCCGCCGTAAGCACGGTCTGCCGGAACGATTCTGGCTCTTTGTCGGTACGCTGGAGCCGCGCAAAAACCTCATGATTTTGCTGGAAGCCTACCGCCTGTTGGAGAAATCTGAGCGCCTGCCCTTGATTTTGGTGGGCGGCGTCGGCTGGCGCGGCGAGCAAATCCTGAGCGCCATCGACAACCTCGGCTTGAGCGACAGCGTCAAGCATGTGGGCTTCGTCCCTACCGCTGACTTACCGCTCTGGTACAATTGCGCGGAGGTTTTCGTATTCCCGTCGATATACGAGGGCTTTGGTTTACCAGTGCTGGAGGCTATGGCTTGCGGCACGCCAGTGTTGGCCTCCGATGCCTCCTCCTTGCCGGAAGTGGTGGCCAAAGCCGGTATGTGTATCGCGCCCGACGATCTCGTGCGCTGGGCGGCCGCGCTGCAAACCGCAAAGGAAGAAGACGAATGGCGCGAGCTGGCCGGGGAATACGCCGCGCAGGCAGCCCAACGCTACAGTTGGCAAACCACCGCGTTGCTGACCATTCGCAGCTATGGATACGCCATTTTGAACGAAGACCCCCCGCCGCTAGATGATCCGAAGGACGCCGGCGATGACAGCGATTGACCCCTCAACGCGGCAAAGGGTCGCCACGCTGGCTGGCAGCGCGCCATGAACGCCAACCAGAGCTTGTCCGAACGACCGACCATTGAGCCGCGTTGGCTCTTCCCGCTGCTGGATATTGCGCTGGCTTTTCTCGTCTTCGGCCTGTCTTATGTGCTGCGCTACGAACTGCAGATCATCCGCCCGGTTCTCGACCCCTTCCGGCGGGAATTCGCCCCGTATGTGCCGTATGCGCTGGTCTACGCGTTGCTGATCTGGCTGAACTACGAACGCAATGGCTTGTACCGCAATATCGCCGGGCGATCCTGGCTGGAAGAAGTCTATCTCATCGGCAGCAGCGTGGCGGTGGCCATCGTGCCGATTCTGGCGATGTTTTTCATTCTTCAGCCCTTGGTGACTAGCCGCTTGATGCTGATTTATGTAGCAGCGCTGACCCTGCTGGTGGGGGGAACGTCGCGGCTGGTGCGGCGCTGGGCTCTGGCTTATCTGCGCAAGCGCGGCATTGGCATTCGGCGCGTGCTGGTTGTGGGCATGGGCGAGGTGGGGCGTTCGCTGCTGGGCATCATGCTGGCGCGCCCGGAGCTGGGCTACCGTCCGGTTGGCTTCTTGGACGACGATGATGAAATCAGCGCGGTGGGCATGGGGCGCGTGGAAGCCCTAGGCGGCACAGCCAGCCTGGAAACGGTGCTGGCGTCGCAAGCTATCGACGCCGTCTTCATCACTTTCGGCTGGAAGCACTACGACCTCATCGAGAAGTTGACTGAAGTCTGCCGTTCGGCCGGCACAGACCTGCGCATCGTGCCGGAAATCATGCAGCTGAACATCCGCCAAGTGCAGGTCGAAAATCTGGATGGCATCCCGCTATTGGGCGTGGCCGCGCATCGCAGTTTTGGCCGTTTCAATCAACTGCTCAAGCGCAGCCTGGATATGCTGCTGGTGATTGTGGGCTTGCCCTTCTGGCTGCCGATTTGCCTGCTGGCGGCGCTGGCGCTGGCGCTGGAGGGGGAAGGACCGGTGCTGTTCTGGCAGCAGCGCGTCGGCAAGGACGGGCGACCCTTCCGCATGGCCAAGTTCCGCAGCATGGTGCGCAATGCCGAGCAACTGCAGGCTGAGATGCTGCGCGACTCCGACGAGGACCCGCGCCACGCCAAGTTCGTCGATGACCCGCGTGTCACCCGCGTCGGCAAATTTTTGCGCCGCACCAGCATGGACGAACTGCCCAACTTGCTGAATGTCCTGCGTGGCGAGATGAGCCTGGTGGGTCCGCGACCGCCAACCCCCAGCGAAGTCGAACTGTACGAAGCGCGTCACCGCCGGCGTCTGCAGATTACGCCCGGCATGACGGGCTGGTGGCAAGTGCGTGGGCGCAGCAACATCCCCTTCGACGAAATGTGCGAGCTCGACATTTATTACATCGACAATTGGTCGATCTCGATGGACTTCGAGATTCTGTTGCTGACGATCCCGCGGGTGCTCTTTCGCAGCGGAGCCTACTGATGCCGCGCCAGCCCCTTTGGTGAGCGCAATGGCGAGCTATTTTCGCGCGCTTTACTATTGCCTGTGTCTGCTCTGCCTGTCCGGCTGCGAGTCGGCGCTGTTGCGGGATGTGTCGCCCGGGGGGCAAAACACGCCGACGCCAGAAGTCGCAACGACCAGCCAGGAGCCAGAGGCTGTGCTTGAGGCTTACATCCAGGCGTGGTCGGCGCAAGACTTCGCCGCTATGTACGCCCTGCTGGCTAGCCGCAGCCGCTCGCTCTATCCGCAAGAGCGCTTCGTGGATCAATTCACCGCCGCGCACAGCGCCATCCGTTTCGCCGGCGTTTCGCACCAGCTGCACAGTGTCGAGGTTCAGGGCATAACCGCCATCTTGCGCTACGACATCCGCATCGACTCGCCGACCTTTGGCGCCATCGCCGATACAAACCGCGTGACGCGCCTGCTGCCGGAGGGTGGCTGGAAGATTGCCTGGTCGCCTATGGACATCATCCAAGGCATGTCCGCCCGTACGCGACTGACGGACCGCACCGACTTCGAGTCCCGCGCCGATATCTACGCCAGCGATGGCAGCCCCCTGGCGCGGCAGCAAGGCATCGTCTACAGCCTCTACGCGGTGCAAAACGACATGCGCAATATCGACGACTGTTTGCGCACGCTGGCTGCCGCCACACGCAGGCAAATCGACGCGCTCAGGCGCGTCTTCGACGATTATCTGGGCGAAACGCGCTTCCATGTCGCCGAGATCGATCAGTCGCGTTACGACCGCTACCGCGAGGCTCTGGCGGAAGACTGCGCCATTGCGCGCAGCGAAGGCGCATTCAGCAAAGTCCGCAGTTACAGCGCCCGCAGCTATTATGGGCAGGGTATCGCCGCGCATGCCGTCGGCTATATCGGTCCCATCCCCGCCGACGAGCTGGAACGCTGGGAGGCGCGCGGTTACGCATCGAGCAATCTCATCGGGCGGGCTGGCATTGAGCGAGCCTACGAAAGCACGTTGGCTGGCAAACCGCAGCGTTTCTTGCGCATCGTCGAGACGGGCGGCGCTGTCATCCGTGAACTGGCTGGCGCGGAAGGCGTGAATCCGCGTTCGGTTACCCTGACTCTGGACCGCCAATTGCAGGACATTGTGGTGCAGGCGCTTTCCGACGCGGTCAATTACGCCTTGCCCAATTGGGGCTCGCTGGCGGGCGGCGGCGGCATCGTCGCGCTGGATGTCAACAGCGGCGCAGTTTTGGCGCTGGCGAGCTACCCCAGCTTCGATCCCCAGATATTCAATCCCGCTACCGAATATCGGGTTGGCGCGGCACTGCAGCGGCTGGATCGCGATACGCGCAACCCGCTGACCAACAAGGCGCTGGCGGAACAATTCACGCCGGGCAGCGTCTACAAAATTGTCACGGCGCTGGCGGCCGGCACGGAAGGCATCTGGGGGCGCGACGAGATTTTCGATTGCGGCTACACCTGGCAGGGCGTGGGCAGATTCAGCTTTGATGACGCCCGCGACACGCGCACGGATTGGCGCTTGCTGGAGCCGGGACCGCCGCCGCCGACCGGACCCGTCACCATGGCGCAGGCGCTGGCTGCCTCCTGCAATCCTTTCTTCTACGAAATTGGCGCGCTTCTTTTTGAACGCGGATCCAACAAGCAGGTCGAATATGCCGAATTGCTGGGCTTGGGGAGACCCACCGGCTTGAGCGGCTTGGGCATCGAAGCGGCTGGCAACCTGGCGCCCCCGCGCGAAGGCACAGAAGCCATCAACAACGCCATCGGGCAGGGCAGCGTCGGCGTCACCGTGGCGCAGATGGCGCAGCTGGTCATGCTGATCGCCAATGGCGGCGCTTTGTGGCAGCCCTATATCGTCAGCCATATCGGGCAGCCGGGCGCAGCCGACTACGAAGTCGTCAACCAACCCATGTTGGCCGCGCAGCTGGAACTGGACGGCGACGCTCTCGATATCGTCCGCGAGGGAATGTGCTTGGTAACCACGGACCGCGATATAGGCACTGCCGAACGCGTCTTCGGCGACGCGCCTTACAGCATCTGCGGCAAAACGGGCACCGCCGAGACCTTGGGCAACCCGCATTCCTGGTTCGTGGCTTTTGCACCGCGCGAAGAGCCCGAGATCGCCCTGGCCGGCGTTATGGCACATTCGCGGGAAGGCAGCGAGGTGGTCGCGCCTATGATCCGCCGCATCCTAGACGACTACTGGGGCTACGCACAGAAGCCCTTCCCCGACTGGTGGCAGGAAACCTATATCCCCGTCAAGACGCAGAGCCAGGCTCTGGCTGAATACCTGGCGGATAGCTAAGTCCCGTCAGGAAGTCAATTGCGCAAGAGCGGCGTCGACAAAGCCCTCATACTGCGCTTGCATCAGGGAGACGGACTGGCTTTCTTGGGCGAAATCGGCAAAGTGCGCCAGCCGCAGCGCGCCCCACAAATCCCAAAACGGCAGATTACAGGCATCCAGCGCCGGGTTCTGCGCCAGCCAGGCAGTCGTGAAGGCCGTCATCGCCCTTTTGCCCTGCGCCCAGAGCAGCTCCAGCCGGCATTTGCCCAGGTCAGCCAGCGGGTCGCCCAGCATGGCATCTTCCCAATCGATGATGCCGCGCAGCGCGCGCGCCTCCCAAAGCAAGTTGCCCAGCCAGAAATCGCCATGCAGCAAAACGGTCGGATTTTCGCGCAATTTGGGCAGCGCAGCATGCAGCGCCCCTTGTATGCGCCGGTTAGATTGTCCGCGGGTCTCAAGGTCATGATTCAGCAGTGTCCGCGCCCGCGGCAGGAATCCCAGTTCCAGCCTGCGCCAGTCCACAGCATGAATGGTCTGCAGAGCCTCCGCCAGCGGCTCGATTGGCGCAGTTGTTTTCACAGCGCCGGGCAGGCGCGCTGTGATGAAGAAGGGCGGCGCATGCGCTGTGTCCAAGTGCAGCGGCATGGCTACGGGCAGCCCCTCGCCATGCAGGGCGCGCAGAAGACGGTATTCATCCCGGGCGCTATGCGGGTTGCGGGCGAGGTCGCGCTCGCCATGCGTCAGCAGGATCAACTCTTGTTCTGCGCCAGTCGCCGTCCGGATTTGCAGGGCAGTGGCGCGCCGGCTGAGGGCTTGCACGCAATGCAAGCGCCAGCCGCGATTCACGCCAGCCAAAGCCCGCTTCAGCACTGCTGGCGATATGCGCCTAAGCACGACGGCGGCGCACGCTATGCGCGGTCTGCCGGGCTTTCTGGCACTCACGATGCCAGTTGGCATTTGAGCGGCCTTCCACAACCTGCCGGGCAGCGGCTGAAAATGAGCTAGGTTGTATTTTGTGCTTGCTCCGTCGCTTGATTGGGGGCTGCCTCCGCCATGCCATTGACCAAGTTCCAACGGGCTGGCAAGTAAATCATGCCGTGTTTGTCCTGCGATTCGAGAACCTCCAAGCTCGCGACCACATCAAAGCTGTAGGCGAAGGAAACCGAATCGATTATCGGACCAGACAATTCGTAGGCGGACGCATCAAGCCAATACTGCCCGGGCAATAGATTGACATTGTCGATGCGGCATTCCAGGACGCAATCTTGCTGCAGCGAAAGCGCTGGCTGCGCCGAAACCCGGACTGTTACCGACGAGACGACAGTGCCGGCTGGATCTACAATCCGCAGAACAAAACCATAGCGCGGCGATGGCTCATGGACTGCCAGCGTCAGGCGGAAGCAGACCGACTCGCCGACCATAAAGCTGCTGATTTCCCGCTTGTCCACGGGGTCGACCATGGCGATATCGGTGATGCGGAAGGCGCCAGTGCCGCCACGTTTTTCGGAGCGAGCCTTGGCGTTGTGGCCGATGGTTGACGACCGATCCATCACCCCGTGGAAATAGGCGGTCAGGATGTCCTTGGGCGAGCCTTCGGCGACGATCTCCCCCTCATGAATATAGAGTGCCCGTTGGCAAAGCCGTTCAATCGCATAGGGATTGTGTGTAACGAAGACGATGGTCACGCCGCTATTTGCCAGCTTATCCATGCGGTTGAGGCATTTCTTCTGAAAATTGACATCCCCCACCGCCAGCACTTCATCAATCAAAAGGATGTCGGCCTCCACATTGACCGCCACGCTGAAACCCAGGCGAGTCCGCATGCCGCTGGAATACTGCCAGACTGGCTTGTCCAACCATTCGCCCAATTCCGCAAAGTCCTCGACCTCCGGGAGCTTCGTCTCTATTTGTCGCTGCGTGAAGCCCATGATCGCGCCCAGCAGCTTGATATTCTCCCGTCCGGTCAAGTCGTGGTGGATGCCTGCGCCGAGTTCAATCATTGGGAACATGCGCCCGCTGACCCGAATCCCGCCGAAGGTCACTGGGCTGACGCCAGCAATCAGTTTCAGCAAAGTGCTTTTGCCCGCTCCGTTTTTGCCCACGATGCCCAGAGACTCGCCGCGCTCCACAGCAAAGCAGATGTCGCGCAGCGCCCAAGGACCGTAAGCCTCGCGGTCTTCCTTGTATTGACCGCGCAGCCGATCAACTTGACGCCGCAGATAGGGGCGCAATGGCAAACCATAGCGTTTCCACACCCCTGTTGCTTGTATAACGGGTTCGGATTTCATTATCGCTTTGACTGCATTTCCCTATACCACATCGGTAAAATAACGCGACATAAAATGATAGAGCGGGTAGGTGATCAGCAGCACGAGCGCCGTGATTGCCAAGCCCGCGAGCAGCGAGGTGGCCTCCGGCGCTTGCCCAAACACCAGAACCTTGCGAAAGCCATCAATGATACCCACAGTCGGATTGAGAAAATACACAATCTCCAGCGCGCCTTCGTACTCGTTGGCTGAATAGATGACCGGCGTCAAAATCAGCCAAACCTGCATGAGATGCTGGATGCCATAAATCATGTCGCGGCGGTAGATGGTGAATGCCGAGATGCCAATGCCCACCGCCCAAGCCAATAGCGCCGTCATCAAGACCAGCACCGGCAGCCACAGCCAATTCAAGGTTATATGTATACCGTATAGCTGCAGCACCACTACCAGCACAAGGAATGACATCAAGAAGTCGAAAAAGGTCGTCAGCAGGACGACGAAGGGGAAAATCTGGCGCGGCACCGGCATCTTCCGCAAGAGCGTGCCATTCCCCAGCACGCCATGCGGGATGCGCACGACTGAACTTTGGAAGAAAGTCCAGGGCACGGTCGCGGCAAACACAAATGCCACGCGCGGCGCCCCTTCGCTGTCCAGGCTCACCAACCCGCTAAGAAAGCTGTATATCGCCGTTGCCAGCATGGCCGGGATAATCGCCCACAGCGGTCCCAACATGGTACGCCGATAACGCGCCCGTATATCGCGGCTGACCAGCGAAATCAACAGATTCCAGTAGCTGAGCCACAGCTGACCGCGACTCTGCGATGGATTGTTGTTCGACCATTGGCTCATGCAGTGGCTCGTCTGAATGCCGATTCCAGCGCCTATTATGCCGCGCAACAGGCAGATATACAGGCTAAATGCGCCGCAATTCGCCGCAATCTGCTGCTCGCCCACCCGCCTGCCCAGCCCGCACGCAGGGCAGGAGCGCCGCCATTTCCCGCAGGACATCCGCGCGCGTCGCCCGCTCGCCGCGCAGGGGGCTGCCGAAGCGCAGACAGATGAATGGATCGCGATAGAAGGGGAACATCATCTGGAAGGTGGCCGCCAGAAAATGACGTTTGTCGCGGTCTCGGTAACGGCGCACCAGCGGGTTTCGCAGCGCCCGCCGCGATAGCAAGCCAGCCACCGCCAGCGGCACAATCGCTAGCTCCGGCACATGCCGAGCGAATAGGTCAATGCTGCGTGTCCACTCGGTCAAGGAAGCCAGCGCCGCCTCGATATCCAGGGCTGGGTCAGCTTCGATTTCCCCACGCGGGAAGACCAGCAGCGAGCCGCCGCCGCGCAAATGACGGATGGACTGGCGGATGGCAGCCTGCGGACGCGACCCATCGACGACGATGACATACTGACGGAATTGCGCCAAGCCCGGCAAAATGCCGAAGTCATGCGCCAGCACCAGCGTGTCCCGGCGCGGCGAGGCACTTAGAATCGCGTGTGCGTCTCCTAGACCGGCGTGATTGCCCACCAACAGCAAGGGTCCCTCGCCGGGGATGGACTCAGCGCCGGCGATATCGATGCCGCGGCTGGCAATTTCCACCAACCAGGCGCTAGCGCCCTTGAGATGCCCGTCGCGCGCGATGATGCCTTCCATCTTCAGCCCCAGCCGCAGGAGCTCAAGCACAAAGGGCAGGCAGAGCAATCGCAGCAGCGCATTGATGAGCGGATTTCTGGCGCAGAAGGCGTCCACGACGGACTTCGACATGGCGCGGTAGAGACGAATGTAACTGCCGATGATGCTCATGCTAGTAGGAGAACATGGTGAACTGCAACATTGGCTTGAAAAGCAAATGGTAAGAAGTGTGTCCAAGTAAGTCATGCGAAAGTCTACCACCGAAGACACCGAGGCATTAAGAGGGCGCAGAGAAAGGGACTCCGTAGGGGCGACCCAATGGGTTGCCCGCTTAACAAGCTGCTTTGCGCTCTTTAGGCCTGGCGGCTGGCCGTCTAAGGACTAACTTGGACTTACGGAGAACCGCGCAGCGATTTGCAGGACAGGCTGCTGTCGCGAACGGGCTGAATGATTGAATCAACCGCTTCTTTTGATAGACGATTCGCGCATCAGCGCATAATATCTGTTGACGCCAGCGTAACCGTTCGTTGATTCAATCTGTTAGGGTATTGGTTCATTTGAAGACCAGACGTTGACGCGCAAGGTGCAGCATATGAACGATTTCATCACTTTGATGTCTGACAAACGAGTGTCTTTGCGATCAAAGCTCTTTTTTGTTGCTGCTGTCGTTGTCTATCTTGTGCTGCCAATTGATCTGATTCCCGATGTTTTTCTTCCAGTGGGGTTCGTCGATGATGGCGGTGTGATATTGGCGGCCATGGCTCTGTTCGTCCGCCAGGCGCGCGCCCAGCTCGAAAGGGACTTCGCCGTGTTGGCGGATGCGGAAAGAAATCGCCTAGCCGCACCTGAAACGGACGGTGAAGACCTCTCTGATCCAGAAACGCAAAACAAGAGCGTCATCGTATCAGAAGCGAAAATGCGCGATACGCTGCCGGGCAATCGACATATTTATAGCCACGGCAGCTCTCCGGGTTCAGGCGTGTCGTGGGGTTGTATGGCTTTTTTCGTCACTCTCATCCTCTCGCCATTTGTGGGAATTGCCATTCTTTTGCTCTCGGGCAGTATGGCGCTCAACAGCTTAATCGCGCCCATCTTTGACGCGATTGGCGCGCCAGCGACAGTCAACATCGTTTCCAGCCGCACAATCGTCAATAGTGTGCGTGGGCTAGGGCAATTGGTGACTGTCAGAGTCGAACTGGCCAAGACCGATATACGGGTATCAATCCATGAAGGCTTTCTCAATTCAGGATATTACAGCGCCAATCACGTCGCTTTCGGCATCATTGAAGCGGGAATTGACATCAGCGAATTTGGCAATGACAACCTGAATCGACCCGACAACCAGAGCATGGTATTGACCTTGCCAGCGCCGATAGTAACCAGCTGCAATATTGAACATATCGACCAGTACGAGAACTCGTTCTCGCTGCTTCAGAAGGATTGGGACACGGTGCGCCAACTCGCTGAGTTTGACGCGATTATGGCGTTTCGACAGGATGCGCTGGAAGGCGGCATCCTTGAGGAGGCAAAAGATGAAGTAACATATCGACTTGGGAACTTCGTCAGCGAGTTGACTGGCGCGCAGGTGCAGATTGATTTTGAAGAGCCCGCAGATCTGCCTGTGTATGGTGACACATGCTATCCGGATCCTCCCAGCGGCTGGCAAAAAGACGAAAACGGCGAGTGGGGCAGAACTAACTGATTGCTGTCCACCACCCGTCATCAGCAAACCCAACTGGCTGAAATCCGGAGACCTCGATGACCTACAAGCGGAAATATGAACATGAACCGCCCACACACAAGCGCAGTCGCTGGGTCTGGCTGGGCTGGCTGATTGCGGCAGGCGCATTGCTCTACATTTTTGCCACGCCGCTTGCCGAACTGCTGCTCATCGTCAAAGGGCATCCAAACGCCCGGGCAGCCGTCGAGATGGCGCGTGGCATTGACTTTGAGCCAGAGCCCCTTCCGACATACACCCCGCCGCCCACCTACACGCCCTACCCGACTTATACGCCTGTTCCGACCAGCACACCTACTCCGACCCCAACCCCCATCTCGCCCGGCGCCGTCCTCGCGCATGTCCAGGCGGAAGCCAAAGCGGAATTGGTTGTGGCGGAACATGAACTGACCGAACGCGACTTCCATGTTGGCGTCAGCAGCGGTTTGTGCAGCTACGGCGGCGACTTCACTGCGCTTGGCACGATTGAAGCCGGTCTCGATCTGACTGATCTGGACGGCGAAAGCGTCCACTACGATGCTGACACGCAGACTTACACGCTGCGCCTGCCCGCGCCGATGCTGACCAAGTGCGATGTAGAATACATCCGGCTAATCGACAATTCGTTTTCGCTCTGCAATCCGGACTTTGATTTGCTGCGACGTCTCGGCGAAGTCCAGGTGATGACACGCTTTACAGACCGCGCGCTGGAACGCGGCATCATCGCTGACGCGGAGGAACAGGCGGCGCTGATTCTGGAAGACCTTGTCCGAACGTTTACTGGCAAACAGGTCAAGACGGAATATGAGACCCTGCGCGGCAAGCCCGAAATGGACATGTCATGTCATGTCAGCGGTTACGACTGGTCCTACAATCGCGTCAAGAATGTGTGGACGAACCGGCGGTAACGGTTGCGTTCGACTACAAGCAGCTCCTGTTGGTGAGCCGATTGTTGAAACCCTCTGTGCCTCTGTGGCAATTCTGATTTCAATCAGCCGCGCTTTTGCCTTCCCCGACTCGATGGGGGGACCGAGGGGGTCAGCCACCACCCGTCATCAGCAAGCCCAGGCGCTCGACATCGATATTGCGATTTTCCACCTCGCCGACGATGCGCCCCTCGTACATGACGGCGATGCGGTCGGAGAGCGCGCGGATCTCGTCCAGGTCTTCGCTGATCAGCAGAATAGCCGTGCCTTTATCGCGCTCTTCCAGCAGTTGCTCGTGGATGTATTCGGTCGCCCCAATGTCGACGCCGCGGGTGGGCTGCGCTGCGATCAGCACGCCGGGATCCCGCGATAGCTCCCGCGCCAGCACCAGCTTCTGAATATTGCCGCCGGACAGGCTCTTGACCAGGGTTTCGGTGCTGGGCGTTTTGATTTCGAAGAGTTCAATGGCGCGGCGGCAGGCTTGGCGGATTTTGTTGAAGAGCATGAAGATGCGGGCGGTGGTGTACTTGGGGTGGCCGTGGTCTTGCAGCACATAATTCTCGGCGACGCTGAATTCCTTGATGACGCCGTCGATCATGCGCTCTTCCGGGATGTAGGACAAGCCAATGGCGTGCAGGGCGGCTGGCGGCGCGTTGGTGACATCATTGCCATCCACCAGTACGCTGCCCGAAGTCACCTCGCGCAGACCGGTGATGCACTGCGCCAATTCCTGCTGGCCATTGCCGGATACGCCGGCGATGCCCACAATCTCGCCGCCGCGCAAGCTCAGCGACACATCATTCAGCCCGACCGTGCCGCGGTTGCTCAGCGCGCTGACGCCTTGCAGCGCCAGCCGTTGGTCGCGCGGCTTGGCTTCGTTCTTCTCGTACTCCAGCAGCACCGGACGTCCCACCATCATCTCGGCGAGTTTGGGGCGGGTTGCCTCGCCGGTGGGGATGGAATTGACGCGCCGGCCATCCCGAAGCACGGTCACCCGCTGGCTGATTTCCAGCACCTCGTGCAGCTTGTGCGAGATGAAGACTAAGCCATGCCCATCGTCCGCCAACTGCTTGAGAATGCGGAAGAGCCCGTCCACCTCTTGCGGCGTCAGCACAGCGGTCGGCTCATCCAGGATTAGCAAAGCCGCGCCTTTGTAGAGCGCGCGCAAGATTTCCACGCGCTGCTGCTCGCCTACCGCCAGTTGCCAGATGGGCAGGTGCGGGTCGACTTTGAGGTTGTAGATATCGGAAAGTTCCAATACGCGCTGGCTGACGACATCCAGGTCCAGCTGGAAGCCGCGCGAGGACTTCATGCCCAGCGCGATATTTTCCGCCACGGTCAGGGAGGGCACCAGCATGAAGTGTTGATGGATCATGCCGATGCCATGTTGGATGGCGTCCTGCGGGCTCTTGATGATGGTGGGCGTCCCGTTGATGCGGATTTCACCTTCATCGGGGTGATAGAGCCCGTAGAGCATCTTCATCAAAGTGGATTTGCCAGCGCCATTTTCGCCCAGCAAGGCGTGAATCTCGCCGGCTTGCACATCAAAGTCGATGTGGTCGGCCGCCAGCACGCCCGGGAAGCGCTTGACAATGCCGTTCATGGCGAGCTCGTGAATGGCTTCGTGCCCCGTCGGCAGCAGTTTGCTTTCCACTTTTACCTCGTTTCAATCCCCTCAATCCTTGTCAGGAAAGGGGGAGACAACAGACGCAGGAGTTCGCACAGCTATAGCCCCCTCCCTCCTTGTGGGGGAGGGGGTTTGGGGGTGGGGGCTCTACCCGCTGAACTCCATGACCAGCCCGCCGTTGGCCAGCGTAATCGTATAGGATTGACCGCCGAGAGTCCCCGCCTGGATATTGGCGACGATGTCCGCCAGCACGACATCCCAACGGTAGATCTGGAAGGCGACGCCAGCAGCCCCGGCGAGATCGGCCTGGCTGGCTTGCGTGCCGAACCAGCGCGCGCCATTCTCGATGGCGATGGCGATAGGACCGACGACCATCTGCGCGGTGCCCGTCAGGATGTCCGCGCCATTGGCGATATGCGTTTCGGCCGCCTCAGTCGCCAGCGGCACATCGCTGAAGGACTGAATGTAGACGACATTAACCGTGGCCTCAGCATTGGACGCGCCAACCCCGGCCACGAAGCCATCAACATAGAGCTTAGCGTCGCCCACCTCAATGGGACCGACCACGCCGATGACGCCGGATTCGGTCATCAAGCCAGCCATGACGCCATTGACGAAACCGCCCTCATCGGACGCGGCGGTATAGGCGTAGACATTGTCCATGCCGAAGGTGTTCGTGTCCGTGCCCCAGGCAAAGGATACTTCCGGGAATTCCGCCGCCAGCTCTTCAACCACCGAGCCGAATTGCGAGCCATGCGCGATGACGAGGTCATAGTCGCCGCTGGCCGCCCATTCACGCAAGGCGACGGCGGCATCATCGACGATGAAGGTGCCATCCTGGAAATCGAACTGGAAGGCGTCCTCGCCCATGGCGGCTTGCACGGCCATAAGCCCGTCGTACATGCTCTGGCTGAAAGCGAGGTCATTGGTGGCGCTGGGCGCGACCGCGGCGACGCGGAAGACATCGTCCTGCGCCAGGCTGGGCATCACCCCAATGAAAAGGGCGATAATCAGGGTGAGCAGTAAGGCTTTCTTCATGATGCGTTTCTCCTCTTGGTTTCAATTACCTTGCGAACAAATCGGGCAGCCTGCGCCCGTACTTCACTGTAACTCATTCGCCGCGCTCGTAGGGCTTGGTCAGCGCGGTCGGTTGTTCTTGGCGCTTGGTGGCGAAGACCAGCGCGATAATGGTGATGATATAGGGTGCCATCACCGCGAATTCCGACGGAATATCCGCACCAATCACCTTGATTTGCAGCTGCAGCGCGTTGACGAAACTAAAGAGCATCGCGCCGGCCGCCACCGTTAACGGCCGCCAGCCGCCGAAATAAACCAGCGCCACGGCGATGAAACCTTGCCCGGCCGTCAGATTCTGCTGGAATACATTGATGAGTGCGATGGATAGCGACGCGCCCGCCAAGCCCGCCAGCATGCCGCCGATGGTGGTGGTCGCATAACGCACGCGCGTCACGCTCACGCCCATGGCATCAGCCGCCTCCGGATTTTGCCCCACCGCGCGAATCATCAAGCCGAAGGTCGTACGGTTGAGCACAAAGGCTGACAGCGGCACCAGCGCAAAGGCCACATAAACCAGCAAATTGTGATGAAAGAAGATCTCGCCCAGGATAGGAATATCCGTCAAGACCGGGAAGGTGATGCGCGGGAAGCCGCTGACCGACTTGGGCGTGCCCACCCATTGGTGGAAGAGCAGCTCGCTTAAGCCCAGCCCAAATAGATAGACGCCGATACCGCTGATGCCCTGTTTGGCTTTGAGCGTTACGCTGACGAAAGCCATCGCCAAGCCCATCAGCCCGCCAACGATTAGCGCCACCAGCACGCCAACCAGCAAGCCGACTGGCTCTGCCATTGCGCCGCCTGTCTGCGCCAGATGCACCACATAGAAGCCGCCAAACGCGCCCATCAGCATGATGCCATCCACGCCCAGATTGAGCACGCCGCTGCGCTGCGCGAATGTCTCCCCAAGCGCCGCGAAGATATAAGGCGTCGCCAATCGAATGGCCGAGGCGAAGACGCTAGCGGTGAAAATATCGTCCAAGCCCATCAGCCTGCCTCCTCGGAGGACGGTCCGGCGCGCGCGTCGTTCTTGCCTGACCCAGGAGCGAGTTCGGGCATCTCCTGCAGGCTGACACGGCGTTTGCTGCGCTGCAGGATGAAGATCTCACTGCTGACGACGAAGACGACAATCAAGCCATTGACGGCGGTGATCAAGGACGCTGGCACACCGATCTCACGCTGCATTTTCTGTGCGCCAACCAGCAACCCACCGAAAAATGCCGAGGCCGGTATCGCGCCGATGGGGTTGAGCCCGCCAAACAGCGCCGCCACGATGCCATTGAAGCCAGCCGCCGCCGTGAAGCCTGCTGGCGAGCCATCTGTCTGCAAGCGGTATTGCAAGCCCAGCACCTGCACCACGCCTGCCAAGCCGGCGAATCCGCCCGCCAGGAACATCGACAGCATCATCTGCCGCTTGACATTGATGCCCGCATAGCTGGAGGCGCGTTCATTTTCGCCAACCGCGCGGATGCGGTAGCCCAGCGAAGTGCGCCACAGGAAGATGTACACGACCACCGCCAGCACGATTGCGACAATCAAACCCCAGTGCAGGCGCGTGCGATCAAAAAGCCAGGGATCTCCTATCGGTATCGACAGACGCGGCAACTGCGCGGCGGTAACCAGCCGCGCTGTCTTGGGGATGTTGTTGAAGCCCGCCTCGGCCGGGTCCAGCAATATGCCATTCAGAAGGTAATTCATCATCTGCACGGCGATCTGATTGAGCATGATCGTGCTCAGAATCTCGTTGACGCCGAAGTAGGCTTTCAAGAAACCGGCCAAGCCACCATACAAGGCGCCAGCCAGGAAGCCGCCCAGCAAGGAACAGGTTACAATAATGAGGTCGAACGCGCCGCGAGCCTTGGCCATATCTGGCGGGACGCGCGCCTCCCCCAATATCAGCGCGATGGTCACGCCAGCCAGGGCTCCGGCGATCATCTGCCCCTCGCCGCCGATGTTGATCATGCCGCCGCGGAAGGCGATGGTGATGCCTATGCCTACGAAGAGAATAGGCGTGGCTTTCACCAAGGTCTCCGCAGTGGCGTTTTCCTTGCCGACGGCGCCCTCCAGCATGAAGCCGAAAGCCGCCAGCGGGTCGGCATTCAGCGCGACCAGCAGCACCGAAGACACGACCAGCGCCAGCAAAAGCGCGATCAGCACCGGGGCAAAATCGACCAGCCGGTTCAGCCGCGACGCCAGTGTTGCGCTTGCCACTCGCTTCACGCCAACTGTCTTTCCACGAGTCTGGATTCGGACATGTTTCTTTCGATCATTTGCTAGCTTAGTGTAGCTTTGCCGCAAGTATGGCTTATTTTGACAATTTCTACAAATAATTGCGCAATTTGCTGGCGTCCGCCACTACATCGCCCGATCGGCATGAGCAGGCCAAAGCGTATAACTGTCTTGCGTTTCCGAGTATAGTAGAATTATGAGTGCGCAACCCAGTTTCGCCTTGGGCGATTTCCATTTTCGCCCTGGCAATCCGCTGTCATTTGGCGCCACCGTCCTGCCCGACGGCATCAACTTCGCTATATTTTCGAGGCATGCCACTTCCTGCAGCCTGGTCTTGTTTGAGCGCGGTGCGGAACTGCCCATGGTGGAAATCCCTTTTCTGGACGCCTGCCGCACGGGCGATGTCTACGCGATGACGGTGCTGGACCTGGACGCGGAGGAAATTGAATACGGTTACCGCCTGGACGGACCCTGGCAGCCGGCGCAGGGGCATCGCTTTGACGCGCAGCATATCTTGCTCGACCCCTACGCCAAAGCCATTGGCGGGCTGAGACACTGGCGCGGCGATCGCTACAAGAACGCCCCTTACCGCGCCCGTCCTTACATTGGCGACTTCGACTGGAGTGGCGACCAGCAACTCAATACGCCGCTTGAAGATCTGGTCATCTATGAATTGCATCTGCGCGGTTTCACGGCGGCGGCGGATGTGGGCGCGCCGGGCAGCTACGCCGGGCTGATTGAAAAGATTCCCTACTTGAAATCGCTGGGCGTCAACTGCATTGAGTTGATGCCCATCTTCGAATTCGACGAGTTGGACAACCGCAATTTTCATCCCGAAACCGGCGAGCGCCTGGTGAATTATTGGGGCTACAACCCCATCGGCTTCTTCGCGCCCAAAGCCGCCTACGCCGCAGGAGAGGACCCCGCCCGCGAGCTGAAGCAGTTGGTCAAAGCCTGTCATCGCGCCGGTATTGAGGTCTGGCTGGATGTGGTCTTCAATCATACGGCCGAAAGCGACGTCACTGGACCGACCATCTCTTTCCGCGGCATCGACAACAGCATCTATTACCTGCTGAAGCCGGATGGCAGCTACCACAATTTCAGCGGCACCGGCAATACGCTCAACTGCGGGCATCCGGTCGTGCGCAAGCTGCTGCTGGATTGCCTGCGCCACTGGGTCAGCGACTACCACATCGATGGCTTCCGCTTCGACCTAGCCTCCAGCCTGGCTCGCGACACGGACGGACTGCCGCATCCCGACCCGCCCTTGCTGGAGGCGCTGGCGAAGGACCCGCTTCTTTCCCGCACCAAGCTGATTGCCGAAGCCTGGGATGCCGGCGGCTTGTACCAGGTAGGTAGCTTCCCTGATTATGGGCGCTGGGCGGAGTGGAACGGGCGCTTTCGCGATGATCTGCGACGCTTCGTCAAAGGCGATGGTGGCTTGATCGGCGAGATGGCGGCCCGCGTGCAAGGCTCGCCTGATATGTATTACGGGCGCGGACCGGTCGCGTCTATCAATTTCGTCACCGCGCACGACGGCTTCACCCTGCATGATCTGGTCAGCTACAGCGACAAACGCAATCACGAAAATGGCGAAGCGGGACGGGATGGCGCGGACGACAACTTCAGCTGGCACTGCGGCGCCGAGGGCGAAACTGACGATGCCGCCGTTAATGCCCTGCGCCTGCGCCAGCAGAAGAACTTCCTTTGCCTGCTGCTGATCAGCCAGGGTGTACCCATGTTGTTTATGGGCGACGAAATCTCGCACAGCAAGCGCGGCAACAACAACAGCTTCTGCCATGACAGCGCGCTCAACGAGTTTGACTGGGCGCGCTTGGAGTCAAATCCGCCGTTGCTGCCCTTCGTAAAACGCCTGCTGCAGTTGCGCAAATCCCAGCCTCTGCTGCGACGCGCCAGCTTCCTGCAGCATCAGCCTGTTCCGACGCCGGAAGGCGGCTATCGGAGCGAAAGCGTCTCTTATCACGGTCAGCAGCCCTGGCAGCCGGACTGGTCGCCGGAAAGTCGGCGACTTGGCCTACTGTTTTGCGGAAAACGCGGGCGTCAACTGCTGTACATCATCATGAACGCGCATTGGGAAGGCGCGCGCTTCCAATTGCCGGAACTGCCCCCGGGTCTGCGCTGGCACGCGGCGGTCAACACGGCGCTGTCGCCACCCGACGATATCTACGCGCCGGGGTCGGAGCCACCGCTGCTAGATCAAGCCCGCTTGCATGTTGGCGCGCGTTCGGTGGCCGTGCTGCTGGGCAGATGACGCGCTGGCGATTGCCCCCTCGTCAGCCCGACAAGTCGGGGGGGGGGGGGGGGGGG
>DAOUKU010000075.1:0-8728 GCA_034420985.1 Anaerolineae bacterium | reverse complement strand
GTGGGGGGGGGGGGGGGGGGGGGGGTAAGTATTGCCTCTCTGATAGCAACCCCGATCTCGTCAATGCTTTTCTCACTGTGCAGCGCGATGTCGAGCCGCTGATCGACCGCCTCCGGCAGCACGCGCAAGACCACAGCCACGATCATTATTACCGCATCCGCTCCCAGCACGATTTGCGCGACCAGGTCGAGCGTGCCGCACGCTTCATCTACCTCAACAAGACTTGTTACAACGGGCTGTGGCGCGTCAACTCCAAAGGCCAATTCAATGTGCCGCTGGGAAGCTCATCCAAGCCGGCCATTTGCGACGCCGACAACCTGCGCGCCTGTCACGCCGCTTTGCAAGCTGTCGATATCGTAGAGCGCGACTTTCGTGATGTCGCCCCCTGCTCGGGCGACTTCGTCTATCTTGATCCGCCCTATCACACGCAGAAGAGCGGCGGCTTCACAAAATATGCGCGCGACGACTTTGGCGCGGAAGAGCAGGAAGCTCTGCGCGATCTCTGCCGCTGCCTGCACGAGCGCGATGTGCGTTTCATGCTGTCCAACAGTGATACGTCGCTGATCCGCGCCCTCTATGCCGATGAACCCTTTCGCATCGAGGTCGTGCAAGCGCCGCGCATGGTCAACCGCAACGCCGCTGGACGAGGCGCTGTCAACGAGTTGCTGATAAGGAATTATCAATGAGCAGGGAAGAGACGGATATGAATACCTGCAAGAGACACGGAGGTCAGCGAAACAAAGACGCGCGCCTTCCATATGACCACATTATGCGCAGGCTGCCGCCGAATCAGAGTATTCCCGGCCGGCACAAATGCCCTTACTGCGCTTATGAACAGGGTTTCTCCGCTGGCGTGCTGCATGCCGCCGATGCCCTGCGCGAGATGCTGCTGCGGACTGCGCGGACAGACGAGGTGTCATGATGGCAATAAGCCTGCAAACACCGACGGTTTTGAACGGCAGCCAGCAGAAAAATCTTATCGAGCGATTTCTGTTTGAGAGCGGTTACAGCAAGGTCAAAGATAAGGCTCAACTCGTAAAAGCTGCCTACAGCATTGACGAACCCAGTTATGCGAGGCAGGTCCACATCGGCACGACCATATATGGTACAGAGCTGAAGTGCAGCTTTTTCCTGATTCATCCTCAGAAATGGCGGCAGGGACTAGTCATCCAGGCGAAGTGGCAGAAGGTTGGTGGCACGGTCGACGAGAAATACCCGTACCTCGTGCACAATGTCTATGCATCAGAATACGAAACGATTTTGGTGATTGATGGTGGGGGATATCGAGCAGGCGCAGTGGAATGGCTGCATTATATGCAGCGCGGCAACCTGCTGCATGTCTTTCACATGGCGGAGTTTCAGAGCTGGGTCAATCAGGGCAATCTGTAGCCCCGCTCACCCCGTCTCGCCATCGCCATAGAGCAAGCCAGCCACGACCACAACGACCACCGAGCCCAGCACGCCCACCAGAATGCCACCGATGAAGGGCAATTTCACCAGTCCGGCGATGCCGAAGATGGCCACCAGCAGCGAACCGACCACCCCGCCGACCAGCCCCAGCACGATATTGCCCAGGAAGCCGTAGCCCTCCCCACGCAGCAGCTTGCCAGCCAGATAGCCGCTCGTGCCCCAGACCAGCAAGGAGACCACCAAGCCCACTACCTTGAAGAGCATGCCCGGCAGCAGGAACAACGCAATCAGCAGCGCGATCAGTATGCCGATGCCGATTTTGATTTTCATGCTCGTATTTCTCCCTTGCTCGCTTATTGCAAGTATACGCCAAAAACGGGGAGGTGGTTGCGACGGGCGATTGTAGGGGCGACACAGGTCTCGTCCGTGCACAGATGTCGCTACGGGCATGCTTCCCCCGATGATTCGGAGGGACTGAGGGGGTAGAATGCGGGCGAACCACCGGCTCGCCCCAACATTGTCTACATTGGGCTAGCCATCTCGCGCAGCGCATAAACATACTGTATCATAAGGCAAGATTCTGTTGGCAGGCAGGCGAGGACGCATGAGCAAGGTTGAGGCAGAGGGGCTGCCACTGCTCACAAGCGACAATTTCATCAACCGCGAGCTAAGCACGATTGATTTCCAGTGGCGCGTCTTGGCGCTGGCGGAAGACGAGTCGACGCCGCTGCTGGAGCGTGTCAAGTTCATCGCCATCGTCGGCAACAACCTCGATGAATTCTTCATGGTGCGCGTCGGCGCCTATTTCCAAAAGCTGCAGCTTGGCAATCCGCGCGCCAGACCCGATGGCATGCTGCCGACTCAGTTGCTGGCTGTGATGCACGAGCGAATCTCCGCGTTAATCGCCCGTCAGCGCCGCCTGCGCCGCGAGGTCTTCACGCTGCTGGAGCGCGAAGGCATCCACTTCATCACCACGGACCAACTTGACCAGAGCGAACGCGATGCCGTCAGCTATTACTTCCGCGCCGAGGTCTTCCCGCTGTTGACACCCCTGGCTGTCGACCATGCTCGTCCCTTCCCCTTTATTTCCAACTTGAGCTTGAATCTGGGCGTCTACCTGGAACGCGGAATTGGCGACATGTCGAATGGCATTGATTTCGCACGCGTCAAGGTGCCGCTGGACATGCTGCCGCGCATCGTTCGCCTGGAGCGCGTGCTCAGCGCCTACACCGGCGGACATCACGATGGTTGTCGCTTCTTGTGGATGGAAGACATCATCGCCGATTACTTGTCGGATCTCTTCCCCGGCATGCAGATCCTGGAAGCTTTCCCCTTCCGCATCATCCGCAACGCCGATATTGATTACGAGCACGAATGGGAAGAAGACCCGCTGGATGTCAAGTCCATCATCGAGCAAGGCGTGCGCGAACGCCGCTTTGGCTCGGTGGTGCGCCTGAGCGTGCCAGAAATCATCAGCGACCGCATGCTCAACCGCCTGGCCAGCTCGCTGGAAGTGCCGACAACGCAAGAGGTCTTCCGCATTGACGGCAAGCTGGGCTCGGCGGACTTGTTCGAGTTGCTGCAAGTGGAGCGCGCCGACCTGAAAGACCCGCCCTACTCGCCGCGAATGCCCGCGCCTTTCGCCCAATCGGACGATTATTATGGCGTCATCCGCAAGCAGGATGTCATCGTGCACCTGCCCTACGACTCTTTTGCGCCAGTCGAGGATTTTTTCAAGCGGGCGGCGCGCGACCCGGCTGTGCTGGCCATCAAGACGACCCTCTACCGCGTCGGCAAGAACTCGCCCGTCGTCAACGCCCTGATGGAAGCGCGCGATAATGACAAACAGGTCACTGTGCTGGTCGAACTGAAGGCGCGTTTTGACGAAGAGAACAATCTGGAATGGGTAACCGCGCTGGAAGAAAAAGGCGTGCATGTTATCTACGGCGTTGAGGAGCTGTCGGTCAAGACGCACGCCAAAATCTCGCTGGTGGTGCGCCGGGAGCGCGATGGCTTGCGGCGTTATGTGCATCTGGGCACTGGCAACTACAATGCCGCCACCGCGCGTCTTTACGCCGACATCGGCTTGTTCACCTGCAACACCGAGATTGCGGATGATGCCTCGCGCTTGTTCAATCGCCTGACCGGCTACGCGCCAAAAACTTGCTATCAGCGCCTGTTGGTGGCGCCGGAGTATCTGCATGACAGCCTGCTGGCGCTGATCGACAACGAAATTGCAGCGGCGCGGCGCGGCGAGGATGCACGGCTGATCTTCAAGATGAACCAGCTTGAAGAAGACCTCGTCATCCAGAAGCTCTATCAAGCTTCCTGCGCGGGCGTGAAGATAGACCTCATCGTGCGCGGGTTATGCTGTTTGCGTCCGGGCGTGCCCGGCCTGAGTGAGAATATCACCGTCAAGAGCATCGTCGGGCGTTACCTGGAACACAGCCGCATCTACTACTTCCGCAATGCGCTGCCCGAACAGCGCCTCTACATGGGCAGCGCCGACCTGATGCGCCGCAACCTGCTCAACCGTGTGGAAGTGGTCTTCCCCATTTTGGACCCACGCATCCAGTGGCGCGTTCTGCGCATTTTGCAGACCGACCTGCAGGATGTAAAAAACTCGTGGATCCTATGCGGCGACTGCAGCTACCAGCGCTTGTGGGACAAGAGTGATGACCCTGTCTTCGACTCGCATGCCGCCTTTATGGGGGACAGCTTCGGCCTCTGCGAAACGCCCGACTAGGCAGGAGGCAACTCGCGCGCGGTTAGATGTCGATGGACTGACTGTGTGAATTGACGCTGATGCTGTAAGAGCCGCTTTCGAAATTGCCGTCCAGCAGAATGTTGTCGCTGTAGGGGCGCAGGATCATCGGGCAGACGATTTCGTAGGGCAGCTCGCGGTAGACCTCGACTTCAATGTTGTTGCCATCGCGCCTTTGCGCTACATGCACTGGCAGGTCGCAGCCGTCCGGGTGCTCGCCGGCAACATCCAGCATGATTTGCATGGGATTACTTTCCTTCACGATGACTTCGACGCGAAAGATGTTAGTCAGTACCTTTTCAGTATCGCTCACTTCGCCTCCCTCGTTTGCTACGGTCTGGTTTATGGCGTCGGCTGGCTGAGGGCTGTCTGTCTGTGGCAACTTTTGGATTCCCAGCACCCCCAGCACGAAGATCAGCAGCGCCAGCAGGACATTAATGTTGAGCACAGCCGCCTCCGCTTGACCCGCTGCCACTGCTTTCTATACGCAGATTTCCACCCGCCAGTTTCATAGTAGCGCGAGCCAATCACCATCTTGCCACTGCCAGGCTGCCGGCGCATCCCCAGGTTCATCCCAGTCGCCGGGATGCAGCAGCAGCGCCAGATAACGCGCGCCGTCGCCGGCAAAGGGCTGTTTCAACGTCTCCAACAGGGCGTCGCTTCCGCCCTCGGGATGTGCCAGCAGCAGCAGTTTGTTGGGTGCGCCACCGATATTCAGCCGATTGATCGCCTGCAGCGCGCCGGCTGTCTCGCGGCTGAAATTGATGGCGACTTGCCATAATGCGCCGGCGACAAATTCCAGCGATTGGGCTTTGCGTCGGCTCGTCTCGCTAGCGTCCATGCGACAAATGCAGATGTCCCAGGGCAACTCGCTCGCGCTGAAATCTGCTCCCCAGTCCGCGCCATAGTGATGGTAGACGCGCGTGCTTTCGTCGGTGATAGGGGCTTCCAAATGGGCAGCCAGCGCCTTGACGAAGACTCGTTGCCGCGCCCGCGCCAATGCCGCCGCCGAGGTGCCCATGACCAACGCGCGCAGCGCATCGTGGTAACTGGCGTCCAGGACGCGCTTGATGTCCATACCGTGATTATACTGAATGCCGACCGCGCGGAGGCGCTGAAAACCGCGCTATAATGCAGGGCGGAACGCGCTCCGAAGGCGCTTGAAGGATACTGTTTGAGAGCGCGAATTTATGAGAAGTCTGCCACCCGCTGATTACGCAAGGCTGCCCAAGCTGGCGCCACCGGCTGGCTATATCTGTGTCATTCGAGATGTTGACAGCGACAGCTTCCGCATTGATGGCGCGGACCAGCCCGCGGCCTTTGTTGAGCAGGCCTTGGCTGTCGCTGCTGGCGACTTTGGCATTGAACTCCTGTCTATCCTCGAAACGGAAGATCTCGCCGCCAGCGCAGCCGAACTCTACGAAGCCCATCACGCGGAGTTGAGCGGCGAATGGCTCGAGCTGGATGCCTATCAGTTGCAGGAGCTGCGCTGGTCCATCTTGCGGATTGACGACTACGCCAGCCACTATCTCGCAGCGCAGCGCGTATCTTCAAGCGGGCCGCCAGCCAAAGACAGGCCGCCCGACGAAGCAGCGGTCTCATCCAGCCGCCGGCGTTTTGGAGCCTATCCTCGGCCGTCGCGGCGCATGAAGCTAGGACCCACCGCCTACAAGCGTTATGGCCTGCGTGCGCTCAATCGGCATCGCCGCCGGGAGATGGAGCGATCGGGAGCGAATGAACCGGTCTCCTGGCGGCAGTCGCTCTCGGACAAATTTGACGATTTCTTGCACAATCATCCCGGGCTGGTTATCGCTTTTCTGCTGCTTCTGCTGTTGTTCATCTTGATTCAAATATGGCAAAACCCTTATCTCTACTACTACTGATTTGGGCAGCCAGCGCTTTGACAAAGACTCGTTGCCGCGCCCGCGCCAATGCCGCCGCCGAGGCGCTCATGACCAAAGCGCTCCAAAGCATCTCAGCGAGACGCCCCTACACGGTTCTTTTTGGGATCAAGGGTTCAGAAACAGCCCGGCGTTGAATTTGTCGGACAAGCCCCGGGAGAGTTCGCCGTTGCCTGTGCCCCCAAAGATTGGGGTGTTTGGCAAGCGGCGCTGTAAAGTCTATACTAACGGTAAGAACCTGTGCGCGGAAAGCGAGTGGCGCGGATGCAGGACAACGGTTTGCGGCAGATTGCGCCGCGGCAATTTCATTTCCAGCCCATCCAGAATTATCCGGGCGGCTATGTCTGCCTGATCCGCGATGTCGGCTATGGCGATCGCTACTTGCTGATGCGCTTGCGCGACCCCAAGGGGCTTGCCAGCCGCTTGCGCACCAGCTTCGACTTCGAGGCGGAGCTGGCGATCGCCTGGCAAAGTAAAGACGCCGAGAGCGCCGAGCGTGCACTGCGCTGGCAATTGGCCTCGGGCGCTGCCTACGGCGAGTGGTTCGACCTGGACGATACCCAACTTCGTGCGCACATCGGGCATGAGCCGCCACCAGCGGCAGCCCGACAACCTGCGACTCCCGGGCCGGCACGGCCAACGGTCGCGCGACCTGTAGCTGCCACGCCACGACTGCGCTCTGGCTGGGCGCGCCGCCTTGCCACTGCCGTCATTGTGCTGCTGCTGCTGGCGATGATCATCGCCCCGCGCTTTGAGGGACTTGCCGAAATACGGCGCTTTGCCAATTCCCTATTCGCCGCGCCGGAGACTCCACGCATATTGACGCAGCCGACGGTCTATAGACGCAGCGTTGTCAACGGATCTATATTGTTTCATTGGACGCGGGTGCGCGATGCCAAGTTTTACGAATATCGCTGGTCTGTGAATGGCGGCAAGTATACTCAGGCACGACAAACGGACCAATTTCAGAAAACGATTGCCGGTCTGTCGGCCGGCGATGTCGTCAGTTTTGAAGTGCGGGCGCGGAATGGCGCTATCAGGTCACCATTTGCCCGCATGACGTCGCGCGTTCCAGCAGCCAGGCAGACGGAAACTGAGCCTCAGCCAGCGACCGCGTCACTTGCCAAGCCGCGCCTCAACCCCGCGAAGCTACGCACAAAAACCTCTGGCAAAACGACAGTCGTTTTCTCTTGGCAGCCCGTAAGCGGCGCCACCAACTACTATTTTCGGTGGTATCTCAATGGCAGCCGTCTTTTTAGGACTTACTCGTGGACGAGTCGAACCGAAGTGTCAATTTGCTGTAGGTCGGCAGGCGATAGCATTCGGTTTGAAGTGCAGGCTACCCATGATAGCGGAGAGTCACTTTTTGCCAGCGTCACGGTGCATGTGCCCGCCGAAGATTCTGCCGCACAGGCGACGCCGATACTGACTCAGTCAAAGACAACGAAAGACGGCCAGACGATGGTCGTGCGCACAAGCGACGGCGGCAGCATTCATGTCCGTGATTGCCCGTCGACTCAATGTGCCGTCACCGGTCGGCTTATGCATGGCGAAAAGGTTCAGGCGCTGGAAAAGGCGCCAGGCGAAACTGTCGCGGGCAGTTCAACCTGGATTCGCATCGGTTATCGCGGCAAGCGCAACGCTTTCGTACATGCGCCACTCTTGGAGCCGGGCGGCTAGACATCCAGCGTCAGGCTGATCGGGCAGTGGTCGCTGCCCATGACATCGGCGTGGATTTCGGCATCGACCACGCGCTCCAGCAGATCCGGCGAGATGAAGAAGTAATCAATGCGCCAGCCGACATTTTTCTGCCGCGCGCCGCTGCGCAGCGACCACCAGGAGTAAGCGCCTTCCCGCTCCGGGTTGAGATGACGGTAGATGTCGATATAGCCCTGGTCGATGACTTTGTCGATCCAGTCGCGTTCCTCGCGCAAGAAACCCGAATACTTGGCGTTCGGTTTGGGATGGGTCAGATCAATCTCGTTATGCGCTGTGTTGATATCGCCACAAAAAGCCACCGACTTGCCCGCCGCCCGCAGGCCATTGGCATAATCGAGGAAAGCTTCTTTGTATTCCATCTTGTAGCGCAAGCGCTCCTCGCTGCCCTTGCCATTGGGCAAGTAAGTCGTCATCAGCGTGAAAGCCTCGTAGTCGGCGATGATGGTGCGTCCCTCGCTGTCAAACTTCTCGATGCCCAGCCCCATTTTTACTTCGCGCGGTTGTGATTTGCTGAACAAGCCGACGCCGCTGTAGCCCTTGCGTTCGGCGCTCGCCCACCAAGTGTGATAGCCTTCGGGCTGCCGCAGCTTGGCGGCCAGTTGCTCAGGATGCGCCTTGGTTTCTTGCACGGCGAGGACATCGGGCGCTGTGGCCTGCAGCCAATCCAGGAAGCCCTTGCGCTGCGCCGCGCGGATGCCGTTGACATTCCACGAAAATAATCTCATTGCCCGCTCCTGTCGTCGTTGTCTGCGACAATTATAGGGCTAAAAGTGCCTTTTCGCCCAGTGCGCTACCCGCACCCCGACGGGCGACCCCGTGTCGCCCCTACAACGAATCGTCGAGGTCACGACTCCGTATGCGTTTCAGGATATATGCGAAAGCTCGGCGAAACCTTCCCCCATTGATACGGGGAAGGGGGGGGGGGGGGGGGGAG
>DAOUKU010000074.1:0-55445 GCA_034420985.1 Anaerolineae bacterium | reverse complement strand
GACTGCGCGAACGAGGTGTTGAACTCGATCTGGCGCACGAGCAGCGAAGTCAGCGTCAAGCCTTCCGCTTGCATGCGATTGCCGACAGCCTGGGCGATATCGATGCCCAGTTGTTCGCGGCTCTGCCCATAGATGGCTTCTGCCTCGAAGGTCGAGACGACATCGCGGGCGACAGCGCGCACAGTCGGGCGGATGAAGTCGTTCTCATAGCGGTTCTGCCAGTTCAGGTGAATTTGGTTGGCATCATTTCGCTCGATTCGATAGAGCACGGTGATATCCAGCTTGACTTCTTGCCCGTCTTGGGTCAGCGCTTCCACGGCGTCGTTGCCTTGCACGCGGCCCTCGCTGCTAATGCCGGACATGGTGTATTCACGCTGGTCAGTCGGATAGATGATGTATTCCTGCAAGCCGGGGATGATGATGGAAGTGCCGGGCGCGCGGGCCGGGACCTCCAACTCGCCAGACAGCACATTGACGATGACGGCGGCGCGCGCCGGCTGCACGATCAAGATGCCCGAGCTGATGATGAATAACACGATGCCCGCCGCAAATCCGAAGACCGCCAGCATGTATCCGCTACGCGCCGGGCGGTTCTGCGATGCCAGCGTGAAGGCGAAAGCCACGCCCAATATGCCCACGCCAAAGGCGAGAATCGCGACAATGCTCAATAGTCCGCTGAAGTTCATGACTGCTCCTAACTAGTCGCTGTGACTCTGGTAAGCCTGTTGCGAGCTTGAGTATAGCACAGATTGTAAGGCTGATTCAGACCCTTAATGTTTGGGGGGTTGGGGCTTCAGACAAAGAGCCCAGCGCTAGTCAAGGTTCTCGCTGATAATCCGACCCAGCTCGCGCCGCACCAGACCGGGCCGCTCATCCCTCAGCAGCGGAAGGCGCGCGCGTGTGCGATGCAGCTGATTCAGGTCGATCTCTTGGGTAATCAGCGCCTCGTCGAAGTAGAGGCCGTGCGTCATGAATTCGCCATCGGGGTCAACCACGGAGGAGCCGCCCCAGAAATTCTTGCCGTCTTCGTAGCCGACGCGGTTGCAATGCAGGACATAGGCGGTGAACATGCTGCCATAGGCTTGGTTGACCAGTTCCACCCAGCGCGTCCCGCCCAGCCGCCCGCTTTCGTTCAACCCGCGCGAGGGGCTGCTGCTATTGAGTATCAGGATGTCCGCGCCGTCCAGCCAGAGCAGGTAGGGCTGCGATACATGCCAGAAATCTTCGCAGATCAGCATGCCCAGCCGTCCAAAGCGCGTATCAAAGGCGCGCACGCTGTTGCCGCGGGCGAAGTAGCGCGATTCGTCGAACATGGCGTAGGTCGGCAGGTAGAGCTTGTGATGGACATGCAGGGTCTGGCCGCCGGACAGGTAGGCATTGGCGATATAGAAGCGGTTGCGTTTGTCTTCATGCACGAAGCCGAAGACGATGTCGATATCCGCGCTGGCTGCCAGCAGCTCGGCGAAAACGGATTCGCTGGCGTCGCTGCGCAGCGCCACTTCCGGTACCAGATCCTGCACCTGGTAGCCGGTCAGCGACAATTCGGGGAAGACCAGCAGGTCGACATTTTGCTCGCGCGCCTGGCTGATGGTCTCCAGATGCGCGGCGAGGTTATGCCGCAGGTCGCCGAGTTTGGGGTAGATCTGCGCCAGACCGATGGTGATGCGCATGCGCCGCCCTCCTCATTTGCCAGCAAGCCACTAGCATAGTGCAAGCGCGGCGGAGCGGCAATTATGGAGCGAGAGCTTCAGCCTGGCCCGGGCGCTTGGCGAAGCGGTAACCGACGCCGCGTTCCGTGAGGATGTATTGCGGATAGTGCGCGTCCGCTTCCAGTTTGCTGCGCAAGCGATGAATATGTACGCGTAAGGTATCTTCCGTGACCGAGGCTTGTGACCACACCCGCGCCAGCAAAGTCTGACTGTCGACCACCTGCGGGGCGTTGCGGAGCAGCAAATGCAGCAAGCCGGATTCTATCGGCGACAGGCGCACGGTCTCGCCATCGACAACCAGGCGACTGCGCGCGAAATCGATGGTCAGTCCATCAATCTCCACCAAGCCTTCGCGGTCGTAATCCCGGGCTGGCACACGCGCCAAAGCCAATTGCATGCGCGCCTCCAACTCCGCTAAATTCAGCGGCAGCACGACAAAATCGTCGGCATAAGCTCGCAGATAGCCCATGACGCTGTCCAAAGCGTCAATGGTAGTGATGAAGATCAATGGCAAGTCGGCGGACTCTTTGAGCGCGCGCGCGGCTTCCACGCCTGACTCGGCGCCGTCGGACAGGGCGATGAGCGCCAATTGCGGCGCGCCCAATTCGCTGACATGTTGGCTGGCGCCAACGGCGTCTATGACGGCATTGACGACATATTGGGGTTTGTCTAGCATGTGGATGAGAGAGTCTTGCGAGTGCTGGTCGCCGGCAACGACCAAAATGCGTGAGGTTTTCATGTTAATTGCCGCCGCAATGATGCGGGCTCGATAATGGCTACTGTGTTAATAAAACCTTAACCAAAGTGTATGCGTCTGTCAACCACAACCTTGCTCAGACGCGGATACGCTGGATTTCGCGCAGGGAATCCAGATTGTGCAGCAGCCAATTGCGCAGTTGCCGAGTCTTGATATTGATCCCGCGCAGCGCCTGCGCCTCCAGAGGTACTTCCTGCGGGATGAATTCGCCGCGGGTGGGGTCTGCGAATTCAGGTCCGTAGCGCTTGCTCAAGTCATACTCCAGCAACAGACAGACGAAGAAATGCTCTTCCAACTGCTTGCCGGCTTTGCGATGTTCCAGCACGAAGGCGGTATCCAACACGATGGCGCGCGCGCCCAATTCTTCGCGCAATTCGCGTTCCAGCGCAGCGATGAGGCTCTGGTCGCAGGTTTCGACGCCGCCGCCCGGCGCGACCCAGTAGGGCTCGCGTTTGTGCGGCTTGACGCGCTTAAACAGCAGCAGCGAATCCGCACCCGTCAACAGGATGGCGCGCACCCGCTGATTGACTGCTTGACCTGATTTGACTTCCGCTAACATCATTTTTCTCTCAGCGGCATAACTGGACCTTCGCCCAGGCTAACTGAGCCTTGTTATGCTCCGATTGTCCTACAGTTATATTCCCGCCGACAAAGGGACGGGTAGGCTAGCACAGTTTCGAGAACTTTGCAAAAGGAGTCGCTTTCCGGCGCAGCGCAATCGCTTCCAAATCCGCTCGCCACCGAAATCGCCGAGTATAGAGTATACAGAAGGCATTGAAGAGGAGAAGTCGTAGAGCCGACACAAGTATCGCCCCTACAAAGTCTTTATCTCTGTGCCCTCTTTAGACTCGGTGTCCTCGGTAGTAAGTTTTTGCGTTACTTACTTGGCACTGCATCTATCTGGCATTACTGAGTTAGCTCCAGCGCCTCGACCAGGATTGCGGAGGCCATCTTGAAACCGATGATCTGTGTCCCGCCTGTTTGCAAGCGCACTTCGACTGGACCGTCAAATTCATCACGCGCCAGCACTTCCAGCATCTCGCCCAGAGCCAGGCCGCGTGTCTGCGACTCCTGGAGCATGCGCGGGTCGTCCATGGTCAACCGGCGGATACGCGCCCGCGCATTAACCGGCAGTTGCGTCAAGGGGCGCAAGTCGCGCTGGGGCATGAATCCGTCGCGATTGGGGATGGGGTCACCATGCGGGTCGTAAGGCGGGTTGCCCAGTTTCCGCGCGATCGCCTCCACAAAGCGGTCGGAGACGGTATGTTCCAGCGCTTCGGCTTCGTCATGCACCTCGTGTAGCTGATAACCAAGGTCTTCCACCAGATAGGCTTCGATGAGACGGTGCCGCCGCAGCATCTCCAGCGCTACGCGTTCACCCTCGTCCGTGAGGCGCACGCCACGGTATTTCAGATAATCGACCGTGCCTTCTTCAACCAGGCGCTGCGCCATGTCGGTTACAGCCGGCGCCGTGATATTGAGCGCGTCAGCCAGAGCATTGGTAGCGACGCGATCGGTCTGCCGTTGTAGATGGAATATCGCTTTCAAGAAATCTTCCACCGACTGCGATGTGCTGGCGGAGGCCCGGCGTCTGGACATGGCAAGATGTGGTGGTTTGGGCTTCAGTCATGCCTATCATAGCACAGCCGCCTGCTATCGTGAGCGCTTGGCTGCCGGCCCGCATATAGGCGAATCTAACATTGCCGGGTTATCTTGTAGCTGCGGACTTTTATTGACCGGAAGACACGCCGCCCGTACAATAAGCGTTACCAGAGCACAGGCTAAGCTCGACGGAAATTTGGGATGAGCAGAGACTACTACGACATCTTAGGCGTGGCACGGAATGCCAGCGACGATGAGATCAAGCGCGCTTTCCGCAGAAAAGCCAAAGAATATCATCCGGATGCCAACCCCAATGACGCTGGCGCAGAGGCGCGCTTCAAAGAAGTCAACGCCGCCTACGAAGTGTTGAGCGACCAGGACAAACGCCAAGCCTATAACCAGTTCGGCGAAAACTGGCAGCACTTCCAGGACGCGAACGGGCACGGTCCTTTCAGCGGCGATGCGCATTTCACCGACATGTCCGACATATTCGAAACGATGTTCTCTGGCGGCCGACGACAATCAGGCGGCTTTGGCGGCTTCGGCGCGCGCTCGCAGCGTCCACACAGGGGGAGCGACATCGAGCAGCCGGTCCGCATCAGCCTGCGCGAGGCTTACGAGGGGTCGCAACGCATCTACAGCAAACAGGGGCGGGAAATCACGCTGCAGATCCCGCGCGGCGCGGGGGATGGCACAAAAGTGCGGCTGGTTGGCGAGGGGCACCCGGGCTTCAATGGCGGTCCCCCGGGCAATCTCTACCTGGTCGTGGAAGTGGCAGAGGACCCGCAATTCAAGCGCGACGGAAACGATCTGACCGTCGATGTCAAAGTCGATGCCTTGACAGCCATGCTGGGCGGCGAGGTGGAAGTGCCGACGCTGACCGGCAAACTGCGCATGAAGGTGCGCCCTGGCACGCAAGCCGGGCAGAAGCTGCGGCTTTCCGGCAAAGGCATGCCCAAGCTGCGCAGCAAGGATGAGTATGGCGACCTGCTGGCGCGTATGATCATCACCGTGCCAGCGCAGCTAAATGACGAACAGCGCATCCATGCCGAGGCGCTGCGAAAAAGCCTTGCCTGACCGAGCGCCTTATGCTGCCAGGGATTCTGCGCGGCGGCTGGTCGCCTGCGCCTGCCTGCCTCTGCTTGCTTGCTTGCTGCTAACCGCCTGCAGCATCCAATTCAGCGACGCTCCGCCGACGCCCAGCCCAGCCGCCAGCCCAACCCAGAGCCATTCCGATGCCGAAAGCCACCTGCTCAGCGAAATCTACGAGCGCGCCAGTCCCTCGGTCGTGAATATCGAAGCGCGTAACGCCAACGATGCCGGGAATCCTGAAGTGGCGCGGCGCGGCTCTGGCTTTGTCTACGACCAGCAGGGGCATATCATCACCAATGCGCACCTGGTCAAGGACGCCGACAGCATCACTGTGACGCTCAGCAACGCCCTGGTGCTAGAGGCTCGGCTTTTGGGCGCAGACAGCTTCAGCGATGTGGCTGTGCTGAAGACGACGGCGGACGCGGAAGGCTTGCAGCCGCTGCGAATTGGCGAATCAGCGTCAGTGCGGGTTGGTCAGCGCGCCATCGCCATCGGCAATCCCTTCGGCTTGAACAGCTCAATGACGACCGGCATTGTCAGCGGCGTCGGGCGCGCCTTGCCCTCGGCGGAGCTAATGGACGCCGGCGCCTGGGGCTACGACAACCCCGCCATCATTCAGATTGATGCGCTGATCTACCCGGGCAGCTCGGGCGGACCGCTGCTGGACGGGCGTGGACTGGTCATCGGTATGACGACCGCCATGCAGGGCGCCAGCGAGGGCTACGCGGGAATTGGCTTCGCGGTGCCAGCCGATACCATGCGGCGCGTCATCCCCGAGCTCTTGGCGACGGGACGCGTCGACTACGCCTGGATGGGCATTTCGGTGATGCGCGAGGAGGGCGGCTATGGCGTGGCGGGCTTGAGCGCGACGCTATCCCTGCCTACCGAGCGCGGTGTGCTGCTGCGCAGCGTCGCAAAGGGATCGCCAGCTCATCAGGCGGGTTTGCGCGGCGGCGACCGGCTGGTAGATGTGCGCGGCAAAAGCGTCTGTGCTGGCGGGGACTTGATCGTGGCGATCAACGACTACTATTTCGATGATCTGGACGCGCTTATGACATATCTGGTGCAGCAAACACGCCCGGGCGATGAAGTTGCGCTGCTGATCATCCGCGATCGGCGCACCCTGGAAGTGACGCTGCGGCTCGCCAATCGCTCCCTCGACACAGGCGCGACAATCGAATGCGGCTCTTCCCAAAATAAAGAGACCGCAGAGGATTAGTCTGCGGCCCCTCGACTGTCAAAATCACAGTCTGGCGGTTACGGGTTCACCCCCTAAACGGACAAACCCCTAGAGGTGTGAATCGGTCAGAGGGTAGCCCCCTTGGAACCTAACATTTCGCATCACCTCCTTTACTCAGCCAACACTGTATTCAGTATAACACAGTCCAGTCGTCTGCGCAAGCGATTGTCCAGCGGGCTGTGTTATGATTTTGCAATCAGCGACTGGCGGGGCGGCAGGGACATGACACGGCATTATCACCCAGCGCATCGGCGGCAGGCCATCCAGTGGGCGCGCAGCATGATGACACGAGATTTCCTCGTGCTGGATACCGAAACCACCGGTCTCAGCGCAAGTGACCAGATCATCGAAATTGCCATCATCGACAAGACCGGCGCTGTACGGCTCAACCAGCGAGTCAAACCCAGCGTGGTCATCCCGCAGGCTGCCACGCGCATCCATGGCATCAGCGAGGCTGATGTGGCCGATGCGCCCAGTTTCCGTCAGATTTACATCCAGTTGTCAGTGCTGCTGGCCGGGCAGCATGTCATCGCCTACAACATGGACTTCGACTGGCGAATGATCCAGCAATCGGCCGCCGCTTACAGCTTGCCGGAACCACGCTTGGCAAAGCGCGATTGCGCCATGAAGCAGTACGCCCGCTACAAAGGCGAGCGCAACCCAAACGGCAGGAATTATCGCAGCCACAAGCTGACTGAGGCGCTGCGCCGCGAAGGCTTGACCTTGCAAACCGCCCACGACGCGCTTGGCGATGCGCGCATGACGCTGGCGCTCTTGCGCAAAATGGCGGAGAACGTTTGAGTCGCATCGGCATCCTCGCCGAATAACGCAAGGAATCTGCCGCGTATCCGTTTGCGCAAAATGGCGAACGGTCTTAAATTGAGCGCAGGGTTGACGGTGCCACGCGGGTAAAATTGCCAGCCTCTCGAGAGTGTATCAGCCGAGGCGGAGAATAGGACTTAACCGTGAATAGCAGACGACTCGCAACAACGGTGTGCCTGGCGCTTTTTTTCTTGGTATCTGTCCACACAGCGCTGGCTGCAGTCATCACTGTAGACTCCGACTGCAGCCTGGCGAATGCCATCCGTTCCGCCAATGGCGAGGCGCAGGTCGCGCCAGCCGATAGCTGCGAGGCGGGTGACAACGCCAGCGGCGACAATACCGGCGCTGACACCATCACCATCACGGTCGAAGGCACAGTCGACGGCGTTATCACCATAGACGCCACACTGGAGATTACATCCGAGGTAGTCATTGAAGGCATGGGCTATGCGGTGAATGGCGATGGCAACCGCGTCCTTACTGTGTCGAACTCCCTGACCCTGGAAGCCATCACAATAACCGGCGGCTGGACCTCCGAGCACGGCGGCGGTATTGCCGTTGAGAATGGGCAGTTGGCACTCTACAACAGCGTAGTCCGGCACAATACCGCGGCTGGGCGGGGCGGCGGCATACATGCCGTCAACAGCGATGTCACGATGGTCGATACGGCGATCAGCAGCAACGAAACCGGCGTCGCGTCTACGCCCTCGTCCGAGGGCGAAACCTACGGCGGCGGCATCTACTTCACTGGTTCGGACAATAATCTCATTGTCCAGCGGTCAGGCGTCAGCAACAATATCTCATCCGGCGATGGCGGCGGCATCTACATCGTCAGCGGCATCGCCACCATCAGCAACAGCACTATCAACGCCAACACCGCGAGCAACAGCGGCGGCGGAATCTTCAATGCAGGCGATTCCACGCTCACCCATGTCACAGTGATTGATAACGAGGCAAGCCTGGGCGGCGGAATCTACGACGGCAACCAATTGCAACTGTACAACAGCATATTGACCGGCAATGTCGAGGGCGATTGCGAAGGCTCGCTGAACGCCAACATAGGCAACTTGATCCGCGACGCTTCTTGTAATCATGACGGCTTGAGCGCGGACCCACAATTGCTGCTGCTCTCTGGCGCGCCCGCCTATTTCCTGCCGGATCCGGGCAGCCCAGTAGTTGACGCAGCCAGCAGCGACCACTGCAGTCCTGAAGACCAGCGCAGCATATTACGCTCAGCTGAGAACTGCGATATTGGCGCGGCTGAGTATCAGGCAGGCGCTTTCGCTTTCCAGATCCAAAGTGCCCGTGCCGCACAATTAGTCGGTAGTAGCGGAGACGAAGAAGTTGACACATCAGACGACTCGGACGAAACCAACGAGCTAGATGTCCCCGGCGGCACCCTCTGCAACATTTTGCCAACTCACATCGTAGTCGCCGACGCCTCCAGCACCACACAGTGCAAGGAAGTGGGCGCGGCTGGCGTCGGCAAAAAAACCCTGATCGACAACGGTTTCATCTATGCGGTCGATATCTTCGGATTTGTGTCGCCGCCAGTAGATGCCTGCTTCGTGCATGACACTGGCACGATAGTCCTGTTGGACGCCGCCTATTCGCCACGGATCATTGTGTCCTTGCACACCTGGACGCAAGACAACATGCGCTGCGCCCGCGTCGACAGACCGGGCACAGCTGTGCTTATGCCGCAGAACTTCCTGGACTTGGGCCTCATTCCCGTACAGGTCAATTCGCTGACCGATTGCACCGTGACAACTACCGATGTCCTCAACCTGCGCAGGGAACCCAGCACCAATGCCGCGATCATGGGCACCGTATTCAGCAATACCAGCCTGCGGGCTGTAGAGCGCTCCACCTACTGGTTCAGCGTTACGCACAACGGGATCAGCGGCTGGCTGCACAGCGACTACCTCAGGACTTCCGGCAACTGCAACTAGATGAAGTTGGTAAAGACAGAAGAGCGGGACTGGAGGGCGGGTAGCTGGCTCGCCCTCTTGTTTGCGCGAAGAGCAGGAAAGCGCTGCCATGCGATTTGACAGCAAAGTTGCACTTGTTACGGGCGCATCACGCGGCATCGGGCGGGCATTGGCATTAGGCTTCGCGGCTCGCGGCTCGCAGGTGGCTGTGCATTACCACAGCAACACAACCGCAGCCCAGACAACACTGGAACAGTTGCCTGGTCCCGGGCACAGGGCTTTCCGCGCCGACATGGCAGACAGCGCCGCCGTCCAGACTATGGTTGATGAAGTAGTCGCGCAGATGGGACAGTTGGATATCCTGGTCAACAACGCCGGCATTTATGAAAATTGCCCCCTGACCGAAGCCAGTTATGACGAGTGGCAGAGTCACTTTGCGCGCATCCTGAGCGTCAACCTGATCGGCGCTGCCAATGCTACATATTGCGCCGTGCAACACATGATTCGGCAGGGCGGCGGGCGTATCGTCAATATCTCGTCGCGCGGGGCATTCCGCGGCGAGCCGACTGGTCCCGCTTATGGCGCTAGCAAAGCCGCGCTCAACAGCATGGGACAGTCGCTGGCGAAATATCTGGCGCCACACCATATCTTCGTCGGCACGGTCGCGCCTAGCTTCGTAGAAACCGACATGGCCGCCGAGCGTTTGGCAGCGCCGGACGGGGATGCTATCCGCGCGCAATCGCCGCTGGGTCGCGTGGCCAAGCCGGAAGAAGTCGCTTATGCTGCGCTCTTTCTCGCTTCGGAAGGCGCAGAATTCAGCACCGGCGCAATCATCGATGTCAATGGCGCTTCCTACTTGCGCACTTGACCCCGCTGTCGCATGATCGATCGCCTGGAGCTGGCGAGCCCGCGTCTACGCATCCGTCACTTTGAGGAGTGCGACCTGGCAGCCTGCGTCGACTTCCGTCGGCGCGTCTTCAACTTGGACGAAGCGACGGAAGCAGCACAGCGCTGGCTGACATGGACCATCGACAGCTACCGCGAACTGGCGGGCTTGGAGCAGCCGCCCTATGCCGATTACGCTCTACTCAAGCGGGAAAGCGACGTCTTCGTCGGCTCGGTGGGGATTGTGCCGACCATGCTGCCATGGGGCGCGCTGCAGGGAGATGCGGCAGACGAACTGCTGAGCGCGGAGTTGGGCTTGTTCTGGGGCATCCTGCCAGAACATCGGCAGCGCGGCTATGCGACTGAAGCAGCCAGCGCCCTGCTGGACTTCCTCTTTGGCAGGCTCTACATGCGACAGGCAGTCGCCACCACCGAGCATGACAACCTGGCTTCGCAGCGCGTGATGCAGAAGCTCGGGATGCACCTGCTGCGAAACCCGCTGGATAGCCCAACATGGTGTCAAGTCGTCGGCGTAATGACGCATGATCAGTGGCGAGAGCGCCGAGCGAAACATGCAAAACCTACCACCGAGTAAACCGAGTTAGACAGGAGCACGGAGAAAAGCCGGACGTAGGGGCGACCCATTGGGTCGCCCGTGATTCCTGCAATCTTGGCGCCTGAATGGGGCGAGCCACCGGCTCGCCCGTACACCGTGCCTCTGTGGCAAGAGCTTATTGATGCGATTGCCCTGGACGATTTCGCCTGACAATATTGTCGCGAGGCGTGTGCATTGCTATAATGTCTTAAAGACTTCAGCGCTGGCAGCCAAGCTAACAGGTGATAATGAAATGGCTGCCCGCGCAGCTTGCAGAAATCGACTAAGGGACAGAAGGAGATTTGCAATGAAACGCAAGTTGGTACTGATTTTCGCTCTGGCGTTGCTGCTCGTCTCTGTGGCGAGCGCGCAGGACGAGAGCTTCGAATTGACCATCATGCACACCAACGATGTGCACGGTCATCATGAGCCGCAGCGTGATGGCGACGGCGGCGCAGCCCGGCAAGCCACTGTCGTCCAGCAAATCCGCGCTGAAGGCGGCAATCACCTGCTGCTGGATGCCGGCGACCGCTACACTGGCACGCTCTTCCATGTCCAATATCGCGGGCAAGACAGCGTGCAGATCATGAATGCCATCGGCTATGATGCCATCGTGCTGGGCAACCACGAGTTCAACGAAGGCAGCGAAAACCTGGCGGAATTCGTCCAGGCGCTGAACTTCCCGACTGTGAGCGCCAATATCGACTTCAGCGAAGACCCCTATCTGGCGGGTCTGGTCGCGCCGTCGGTCGTCCTGGATGTTGGCGGCGAGTCTATCGGCATCATCGGGCTAACCACGCCGGAAACCGTGATCTTGAACTTGCCCAGCAAAGATCTCGTCTTCCACGATAACCTGGCTGAAATCACCCAAGGGCAGGTCGACAGCCTCAGCGCCCAGGGCATCGACAAGATTATTGTGCTTTCGCATCTCGGCTATGCGCCAGACCTCGAGGTGGCGCAGGCTGTCAGCGGCGTCGATATCGTAGTCGGCGGGCACACCAACACCTTCCTCAGCAACACCTACAGCGGCGCACTCGGCGAATATCCCACCGTGCTCGAAAGCGCCAGTGGCGAGCCTGTGCTGGTCGTCCAGGCGAATACGAAGACCATCTATCTGGGGCGGCTGGATGTTGAATTTGATGGTGCAGGCGTTTTGACCGACTGGGACGGCGATGCCATCTTGCTGAGCCGTTACATCAGTCCCGACCCCGAACTCAGCGACCTCATCGCTGGCTTGGCAGAGCCGATTGCCGAGTTGACCTCGCAGCCTGTGGGCGAAACCAGCGTGGCGCTAACCGGCACCAGCCCGCGCCTCTGCCGCATTGAAGAGTGCCTGCTGGGCGTCGTCATCACCGATGCCATGTTGGAAAACACCGGCGCCGATATCGTGATCCAAAATGGCGGCGGCATCCGTGCGGACATCGACGTAGGCGAAGTCACCCTGGGCGAGGTGCTGAATGTCCTGCCCTTCGGTAACCTCATCAGCACCCTAGAACTGACCGGCGCCGATGTGCTGGCCGCGCTGGAAAATGGCGTCAGCCAAGTGGCAGTCGACGAGAATGGCAACCCCATGGTTGATGGCGCGGCTGGGCGCTTCCCACAAGTCGCTGGCATGCGCTATACCTTTGACGCCACGCAGGAAGCCGGCAGCCGCATTGTCAGCGCCGAAGTGATGAGCGATGGCGAATACAGCCCGCTGGATCCAGAGGCTGTGTATCGCATCGCCACCAACGACTACATGCGCAGCGGCGGCGATGGCTATGCGATCCTGGAAACGAATGCCATGAATCCATATGATCAAGGCAGTCCGCTGGACCAGGTCGTTGCCGATTACATCGCCGCCAACAGCCCGCTGCAAGTGGAGCTGCCAGGGCGCATCACGCATCAAGCCGGGGGCTAAGAAGCAGATTGTTGTAGGGGCGTCTCACGCCCCCCTCGGTCCCCCCGACATGTCGGGGGGATGCAAAGTCCACTCGGAATCTGTACGGGCGAGCCGCTGGCTCGCCCTGCAACCTCACCCAGATCGCAACACCCCTTAGAATCAGGCGTAGGGCGACACTTGTGTCGCCCGCTCACCCTCTCGATCCACCGCGACCCGCGCGGATGCCGCATCCGAAATGCGCCGATGCCAAATTGCTGTAGAATGAAGCGCAATAGTGCCCCCAGCAAGCAGGTATGGCTGTGCCAGACACTGCCTTTCACGACATTTTCTGCATCTACCACCCGGCTGACATCGTCTTCGTGCGGCGCTTGGCGGCACAGATGCGCGCGAGCGGCATTGACTGCTGGTTTGATGATGGCGACTTCGGCAAACTCTCGGCGGAAAGCGGGCAGCTCAAAGCCGGCATCCTGCGCGCTTACACCGTGGCGATTGTGCTGTCGCCAGACAGCGCCGAAAGCCAACTCTGTAACGAACTCATCCAGCACGCCATCAGTCACAGCAAGCGCATCGTCACGCTGATCCGCGATGACAAGATCGGCGTCGAAGTCCACCCAGCCATCCCTGGCAATCCCTATCTTTTCTTCCGTGAGCAGGATGACCTGGTCGAGCGCATTGAGCAGCTGCGCTCGCATTTGCGCGTTGATGACGATTTGCGGCTGCATACTGAGCTGCTGGTGGCGGCCGACCGCTGGCGTTCCAGTGGGCGAAAAGGCGAAGATTTACTGCCGGCGGGACGCTGGGACGAAGCGAGACGCTGGCTAGCCCGCGCGAATCGACGCGAGCCCAAACCTTCACAGTTGCAAGTCGAATATATTCATAGTAGCCGCCGTGGGCGGGAGCCTAGAAAGCGGGCGCGGACGTTAGCGCTTGTTTTGACAGCGCTGATATTGATCGGCGCGGGCGCATTCTTGCTGCAATTGCTGGGCGCGGCAATCTCCAGCGGGCAGGCAGCGGCAGTGCAAACTCAAGCAGCCCAGACTCAAGCAGCGCAATATGCAGCCGAAGCCAGCGCCGCCAGCGAAGGCGCCCTCGGCCTGATCGACCAGATTGCCGCCACCAGTGCCCGTGTCAGCGAGTCGCTTGGCGCGACCGCCACTGCCGCCACCGCCACCGCCCAAGCCGCCCAAGTCACCGCGCAAGCCCGCGCCACCATTGCCCGCGCTACCCAGGCGCATTTGCCCATGCGCCCCGATGATGGAAGACGATTGCTGCGCGCGGCACGACAAGACTTTGCAGATGGCAATACTGACTTGGCGCTGGCGCTGGCATGGGAAGCGAAGGAATTTCTGGACGACGCAAGCTCAGCGCATCGTCTGCTGCGGGAAATCGCGGATTCGCTGGGCGCATTGGCTTTGGATGACGAGCTGCTGCTGCAAGCGCGGCCAGGCGGCGGCGAGTTAGGAGCAGCGCGAACGGGAGAAATCCTGCCGGAGGCGTTGCCAAATACCCGCTTGGCTGGCAACAGGCTGCTCTTGGTCGAGCCCGGTGGCATCAGCTTGCGGCATCCCGATAGCGGCGAGGCGGTTCTGCAACTCCCTACTGGCCTTGTCGCCAGCAGTGACGAACTTGTGGCGCACTACGATGGCGAAGGCGTCAGGATTTACAACCTGGAATCAGGCGACGAAATCCACGGTTGGCAGGCGCCGCTTGGCGATTTACGGGCGCTTTGGCTGGCGGGGGACGGCAGGCTGGTCGCTGCCCGCGGCCGGCGTTTGTGGCTGCTGACTATCGAGACCGCTTCGCCTGCGCCGCTCGGTCTCGGTGAGGCGGGCTGGGCGCATGATGTCGTCTTTGATGCCGACGATCAGCATTTTCTGAGCTTGCACGACGAACTGGCTTTGCTTTGGGATGGGCGGGACGGATCTGCGCTGGGCGCGTTTCCGCTGGGGTCGGCGGGCGGCGCAGGCATCCAGGCGGCCTTCCATAATGACGCGCTGCTCTTCTTTGCGCCGTTTGAGAGCGGGCTGGCCACATTGACGCGGCTGTCACTGGCGGATTATAGACTAGAACGCTGGGCGCTGGTGGATGTGGCAGCTGGAACGCTGTCCAGGGATGGCACATTGGCTGTGGCGCAGATTGACGGAGACATCGAAATCATCGACGCGAGGGACGGCAGCCTGCAGCGGCGCATAACTGGCATTGGAGAGCCAGCCGACAAGTTGTCCATCATGCCGGAGGCGGGATTTGTGCTGGCGGCTTTCGGCGACGAGCTGACCATCTGGCACATCGAATCTGGCGAGCTGGAAGCGCGCTTCCCACAGCTGCTGCCGATAGTCGATTTCAGCGGAGGCAGCGACGCCAAACAAATCCTCACGCGCGACGCCGACGATGTGCTACGCCTGTGGCAACTGGAGAGCGCCGAGTCCCTGCTGGAGCGAATCGAAAAGCAATTCCAGCCGCGGGAACTGACCTGCGCCGAACGCGAGCGGCACAACGCGCGTCCGCTCTGCCTGTGAGCCGCATGCGCAAAGTATTGTACGCATCCTGGTACACTGGCTTGGGCGGCGGCGAAACCGACTTGCTCACGCTGGCTGCCTCGCTGGATGCGGCGCGTTATCAACCGCAGTTGCTTTTGCCCAAGCAAGGACCGTTGAGCGAACGCTGGGGGGCGGCTGGCTGGCAAGCGCACGCCCTGCCCTATCGCGGCGCATCGACCTATTTTGTGCCGGCAGTTTGGGCGCGCTTCCCTGTCCTGCGGCGCATGCAAAACCTGCTGGAAGCGCAGCACATCGACCTGGTCCACAGCGATTATCACAGTCTGCCGCTGATCGCTCCGGCGGCACGACGACTGGGCACCCCCCTGCTATGGACAGTCCATGGCTGGTGGTTTAAGCCTAAACCTTGGCAACGCAATTTCTTTCGTGCGATTCCCGCCATTGCACGCTCGCGAGCCATTCGCGACGGATTCTTAGGCTCGCCGCCCTTCATGCCCGCGAATCAGCTGCCGGTGATTTATGTCGGAGTGGACAGCCAGCGCTTTCGACCCGGGCTGGAAAGCGATCTGCGACATGAGTTGGGCATCGCTGACGACGCGCTGGTGGTGGCAATGGTGGCGCGTTTCCAGCCGGTCAAGGGGCATCACACCTTTCAGGCGCTGGCGAAGCGGGTGCTGGCGGCGCTGCCGGAGACGCACTTCATCGTGGCGGGCGGGGATGTCTTTGGCGTTTCTGCCGATCAACGCTACCGCGACCACATCCTGGCGCAGGCGCGCAAGCAGCCCGCCCTGCGCGAGCGACTGCATTACATCGGCTTCCGCAGTGATATTGAGTCCGTCTATGCCGCGGCTGATGTCTTCGTCTGCCCTTCAGCGTTCGAGAGTTACGGCGTCGCCAACCTGGAAGCCATGGCTTGCTGCCTGCCAGTCGTCAGCACTGGACGCGGCGGTCCCGCCGAGACCATCGCGGATGGTGAGACGGGTTTTCTGGTGGACACCAGCGACAAGGATGCGCTTGCTTCCGCAGTGTTACGCCTGCTGAAGGACAGCGCATTGCGGCGAAGGATGGGCACGGCGGGCAGGCGGCGGGTACTAGAGAGCTTCTCAGTCAAGGCGGCCGCTGAGGCGCACAGAAAGCTCTATGACAAACTGCTGTCTTAATTGACCGTGGCGTTGCCGAAGAACTTGGCTAGCGTATCGCCCAGCGTATTGTCGCGCAGGTAGGCGATGTGCTCGCCAGCGAAGGGGATGGGCTGCATGCCGAAGACATTGACCAGCGCGTTGTCCGGCACGGTATTGGGCACGGCCAGCAAGTCCAGGAGGCTTGTGCTGACCGGCGAGCCAGGCAAGAGCCGCTCCATCACCCCCACAACCGGGCGTAGCAATCCCGCTGGTACGGGCACAAGCAGGCGCAAACTGCCGGTGGCATCCAGAACCCGCCGTTCAATCTCGCCCAGGCTCAATACTTCCGGACCGCCCAACGTCAATTCCGCGCCAATAGTCGAGTCCTCATCCAGACAGCGAATTGCCGCCTCCACGACATCGTCCGCCGCCACCGGCTGGAACTCCGCCTTGCCGCCGTCAATCAGCGGGAAGATCAGCGGCGTCACCTTGAGCAAACGCGCGAAGGTATTGAAGAATTCGTCCTGCGCGCCAAAGATCGCCGAGGGTCGCAACGCCGTCCAAGCCAAGGGTGATGTGGCGACTGCTTCCTGCGCTCGTCCCTTGCTGGCGAGAAATCGATAGGGCAAATCCGCACGGGCGCCATTCTGGCTGATGTTGATGAAGCGCTGCACGCCAGCTGCCTCGGACGCGCGCAAGACATTCAAAGTGCCTTGATAATTAACCGACTCGTAAGTCTGCCCACCTTTTTCCAGCGCGATGGCGACCGTGTGAATGACCGCGCTAGTGCCATCCAAAGCCCGCGCCAGGCTGTCGGGGCGCGTGACATCGCCAGCTACGATTTCGATGCTGTCGGCGACATCGCCGAGGCGGATTTTGGCTTTGGCGCTGCTGCGCACCAAGGCGCGCACGGGCTGCCCCTCGACGACCAGGCGCTTCACCAGCAGATTGCCCAAAAAACCAGCCGCGCCCGTTACCAGGATGGTCATAAGATGCGCCTTTCCATGTTGGCTTGGATGTAGCTACAGTATAGCTGAAATCTGTTGTGGTCGACTGCGAGCAGACCGGATCGGCTGGATGCGCTTCAGAGTTGATAGGGTCTTGACCTGCCATGCCCATGCACACGCGCCTGCTGCAAGTTGACGCGCAAGCGCCGGAGACCTCCGCCATCGCGCAGGCGGCCGACATCATTCGCGCGGGAGGGCTGGTGGCCTTCCCCACCGAGACGGTCTATGGCTTGGGCGCGAATGCCTGGGATGCGGCGGCTGTGGCCCGCATCTTCCGCGCCAAGGGGCGCCCCGCCAGTGACCCGCTCATCGTGCACATCGCCGACCTGGAGCAAATTCACGAGGTGGCGCGCGACATCCCGGCGCTGGCTTGGGACTTGTGCCGGCGCTGTTTCCCCGGCGCTTTGACCGTGGTGCTGCGCAAATCGCAGCGCATCCCGCGCAATCTCAGCGCCGGTCTGGGCACGGTAGCCCTGCGCATGCCGGATCACCCCGTGGCGCTGGCTTTGATACGAGCCGCTGGCGTCCCCATCGCAGCGCCCAGCGCCAACGTTTTCGCCCGCCCCAGCCCGACCAGCGCACAGCATGTACTGGATGACCTGGAAGGCAAGCTCGACATGGTACTGGATGCCGGCGCGGCGCGCATCGGCTTAGAGTCCAGTATCGTCAGCCTGGTGGATGACCCACCGCGATTGCTGCGTCCGGGCGGCCTACCGTTGGAGACATTGCGCACCCTACTGCCCGGCTTGCAGTATACGCCGCAATTCATCGCGGAAGCGGGTGAAACTATTCCAGCGCCAGGCACGTTGCTGAAGCATTATTCACCGCGGGCGCGCCTGCTGCTGTTTCGTGGCGCGGATGCTGCCGTATATGCCGCCATGCGCGCGGAAATCGCGCGGCGCGGCGCGGTCGGCCTCCTGCTGATTCAACGCGATGCCGACCACTTCGCGGACCTGGATCTGCCCGTGGCGAACCTGGGCGCCGACAGCCATCAAGCGGCGGAACGGCTCTTCGCGGGTTTGCGAGCCTTGGACAAAGCCCGCGTGGATGTCATTTTGGCGCGCCTGCCGGAGAAACGAGGGCTGGGGCTGGCGCTGGCGGATCGGCTGCTGCGGGCGGCGGTCGGCGAGATCATCGAGGTCTAGCCTATGCTATAATGCCAGCGCAAGCCTCGATATGCCACAAAGGGACGAGACATTGAGCCAGGTGATTCGCATCAAGGATATTGCCGCCTACGAAGGGCAGAAAGTCACGCTGCGGGGCTGGGTCTACAGCCGCACCGGCAAAGGACGCCTGCAATTCATCCTGCTGCGGGATGGCAGCGGGCAGGCGCAGTGCGTAGCTTTCAAGCGCGAAATGCAACCCGAAGACTTTGAAATCGCCCGCTCGCTGACGCAGGAGTCTTCCGTGATCGTCAGCGGCACAGTGCGAGCCGACGAGCGCGCGCCAGGCATCCCCGGCGGCTACGAGATCGGCATCACCTCCCTGCAACTGGCGCAGATGGCGCAGGAATACCCCATCACGCCCAAGCAGCATGGTACCGAATTCCTGATGAATCACCGCCATTTGTGGGTTCGCAGCAACCGGCAATGGGCGATTTTGCGAGTGCGCGCCACCATCATCAAAGCCATGCGCGATTGGCTGGATTCGCAGGGCTTCCTGCTGGTGGATACGCCCATCATCACGCCCGCCGCCGGCGAAGAGACTACCACGCTCTTTGAAGTCGATTATTTTGGCGAAAACGCCTTCCTCGCGCAGACCGGCCAACTCTATAACGAAGCCAACATCATGGCTTTTGGCAAGGTTTACTGCTTCGGACCGACCTTCCGCGCCGAGAAATCCAAGACGCGCCGCCACCTGATCGAATTCTGGATGCTAGAGCCGGAAATCGCCTTCTGCTCGCTGGAAGAATTGATGGACATTGAAGAAGGCCTGGTCGCCTATGTTGTCGAGCAGGCGCTGGAGAAACATCAGCAAGAGCTAGCCATCATCGGGCGCGACACTGCCAGGCTGGAAGCCATCACACCGCCCTTCGCGCGCATCAGCTACGACGAGGCTGTCGACCGCCTGCAGAAGCTCGCAGCCGAGACGGACGATGAGGCGGCAAAAGCGGAACTCGCCATCGAATGGGGCGAGGATTTTGGCAGCCCGCACGAGACCGCGCTGGCGGGCATGTTCGCCAAACCGGTCTTCGTCTACCACTACCCCACGGCCGTCAAAGCCTTCTACATGACGCCAGTGGCGGGCAGACCGCAAGTTTGCCGCAGCGTGGATCTGCTCGCGCCAGAAGGCTATGGCGAGATCATCGGCGGCAGCGAGCGAATCCACGACCACGACTTGCTGGCCGCCAATATCGACAATATGGGTTTGGGGCGGGAAGCCTACCAATGGTATCTGGATTTGCGCAAGTTCGGCAGTGTGCCGCACGCCGGCTTCGGCATCGGCATTGAACGCACGGTCGCCTGGGTCTGTGGGCTAAGCCATGTCCGCGAGACTATCCCCTACGCCCGCCTGCTCAACCGCAAGTATCCCTAGTCACCGGGCAGCGCCGCTCGCAGCGCCTCCCGCAGATGGCGCGCCTGCAGCAGTTGAATGCCGCCGGGAAAATCCCCGCTCTGCCGCCGCAGGCGCGGGATTAGCACGCGCTTGAAGCCGATCTTCTGCGCCTCGTACAGTCGCGCCGACAATTGCCCCACGTGCCGCAATTCTCCACTAAGCCCGACCTCGCCCACGATCGCCAAATCCGCCGGCAGCGGACGCTCGCAATAGCTTGAGGCGATCGCCAGCGCCAGCGCCAGATCAGCAGCCGGCTCGGCGATTTTCAAGCCGCCAATGACATTAACGAAGATGTCCTGATCCCACAATTTCAATCCCAGGACTTTGCTCAAAACGGCGCTGATCAGCAGCAGGCGGTTGGGGTCGATGCCGTTGGCTGTGCGGCGCGGATTGCTGAAGGGCGTGGGGCTGGTCAGGGCTTGCAGTTCCACCAGAAGCGGGCGCGTGCCTTCCAGCGTGATGGCGATGGCTGAGCCGGAAGCATTGACCAGGCGCTCTTCCAGGAAGACTTCCGAGGGGTTGGGCACTTGCAGCAAGCCGCTGCCGCGCATCTCGAAAACGCCGACTTCACTGGTCGCGCCGAAACGGTTCTTGACGCCGCGCAGCAGTCGATAATGCTGGAAGGGATCGCCTTCCAGATAAAGGACTGCATCCACGATATGTTCCAGCACGCGCGGGCCGGCGATGCTGCCGTCCTTGGTGACATGCCCGATGAGCAGCACGCTGATGCCGCTGGATTTCGCCAACTGCTGCAACTCACCCGCGCATTGACGCACTTGGGCGGGTAAGCCGGGCGTCGAATCGGAAGCGGCTTGGCGCGTCGTCTGGATGGAGTCGACCACCAGCAGGGTCGGCTGCAGCGTCTGTGCTTGCGCGATGATATTGTCCAGGTCGGTCTCCGCCAGCAGATAGAGCTCCGGCGCCGCCAAGCCCAGCCTGTCGGCGCGGCGTTTCAGTTGGCCTGCGCTTTCTTCACCGCTGACATAGAGCACGCCCCGGCCAGTATTCGCCAACTGCGCGGAAAGCTGCAGCACCAAGGTGGATTTGCCGATCCCCGGTTCGCCGCCCAGCAGGATCAAGCTGCCCGCCACCAGTCCGCCGCCCAGCACGCGGTCAAACTCGGCGATGGGCAGGGGGACGCGAGCTTCGGCGCGGCTGTCGATCTCGGCGAGGAGCAGGGGCTGCCGCTGCGAGGCGGCGGCGGGACGCGCTTGCCCCGAAGACGCGCTGCGAGCCGGCTCCACGACCTCTTGCAACGTGCCGAATTGTTTGCATTGCGGGCAACGTTTGAAGCTGCCGATGCTGCGCCGCCCGCAGTTGCTGCAGATGTAACTGATGCGCTGCTTCGCCATGGCTGGATTGTCGCGCGTCAGGCCAGAAAGCGCTACAGCAAAATCAGGGCATGACGACATGCTTGCAGTCAGCCAGGTCGCCGCTGGCGAAGAAGGTTTCCACACACTCCGTAAGGAGAACGCCGACCTTGGCGTGCCCGGCGTTGTTCCAGTGCGCATCCTCTAAAGGATCGTGATACATCTCGGGGCTCAGTACATCCAGCAAATTCAGGTAGGGAATCTCAAGTTCGTCCATCAGGCTAACGGCAGTTCGAACTTCGTCACCAGGGGCTTGAAAGTCCTCTGCGGCAGGAATGATCAGGACGAGCAAGGCGCTGTCCTGGGCAGAGACCGCGTCACGCAGATCTGTCAAGCGCTGGCGGGTCGTCTCGACTTGATGCGCGCTTAGCGACCGGTAAAACGGCAATGTCATTCTGTCGAGCAACTTCAACAAGACAGTGCCCAACTGCGTTGTTCCAAGAGCGCGTTCTACTTCGTTAGCAGGCGGATGCACCTTGAGTCTGGCATACGCGAGTTGAAGGCCCGGATCTTGTTCATAGAGAAATGATGGGCTGAAGCCCCATCGATCGAGCCAATGGAGACGAACTTCCCAAAGCCCTCCCTCTGGTGTTCTCGCCATGATCCATCCAAAACCAACTTGATGCAAATTGTCGAGAAAATCGTTCATGTAGAAGCCCAGAAAAGTCAGTTGCGGTCGCAGCGTTGGCGCAAGTTCTTCAAAACCCGCAAGCGCTTCTTGCGTCCCATTGCCAGTAATCCCCGCATTCCAGACGACGACCTCGGGCAAAGCCTTCTTCAGTGTTTCGACATAGGAGCGCCCGATGTCAGCCGTAAAACCGTGCGTGAAGGAGTCGCCCAGCGCCAGGACACGCTGACGATTAGCGGCATCATCGCTCAGTACAAAATCATCCTTGTCCGCATACCCTTGTTGATTGACGATGCACTTTCTGCCGGAGTTTTTGCCGGAGAACTCGCCCGCTGCGCAGGCGCGGACAGCAGCCTCGTACTGAAAACGGCAGCCTGCGTCATCACAATGCCACCAAGGAACTGGCCGCAACGCAATTGGCGAAACCTCGCGCGGGTAATAAGTCGTTGTGCCAAAAGCAGTCAGCGCGATCTCTATTGCCAGCAGGGTGACTAGCGTAATTACGGCGACAGTGGCGATATGCCGGGAAGCGAAGCCCCCCAGAATATGTTTCGAGCGCCGTAAGCGGTATCCGCCCAAGGACAGCACCAAGCCCGCCGCGACGATGAGCAGTTGCGGCAGGTTAAACCCCGGACTGGCTCCCGAAAAAATGTAGTCGGCTGCGATGCCCGTCAGCGCCACCAAAATGCCCAGCAGCATGAGCAGCGTACTGGCGAAGACAACTGACCGAGGCCTGCTGGGGCGGCTGTTTGACATGTCAACCATCCTTATGGCGAGACGCCAGTACTATACAGGAACTGGCCCGTGCGGACAATTGTACAGAACTGACCGGACCATCGGCATACAGCGGCGCGAGGCTTGTAAGCCTGCTGTAATCACCTTGCTCTATGCTGCGAGGGAGACTCAGCCAATTAACATGAAAGCGAGCATCCTATGTCCAATTCGCCGCGCTCTGCGAAATATCTGGCCATCTTTGTCCTTGTGGCGGTGGCAGTCGCTATCGCAGTTCTGCCCATTCATGGGCAAGCCGACGACAGCTGCCGCCCGCGTCACCTGCGCACGAGCAACTGGTCCACCGACTTTTGCAAGTCCAATGTCGATTATGGCGAAATCATGGTGGGCAACCCGACCAAAGACGGCATCCCGGCGGTTACTGCGCCGCGCATGGAGTCCGTCGAGGACGCGCGGACTTGGCTGGTCAACCGCTCGCCCGTCATCGCGCTGGAAATCGCTGGGGAAGCGCGTGCCTACCCGCTGGCCATCCTGATGTGGCACGAAATCGCCAATGACGAGGTGGCCGGACAGCCGGTCGCCGTGACCTTCTGCCCCCTGTGCAACAGCTCCATCAGCTTCGACAGGCGCGTCGATGGCGAAGTGTTGGACTTCGGCGTCAGCGGCCTGCTGCGCAACAGTGACCTGGTCATGTACGACCGACAAAGCGACTCCTGGTGGCAGCAGTTGACGGGCGAGGGTCTGGCGGGTCACTACGCTGGCACGCTGCTGGACATCGTGCCGTCGCAAGTCATCAGCTTCGGCGTCTTCGCGGAGCGCTACCCGGATGGTCTGGTCATGTCCCGCGATACCGGTCATCACCGTCAATACGGGATGAACCCCTACCGCGACTACGACAGTCGCAGCGGTCGTCCCTTCCTGTTCAGCGGCGCGATTGACCCGCGGCTGCCCTCGCCGGTCGACCATGTGCTGGCCGCGATAGTCGGTGATACCGCCATCGCCTACCCCTTCGCGATTCTGCAGGAAGAGGATGTGATCAACGATGTCATCGAGGAGACACCTGTTGTCCTCTTCTATCAAAGTGGTGTGGCGACTGCACTGGGCGACTCGGTCATCGACAATGCGCGCGACATCGGCACGGCCGGCATGTACCTGGCGACGCTGAATGGCGAGGCGCTGGAATTCGCGGTGAACGAGGCTGGCGGCTTCACTGATGCGCAGACTGGCTCAAGCTGGAATGCTTTTGGCGAGGCGATCAGTGGCGAGTTGGCGGGGCAGCAACTGGAGTGGGTGCATGCCTTCCCGCATTTCTGGTTTGCCTGGGCGGCTTTCTATCCGGAGACAGAGGTCTACGGCATATAAGGCTTGTCCGCTACTGGGCTCGCCGGCGCGCTTTTCTACCCTATCCCCTTGCCCCGTATCAACGGGGGAAGGGGAGCTCGCATAAGCGAATTCGGGCATTTTGTATCGCCTTGCGGCGCATTTATCGGTGCTCGGTGTAAGTTCCCCCCGATGCTTCGGGGGGACCGAGGGGGTAGACGGGCGTCTCCTTGGGCAGGGAGCGAGGGGAGTTGCCCTACAAAATCTGGTCGAGGAATTCCTGCGTGCGCGGGTGATGCGTGATCTCGTCGCTGAAGAAGTTTTCCGGCGGTCCCTGCTCGACGATGCGCCCCATATCCATGAAGATGACGCGATCGGCGACTTCCCGCGCGAAGCCCATCTCGTGCGTCACCACCAGCATGGTCATGCCCGATACCGCCAGCTCCTTCATCACATCAAGCACTTCCTTGATCATCTCCGGGTCGAGCGCCGATGTGGGCTCGTCAAAGAGCATGATCTTCGGCTCCATAGCCAGAGCCCGCGCAATGGCGACGCGCTGCTGCTGACCGCCAGATAGCTGCCCAGGATACTTGAAAGCCTGCTCGGGGATGCCAACGCGTTCCAACAATTCCATGGCGCGTTGTTCGGCTTTGTCGCGCGCCCAATGCCGCACTTTCATCGGCGCCAGTGTGATATTGTCCATCACTGTCAAATGCGGGAAGAGGTTGAACTGCTGGAAGACCATGCCGGTCTCGCGGCGGATCTCGGCGATATTCTGCACATCGTGGCTCAATTCAATGCCATCGACGATGATCGTGCCATCCTGATGTTCTTCCAGCCGGTTGATGCAGCGGATGAAGGTGGACTTCCCGGAGCCGCTGGGACCGATGATGACCAGCACTTCCTGCGGCATAACTTCCAGCGAGATATTGCGCAGGACATGGAATTCACCGAACCACTTGTTCATATCGCGACAGATGATGATGGGCTCATCGCCGGCCATGTATTGCTTGCTGTCCGCTTCCATATCTGCCTCCGCGTTCTTCACAGTAAGTCCAACTTAGCCGTTAGAAAACCAGCCACAGAGCGCAATGAGTCCAGTTCAGCGGGCGGCACAAGTGTCGCCCCTACAAAGTCCTTTTCTCTGTGCCCTCGTTAGACTCGGCGTCCTCGGTGGTAAGTTCTTGCATTACCTACTTGGCACTACTACTGCGCTGCGCTAAAGCCGTTCTGCCCTCACCGCGCCGGAGCCTGTCGCTTCCACCCGGCGGCTGATATAGGACATGATGTAGCTGAAGACGAAATAAACGATGGCGACATACAAAAATGTTTCCTGGCGCTTCTGCAAGAACTCGGGCTGGGCGACCACCCGTACGGCGATCCCCAAAATCTCTGCCAAGCCCACGATGAAGACCAACGAAGTGTCTTTGAAAAGCGAGATGAACTGCCCGACCAGCGCCGGGATGACCGCCCGCAGCGCCTGGGGCAGCAGAATATACAGAGTCGTGTGCCAGGTGGACAAGCCCACCGCTTGCGCCGCTTCAGTCTGCCCGTGCCCGATGGATTGCAAGCCGCCGCGCACATTCTCCGCCAGATAAGCCGCGCTGAACAAGGTGATGCCCACCCAGGCGCGCACTGCGTTTTCGATAGTCGCCAGGGTCGGGTCGATCAACGGCACCAGCAGCGTCGCCATGAAGAGCACCGTGATCAGGGGCACGCCACGAACTGTCTCGATGTAGAGCACACAGACGGTTTTGACCACGGGCATGGAGCTGCGCCGCCCCAAAGCCAGCGCCAGACCAATCGGGAAGGAGGCGCCGACACCCAATATCGTCAGCTGCATAGTCAGCATCAAGCCGCCCCAAAGCCGCTTGTCCGACAAGGGCAGCAGGTCATCCGCGCTCGTCTGTAAGATGCCCTGCGCCTCCAGCCCCGCCGTCAAACTGGGCAGGATCAGCAGCGCCAGCAGCCAGATTCCGCTCGCCGCGGCGATACCCCGCAGGGGGTTGCTGCTCGACAGGCTCAGGATCAAGTCAACTGGTCCCTTGCGCCCGCCCAGATCGCCCTGCGCCCGCTCGCCGCGTTTGAAGGCCAGCGTCCCCACGACCAGCCAGACGATGAAGAGCGCGCTCAAGCCGAGATCCAGCGCGGTAAAGGTTTGCAGCCACAAGGCCGTCAGCAACAGCAAACCGAGGATGATGCGATTGGAAGACCATTTCAAGGCACCGGTGAAGAACATCCAGCCCAGCCACAGGACAAATGCCACGCCAGCCAGCGTTCCCGACGCGCCATCGCCCGACTCCGCCAGCAGGTTGGTATCGACAAAGACAAACAAAAACGCCAAGCAGGAAATTAGATAGCCGACTCGCTTGACTTGCATGCTCAGGCTGGTGCGCAACGCCGAGCCGCGCATCCCCGCCAGCATGCCGGCCGCCGCCAATGCCAGCCAAATCACCAGAGTCGCCAGCGAATCCTCCGTCCAGCCCGCCCAGACTAGATTGATGATATGCGCGCTCGCCAGCGGCAGGAAAAAGCCGCCCGCCAGCAGCGCATAGCCCAGCGCCCCGCGATAGCACAAGCCTACGCAGAGCATCAGCGCCAGCCAGACCAGCCCGGCCGCCCCGCTGCCCAGCGCCGCGCCAGACAGCCCGCCAATGCCCGAAGCCAGCAGATACATGACGAAGGGGAATGCGCCCCAGCCATACAGAAGCGCGCGATTCAACGAGCCCTCGGCGTCTTCGCCCGGGTTGCTGCGGTTGAGCCAGGCCTCAATGCGCCGCGCCAATGCCAGGACACCGAAGGCCGCCGCCAACTGCAATATGATCTTGGGAAGCCCGTCGATGCCAGCGCCATCCAACAGCGCAAAATAAGCCAGCAGGATCAACAAGGGCGAAAGCGCCCAAATCAGCACCACCAGCCGGTTTTCGCGCGCATTAAACACCGAATTCTCGCCCAGCAAGTGCGCCAAACTCCGTCCCAGCGCGAAGCCCCAGACCACAGTGATGAAGAAGGGCAGTAGCAGCGCCTCCACCTGCGTGAAGAAGGGCGGGATGAAATGGACGAGGTAGGTCTGCAAATCGCGCAGGCCGCGGAATTGGTTGTCGACCAGTACCACAAAGGGGATATTCTTGCCGTCGATTTGCGGGCGGTTCTCGGTTACGATCAGCTCATTGTCGGTCAGGCGCGAATAGCGCGACTCGGTGGCGCTGAGCGTGCGCTCGACGATGGGATGAATGCCGCGAGCCGCCAGGATAGCGCTGCCAGTTTCTCCCTCGGCGGCATCCTTGCTCAGTACATACCAGCCATCGCGCGGGATATCGAAGGTGAGTTGGTCGCTTGCGCCGGTCAACACTGCACCGGCCAGGGTCTCCAGCGTGCGGGCATCGCGGATTTCCACGCGCATGGGCGTTTGGCCCAATTGGTAGAGATCCAGCACGGACTGCGGCGTCAGCAGGCGCACAAACATATCACGCAGGAAAGCCGCTTCACGCGTCGACGGCTCAATGAGCTCTTCATCTTCATCGCGCTGGTTAGGCTCGCCGATGAGGTCTTCCGCCAAGTGCGTCACCAGCAGTTCGCCCAGGTCTTCCAGTTGCTCGCTAGCCAGGATCGCCGCGGTTAAAACAGCGACAGCCTCGTGCAACTGAGTTGGCACGCTGTCGTTGACGGACAGATTCTTGACGCGGTCCTGCAGGGGCGTCAGCGCGTCCAGCACAGAGCCTTCGCGGGGGTCTGTGGCGCGGGCGGCATCTCGCATTCGCGCCAGCCACCAGCGCAGTTGCTCAACCGTGGCGTCGGCGTCTGTCAGCGCGTCGCCCGCAGACGACACAAATTCGCGCGTGGACGCCAGCATGTCGTTGGTGCGCATGAAGGTGCGGATATTCAGGCGAGTCCGCTCTTCCAGCGCTTCCGTCATTCCACCGCCCAGCATTTGGTCGAAGGCTGCGCCGGTCTTGTGCTGCTGCTCGAGGCGGTTGTTGGCGGCGTTGGCCAAGGCATTGCTGGCGCGGTCGGAGAAACCAGCCAGGTTGCGCAATGTCTCAATATCAGCGACTTCATCCAAAGCCAGGCTGATGGAGACGGTCTCGCCAGCGCCAGCGATGAAAGCCAGGTCGCGTTGAGGTATCAGTTTGCTGGCTCGGTCAATGATATCGACATTGCCAGCCGTGAGGTAAGACTTTGGTTGCGGGATGGTCGCGTCGATCAGTGGCGGCAGCACCGCCAGCGCCACAATGCCAACAAGAGTCAACAGGGCGAGCAATCGCGCCGCCCGCCGCGCCCAGGCCGCCAGACTAATGCCCGTCAACAGCGCCGACAGCAAAACTATCAGCGAAAGCCGCCATTCAAAAGCCCGTTCAAAAGACTCCATCATGAAGAGGCGCTGGTTGTTGATGATGGCGAACCAGTTGGCGCTGCGAATCGCCCAGTTAAAGAAACTGACCGCCAGCGCCAGGATCAGCAGGGTCGCCAGCGCGCTGACCACGACATCACTGGGCGAGCCAAGCAGGTTTTGGCGCAGCCAGCCGCGAACGCCAACTTCCATGCGCGGCGGCGGCAAGGGCGACTCTTCCTTGTGGTGGATGATGGTCTTGCTGGCGTCCACGCGCTGTTCAGCCATCGCCTACCTCGTGACCAGTTCGAAGCGCTGATTGATCAGATTCATCACCAGGGAGATCCCCAGACTGATGACCAGGTAGGACAGCAGCACCATCAGAATGCCGGTCACCGACTGTCCGCTCTGATTGATGATGGTGTTGGTGACCATGTAAATATCCGTATAGGACACGGCGATCGCCAAACTGGAGTTCTTGGCGAGATTAAGGAATTGATTGCCCAAGGGCGGAATGATGACGCGCAAGGCTTGGGGCAGTACGATCCGCCGCAACATATCACCTTGAGAGATGCCTAGAGCCCGCGCAGCCTCCAACTGTCCCTTGGGCACGGCTTGTATTCCCGCCCGCACAATCTCGGCGATGAAGGCGGATGTATAAATCACCAGCCCCAGGAATACAGCCAGGTAGGCTGGCGAAATCTCGATGCCCGTTTCCACATTGCGCCCGCGTCGGTCCAGCGTCGGCGGACGGTAGAGCAATGGCTGACGACTGTATTCCAATTCCTGCTCGATAGTCAGCAGGCCAGAGGCAAAGGCGTCGCTGTAGGACATGTCGACGACTCGCTCGCGGTCCTCGTCGTAGACAGGGATCTCCGCGGGCGTGGGACGCATGCCCATGATCAGCCAGCCCAGGATTGTGAAGCCGACCACGCTGATAATCACGGCGCTGGTGCGCGGCGTAGGACGACCAGTCGACTCGGTGATGAAACCGAAGTAGCGCCAAAGCATCATGGCCACCACGATACCGATGACCACGAAGACCATCCACACGCCAAAGAGCGAGGAGGGAATCAACTCAAAGATGGCCACGCCCTTGATGCTGATATAGAGCGCGGGCAGGAATTCGATGGGCGTGGCCGCGCCAACAATCTCAATGCCCAACAAATTGACGACAATGACGATGGCTATGCCGACCTCGCGCGTGAGCAAGCGCCAACGCTGGCGTCGCAGCCCGCCGCTGAATTGCCAGATCGCCGCGACAAGCAGCAGGGACAGCCCATACTGCAGCAATGGCAGGCTGCGGATGCCCTCTAGCGGGATGGCGATGGCTTCCGGCTGTGGCGGCAAGGCAAAGATAACGATGAAGTACCAGGCGATGATCTGCAGCAAGATGGGCGTATTGCGCAGCACTTCGACATAGGCGCGCGAGATCGTCCGCACCAGAAAGTTGCGGCTCAATAGCAATATGCCGGCCAACATGCCCAAGACAGTCGTCGCCAGTAAGCCCAGCAAGACCACGCGCAGGGTATTGATAAAGCCGACGCGGAAGGCATCAATGTAACGATCGTGCGAACTATAGTCGCCAGAATCCGCTATATCGAAGCCGGCGCGGTTCTGTAGAAACTCGAAGTTGGGCGACTGGTTTGTGGACTCCAGCGCGGTACTGATGCGCGTCTGCAGGTTGTTGAGCGCGAGGACAATGATGATAACAAAGAGGATCTGTGCCATGCCCTGCAGGATTCTGCCGTCCCGCAAGATAAGCGGCAGCACATTCTCCTGGCTGGACTGCTTGGCGCTTGCCATCGGCGCTTCCCGCGGATGCCAGTTAAGCGATCAGTCTTGTGCGGCGCGTTTCAGCACTCAATCTGGATTGTAGCCGCTTACACCACAAGTTTCAAATCCACGCTAACGAAAGGGCGCTGCGTAAAGCAAACCACCATCCTGCCACAGCGCGTTCAAGCCCCGCGACAAGCCAAAGATCGTATCAGGACCTAGGTGGCGGTCGAATATCTCAGCATAGTTGCCCACCTGGCTGATGACATCAACCATAAACTCGTCATTGATGCCTAAGTACTCGCCGGCGACATTATCGCCCAAACCAAGCAAACGCCCGATGCTGGCATCGCCGCTGTCCAGGAAGTCGCCGATATTGCGACTGGTGATGCCCATCTCTTCCGCGTTGATCAAGCCCCAAACTGTCCAGCGGATTACATCGGCGAAAGCGGCGTCGCTCTGAGGGCTGACAGGCCCCAGCGGCTCCTTGCTGATGATGTCGGGCAGAATCCGGTGCGCGGCCGGGTCGGCGGCGGTGGCTTTGCGCGAAACCAGACCACTCATATCGGAACTGATGACATCGCAAGCGCCAGCCTCGTAGGCGTCGGTAACGGCATCGGCGTCCTGGTAGGTGTTCAGCGTCCAATCGGCTTCGTTAGACGAGATGAGATCGGTGATGTTCAGCTCAGTGGTGCTGCCGGCATTGGTGCAGACAGTCAGGCTCTCTTCCAGCAATTCAGCCAGGCTATCGATGCCGAAATCCACTTTGAGCATAATGCCCTGGCCATCGTAAAAAGTCGTAGGAGCGAAGGTGACGCCCCATTCCGTGTCGCGGCTAAGCGTCCAGGTGGTGTTGCGACTGAGCATGTCGATTTCGCCGCCAGCCAAGGCCGTGGGGCGCTCAGCGGAATTAAGCGAGCGGAAAGCGATGGCATTGGCGTCGCCAAGGATAGCGGCCGCCACGGCGCGGCAAATATCGGTGTCAAAGCCCACAAAATCGCCGGCGTCATTTTGCGCGCCAAAACCCGGCAGCACCGCGTTCACCCCGCAGAGCAATTCGCCCCGCTCCTGAATACGTTGCAGTATATGGCCGTCGCCTTGCGCTAGCGCGGGGATAGCCAATGCCAGCAGCGTCAACAGAGCAAGAACACGGAACTTCATCCATTTCACCTCCGTGCTGGCAATGTGTCGACAGCGAAATGCAAAACGGGGCATGTCATCTTATGACGACATGCCCCGAAGCGGTGTTGCTTGCTTGCTATCGGCTTAACGGAAGGGCGCGGCGTACATCAAGCCGCCATCCGTCCACAGCCCGTTGAAGCCGCGTTCCAGGCCGAAAATCGTATCCGGACCCAGGTTGCGGTCGAAGATCTCGCCGTAGTTGCCGAGCTGGCTGATGACATCAACCATAAACTCATCGTTGATGCCCAAGTAGTCGCCGGCGACATTATCGCCCAAACCGAGCAAACGCCCGATGCCGGCATCTTCGCTGTCCATGAAGTCGCCGATGTTCATGCTATCGATGCCGAATTCTTCCGCCGTCAGCAGACCCCAGACCACCCAGCGAATGATGTCCGCGAAGTTGGCGTCGTTCTGCGGGCTGACCGGACCGAGCGGCTCCTTGCTGATGGCGCCGGGCAGGATGACATGCGCGGCGGGATCCGCAGAAGTGGCTTTCCGCGAAACCAGGCTGCTGATATCACTGGTGAAGGCATCGCAGGCGCCGGCTTCGTAGGCGTCCATAATGGCATCGAAATCCGGGTAGGTATTCAGTTCCCAGTCGGCGTCCAAGGCATTGGCTTTGTCGGTGATATTGAGCTCGGTGGTGGTGCCGGCGGTGGCGCACATAGTGATGCTCTCTTCGCCAAGCTCGTCAATCGTGCTCACGCCAAAGTCGATTTTGACCATGATGCCCTGACCATCGTAGAAGGTGGTGGGACCGAAGGTGGCGCCCCATTCCGTGTCGCGGCTGAGAGTCCAGGTGGTGTTGCGGCTGAGCATATCAATCTCGCCACTTGCCAGCGCAGTGGGACGCTCGGCGGCGGCCAGCGGACGGAAGGCAATAGCATTCGCGTCGCCCAGGATGGCAGCGGCAACGGCGCGGCAGATATCGACATCGAATCCTTCAAAATCACCAGCGTCGTTCTGTGTGCCGAAGCCCGGCAGCACCGAGTTCACGCCACAGATCAATTCGCCACGGTCGCGGATGCGCTCGACGATATGCCCGTCTTGCGCGAGCGCCGGTCCGCTGCCCAGCGCGAGCAACAGCAGCACAAGTGTGGTCAAAATGGCAATTCGTTTCATGTCCCTTCCTCCTTAGAAGGCTAGCAAATCGATGAATCGCGCCAGTTGCAGCGCCAAATGCCTGCCAATCCCGGCGAGTTTCTCAATTTCATTGTATAGCAGCTTCTGTATACGGGCAAGCAATACGAGTATTGAGTAAAACAAAAAGACCGTCCCAACGCGGGAACGGTCTTCTGTTGGTTGCAGGCCAATCTTGGACTAGCTGGCAGCCATTTCGACATCGGCCGGGCGGATTTTGTCCAGGACAGCGCTGATGGCAGCGCGGACCTCGCCCGGTTCGGCATGACGCCCGACTTCTTTCTTGCAGAAGACGCGTTCGCCATTGACCCAGACATCAAAGACGCCGCCGGTGCCCGGGACCAGTTTCCAACTGCTGATGTAGTATTCGATATCGCGTTCGTTCAGGATTTCGTCCGTCAAACTGACGGCAATGGGTTGGTGCCCTCAAGTGGCACAATACTCAACGACAATTTCCATTCCACCTACTTGCATGATGCACGCTCCTTATGCTTCGCGGCGGTCGACACCAGCAGTATAGCGAAATAGGCCATTGGATGCAAGCGTCTGTCCCGCCCTAGACCACGATATTCACTTTCGGGTCTGTGCCATTACGGCCCGGGATATAGACGACGCGGCGCGGCGATTTGCCGGCCAGGCTGCGTTGCGCCGCTGCGCTCGCCAGCGCCAGTTCTTCCGCCCGCCCCTGCTCGATATCCACCGCTACGCCGATGGTTTCGCGCGGCTTGCCATTGATCATCACCACCAGATCAACCCGGTCTTCCCGCGCCAGCTCGGCATCGTATTGCGGCCAGTCTCGCTGGTGCACGCTGTATGCCCAGCCCAGCCGTGACCACAGCTCCTCAGCCAGGTGCGGGGCGAATGGCGCCAACAGGCGAATAACTGCGCTCATCACTTCCCGCCAGGTCTCCGCGCCGATGGTTCCCCGCCGCAGCGCCTCTTTCAGCGCGTTTTTGAACTTCATCTGCTCGGCGATGGCGGTATTGAAGTGGAAGTTCTCCAAGCCACGGTCGATGACAGCGATGGCCTGGTGCAGTTTGCGGATGATGTCGCGCTCGGCAGCCGGATTGCCATCACCCGACGGCGCGCCAGCCATGGCGATCGCCCAGACATCATCCAGCCAGCCCTGCGGACCCTTGATGTTGTTCTCGTTCCAGGGACCGCCCTTCTGCCAGTCGAAGTTGAACATCAAGTAGCAGCGCACGACATCCGCGCCGAAGCGAGCCACCAGCTTACCCGGGTCAACGACATTGCCCTTGCTCTTGGACATGCGCTGGATTTCCAGGTGTTGCTGCAACTGATTGATATTGTTCTCGCCCTCAATTTCCGGGATCAAGATCTCGGCATCAGGCAGGACTTCCACCAACTGCGTGACGCCGGCCATATCCACGCGCAGGATATTCTCGGTGCGCCGCGCGATCTCGCCAAAGACGCCGTTGAAATCAGCCGGCACTTCATTCCAGCCGACCACTTCCACGCGCTCCGCCAGCAGTTTCTCGCCGACTTTGCGCCCGCTGCAGAGCACGAAATGCCCTTGCCGCTCGCCGCCCAGCACCTGCCCCTGGTTGCGCAGCACGGTCATGGGTTCGTCGAAAGCGCCCTCCGGGTCGCGTCCGTGCCGGCGCATAGCTTCAGCTGTGTCAGCGTAGATGCCAATATCCCGCAGCGCCTTGGTGAAAAAGCGCGTGTAGAGCAGGTGCATCACCGCATGCTCCGCCCCGCCCGTATAGACATCCACCGGCAGCCAGTAAGCGGCTTCTTCGGCGTCAAAGGGCGCGTCATCGCAATGCGGTGACAGATAACGCAGCTGATACCAGCTGGAGCACATGAAGGTATCCAAGGTGTCCGTCTCGCGGCGGGTGGACTCGTCGACTTTGAAGAAGGGCTCGTGATAAGTCAGCGGACTCCTGCCCGTCGGCACAAAGTCGACATCTTCCGGCAGTTCCACGGGCAGCTCGTCATCCGGCACGGGGATGATTTCGTCGCCTTGATACATCATGGGGATTGGACCGCCCCAGTAGCGCTGGCGGCTGATCAGCCAGTCGCGCAGGCGGTAATTGACGGCTTCCTCCCCCTTGCCCGTTTCTTCCAGCCAGTCGATGACGCGGTTGATGGCTGGGTTGGCGCGCCCCTTGTCCTTTGTGCTGACGCTGCCGTCCATGGCGTCGGAATTGATCATGACGCCGGGTCCATCGTAGGCTTCCGTCATGCCCTCCGATGTCAGCAGTTCGTCCCTGCCTTCGGGCTGGATGACGACCTGGATGGGCAGATCATGGGCGCGGGCGAATTCGTAATCGCGCTGGTCATGCCCCGGCACCGCCATGATGGCGCCCGTGCCGTAGGTGATCATGACATAGTCGGCGATCCAAATGGGCAGGCGCGCGTCATTGACCGGGTTGATGGCGTAGCCGCCGCTGAAGACGCCGGTCTTCTCCCGCTCGGTGTACATACGCTCGACTTCCGTGCGCTCGGCCGCAGCTTCGACATAGGCGTCGACGGCCGCGCGTTGCTCGTCGGTCGTGATCTTGGCGACCAGATCATGCTCCGGAGCCAGCACCATGAAGGTCGAGCCCCAGAGGGTATCCGGACGGGTGGTGTAGATTTCGATGGGATGTCCGCCGCGCTCAGTGTAGAAGGTTGCGCGAGCGCCTTCGCTGCGGCCGATCCAGTTGGTCTGCATGATTTTGATGGGCGGGGGCCAGTCCATGCCCTCAAAGTCCAGCAGCTCATCGGCGTACTTGGTGATGGCGAAGAACCACTGCTCCATCATCCTCTGCTGGACCGGCTGCCCGGTGCGTTCGTCCTTGCCATCAATGACCTGCTCGTTGGCCAGCACCGTTTGCAGCGTCTCCGACCAGTTGACCAAAGCCGAGCCACGATAGGCGAGGCTGTGCTCATAGAACTTCTTGAAGAACCACTCCGACCATTTGTAGTACTCAGGCGTGCAGGAGATGGCTTCGCGCTCCCAATCAAACATGGCGCCCATGCTGCGCATCTGTTCGCGCATGCGCTCGATATTGGCATAAGTCCACTTCCAGGGGTGGATATTGCGCGAGATGGCGGCGTTTTCAGCGGGCAGGCCAAAGGCGTCAAAGCCCATGGGGAAGAGCACATTGTAACCACGCATGCGCATCCAGCGGGCGCGGGCATCGGAGGGCGTCATGGCGAACCAGTGCCCGATATGCAAGTCGCCAGAGGGGTAAGGCAGCATGGTCAAGGCGTAATGCTTGGGCTTGCTCCAATCGACGCGCGAGCGATACAACTGGCTGTCTTCCCAGCGCTGCTGCCACTTCACCTCTATCGCATGTGGTTGATAGGTCTCAGTCATTGGCTTTCAGTTCCTTTGTCAGATTTGAATACATAAAGAACGCGTTTGGCTTGCGCGGCAAACTGGTAAATCCGTCAGTTGAATTGTCAGTTTGAGAACGGGTGAAAACCGCGAGGAAGGGCGAAGCAAGCAGTCGCTATGGACTACATAAGGAAAGAGCGGGTCACCCCGAAGCCCGTAACCCTGTTTGCTTTCATCAAATGCTTGCTTTCGTCTAATCTACCAATGACCCTAACACAAATCGCGACCTCTGTAAACTGCGGATGCGCCGCGAAAGTGGCGAGATAATTTATGCTTCGACAAGCTCCTCTCTAGTACCAATATTGAGAATTATAGGATAATAATTGATAATTTAGGATAATGTATGATATGCTCTGAATTGTAACTTAATCATTCATTTCGGGATGCCGTATTGTCTAAAGAAAGGTGATGTTGAATGGGCCTGTCACAGATACCCCCCAAGCACTCAAAGGACTGCAAGTCCATGACTTGGGAATGCGGTGCCTCAGGCAGGTCATGCATCGGGCACATCGTTAGCGTTGTAATAGTTTTCTTTGCCTTCACGGGCGTCGGCACTCTAAATGCACACGATATACCGTACGATAACAACGATGAAGTCTGCTTCCAATATGGGGCGGAAACAATATGCGTCCCCAGAGCGAATCTCCCTCCACACTCGCATCCTGAATCCACAGAAGAGCCGGAAGAGACGGAAGCGAGGGAGGAAACATCATCCGGCGCAAAGAATAATGTCGGGCAAGCCAGGCAGCCGCGTCAAACCTGCACGGAGTTGCCAGCGAGCATCCGGGTCACCAGCCCGGGCCTCGGAGCGCAGTGCCAGCGAGTGGCCGGCGCCGCCATCGGCCATGAAGCGATTATGAACGCCGATCCCATCGACGCCGTCGATGTCTGGGGCTGGGTCCAGCCGGGCACGCAAGTCTGCTTCGACGCCACTGGCGGGTCTTTCCGCTTTATCGACACATCGTCCTTGCCGCGGGTTGTCAAAGACCTGCAAGCCTACAGTGAAAATGGCATGATTTGTGCGACAATCGACGGACCCGGCATAGTCGTGCTGCTGCCGGGTCCGCCAGCGCCGACGGGCACTTTTGGCGCTCCTTCGCCGCCGTCCAGCCAGAGCCTGAGCGGCTGCATGGTGCGGACGATATACGCCCTCAACTTCCGCGATGGTCCGGCTGGCGAAAGGATTGGCGGCGTGCCTTACAACGCGACGCTGACGGCGCTGGAGCGGACGAGCGGCTGGTTTAAAGTCGATTATCACGGGGCGATTGGCTGGATCAGCGCCGATTATGCCGAGCCGATCGGGAATTGCGCCTGAGGCGCAAGCCCGCAACCTCAAAGACAAGCTAGCATGAGGTTGCTCCCAGAAACGAAAAGGAGGCAGGTATGTCATACATCAGGGGCGTCGTTAGTGTTGTAATGGTTTTTCTGGCGTTCACACTCCTTGATGCTTTGAATTCGCATGCCCTGAATTATCCGCCGCAAGCGACACCAACGGGCTGCCCGCCTGAAGGATGTCGACCAGGCGAAGCCCCTTTACCTTTTGTGCCGACGGAAGAAGCTCCACAGGAAAGACCGACCCCGCGTCAAACTTGCGATGAGTTGCCATCGAATATCCGTGTCATTCTCCCGCGCGTCGGCGCACAATGCCAGCGCGTGGCTGGCGCCGCCATCGGCAATGAAGCGATCGTGCAAGCAGCTCCCCTCGACGCCGTCGATGTCTGGGGCAATGTTTTTCCCGATACGGAAGTCTGCTTCGCCGCCTTGGCCGGAACTTTCAAATTCATCGACACGAAAGCCATGCCGCGCGTCGTCTATGATCTGCCGGCCTACAGCGACGAAAGCATGCTTTGCGCGACGATCGACCGTGCCGGCATTGCCGTGCTGCTGCCGGGCGAAGCTCCGCCAGTTGTTGCCACGCCAATAGGGAGCCGCAGCCTGAGCGGCTGCATGGTGACGACGACGCACATACTCAATTTCCGCGATGCGCCCGGCGGCGAGATCAGCAGCATCTTGCCGGCCTTCGTCACGCTGACGGCATTTGAACGCACGGACGACTGGTTCAAGGTGGATTATCACGGGGCGATTGGCTGGATCAGCGCCGATTATGTCACGCTGGATGGCAACTGCAGTTAGGACGGCGGCGCGCAGGTTCACGCCACGCACGCCAAGAAAAGGCTAGTTCTTCCAGGTCTGCCGCAAAACGCGCAGCCAGTTCTGATGCGCCAGCTTGTGCAGCAGCGCGTCATTGTAGCCGGCAGCTTGCAGGGCGGCGGTCAAGTTGGGCAGCATTGATACATCGCCGACCGCCTCCGGCACGCGCGCGCCATCATAATCCGAGCCCAAGCCAACCCGCGTTTCGCCCAGGCGCTCCACGAGGTAATCCAGATGCCGCACCATCACATCCAGCCCGCGGTCGCTGTCCCAGGCGCCGTCTTCGTTGAGAAAGCCCGTGGCGAAGTTCAATCCCACCATGCCATCCGAGGCTTTGATGGCCTCCAACTGCTTGTCGGTCAGATTCCGCGAAATCGGGCAGAGCGCGTGCACATTGGAATGCGTGGCCACCAGCGGCGCGTCGCTCAAAGCCGCGACATCCCAGAAACCGGCTTCGTTCATGTGCGACAGGTCGATCATGATGCCCAGCTCATTGCAGCGTTTGACCAGGCGCTTCCCCGCGTCCGTCAAGCCAGGACCGATATCCGGCGATGAGGGGAAGGCGATGGGCACGCCATGCGCGAAGATGGTCGGGCGGCTCCAGACGATGCCCAGTGAACGCAAGCCAGCGCGATAGAACACTTCCAGCGCGTTGAGGTCTTCGTCGATGGCTTCCGCGCCTTCAAAGTGCAAAATGGCGGCGAAGATGTCGTCGTCGATACAGGCTTGCAGTTCATCGGCGCTGCGCACGACCTTGACCTGCCCCGCTGACTCTTCCTCGAGACGGAATAGATCCGCCATCATGCGCAGGGCGACTCGTTGCGAATACACATGCTCGACAGCCGGCGGCGTGAAGGGCTTGCTGGTATCGGGCATGCTGTCGGGGGCGATGCGCACTTCGGTGTTGGGCACATAGACGGCGAAGAATCCGCCGGCGAAGCCGCCCCGCCGCGCCCGAACCAGATCGATATGCCCGCCATCCATCTCGCCCAGAAAGTCACTGTAATTCACATCGTCGTTCTGATAGAAGCGCAGCAGCGTGTCGTTGTGCCCGTCGAATATCTTGTATTTCGCCATTGACGCATGACCTCCGCTAATTGTGGCGGCGAGTGCTCATATCCTGTCAGGTTAGCGCGCGGAAGGCAAGCAGTAAAGCGCTGGAATCACCAGCAAGGGAGGTGCGCACAGCGGGAAACAGCCTGAAAACAGATAATTTGCGCAGCAGCGAATGCCGCGCTTACTCGAAGTCGGCTTTAACGCGGGACTTTCGACCTGGTTGCCGCGCGGGGACGGGCGCGCGGACCGGCTTCAGCGGACGCTCGTTCTGCCTGTCGAAGATACCGTCGATCTCCTTCAGCATGCGCCGACCGACTTCCAGCAACTCGTCCCAGAGATTACGCTTCTGCTTCGCCAAAGATGCGACCTTTCAAGCCCGGAATGGGACAATGTGGTCGTGAGATGGACCTGAGGGGACTCGAACCCCTGACTTCCACAATGCCATTGTGGCGCTCTCCCAACTGAGCTACAGGCCCCGCTGCGGAGCAGTGTAACCGGGCGCTAGCAGGCTGTCAATAGTTCCGCGAAGCCCCCTGTAGATTTGCCGCTGGCTGTGGCATACTGATGGCATTCGCATTTGCAGAGAAAGCGCGAACGATGGCGGAGACGACGAATTCATTGAGTGTCCTGATCACGGGCGGCGACCGTGGCGCGGGCTTGGCAGCGGCGAAAGCCCTGGTTTCGGCGGGACATCGCGTCACAACGACAGCCTGCGACGCAGCCGGCGCCCTGGCAATCCGTCAAGTGGGCGCGCTGCCCGTCTTCCCCGATTTGAGCCGCGCCAGTGAAGTGCGCAGCATCTTGCAAATGGCGAAGGCTGACGCGCTTCTGCATGCCGCGCCACAAGCCCTCCTCGGCGCGCCCCAGGCTGATCTTGATCATCAAGCTGTCGGCGAACGCGTCGTCCGCGAGACCCAGGCGGTGATGCAAGCGGCGGCTGAGCAAGGCGTTCAGCGCGTGATTTCTTTGAGCGCGGGGGTTCCCGGCGAGGCTATGCAGGCGGCGGAAGCTACGGTGCAATCCAGCGGCTTGAAGGGCTACATTTTGCGCGCGGGTTATATCTACGGCGGCAACAGTTGCGCGACGACCGCTTTGGCCAACGAGATTCGCAGCTCGGGGCGTCCCCGCGCCGGCGACTTGCCCGCCAGTTGGATTCACGAAGATGATCTGGCGAGAGCCATGCTGGCGCTGCTGATGCATGAAGGCGCAATAGAAGGCGTGAAAATCCTGTCCGCCGCCGATGATGCGCCCTGCAGTCCGGACGAATTCGCCATTGCGCTGGCGGCTGCGCTAGGCTTGGGCGCGCCACGCTTTGCCACGCCGGGCTTGTTTGCGGCGTTGCGGCAGAAGACCGCCCGCGACGAAATGCTGGCTCGCGAAATGCTGGTGGACAGCCGCGATTTGCGCGAGCGCTTCGGCTGGTCGCCGCGCCATGCCAGCATCGAAAGCGGACTTGAGGCCACGGCGCTGACCTGGCGTTTGCAAGATGCTGTCGCCGCCGACGACTTCTACGGATATGAAGATGCCGCAGCAGAAGCCATCGCCGCAATTGTTTACGAGGTTGCCCTGCCTGAGCCAGCCGTGGAAGCGGCTGCGCCCACCGCCCAGCCTGCTGAAGCGGTCCCCGCGCCCGTCAAAGCCGCTGCCCCGCCACCCTCGGATGGACCGACGCCCTGGAATGAAGACGAGGCGAAACGCGAAGAACGCCGCCGCAAAGCCTTGGAGCGCCGGGCCAAGCGCGCCGCCCAACGCGCCAGGGGCTAAGGCATGGCGACCGACCAGCTCCGCGCCATCCTTTTCGATTTGGACAATACGCTGATAGACTGGGCAGATGTGCAGCTAGGCTGGCCCGACATTGACCGCCTCTACATGCCCAATGTCATCGCCTGGCTACAAAGCGAGGGGCAAGCGAGCGCCATCGACCTCAACCAGCTTCTGGACTCCTTTTCAGGACGTCATCACCAAGCCTGGGTGGAAGCCGATCGCAGCCTGCAAGCGCCGTATATGCCGACGATTCTGCTGGATGCGCTACGGGAAGCCGGCGTTGACTGCACAGGGTTGACCGAAGCTGCGCTGATGGCGGCTTACAACTGGCGGGGCGTGCCAGGCTGCCGCGTATTCCCCGATGTGCCGCGAACTCTGGCGCTGCTGGGCGAGGTGAAACTCAAGCTGGGAATCGTCACCAACGCCTCGCAGCCCATGGTCATGCGCGATGCCGAGCTGGCGGCGCATGGCTTGCTGCATCACTTCCCCGCTTGTCGCCTGGCCGCAGCCGACGCGGGCGTCATCAAGCCGCACCCGCGCATCTTTGAACAGGCGCTGAAAAAGCTGAACGCATCGCCGCGGGAGACCGTCTTCATCGGCGACAACTGGCACGCGGATGTCGAGGGCGCTCAGGGACTTGGCATGCGGACAATCTGGCGCACTCGACAGCGCGGCACAGAGCGGAACGACCGACACGCGCGTCTGCGCACGCTTGACGACCTGCCGCCGATATTGGACGCCTGGTTCCCAGGCTGGCGCGATGGACCCGCCTGACCTGGGGCTCCATCGCGACCTCAACCTCATCCTGACCGGCTACCTGGAGCCCAACCGCCCGCGCATCGCCCGTGAACTGGCGCGGCGTCTGGGGCTGACCCTGGTTGATGTCGAACGCGAGATGGAATCCCGCGCCGGCGCGCCGCTCGCCGACATCCGCGCGACTTACGGCGAGCGGCGCGCCAAAGCGCTGGAAGCGGAGATCATGGAACAGATTGTGTTGCATCGGCGGGCGCTGATCCGCGCCTCCGGCAGTGCGCTGGTCAATAGCAACGCCGCCCCCGAACTACAGCGTAACGGCATCATCGTTTGCCTGGTGGCGTCGCTGGATTCGATATTGCGGCGCATGCACCTGACTCTGGGGGCGCGTTATCACGATCCGGCCGAACGAGCGAAGGCGCTGGGCGAACTAAAACGCGAATGGCAGGTGCGCGAACTGCCAGGCATTATTGAATTCGACGCCACGACCATCACTGAAACGATTCTGATTGAGCGCATCGTCGAGTATTGGCGCGGCTTGGCGCTGCGACGCGGTTAAGCAGTCAGAACGACACGCCAAAACGCCCGCGCGTCACCTGAAAATCATGCAAACCAGTGACCTGGTGGCGCGGGATATAGTCGCCGGACATAGTCGCGACCAGCAGATCCAGCAGCTGCCTGACATCATCGGCGGAGTCTGCGTCCAGTTCGCCAGCCGGTCCCCCAGCGCCCACTTGCAGCACCGGTACGAGTGGATGCCCGGCCAGCGGCATGCCCTCGACATGCGCCAAAATCAACTCGACCCCGCTCGCGCCAAGTCCCGCTAGGGTCTCCGCCCAATGCCAGCGCGGATTCGCCATGATGTGGAAGCCAGCGCCTTGTGGCAAGCCACCATAGGGCAAGCTCGCCTGCGGGCGCTCCGGCAAGCCCAGCGCCCCGCCAAACGCGGTTCCGAAGATGCCATCTTTGTCAGAAGTTATCACGCTGCCGCCGCCGGACACGATGATCCGGCTAAGCTCCGCCAACGCCCGGGCGCTGCTTTCCGGTACATCGCCTTGTGTCAGCAGACCGATACGCAGCGCTTCCAGCCCGGCCGAGACAGGTTTTGGCGGCGCGTCGTCCTGCAAGCGCGCGCGAAAGAACTCGCTTATCCGTTCCATCACCGCTGCAATGCCGCCATCCAGTTGGATGCTCGCCCAGCCGAATTCGGACGGATCCAACCCGTGCTCAGCCAGCAATCCACGGAAGTAGCTGTTATGCGTGATCTCGCAGCCGTGCTCCAGCAGCAGGATATGCCGCAGTTTGGGATGCTGCAGATAGCCCAGCTGCATATCTTTGTATTCGGGCACGACAGTGCCGCCGCAGCCTTCGGTATGCACCAGCGCCACAAAACGCGACAAGCCCGCCGCCCGCGCCAGCTCGCTGTCATTCAGTTTCTCAGCCGTCATCCTGGCGATCTGCCCCGAGCACAGGCTAGTGGGCAAGATCATGCCGACCTGCTCTGTCGTCAGCCCGCGCGAAGTGGCGTAGACGGGGATGTCCACGCGCGGCAAGTTGTGGCTGGCCGCGATGGGGATGGGCTGCCCGCCAAAAATCTTTCGCTCCAGCAAAGCGACATTGGCGGGACGAGTCTGCTGCCAGTCACGCCAGATCTGCACCTGGTGATGCCCGGCGCGTTCGCCGACCGAGCGAGTCCCGCTTGCCACATCAATTGTCAAGTCCAAGGTGCGCGCGCCAAGCTCGTCCAGGGGCTCACCATCCAAGTAAGCGCCGGCGTTGACATCCATGTCCTGGCGCAGCAGCTGGAAGCGGTCGCTGGTCGTCACGAACTTGATGGTGGGCACGAAGGGAAAATTAGTGATGGAGCCATTGCCCGTGACGAAGAAGATCATATTGCAACCGCTGGCAACTTGCCCGGCCACGCTTTCCAGGTCGTTGCCGGGGCTGTCCATGAAATAGAAACCACCGTCGGTCATAGGCTGGCTGTAATCAATGACGGCGTGCAGCGGCACATCGGGATGGCGTTTGGCGGCCGCGCCCAGCGATTTCAAAGTGATGTTGTAGAGACCGCGGAATTTGTTGCCGCCGGAAGGGTTGCCCTCCGCCGTCTGCCCGTGCCAGCCCACCCATTCCTTGAAGCGCTCCACCGCCTGCAGGAAGCGCTGCGCCGTTTCCAGCCGCTCAACCTTGTCCAGCACATAGGCTTCCGAGCCGATCAGCTCGTCCGTCTCAGCCAGGTTGGCTCCGCCCCCATAACGAATCACTTCTTTAGCCACCCAGGCCGCCAGGGGATTGCCGCTGATGCCGGAAAATGCGTCCGAGCCGCCGCATTGCAGCGCGATTCGCAGCGCGCTCAAGGGTTGGGGGCTGCGCTCTGATCGGTTCACCTGCGGCAGCCACTCGCCCAGCAGCGCACGACAATAGTCCACATTGGCATCGAAAGCCGGCGCCAGCGAATAAAAGGCATGCCTCACATGCGCCAGCGGGTAGCCATTCTCCAGCATGTATTGGCGCAACTCAGCATTGGTGATGGCCTCTTGCCCATAATCAATGGCCAGCACCGCGCCCACATTGGCGTGCGTCATGAAGCCAGCCAGTGTGCGCAGCAGCAGCTCGCGATTGTTGGGCTGGCTGTGTCCGCCTTCGGTATGCGCCACCGGCACAATGCCATCGACATTGGCGTATTCCTCCGCCATGGCAGCCAGCCGACCGGCGACGGCGCGTGCAAAGCCGGCCGTCAGCGACGATGTGCCTAAAATGACGACCATGTTGCGCGTGCCGACGCCCCTGCCGCCAGACCGCTTGTAACCGCTGAAGTGGCGCATCTGATTGTGCCGCGGCATAGGCTGCGCTGATGTGAAACTGCTCTCGTCAAAGGCATAGGGTTCGATCAAGTTGCTGAAGTTGGGCTGTGCAGGCAGTTCAAAGTCGAGGCTGCGACGAGACAGCTCCATCTGCACTCCTTCATTCATGACATACTCGCCGGGCTGTATGTCCGCGCTGGCCACCCCGAAGCGCTGCCGCCACGATGTCAATGCCCCGCCCTTTGCGATGGGCTCAATGGCGAAGCGATGCCCCTCCAGGATCTTGTGGCTGAGCGGGAAGCGCGCGCCGCCATGCGCAAGGAATGTGCCTGCGGGCAGATCACGGATGGCGATGGCGCAATTATCGGCTGGGTCTGGCAAACGGGCGATCTCCTGCAACTGCAGCATGATGATTCCTTTGCAGACGAATGTTTCCCGGTATTCTACCCATTTCGGGACACCCTCGGCACGCTGAATCTGCGCAGATGACCGAGACCTGCCAAGCCAAGTCTGTGCCGTCGGCGCGCCCTGTGGTAAAAGATTCCCCTATAGTGTGGGCGCAGCCTGCGAGCGCGGCATGGTCAAATTCATGATTGTGTTTCGGCATCCGAACGACGCCGAAGCCTTCGAAAACATTTATCAGGATTTTCTGGGTTTGGTCGAGCGCATGCCGCATATCCAGCGCCGGCAGGTCGTGCATGTTACGGGCAGTCCGTTGGGCAAGCCCGACTTCTATCGCATCCTTGAGCTCTACTTCGACAGTACAGGAGACCAGCAAGCGGCACTATTGTCCGATATCGGGCAAGAAGCCGGCAGCGAGTTGATGAAACTGGAACGCGACTCCTTCGAGCTGCTGATCGCTGATGTCTACGAAGAAGCCGGCGCCAGCACGCCAGCGCCCGAGCCAGAAGCAGCCACCGAGGCTTCCTCAATCGCCGATAGTTAGCAGTTCGCGCAAGCCCGCCACAAAGTCATTTTTGCCGCCATGCGCCGGATGCCGGAGCTTGTCATGGGTGATCCCCTCTCGTCGCAGCATGTCCGCGGCGACATTGCCCACAGCGATCACCCGCTCGAAAGCCCACATCTCCAGCAGCCGAGTCAGATATCCCGCGCCCATTTTCAGTTCGTCACGGCGCGGTTTGCGGTTGCTCAGCGGTTGATTCGGCTTATGCGGGTGAAAGGGATAGGCGTTCCAAATCATGGGCAGCGTCCGCAGGTCCCCTAGCGCGCCCCAAACGATGGTCGCCGACTGCTCGCCGTAGACGCGTTCGAAGCCGGCATCACGCACATCTCCGAAGCCGGCCTGAACGCCAAACATATCCAGCGACGGCAAGCCTTCCAGCAGGATTTTGCGGCTGGTGACCGGCACGCCCGTCAAGCGGCAACCACGATAACCAGGCGCTTCCAGCAGCAGCAGGGTCCTGGGCTTTCGCGAAGCCATGGCGCGCAGATACAGGCGCAGATTGGCGCGGCGGATGGCATTGTCTTCATCCCCGATCGCATATTCATTACAGGCGTCGGGCGGGACAGGCCTCTGCGACAAAGCCTTAATGTAGCTGTCGATTTGCGCTGGGGTAGGCATGGCATGCTCACTGACGCTTAGCCTCGCGCGCCTCTAGCGTTACAATGGCGCGGGGCTGATTTGCGGATGGGATTGCCGGCATGAACTATGACTATATCGTAATTGGCGCGGGCTCGACGGGTTGCGTCGTCGCCAGCCGTCTCAGCGAAGTTGCCGAGTTGCGCGTGCTGCTGCTGGAGGCGGGCGGACCGGACAATCATCCAGATACGCGCCTGCCCCTGGCTTGGCGAGAGTTGCGTGGCACAGAACTGGACTGGCATTATACGACGACTCCGCAAATTCATTGCCACAATCGGGTCATCCAGATGCCGCGCGGCAAGCTCTACGGCGGCTCCAGCGCGACCAACGCCATGATTTACCAGCGCGGCTGCCCGACCGATTACGATGGCTGGGCTACTTTAGGCAATCCCGGCTGGGCATGGCGCGATGTCCTGCCCTATTTTATGAAGTCCGAACGGCAAGCACGCGGGGCATCGCCATTTCACGGCATGGATGGTCCCCTGCATGTCAGCGACCCGCGGGACCCCAACCCGCTCTCGCTGGCATTTGTGGAAGCGGCGCAGCAGGTGGGCTTGGCGGCCAATGACGATTTCAATGATGGCGAGCAGCTCGGTGCTGGTTTGCACCAAGTCACGCAGCAAAATGGCGAACGCTGCAGCGCGGCCGACGCCTTCCTGAAGCCGGCGCTTGCGCGCGAGAATCTGACTGCCACCCCTTTCGCGCAGGTAACGCGCCTGCTCTTCCGCGACAATCGCTGCATTGGCGCTACCTATGTCAAGAACGGGCGCATGCATGAGGCGCTTGCCGAGCGTGAAGTCATCGTCTGCGCAGGCGCAATCAACTCGCCGCAGATTCTCATGCTTTCGGGTTTGGGCGCAGCCGACGAATTGCAGCGGCATGGCGTTGCTGTCAGGGCTGACCTGCCCGGCGTCGGACAAAACTTGCAAGATCACGCTCGCGTCTTCGTTAGTCATTTTGCGCGCGAGCCGGTCTCTCTGGCGCGCATGCAAGATCCAGCCGAGCGGGAACGTTATGACGAGGAGCGGCTGGGCGTCTGGACATCCAATCTGGGCGAGGCGGGCGCTTTCGTGCAGCTGGATCCATCCCAGCCAGCGCCGGAATTGCAGCTGATCTTCCTGCCGCGCATCGATTATCCGCCCGACCCGAAAGCCCACGGTTACCTGCTGGCGCCCGGACTGGTAGCCACAAAAAGCGCTGGGAGCTTGAAATTGCGCTCCGCCAACCCCTTTGACTCGCCGTTGATCGATCCCAATTACCTGGCCGACGAGCGCGACATGCAGGTGCTGCTGGAGGGCATCAAACTGGCGCGCGAGATCCTGGCGGCGCCGGCTTTCCAGCGCTTTCGCGGCGACGAATACCTGCCCGGTTCGTCTCAGCGTTCGGACGACGAATTGCGCCATTTCATCCGCGCCAACCTGGACACGATTTTTCACCCGACTGGCAGCTGCAAGATGGGACCGGCTGAGGACGCGCTGGCGGTGGTGGATTCGCAGTTGCGCGTACATGGCGTCGCTGGACTGCGCGTAGCGGACGCCTCCATCATGCCTTATATCGTCAATGCCAACACCAACGCGCCCTGCATTATGATTGGCGAAAAATGTGCCGCTATGCTGCTGAGCGAAATCTAGCCTGTGCTACACTTTGTTCTGACTACAGGCGACGACTCGCAGGGGCGATAGGTTTCAGTAGATGGCGCGCTGGCTGCTTGCGCTGGGCATCTTTCTCATCGGCATCGCCAGCTTTGGGCAGGCGGGACCGCGCAACTACGCCATCACACCGCCGCGCGTCAGCTACAGTGCCGACGCCTCGCAAGCTATCGTCAGCTTTGAAGTCAGCAATCGCGGCGGGGCTGCGCAAAACGAGTCCCAGATCATCATCACCGAGCATCTAAGCGGCAGCATCGCGCGCAGCGAAGACCTGCCTACCCTGGCCGCGGGCGAATCACGCGCCTTTGAGCTCTGCCTGCCCCTGGCCAATCTGCCGAGCGATGATGTTTTTTTCCGCATCCAAGCCGGTATCGACGAATATGAACTGGCTGGCAGCCAGATCGCGCGTGACAACGAGCAGCTCTTCCGCGTCAATAAAGCGCAGGCCAGTGGCGGCAGTGGCGTCTGCGGCGATGGCTCCTCCGCGGGGGGCGAACCCTTCGGCCTGACCATCCCGCTGCTGAACAGTCGCGTCGTCTTCCTGGGCGACAGCCTTGAGGTCAACGGCAATCGTCTGAGCCTTGCGGGGAGCCTGCTGGCAGCGCTGGCCTTCCTGGCGCTGCTGACTTTCTGCCTGTGGTTGTTGAGCCTGGTGCTGCGGCTGCTCTTCCGTCAGCCACCCAAGTTCGATACTTGGCAGCCCCCTTACGCGCACAACAACTGGTACGACATGAACTCCACGCTGGGGCGGCGGCAAAGCTGGCAGTATCACGCGCAGAACAACCTGCTAGGCGAGGCGACCGCGCCGAATCAACTTGTGCTCGTCAAACATTTGCTGGGCAGGCAGAAGCAAGTCATGGGCGGCTGGCGGGTCAAAGCCATGCGCAGCATGCAATACGACATCTACGGACGCATCAGCCGCACCGAGGTCTTGATGCCGCGCGGCGTCATCGACCGGCTGAGCAAGCTGCTGCGGCGCGCGCCAAACCTGGATGACGAAACCCTGCGCACAGCCGTGCAGCCCCTCGCCAAACGCATCAGCCGCTGCGCACTCGCCCCCATCGAGAAGCAGAATCTGCCCCTGCCTATTGCGCTGGAGATACGTTTTGAAGGCCTCAGTGGCGAGGCGCGGATTCTCTTCGAGCTCTATCAATATCGCAGCGAAGACTGGCTGCTGCTGGATGCCTGGGAGCCGGACCTGGGGCAAATCGGCGCGCGCATCCCCGAGCAATACACCTTCACGCTGAACGGACAACTGCCCGGCGAAGAAACGCGCGAATACAAGCGGCGTCTGCGCGATGATTTGGCGGCGCTGTTGCTGCGCATGATCACCCAATTGCCCGCCGACACGCTGGACGAGCCGCAAATGGACGCCGAGCAGCCTTCGATCCCCGACATGTAACCGTCCCACCATCGGCGACTGCTGTGCTACAATCCAGCCCGTCAATCCCGCGGAAAACCATGAGGAGAAGAGACCGATGTCGGCAGCTATCCCCGATGAACTCAAAGACTTGCTGGAGAGACCGCTGATCGTCGCCTTCGCCACCAGCAACCCGGACGGACAGCCCCAGGTTACGCCGGTCTGGGCGAGCCTGGAGGGCGATCAAGTCTGGATTAACTCGGCGGTAGGACGGCGCAAGGACCGCAACATCCGCGCCAACCCCAAGGTCACCGTGCTGGTCATCGACCCGCAAAATGCCTTTCACTGGGCGGAGATCCGCGGTGAAGTGGTGGCTTTTGACGAGAGCGACGCCGCCTTGGCGCATATCAACAAGCTCTCGGGCATGTACGCCGGCAACGAAGACTATTACAGCTTCAATCCCGAGAGCAAGGGGCAGGAGCAGCGCGTCATCTACAAGATTCAGCCGACGCGCGTAAACGGCATGTAGTCGGTCAAGTGCGCCCGGGACGTCCGGTGTAATCACGCAAATACAAAAAGTCATGCCCGATGCTGCGCTTGCTCAGCTTGGCGATATTGGGCATGGTGCGCTTGTAGTGATTGGCTTTGACGCGCTCCCAGATCTTAACCACGAAGTCGCGCGGGAAACCTTCCGCTGCCACTTCATCCACTCGGTAGCGCTCGTCCACCAGCAAGAAGAGCACGGCATCCGCCTGATCATAGGTGAAGCCGAGTTCGTCTTCGTCCGTCTGCCCGACCCAGAGATCTGCTGAAGGCGGCTTGTCGATGATGCCGCCCGGCACGCCCAGATGCCGCGCCAACTGCCGCACCTGACATTTGTAGAGATCGGCGATAGGGTGTAGCGCCACGCCGCTGTCGCCATAGATGGTGCTGTAGCCCAGCAGAAACTCAGTTTTGTTGCTGGTGCCTAGGACCAGCCCGCCCCAGGCCACAGACTGGTCGTAAAGCGTGATCATGCGCAGGCGCGCCATGATATTGCCGCGGCGAAGACGGCTCATCTCGGGGAAACGCTCCATCAGCGGATCAGCCATCTCGCTGATGGACAAAGTCAGATTCGGCAAGCCCAGGTCTTCAATGACGGCTTCGGCGTCAGCCAGGCTGTCGGCGGACGAGGTCTTGTAAGGCATGCGCAGGGCCAGCACCTTGTCCGCGCCCAGGGCCTGCGCCGCCAGGTAGGCGGATACCGCCGAGTCAATGCCACCTGACAAGCCGATGACTGCGCGTTCCATACCAGCTTTGGTGACGCTGTCGCGGATGAAACCGGTCAGGATGCGCGCCGCCAGCCCGGTGTTGATTTTCAGGCGCGGCAATGTGCCGGCAACAGGATCAGTTGTCATGAGCATACCTGGCCAGCGGCTCCAGCGAATAGGCTGTGATCAGGTGCGGATAACTTTCGGTCACGCAGAGCCGCAGGCGCAAACAACCGCCCCTTTCACCTCGCATGATCAGTTGAATGGCGTAGTCATCCGCCGATTCTATCTCGGCGACTTGCAGACGACCGTGCAAGCGCCGCGCCGCTTTGAGATCCAGCAGCCGGCGCTCGACCGGGTTTTGCAGCAGCGCCAGATCGTAATAGCCACTGCGCATAAAACCGCGCAGCCGCCGGAAATCACCCTCGTTGTAAAAGCGCATCTGGGCGATGAAACGCCGGCCAGCTTTGCTGCTACCGATTTTCTGTCGAAGCTCGTCCATGGACTGTTTTTTCCGCCCCAACGATTGCGCCGCATATCGTACCACAGCCGCGTTGACTTGCGTTATGATGAGCTGGCGTGCGGCTAATGCGGGGTGCGGGGAGTGGTGGACAGACTGGCGGCGATCCAGCGGGCGCTCGATGAATTCCGCATGGACGAGGCGCGCTCGCTGGCGGCCGACGAACTGGCGGAAAATCCCAGCGCCAGCGCCTATTACCTGGCTTCCCTGGCGGCGCGGAATCACGGGCAGCGCGTCGAATACTTGCAGAAGACGCTGGAACTCGACCCCAATCATCCCCGCGCGCGGGAAGAACTGCGCGATGTGACGCCGCCAGACCAGCGCGAAGTCTCGTCGGAGGCAAGCGACCAACCAGCGGTGAAACTGGCGGGCTTCACACGACGCTTCATCGCCTTGATGGCGGACGCCAGCCTCATTTTTGCAATTACGATGGCTTACTTGCTGGCGAACGACGTTTTCGCGCCCCTGCAGGACGCCCTGTACAGCGCCGATGAAAAAGCAGCAACAGCGGCATTTCGGCATTTTCAGCAAGCCACGATTCTGGTCAACCTAGCGGTCAGCGTCCTCTACCAGACGGCTTTCATGACCATCCTGAATGGGCAGACGCCGGGCAAAATGGCTTTAAGAATGCGCGTGGTGAAAATCAGCGGCGGGCGAATCAACATCCTGGACGCCCTGCTGCGCAATGTCTTCGGCTACACGGTCAGCCAGCTATTCCTGCTGGGATTCATCTGGGCGCTTGTGGATGATGACCGCCAGACCTGGCACGATAAAATGGCTGGCACGATCGTGATTGACCTATCGCCAAGTGACGATGCAGAACCGCCTGCTGCCTAAGCCATCAGCATATTCCTGGTTGGACGTTGTTGTGTCTGCTGCGACGGATAGCGGGCGTAATGCGCTACAATCTGGCCGCCCTCAAAATGTTCTTCGACAATGCGTTCGACTCCTCTTTCGGTCAGACCGCCGTACCAGAGACCTTCGGGGTAGACCACCATGACCGGGCCCAAGTTACAGGGATACAGGCAGCCGGTCTGTGCAACGAGAACCGCGTCATCGCCCATGTTTTTCGCTTTCAGGCACTGCTTGAGAACCTGAGCAGCTTCACCCGCCCCGGCGGCGTTGCAGCGCGGGCCCCGGCAGAGCAGCGCATGATAACTGTGGGGTGGGATTAGCGACCATTCGGGACTGTTGGGGCTGGCGTGATTGGCAGACAGTGGCGCCATCGGCACATCGGCATAGCGTGCCACGAGGTCCACAACTGCCGCTGCCAGTTCCGGCGCATCACCCAGCGGCGGCGTCATGTGAACGGTGAAATCTGCGGCGGCATTATGATGCAGCCAGCGCCGGACAATCCGATTCAGCCAGTTATCGAGGTTGCGGTCGGTCGGCAGGTAGACCGGGACGACCAGCACCCGCGCCATACCGTGCGCGGCGCACAGCCCCAGCGCATCTGGCAACGCGGGCGAGCCACCGTCAATAAATGCGCTTGTTGCCATCCCATGCGCGCCACTCTCACGCAGCGCCTCAACGAGACGGTTGATCTGCTCGTAGGGCGCGCTGCTATAGCCGTTTCGCCCCAGCAAAATCACAGCTGTGTCCTTTTTCACGCGCTCGCCCTCACACTCGTTGGGAAGTAGGTGATATGCGCTCTCCCCGTCGTTGCATTTGTGGCGACATCCGCCCGAACACCGTATACCTCGTAAATAAGAGCCGCCGTCACTACTTCGTCTGGCGCGCCAGACGCCACAACGCGCCCTTCACTAAGCACATACAGCCGGTCGCAATAGAGCGCCGCCAGGTTCAAGTCGTGCAGCGCGGCAAGAGTGGTGACGCGCAGTTCACGCACGATGTCCAGGATTTCCAATTGGTAGCGAATGTCAAGATGGTTGGTGGGTTCGTCCAGCACCAGAAATTGCGACTGTTGCGCCAGCGCGCGCGATGAGGACCCGCTGCTTCTCTCCACCGGAGAGTGTGCCAAAGCTGCGTTCGATGAAGTCCAGCATGTTTACTTGAGCCAGCGCGTCCGCCACGATTTCCCAATCATCGATGGTATCTGGGTCAAAGCCGCTTTTGTGTGGGGTGCGCCCCATCAAGACCATCTCTTGCACAGTGAAATCGAACTGTATCGAGGTCTCTTGCAAGACGACCGCCATCCTGCGGGCGGCATCACGCGGCGGCATTGCCAGCAGGTCTGCGCCATCAAGTGAAATCGTCCCGGCGTCCGGCTTCAGACTGCGATAGATGCAGCGCAACAGCGTGGATTTACCGCTGCCGTTCGGCCCTAAGAGCCCGACGAATTCGCCCGTTTCGACTGAGAGCCGTATATCGTCGATAATCCGTTGGGCATCGACCGCCCAGCCAACCCCGTGAACATTGAGAGTCATAGGGCATCCTTGTTGCGACGCATCAACCACAGGAAGAACGGCGCGCCACAGAGCGATGTGATAATCCCCACCGGGATTTCCTCTGGCGCGAACAGCGTCCGGGCGATCACATCCACCCAGATAAGATACACCGCTCCCGCCAGCAGGCTGACCGGCAGGACACGGCGATGATCTGTGCCGACGATGAGGCGGACGATGTGCGGCATCATCAACCCGACGAAGCCGATGGCTCCACTGACAGCGATAATCAGTCCCGTCAGCAGTGAGGTGACGACCAGCAGGCGTCGCCGTAATCTGTGAACTTCTATGCCGAGTGTGGTTGCCGTCTCGTCACCGATGATGAGCGCGTTCAAGGCGCGGGACTGCGCCATCAGGTAGACGATCCCCAGAACGAGCGCCAGGGCTGGCAACGTCAGGTCTTCCCATTGCGTGCCGCTCAGTCCGCCGAGCATCCAGAACAATACGCGTCGAGCCGCCCCGCTGCTGTCGTCGCTGAGGGTGATAAAGCTTGTCACCGCCGAGAACATGAACGAGACGGCTACGCCCGCCAGGATCATCCGGGTGGGCAACAGCCGTCCATGCTGAATGGCCAGCGAAAAGACCAGTACAAAAGCCAGCAGCGCGCCAAGAAATGCGCCGAACGACAGGGCATAAATTCCCAATCCGGCAAAGACGCCAATTAGCAGTACGGAAACAGCGCCCAAAGCCGCCCCGGACGAAATCCCCAACAAGAACGGGTCAGCCAGTGGATTGCGGGTGACAGCCTGCATCACAACGCCGATTACTGCCAACCCAGCGCCGACCACAGCCGCCAATAAAGTCCGCGGGAAACGGATCAGCCAGACGATATTGGCTTGCGCATTGGACCAGTCGCCCTCTGTGCCGGTCAGTTTCTCGAAGACAATTTCCCAGACGGTGAGCGGGGCGATTTCCACGGGCCCGATAATCACCGCTAGTGTGATCGACAGCAGGATAAGCGGCGCAAATACAGCGACGAGCAGGCGCGCGCGGGCGGCATTACGCTCCGGGGGTAGCTTGCGCTTGCTCGGGGCGGTAGTCCCGAGCGACCGCCGCCCCGGCAACACTGCCTCGGACTTAGTCATCCGCTTCGGCTTGCTCGGTTTCTGTCGCGTCACTCTCCGCGAAAAGCTCGGGATAGAGGAACTCGGCAATGATGCGGACGGCTTCGACGTTGCGGATGTTCGGCGTGGTATAGCTGAAGTCGATCAGCACCCAGTTTTCGTTTTGCACGGCGGTCATATCCGCGTAAGCCGGGTTTGTTGTCAGCGTTTCGATCTTTGATTCGGCGGTATCCCAATCGGCATTTACGACTACGATAGCATCGGCATCGCGGGCAACGACTTCCTCCCAGCTCACCGTCGCCCAGGAGCCTTGCGCATCCTCGAATATGTTCTCCGCAGCGAGCAAGTCCATGATCATGCCCGGCGCGCCACAGCAGGCACCAGCGTACACATCATCGCCGCCGCTGTCGAACCAGAACAGCGACACCGTTTCTTCCACGTCTTCCAGAACCGCGCTGATGTCGTCCAATTGCGCCTGAAGTTCCGCGATCAATGCTTCGGCGCGGTCGGCAACGCCGAAGATGGCTCCAATATCGCGGAGTTCACCATAGACATCCTCTATAGTGACGATTTCCGGCCGCAGCGAGCGATCCGCGCAGGCCATTGGTGACACATAGGAACCGATGCTGAGTTCTGCAAGCTGCTCGCGCGGTCCGGCCGCCGCCTCGCCAAAGGCGCTGCTATACGAGCCATAGACAAAATCCGGGTCGGCGCCGAACAACACTTCCTGCGACGGGTAGGTATCAGACAGGACGGGAATGCTCTCATAAGCATCCGCAAACTCGGGTCGGATGGCATCGTCGAGATAAGCTGTTCCCGTCATTTGATCTTCGAGAGCCAGCGCCAGCATGATTTCGGTGGCGCCTTGATTCATGGTTACGGCGCTTTCTGGCGGCGCGTCAAAGTTCGCCACGAAGCCGCAGTTTTCAATCGTGATGGGGAAGGCGCTGGCGTCTTGCGCATTGGCGATTAATGTGAATGGAAGCGTCAAGAGCAGCGCGGCACACACCAGAGCTTGTTTCATGGGTTCATCTCCTTCGGTTATCGTGAATTTGTTACTTATTGAGACTTTGTATCAATAAGCGTATAAATGATACATAGTCTCAATTAGTGCGCGCAAGGGTGAATTTCTCATTCCCTTGTACTCGTTTCAGATTTCCCACTTGCAGAGCTTATTGATACCTGGTATCAATAGTGTGGCCTGCGTGACGCATAGTCTCAATTTGGAAACGCAAGGATTGGATGTCTCATGCCCGGCAAAACGATCAATCCCGAAGACTGGCTGACCGCGCTCGACAAGAGCGGCTTGCGTGTCACTTCAGTGCAGGAGACCTTGATCGATATCTTCGCGCACAGCGAGTATCCGCTCAGCGCCGAGCAGGCTTGGGAAATCGCCCGTCAGTCGCGCCCGAAAACCGGCCGGGCGACGGTCTACCGCATGGTCGAGAAGCTCGAAAACCTGGGCTTGATACGCCGCGTTCATGGCTATCAGGGATGCAGTCACTTCGTGCCAACCCTGCCCGATCTGATGATGCTGTTCATTTGTCT
>DAOUKU010000073.1:0-18395 GCA_034420985.1 Anaerolineae bacterium | reverse complement strand
GAGGGCACAACTTCCCCCCCCCCCCCCCAGAATCTTTCGTGTTGTTACGCATCACAGCAAATAACATCGCCCCGCCGCCTGCGAAGGGCTCGTAGTAGTTGTTGAACTCGGCTGGCAGGCGCGACAACAGCTCGGGCAGGAGGCTTCGTTTGCCACCCGCCCATTTCACGAAAGGCTTGGCGCGCTGGAATTTCGGGAGCGTTGGTTGCGACATATAGCCCACAGGCATCAGCGAAACGGTACATTTGATCTATATGCCAGCACGCCCGCCTTGTCAAGGTGATCAACGCCGCCTCCGCACATGCCCTGTAAACGCGCGCGTGTCTTGTGGTATACTTCCGCGAATACTGACCGACACAGCAACGCGCGAAGGAAACTCCATGCCCTCGCCCTCCAAGGACATGCTCCTCGATTGGTATCGGCAAATGGTGCTGATACGCGAGTTTGAAGAAACCTGCCACCAGCTCTATGAGCAGAAGCGCATCACCGGCGTCTACCTGCATCTGTACAGCGGTCACGAAGCCAGCGGCGTGGGCAGTATGGCGGCGCTGCGCAAAAGCGACCATGTCATCACCGCCTACCGCGATCATGGCATCGCGCTGATATTGGGCATGGACGCCAATGCCGTCATGGCCGAGATGATGGGCAAGAAAACCGGCAGCAGCGGCGGCAAGGGCGGCTCCATGCACCTGGCCTCCAAAGACCACAACTTTTGGGGTGGCTACGCCATCGTCGGCGGACACCTGCCCCTGGCGGCGGGCATCGCCCTGGAGTCGCGGTATCGCGGCAAAGACGATGTCACCATGACTTATGTCGGTGACGGCGCGACCAACAACGGCTACTTTCACGAATCGCTGAATATGAGCGCCATCTGGGATTTGCCCGTCATCTGGATCATCGAGAACAACGGCTACGGCATGGGCACGGAAGTGGAGCGCGCCAGCGGACAAATTGAGCTACATCGCAAAGCCGAAGCTTATGGTATCAAGAGTTTCGGGCGCGTCGATGCCCAGGATGCCCTGGCTGTGTACAAAGTAGCAGCCAAGGCGGTAGCGCACGCTCGCGAGCATGGTCCCGCCGTCATCGAGCATGTAACTTACCGCTATCGCGGGCACGGCGTATCCGACAAGCAATATGACGCGCGCGAAGATATGTCCGTGGAACTGCGCCAATGGATGGATGAGCGCGAGCCCATCAAGATTCTGCGCGACCATATCTGCAGCCAGTACGGCGATGTCGGCGAGATCTTGAAAGCGCATGAAGAGTCGGCTACCCGCATTGTCGCAGAGGCGGTCGAATATGCTGAAGCCAGCGAACTGCCGCGCAGCCGCGACGAGCTCTTGCGCAATACTTATGTCGGCTCCGACATGGTCTACAAGACAGCGGCAAGCCTGGGCGCTGGCATCGACTGACGGGAATAAGGACACGATATGGCAGTTAGAAATGTCGCCATGCGGGAGGCGATCCGCAAGGCGCTACGCGAGGAGATGCACCGCGACGAATCCGTCTTTGTCATGGGTGAAGAAGTCGCCTACTGGCAGGGTACGCACCGGGTTACGCGCGGCTTCCTGGAAGAATTTGGCGAGCGGCGTGTGCGGGATACGCCCATCAGCGAAATGGCTATCGGCGGCGTGGCGGTTGGCGCGGCATTGGCTGGCTTGCGACCTGTCGCCGAGTTCATGACCATCAACTTCGCCTTCCTGGCGCTGGATGCCATTGCCAACCACGCGGCCAAGGTGCGCTACTTCTTCGATGGCATGTTCAAAGCACCATTGGTTTACCGTGCGGCCAGCGGCTGGGGCAACCAAGCCACCGCCTCGCACTCGCACGCGCCGGAGCCCATCTTCGCTCACTTCCCCGGCATCTATGTTGGCTGCCCGTCCAACTCAATGGATGCCTATGGCATGCTCAAAACTTCCATCCGCGACGACAACCCCGTACTTTTCACGGAGAGCATCGCCCTCTATCCCAAGCCCGGCCCGCTGCCGGATGACGAAGATCAGGATTATCTCGTGCCCATCGGCAAGGGCGATATCAAGCGCGAGGGCGAGCATGTAACCCTGGTGGCTTACGCGCGCGGCGTAGATTGGTCGCTGCAGGCGGCGCGCATGCTGGAGCGAGATGGCGTGCATGCCGAAGTCGTCGACCTGCGCTGGCTGCGTCCACTGGATATGGGGCTTGTCTACGACAGCTTCAAAAAGACCAACCGCTGCGTCATCGTGGAAGAGTCCCTGCCCATGTACAGCTTCGGCAGCGAGATCGCCGCCCTGCTGCAAGAACACATGTTTGATTATATGGACGCGCCAATCAAGCGGGTGGCGGCCGAAGATGTGCCCCTGCCCTATTCCAAAGAAATCGAGCTGCTGGCGCTGCCCAACGCGCAGAAAGTGGTCGACGCGGTCAAGGAGATCCTGTAAATGGCGCACGAAGTCGTACTGACCATGGATGGGTTGCTGATCAACTGGCTGAAAGATGTCGGCGAACAGGTCAGCGCCGGCGATATCATCGCCGAATTTGAAGCCGACAAAGCCACCGTCGAAGTGGAAGCGGGCAGCGCTGGCGAATTGCTGGAACTGCGCGCGCAACCGGGCGACGAATTGGGCGAAGGCGAAGTCATCGCTGTGATTGGCGCGCCAGGCGAAGAATCCGCGCCGGTCGAGGCAGCGCCAGCCGCAGCGGAGCCAGACTCCGAGCCGAGCACTCCCGCCGCTGCCGCCACGAATGGCGCCGCCATGACAGCGGACGGGCGCATCAAGGCATCCCCGTTGGCAAAGCGCATCGCCGCCGACAAAGGCATTGACCTCAGCCGCGTGCAGGGCAGCGGACCGGGCGGGCGCATCGTCAAAGCCGACCTGGAAAATTGGGCTGCGCCGCCAAGTTTGCCGGACCTGCCCCCAGCGCCCCCAGCCGCAGCCGGACAAGCCACCTGGGGCAAATTGCCGGAGGCTGATGTCGAGATCATCCCGCTGAGCCGCATGCGCCGCGCCATCGCCGACGGCACCGTGCGCAGCAAGAGCAATACGCCGCACTTCTATATCACCATTGAAGCCGATGTCGAACCGCTGCTGGCTTTGCGCAAGTCAATCAATGCGGTTCTAGCGGAGCGCGGCATCAAAGTCAGCGTCAATGACATGCTGATCAAAGCGCTGGCACTGACCCTGCGCGAGTTCCCCAACCTCAACAGTCATTATTATGGCGACCGTTTCGTGCGGCATCTGCGCGTCAATATCGGCGTGGCGGTTTCGCTACCAGAAAACGGCTTGGTCAATGTGGTCTGTCACGATGCCGACAAACGCAGCCTCAGCGACCTGGCAAACGCCAACAAAGCCATGTATGAACGAGCTCGCGCCGGCAAAATCAAACCAGACGACATCCGCGGCGCCACCTTCACCATCAGCAACATGGGTCCCTACAACATCAAGGACTTCTCCGCCATTATCGCCGCGCCGGAAGCGGGCATCCTGGCGGTGTCCTCGGCGCAGAGGGTGCCGGTTGTGTTGGCGGACGGCTCGCTGGGCGTGGGCACGCGCATGCACATGACCCTGAGCGTCGACCATCGCGTCAGCAACGGCGCGGAAGGGGCGGCCTTCCTGAATCACCTGCGCGGCTTGATCGAAGAGCCGCTGCTACTGCTTGACCTCAAAGATATCTAGCCGGCAGCATCGACCCGCGGCGGCGATTTCCTATACATGTCCAGGCGCGTACTCTTTATCGCTTCGCTGCATCACCCGCAGCAATTGTTGCAAGATATCGCCAATGCACCCGCTGACGAGCCAGCGCCGCTCTTCCCCCGCAGCATGGGGCAGCACGGCTGGGAGCGAGCCTTCCGCGCGGCTGGCTACGAGTTGGATGTCTTCTTTCGTAATTTGCCCGGATTCGGCTCGCGGGACATCGCCCGTATGCAGCAGGCAAAGTTCCGCGCTGCCTGGACACCGAGCCGAGTTGTCGAGGCGCTGAGCCAGCGCATACCGCCGACAGTCCAACCGGGATTGCGGCGGCGCAATGACCTGCTGCTGCGGCAAGCTGCCGATTTTCAGCCCGACATCCTCTGGCTCTCAGGCGACAACCGCGAGATCTTCCCGGAAACTCTGGCGCGCCTGAAGCGCGCGCATGGCTGCAAGCTGATTTATGTGACCGGCGTCTCGCCAATCGTATTCTCGAATGCCAACGAGCGCGCGGCCGCGCGACTCTACGACCTGGTACTGGTCAACGACTATTATCATGGTGTGCAATGGCAAGAGTTGGGGGCGCGGCACATGGAGTGCCTGCCCTATGTGGCGGTCGACCCCGCGCTGCATGTGCCGCAGCCCGTCACCGATGTGCCGTGCGAAACCCTCTGCGATGTCGGCTTCGTGGGCACGCTGCTGCCGCCAAATCTGTATAGCGAGCGCGTCGGGGCGCTGGAAAGCCTGCGCGACTTCGACTTGGGCGTCTGGAGCATGCACGAAGTGCCATCTTCGCTGCAGGCGCATTATCGCGGGAGCGCCATGGGAGCGCGGATGTTGCAGGTGCTGTCGTCGGTCAAAATCAGCATCAATGTACATGGCAACTTCATGCGCTACGGCGGCAATATGCGGCTCTTCGAAGCGGCGGCTGTCGGCGCGTTTCAGATTGTCGACGACCGACCGGGCATCAGCGAATGGTTCAGCATCGGCGAGCATCTCGTGACCTTTCGCGATCACGACGACTTGCGCGAGAAGGTGCGGCATTATCTGGATAACGACGCCGAGCGGCAGCAGATGGCGGCGGCGGCGCGGGCGCATGTGCGAAAGCAGCATACCTACGCGCAGCGCCTGGCGCGCCTTGAAGAACTGCTGGCGGAGCTATAGAATGCACGCGGGCTTCGACGCGACGACGCAAGGAGAACCACAATGAATGGCTGGCTGTCTGCACTAGCGTTCATGAGCTTGGCAGCGCTGGTTGGCGCGGCGGTCGGCTACTTCACGGGCGACTACCGCGCCGACTCAGCGCTGGCGGGCGCTATAATCGGCGCGAGCGTGGGCTTATTGCTGGCTCTGCGCATGCAGGTCCATCGCCAAGCCATTCGACAAGCACGCGCAAATCCACAAGAAGCAGCGCGCCAGCAAAAACTCCGCGCCGAGAAACTGGAAACCAGCCGACGCTTATCCACAGGACCGGGCTTGGGCAATCTGGTTGATCAGATCCATCAGAACATCGCGGAACGCTAAGCCCAAGCGCACTACGAAATTTCAGTCGCCGATCTGCACCGTCCCCAGCACAATCGTATCATTCTGCGCACCGGGCACATTGGTCAGCACATCATAGCGGATAGCGTCCGGCAGCCCGTACCAGCCCGTCAGTACGCGATACTCGCCCGCCGGCAGCCCGCGCGTGTCGAAGCGCACGGTCTCGGTCAATTCATCCCCCGCGTCCATAACGCCCAGCGCGCTGTCATTTTGGCGGTTGGGCACGGGACGGCCCCCGGCATCCAGCAGATGCACAAAGCGCACATCGTTAGTCGAGCGCGGGCTTTCGAAACGCCACCAAAAGCGGATCGCCAGCTCCTCATCGGCTTGCTCGGGCAGGTAGTAACCGGCCAGCACGATGCCGTCTTCCAGGCGGGCTGGATCGTAGATCGCGCCGCTGGAAAGCACGCGGACGTCACCTAGCAACTCAACAGCAAGGCCGCGGCAGCGCAGCAGTGACGAGGCAATAGGCGCTGGACAGGGCGGGTCCAATTCGATGGCAAAGCGCTGGTAACCGCGCCTGGCAATAGGCAGGGGCAGCGACACCGGAATCTCGCCATTGACATCCAGCGAGTCCAGCAATGTGCCATTCAGTGACAGATTGACCCGTCGATTGACGGCCTCCAAGGTGGCGTTGAATTCCAGCCAGCCGGGCTGCGCCTTATAGATGTAGGTGATATGCGCGTTTTCATCCGCTCGCGTGGCTTGCAGCACGGGCGGCGTATCGCGTGAAAAGGGCGTCTCATAGACGGTGAAGCGCTGATCATCATAGATGGGCGCGCCTAGCTGTTGACGCGCGCGCCGGCGCAACTCCGCCAGTTGCCGCGCAGCCACATTGCTGCCTTTGTGCACGATGACAATATCCGCGCCCGCTTCCCACAGCAGCCCAGGCTCAAAACTGGCCAGCAGCGCCAGCCGCGCCCGATCCACAGGCGTCACGCGGGCATCGTGCCCGGCGATCAAGGGTTTGCCGTGCGCCGTCTGGAGGTACAGCGCTGCTTTGGCGACCAACAGATCCTCATGCGGCGCGTTGTAGATGGCGCGCACATCGTGGCGGCTGCTCAGCGCGTGGATCTGCGGCGGCAAGTCGGCCGCTACACTGGGGAAGTCCGGGAAGAGCCTGTAGTCCTCCACGAGCAGCAGCGCCAGCGCAATGGCAGCGACTGCCCGCGTGATTTGGCTGCGCCGCCGCAGCAGGCGGCTCGACCAGAGCGCGTTCATGCCATAACCTGCCATCATAGCGAACATGGCGGCGAACAGAAACATAAAACGACCCGGCGCGTGCGCGAACTCAAACAAGGGCAGACCAATGAACATGGCGAAGGGCAGCGGCACAACCGTCTCATAGCCGGCGATAGGCGTCGACACTACCTGATCATGTATCTTGAGCAGTGGTCCCAATGCCAGCAGCCACGCGCCCAGCGCGACCAGCAGCCACCAGCGCGCCCCACGCCCGTTGACGATGCCCAACAGCGCCAGCAGCCCGCCGACGACGCCTATGTAGCTGTATCCCTCGCCCAGATTCGTCCCCAAGACCTGCCTGGAGTGCCTGGCGATATCGCTCCAGAATGGGTTGCCGAAAGACGGCGACGCCACACCCAGCAAGTCAATGCTGTAGCGCGTATGATCGCCCGCCCCGACGAAATCCGAGTTGCTCAGCACACTGCCTATAGCGGGCGCCAAGAAGAGCGAAAGCAGAGCGCATCCGGCCACGCACATTGCCAGCGTCCGCGCCGCGCCCACTTGATCTCGTCGCAGCAGGCGCGCCCCGCAGAACCCGACCGTAAGCGGCATCATGGCATAGATGACCTGCAAGCTGTTACCCAAGCATGCTAGGACGAACAACAGCGCCCCGATTACGAAGCGGCGCTTTCCGCCACGTTCGGCGTAGTCAAACAGCCAGAGAATAAATAGCGGCAGGGACCACTGCGCCAAGAGGCCCGCATGCCCGTCAAACAGATGTCCCTTCATTATCGGGAAGGTCATATAGACCACGCCAGCGAAGACAGCCGGCCAGCGCAAGTCCGTGGGGATTTGCCGCCGCGCCAGCGCATACATAGATAAACCATTCAGCGACAACGTAAGCACGATGCCAAGGTTGTAAGCAGCCGGCAGCGGCAGCGCGAAGGCAAACAGCCACATCGGGAAGAACTGCAGCGGATGCGCCCACAACTGCACAGCCGGGAAACCATCCGGATAGCCCAGCAGGGAGTGTTGGAAGATGTCCGCGCCGGTCTGCAGCGCGGTCTTGGTCCACCAGATATGCCGCGCCACCTCGTAGACATCGCTGGTCTGCCCGCCTAGGAAGCGAGTCGAGAACGAAACGTGAATCGGCGCGACCAAGTATAGCGCCAGCAGCAGATAGCCAAGCGCTGCCAGCCATGGCTGGTAGCGCCAGCCGGCGATTCGCTGCCTCCAGGCGCGCAGATTGGTCATCACAGCGCTTCCGCGGACAGCAATATGCGCGAATGGCGCGCCCGATAAATGCGGTAGGGGCATTCGTGCCGGAAGCCGAGAAAGGTGTCTTTGGTCACGCGCAGGTCTATTCCATTGACGCGCAACAGATAACTATCGCCCTGCCGACTGCGCCGCAGCACCCGCAGCACTTCACCCGAAAGCGCCTCGACGCCGCCCGCCCGCAAATCCCCGCCCACGCGCATGCTGCCCCGCCCTGCGAAGCCGACCAGCAGCGCATTCATGACCAGCAGCGCGCCGCCCGCGCCAATGAGCAAGACATTGTCGCTGCCCTGCCCGGCATAAAGGCAGATGGTCGCGCCGATGACGAAGAAGCCGAAGAGCGCCGCCGCCATCAGCAACTGCCGCCGCCGCATGGACTTGATGCGCGCCGCCTGCGCCGCGCTGAGCTTTCCCTGCCGGTTGGCTTCCAAATCTGCGGGGGTGAATTGCAGCGCAGCCATCAGCGCGCTCGCTTTGGCAGTCATGGTTCGTCTGTATTCGACTCTTCGACAGCCGACTGCTCCGGTAGCGACTCGATATACAGCGACTGGCTGGGGAAGGCGAACTCCGCGCCCAGCCCTTCGGCGATGCCCATGATCTCCAGCAAGAGCGCTTCCTTTCGCGCCGTGAATTGGCGGAAATCCGGGTTCAATACCTGGCAGATCACGCGCACATCCAGCGAGCTAGCGCTCATATCCACAAAATGCGCCATGACGGAGTCGGCGTCGATATCATCTTGGTTCTGCAGCAGTTCGCGGATTCCGTCTAGCAGCGCGCGCATCTGCTGCGATGTCGTGCTGTAGGTGAAGGACAAGGTCAGGTCAAGGCGGCGCTTTTCCATGCGCGACAGATTGACGACCACGGCGTTTGTCAGCAGGTTGTTGGGCACCGTAACCAGCGCTTGATCCAACTGGCGCACGCGCGTCGCGCGCACCCCCACCGCCTCGACAATGCCGGTCACCGTCGGCGTGCGGATGAAGTCGCCCACCTTAAAGGGATTGTCCGACACGATCGCCGCGAAGCCAAACATATTGCCCACGGTGTCTTGCGATGCCAACGATATGCCAATGCCCACTACGCCCAGCGAGGCGATCAAGGCGGCGACATCGAATTGCAATTCTTGCAGCACAAATATCGCGCCCAAAGCCAAAATCAGAAATTTCACCAAGGTATTCAAAAAGGGCAGCAGCCGCTCGGGTATCGTCAAGCCGGTCAGCCGGTGGAAGGCGGTTGGCTGCAACGACACGACCTCAAAAGCGCGCACGATGGCAAAGAAGAAAGCCACGATCAATAGCGAACGCCCAGCCGCCTGCGCAATCTGCACCACTTGCGCGTCGAAGGTGAATATCACTGTGACCAAAATCAGCGAGAAGCCGACCACGCCAATCCGCAAGGGCGAGATGCAGGCGTCCAACAGGTCGTCATCGAGTCGGTTCTGGCTGCGACTGGCCAGCAGACGCAAAGGCTTCAGCAGCAGCCAGGTCAAAAGCCAGCGCAGCAGCACAATCATCACAGCGGCCACCGCAAAGGGGAAGAGGTCGATGACAACGCGCTGCGCAAACTCCGGCCAGTCAGCGATAAAAGGCAGCAATTCGCGGATATCAATGCCCATGTCGCCTCGCTCGCTAACCTATTCTTGCGGGGAGGTTCATTCTAAGTCGCGCGCGGCAATTTGCAAGTGGCGGGGCTTGGCGCTAAAGCTGGAAGCCATCGCGATATTCGACGACCTTGCGTTCGTAATCGGAGACATAGCGCATGAGCTTGTCTTCCAGCTCTTCCCATTCGTCGCTGAGAAACAGGCTACGCAAAGTATCGGGGCTTTCGGTGACGAATTCGATCTTGCGCATTGGGTGTTCGCCGTAGGCGATATGCCAGGCCATGTGCATGAAGACGCCCACTTTTTGCACGGCTGGCACGAAGCTGCTGAGCATGAAGCGGTAATATTGTTCTTGCCTGTCGACTCGGATATTGTAGAATAAGATCAGCTTGTATCTGGGTACGATGTGCTGAAATGTAGCCATTAGGCGATGACCGCTGCCATAATTTGGTCGCGCTCAAACTCTAGCATACAATCCTTCTGAGTGGTACGGCGCGTATCGGAATCGGCCTACCACGAGCGTCCCGGCGCAAGTCGCGCGGACACAGGACGCCAGCATAGGAATGCCATCCATGCAGGAATTGCAGCGAGCAATTGACGAATTGCGAGGGCGCGTCCAAGCCGCTACTGATCCGCAGACCCTCGCCGATTTGCAGCAAGAAGCGCGAGACCTCCTCACCGAGGCGAAAAACACGCCCCTGGAGCAAAAGGCGCAAGCTCTCTTTGCGGAAATCGCTGATCTGCAGAGCCAGTCCAGGCGCCCGAACATCGCGGCATTGCGGGGTTTGTTGCGGCGCGCGCGCATCCGCATTGAAATCGCTGGCGACGACGACGACATTGACGAAGCGATTGATATCCTGGCGGACGCGCTGCGGATTGACGCCGCCAATGCCGATGTCATTAGTCTGTTGCAACAAGCCGGCGCCCACAACGCCCAAGCCAAACAGCGCGTACAGGACCTCTTCGCGCGGCACGATGTGTGGCAAGAGCCAACGCCAGTGCCCAGCCAGCCTCCGCAGCCCGCATCCCAGCGCAGCAGCGAAGCCCCGCCAGCCGACATGCCAGCCCGTTCGGTCACCAGTGATCCTGCGCCACGCTCCGGCGGCGAAAGCGTTGATGACCTGCTGCCGCGCCTGACCGAAAGTTATTACTCCGGCGAATATCAGCAGACCATTGACACAGCCAACCGCATCCTGGCGCTGAACCCGGACCATGCCACCGCGCTGGAATACCGCGAAAAGTCGGAAGACAACCTCATCCGCGGCATCGTGCCCGACCACCGCATCCCCTTTGAAGCGCGCGTCGCCTACAACCGCGCCAATTCCCTGGTCCGCGCTGGCAATTACGAGCAAGCCACCGGTCTCTATCGCGAAGCCCGCGAACTAGCGGAACGCGACGGCATCCTCAGCTGGAAAGATGTCGAGCAGGCGCTGCTGGATATCCAGGATTTGGCGCTGGCTCGCGAATTGCTGAATGATGGCGATCGCCTGATGGCCAACGACAACTGGTCGGAGGCGCTGCGAAAATACGAAGGCGCGCTGCGAGTCGTGCCCAACGACCCGCAAGCCGAAGAACGCCAGGAGAATATCCGCCGCATCCAGCGCGATTACGACCAGATCACGCTGAACATGAACACCATCAGCGGCACGCTGGACGAACAAGTGGCACAGGTCACCCAAATCCGCACGCTGCTATCCCAGGCGCGCCAACTGCTGCCCAATAGCCAGCGCCTTTCGCAGTTGCAGCAGGAAATTGATGGCAAGTTGGCCGGCATCCGCGGACAAGTTACGGACCAGGCGCAGTTGCAGCTCAACCACGCCAAAGAAGCCAACACCCTGGACGAGCGCATCCTGCTGATGAACAGCGCGGTCAAAGCCTTGGAAATGGGCTTGGAACTTGACCCCAGCGACAGCGGATTCGCCGAGCTGCTGATGCGAGCGCGCAATGGCCAGGCGGAGGTGGCGCGCGCTCAACAGGCGCTGCGAAGAGCGCAGGCCTTGGTATCACAGAACTTCGATCCGGAATTGGCGCAGGCACGGCAGATGCTGGCCGAAATGGTTGGCGAATTCGCGCAGGACGAACGCTACCGCAGTACCGTCAATGACTTGTTTTTGCGCTATCTGGAACGGGCGGACGAGGCGCTGCAAAACGGCGACATGCGGGAGGCGCAATCCTGGCTGGATATCATGCGCGACGAGCCTTTCCGCATCCTGGGGCGGCGCGGAGATCTCTCTCGCATTGAGGGCGTCATCCGCGGGCGGCGCAATCGCGGGCGCTCCGTGGGCTGCCTGCTGCTCATACTTATCGGTGTGGCTAGCGCGGCGGGAATTGCTTTTACGCAAGATATCTGGGAGCCTATCATCTTCCCTACCAACACGCCGACGCCGACCATCACCTTGACGCCTACCATCACGAACACGCCGACACGGACCTTCACGCCCTCGCCCACGCCAACCGAAACCCACACGCCGACCGCCACCGACACGCCGACCGTCACACCGCTGCCGACAGACACTTATACGCCCACCGACACGCCCACCGACACGCCCACGCCCACCATCACGCCGACAGCCACCATCACACCGACTGCTACCGACACGCCTACCCAGACGCCAACGCCTTCCGTACTTTGCCGTGTTTATAATGCCGATGAGGAAGCCAAAAATGTCCGCTTCCGCCCAACCACCAGCAGCCGCTCGATCTTGTTGTTGCCGCCCGGGACCGAACTGGATGTCATCGCCGTGCGCCGCGACGAGCGCAACCCAGCAGGCAATGCCTGGTATTATGTGCGTTCCAGCGACAGCGACTCCTCGCCCATTGGCTGGGTACGCAACGATGTGGTCAAGCTGTTTAACTTGAGTTCGCCCTGCCCCGAACCGCTATAGCTACCAACTGGTATAACCGCCGTCTACGACCAGATTCGTGCCGGTAGTGTATTTGGCAGCCGGCGAGGCCAGGTAATAGATGGCTGCCGCCACATCTTCCGGCGCGCCTACGCGATTCTGCGGCGTCATCAGTAGCCACTTGGCGTACCATTCTTCGTTGCTCATGCCAGCCGCGGTCATGTCCGTGCCGATGTAGCCCGGTGAGACGCAGTTGACGCGCAAGCCCCGATCCGCCCATTCACCCGCCAGCGACTTGGTCAGCAGGATGACGCCCGCTTTCGCCGCGTTGTAATGGGCTTGCGGCTGCGGTGTATTGGAAATCATGCCGGACATAGACGCCGTATTGACGATGCTGCCGCTGCCCCGCTCCAGCATGTGCCTGCCTATCGCGCGGCAGCAATAAAACACGCCATTCAGGTTGACCGCCATCATGTTCAGCCAGTCTTCATCGCTGCATTCCTCGGCGGGGACAGCTTGGGCGATGCCGGCGTTGCAGACCAAAATGTCGATCTGCGCGAAGTTTTCCAGCGCGATATCGGCCATGCGGTTGACGCTGCCTGAGTCGCGCACATCTACCTCGATGAATAGCGACTTGCGACCCATCCCTCCGATTTCGGCGGCGGCGGCGCGTCCATTTTCGACCATATACTCAGCGATGATGACATCCGCGCCAGCGGCAGCCAAACGGCGCGCAGTCGCCAAACCGATGCCTCTGCCACCGCCAGTGATCAGCGCTGTCTGCCCGGTGAGGTCAAAGTCTGCGTTTGTCATGCCTGCCCCTCGCTCGCTCAGTCTGTCGTGCTAACGGGTGGAGCTTACCACATTCGCATCCCGCGACAAGCCTGCGCCCCTAGCCGCCGATGTGATACATCTCCACTTTTTGGCGTTCTTCGCGAGCGTCGTCGGTCAGCGAACTGCGGATTTCGGAATAGCGATCGCTGCGGTCATTCCAAGTGCCGCGGATGATGGCTTCCAGGTCGTCATCGCTGGCGCCTTCGCGCAGTGGATCGCGCAGGCTGGTCCCATGCGCACCAAAGAGACAGGTGAAAATCTGCCCCTCCGGCGACAGACGCATGCGCGTGCAAGCGCCGCAGAAAGGCTGCGTTACCGAGCTGATCAGCCCGATTTCGCCCTCCCCGTCCTGATATTGCCAGCGCTGCGCCACTTCGCCGTAATAATTGCCCGGCGCGGGCTGCAGCGGCATCTCAGCATGGATGCGCTCCACGACCTGGCGGGAGGGCAGCACTTGGTCCATGCGCCAACCGTTGCGGTTGCCGACATCCATGTATTCGATGAAGCGCAGGATATGCCCGCGTTCTTTGAAGAAGCGCGCCAACTCGACCAGCGTATGGTCATTGACGCCGCGCTGTACGACGGCATTGATCTTCAGCGGCGTGAATCCAGCTTTTTCGGCGACTTCAATACCAGCCAGCACCTTGTCAACGCCGGAGCGCCCGCCATTCATCTCGCGGAAAATGGCGTCGTCCAACGTGTCCAGGCTGATGGTCAGGCGCTTGAGCCCGGCCGCTTTCAGCGCGTCAATCTTTTGTGGCAGCAGGAAGGCGTTGGTGGTCATGGCCAGGTCATGTACGCCGTCAATACCCGCCAGCATGGCCACCAGCCGCTCTATCTCTTGGCGCAGCAGAGGTTCACCGCCGGTGAGACGAATCTTCACCGCGCCTAGCCTGACGATGATGCCAGTCAGGCGGGCGATCTCCTCAAAGGTCAGCAGCTGCGGCTTGGGCAAAAAACGGTAACGCTCGCCGAATATCTCGGCCGGCATGCAATAGGGACAGCGAAAGTTGCAGCGGTCCGTCACTGAGATGCGCAGGTCGCGCAGGGGTCTGTCGAAGCGGTCGCGAAGGCTCATCTGCCACTGTATGTCACATGGTTGGCGAGTCACGAAGAGTCTAGCATAGAAGCAGGACCTATAAAGAGTTGAACCACAGAGAGTGCCGAGAAGGCACGCTTTAGGGGCAGGGCGACCCACCTTCAAGCCTCGGCGCGAGCCTGTGATAGAATGCCAGCGGTCGATTTGGACAAGGAAGAGGCTATGGCGCGGATAGCTTGCAGCGAATGTGGCGAGGGGGCATCGGCAACTGCCTGGCGCTGCGGAAATTGCGGCGGCGTACTGGATTGGACGAACTTGCCGCCGTTTGACCCCGCTCGCATCGTGCATGACGACTTCTCGCTGTGGCGATATGGCGCGATGCTGCCGGTGGTACGGCGCTTCAGTCTAGGTGAAGGCATGACGCCGCTCCTGCCGCTGGACTGGGATGGCAGCCCTCTGCACCTCAAGCTGGAATACCTCAACCCGACCGGTTCTTTCAAAGATCGCGGCGTAGCGGTGATGCTGAATCAGTTGGTGGGCGCTGGCGCAAGTGAAGCCATGGACAATTCCTCCGGCAATGCGGGCGCGTCGCTGGCAGCCTATGCGGCATTGGCGGGCATGGCGGCCACCATCTATGTGCCCAGCGCCAGCGCCGTCGAGAGCAAGAAAGCGCATATCCGCGCCTATGGCGGCAAGATCATCGAATCTGAGAATCTACCCGCCGAAATTTACGCTGCGGCCGAGACAAAGACCTACGCCAGCCATGCCTGGAATCCTAGTTTCCTAATGGGGCAGCAGACCGCGGCCTGGGAATGCTGGGAGCAACTGGGCAAACGCGCGCCAACTGCCCTGGCCGTCCCCGTTGGGCATGGCGGCCTCTTTCTGGGCTTCTATCGCGGCTTCCTGTCGCTGCGGGCGGCGGGCTTGATAGAGCGCTTGCCACGCATGATCGCGGTGCAGTCGGCCTCCGTCGACCCCATCGTGCGCGCATGGGAAGCGGGCGCCGCCGCGCCTCCACAAATCAGGCGCGGCGAGAGCGTAGCGGATGGTATCCTGGTGGATGAGCCGGTGCGCGGGCGACAAATCTTGCGGGCAATTGCGGACAGCGACGGCTTGGCGCTGCGCGTCGACAACGCAGCCATCCTGGACGCCCAAAGGCAGATGCACGGGCGCGGTTTCCTGATCGAAGCGACCAGCGCCGTGCCCATCGCCGCCCTGCCGCAGATCCGCCGTCGCATCGGCGAGTCTGCCCTGGTGCTCATTGGGCTAACCGGCAGCGGCTTGAAGAACTTGGCGGGCTCGCGCTAGCCGCTCAACCGCGCCTTCCATTCGCCTGTATACTATTGCCGTATTCAAATCGAGAAGCGAAGTTTCATGTCGCCGGATGTATTTCATCAGTTGCTGGAGGCGCAGCGCCTGTCACAGGAGGATTTGCTGCGGCGGCGCGGCGTGGTCGGCGTGGCGATTGGTTTCCGCAATTATCGCGAACAAGTCACCGACCAGTTGGCGATGGCGGTGCTGGTGGAGCAGAAAAAACCCATCGAGGCACTTAGCGCGGAAGACTTGGTGCCGCCGGATGTCAATGGCGCGCGCACCGATGTCATCGAAATTGGGCGACTGGAGGCGCAGCTCAACCCGCGCGAGCGTTTCCGCCCCAATATCCCCGCTGGCGTCAGCATCGGGCATTACATGGTCACGGCTGGCACCCTGGGCGCAATCGTCTTCGACAACAATACGGGCGAGCCGCTGATTCTGTCCAACAATCATGTGCTGGCGAACAGCAATCGTGGCGCCATCGGCGACGCCATTTTGCAGCCGGGCACGACCGATCACGGCCTGCGCCCGGATGATGTGGTGGCGAAATTGCATCGCTTCGAACTGCTGCGCTTCTTCAACAGCAGCGGTCCCCTGCCGGAAACGCCACCGGCCGAACCGCCGCCTCTCTTCCCGCCCGGCGGCTGCGATATCGTCGAACTCTTCGCCACCGTCGGCAATGCCTTGAGCGCGCTCAGCGGTTCATCCAGACGACTGACAGCAGTCACCATGCCGCAAGCGCAAGCCGAAAGGCTGATTGTCCCCAATAGCGTAGATGCCGCGCTGGCGAGACCGGTCAACCCGATGCTGTTCCAGCAGAGCATCGCCGAAATCGGTCGTCCCAATGGCATCGCCAAGGCCAGCCTGGGCATGCTCGTGCGCAAACATGGACGCACGACCGGCTACACCGAAGGCAGCGTAACCCTGATGAACGCCACGGTGGATGTGTCCTATGGCGAAAATCTGAACGCGCGCTTCGCGGGCCAAACGATCACCACGCCTATGAGCCAAGGTGGCGATTCGGGCGCGCTGATCGTGGCGGGCGAGAGCCTGAAAGCGGTAGGGCTGCTATTTGCCGGCTCGCGGCGCGCCACCATCTTCACGCCCATCCAGACCGTGTTGGACAAGCTGGGCGTGCGGCTGTAGCGTGGTCCACCCCTCCCCCAGCCCCTCCCCGGATCATCGGGGCCGCGTAGACATTGACCGCCAGAGGGGAGCTAAAACAAGCGGAGACAAGACTTCGTATGCGTTTCTGGGCTTATGCGAAAGCTCGGCGAAACCTTCCCCCAATTGATATGGGGGACCGAGGGGCTAGAGCGCAGGCGAGGCTAGAGCTCGTCGATGGCTTGGTAAATCAGATTCGGGTAAATGGAGCGCGGGCGATGCGGCTCCTCCGACCACATCTGCGTCATCATCAGCGTGATGAGCTCCTGCCGCGGGTCGATGACGACATGGGTATTGGCGACGCCCGACCAGCCGTACTCGCCGCTTGAGCTGTAGCCATTGGCGCGCCCGGGATCGACCATGACGCGGAATCCCAAGCCAAAGCCGTAGCCATAGCGTTCAATGCCGATTTTCAGCGGCAGCATGGACTGCGGCACGGCATTGGCGGTCATGCGCTCGATCGTAAGGGGACCGACCAGGCGCGTGCCGTCCAATTCGCCGCCATTGAGCAGCATATTGGCGAAGCGCAGATAATCCGCCATGGTCGAGACCAGTCCACCGCCGCCCGATGGACAGCTTGTCGGCAGGCGCACATCGCCATTGGCTACCTCGCCATGCGGGATCAGCTTCGGCATGCCAGCCTCGTCCGAGCCGTAGATGGCGCAGAGGCGGTCAACTTTCTCCGGCGGGACGGAGAAGCTGGTGTCGTCCATGCCCAGCGGCGCGAAGATGCGCTCGCGCAAGAAGTCCTCCAGCGGCATATCGGCGATGACTTGCACCAGGTAGCCGACGACATCGCTGGCGAGGCTGTAATGCCAACTGCTGCCCGGCTGGAAGCGCAGCGGCTGCTCAGCAAGATGCGCAATGAGCTCGGCCAGTGGCATATCGCGACGGAAGAATCCGTGCTTGTTCCAAGACTTGCGAAGCGCTTCGTCCGCGGGATGCCAGGGATCGCCGGCATAGCTCAAGCCAGCCGTATGCGTCAGCAGGTGAAAGATCGTCATGGGCGGGTCCTGCTCGACCAAGACCGGCTGGTTCTCGCTGATGTGGCTGAAGACCTTGGTCTCCCCGAATTCGGGCAGATAACGTGAGACCGGGTCCTGCAGCTGCAGCCAGCCCTCGTCATGCAGCATCATCAGCGCCAGGCTGACGACCGGCTTGGTCATGCTGTAGATGCGAAAGATGGCGTCGGCTTGCATGGGTCGGCGCGCCTCAATATCCATCATGCCGACGACGCTATGATGCACGATTTCGCCGCGCCGCTGCGCCAGAGCGACGATGCCCGGCAAGCGCTCATCCGCCACCTCCTGCGCCAGATAGCGATCGGCTCTCGCCAAGCGCGGTCCGCTCATGCCAACTGACTCGGGCTGCGTTATCTGCATGGCAAAGTTCCTCGTCTCGCTATGCGAAATCAAAACCCCTCCCCCACAATGGGAGAGGGGCGGATGGATGGTGGGTCGCGCGGCTCCTCAGCAGCGAGAAACCGGCGGGGGCTAGCCCTCGATGTTCAGGTCGACCTGCGGCGCCTGGAAGTCCTCGCCGAGCTGGGTGAAGTCATTCACATTGAACAGGAAGGGCGTATCGGATGGCAGCAGCGCGAAGGAGACATTGTCCGACAGGTTGGCGACATACAGATACTGGATGAGGTTGGGGTTGGCGGCGATCTGGTCGCTGATGAGGCGCAGGGCTTCGGCTTCGGCTTTGGCTTCGATCTCACGAGCATTGGCGCGGCCGCGGGCTTCCTGCTCCAGGGCGTCGGCGCGACCGCTGGCTTCGGTCTGGACGCGCTCGGCTTCGGTCTTGGCGCGCAGCAGCTTCTGTTCCTCGATCTGCTTTTCTTCGATGGACTGCGCGAACGAGGTGTTGAACTCGATCTGGCGCACGAGCAGCGAAGTCAGCGTCAAGCCTTCCGCTTGCATGCGATTGCCGACAGCCTGGGC
>DAOUKU010000072.1:0-26751 GCA_034420985.1 Anaerolineae bacterium | reverse complement strand
GGGCGGGATATCGGAACTCCCCCCCCCCCCCCCCCGCAGAATCAGCATGACTCGCTCACCTTGCGCAGCCGATGCCAACTTGATGCGGTCCAGAGTGTTCACAACATGATCTCCACGCTGTCTCAGCGATTTTGCCAATCAAACCTGCGGTTTGTACCACATGATGCAGCGCTCTTATGGCGCGGGGGGCACAAGAATCTCGGTGATTTCAATGAAATCGGCTCCATTATTGGCATGCAGACGCTGTCCTGTGGCTGGATCGTAAAAGCCGCTGATCAGGGTGTAATTCGCCGGTGGCAGCTCCTCCGGCAGGCCTAGGATGAAATTGCGGCCGAGCAGGGTTTCCTCGGGGTCATCCCAGGCGGTGCTGTCGCGGCGGCTGTCGAAAAGGGGTATGCCATCGACCTGCGCGACAATCTCACCCGCGCCGTCCAGCAGGTGGTTGAAAACATGCAGGGTGCTTGCCGGCGCGCTTTCCGCCCGCCAATAGTGGCGCAGGGTGATGTTGCCGCCGGCTTGGGCTGCTGTGGCGCTGAGGTCGTAACCCAGCAGGTGAATGGGTCCGAGCTTGCCACCGTGCTGATATTGCATTGGGTAGAGGCGCAATACAACCATGTCCGGGCCGCGGAATTCATCGCTGACGGGGTAGGTCTTTAGGATCACGGTCTCGCCAGGATAGGTGATACTCGGGTCTGCCAGCGCCAGGGAGTGGGGGACAATGCCATATTCTGCGCCGAGCTCTCGCCAGTGCTCAATCGGCTTTTCCGAAAGCAGGACATCTTGCGGATGCCATTTGAAATCGTGAAAGCCCGTATAGCCGCCCCAGGCGCGATTGAAGGTCTTGTGATTGTCGTAGTTGGAGATGTACATGCCCGGCTCAAGGGAAGTATCCATGTAAAGCATCAAGTCGTTTCTGCGGTCATGCAAGGTGAAGTTATGCGCAATATCATCTGCCTTGTTGTAAGAATATTGCAGGCGGGCTGCCATAAGAATCAGTACCGCGCAGGGCACAAGCGCAAGGCGCAGAAGGGCTGGCAGAAAGGGCAGCCTCAATCGTGAAAGCGCCTCTTGCCCGACGAAGAGCAAGCCCGTCAGCCCACAGGCGTAGAGCATGGCCACGATGGCGCCGACCGCGAAATAGTGTCGCGCGCTCTGCACGCGAAACATGGACATGCCCAGCAGCCAGGCGGCGCCAGCCAATATGATCGCGAATAAGGCGACGCCGTTTACCCGTTGCCGATAGCGCCAAAGCAGCCCGCAGCATAGGACGACCAGCGGCCAGTCCTGCAACAGGCCGAATGGCCCCAGCACATTGCGCAGGCTCCCCCAAGCCGATTCCAGCGATGGCAAGGCGATGCTGCTGTAGGAGGCGGGGAAATAGACGATGGTGTCCACTTCCAGCGTCGGATAAATGAGCAGCAGCCAGAATAGGAAGATGCCGAAGCGCAGGCAATTCAAAAGAGTCTGCTGCCAGAGTTCTTTACGCTGCGCAGGGGCGCGCCGCCATTGCAGCATGGGCATAAACAGCACGATGGGCGCGACGAAGGCTGCCTGTGTTTTGAATACAATCGCCAGCATGATGCTGTAGACCGCCACCGTGCTGAAGCTGCGCCGCCCCTGGATACAGGCGGCCAATGCCAGCCACAAAGCCAGCAAGGTAAAGAATGTCACATAGGCATTCGGCAGCGCCCAATGCGCTTGCTCAACGACCCAGTGATTGACGATCCAGATCGCTGCTGCCATCAGTCCGGTGAGAGGATGGGCGATCATGCTGCCCAGAAGCGCAATCATCACAATGATCAGCATCCAAACACTGATCGTCAACAAACGCAGCGCGGGCAGCATTGTGCCATGGTGCGCGTCAACCGGCTTCAAATGTTTGAGGAAAAGATATATCAACGTCTTCATGCCCGGCGGATAGGCTTCGTGGAAGACGCCGCGCGCATGCCCAAAGTCTATGGTGTGCTGAGCCGCCAAAAGGTGGTGCGGTTCATCGGGATGTTCAATGAAGGGCAGGCTGACATTGTAGCCGCGCAGGTATAGCCAGCAGGCAAGCAGCAGCAGCAAGGCGAGACCCGGCCAAAACCAGCGTGGGCGAGGCATTACGGAACTGCCCCCACCCCCCCCCGCAGAATCAGCATGGCTCGCTCACCTTGCCCAGCCGATACCAACTTGATTTCGCGCCGATCTTGCTGTCTTCGCCATCTTGCCGCCAAACCAGCCCTAAGGACCGGCAGAAGAGCCGCTCCACATAGGCTGGAGTCCAGCCCATGCTTGCTCCTTCTCGTGGCTGCGCTGCATAGAGCATGAAGGCGCCATTCGTCGCTAGGCGACTGCTGACCCCGCGCGCGTAGTTTTGCGCCGCCGCGCCCTGTAATCCGTGCCCGCAGCCGATATCAATGATGAGATGATAACCGGAGCGCAGTTGAGGCAGGTCATCCAGGCGGGTGACATCGTGGCAGAACAGACGCCAGCGCTCGGGCTGGCAATCGGACAGCTTTCGCCGCGCGATGTCGATTGCCGCGGGTACAAAGTCGACACCATCGACGCGCCAGCCGCTGGCCAGCAGGTCGCGCATGACCGTGCCCGTGCCGCAGCCGAGATCCAGGGCAGCGCCGGCGGGCAGTTCCTTGAGAATCTGCATGATCTCCGGAGGCGTGATGCCGCTGTCCCAAGGCGTATCGCCATCGGCGTAGCGTCGGCGGAACATGTCACGGCGGTCGTCGGTCACGAGAAGGGCACCATGTGTATCACGGTGACGCCAGCGCCACCCTCTTTCGGCAGCCCCTGCGTGACTTTGCTGACCAGGACATGATCCCTCATTTGCGCGCGCACCGCCTGCCGCAGACGTCCCGTCCCTTTGCCGTGGATGATGCGCCCAAAGGGCAAGCCGGCATTGTAAGCGGCGTTGACATAGCGGTCGAGGATCTCCAGCGCGTCGTCCACCCGCTGCCCGCGGATATCCAGCTCCATGCCCGGCGACTTGGCCTCCGGCAGTTGCGGCGCGGGGGGCTCGTATTGGCGCGCATGCCCGCGTTCCTGCGCCCGTTTTTCGCTGCGATTGCGTTTGCGCATGTCGCTGGATTTGGCGCGCACGCGTAGCGCGCCGACTTGCACCTGTGCCGCCTTGTCGTCCAACTCGACGATGACGCCTTCGGCATTCAGCGTGTCCAGGAAGACGGTATCGCCGATGCGTGGCAACCAGTCGATATCTTCCAGCGGCTCGACCTCTTCGGCGTCGTCCAGGGGCGCTTGCGTCCAGCGGGCCATTTTCTCGGCGGCGGCTTTGAGGGCGTTGAGCGTCTCGGCAGGCAAGCCCGCGCTGCGCAGCTCCAGGCGCATCTTGCGCAGTTCGCCCTTGAAATCCGCCAGGTCGTCTTCGGCATGACGGCGGGCGGCGCGGATGACATCGCGGCGTTCGTCTTCGATTAGGTCAAGGCGGGCTTGCAATTCATCGCGCTGCAAAGCCATTTCATCGCGGAGTCGATCGATTTCCTGATATTGCTGGCGCGTTTCGGCGCGGGTGCGCTGGATTTCGTCCAGCAGGTCGTCAGCAGCCAGCTCCGCCGTCGCCACCATGCCGCGAGCGTCATCAATGATGGACGCGTCCAAGCCCAAGCGGTCGGCGATTGCCAGCGCATTGGACTTGCCGGGCAGACCGACGACCAAGCGAAAGGTCGGCTGTAGAGTTTCGAGGTCAAATTCCATGCTGGCGTTGCGCACGCCAGGCGTATCGACCGCATAGACCTTGAGCTCGGGATGGTGCGTGGTGGCCAGCGTAGTCGCGCGGCGATTGCGAAAGCTGTTCAGCAGCGCCCGCGCCAGCGCGGAGCCTTCCGCGGGGTCTGTGCCTGCGCCAAGCTCGTCCAAAATCACCAGCGAGCGCGCATTCGCCTGCGCCAGAATGTCGATGATATTGGTCATGTGCGAGGAAAATGTCGAAAGCGACTGCTCAATGCTCTGCTCGTCGCCGATATCGGCAAAGATGCCCTGGAAGACCGGCAGCGCCGCTTCGTCCGCCGGGATGTGCAAGCCGCATTGCGCCAGCAGCGCCATCAAGCCGATGGTCTTCAGCGCGACGGTCTTGCCGCCGGTGTTGGGTCCGGTGACGACCAGCACCCAGTTGTCCAAGCCCAGGTTCAAATCTAGTGGCACGACCCGCCCCTGCAACAGAGGATGCCGCGCGCCCTTGAGCTCAAGGCAGGCTTGCGCGCCCAGCGGAGACAGGCGCGGCTGCACGCAGCCCTTGTCCATGGCGAAGCGGGCTTTGGCGAAGGTCAAATCCAGATAGCCAAGCAGCTGCACCGTGCGCACGATGCCTTCGCTTTCGGCGGCGATGTCTTCCGTCAGCTCGGCCAGGATGCGGTGGATCTCTTTGTCTTCGGCGACTTGCAGCTCGCGCCACTTGTTGTTGAGTTCGACGGTCTCCAGTGGTTCAATGAAAATGGTGGCGCCAGAGGCGGATGTATCTTGCAGGATGCCTTTGATCTTGCCTTTGTGCTCGGCTTTCAGCGGCACGACATAACGCCCGTTGCGCATGGTTACGATGGCTTCCTGCAGCTTGTCCAGGTTGGCGCGGTTGGTGACGATGCGGTTGAGGCGGGTTTGCAGACGGTCGAAAGCCACTTTCAAGTCACGGCGGATGATGGCGAGGCGGGCGCTGGCGGTGTCTTTGATCTCGGCGTTGTCGTCGACCGTTTTTTCGATGCGGTTCTGCAGCGCCTGGCATTCTTCGATCTCGTTGGCCAGTTCAGCCAACAGGGGAAAACTGGCTTGCATGCGCCCCAAACTGCGTTTGAGCGTGCTGCCGCGCCGCAGGGTATAGCGGATATCCAGCAGAACTCTCGGCTCGATAATGACGCCCCGCCCCGCCCGGATGACCGGTTCGCGGACATCCCGTGCCCCGCGCACGCTGATGTGATCGCGCTCCTCCAGCAGCGCCACCGCCTCCGCCGTTTCCCGTTGCCAAAGCTGCACTTCTTCAATTTCGGTGGAGGGGTAGAGCTCCAGCGCGAATTCTTCGCCAGCGCCGAAGGTCGTATAGCCCGCTAGCTGCGACAGGATTTTTGGCAATTCCAGGGTGACGATGGTCTTTTCGCTGATCATGGGTTACTGCCACCAGTCAAACGGCGTCATTGTAAGGCAAGGCGAACCGCCTGTCAATTAAAGCGCTGGCGCGGCCCAGGGCAATCGCATCAAAATGATTGCGCTCGGGATCACAAAGAATCAGGCTGAATTTCTACCGCCGAGTTCACCGAGCAAGGTGAGTACACCGAGACATCGAGGTGCTTTGACCGAGATCCAACATCTGCGGCAGCAAAAAAGGGCTGGCATTTCGGCTGCCGCCTACTTGTATGCACAGATTTCTCTGTGTTCTCGCTTCACTCTGTGTCCTCGGTGGTAAGAATAATTTGCTGCGATTGCTTTGATTGCCTCATCCCTACACGGCGCTAATCGGGAGCGACGGAGTTATACGACGCCCAGGGAGCGCAGCCTGTCAACCACCGCGATGAGACGCTGCGTTTCCCCATAGCGTGGTGCGGCGCCATAACTCATGTCGGCGGGGAAGGCGGGGTCATGCGCGGGACCGGGATGCGCGACCAACTCTATTGTGCCGTCCAGCCGGGCGATCTGCGCGCAGTACTCCTCCAGCGAGCCGGTCATATGCGACTGGATGGCTGTCATATAATCGGGCATGGCGAAACTGCGCGAACCCTGCCGCTGGGGACGCATCAGGAAGTTGCGCGAAGTAACGGCGGCGAAGAAGCTGTGCCCGCGCACCCAGTCGACGCCGTAGGTCACCGCCAGATCGTGCACGATGCGCCGAAGTGGCTTCATCATCTGAAAGTGATGATGCGTGCTGATATGCCTCAGCCTAGCGTCAGCCTCCACCCCCCGCTGCATCTGCGCGTCCAGTTCCCGGCGCGCCCATGCCAGCGCGCTCTTGTCCAGGAAACTCGCCCGCATGAACAAGCTGTACTTGTCGCGGAAACGTCCGTCCCTGCGCAGGAAGGCTCGGTGAGGACCCTGCTCGCGGCAAACAGGGAAGCCATCGCTCAAATTGAGATGCACGCCGACATCCAACGCGGGAAACTCGTCGAAGCGGGCAAAGGCATCGCAGTGCGCCGGGAAATTCGTCAGCACGCTGGCGGCGGTGAGATAGCCGCCAGCGTGCAAATCGAGCACATGTCGGTTGTTGGCCTCGGACAATCCGCAATCGTCGGCGGTGATAATCAGCTTTGGCATGAGGCATCGCTGTTGCAGCGAGCCGCAAAGGCATCCAGCGCCTGTCGCTGTCCCGGCGTCAGATGCACAAAGGGGCGCACCTGCTTGATGCGCCGCAACGCCTGGTCTGTCGTGAGCCCGGTCGAAACCAGGTAAGCTGCTGTCATGGTTGGCGCGCGCCCGCAGCCCACCGCGCAATGAATATAGACCTTGCCGCCGCGTTCAATTTCCTCGCTCACAAATTCGACCCCGCGCTGCAAATCGTCTTGCGAAGGCGGCGTGTTGTCGATGGTGGGCAGCTGCAAATGCCGCTCGCCAGCGATGCCATGCGCCACATCGCACCGTTCCCCGCGCATATTGACAATGGCGCTGATGCCAAAGTCGCGCATCTTGCCGTAGCCATGCGCATAGTGCTGCCCGCCCAGATGCAATTGCTCGGTAACCGCGCTCAAACGCCATAGGGGCGCGCCGGTGCTACGCCGCGCAAGTTGATCCAGCAGGCGCAGCGCCAAGGGTCGCGGTCCCGTACGCAAGAGACTGCGCAGGCGAAGGAGCGGGTGGGGCGGGGACTGCGCAAGCGACATGCGCGTAGTATAGCATGATCTCGCCGCCGGGCAGCGCCTCGCTAAGCCCCCCGACTTGTGCTAAATTTGGGGACAGAATCCGCCACAGCAAGGACAGCCCATGACCTTGATCGAGCAGTTGGCCGAACGGGCAGCGCCCCTGTTGCAGCAGCGCATCATTCTGCGCATCCGCCGCAATCATGGCTTGGAGCACGCCACTATTCACGTTTTGGGTCGGCAGGGCTACCGCTTGTCCGGGCGCAGCGATGGCGACGGTTTCCTGCTGCTGGGTGACGTGCCAACCGAGCTGGTGGAAAGCGCCGTGAAGGAAGCGCTGGCGCGCATGCAGGCCGGCGAAAGCAGCCTGGCTGTGCATCCCAACTGCGGCACCAACCTGGTTACGGCGGGAGCCCTGGCCACGGCGGTGAGTTTTGCTGGCTTTGCCGGGCAGAGCTGGCGGGGCGCCTGGCGACGGTTCAACACGGTAATGACCTTGCTGATGCTGACGCTGCTGGTTGCGCCGGCGCTGGGCAACGAGCTGCAACGTCATATCACCACTGCTGCCGACATGGATGGCATCCAATTGACTGGCGTAAAGCGGCATAGTTGGCGAGTGCCCTGGGGAGGCGCTCGGCTGATCGCACATCGCGTCTCCACGCAGCAGACGCCGCCATGAGCGCGCCCACTTTCTACATCTTTCACGGCGACGACATCATCAGCCGCGACGAGGCGCTGCAAAGGATGCGCGCCGCCCTGGGGGAAAATGGCGATCTCAATCGCAGTGAGTTTGACGGCGCCGACGCCAGCGTGCCGGAAGTCGTCTCGGCTGCCAAGGTGCTGCCCTTTCTGGCCGACAAACGGCTGGTGATCGCGCGGGGATTGATCAGCCATATCACGCGGCGGGCGGCTGGCGCGGCTGGCAAATCCGCGAGCGACCGCCTCCTGGCTGAGTTGCCGGAGCTGCCCAGTTACGCGCGCCTGGCGCTGGTGGAAAACGACACCCTGCGCCCGGGCAACCGCGTGCTCAAGGCGGCCACAAAGATGCCCAACGGCTACATCCGCAATTTCAGCAAACCGAAGGACTTGACGGGCTGGCTCCGCCGACGCGCCCAAAGCGAATATGGGCAGGAGATTACGCCGCGTGCCGCCGCCGCCATCGCCAGCATCGTCAATCAGGACTTGCTGCGCGCCGAAAGCGAACTGCACAAGCTGGTCTGCTATGTCGATGGCGAGCGCCCGATAGACGAAAGCGATGTGGCTGCGCTCTGCCCCTATGTGCCGGAGGCGGATATCTTCAAGCTGGTGGATGCGCTGGCCGAGGGGCAGGGCAAGCGCGCCTTGGAACTGGTGCATCAGTCGCTGCACGATGACCCGCGCGATCCCGGTTTTCGGCTCTTTGGCATGTTCGTGCGCCAATTCCGCCTGCTGCTGATGGCCCGCGATCATCTGGATCAGGGCGGCGGCGCGGGACGGGACGCGCTAGCCAGCGCGCTGGGCGTGCATCCCTTTGTGGCGGGAAAATTGGCGACGCAGGCTCGCCGCTTCGACATCCGCCAACTGGACGCCATCCTCAAGCGCCTGCAACGCTACGATCAGGATATGAAGACCGGGCGTATCGCGCCGCGCCTGGCTCTTGACCTGCTGGTAACCAGCCTGGCGCGCAACTAAATTGCATTTCCCGATTCTCAGGAGGACAACATGGACCAGACCGCAAGCCCGCAGTTCGTCACTATTCCGCCCGAAGAGACGCCCGAGCTCATCGCCAGTTTGACGGGCTGGCGCGACCAGTTGACCGACACCGTCGAGCAGATGCCCGCCGAGGCTTTCCAGCGACTCATCCTGCGCCTGCTGGAGCGCGATGGCGTGCATGATATAGAAGTCGACCACGCCAACGAGCGTATCGAAGGGTTGGGCATCTTTGGCGGGGGCGGCTTCTTGTCCTTCCGCGTCTCTTTTCGCTGCATTCGCGGCGGCGCGCGCATCAGCTCGGCAGAAGTCGAAGATTTTCGGCGCGGCGTCATGGTCGGGCGGGCGGACAAGGGGCTGCTCATCACCACGGGCAAGTTCACGCAGGAAGCCGAGTTGAAAGCGGCTGCTGAACGCGCGCCAGAAATCTTGCTGATTGATGGCGAAGGGCTGAACGACAAGCTCAAGGCGCTGGGGCTGGGCGTGCGCACGGAGCAGGTGCTCGTCGAGCGGGTGATCATCGATGGGGAGTGGTTTGAGGGGGTGTAGGGATGAAGCAAGAACAGTTGAAACTGAGTCGGCGGGATTACGCCAACGCTACTTTGCAAGCCCTCCGCGAGTTAGGCGGATCAGGAAGTAAAAACGTACTCAACGACAAAGCTGTAACCATTCTCGGACTTACCGATGAGCAAATTAAAGAACCATATCAGTCGGGCAAGACTGCGGAGAGCAAAGTCGAGAAGCAATTGGGATGGGCGCGCACAAATCTGAAGAAAGACGGGCTGATTGATAATATTGTCAGAGGCATTTGGACACTTACGCCAAAAGGAAGGACAACAAATGAGCTGGATTTGAAAGCGGTCGATGAAGAGGAACCGCCGCCCACTATTGAGGACGAATGGCGCGGTACATTGAGACGAATGCTAAGGGAAATGGATCCAACTGCGTTTGAGCGACTGTGCGCATTGCTTCTGGCTGCAAGTGGCTTTGAAGTTGAGGGTACCAAGCAGAGCGGCGACGGTGGCATTGACGGTATAGGTGTTGTGCGCATCAGTGGATTCTTGTCATTCAGGGTGCTATTTCAATGCAAGCGTTACAAAGGATCGGTAACGGCAGGCACAGTGCGCGATTTCCGCGGCGCAATGACCGGGCGGACCGATAAGGGCTTGATCGTGACGACTGGAAATTTCACGCCGGCGGCTGTTCGCGAGGCAACGCGCGACGGCGCTCCTGAAATCGACCTTGTAGACGGCGAGCAGTTGGTTGACAAGCTCAAGGAACTTGAGCTCGGCGTGAAGACAGAAAAAGTCATGACCGAGCGGGTGACAGTGAATCCCGACTTCTTCGCCAATATCTGAGCGTTATTTCAAGCGCCACGGCAGCCCCGCCATCAGCAGCAGCACCTCTTCCGCCTGCGCAGCAATCCGTTGGTTCGCCCGTCCCAGCATATCCCGAAACAGCACCCCCAAGCGCGTCGGCGGGGCAACTCCCATGCCCACCTCGTTGCTCACCACCAGCCAGGTCGCCTCCGAGCGGGCATAGACTTCTAGCAAGCGCTCGATTTCCTCGAGAATCGCCGCATTCGCCTCTCGCTGCGTGGCCGATTCCGGCAACTCTAACAGGACCTGGCTCGTCATCAGCGTGATGCAGTCCAATATCAGCGTGTCGTGCGGGAGTTGGCAGGTGGCGATATGTCTGGCGGCGTCTCGCGGGGCTTCCAGGGTATGCCAGTCTGTGGGTCGCGCCGCCCGATGATTGGCGATGCGTCCCCGCATATCGGCGTCATGGGCTTCGGCCGTGGCGACAAAGAGCACATTCCCGCCCTGCTGCCGCGCCCACTCCTCAGCGTAGCGGCTTTTGCCACTGCGTGCGCCGCCCAGCAGGAAAATCAGCCGCCTAGCCAAAGAGCGCGCCGATCGCCAGCAGGCAGAGCAACTCGCTCAGCTCGCAGACCGCGCCGCAGACATCGCCATTGATGCCGCCGCCCAGCCGCCTCGCCGCCCAAGCCCCGAAAGCCATCGTGAAACAGAAGCTCAACAGCGCGAGGACGAGGACTTCCACTTGCGTGACCAGCAGCATGACCCAGATGGATGCGATGATGAGCTGTTGAGCCGAGAGTCCATCACGGAAATGCGCCGCCATGCCTGACCCAACGCTGGGAAAGCGATAAGCCGCCAAGACCATCGCCCAACGACCCAGCACCGGCGCCAGAACCAACATCTCGGTCGGGGCAGCGCGTATCGCCAGCCACTTGCCCAAGAGCAGCAGGATCAGCCCGGCCGCCGCCCAAGCCCCCACGCGCGGATCTTTCATAATGCGTAGACGTTCGCTCGGCGCAACAATAGCCAGCAAACCATCGCAACTATCGCCGAAGCCATCCAGATGCAGCCCGCCAGTGATCATCACCCAGGCCAGCAAAATCAGAAAGGCGCTGAGGTCCTGATCAAATGGCGAAAGGTGCGCGATGGCCACCAACAGGCCGCCGATACAAATGCCCACCAGCGGAAACCAGCCGAAGGCGCGACCCGGCTTGCCACCAACTGGCCCGCCGAGCGGAATGATCGTCAAGAAACAGAAGGCGGCGCGAAGTTCTCCGAGCATGGTGACAACTCGAGCTTGTCCTGTGCAGCAGTGTAATGCAGGTGAACAGGGACAGCTAGAGCCTTCGCTGGGCAGGGCAATCGCATCAAAATGATCGCTCTGCTTCGCCGGGTCCTTATATGCAATGCCACTATGAACTGTTAAACTGCGCCTCAGCATCCGTCAATTCAGCCAAGAGTCATATGCCAATCGTCGTTGCTCTCCTGCGCGGCATCAATGTCGGCGGGCACAAGAAAATCAAAATGGCCGACCTGCGGGAACTCCTCGCGGCGCTGGGGATGCGCAATGCCCGCACCATCCTGCAAAGCGGCAACGCGGTTTTCTACGCGGACGAGAGCGATCTCGCCACATTGAAGACCCGCCTTGAAGCAGGCATTCACAACAGCTTCGGTTTTGATGTGGTCTGCATCTTGCGGACGGGGGATGAATTCAAATCTACTTTGCGAAGCCAGCCCTTCACGGAGGCGCAGCTAACGCAGCCGAACAAAGCTGCGATGGTCTTTTTGTCCGATGCAGCGCAGCCCGCCGCCGTCGACCGCTTGCGCGAGAACAATCCTGGGCGAGAAATCATTCATGCTGCCGGGCGCGAGCTCTTTATCTATTACACGGATGGCATGGCTCGCTCGAAGCTCGACAACAAGCGCATAGAACGAGCGCTGGGTGTTGGCACGACCATGCGCAACTGGAATACCTGCGGGCGAATTGTGAAATTGCTTGACGAAATGGCTGCTCAAGCCAGCCGGTCGACATAGCGCCGCGCATTGTCGCGCAGCTTGCCCCAATTGCGGTCGGCCACCGCCTGGTTGTTGATCAGCGACGAGCCCACGCCCAGCGCAAAAGCTCCGTAGCCCAGATAGTCGCGCAGGTTGTCCAGGTTGACGCCGCCAGTGGGCATCAAGCGCAGATGCGGCAGCGGCGCCAGCACATCCTTGATATAGCGCAATTTCAGGTGATTGGCCGGGAAGACCTTGACGACCGACGCGCCCCATTCCCAGGCTTGCTGGATTTCGCTGGGGGTGAAGGCGCCGGGCATGGCTGGCAAGTCAAGCGTCTGGCAGGCTTCCATGACTTCAAGCTTGATGATGGGCGAGACGACGAACTGCGCGCCAGCATCAGCCACCGCCCGCACCTGCTCGGCATGGATGACAGAGCCGGCGCCGATGACGATGTCGCTTGATGCACGCGCTCGCATGGCGGCGATGGTCTGGGTGGCTTGCGGGTTGGTCAGCGTGAATTCGATGACGCGGATGCCGCCATCCACCAAGGCGCCTAGCAGGTCAGCGGCGATGGACAAATCATCCAGCCGCACGATGGCGACCAATTTGTGCCGGGCTATCACTTCCAGCGCGCTCATGGCATGCCGTCCAAGTTCAGCTTTTAGGTCTGCGCCGCATTTCTACCACAGAGCGCTTGAAAGGCACAGAGCCGAAGTATCGTTTGACTGGCTGGCAATTTGCGTGGTCTGCTAGTCATCTGTGTGTTCAGGCGCGGCGGCGGGGTCAAAGTCTTCGTGCATAGGCGTCCAGCGTGGGTAGCGATCGTCCGAAAATGGCTCGTAACGCGGGCGCAGCGCGATGATCTTCCCGCCCGTCACGCTGAGGTAAATCCAGCCTTGCGGGTTCACCGCCACGGCCAAGGGCTGCTGCGGATAGATGCCAAAGCCCAGATCGTTGAGGTGAACGAATTTGCGGAAGTGCAGCGCTTCGTCGCGGTAGGGCAGATAAGCTTGGCGGCCGCTCCTGTAGTGATAGGGCGCCACAATGGTCGCGCCCAATGGTTCATCCGCCTCGTCAAAACTGAGCATGATCAGCTTGTAGCCGACGATGTCAGTTTGGCTGGGCTCGCCGCTCAGCACGACCAGCAGCGTGTTCTCCGTGCCAATAAGCGCCCCGAAAGGATAGGCTGCCAGGCTGGCGGGCACAGCGCCCGCGGCAAAGGTCATAACCGGCTCAACCCCGCCTTGGCAGTCGGAATTGGCAGCGCAGGGCGGATACCCATACCAGCCGCCAGCTTGCAGGCGGTTCAATTCGTCCAGACCGCCAGGCAAATTAAGGGGCGCGCTGTCCAGGCTCCACAGCGAGTCGCGGAAGAAGGCCAGGTCGGCCGGTCGCCGCAATCCGGACGCAAAGACCTCCCGTTCGCCACCATCCAGATTCATGCGCAGAATCACACCGCGCTGGGGGTCCTCATGCGCGCAGTTGGCACAGGGAGCGCCGATGGTGACATAGAGCCGTTCGTCCCCGCCAATGGCGATGCCGCCCGTCCAGAATCCGCTGCCGGCCGGCAGATCATCCACCAGCGTCTCCACTTCGCCATCAGCCGAAACGCGCCATAGATAGGACCCGCCAGCGACATACAAATCGTCCTGATGCAGCGCCAGTCCGTTGGGCAGGGTCAAGCCCTCGGCGAATGTACTCATGGCGTCGGGCAGCGCGTCGCCATCGCTGTCGTAAAGGCGCGTCACCATGCCAGCCAGCGGGCGCGTCGCATACAGCGAGCCATCCGGCGCGACCTCCAGCGCCGTGAAGGCGTAGGGCTCGATGTCCGGCGCATGGATGACGCGCTCTACGCACCAGCGCGCGATATCGACATAGAACTCGTCCGCGCTGTATGTCGGGCGCGAAGTGCACTCCGGCAGCTCATCATGTTGGGCGAGGCTGGCAAATGCGCAAAGGCAAAGCAGCAGCCCCGCCAGTCTCAGTAGCGCAGTGACAGGCATGTCAAGCCGCCATCCATTTTGACGAATTCGCTCATATCCAGCGGGATGACGCGCCGACCGACGGTTTGCGCAGCCTCCAGCGCTAGCGGGCAGCCCGAGGCAATCACCAGGGTGTCGTTCAACGGCATGGCATCGGCGGCCTGCGCTTCGGCCGGCGGCAGCGTGATCACCCGCGCCCAGGACAGGTCGCAGTCGATTTGCAGCATGGACGCGCGAATCAGTACGCCCGGCGCCAGTTCGGTCAGCCCGCTTTTGAGATGCAGCATACCCGCCATCGGCACGGGATCAACTCGGATGCGCGGCGCCTCCGTCCGCAACGCGTCTCGCAATGCTCGGTATCCCGCCATATTCGTGCGTTGGGAGATGCCCACCAGCACGCGGTCGGCGCAAATCAGCACATCCCCACCATCAATGCGCGCGTCCGGCGGCGGCTCGACGATGCGCAGGTCCGCCAAATGCGGTTTCAAGGACTCACCTTCCCCCTGACGCGCTTTTGCGCCCGAACGACACTGGAAAGCCAGCCCCCGAAAGATGACAAAGGGGTCTTCCACGAAGTGCCCGTCGGGGAAGCGCTGGTCAGCAGGCAGCGTCGTCACCGCCAGCCCGCAATCGCGCAGGGTTTGCAAATAGGTCTCGTATTGGCGCAGCGCCTTATTGTAATCGGGCGCGCCCAGATGCGCCGACTCCGTGATGCCATCAGCGAAGTTGGGCGCTGGTCGCCGTGTCAAAGCGCGCGAGAATCGGGGCAGCAGATGCGTCATGAAGAGTCTGTCGGCTTGTGGTTGCACCTGCTTATAGCACATCCCTGCGAAGACTTACACATTCCCCCTGCAATCCCAGGTTAGTCATGCGAAAGCCAACAGCAAGGCTAAAGTCCAAAGCCGTACGGGCGAGCCGGTAGCCTGCCTCATGATTGGGGAGTGGCGAGGGATGGGTTATGCGGGCGACACAAGTGTCGCCCCTGCGACTTCCTTGTCTTGGCGCATTCTGTATACTCGGTACTCTCGGTGCTGAGTTTTGCATTGCTTACTTGGATTACTTCTGTTGAGCCGCGAGTCGCCTTTGTGCCATTGCGGCCTTTGTGGTTAAATCATTCGCGCAGGGACATCGCCGCCGAGACCGCCAATGCGAGCCAACAGCAAATATGACTTTGATGTCGAGGCGCACCGCGCGCAGTTGCTGCCTTTGCTGCGCCACATCCTCAGCCAGCCGCGCCGACTTGCGCCCCGCGAGCATCAGCAGTTGATGCGCCGCCACCCCAAGCCCGATGGCGCTGGCTTCTACAGCCTCGCCAACCTGGTGGAGGCTTGGCGCGTTTTCGCGGGGCAGGCTGGCGTCCCAGCCTTTGATGAGGCGGAGCTTTATAAATTGCGGCGCAAACCCGTGCGCAGCTTGTCCGGGGTTACGCCGCTCACCGTGCTGACCAAGCCCTTCCCCTGCCCGGGCACTTGCATATTCTGCCCCAACGATGTGCGCATGCCCAAGAGTTACTTAGCCGACGAACCAGGCGCCCAGCGCGCTGAGAAAAACGCCTTCGACCCCTACTTGCAAACCTGGATGCGCTTGCAGACTTATCACAACCTGGGGCATTCCACCGACAAAATCGAGATTATCATTCTCGGTGGCACCTGGTCATTCTATCCCGAGACCTATCAGATCTGGTTCGTCAAGCGCATCTTCGACGCTCTGCAGGACTTCGGCAACGGCATCGACGAACGCGACAAGGTCATCGCCGCCCTGCAAACGCGCTCGCAATTCACTGGCGCGCCCATCACAGAAGTGACTCTGCATGGCGAGGCGCTTACGGAGTCCTACAATCAGGCGGTGGCTGGTCTGTACGCCGCGGAGATGCAGCGTTCGCGCGGGATGGCGCAGGAGATCGCGGCGGGCAGCCGAGTCCGCAGCCTTGTCGATGAATACGCGACCTGGGATGAGTTGGCGGAAGCGCAGCGCCAAAATGAGATGGCAGCTTGTCGAGCGGTCGGGCTAGTGGTGGAGACGCGGCCCGATCATATCAGCGCTGACGAGGTCATCCGCATTCGCCGCCTGGGCTGCACCAAAGTGCAGATCGGCTTCCAGAGCCTGGACGATCGTGTGCTAGCGATGAACAAGCGCGGGCATGATGTCGCTGCAACGCGCCGGGCTGTCAAGCTGCTGCGCCGAGCTGGCTTCAAGATTCATGCCCACTGGATGCCCAATCTCTACGGCTCCAGCCCCGAAAACGACCTGGCCGACTATGCGCGGCTCTTCGACGATGTTGATTTCCGCCCCGATGAGCTCAAAATTTATCCCTGCTCGCTGATCGAAAGCGCCGAGCTGATGCAGCCCTACCGCGCTGGCAAATGGCGTCCTTATTCGCATGAGGAGTTGCTGGAACTGCTGGTCGCCTGTTTTGAGCGCAGTCCGGAATACTGCCGTTTGACGCGCGTTATCCGTGATATCCCCGGCACGGACATTGTCGATGGCAACAAAGTGACCAACTTCCGCCAACTGGTCGAGCGGGAGTTAACGCGGCGCGGCAAACGCAGCCGGGATATCCGCGCTCGCGAGATCGGCCGGCGACCGGTGCAGGCGGGCGATCTGCATCTGGATTGCCAGCGCTACTCGTCCAGCATTGGCGAAGAAATCTTCCTGCAATTCATCACGGCTGAGCGGGATATCGCCGGCTTTTTGCGGCTGTCATTGCCCGATGCGGCGGAAAAGCCCCTGCTGGATGAGCTGCGGGATTGCGCCATGGTTCGCGAGGTGCATGTCTACGGGCTGGCGCTGGGCATTGGCGCGGCCGACGCGGGACGGGCACAGCATGCCGGCTTGGGCAGACGCCTGATTGATGCGGCAGCGGAGTTGGCGGCGGCGCATGGCTACAAGCGGCTGGCGGTTATCAGCGCGGTGGGCACGCGGGAGTATTATCGGCGGCGCGGCTTCACTGATGGCGAGCTCTACCAGATTCGCGATTTGGCAGACGGGCGGCCATGAACACGCTGGATGTCATGCAAGGCGCCAGCAGCCGCAACGAGGGCCTGCGCTTGCTGATGCTGCTAATTATCGCAGCCACGGTGCCTTTCTACTGCTTCGCGCTATACATTATTGGCAGCGCGCCGGCACAAGTGGATCGCGAGCCGATCGCGGAGACGGCTACAGCGACAATTGCCGCCAGTTTCACGCCCCTGGGCGCCAACCTGTATAGGACCGCGACAGCCACCTCTCCGCCTGTCTACCCGACCTATACGCCGCTGCGACTGGCGCCCGGCAGCACACCCCTGCAGATCGTCCCGCCAACCGCCGTCCCGTCGCCAAGCCCGTCGCCGCGTACGCGCGTGGTTGTGGCTGACCGCGACTACGATGGCGTGCTAGATGCCAGCGACCTTTGCCCGGACGATGGCGGCTATGTGGATGCGCAGGGTTGCCCTTATGAAGATGACGAAGACCGCGATGGTTTCCGCGATGCTGAAGATGCCTGCCCGCGCGAGCATGCGCCGAATAGCGTCCGCGGCTGCCAGGATTTCGATGACGATGGCTTAGACAGCGCCGAAGATGACTGCCCGCAGCAATTTGGACCCAGGGCGAATCGCGGCTGCCCTGCCGATTGAGGATGTCGACCTTCTCGGTCGCCTATTGCGAAACCCGTAGGGGCGAGTCATTGGGTCGCCCGTTTGTATATGCAGGTTAATCTGCGGCGCGTCGGCTACAATATCGGCAACTGATCCGTATTCATTCACCAGCAAAGGATGACTGCCATGAGCACCCTTGAAAGAGCCAATGCCATGCAAGACCAGTTAGTCGCCTGGCGACGCGAGATTCACATGCACCCCGAGCTCGGTTTTGAAGAGCAGCGCACATCGCGCCTGGTCGCCGAGACACTGCGCGGCTTGGGCATTGAAATTGAAGTGGGCGTGGCGGAGACGGGCGTGGTGGCGCGCATCGGCGAGGGCAAGCCGGCGGTCGGCATCCGCGCCGATATGGACGCGCTGCCCATACAGGAAGCCAATGATGTGCCCTATAAATCGCAGACGCCGGGCTTGATGCACGCCTGCGGGCACGACGCGCATACCGCCATGCTGCTGGGAGTCGCCAGCCTACTGAACGACATGCCCGATCGCCCCGCTGGCGAAGTCCGCCTGCTCTTCCAGCCCAGCGAAGAAAAATGGCGGGAAAGCGATGGTCACAGCGGCGGCAGCTTGATGGTCGAGCAAGGCGCGCTGGCGGAATTGGACGCCGTCATCGCCTGCCATGTTAGCAGCGGCGACACGGTGGGCAGGGTCGAGGTCTGCGATGGTTTCTCGCTGGCTGCGCCCGATGCCTTTGAGGCGACCATCATTGGCGAAGGCACGCATGGCGCTGCGCCGCATAATGGCTTGGATCCCATTTGGCTGGCCGCGCAGGTCATCAACGCGCTGCAAGCCATCCGCTCCCGCCGCCGCAACCCCACCGAACGCTCTGTCGTCAGCTTGGGCAGTATCCACGCTGGCATCGCGCCCAATGTCATCCCCAACGAAGTCAAACTCACTGGCACGATCCGCACTTTCGAGCAAGAAGCCCGCGACGACATCCACCGCCTGGTCGAGCAAGCCTTCGCCCTGACGCGCCACTTCGGCGGCGACTACGAACTGAAAATCTCAACTGGGTATCCAGCGCTCTACAATGACCCGGGCGTGGCTGCGCTAATCCGCGAGGTTGGCGCTGACTTGCTGGGCGACGACAAGGCTGGCGAGGGCGCGCCGATCATGGCGGGCGAGGATTTCGCCTTCATGACGCAGCAGGCGCCGGGCGCGATGATCCGCCTGGGCGCAAAGCTGGATCATGTCAACCGCCCGCACCACAGCCCGATCTTTGATATTCACGAAGATTGCCTGTCTGTCGGCGTCGGCGTCATGGCGGAAAGCGCGCTGCGGCTGCTGCAGAAGCACGCCTAGCTACCCCCTCGGTCCCCCTCCCATCGCAATGGGGGGAAGATTGTGGCGAAATTTGGCGCAGAGCAGACCCCACGAAATGTCTCGCGTGCCCGCATATGCGATCTCCCCTCCCTGATGCATTGGGGAGGGGCAGGGAGTGGGGTAGCGGCTTTTGGGATCGCGCCGGCTATTCCGTTTTTTCTTGCAAGATCTGAATCAGGTTGCCGCAGGTATCTTTGAATATCGCCATGATCGCGGGACCAATGTCGGATGGCGGCATCGTGAATTCGACTCCGAGCGCGTTCAGCCGCTCGTATTCGGCTTGGGCATCGTTGACACCAAAGATGATGCAGGGGAAGCCTTGTTCCATCAGCCCCTGCTGAAAGGCCGCTGAAATCGGATTGCGATTGGGCTCGAGCAGAAGCTCGACACCATCGGGGCGCTCTGGCGAGACGACCGTCAGCCAGCGGTCGCCCTCGGGATTGCCCAAGGGCATATCGCGCTTGAGCTGGAAGCCGAGAGTCTTGGTGTAGAATTGCAGAGCTTTTTCCTGGTCATCGACGATCACGCCGGTCACACCTATAATCATGTGCTTTTACCTTTCTTCTCTTTGCGAGCTTTGATTTGCTGCTTGTAAAAATCTAGCAGGTCTTGATCCTGCCGCTCGTCCCAAATCATGGGCTCGCGGATGACATCCAGAGTTCGTCCGCGCGCGCTGTGCCGCTGCCGCAAGCCGATTTCCGTACCATAGAGGATGATGGGCGGGTTGGGCAGGCTCATTTGCACCGCCGCCGCTCGTTTTAATGCGTCGCTGTTATTGTCCGCGATTAGCAGGAAGCGATCCATATCGTGATTGTCCAGGAAGCTGGGCAGGACAAAATCGTCATCAAAATAGCGGCTGTGGCTGTCGATGAAGGCGCGCATCCGCCCCTCGTCCCAGCTGCGCCAGCCATAGGTATTGCGCATCGCCTCCGCCAGCGAGAAATCCAGGCAGCCGTCCAGCTTGCCCGTGTAGCTGCGAATGTAGGTGGGACTGTCGATAATCTCGCCCAGCAGCACGCAGTCCGGATTGACAGCCCGCATACGCGGACGGAACTGCGCCCAGAAGTTCTGCCCTGGTCCCGCCGCCACATCCAGCCGATAGCCGTCAACGCCGAATTCGCGCAGGTTGAACTCGCCATTTTGGATCATCCATTCGCAAGCCTCCGGATGCTCCAGGTTGATTTCCGGCATAGTCTTGACATTGAAAAATCCCTTGTAGCCATGCGAATAGCGGTCGCTGAAAGTGAACCAATGGCGGTAGGGGCTGTTCTCACTGCTGGCGGCGTCCAGGAAGACGGGATGCTGGTTGGAGACATGGTTGGCGGCCAGGTCAAGCAAGATGCGAATGCCGCGCTTGTTTGCGCCTTCGACGACCGCATGCAGCGCTGCTTCCCCACCCAGACGCGCTTCAATGCGTTGATAATCGGCGATGTCGTAACAATGATGCGATGGGCTGGCCCAGCAGGGGCTGAGCCATAGGCAGTTGACGCCCAGGTCGGCCAGGTAGTCCAGCTTGTCGCGGACACCCCAGAGCGTGCCGCCGCAGATGCCCTGCAGGTCGCCCTTTTCCGTCCAGTCATGTCCGTCGCCGGGATAAAAGCGATCGAGGAAGATGTGATAGACGATGGCCTCATGGATCCAGGTCGGCGTGCGCAGTTGGTCGACATGGTAACAGAAGAGCGGGGCGACGGTCTCTGGCGTCGGCGTGAAGGGCGTATCGGCGGGGATATTGCCGAAGTGCAGCATGGTGGCGTGACGGACGCGCTCTTCGGCAGGTGGGTAGTCGGCGTAGACGATCTCGCCATCGGCTGTCTTGCCGTTGATGCAGTAGCGAACCAGCGTGCCAGCGGCTTGCGACGGAATCTGCGCCTGCCAATGACTAAGGTAATCCCAGGCGATGGTGTCCCACTCGCTGCCCTGGCGCTGGAAATCAACGCTGTGGGCATCTTCCTCGCGCGGATCGTTCCCGTCTGTGGTGTAACGCAACTGCGCGCTCAGGATGGGCAAGTCGCTGGCGGAGGTCAAACGGGCGGTGACGGCTTCGCCCGGCGCTGGATCCAGCGGCCAGATGTCGTGCTGATGCTGGATGCCGCTGCGCAAGGCGCGGTGCGTCGTGACCTTGAGTTCGTCGCTGATCAATTTGCCAAAGATGATGTCCATTGCGGACGCTCCCCGCGCTTGCACTTGCCCGCGTGATTGTAACGCGGATTCACGAAAGAGAATTCACCACAGCAAACGCAGAGCGCGCAAAAGCAATGCCCGGCAATTTATACAAAAGCTTAGCACCGAGGACACCGAGTCTTCTAACGAGGGCACAGAGAGAAGTCGCCCCTAAGCCCTGCGTCAAGCAAGCGGGCGAGCTTCGCCCCTGCACCGTCCGCATTTTGGGTCGAATCCGATCGGATCGCCCCTACAGTGCGCCTTGTTTCGCTGTAGTCTCCGCGACTGCTGTGCTATACTGTCGCTAATTCGCCATAGCCTTTAGAGGGACAGTTGCATGAAACTTTCACAGGAAGCCAAGAGCCTGCTCGCGATCATGGCGCTGGTGGGCGCGGTCGCCGCCGGGCTGAACGCCACATTGCCCGCCGAGGCGCAGCGTGGCTCCCCCAACTGGACGATCCTGCTGCTGGCGCTGGCGCTGCTGATGGTCGTATGGATGCGGCGCGATGCCCTGCCCGACTCGGACGCGGCTGCCGATGCCGAAGAAGCCGCCGACCAAGCCGAAAACCTGGCCAAGCGCGTCGTCATCCGCCGCGAGGGCGAGCCGGCGCAGGACGCGGACGATACAGACTAAAGCCGGCGCATGCCTGCGCTCGCGCATAGTATCCGCCGGCGCCGCCACCGCAAACGCCGCCGCCAGGCAAAGGCGCGTCGCACCGTCTGGCAAACGAGCCTCTTTGTCGTCTTGCCGCTGGCGCTGCTGGCGACGCCGCTCCTGTCTTTGTTCACGCTGTCCATTTGGCTCTATTTCAACGCGCTCAGCCTGATGCCGACCCCGCAGCAGACCATGCTGAATGACTCGGCGCATGCTGTACGCTTCAGCGACAGACATGGCGCTGCCCTGCTGGGTTACAGCGACGATCCGTCAGCAGGTTTCCGCCGCTGGTTGAGCCTGGACGAACTGCCGCTGCATCTGGTCGCCGCCAGTAGACTAGTGAATGCGCGCGACTACGGCGCTGTACAAACCGCCTTTGACCCGCTGGATACCCTGGCGCGGTTGAGCAGCTATATCCTGGGCTTGCCCGTGGCGGCGGACGACAGCCTGGCTGGGCAGCTGGTCCGGCACAGCGCGCTGCCGGCCACTCCCTCCAGCGACATGGATTCGCGGTTGCTGGAAATCGTGTTTTCCGCCGAAAGCAAACGGACGCTTAAGACCGACCAACTGCTGGAATGGCAACTCAATAGTCAAGCCTATGGCAGTGGCATTTTGGGCGTAGAAGCGGCGGCGCAACTGCTCTTGGGCAAATCCGCGGCGGCGCTAACTCCCCCGGAAGCGGCGCTATTGACCGTCTTGGGCGCGGAGCCGACGCTTGATCCTCGCGCGGACTTGCCAGCATTGCGCTCGCGTGCGGGGGACTTGCTGAGTGATTTGCGGGAGGCGGGTCAACTCGACGCAGCGGATGCGAATGCGGAAGCGCTGGAGTCGCTGGAATTGAGCGATTCCCCCCGCCTGTCAGATGGCCTTGCGGCGGATTTTCTGGCTTATGCGCGCGCCCAAGCGTTGCAGATTCTCGACCGACAGGGACTGGAGGGACGGCGGCTGCTGGCCAGTGGCGGGCTCTCGATAAGGACTTCGCTGGATCTGAGCCTGCAGCAACGAGCGGCTGAATCGGCGGAGTCGCTGGTCTTGCTGGATGCTGCCACAGGCGAGATTCTCAGCCTCGTTGGCGATGCGGCGGCGGTGCATCAACCGGCGGGCATTCTGGCGCCATTCGTATATATGGACGCCTTCGCCAGCCGCACAGCCACACCAGCCAGCATGCTCTACGACATCCTGCGCGAATATCCTGGCGCGGGGGGCGATCTGGTGTACAAGCCAGCCAATCCAGACGGCACGCAGCGCGGTCCACTAAACCTGCGCGACGCCATGGCGGCCGGGCTGTTGCCCCCGGTCATACAAGTGGCCGCCGAGCGCGGTCTGCAGGGGGCCATCCAGTTGGCTGGAGCGCTGGGATTCACCAGCCTGGATGCCGGGCACGATGACTTGCGGCTGCTGGAGGGCGGCGGCGCAGCCTCCGTGCTGGATGCGGCTTATGCCTACAGCGTGCTGGCCTCTATGGGCGTCATGCATGGCACGCCGACTGTGCCGGCGTCCCTGGGCATGCGCGGGCGCGATCCCGTAGCGGTGCTGCGCATTGAGGACGCGGGCGGGCAGGAGTTGTGGCGATACCGTCCCGCCGGGGGGCAAAGCGTGATTGTCGAGCCAAGTCTGGCCTACCTGGTCAACGACATTCTGGCTGATGACGAGGCGCGAGAACGCATGCTGGAGCGCGCGGATCCGCCCTTGCCAGCGCGGAGGACCGCCTGGGTCACCAGCAGCAGCGCCGACAGCCGCGATCACTGGACGCTAGCCTACAGTCCCGATCTGGTTTTGGCGGTGCACGGTCAGCGTATACATTCCGCGGAGGAATTGGGCGCGTTGCTGGAGTGGGCGCATCAGCAGCGCGACCTGCCCGAGCGGGATTGGCGAGCGCCAGCCGATATTGAAGAATACCTGGTCTGCGAGTTATCCGGCATGCTGCCCACCACCACCGACCATTGCCCGACGCGCCTGGAAATCATGCCAGCCGGCAGCCAATTGCTGGCCGACGACCGCTGGCAGCAGGTCGAAATTAACAGCGCCACCGGGCAACCCGCCACTGTGAACACGCCGGAGGACCTGCGCGCGACCAAAGCCTATTTTGTGCCGCCCGACGAGATCCGGGCTTGGTGGCAGGAAAATGGTTTGCCGCTGCCGCCGACCGGACATATCGCGGCGGACGGGACCAGCGTCTCGAAACCCGCCCAATTACTGGCGCCGGCTGATTTTGCCTATGTGGGCGCCACAGTCGATATCCAGGGAAAGATCAGCCGGCCTGGCGCCTTGGGCTGGACGCTTGATTACGGCGCGGATGTCAATCCTGACAGCTGGACGACCATCGTCGCTAGCCAGCGCCTGGAGCGAGATGGCGAGTTGCGCGCAAGCTGGGGTACGGCGCAGCTCAGCGGCATTCATACCCTGCGGTTGACGGTCGATTTCGCCGATGGCTCGCAAGAGCAGGACACCAGGCTGCTCACTTTTGATAATACGCCGCCCGCCATCTCGCTTGGCGCTGGCGAAGAGTTTATTCGTTTAGGAGAGACGGTCACACTGGTGGCGGATGCGCGTGACAACCTGGCTATCGAGCGCGTGGAGTTCTATCGCGGCGGCGAGCTGCTGGGCGTCGATCGTGACTGGCGCTATACTCATGAGGCAACTGTCTTGGGCTTAGGGCAAGAAACTTTCCGCGCGTTGGTCTTTGATCAGGTGGGGAATCGAGCAGCGGCAGAGCTGGTCGTATCGGTGGTGGCTGGCTGAACAATCGGTGATGAGCAAGTGAAGGCGCGATGACAGATCGCAGACGAGAATCGCTGGGCAAGTGGCTGCTGGTTTTGCTGGCGCTGACGCCGGCGCTTTTCTACGCCTACTTGGGGATGTTCAGTCGGTTGGTTAGCGATTGGCTGCTTATTGCACAGGGCAAGGCGCTCAATCCCTTGGAACATATTGGCTATTGGCGCGCGGACGGAAGTGGCAGCTATAGTTACTTTGTATTGCACAGCCTGGTTGCGCCGCTGCTGGATGAATTGGTTGCGCCGCTTACGCCCTTGGTAATTGTCTGTCTCTGGCTACTGGCGTCAGCTTGTCTGATTGCTCAGTTCTTGACCATGTTTGGCTGCGAGCGCGACCGATGGAAGATCGCTCTGTCGCTGGCGTCGCTTGCAGTGGCCGCGTCTGTGCAGGCGCTGTATCATCCGCAGGCATTCTACTGGTATTCGGCCAGCACGCGATATGTCCTGCCGCTGGCGGCGCTAGTGGTTTTCCTATCCTTGGTCCTCTGGGCGGCGCGGTCGGCGAAACCGCGGCGCAGCTTGGTATTCTGGACGCTTGCAGGCGCTGGCATCTGCTTTGCAACGGCGGGTCTATCCGAGCTACACGGACTCTTTCAGTGGATGCTGTTGTGTCTGTTGCTGGTATTCGTCATGCTAGCCACAGAGCGTTTGACAGGCCTACGCTTGGCTGCAATGTTGGGCTCGGGCTTGGGGGCAACAACAGCTAGCCTCGTAATTCAACTCTCGACTCCAGCCACGCACTATCGGATGGTGGAAAACCTGGCACAAGGCAACTGGCGGCCAATTCGTAAGTTGACGGATCTCGTCAGTTCTACTGCGGTAGCGAGCTTCGACAACTTGGGCGATCAAAGCCTTTTCGCCAGCTTTATGCTGCTTCTGGTTATCGGCTTGGCAATCGGCATCTACGTCGGCAATCGGCGGGCAAGCCAGTTGCGAGCAGAAGCATTCCGTCTAAAAAGAGCTCCACTTTGGCTGGCGCTCCTGGCACAGATCTGTTTCGCGCCGATTTTGTGGACGCACTTGAGCGATGATCCGCTGGTCTTTGGACGATTCAGCCTTTTGTACACATTCGTGCTCGCTGTCAACGCGGTGCTGACAACAGCGCTAGCGCTGCTTATTTTGCGGCGGGATGCGGTGACGGCTCTACTGCGCAGGCTTAATTTGGACGAGCAATTCTTGGCGCTTTTGACTTTGCTGATCATCATCGCGCTCTTTATCCCGACTCAGATGCGAAATATGCACTATAGCGCAGCGACTTTTTTCTTTGCCAGCGCACTGAGTCTGATTCTTGCGCTTTGCTGGCAACTCCTGCCAGGCGGAAAAAGCGGGGGAGTAAAGAGCTTTGGCAGATTTACGCTTGCCTGGCAACTCATGACGATACTCTGCGCTGGAGCGCTCGTCGCCGCCATGCACTACAGTCAAGGCAGTGTGCAGCCGCGCGTCTTGTCCGCAGTGGCTTGGATGGGAACGCTTTGCGGATTGTTTTGGGGCGGCTTTTTGGGCATGCTGCTCGGCCAAACTGCGTCTGGAGGCGCGGCGACCAGCAGGCTAAAACAATTGCGTAACTTGGCGCTGTGTACGGGTTTCGTTTTGTGGCTCGGGCTGCTAGCACGCCAAATGCAGTCGCTGCGGCCACTGAGCGCATTCGCTGGTGAATGGGACGCCAGACACGCCCTGATGCGGGAATGGCAGGAAAGCGGGAAATCCGATTTATCCGTGCCGCAGCTCGAGGTCGATATTTCTGAATTCTTTTGTTGCAGTAATTCAAGCTCGGCCAAAAACGCGAATGTCTATTACGGATTCCGCAAGTTGGCGGACCGGCGATGAGTGCCGGGTATCGATCGCGACTGGCGCTATACTCACGAGGCAACTGTTTTGGGCTTAGGGCAAGAAACTTTCCGCGCGTTGGTCTTTGATCAGGCGGGGAATCGAGCGGCGGCAGAGTTGGTCGTATCGGTGGTGGCTGGCTGAACAATCGGTGATGAGCAAGTGAAGGCGTGATGACAGATCGCAGACGAGAATCGCTGGGCAAGTGGCTGCTGGTTTTGCTGGCGCTGACGCCGGCGCTCATTTATGCCTGCCTAGGGCAATTCAGCCGCCTGATTGCTGACGATTTTTCCAAACTTGCTGCGGCTCGTGAATATGGCGCCTGGGGCGGCATGCTCTATTGGCGAGCAGGCAACACGGGGAGTTATTCATACACCTTGCTGCATGGCTGGACCGTGCCGCTGGATACCGTGACGCCGCGTATCATTCCCGCGGCAATCATCGCGCTTTGCCTGGGCGGATTGGCTTGGCTGCTGTCAGCTGCGCTGTCGGGTTTGGGGGTCAAGCGGGATCGAGCCGCCATCGGCCTGGCTTTAGCCGGGCTAACCGTTGGGTCCGCCATATACGCCTTCTACATCCCGCATACCTTCTTCTGGTACTCCGCCAA
>DAOUKU010000071.1:0-1984 GCA_034420985.1 Anaerolineae bacterium | reverse complement strand
AAACATGGCTATCGAACCGCCCCTAGCCCAGCGCCCAACGCGCGAGCAGCTGAAGGCGCGCCGTGTATACCGCCGTGCCCTGCGCCGCGCCCGCAATCCCCTGCGCTTTTCCATGCGATCGCTGGCGCTGGTGGTGGTGTTGGCGCTGCTGGCCGCGCTGGCTGTGGCGGGGCTGGCTTTCTCTCTGCGGGGCGAATCGTCCAGGACCGCGGCCGAGCCGATCATCGTGATAACTGCCGCGCCGGCTTCCAGTATCGATGTGCGACCGACAGAAAGGTCTGCGCTGGGCACGCAAGTCATCCTGGCACCACAGACGCCCGCCAACTTGGTTTTGACCGGGCCGCCCATCCCGACCATCATCCTCACCGATACGCCCATGCCCCTGGCGGTGGGATCGCTGGCGCAGGTTGTCGGAGTCGGCAATGACGAGCTGAATGTGCGCAATTTGCCCAACCGCAGCAGCAGCAAAGTGTTATTCCGAGCGGCGGGCGGCACACAGCTAGAGCTTATCGGCGGCCCACTGGAAGCAGATGGTTTTATCTGGTGGCGCGTGCTCGATCCGCAGTTCGAGGTCGAAGGCTGGGCGGCGGCGCGCTATCTGCAAACGGTGTCTGCATGAGCAAGTCCGGCATCTTTTGCAAGAATCTTTTGCACAGAAGTGAAATCAGCTAAGACATGGATGAAATAATGAACCACCGAGTACACTGAGTTACATGAGTACACCGAGTTCGATAAACCTCTGTGCTCTCGGCGTTCTCAGTGTCAATGAACTTGCATTGCTTTGCTGATTATCAGTTGCCCAGGAGGCGCATCGTGGCATCCGATATCCAGACGCGCATCGCCGAGCTAAGCCAGCAGTTGCACCGACACATCTACCAATATCATGTGCGCAGCGAGCCGCTGATCACCGATGCAGAATACGACCGCCTTCTGCAGGAATTGCAGACGCTGGAAGCCGAGCATCCGCAGTTTCTCCGCGCCGATTCGCCCACGCAGCGTGTTGGCTCGGACTTGTCGGGCGACTTCTCCAAACTGCGGCACCCCGCGCCCATTTTGAGCTTGGCGAACGCATTTGACGAAGCCGATCTGCTGGCCTGGGAAGAGCGCAATCTGCGTCTGCTGTCGGCTGGCACGCAGCTTTCCTATATCTTGCAGCCCAAGCTGGACGGCTTGTCCATCGTCATCACCTACGAGAATGGCAGCCTGGCACGGGCGGCGACGCGCGGCAATGGCGAAACGGGCGATGATGTCACCGCCAATGTCAAGACGATTCGCTCTTTGCCCCTGCGCATCCCGGTCGACTCGTCCAGCGATGACGCGCCAAACCGGCTGGTCGTGCGCGGCGAGATTCTCTTTCACAAAGCAGATTTCCTCGCGCTGAACGAGGAGCAGGAAGCACAAGGCTTGCCCGCCTATATCAATGCGCGCAACACAGCCTCGGGTTCGCTCAAACAAAAGGACAGCCGCGAGACCGCCAAGCGCAAGCTTACCGCCTATATTTATGCCATTGTCGATAGCGATGGCGCGCAAATTGCCAGCGAATGGGAAACATTGCAAACATTGCGGCGTCTGGGCTTCAATGTCATCAGCGATGCCGCGCGCTATGAAAATCTGGACGAAGCCCGGCAGGTGCTGGCAGACTGGGAAGCGCGGCGCGATAACCTGCCCTTTGAAATCGATGGATTGGTGCTGAAGGTCGATGATTTGACGCTGGCGCGGGAATTGGGCGTGGTCGGCAAAGACCCGCGTGGTGCAATCGCCTACAAGTTCCCCGCCGAAGAAGCCACCACGGCGCTGCTGGATGTGACCATCGGCGTAGGGCGCACTGGCAAATTGACGCCCACCGCCCAGCTCGAGCCCGTTTTTATCAGTGGCGTGACGGTGTCCAGCGCCAGCCTGCACAATTACGACCAGGTCAAAGCGCTGGATATCCGTCTGGGCGACCGCGTCATCGTCAAGCGCTCCGGCGATGTGATCCCGTATG
>DAOUKU010000070.1:0-254638 GCA_034420985.1 Anaerolineae bacterium | reverse complement strand
AGCGATACCACCATGGTGCTCATCACAGTGCCGCTGGCGAAAGCCACCCGCAGCCCCATATTCAAGCTCTGGGATGCCGCCTGCGCCGTCCGCACATTGGCGCGCACCGCGATGTACATGCCAATATAACCCGACAAGCCCGATGCCAATGCGCCGATGACAAAAGCCACCGCCGTCAAAATCGACATGCCCGAGCCCGGTACGGAACTCAACACCACTAGCGCGACAGTCACAATCGCCACCAGCACTGCTACCGCGCGGTACTCGCGTTGTAAAAACGCGCCCGCGCCCCGTTCGATAGCCCCCGCAATTTCCTGCATCCGCTGCGTGCCCGCCGCTTGCGCCAGCACATAACTCCGCTGCCGCAGCGCGAATATCAAGCCGATTACACTGGCAGCCACGCCCAGCGCCACCGCCGTTGTCATATCTATCATGAATACCGACTCCCTTGTCGCTTTCCCTCACATCAAGTCGCCGATGCTAGCGGAAAACGCGCGCAATTCAACACTTGATGCGAAGAAGCTCATTACTAGTGAACCGTGTAAGGGCGTCTCGTTGAGACGTCCACGAACAGAACTAGTTCCAACAAAGTAGGTAGAGTGACTGCCGTATGAAAGAAATTGCCAAAATAATCGAAAAGCTGTACGGGCGAGGCAGTGGCTCGCCCCATCTTGGGAGAGTTGCCAGGCGATGAGTTATGCGGGCAATACAAGAGGCGCCCCTACGAGACTCCAACGCGGTGGGGGTTGGGCTGGCAAACGCCACTACTAGCCAGACCATCTATGCTAAACTCCGGCTTTGGGTAGGGACGCTGAGCCATGCACGAGACAAAACGAACAGGCGACCACGGCGAGCAACTGGCGCAAAGCTATCTGCGCCGACGGGGCTATGCTATCGTCCAGACCAACTGGTCCTGCATTGATGGCGAACTGGACATCATAGCGCGGCGCGGGGAAGCACTGGTTTTCGTGGAAGTTAAGACGCGGCGCGACGCCAACACCGAAGCCGCCCTGGCCAGTATCACACCGTCCAAGCGCGAACGTCTGCTCAAAGCCGCCTGGCGTTACCTGCACGAAAACAACATCGACTCCGACAGTCTCTGGCGCCTGGATGTCATCGCCGTGGCGCTGGACGGGGCGCGCTCCAGCCGCATCGCTCATGTGGAGGATGCTTTTGACTGGTGAGGCGCCGCTGCTCATCCTGCTCGGTCCCACCGGCGTCGGTAAAACGCGCCTGGCGATTGCCCTGGCGCAGCGGCTGAATGGCGAAATCATCGGCGCGGACAGCCGACAAGTCTACCGCCACATGGATATCGGCACAGCCAAACCCACTCTCCAGCAGCGAGCGCTTGTGCCACATCATCTGGTTGACATGGTCGCGCCGGATTACCTGCTAACCCTGGCGGAATATCAGGATGCGGCAAACAAGGCGATTCGCAATTGCCATGCCCGCGGTAAACTGCCCATGCTAGTGGGGGGCACAGGACAGTACCTCAGCGCTGTTGAAGAAGGCTGGTCTATCCCGCGCGTCCCGCCCGATCCGCAGTTGCGCGCTGAGCTGGAAGAGTACGCTGCCCGGCATTCGCCCGTCGCCTTGCACGAGCGTTTGCGCACAGTAGATCCCGCAAGCGCCGAGCTCATTCATCCCAACAATGTCCGCCGCGTCATCCGCGCGCTGGAAGTGCAGATTCTCGCCGGCGAGCCCATCAGCCAGCTGCAAGTCAAACGCGAACCACCCTGGCGGATGCTGCGCCTGGGTTTGGAGCTGCCGCGCGACATCCTGTATCCGCGCGTCGACGCCCGCGTCGACAGCATGATCGCTGAGGGATTCGTTGCCGAAGTGTCGCGCCTGCTGGACATGGGTTACAATCGCCATTTGCCGTCGATGAGTGGCTTGGGCTATCGCGAGATTGCCGCGCATCTGTTGGATGGCTTGCCGCTGGACGAGGCTATCGAGCGCGCCAAGTTCCGCACGCACGACTTCATCCGCCGGCAGGATGTGTGGTTTAGAGGGCACGACAAGGGCATTGTATGGCATAATGCGGCGGAGATTGACGCGGATGCTCTTTGCGAGCGAATCGCCGAAACTTTCGAACAAGTTGAAGAATCGCATGACTGAAGCCAAATTGACGCATCTTAGCGAGGATGGCAGCGCCCAAATGGTTGATGTTGGCGCCAAGCCGACAACCGAACGAGTCGCTGTGGCTGCGGGCAGCGTGGTCATGCAGCCGGAAACGCTGCGCCTCATCCGCGCTGGCGAGTTGAAAAAGGGCGATGTGCTGGCTGTAGCGCGCATCGCCGGCATTATGGCTGCCAAGCGAACCGCGGAACTCATCCCGCTGTGTCATCCCTTGGCCATCAACCAGATTGGCCTGCAGCTCTGCCTGAACGAGCAGAACAATGCTGTAGATATCCGCGCGACGGTGCGCACAAGCGGCAAAACCGGCGTGGAGATGGAGGCTTTGACGGCAGTATCTGTGGCGGCGCTGACGATTTATGACATGGCGAAGGCGGTCGACCGCGGCATGCGCATTAGCGATATCCACCTGCTGGAAAAACGTGGCGGCACACACGGCGACTACCTGGCGCAGGAATAAGTGGCGGTATGCAAATCACCATCCTATTCTTTGCCACATTGCGCGACAGAATTGGCGCTCGCAGCCTTACTCTGCAACTGAATGAAGACGCGCACAGCATCGCTGCTTTGCGCCAGCAACTAATGCGCCGTTATCCCGCCGCCAGCGAAAATTTGCGAGTGGCGCTGGCAGCCATCAACGAAGAATTTGCTTTCGACCACGACAGCATCCAGGATGGAGACGAAGTGGCTTTTTTTCCGCCGGTCAGTGGCGGCACGGGTGAATCCCGCCCCGAGATTTTCCGTCTGCCCGAAGCGCCATTTGACCACGACGAGGTCATCGCCGCTATCACCACGCCTCGCTGTGGCGCAGTCTGCCTGTTCACCGGCACGGTCCGCGGCGAGACCGACAAAGCGGGACACCTGCCCCAGACGGAATGGCTGGAATATGAAGCCTACCAGCCGATGGCGCTGGCGAAGATGAAACAGGTCGCCGATGAGATCCGCGCGCGCTGGAGCAAGGTCGAGGGTATTGCCATCATCCAGCGTCTGGGGGTGCTGCGCGTCGGCGACAGCACCGTGCTCTGCGCCTGTTCCTCACCGCACCGCGACGATGGCTGCTTTGAAGCCGCCCGCTACGGCATTGACCGCCTGAAAGAAATCGTGCCGGTGTGGAAGAAAGAAGTAGCTACCGACGGCGAGACCTGGATCGAAGGCGACTACCAGCCCTCCGCCGCCGACAAAAACGCGCCGTGATGCCATGAGCGCGACGGAACCAGCCCCTGCCCGCTTTGAAGAGCTAATCGGCATCCAGTTCCGCCAGCGGGAACTGCTTAGGACGGCGCTGACACATAGTTCCTACATCAACGAATATGAAGGCGCGGACGAGCTTCGCGACAATGAGCGGCTGGAATTCCTGGGCGATGCCGTGCTGGACTTGATCGCCGCCGACCTGCTCTACCGCCAATATCCCCACGTCAACGAAGGCGTATTGACGCAGTTGCGCTCGGCATTGGTCAAGACCGAGTCGCTGGCGCAATTTGCCGCGCAGCTTCGTCTGGGCGAGTTTCTGCGCGTGGGCAAGGGCGAGGAACAATCTGGCGGGCGACAGCGCAGCAGCACCCTGTGCCGCACTTTTGAAGCGCTGATCGGCGCGATTTACCTGGACCAGGGCATGGCGACCGCGGTCGACTTCGTCGCGCCACTGCTGCTGGATTTGCTGACGGAAGTGCTGGAGAAGCGCCTGCACCTGGACGCGCGCAGTGAATTGCAGGAGCGGCTGCTAGCGCGCAAAAGTGCCTCGCCAAGCTATCGCGTCACTGGCGAGAGCGGACCAGAGCACGCCAAGCAATTCAGCGTTGAAGTTCACATTGGCGATGAGACGCTGGGCAGCGGACTTGGCAACAGCAAACGCGCCGCGGCTCAAGCGGCCGCCCGCGACGCCCTGCTGCGGATGAGCCGCTAGGCTGCGCGGTAACGCCGGCGACGGAAGCAGACTTCACAAATGCGATAGCGGTGCCGCGATGGCAAACGCGCCCCACAGGCGCGACAGCGCCTCGCCGTGTTGAGGTTGCGCAGCAGCGCCTCGTCAATTGACAGCGACCACTCGCGCCGCTCCTCGCGCACTTCCTGATGCGCCTCGCCATATTGCGCGAATTCTTTGCGTTGCGAAAGCCACAAATGGATATCCGCGCAGGCGATGGCCGACTCGGTCGCGTCCAGATCGCCGCCATCCTTGATGGGCACGGGCGCGTTCGGCGGCAGCGGCATCTGGTAACCCTCGATGATCATATAGGCGCAATCCAGCCAAAAGGCGCGCGTTCCCTTGCGCGTCGGCGCGTTGACCAGTTGCAGCGCCCGCTCCAGCCCCAGACGCTCGATTTCGTCATCGGTCAGCATCTTCGCCAATTCAATCCGCTCGTCCATGTCGGCAGTGGTGATGACCGCGCGCAGCTCTTCCGGTATAGACTTGAGTTCCGCCCAGCGCGTTAGCTGCTCAGACAAGCTGCCCGGTATCAGCGTCAAATCATCGACAGTCGGCGCGACGCGGGCAAAGCTCAACTCCGGCGGCGTCTGCGCGTAGAGCTCACGGATGACATCCAGATCGGCTTTGCTAGTGGCGGCAATAAGCCCGGTCTCGCGAATGCCATAACGCCCTGCCCGCCCGCCAATCTGATGCACCTCGGCTGGATATAGCGTACGGTCGTTCTTGCCATCGAACTTTTCCGTCTCATAGAAGCAGACAACATCAGCTGGCAGGTTCAAGCCCATACCGACAGCATCTGTGGCGATGCAGATTTCGGTTTCGCCAGTGGCAAAGCGGTCTGCCTGCCGACGGCGCACTTCCGGCGGCAAGCTGCCATAGACGACGGAAACCGTCCTGCCCATGCGCTCCAGCTTCATTTTCAAATCCAGCACATTGCGCCGCGAGAAAGCCACCAAGATCGTCGACGCCGGCAGTGTCTCCAGCGTAAAGTGCCGCTCGGCGACGGCGATGGGCGCCAGGCGCTGATGCTCGACTAACTCACAAGGAATCTCGGCAGCTTTCGCCAGCACCTCAATGAGCTTGCGAGCGGTGGGCGGACCGATGATGTGCATTTCCGGCGCGGCGCACTCTATCATGGCGCGTGTCCATGCCCAGCCGCGATCAGCATCAGCCAACATCTGCGCCTCATCAATGATGACGCAGGCGCCGCTATCATGCGCGTTGAACATTTCGATGGTCGCGGCCGTGATCTTAGCGCCTTCCACCGGGATTGCCTCTTCGCCAGTCAGCAGATTGCAAGCCACGCCCTCGGCATTCAGGCGATCGAAAATCTCGTAAGCCAGTAGCCGCAAAGGCGCCAGATACCAGCCAGAGCCAGCTTCTTTCAGGGCTTGCAAGGCGTCGTGCGTCTTGCCGCTATTGGGCGCGCCAATGTGCAGATAGAGTTGCTGCTGCTCTCGCCAGGCATTGCGCCATTTGGGGAAGGCATCAATCAACCGACTGCGCAGTTTGCTCCGCGCCTCGCGTTGACGACGCTTGCGATGACGCCCGCCACGGCGCGCTTTGCGCTTGCTATCACCTTGTTCCTTGTCGGTCTCCTTGCCGTTACGCAATTGCTTGTATTCGGCGAAGGTCTCCGGCAAATCCCACATGCCGCGCACATCCCGCCAAATCACCCGCTTGGGCGAGAGGCCCGCTTGGCGCATGCTATTGTTGAGCGTACGCTGATCGATTGCCAGCACGCCGCGCAGGTCGCTGGGGCGCAAGCGCGCATAGCCGGCGATCATCTCGCGCAGGTCCGGGTCGGCTGCCGTCGGGCGGAAGGTCTGCACGGGAAAGCGCAATTTCCCGCGTGGATCCAGGAAACTGTCCAGCGCCAATTCCTGCGCTGCCAAACGCAGCGTCGCGCCATCCACGCCAATCAGCTTCGCCGCCTGCTTGATGGTATAGCTGCGGGCTGCGACATGTTGTTCCAGGGCATTGTCATTCTTGGGGGGATTCACGCCTTCGCGGGCTTGGTCGCCGCAAAGTTCCAGCACGCTCTGCCAAGCTTCGACATCCTGGGATGGGTCCGGCTTGACTATGCTATTGTCTTTGACAGAGGTCAAATCATTGCTCCGAATGTATCGTCTCACGACGCGTTATCCACCCAGCGATAATGGGGTGGCGCAGCGTCCCGGTCTTGCGCGTCGCTGTCGGGCAGTTGGTCGCCGGGCGCGGGAAATAGCGGCAACTGCTGCGACGCTTCAATGCGATAATGTGCCAATACACGCGTAATCAAGTTGGTGCGGCGACGCGTTTCGTTGAATATCTCCATGGCAAAACGCGCGGGATGCTTTTGCCCTTTGCGCCGATTGCAGTCTGGGCAAGCGACCGCCAGATTGGCCGGCGTGTTGCTGCCACGTTGTCCCAGGCTGATCACATGGTCCAGTTCAATTGGCGATCCCACCAGGTTCTTGCCGCACCATTCACACTGCCCGCCCGACTCTAGAATGCGACTCTGCAACAGCGCTGCGGACAGTGTGCCATGCGCCCGTACGGACTTGGCACGCGCATTCAAGGCTTTAGCATACTGCCGCAGCGCCGCCAAATCAAGGTCATCCTGATAAATCATCGGCGTTTTCCCGCCGAGAGACCTTCTTTGAAACAGTATACAGCATATTTTTCGCCTGTATTGCCCCAACTCCCGCGCCAGTGTATACTCGCCGCCTGCTATTCTATAACTTTTGGGGAGCCCCGTCTTGGGCATTTTTCGCCGTGGTCTGTCCAAAACGCGCCAGTCCTTCTTCGGGCGCATCTCGCAGTTGCTGGGCAATACCGAGATTGACGAGGACACCTGGGAGGACGTCGAAACGCTGTTGATCCAGGCGGATGTCGGCTTCAACACCACGCTGCAGGTCGTTGACGCACTGCAAGCCCGTGCGCGCGCCGAGGGCATCACCAAGTCCGACCAGCTGCAAGACGCGCTGAAAGCCGAATTGGCGAAATTGCTGTCCTTCCCGCCGGCGCTGGATATCTCCGGGCGCGATCTGTCGATCATCCTGGTGGTGGGTGTCAATGGCTCGGGCAAGACTACCTCCATCGCCAAGCTGGCGCATCGGCTCAAAAACCTGTCGCGCCGCAAGGTGATGATTGCCGCAGGGGATACCTTCCGCGCCGCCGCGATTGAGCAGTTGCAGACCTGGGGCAAGCGCATTGATGTGCCCGTCATCGCCAACCGCCCCGGCTCCGATCCCGGCGCTGTGGTCTACGACGCGACTGTGGCGGCAAAAGCGCGCGGTTACGAGATCCTCATCATCGATACCGCGGGCAGACTACAAAATAACTACAACTTGATGCGCGAACTGACCAAAATCAGCGAAGTGTCGGGCAAGGTCGTGCCGGATGCGCCGCATGAAGTGCTGCTGGTACTGGACGGCACGACTGGGCAGAACGCCATCGAGCAAGCCAAAAGTTTCCAGGAGGCCTCCGGCGTCAGTGGCGTCATCGTTACCAAGCTGGATAGCACGGCCAAGGGCGGCATGGTTTTCTCCATCTTTCATGATCTCAGCCTGCCAGTGCATTATCTAGGCTTGGGAGAAGGCATTGATGACCTGGTACTTTTCACGCCGGAATTCTTCGTCGATAGCCTCTTTGATGACGACGACGCGACGAGCTGATCCCGACTGTGCATATCACCAGCGCTAACAACAGCAAACTCAAGCTGGTCAAGCGGCTGCGCGGCAAACGCGGTCGTGAAGCGGAAGCGCGCTTCGTCATTGATTACGCTCGTGATCTGCGGCGGGCGCTGGATCTGGGCTACCGGGCGGAGTTCCTGCTGCGCTGCCCGGAGCTCGGCGGCGAGATTGGCGACATGGATTGCGAAACGCATACCATCATACCCCAGCTGCTCAGGCGCTTCAGCTACCGCGAGAATCCAGATGGCATACTGGCGGTCATGCGTAGCCGGCTGCCCAAGAGCCGCCTGTGGCTGGAGGGCGCGAACATTCACAGCGCGCTTGTGCTGGTGGATTTACGCGTGCCGGGCAATATCGGCGCCTTGATGCGCAGCGCAGACGCCAGCGGCTGCGACGCGATCATGCTGGTCGATTGCGCGCTTGACCTCTATAATCCAAATATCATTCGCAGCAGCACCGGCGCCTGCTTCCTGGACAACATCTACCAGCTGACCAGCAATGAGGCGCTAACCTGGTTGAAAGACGCGGGATTGGCGATAGTGGCGGCGGATGTTGCTGGCGAAAGCCGCTACGATGCCGCATTTGCGGATAAAACCGCCATTGTGCTAGGCACGGAAGACAAAGGACTCAGCGCGGACTGGCTGGAAAATGCCGATCGGCGTCTGCGAATCCCGATGGTCGGCAAGGTTGCGAACTCGCTGAATGTATCCGTCAGCGGCGCGATACTGATGTTTGAGTTGCAGCGCCAACGTAGTAGATAGGCAGAGCGGCGCCCCATGGACGGAATCACCAGCCAACTACAGGCATTCCGGGCACAGATCGACGAACTCATGTCGCGGATTGGCATCGCGGACAAGGCAAAGCAGGCAACCAAGTTGGAGGTCCGTGCCAGCCAAGCCGACTTTTGGCAGGAGCCGGAAAGCGCCCAGAAGACCATGCAGCAGCTGGCCAGGCTGAATGCGCTGGTCGACAAGTGGCAGGGATTGGCCGCACGCATCGCCGATGCCATCGAACTGGTGGAAATTGCCGACGGCGACATGCAGACAGAATTGGAAGCCGAGACCAAGTCCCTAGGGGAACTGGTCGAGCGCATGTCGCACGAAGCCATGCTCTCCGGCGATTACGACAGCGAGAACGCCATTGTCGCGATTCATGCGGGCGCTGGCGGCGTTGACGCCCAGGACTGGACCGAAATGCTAGAGCGCATGTACTTGCGCTGGATGGAACACAAGGGCTATAAAGCCGAAATCCTCGATCGCAGTGGCGGGGAAGAAGCGGGCTTGAAGAGCGTCACCATCAGCGTCAAGGGGGAATACGCTTTTGGCTATCTGCAAAGCGAAGAAGGCGTGCATCGACTGGTGCGCCTGAGCCCCTTCGACAGCGCCCACCGCCGCCACACTGCCTTCGCCAAAGTCGAACTCTGGCCCGATATTCAGCGCGATATCGAAATTGAGCTGGCAGAACGCGACATCCGTATCGACACCTATCGCGCCAGCGGGGCCGGCGGGCAGCATGTGCAGAAGAATGACACCGCCGTGCGCATCACGCATCTGCCGACCGGGGTTGTCGTTCAATGCCAGAACCAGCGCAGCCAGTCGCAAAATCGCGATCGCGCCATGCAAATCCTCAAAGCGCGGCTCTTCGAAATGGAACGCGCCAAACAACAAGCGGAAATGGCGGAACTCAAAGGCGAAAATGTCGACGCCGGCTGGGGCAACCAGATCCGCTCCTATGTGCTGCATCCCTACCAGATGGTGAAAGATCACCGTACCAGCGTGGAAATCGGCAACACGGCCGCCGTGCTAGACGGCGGCCTGGGCGACTTCATCGATGCCTACCTGCGGCACAAGATCAGCGGCTAATGCGCCCGCATTCTGCTTGATCGCGCGTATTGGCATGCACTTGACGACAAGCGCACAATCCTGTGGTACATTTGGCGGGAGCATACCGCATTGGGTGGCTGCATGATAGCGAGCGCCAGCAACCTGTATTCCCGCGATTTGGCATCCCTGCTTGCCGCCCTGCCCGACAGCAAACCGGACGAAATTGACCTGGTCGCCGCCGCATACCAGAGGGCGGAACATGCGCACAGCGGACAACTGCGCCGCTCCGGCGAGCCCTATTTCACGCATTGCGTGGCTGTCGCCAGCATCCTCGCGGATCTGAAAATGGACGCTGAGACAATCGCCGCCGGCTTGCTGCACGATGTCGTCGAAGACAGCGACCTGACCGTTGCCGAGCTACGCGGCGAGTTTGGCATGACTATTGCCAAGCTGGTCGATGGTGTGACCAAACTGAAGAACCTGCCGCTGAAGAATGTCTCCGCCAATGGCGACACGCGCCGTTCCAGCGCCGTCAACCGCGAGATGGAATACATCCGCAAGATGTTACTGACCATGGGCGATGATGTGCGCGTCGTGCTGGTCAAGCTGGCCGACCGCCTGCACAACATGCGCACTTTGGGCTACCTGCCGAGCGACAAACAGCGCGCCGTCGCCATCGAAACGCGCGATATCTTTGCGCCGCTGGCCAATCGCCTGGGCATCTGGCAGATGAAGTGGGAATTGGAAGACCTCAGCTTCCGTTATTTGAATCCGGATGCCTACCGCTCAATCGCCAAAGCGCTGGACGAGCGGCGGGACGAACGCGAAGCCTATGTGCGCGATATCAAAGAGCGGCTCATCAAGGAACTGCGCCAGGCGAAGATCGAGCGCGTAACCATCACCACCCGCCCCAAGCATATCTACAGCATCTATAGCAAGATGACGCGTAAAGACCTGCCGCTGGAGCAAATCTACGATATTCGCGGGATGCGTGTGCTTGTCGACAGCCTGGCCGAGTGCTATCTGGCGCTGGGCATCGTGCACAATCTGTGGCGACCCATCCCTGGCGAATTCGATGACTATATCGCCAACCCCAAAGACAACTTCTACCGCAGCCTGCACACCGCCGTGCATGACGAGGCTGGCAAAACGGTTGAAGTGCAAATCCGCACTTGGGAAATGCACGAAGACGCCGAGTATGGCATTGCCGCGCATTGGCGCTACAAAGAAGGCGACAACGGGCACGACCAGGCATTTGAGCAGCGCCTCGCCTATCTGCGCCGCCTCATGGAATTTGGGCCGGAGGTCAATGACGCCTCGCAATTCGTCGACACGGTCAAGTCGGAAGTCTTCCAGGATCGCGTATACAGTGTTACGCCCAACGGCGACATCATCGATCTGCCGGTCGGCGCCACGCCCATCGACTTCGCCTATCACATCCATACTGACATCGGCAATCGCTGCCGCGGCGCCAAGGTCAATGGTCGGCTGGTGCCCTTGAACACCAAACTCAAAATGGGCGACCAGGTCGAGATCTTGACCGCCAAGCGCGGCGGACCCAGTATGGACTGGCTAAACCCCGACCTGGACTACGCCGTCACCAATCGCGCTCGCAGCAAAATCCGCCAGTGGCTGCGCAAACAGAACCGCGAAAAGCACATCGCCTCCGGACGAGAAGCGCTAGAACGCGAGCTCAAGCGGCTAGGCGTGCAAGAGAAAATGTCCTATGAGTCAGTCGCGCGCCTGTTGAACTTCGACAAGCTGGATGACTTCCTGGCGGCCATCGGCGCGGGCGATGTGACCGGTCCACAGATCACCAACCGTGTGCTGGAAGAGGAGCGGCGCAAATCAGTCGAGAGCCAGACCGATGCCGACCTGCTCAAGCCGCGTACAAAACCCCTCGGCGCCAACACCACCAAAGGCGTCAGCATCATGGGCGCGGGCGGGCTGCTGGTCAACCTGGCGGGCTGCTGCGCGCCGATGCCGGCCGACGATATCATCGGCTATATCACGCGCGGACGCGGTGTCACCGTGCACCGCTCCGACTGCCCCAATATCAACGCCCTGCGCGAAACCGAACGCCTAATTGATGTGTCTTGGGGCACAGCCGAAGAAGAACAGCATTACCTCGTGCCTGTCGAAGTCATCGCTTACGACCGCGAAGGTTTGCTGCGCGAAATTACCACCATCATCGCCGACCAGCGCGTCAACATCGCTTCGGTCGATGTCACCACCAGCCAGAGCTACGCCCGGCTGAAACTACAGTTGGAAATCGCCAGCAATCAGCAGCTGACGCGCATCCTGACCAAGCTGGACATGCTCCACGATGTGCTGGAAGCGCGGCGGCGCTACTCCAACTGAGCGCGGTGGTCAATGCGCATAGCCCTGCTGGAGAGCTATTACGGCGGCAGCCACCAAGCTTGGGCTGACGGCTACCAGCAGCATTCCCGCCATGACATTGAACTGATCACCCTGCCGGCGCAATACTGGAAGTGGCGCATGCAAGGCGGCGCCATCAGCCTGGCTCGCAAGCTGCCATCGAAACCCGACCTTGTCCTGGCATCCAGCATGATCGACCTGTCGATATTCCGCGCCTTGACCTGGCGGCGGCTGGGCGGCGATACGCCGCTGGCGCTCTACTTTCACGAGAACCAGTTGTCTTACCCGCAGAGCCGGCGCCAGAATCACGGCTGGCGTTACGGTTTTATCAACTACATCAGCGCCCTCAGCGCCGACGCCAACTTCTTCAACAGCGACTTTCATCTGCAGAATTTCATGGCGCAGCTGCCGCGCATGCTCAAGCACTTCGCTGACTACAACGAATTGCAGACCGTCGATGCCATCCGCCAGAAATCCAAGGTGCTGCCCCTGGGAATAGACTTGCGCCGCCTTGATGAATTCCGCGCTGCCAAGCCCGCTGACTCGCCGCCAGTCATCGTTTGGAATCACCGCTGGGAACATGACAAGGATCCGGCGACATTCGTCCAGACCATGATTAAGCTGGCGGAAGAGGGCTTCTCGTTCAAGTTGGCGATCACGGGCGAGCGTTTCGGCAATATGCCGGCATCCATGCTCACCGCGCAGTCGCAGTTGGGCGAGCGCATCATTCAGCTAGGCTATGTCGACACCTTTGCTGAGTACGCGCGATTGCTTTGGCGGGCGGATTATGTTGTCAGCACGGCCAGGCAAGAATTTTTCGGCGCGGCAGTTTGCGAAGCCATTTACTGTGGCTGCATCCCTATCCTGCCCGACCGCCTGAATTACCCCCACCTGCTGCCGGATGCGCTGAAGCAAGCCTGCCTCTACGCGCGTGACCGATTGACCGCGCAACTCCGCTATCACCTGGCGGGCGATGTGGCTGTGGATCGTGGCGCTTTGCGGGCGCATGTCGCGCAATACGACTGGTCGCTGATGGCGCCTGCCTACGATGACGAGTTGGCGGACCTGGCTAGTCGTCCGGCGCCAGGCTAGTGTCCGCGCCGTTGGAGCTGGCACGGTCGTCGCGCGGGATGGCCTCCAGCGCTTCCAGAGCCAATTCGGCTTGAGGCGGCTGCGGGATTGGCTGCGGTTCGGGGAAGCGCAGGTTGTAGCGAGCGACGCCGACCACTTCTTCTTTCTCGCGCAGCGCGATGACCGCATTGCCGCCAGCGCTGCCCCGTTTGAGGGTCTTGGCCAAGCCCAGGCTCATATACTTGGCTTTGCCTTTGCTGGTCAGCACCAATATCGTGTCATCCAGCCTGCCCGTTGTCGCAGCCGCCAGCCGGTTGCTGCCCAGCGGCAGGCGCATGGAAAGCAGGCCGCTGCCACCGCGCCCCTGACTCTTGAATTGGCTGACGGGCGTCGTCTTGGCGATGCCACGCTCAGTGATATTCCAGGCGAAGAGTTTGTCATCCGCCAGGAAGGCGGAAATCACGCGATCGCCCTGCGCCGCCAATTTCATGCCGCGCACGCCGCCGGCCGTCAAGCTGGTTTCGCGCACATCCTGCTCGCTGAAGCGGATGGCGTATCCACGCGCTGTGGTCAGCAGCAGGTCATCCATACCGCGGCTGTACAAGGCCGCCACTAGCTTGTCCTTGCCCCCCAGCTTGATGATGCTGAAAGCGGAAGACATCACGCCGGGCAAGTCGGCCACAGTCAAGCGCTTGATCTGCCCGCCCACCGTGACCAGACACAGGTAGCCGCTATCGCGCGAGGCTGGCAGGCACAGGAAAGATACAATTCGCTGTCGCGGCACTAAGGCGCACAAGTCACTGAAATGAATTCCATCGCCAGCTTGCTCCACTTGCGGGATTTGCTGGACGGGCACCGTCACACAATCGCCATTGTCCGCGAAGAGGTACATAATTTGCCCGGTAGTGCTGTGCTGCAGCCAGCGGGGCGGATTCTTCGTGCTCACAGTCACGCGCGGCGGCTCGTCGCTTGGACTGCGCCCCAGATGCCCGCCGGTGCTGAGCATGGCGACCGTTTTCTCCTCCGGCACCAGGAAGTCCGCCTGCGACATATCGCTGGCTTCTCCGTCCGCGATAATGGTGCGCCGCGGATCGCCGTACTGCTCCTTGACTGTTTGCAGCGCCTGGGCAAGTTCTTCTCGCTGCTGCTGTGGATCGGCAAGTAGAGCCTCGAGCGCTTTGATGCGTTGGCGCGTAGCTTTGTACTCGTCGCGGATCTTGCGGCGTTCCAGCGAAGCCAGGCGTCGCAGCGGCATCTCCAGGATGGCGGTGGCTTGCGTTTCGCTGACTTTGAACTGCTTGATCAGATTGCGGCGGGCGGTGTCGCTGCTGCGGGATTTGCGGATGGTCGCCACGACATCGTCCAGGCTCCCCAGCGCGATGAGCAGCCCTTCCAGCACATGCGCCCGTTCTTTAGCCCGCGCCAGGTCGTAGCGGCTGCTGCGCTGCAAAACCTCCAGTCGGTGTTCCAGATAGACGCGCAGCGCTTGCTTCAGGTTCAGCAAACGCGGCTGCCCATCCACCAGCGCCAGCATGATAATGCCGAAAGTGCTCTGCAGCGGCGTGAGCTTGAAGAGCTGCGCCAGCACCGCCGTGATATCGACATTGCGCTGCAGCTCAATGACCAGGCGTACAGCGTTTTGCCGGTCGGACTCGTCGCGCAGGTCGGCCAAACCTTTGAGCTTGCCCGCCGACGCCAGGCTGGCGATGCGCTCGATCAACGCAGTCTTGTTGGTCTGGAAGGGCAGCTCACTAATGATGACACGAGATTTGCCGCCGCCCATATCCTCAACATGCGCCTTCGCCCGCAGTGTGATTTTGCCGCGACCGGTCGCCAGGGATTGCCGCAGCATATCATCTTTGCCGCGCCGCCCATAGATGACACCGCCTGTCGGGAAATCGGGACCTTTGACGAAGCGCATCAGCTCGTCGACATCAATCTCGTCCAGCCGCTCCCAGTCCTGGAGCATGTGGACAAGCGCATCGCAGACCTCGCCCAAATTGTGCGGCGGGATGTTGGTGGACATGCCCACCGCGATGCCCGAAGCGCCATTGACCAGCAGATTCGGCACCATGGCGGGCAGAACAGTCGGCTCATTCAGTGTGCCATCGAAATTGTCGGCGAAATCCACGGTGGCTTTGTCGATATCGACCAGCAACTCGCCACCGATGCTGGCCATGCGCGCTTCCGTATAACGCATCGCTGCAGCGCCATCGCCGTCAATGCTGCCGAAGTTGCCCTGCCCGTCGATGAGCATGTAGCGCATGGAAAAATCCTGCGCCATCCGCACCATCGTGTCGTAGACAGCCGCGTCGCCATGCGGATGGTACTTGCCCATCACCTCACCCACGATGCGCGCGCTCTTTTTGTGGCTGCCGCCGGCGCGGACGCCCATATCGTGCATAGCGTAGAGAATGCGTCGGTGCACTGGCTTCAAGCCATCGCGCGCATCCGGCAGCGCCCGCGACACGATCACGCTCATGGCGTAGCTCAGGTAGGCGTCACGCATCTCGCTTTCGATGGTGACCTGATGAATCGTCCGGTCCGACATCAAGCGACCTCAACGAATTGGCCGGATGGGGAGCAACAGCAGCGCATTACAGCGGGCAAGGGCGCTTCATTGTAGACTGCAAACCGAAAATCTGTCAAATGCCGTGACGCGATAATGCGGCTTGATAATCTGCAGAATCAAACGCGGGAGGCATTTTACAGCACTCCCGCGTAGATTTGAGCCTCTCTTTACGGCTAAATCTCGCTAAGGATCAGCCGCTCAAAGTCGTCAAACTCGGGCACTGGCTCCGGTTCCAGCGCGCCCTGCTCTTCCAAGGTCGCCACCGGCGCCACCGCCTCGCGGTCTTGATAGGCGTGGAAACCCGTCCCGGCCGGGATCAACTTGCCGATGATGACATTCTCCTTCAAGCCGTGCAGCGGATCAACCTGCCCTTCAATGGCCGCGCCCGCCAAAACCTTGATGGTGTGCTGGAAGCTGGCGGCGGACAAGTAGCTGTCCGTTTCCAGCGCGGCTTTGGTGATGCCCAGTAATACCGGCGACGCGATGCAGATTTCTTTGCCGGCCGCGCGCAACTCTTCATTGATCTCGCGCAGCTTGCGGTCGTCGACCAGGTCGCCAGGCAGCAAGTCGCTGTCGCCGCTCTTGGTCACTTGCACCTTGCACATCATCTTGCGGATGACGGTCTCGAAGTGCTTGTCGGCGATATTGACGCCCTGGCTGCGGTAGACTTCCTGGATTTCACTGAGCAGATATAGCTGCGTGGCTTCCGTGCCTCGCACTTGCAAGATGCGGTGCGGGCTCTTGGAGCCTTCGGTCAACTGTTCGCCAGGCGCGACCGTCATGCCGTCGTAGATTTCTTTGCGCAAACGGGCGTTGGCGGGGATTTCGTAATCGTTCTCCTCGCGGATTTCGTTACGCACGAAGATGGCTTCTTCTTCCAGGTGGACCGTGCCAGCCATGCCAGCCACGATTGTGTCTTCGCCATCAGTCGCCAAGGGATCGCGGCCTTTGACCGCCTGCCCATCTTCGACCAGGCTTTCCCAGCCGTCATGCAGGATATGCACTTCGCTTTCCATGGTCTCGTCAATGACCGTGGCGATGCGCACGTCATCTTTTCGCTCCGTATCTTTTCGCTCCGTCAAACGCAAGATGCCGCCGTGCTCCGTCATTACTGACTCGCCCTTGGGTTTGCGGCGCGCTTCAAAGAGCTCTTCGACGCGTGGCAAGCCGCTGGTGATATCGCCTTGGGCATAAACAGCGCCAGCCGCATGGAAGGTGCGCAGGGTGAGCTGCGTGCCCGGTTCGCCAATGGACTGCGCCGCGATGATGCCGACAGCCGTGCCGATGTTGACCATCTCGCCGGTGCCCAAGTCCCGCCCATAGCAAAGCGCGCAGCAGCCGTGAATCAGGTCGCAAGTCAGCGGGCTGCGCACCGGCACAATCTCCAAGCTCGAAGCCTGGATGCGCTCAGCGATGTCTTCATCGATCAGCTCGTTGCGGGAGATAATCAGATCGCCGGAGTCCGGGTCATGCATATCGGCTGCGGAGCAACGCCCAACGATGCGTTCGCTGATGGATTGTCCGCCGATATCGTCGCTGCGTCGGATCTCCAGCGCGTTGATGGTATTGCAGTCGATGCGATTGACGATCATGTCCTGCGCGACATCCACCAAGCGCCGTGTCAGATAACCGGCGTCGGCAGTGCGCAGCGCCGTGTCAGCCAGCCCCTTGCGCGCCCCGGTACAGGACATGAAGTATTCCAATGTGTTCAAGCCCTGCTGGAAGTTGCTGCGGATGGGCAGTTCGATGATGCGCCCGGCCGCGTCCGCCATTAGGCCGCGCATGCCAGCCAACTGCGTGATGGGTCCGTAGCCGCCTTTGGTCGCGCCAGATCGTGCCATAATCGCGATGGGTCCGTAGGGATCGAGAGTCTCTTCGATCTGGTCCTGCAGGTCGTCTTTGGCGCGCGTCCATTCATCGACGGTGATCTGATAACGCTCTTCCTGCGTCATCAGCCCGCGGCGATAGTCCCGCTCGGCGCGGGTCACCACGGAATCCGCCTGGCGCATGATGTCTTCACGCTCAATTGGGGTTGTCAGATCGCTGACGGCGATGGTCGTGCCTGAGATGGTGGCGTAGTGCAAGCCGAAATTCTTGATGGCGTCTACGACATCGGTGGTCTTTTCCGCACCAATTTCCTGATAACAACGCGCGACCAACTGCTGCAAACCTTTCTTGCCCATGGTCTCTTGCACGAAGCGGATTTCATCCGGCAAGATGCGATTGAAGATGGCTCTGCCGATGGTGCAGATTTCCGGTTCCTCTTGCGGCGAGCGGCTGTCAAAGACATTCCCCAGCAAAATCGGCGTATGCAAATCGACCAAGCCAATGCGATACAGATACTCGACCTCGTCCATATCCACGACAACGCGGCGTTCATGCAGGTTGGTGATTTCCAGCTTGTCTTCCAGATCGTGGTCGCGCAGATATTTGCGCATTTCGTAGGCGTTGGCCAGCATGCAATCGACCTCGCCGGCCAACAGCGCCGCCACCGTGCGATCCACCGCCGACTTGATCACCCGCTGGCGGCCATTTGCGTCCGTGGTGGTTTCATCGGCGAATAGCCGCGTCTGCGGGATCTGGCGGAACTGCGCGTAGTAATAGCCATTGGAGCGCTCGGCGATGCCCACGCTGTAATCGCCGGAGTAAAGCGTTTCCTCGCGGCGGAACTCTTCGGCGCGCGACCGCAAAGCCACAATCTCTACGGTCGGATCCATGGTCAGGTAGTAGTTGCCCAGCACCATGTCCTTGGCGGGACCGACAATTGGCGCGCCATCGGACGGTTTGAGCAGGTTCTTCGTGCTGAGCATCAGTTCACGGGCTTCATTGACAGCGGGCTCGCTGAGCGGCACATGCACCGCCATCTGGTCGCCGTCGAAGTCGGCGTTGAATGCCGAGCAAACCAGCGGGTGAATCTGGATGGCTTTGCCCTCCACCAGCAACGGCTCAAATGCCTGAATGCCCAGCCGGTGCAGTGTCGGCGCGCGGTTCAGCAGCACAGGACGATCCTGGATGACTTCTTCCAGCACTTCCCAAACTTCCGGCTGTTCGCGCTCGATGATGCGCTTCGCGCCTTTGACATTGCTGGCGTAGTTGTATTCCACCAGCTTGCTGATGACGAAGGGACGATAGAGCTCCAGCGCCATGGATTTCGGCAGACCGCATTGGTGCAATTTGAGCTTGGGACCAATGACGATGACCGAACGCCCGGAATAATCGACGCGCTTGCCCAGCAAATTGCGGCGGAAGCGCCCCTTCTTGCCTTTCAGCATGTCGCTCAGTGATTTCAGTTCGCGGCGCCCGCGTCGGCTGAGCGCCTTGCCGCGCTGGCTGTTGTCGATCAAGCTGTCGACCGCTTCCTGCAGCATGCGCTTTTCGTTGCGTACGATGACATCCGGCGCGCCCAAATCCAACAAATGCTTGAGGCGGTTGTTGCGATTGATGACGCGGCGATACAAGTCATTGAGATCGCTGGTAGCGAAGCGCCCGCCATCCAACTGCACCATGGGGCGCAGGTCGGGCGGTATCACCGGCAGCACAGTTAGGATCATCCATTGCGGACGGTTGCCATCGGGCTCGTTGCCCCTTTTGTCGCGGTCGCTGTCGACGACGGTTTCGCGGCTTTTCGCCAGCCGCTCGACTACGCCCAGGCGCTTGGTGGCTTTGCGCGCGCGCTGCTTGGAGCGAGTGGTGCGTACCTCGTTCCACAGCTCTTCTTCCATCTTCTCCAGGTTCAGGTTCTTGAGGATTTCATGGAAGGCTTCCGCGCCCATATCCGCCTGGAAGACATTGCCGAACTTGCCTTTGAGGTCGCGGTAGCGACTCTCCGACAAGAACTGCAGGGCTTGCAGCGAGCGCAATTCCTCCAACTGCGTTTCGGCGCTGTTGCGCAAGCCCGTCATCTTTTCGTCCAGGTCAGCCAGGTGTTCGTCCATGGCGCCGTCGACATCAGCATTCGCCTGGTCAATGTCGACGCTGATCTTCTGAATCTCCTCGGCTTTGAGCGACGCCATTTCCATCTCAAGCGCGCCAAGATACTCGGCCACCGTCGCCTGCAAGCGCATTACATGCTCGCTGGTGATGGTCTCGCCGCGTTCGACGATGATTTTGCCAACCGATTCCAGCGCGATATCACGGCTCGCCGCCTGCCCCAGCAGCTCGCCAATCCGCTCTTCCACTCGCCTGCCTCCGGATACAGCGGCGTCGCTGAGGCGGTCGCGCTCTTTCTCAAAGTGTTGGTCAATTTGGCTGACCCTGCTGTCGAATTCGGCGGCGACGCGATCACGATGCTGGCGTTTGTCGACCATCTGCTCGTCGATTTCGTCTTTGAGCTCCTGCTCCTTGCTTTCCAGTTCCTGCTGAATGCGCGAGATGGCTCGCTTGCGCGCGTCTTCATCCACCTGTGTGATGACATACTGCGCGAAGTAGAGCACGCGGTCGAGGTTGCGCCGGCTGACATCCAGCAGCAAACCCAAGTAGCTGGGCACACGCCGCGTATACCAGACATGGGCGACCGGCGCCGCCAGCTCAATATGACCCATCCGTTCGCGGCGCACCGACGAGCGCGTTACCTCGACGCCGCACTTGTCGCAGACAATGCCCCGGTAGCGGATGTTTTTGTACTTCCCGCAGTAACATTGCCAATCGCGGGTGGGACCGAAGATGCGTTCACAAAAGAGCCCGTCCATTTCGGGACGCAAACGCCGATAATTGATCGTCTCCGGCTTGGTTACCTCGCCGTAAGACCAGGACCGAATCTGCTCGGGCGATGCCAAACTGATGCGCAATGCGCTAAAGTCTCTAGCCTCCAAGGACCAACCTCCTCTGCGTTAACTTGCCGTAGACCGAATGTTGAATTTGCGAAGACTCCCGACGCCATGCCAGTGGCAAAGGGCAATAGAAGGCACAGCCCCTGAGCCCCTAACACAAGGTCAATTCTTCGCTTGTTTGCATATGGCGACTATTGTATCGCACTTTACCACGCTGTCAAGACAAAAGACCGCGCATTCACTGAGACCTAGTCTTTGACCGCGCCAATCGCTAGCTTAACATTTCCTTCGCGAACTGACAACAAACCCGCATCACCTTTTGGAGCGGTTTTGGAAGGCGGCATCTGTGCTATAATGCCCGCGTTTCATTAGCAGGAGAGATTAAGTGTCAGACTTGCTCAATGTCGATGACGCGCTGGCGCAAATCCTCAGCGATATCCAGCAGTTGGACGCCGAGACCGTTGCGCTGGCCGAATCGCTGGATCGTGTCATCGCCGACGACATTGCCTCCCCGTTGGACCTGCCGCCCTTCGATAACTCCGCCATGGATGGATACGCCATCCGCCATGCGGATAGCGCCGGTGCCAGCCAAGAGCATCCAGCCAGGCTGACCGTATCGCAGGATATCCGCGCTGGCGACGCGCCTGCTGGCGAGTTGAGCCCTGGCCAAGCCGCGCGCATTATGACAGGAGCGCCCATTCCCGGCGGCTGCACAGCCGTGGCGCCAGTCGAAGATACCGATGACAACTGGCGGCGGGACGACGCGGCATTGCCTGCGCAAGTGCGGATCTTCCGCAGTTTTGCATCCGGCGCAAACATCCGGCGCGCGGGGGAAAATGTGGCTGCTGGCGCAAGGATCATGAAAACCCGCACGGTTATTCAAGCAGCCGAAATGGGCATGCTGGCGGCCATCGGCTGCGCCCGCTTCGAGGTCATCCGCAAGCCCAAAGTCGTCATCCTCGGCAGTGGCGATGAATTGGTCGATGTGCATGAAGCCATTCGCCCAGGGCAAATCCGCGATACCAACAGTTATGCGCTGGCCGGCTTGATTCGGGGCGCCGGTGGTATCCCCATTCGGCTGCCCATCGCGCGCGACCAGCTAGCGGAAATCCGCGCGCTGTATCGCCATGCCTTGAGCATCAATCCTGACATGATCATCAGCAGCGCTGGCGTATCAGTTGGCGCGGCGGATTTGGTGCGCGAGGTGATGGACGAGCTTGGCGACATTGATTTCTGGCGCATCAATATGCGTCCCGGCAAGCCACTAGCTTATGGCGCGCTGTGCGGCATTCCCTTCTTCGGGTTGCCCGGCAACCCGGTGTCCACGATGGTTACTTTTGAAGTCCTGGTTCGTCCTGCCCTGGCGAAAATGGCTGGGCGCGACTTGCAGCGCCGGTCCATCACCGCGACGCTCGGCGAAGACATGCATTCGGATGGACGCCGCAGCTACAACCGCGTTCGCCTGGCTCGTGAAGGAGCGGGCATTGTGGCGCGCTCCACTGGCACACAGAGTTCTGGCGCATTGATGTCCATGCTGCTGGCGGACGGGCTGGCGATCATCCCGCAGGGGCAGCGAGTCGCCCGGTCGGGCAACGAAGTAACCGTGCTGCTGCTGAGACCCTTCGAGTAAGCGGGAGGAGAATAGACATGCTGAATATAGTCCGCGCGCAGGGATTGCTGGTCATCGTCGGTTTGGTAGTCGCTGGCTACTTGAGCTATCTCAAGCTGACCGATGTGCCAGCCGTCTGCGTCGAGGCTGGCGCTTTCGATTGCAATGTCGTGCTCAACAGCCGCTACTCAGAATTGGGGGGCTTGCCCATCGCCTATTTGGGCTTGGCGGTCTACGCCATCATTGGCGCGCTGCTGCTGCTGGAGGCGCGCGTAGCCTTCCTGCGCGAATACGGCAGTCTGCTCATCTTCGGAATCGGCTTGTTCGCCTGGCTTTTTTCGATGTGGCTGGTCTATGTGCAGGTGGGCTTGCTGCAGGCGCTCTGTCCCTGGTGCCTGACGCACGAAGCGAACTTCACAATTCTGTTCGGATTGATCAGCTACCGGGTTTATCGCACGCTCTAATATCAGCGAGGCGCGCTGCGCAATGTCCGCGCTAGGATGTCTTCCTGCTGCTGCCGGTGGTTGGAGCGGTCATTTTGATGGCTGCCTTGCCTCGCGTTGCCGCCAGTGTCATTTTGCATTGCGCGGCGGAAGGCTTGAGCCATGGAGGTCGGCAGCGCTTCTTCTTCCTCTTCTTCGACTACCGTGGGCTCTTCGGCCGGCTTCATGGACAGATCAATCTTTCGCGGGCGGCCGCTCTTCTTGATAACGCGCACTTCGACAGCATCCCCAACCGCGGCGACATCGCTGGGTGAGCGCACATAGCCATCCGCCATCTCCGACACATGCACCATGCCGTGCCGCTCCGCGCCAAAATCAACAAAGACGCCAAAATCTTCGATGCGGATGACCACGCCGGTGTAGGTATTGCCCTGCTTGATGGCCGACCAAGGCACAGCCGGCGGCTTCTCAAAGGTCAAAGCAACATGCCCGTCACGACGAGTCCGATAAACATAGGCGGTGATCTCTGCGCCTGGCTGCATGACGGCGTTGTCATTCTTGGCATTGCTGGCTTCCAACTGCGAGATATGCAGCAGCGCGTCTTGCCCAGTACCGATGTCCACCAGCGCGCCATACATGCCCAGATGCCGCACCTTGCCGCTTACTTCCGCGCCGACTGCCAGCGCCCCCGTCTGTCCCGCCATGTTACGCATGCTCCTACAACTACTGCCTATCAATTGCTTTTAGCCCGTTGGGCATACCGTTTCATCGCCGACGCCCACGCCGACATAATCGTAGTCCTCGCCGCTGTAAACCGAAAATGGCGCGAAGCCCGCCCAATCATACAGGCTCGTGCAATCCAGCAGCTGCTTCTGTTCGGCTTCCGCCAGGTAAAGCGTGCCGATGATTTTGCTGCTGACGGATAATGAGCCCTGCGTCGGAGCCTCGACGAAAGCATAGACGACCAGGCGGCGGTCGCTGTAAATCAGCGCGACATAGCCCTGCTCGTCATTCACTTGCTCGCCAATCGCGTAATTTGGCTCGCCATAGCGATCAAAGACGGGACCAAATGTCATGACTGGCGCCGTTTGTAGCAAGAAGGATGACACGGTTTCGCCATCGCGGCTGACCAGTTGGCAGCAGCCGGGATTCTCGCCTTCGGCAAAGGTGAAGCTGCGCGCCGGGTTGCCCTCTTGCGGGTCCGGCTCTTCGACAATTTTGAAGCGGCTGTCGCCTTCAATGATGAGCTTGGCATCGCGATAGCTGGTCTCGCCAGGCGTGATATCCAGCCAACAGGGCGCTTCACAGGGTTCGCCCGTCAAGAGGCTGGTATCGCGAAGTTTGGTTTCGTCCAGCAAGTTGACTTCACCAGCACATGCCGAAAGCAGCAGTGCGACCATTAAGAGACACAGGAGAAGAAGACGATTCATCTGGCTTCGCTTTCGCAACACTGGCGCGGCACTCCATCCATCATAGCAGAGCATGCGCATTCTACAATAGCGTTGCGAAACGATTTCACCGTGCCCCCGCTATTCGCTCTTTGACAAGGACAGCGAATACACGCCGATCGTGCCGCCGTACTGGTTGCCATAGCGCGTGGCGACAATCGCATAGGGTCCATTCTCCGGCAGCACAAAGTCGCTGATCAGCGAGTCGGTGCTGCGGGCGGTGGCTCCCAGCAGGTTGGGATCGCCATCATCGTTGGCGGCCAGTTCGCGGTCACCGGGGCTGATTAGGTATAAATTGGTATCCAGGGTTTGCGATGCCATGCTGATCGTTACCGACTCGCCCTCAACGCCATTAAATCCGTAGACATCAAAGGTGTTGTCGCCGGAAATGACGCCGCTTACGGGCTGCCCGAACTCGATAGCCGGTGGGTCAAAAGCCTCGCTTTGGTAGGCCAAGGTGCGGCTGCCGGCATCAATGAACCCCGCTTCGCCTGCCGTCGCCGCGCCAGAAGGCTCCACCGTGAAATTGGTGAGATAGCGCTGCCCGGGCAAGGGGAATTGAATCTGATTGACCAGCGGACGCCCGCCAACCTCAATCACCAGCGCGAAGTCAACCGGCGGCGGCAGATCCGAGCAGGCATTCTGATACCAGACTTCCACTTCGTAGGCGCCTGGGCGCATGCGGCCGGGGGGCCAATATATGTGTGATACCGGCGCGCCCGACTCAGCAGCCACACAATTGACATTCCCGTCTTCGGCCAGGATGCCGCCGCTGGACACGCTGGGATTGTCATCATAGACGGACTCGCCAACCGGATCGCGCACCAGCAGTTGCAAATCGGCTGACGTGCTCCAGTACAGCGTGACTTCAATGTCGCCCTGCGGCAGGCTCAAGGCGCTGGCCGGAGAAGCGGCATCGGCAGTCGCGCCCGTGAGCGTCAACTCAAATTGCCCAACCGTGCCACCCAGCTCTTTGGCGTAACGGGTGGCGATAATGGTATACAAACCGCTGTTGAGCAAGCGCGCGTTGGCAATGCTGGAATTGGTCGTTCCGCCAGAATCGTCGTTGACATCGACCACAGCGCCGAATGGGTCGATCAACTGCAGGAAAGTGTCCAGATTCGGCCCCACCGCCTGCATGTCAATGGAGACGATTTCTTCCGCTGTACCGGCAAAACGATAAGCCAGCGCCGGCTGCGAATTCGTGATTTCGCCGGAGACCGTCGCGCCGCGCGCAATGGGCTGTGCGGCTGCGGCAGCTGCGGCATAATTGCTGGGCAACTGCGTCTGTCTGCTGGCGGGGTATGCGCCGCCCGAGGTGACCGTGGCGCTGCCATCGTTCGCGACTACAAACCGACCGACATAAATATCGGCTTGCCCCTGCCCGCCCGGTGAAAGCGTGCTGGATATTTGACCGCTCGCCAAGCCATCGACAGTGACATCGGCAAAGAACTGCACGCTGCCCGTCTGCGCCTCGCAAGCCTCGTTGTAATAGATGATGATTTCGTAGCTGCCGGTAGGCAGGTAGCCGGGCTGCCAACTGGCTGTCTCGACCGGGCTGTCGCTGAGGACTTCGCATAACCCATTGGCGTCAAAACCGAAGACGCCGCCACTGTCGATCCTGCGCGAGTTCCAATGCAGCGACGCGCCGGTGGGGTCGCGCACTTCCAGGTTGAGGTCCGCCGCGCCGCTCCAGCTCAAGCGCACTTCAATCCCCGCGCCAAGCCAGATCAGCGACGATGTTTCACTCTCGTCTGTTGGGTCTGCAGGGGCTGCTTCGGGCTCAGCAGACTGACTTAGCGCAAGCTCGAAACTTGTGTCAGCGGCTTGGCTGCCGGGCGCGAAATATACGAAGACATGATAACGTCCACCAGCAGTCAGCGCCGTATCGGCAAGGCTAAGCGAACCAGTCGCATCGCTGTCGACGCCTTGCGCGACCGTACTGCCGTCGCTGTCACTCAGCAAGATCGCGAGCGGACTGCCTTGGCTGGAGAGAGTCATGCTGACGGTGGCGCCGGGACGCGCGTCGAACACATAACTGGCAGCGCTGTCATCGCGACTCAAGTCGCCGGAGACTGTCGCGCCGCTCAAAAGAATGCGCCCGTCCTGCGCCGCAGCTGGTAGCATCAGCGCAAGCAAAATCACAAGTACAAGCGTCAGGGACTTGGCAGAGCCGTTGCGCCAATTCAGATTTGAGCCGGACATACGGTGAGCCCTCCAACCGTTCAACGCGAAAAGGTGCTGTGCGCAGCAGTGTAACGGATTATCAGGGCGCCTGCCAGATGCACGGCGAATCTGAATTTCCGCGCATGGGCTGCCCTCCGCGCCTAGCTTGCTTTTGCGCCATCCAAGCCCAGTTCGGCGGCGTGGTCCTGCATGGCGCGCAGCACCAGCGGCACATGAAAACCCCAGACATCCACACCTAACACCGCGCAGCCATCGATCACATCCTGGCGGTTGACGCCGGCCGCGAAGGCTTTGTCTTTCCACTTTTTGCGGATGCTGCGCACCTTGACATCGCGAATATCTTTGCTGGGTCGCACCAGCGCGACCGCCGTGATCAAGCCCGTCAGCTCGTCCACTGCATAGAGCGCCTTGTCGCGCAGCGTTACGCGGTCATCGGCAGCCAGCGGACCATGACTGAGGATGGTGCGGATTTCTTCTTCGCCCAAGCCTCGCTCGCGCAAGATGGGCGCGCCGTGCATGGGATGCTGCTCCAATGAAGGGTGAATCTCCCAGTCGAAGTCGTGCAGCAAGCCGACCAGCCCCCACGAGTCGGGGTCTTCGCCATAGTGCTCGGCATAGGCGCGCATGGCGAATTCGACCGCCAGCATGTGCTTGCGCAGGGAGTCGGACTGCACGAATTCACAGACGATGTCGTAGGCGGTTTCTCGCTTCAATGTCATCCCCTTTTGGCTTGGCAAAGCAGGATAATACGCGCTAGTTTGTTTGGCTGCAAGCGTTTTGCCGCTGTTGCGTATTCTTCTCGGCATGACCTCCCCCGATGATTCGGGGGGACTGGAAGGAGGTAGACCAATTTGTGCGCCAGCGCCTAACCCTTAACAGCGCCAAAGGTGATGCCGCGGATCAGATATTTCTGCGCGAAGAGGGCGAAGATGATCATGGGCACGATCATCACCACGCTCATGGCCGCCATCGGTCCCCACTGAATGCCCTTGTCGCTGACAAAGCTGGCGACAGCGATACTAAGCACGCTGGCTTTGCGCCGCGCCACGCTGGACGCAATCAGAAACTCATTCCAGGACAGGAAGGCCGTCAATATCGCCGCCGCCGAGACGCTGGGCATCACTATCGGCAGGACGACGCGCCAGAAACGTTGCCATACGCTGGCGCCATCCACAATCGCCGCTTCTTCAATCTCCTGCGGCAAGTCCTGGAAGACCACCAGCATCAGCCAGGTTACGAAGGGAATCGTGATGCCCAGATGACCTATGATGATTGCCCAGACCGTGTCCAGCAGGTCGAATTGCCGCATGACCAGGAAGAAGGGGATCACCGTGGTAACGCGCGGATAAAAGCGGATGAAGAGGAATACGAAGGTGACCAGCGCCAGGAGTCTCGCCGCCAGCTTCATGCGGGCGAGGCCATAAGCCGCTAGCGTGCCAGAAAATATCGTGATGGCGGTCGTCCAGAAGGCAACGGTCAGGCTGTTGCGGAAGAAGCGCACCGTCTTGGCGTCGTCAATCAATTCCTGATAGTGCTGGAAAGTGACCTCGCTCGGCAATATCGTCGGCGGCACAGTCAAGAATTCGCGCGGCAGCTTGATGCTGTTGATGATCAGATAACCCAGCGGCACGATGACTACCAGGCAAGCCACAAAGAGAATCAGCCCATGCACGGCGGAAAGGAATATGGCTCTGCGTGACTTCGGGTGGCTCATTGATGGATCTCCCGCCGCAAATCCACTTTTCTACCAGTCTCGGCGCTGGAACCAGAAGACCAGCGCGATGCACAGACTGGCGAAAGCCATGAAAATCCAGGAGGTGGCGGCGGCCGCGCCAAAATTGAAATTTCGCAAGCCCTGCGTATAAATGTAGAAAGTCATCGTATAGGTGCTGAAGCCGGGTCCGCCGAAAGTCAGCGAATAGATAGAATCCAGCGACAGCAGCGACTCCAGCATGCGGAAGACCAGCGTCAAGAGCAGCAGCGGCATCAAGAGCGGCAGTTCAACGCGCGTGAATATCTGCCAGCGCGAAGCGCCGTCGATGGACGCGACTTCCAGTAAATCATGCGGAATGCTGGCGATGGCCGCGCCCGCCACCAGCAGCACAAAGGGCGTCCATTGCCAGGTATCCAGCAGGATGACCGACACGATCGCCCAATCCGGCGAAGCCAGCCACTCTGGCCCCTGGATGCCAATCAAGCTGAGCAGATGATTGACCAGCCCAGCCCGCGAATTCAGCAGGATTCGCCAAAGCGTGCCTGCTGCCACCGGCGCAATCACCATCGGCAAAATCAGCGTTGTGCGCACGGCGCGCATCCGCCAGCTGGAACCCATGGTCAAGTAAGCGAGGCAGACGCCCAGGATCATCTCCAGGAGCACCGCCCCGCCCGTGATTAGCGCGCTGTTGCGCACCGAACGCCGGAAGGTCTCGTCGCCCAACTCCTCAACGAAGTTTGCCAGCCCGACAAAGCCTTCCGGCTGCTGCGACTTGGTCAACGACCATTCCTGCACGGACAGCAGCGCCGAATAAGCCAGCGGATAGAACTGCACAGCGACCACGATGAGGAAGGCCGGCAGCACAAAAGCGATCAGCCAAGGCATATCATGCCGGCGATGCCAGGTCATGACGCGGTCTCCCCCGCCCTAGGTCCCTCCCCCATACAGAGGGAGGGACTTTCTTGCTGGTCGTGACAATCGAGACAGCAAGACGCGAATGCGTCCGCCACTCGCCTTGCGCGCATTCGCAAGCGCTGACTACATGTCCTGTTGTTGACCCTGCGCGGCAGCTGACTGCACCAGAGCCGGCGGCACCGTCACATCCGCCCAGCCAGCCAGGGTGTTCGCCAGAGCCTCTTCCGCACTGACCGCGCCGATGACCAATTCGCTGGTGTTGCGGAAGAAGATCTCGAAGGCTTCAAAGACCCAGGGCACGGACTGCGCGCGACTCAGGTTGTGCACCATGTTCGGGAAGTCGTGGCTGTACTGCTCCATCAGCGCCGGATCTTCGTAGGTGCTCAGATAAGGAGAACCGACGCCCAACTCGACGAAACGCTCGGTGGCTCGCTCGCCATTGATGTAGAACTTCACCCACTCCCAAGCCGCGTCAGGATTCTCGCTGTACTCGGAGATGAAGAGATTCCAGGCCGACAGGAAGGGGAAACCGGGACCCGGGAAGGGCGCCGTCGCCCAATTGTCGACGACCAGCGAGGCGTCCGGATCCTGCGCCGATGCCCGCACAAAGCTGACCCAGCAGATCATGGTCGCCGCTTTGCCCGTCAGGAATACGGAATTGGCTTCGTCAATGCTCAAGCCAGTCGCGCCAGCCGGGTTGTAATCCAGCAAGCTGACCATTTGCTCCAGCGCAGGGATGGCGCTGGCTTCGTCAACCGCATAGTTGCCCATGGAATCGACCAAGTAGCCATCATACATGCCCAGGAAAATGGCCGGCGTTTGCTCAGCCGCGCCCCAGGCGAAGACGCTCGGCGCAATGTCCGTGCCTTCCAGGTGCATGGCCAGCGTGCCCAGCGCTGCGATGTAATCGTCCCAGGTCTCCCAATCGGCCGCGATGCCGGCTTCTTCGAAGATGTCGGTGCGATAGATGATGCCATAGGCGTCGGCGCTGTAGGGGATGCCGATGCGCTTGCCATCAAAATGCCCAGAGGGTCCCGGCTGCCAAATGGTCGGCAGGAAGTCGCCGCCGTAGCTGTCGCGCTCGACGAAGTCATCCAGCGGCAGCATCTTGTCCCAGACGCTGGCGATCCAGAATTCGCCGGACATGATATCGAACTCGCCAGTGCCAGTGGTCAGGTCGGTGATGTGATTCTGGTTCAGCACCGCCCAGGGCGAAGCCACGAGCTCGACATCAATGCCGGTGGCTTCTTCAAAGGCGGCTTCGATATTTTCCGCGCCGACATCGTAGGTGCCGGACTGCATGTAGGTGGCGACGATCTCCGCGCCGGCGTGGGGCATGTCCTGCGCCAAGGCGCCGCCCAGCGGCAGCAGCGACAGGATGAGTAGAAGGAGTAGCGCTTTTTTCATGAGCTTGCCTCATTTCTGGTAATCACTTGACCGATATGGAGCTTGCGTACAGTAAGAACTCTCGCCATAGGCGCCTCCTCCGCGCTGGACGCTGGGATGCCGATGTGGGGAGTATAACGAATACTGGCGGGCTTGGCGAATTGCTGCGGAGTTGGAGGCTAGTCGAGTTCCGCGAATACGGCGGGGATGATGGCATCAAGCGCCGAGCCCAGGTCGCCATGGAAAGGAGCGCAAGGGACATCCAGGTAGCTGAAGACGGTGTGCATGCGCTTGTAGCCGTCAGGCGCGCCGAGCTCGATCCAGTGATGCCCGCGATTGATGAGCTGGCGTTTGTTATTGTCGCTGAGGGTCTGGGCGATGAAGATGTTGGAGCGGCGGGCGATGGCGCTGTCGGCGGATTCGGGGTTGCCCTTGCCCATCAGCTTGACCTCGCAGAAGAACTGCTGACCGGACGTGGACAGAAAGTGGAAATCGACCTCGCGCGATTCGCCGGTGAGTCCCTTGCCGGCGTAATGGCTTGCAGGAACATGGTACAGCTTCGCCAAAGTGAGCATGAGCGGGAGTTCGAGTCGTTTGCCCAGCCCGCTCCATGCGCCGCCGCGGATTTCGGCGTGCTTGGCGGCGAGCGTGTTGACGACGATGAGGGATTCGTGGAGGGAGAGGTGAGCGCTGAGATCCTGATATCGGAGCGTCATTTCAAGATCAACCTCGGCGAATTCCTGCGAGATTAGCGAACTTACGCGCCGCATTGTTTCGTCGTAGTATTCAGGCGCGACTTGCAAAACGACCTTCCGCGCCGCGCTGCCATAGATATTCGTAATCGTCTTGTTGTTTAGCCCGGTATAAATGGCGGTTTCGTCTTTGGAAAAACTGCCGCTGAGGAAATAACGCTTGTACCAGTCTTCTTCAATGTCCATTCCTTGCACTTTGGCGAGACAGATGTCCTTGAAGAAGCCCACGGTAAAGCGCATGAAGTCGTTGCTGATTTCGTTGATGACCGCCTTGCGATAGTGCTCGCCCTTGATGATCATGCGCAGCACTTGTGGCAAGGCTTCTTTGCTCAAGGGCATCAGTCAGATCCTTCGATCATGGTCGCTAGTTCGTCCAACGAAGCGAATCGCGGCGAATGCGCTTGAAATACATCCGCTGGCAAGGTCTCTTTCATGCGCTCGACATAACGCGGTTCAAGCTCGGTCAGGAAAAAGTATCGGTTTAGTCTTTGCGCCGCCCGTCCCAATGTGCCGCTGCCAGCAAAGGGATCAAAAACCAGGTCGCCAATATAGGAATAGTACTGTAGCACTCTATCGCAGAGGTCATCGGGGAACACCGCGCTATGAATCTTGTCGCTAACGGGGTCGATTTGCCACAGGTTCGTCTTCTCGAATTCGCCGTCCACCTTGCTGGCTTCAATGACCTCTGCCGGGTACTGCCGCATATTCCAGTCCAGCAGACGCGGCGACCGTTTACGGTAGACCATGACATATTCGGTGGTCGCGTTGGGCTTGTATCCCAGCGGTTTGCGGTGCTGCTGAAAGCCGCCATTGCGATTCTTGACGGTGACATCAGGCTTTGACCAGACAATGTCGTCTATGAAGTCCCAGCCCATCTGCGTAACGATACTGTTGATGTCGAAGGGAATGGGATAGCGGCGGCTGGAATGTTTGCGGCTCAAGCGGGCCACGATGACGGGCGAAGTGTTGATGATGAGAAAACGCCCCTCTTTGGTGATGCGATGCACCTCGCGGAAGACTTCCTCCAGGAAATCCAAGTATTGCTGGTAACTGGCATAGATAGAATAGTCGCGGGCGTTGTAATAGGGCGGCGATGTAAAGGTCAAATGCAGGCAGCCATCTGGCAACAGGCGCATGACTTCGCGCGTATCGCCTTCCGCAACGAGGTTTTTCAGATAATCAGGCGATTCGGGATGTTTGCCGTAGTCGGTGGATTTCGTCCGCTCGTCAAATTCGATCGCCAACTGATATTGGATTAGCTCGTTGGGATGCTCGCGCAGCGCCAGCAACCGCTCTTCTACACGCGGCAGCGACTTGAAGACGAGCAGCCCGCGAATGGCCTGCATGATAACGCTGGGATCGGGATCGGACAAAAAGCGGATGAGCGTGGGTATGGCACGTTCGTTGCGCATGCGCCCGATTGACGATACCGCTTCGCGCCGCACCATAGAGCTTTCGTCATTGGCAGCGACTTCGCTTAGCTGCGGCAGATAGGCGATGTCCGTGAGCTTGCCGAGGTTTTTGACTGCCCAGTAGCGGGTCTCGCGGGAGGCGTCTGTTAGGTAGGGAAGGAGTACGCTGCCGTCGAAGTCGTCGGGTAGGCGGCCGAGATCTTGTATCTTGAACCATCCATCAATAGGCGACTTGCGGGAATCGCAGGCTGAAGTAGGTTGATGTTCGTCGAAGTGCCGCGCCACCGGATTGGAGGGCATACCGCTCATCACAAGTTAAGGGCTGAAGTCGAAGCCATTTTACCCTGCCTTCCGCGCAGTTCCAACCACGAGTAAATCACTCCGCTGAAAGAGCATAAAGATAAGAGCAGAATCCTTGACGCATCTCAAGGTATGTGGTATAATAATGGGGTTGGTAAGCGTCAGAACGAGCCTGGCCTGGTACGGACCCATATCTGGTGGATAGCCGATTGGAGGCAACAATGACATAACTCACACTGAATTGGGAATGTGGTGATACAGCAGTATAGAGAAGGAGGAATGTCTTTCAAAATAGTTACAAAGGAAAGAATATATCATGGCAAGAAAACGAAAGTTTGAGTCTACTAGCACAAAATTAAGCATAGGCAATATGCTGCACTATGAGAAAAACACAAATAAGTATGTTGAAAGTACGGGATTACCAAAGAAATATGTGGTATTAGCAATTTCAATGGCGAGTGAAATTCTCATCCTGGCATTGTCAGTCCTTCCTCCAGATCACTTGGAGTCCGTTCAAGCATACTTGGAAGCAATAAACGCATTTATAGGCTAAAGAATTGCGAAAGTTCGTGTACATTGTGGGACTTTCATGGGCATAGCTAATATAGGGGGTGGGATTAAAACCCCTACCCCCTAATCCCGCCCTCCGTCATCATCACGACATCGAGCGCCGCGTCCAGCTCTTCCTCCCCCATCAGCCCCATGTCCAGCACCACCTCGCGGACGCTACGCCCTTCCGCCAGCGCGCGTTTCGCCACAGCCGCGCCGTTGTTGTAGCCAATCACGGGATTCAGCGCCGTCACCAAAATCGGATTCCGCGCCAGCCAGCTGGCCGTCCGTTCGCGATTGACCTCCAGCCCGACCAGCAGCTTCTCGGTAAATGCGCCGACCGCGCCGATCATTATTTGCAGCATCTCGTTCAGGTTGTGCGCGATGACGGGCATCATCACATTCAGCTCGAATTGCCCCGCCGCCCCGCAGAGATTGACCGTCGTATCGTTGCCCATGATATGGTACATCGCCTGGTTGAGCATCTCCGCCAGCACGGGATTCACCTTGCCCGGCATGATGGAGGAGCCCGGCTGCACGGGCGGGCAGGTCAGTTCGGCGATGCCGGTGGTGGGTCCTGCGCTGAGCAGGCGCACATCGTTGGCGATGCGCGTGAAATCCATGGCCAGGTTGCGCAGCGCCGCCGAGAAAAAGACCGCGTCCTGCATGGACTGCATGGACTCGAAGAGGTCATCGCTTTCATACAGCGCCAAGCCCGACAGCGCCGAGAGCTTGGCGACCATGCGCCCGTGATACTCGGGATGCGCGTTCAAGCCAGTGCCGGCGGCCGTGCCGCCGATGCCCAGCCGCCGCAAGCCCCCCGCCGCGAATTCCACCTTATTGATTTGCCGCTCGATGGCCGTCGCCCAGGCGCCCACTTCCTGCCCCAGCCGGATGGGCACAGCGTCCTGCAGATGTGTGCGCCCGGTCTTGACGACATCGTCCCATTCGGCCGCCTTGACGCGCGCGACCTCGACGAAGCGCCGCAGCACAGCCAGCAGCTCGTCCAGCCGCCAGAGCGCGCCCAGCCGTATCGCCGTGGGGATGGTGTCGTTGGTCGATTGCGCCATGTTGACATGGTCGTTGGGATGCACGGGCTTGCCACCCGCATCGACCGCATAGCCCAGGATCTGATTGGCGCGGTTGGCCAGCACTTCGTTGGCGTTCATATTGTGGCTGGTGCCCGCGCCGGCCTGGAAAGGGTCGACCACGAAATGCTCGTGATGCTGCCCAGCCAGGATCTCGTCGCCCGCCTGCATGATGGCTTTGGCGAGCGTCTCATCCAGCAGCCCCAGCTCCATGTTGACTTCCGCCGCCGTCCGCTTGATCAGCGCCATGCTCCAGATGAAAGCTGGCAGGGGCTTCATGCCCGTGATGGGGAAGTTATGCAGGGCGCGCTGAGTCTGCGCGGCGTACAGAGCGGTCTTGGGCACGCGAACTTCGCCCAGCGAATCTCTTTCGATGCGGTAATCGGCCATGAGCGCTATCTCCTGCAGGCAAGATGAACGAAAGGACGCTAGCATTCTAGCGCCCTTCGGATGAGATGAGAATGTAGAGCAGACTATCTACCCCTCCCCGAAGCATCAGGGAGGGGAGCTAAGGCAGGCGGAATCGCGATTCCGTATGGGTTTCAGCATTTATGCGAATGCCCCCCCCCCCATTGATATGGGGGGGGGGGGGGGACCGAGGGGTTAGATCATGGGCGTGGCACGAAGAAGCCCCCTCCCTCATTTTGGGGGAGGGGGTTTGGGGGTGGGGGACCTACTGCTGAGGTCAAGCCGCGCTATACAGCTCGCCGACCTTGTCCCAGTTGATGACTTCGAAGAAGGCAGCAATGTAATCGCCGCGCCGATTCTGATTCTTCAGATAGTAGGCATGCTCCCAGACATCAATGCCGAGAATGGGCGCATGCCCGTCCATGAGCGGACTATCCTGGTTGGGACTTGTGGCGATGCGCAAGGCTCCGCCATCCGCCACCAGCCAAGCCCAGCCGCTGCCAAACACGCCGCCTGCCGCCGCCGAAAAAGCCGTCTTGAAGTCCGCAAAGCTGCCGAAGGCGCTGTTGATGGCATCCGCCAGCGCGCCACTGGGCTCGCCGCCGCCACTGGGGCTCATCACCTGCCAGTACAGGTTGTGGTTGGCGTAGCCGCCGCCGTTGTTGCGAACCGCCGTGCGGATATCCTCTGGCACGGCATCGAGATCGCCCAGCAGCGTCTCAATGCTCGCGCCTTCCAGCCCGCTGCCTTCAATCGCGGCATTGAGCTTGCGCGTGTAGCTGGCGTGATGCTTGCCGTGGTGAATGCGCATGGTCTGCTCGTCGATATGCGGCTCCAGCGCGGCATAATCGTAGGGCAGTTCCGGCAGTTTAAACTGCCATGGCGTCTCGTCGTCCGCAAGCGCCGGCAGCCGTTGACTCCCAGCAAAGGCAAGTCCCGCAGCCGCCGCTTGTAGCATGTCCCTCCGGCTGATCATGATTATGCCCCTGCGTAGAGCTCGCCCACCTTCGCCCAGTTGATGACATTGAAGAAGGCAGAGATGTAGTCGGGACGGCGATTCTGGTAGTTGAGGTAGTAGGCGTGCTCCCACACATCAATGCCCAAAATCGGCGTATTGCCCGACATCAGCGGACTATCCTGGTTCGGCGTCGAGCAGACATTCAGCGCGCCATCCTCGACGCAAAGCCATGCCCAGCCGCTGCCGAAGCGGGTCGCCGCGGCCGCAGAGAATGCCGCCTTGAAGTCGTCAAAGCTGCCAAAAGCGCTGTTGATGGCATCTGCAAGTGCGCCACTAGGTTCGCCGCCGCCATCCGGGCTCATGATCTGCCAGAACAAATTGTGATTGGCGTAACCGCCGCCATTGTTGCGGACAGCGGTGCGAATGCCTTCGGGCACAGCCTCCAGGTCGCCCAGTATCGCCTCGATGCTCATGCCCTCGAGCTCGGTGCCAGCGATCGCGCCGTTGAGGTTGCTGGTATAGCTGGCGTGGTGCTTGCCGTGGTGGATGCCCATGGTGCGCGCGTCAATATGCGGTTCCAGCGCATCTTCGGCATAGGGAAGTGCTGGTAATTCGAAAGCCATGATATCGCTCCTTATTTCCTTCATTTGCCGTAGTATCCCAGCTCAGTGGGATCTGACCTGATTATAATCGCGACCACCGCAATTGTCCAATTGCCCGCCAGTGGTCTACCCCCCTCGCCGATGATTCGGGGAGGGGCTGGGGGAGGGGTGGTAGTGCCGTGAGCGAATCCCCATGCTTGGGCGGCTGCCAGGCAGCGCGCGCCACTACAGATTTCGGCAGGAAGACGCACCTGTTTCTGGCTTGCAATTTGCCACATTCACGCCAAGATTCGCTTGCCGTGCAGGAGGCAGCGCCTTGACCCACAGCCCCAAATCCAGTTCCAGCAGCGCCCCCTTGCGCGCTTATGCCGTTATCGTCCTGGCAATAGTCGCCACATCGTCCGCCGCCATCCTCATCCGCTACGCCCTTGCCGAAGACATGCCGCCGCTGCTGATCGCTGGATCACGACTGGCCATTGCCACGCTGGCTTTGACTCCATTGGCACTGGGACGGCATCGGCAACGCATCGCCGCCTTGACGCGCCGCGAGCTGCTGCTGATTGCGATTTCCGGGCTGTGTCTGGCCGCGCATTTCACTGCCTGGGTCTCGTCGCTGCAATTCACTACGGTGTTGGTCAGCGTCGTCATTGTCTCGACGGGTCCGATTTGGGTGGCCATCATGGAAGTGGCGTTTTTGCGCATTCGGCTGTCGGCGCTGGTTGTAGCGGGATTGTTGGTGGCGCTGACGGGCGGCGCTTTGATCGGCATCCCTCTTAATGGCGCGGCGGCTCTCGATGCGGGCGATCTCAATGCGACAATCACTGGCGCCTTGCTGGCATGGCTGGGCGCGTTGAGCGTGTCGGTGTACATGCTAATCGGCAGAACGCTGCGCCCGCGGCTGCCCGTCATCCCTTATGTCTGGCTCGTTTACGGCACAGCCAGCATGGCTGCGGCGCTGGTCATGTTCCTCACCGCCACGCCCTTGCTGGGCTTTCGCGGCGAGGGCTATCTGATCCTGCTGGCGATGGGGCTGGTGCCGCAGCTACTTGGGCATTCGTCGCTGAATTACCTGCTGGAGTACTTCCCGGCCGCGCTGGTGAGCATGTTTTCGCAGTTGGAGCCCATCGGCAGCGCAGTCCTAGCCCTTTTTCTCTTCCGAGAGCTGCCGCCACAGCAGCAGATCGTCGGCAGCTTGCTCATCCTGGTCGGCGTGGTCATGGCCAGCCGCGGGGAAATCCGGGGGACTGCCAAGTCCAGCTAGCGCGCCGCCAGGTCGATGCCAGCGAAGACGCTATCGCCCGGCGTGATCGCGAAGGCGGGCAAATCCGCCCCCAGCAGCCGTTCCCCAGACAATCGCGCCAGCGTGCCATCAAGCATCATTTCTTGCAGCGTGTAATTTACCAGCAGGCGGAAATCCATATCGTTATATGGCAAGGCGAAGGCGTAATAGTCGCGGCTGTACCAGCGCTCGGTTAGCTTTAAGGTCTCGGGGTTGGCCTCCAGATGATCGACAAGCGCCAGACTGTTGGCGTAGACGGCGTTGGCGTTGTTGAAATCGAGCAAGGTTCGCCCAGCGCCGCTTTGCGTGGTGTCGAAGCGCCGAATCCGTATGTTGATGCTGTCTGCCCAAGCCTGCGCGCGCTGCCAGCCGCTATCGTCGCCAATCACCACCGCGACAATGCGATTGCGCAGGTCGTAGAAGCCGGCCACGCTGGACCGCGCCGGTATCATCAACCGATCGCCCTGCAGCAGATAGGGATGGGAAAAATCAATGCCGCCCGCCGTCCGCCAGTCCAGCTTGACCCCGGCGACCAGGTCGACAGCGCCAGCACGCAGCAGCTGCAAGCCTTCTTCTGCGCCCCCGAGAATTTCTTCGACGGCGACGCCCCAACGCGCCGCCAACTCATCCACCAACCCGCGATTTACTGCATCCAGCCGCGCATTGCCAGCGCCCAAGCCGATTACGCGCACAGCCCCGGCGTCGTGAATCTTGTCGATAGTCGATTGCGGCGGATAGGCAATCTCGGCAGGAAAACTCGCCGGAGCCACTTCCTCGCCAACACTATGCCAGACGATGATGTCGCCTTCGTCCAGCGTCTGGTCGGGAAAATACTCACGGTGCAGCAACTCAATTTCCTGCGATTCAGCCAAGTGCTGGATGCTGCGGTTGAGTAGATTTCGTAGCGGCGCATCCCCTCTGCGTACCGCCAATGAGCGTGGTTCAACCAGCAGGGGATCGTCCAGAAAACGCACGAGATCGGCATGCTCGCCCGCGACGCGAATGAGCACCTGCTGTTCGCCCACCAGTGCCTCAATTTCACCCAGTGTGAGAGCGGCAAAGGCGCGATCCAGAGTCAGAAACTGGCGAGTTACAGGGTCAATGCCGCTGCGCGCAGTCCACAAATCCAGCGCAGTCTCGGCGCGCGTGCCGATCACAATGCCGACGCGCATGCCGCCAAGCTCTTGAGGCGACTGCAGCGGGCTACCAGCTTGCGCCATGACCGCCTGTCGCCCGACCAGATAGCTCTGCGTGAACTCAACGCGGGAGTCAGCATCGCGATACTGTGGCAGCGCGGAAGCGACCGCGTGCACCCCGCCTCGTATAAGCGCGTCGACCGCATTGAGGCGTGTAACCTGGCTGAATTCGAGTTCCAAGCCCCAAAGCTCAGCGATGGCTCGCAGCAGCTCGACATCAAAACCAGCCAGTCCGCCTTGCAGGGTCAAAGCGCTGTAGGGCGGCTCGTTATAGAGAACGCCAACGCGAAACACCTGCCCCGAATCAATTTCAGCTAAAGCGGATTGCGACGGGAGACTTTGTGCCGGCGCGCGTTCTCCAGTTGGCACGAGCGTGGGGACGGCCAATGTGGGCACAGGACTTGGCGCTTGCGCATACGCGGCCAATGCCAAGCACATCAAGGCAACGAACAAGATCAGGCGCTTCATCGGTAGAGCTTATGCGCGTGGATGTAATCCAACACGCGGTCCGGCACCAGATAGCGCACGCTTTTCTCTTCGCGCAATCGGCTCGCGACATGCGTTGACGAGAGCCAGACGCTCAGCAGGGGCACATCAATCATGTCCACTTGCCGCGACAAACCGGGCAGAATCGCATCGTGCATGTCTGGCGAAATATCTTCGTCCGCGCGCCGCATCACCGCCAGCCTACAGCAGCGAAAGAGCTCTTGTGGGCGCTCCCAGGTCGGCAGGTCGCGCAGGTTGTCGCCACCCATCACAAAATAGAGTTGAGCCTTCGGCTGCTGGGCGCGGATGATCCTGACCATGTCTGCGGAATAATGCGGTCCCTCGCGGTCAATGTCCACGCGTGAAATGCTGAAACTGGGATTGCCTTCTATGGCAAGCTCTAACATGGCCAAACGGTGATGCAGGGGCATGCGCAAATCGCTTTGTTTAACGGGGTGGTCGGCAACTGGCACAAAGAGAATGCAATCCAACCCCAGCGTCTCGCGGCTGTACTCCGCCAGGATAAGATGCCCCAACTGCGGTGGATCGAAGCTGCCGCCCAGGATGCCAATGCGTTGGGCGCTCACTCTGACCACTCCAGTTCAAAGTCACCTATGAAGACCGTGTCGCCCGGACGTACGCCAGCCTCTTCAAGCGCCTTGACCACACCAATCGCTTCCAAGGTCTTGTGAAAACGCGCTACCGCCTCGTCATAATCCCAATAAGTCATGGCTGCCGCGCGTTCTATGCGTTCGCCGCTAATATGGTAAACGCCGTCAAGGACCTTCAATGCAAAGGGCAGACTCTCGTCGGGCAGTTCGTAGACAGGTGGTTCATCCAGCTTGGCAGCGGCGCGGACCGGCAGACGGCTGGCTGTTTCGAAGACGCGTTGGACAAGCAATTGGACATTTTCCTGTGTCAGCGCCGAGATGGCCACGACATTGTCAATGCCGCGCTCGCTCAGGCTTTCCCGCAGCAGGTCACCGTATTCGCGGGCATCCGGCAGGTCGATCTTGTTGATGACGACGATCTCCGGACGCTGCGCCAGGTCAGCGTCATACAGCGCCAGCTCAGCACGGATCTGGTTGTAATCGGCGATTGGGTCCTCGGCCGCGCCATCCAGGATATGCAGCAGCAGCCGCGTGCGCTGGACATGCCGCAAAAAGGCGTGCCCCAGCCCGACGCCCATGTGCGCGCCTTCAATCAGCCCCGGTATATCGGCAAAAACCAAGTCGCGATTGTCGTAAATGACCGTGCCCAGATTGGGCTGCAGCGTGGTGAAGGGATAATCGGCGATTTTGGGCTTGGCATTGCTCACCACCGAAAGCAGGGTCGATTTACCGGCGTTGGGCAAGCCCACCAAGCCAACATCCGCGATTAGTTTCAGCTCCAATGTCAGCCAGCGATCCAGACCGGGTTCGCCTTTTTCAGCCAGTCGCGGCGCCTGGTTGGCTGAGGATTTGAAATGAGCGTTGCCGCGCCCGCCCCGCCCGCCCCTCGCCACCACAACAGCCGAGTCGGGCAGCAAGAGGTCAGCTATGAGCCCGCCAGTTTCGGCATCGCGGACGATGGTGCCGGGCGGCACCCGCACTATTTCAGGCGATGCGTCCGCGCCGGTCTTGTTGCTGGAACCGCCTTTGACGCCGCCCTTGGCTTTAAAATGCACGCGCTTGCGGAAGAAAAACAGGGTGTTGAGGCTGGCGTCCGCCCGCAGTATGACATCGCCGCCGCGACCGCCATCTCCGCCCGACGGTCCGCCCCGCGGCACATATTTCTCGCGCCGGAAGGAAATCATGCCGTCGCCGCCTTTGCCGCTGGCCACGAAAATCTTGGCTTCATCAATCAGCATAGAAAGAGCGCCGCCGCGTCTCTAGATCATCGACCCGCCAAGAGCATACCCAAGTTTGGCAGTGGCGTGTAGACGCAAGGCGCTGCGCCAAGACCTGGATTGACCGCTGTGTCCAGGCGCGGCTGTGCTAGACTCTACGCTAGGACTTGAGAATGCAGCATGGCAGGCGGGTCATTGTGCTGGACAGGATCATTTGGCAAGGTGGCGGCAGTTTTCGCATCCTTGGCGCGCCCAGCATCCAAATCGCGCCCTGGCGCGTTGTGAAACAGGAGGCCCCGCCCGATATCATCCTCATCGGGCATGACTACTACGACCATTGCTCGCCGGCTGATGTCGCCAAGCTGCGCGGCGAAAACACCGCCATCATAGGCAATCAGCGTGTCGCGGAGATCATCCCAGGCACGACTGTGCTGCGCGATTGGCAGAGCATCAGCTTGGGCAAGGCGACCATCCGCGCCATCCCCGCGCATGCCTCGGGTGACCAGAGACAGTCTGGCGGACAGGGCGGCTTGGGATTTGTCATCTCACTGGATTATTACGATATCTATTATGTCGGCGACTCGCAGTTGGCGCCGGGCATGCCCCTGCTGCGTCCGGATATCCTGTTGCTGCCCATTGATGGCCGCGGCCGACTGTCGCTGGAAGACGCGTTGAAACTGGTCGACTTGCTAAAGCCGCGCTGGGCGATACCCTACAACTGGGGCGGTCCCAGCGCGGGGGCATCGGAAATGGACGCCAAGAGCTTTCAAAATCGCGGCGGCAAGGACACTATCGTGCGGCTGCTAGAGGTAACGCCTTGACTCTTCAGGCGGCGGGGCTGATGGCTTCCGACAAGCTGATGACTGCGCCATCTCGCATGACGATGCGCGGTTTGTCTTCGCCGCGGATGACGGCATCTGTGACGACCACCTTGATGATGTCGTCGCGGCTGGGCGCTTCAAACATGACATCCAGCAGGCAATTCTCGATGATCGACCGCAGGCCCCGCGCGCCGCTCTCCCGCTCAATCGCCAGTTCCGCCGCCGCTTGCAATGCGCCCGCTTCAAAGACCAAATCGACATTGTCCAGCGACAGCAAGTGTTCGTACTGGCGGACCAGGGCATTCTTTGGCTCGGTCAGGATGCGCACCAGTTCTTCCAGTTCCAACGGTTTCAAGCGCACCAGCACCGGCAGACGCCCCACCATCTCTGGGATCATGCCGTGCTGCACCAGGTCTTCCGGCGAAAGCTGCGCCAACAGGTCATCCTCTTCATTCTCGGAGCGCTCACGCTGCGCGCCGAAGCCCAGTTTGCTCTGCATGCCAACGCGCCGCCTGATGACATCATCCAGCCCGGCGAAGGTGCCACCGACAATGAAGAGGATGTTGCGCGTGTTGATCTGCAGGAATTCCTGGTGCGGATGTTTGCGCCCGCCTTGCGGAGGCACATTCGCCAGCGTGCCTTCCAAGATTTTCAGCAGCGCCTGCTGCACGCCCTCGCCAGAGACATCCCGCGTGATGGATGGGTTGGAATTGGACATGCGCGAGATTTTGTCGATCTCATCAATGTAGATGATGCCGTGTTCCGCCCGCGCGATATTGCCATCCGCCGCCTGGATCAGCCGCAGCAGGATATTTTCCACATCCTCGCCCACATAACCGGCCTCCGTCAGCGCCGTAGCGTCGGTGATGCACAGGGGCACATCCAGGATGCGCGCCAAGGTCTGCGCCAGCAGGGTCTTGCCGCAGCCAGTCGGACCCACCAGCAAGATGTTGCTCTTGTCCAACTCCACATCTTGCGGCTGGTCGGACGCGGCAATGCGCTTGTAATGATTGTAAACCGCCACGCTGAGCACGCGCTTGGCATCGCGCTGGCCGATGACATAATCGTCCAGGCGCTCCATGATCTGGCGCGGTGACAAATCCAGCTCGAAGACGATGTCTTCGGCCGGTTCGGCTTCGGCGGCGGCTTCCCCCTGCAGCAGTTTGTTGCAGACATCCACGCAGAAATTACAGATGAAAATCGGCTCGGGTCCCGCGATGAGGCGCTCCACATCTTCAGCCGAGCGGCCGCAAAAACTGCATTGATGGCGCATCTGCGAGAAGGTCACCTCAACTCCCGTCCGCCTGGCGTTCGCCGCCATAGAGCACTTCGTCGACCAAGCCAAACTCGGCGGCTTCCTCGGCGGTCATATAGACATCGCGGTCGGTTACGCGCTCGACTTCTTCGGCATTTTTGCCGGTATGCTCGACGAAAATATCAATAATTCGCTTTTTCAGCCGCACGATCTCTTCCGCCTGGATGACGATATCGCTGGCTTGTCCCTGCGCACCACCCAGAGGCTGGTGCATGTGCACCGTGGCGTTGGGCAGCGCCACCCGCAAGCCCGGTTCGCCCGCAGTCAGGATCACAGTGCCGAAGCTGGCTGTGATGCCCACGGCGACCGTGCCCACCGGCGAACTGATCTGCTGCATGGTGTCGTAAATCGCCAAGCCAGAATAGACCACGCCACCTGGCGAGTTGATGTAAATCTGGATGCGGCGCTTGGGACCCTCGCGCTCCAGGAAGAGCAACTGCGCAACAATAAGGTTGGCGATGTGATCGTTGATGCCGGAGCCGAGCAGAATAATGCGCTCTTTCAACAGCAGGGAGAAAATATCGTAAGCGCGCTCGCCACGACTGCCCTGCTCAATCACCATGGGGATGACACTGTGAATGTTGTTCATGTTTCCCGCGCGCCTTTCGATTGTATGATTCTTTGCTGCGAATCGGCTTATTCTTCTTCGGCGACTTCGAATTCGGCATCCGCATCGCCGCCTTCATCCGCGGCAGCCTCTTCCGCCTCGGCAGCGCGCATTGTCACGAGTCGCTCCCGCCGCGCATGCGCCCGCTGCAAGTCCTCCGCCGTCTGATCTCGCTTGACTTGGACAGCCGCGTCCATATCTTCGCCACGCGCCATCGCCGCCAATTTCGCCAGCACAAACGACATGGTTGCTTCGTTGCGATAATGACGACGCAGCTGTGGCGTGTCAAAGTCGGAGTTAGTTGGGTCAATGCCGAAACCTGCCGCAAAGGCATCGCGCCGCGCGTCAATATCTTCGTCGGTGGCTTCTACAGCCAACTCGTCCACCAGTTTCCGCATCACGAGGCTCTGTCGCAGTTCCGTCTCGGCGCCTTCGCGAAATTGCTCGCGGAAGTCTTCCATTTTTGAGCCCGTGAAGCGGAGATAATCTTCAAGATTCAAACGCTGCTGCTTGAGCTGGATTTCAAAGTTTGCAACCGCCTGGCCGATCTGTTCCTCCAGCAAGACGTCGGGATAACGAATATCCGAGCCTTTCACGACCTCTGAGATAACCTGCTGCGCAAATTCCGCTTCCGCCCGATCATCCATAGTCCGCTTCTGCCGCGCGCGCACTTGTTCTCGCAGCCCCGCCATGCCAACTTCTTCCTCGCCACTGGCGCGACTGGCTTCCCGCGCAAAGTCATCGTCCAGCTCCGGGATGTCTAAAGATTCGATGTGCTTAATCGCGACGGTAAAGCGCACGCGCCGCCCGCGGATGGTCTCGTCTATTTCGTCATCAGGAATCGTCAACTCAAATTCGACATTGCTGCCCAGTTCGGCGCCGATCAAGTTTTCAACGAACCCGTCTACAAATGGGTCTTCATTGGGGTCGAGGATTATGGGCGAGTCTTCCTCACTGACAAAGGTATCGCCCTTTTTGGGATTCATAAACTCGTTATCTTCGGGGTTGTCCGGATTCATAGCCTCTTCAAAAACCGCTTCCGCGTCGTCATCCTCCGGGCCTTCGTCATCTATGAACACGCTTTCGACATCTATGCGCAGACGATGCCCCAGCTCCGCCACCTCAATATCGTCAGCCAGCACTTCGACGCGCTGCATTTGCATCTGGCGCAGTTCGGAATCGATATCCGCTTCGTTAATTGTGATCGGGGCGAAATCCAGGCGAATATCGCGGAATGCGCCCAAGTCAACCTCTGGCTGCAGCGGTAGCGTGTAGATGAAAGTCGGCGCGGGCTCCAGCTTGAAGTCTTCAAAAGCGCCCAGTCCACTTGGTTCCACATCAGCTTCGTCCAGCGCCTCTTTGTAGAGCGCATTGCTGAGCGCGTCGATGGCTTCTTCCAGGATGGCGCCTTCCCCGACAATTTGCGCCACGCGGTTGTAGGGCGCTTTGCCTTTGCGGAAGCCGCGAATATTCACCTGTCGCGAAATTTTGCGGGCGGCTTGGCGCTTGGCATTGTCCAGGCGCTCCGGCTCGATCTCGATGGTGAGGCGGGCTTGATGGTTTTCAATTCTTTCGGTCTGCAGGTTCAAGAGCTCTTCCTCGGTGTTCACAGGCATTCTAGCGGCTGCGGGCTACAGCCAGCGCAAGAAATTGCTTAGAAAATGGCAAAGTGCCCGTTTCGATCCTGGGTAATGAGGAAGGAGGGACTCGAACCCTCACCTCAAAGAGACATGATCCTAAGTCATGCGCGTCTGCCAATTCCGCCACTTCCTCAAGGGCGTATATCGCTCACAGCTTAACGCGCGGGAGCTTGGCATTCAAGGGGCAGTCGTCAAAGCAGCTCGACGCTGGAGACATCCGGCACATCATTGCTGCTGACCTGGCTCAAGATGCTATTGACGATCAGCGTGGCGAAGCGGAACAGCGCTTGCATCTGAGCGATGCGGTCGAGGTAGAGACGCGCCAGGATCTGCTGGTCGGCCGGCAAGTCCGGAATGGCTTTGGAGATCCGCTGGCGGTTCTCGTCCATGACCGCAAGCGCCCGTTCCATATCGCGCATTTCCCGCCCGCTCATCACATTGGAGAAGATCTGCCAGAAGTCGGTTTCCGCCTGATAATACTTGCGGCGTCCGCTGCCACCGCGCACCCAGACTTGTCGCACCATGCCCATGTGTTCCAGCGAACGCATATTGGTGCTGACGCTGGCTTTGGAAATGTCCAGCCGCGCCATCATGTCATCCAGCGAAAGCGGCTCGGCGCTCAGCAGCAGGGTAGCATATAGTTGTCCCATGACCTTGCTAAATCCAAAGTAATCGGCAAGCTGCCCCAAGCCATCCAACATGCTGTCATGCACAACTTGCAAATCGGCCGCCAATTGCCGGCTTGCTGCTGGTTTGTCTTCGCGGGATTCCAGCGTTTTCGTCATATGGATTCGCTGCGTCGTCTCGCCGTTTACAAGCGCCAGTCTAGCACTTTGCGGGAGCCCCTTCAAGCCAACCGCGCTAGCGTAGAGGGTTTCGCAGTGCTAAAATGTGTTTTTGTAACAAGTTTCACAAGCGCTGTGAGGCGGCACCGCCAATGTCGAGCAAGTCATCAGAAACCATACCGGATATTGTCATCGGCCGTCTGCCCTTATATTTGCGCGCGCTGCGCCGTCTGCAGCAAGACAAGCACCTGGTAACTTCATCACATGAGCTTGGCGAGCGCCTGGAAATCAGTTCGGCGCAGATACGCAAGGATTTGTCGCATTTCGGCGGCTTTGGCAAGCAGGGCACCGGCTATCAAGTCGAATTCCTGATTGAGCGGCTGGAAGCGGTCTTGCAGGTCAACCAGGAATGGCTGGTCGTGGTGGTTGGCGCGGGCAATTTGGGCAGCGCGATATCGCATTATCGCGGCTTCCAGGATCGCGGCTTCCGCATCGCGCATCTCTTTGACATCAGCCCGGCCAAAATTGGTCAGCGAATCGGCGATTTCACCGTGCTACCTATATCGGCGCTGGGAACGACCGTTCAGCGTCAAGGAATCCGCATCGCTATGCTGGCTGTGCCAGCGGAAAATGCGCAGGCGGTGGCGGATCAACTGGTGGCGGCGGGCATCCGCGCCATCTTGAATTACGCACCCATCAACATCAATGTGCCCGCGGATGTGCAAATCCAGTACATTGACCCGGTCACGCATCTGCAGCGAATGACCTATTACCTTAGCGAGTGATTGGCTCGCAGCGCGCCTAGAATGTGCTGGTCTGCGCCAGACGCCGCATGATAGCTGGGTCCTCCAGCGCGCGACCGCAGCCCACCACCACATTCAACTGAGGATGGTCGGCCTGGTAGACGGGCACGCCGGTTTCGCGCGTGAGGTAAGCGTCAACCCCGCGCAGCAATGCCCCGCCGCCACTAAGTACGATGCCGCGGTCGATGATGTCCGAGGACAATTCCGGCGGCGTGGTGGCGAGCACGGCTTTGACGACGCTGGCGATTTGGCTGAGTGGTTCCGCCAGCGCTTCGACAACTTCGCCTGTAGTTACGCGCACGGTGCGTGGCAAGCCGGAGACATTATCGCGCCCCTGGATCTCCATGGTCAATTCTTCCGGTTGATCGACCGCCGCGCCAATCTGAATCTTGATGGACTCGGCGGTGGGCTGCCCGATGGTCAAACCGTATTTGCGGCGCACATAATTGATGATGCCTTCGTCCAACCGCAAACCGCCAACGCGTCCACTTTCCGCCCGCACGATATTGTTCATCGTCAGCACGGCCGCTTCTGTAATGCCGCCGCCGACATTGACGACCATACCGCCGGCTGGCGTACCGACTGGCAACCCCGCGCCCAAAGCCGAGGCCAGCGGCTCCCATATCAGCTGGACTTCGCGCGCGCCGGCCTGCAGAATCGCTTCCCGCACCGCGCGTTTTTCCACGCTTGTCGCGCCAAAGGGCACGGATACCATCACCGTCGGACGGAAGAGACGAATACGACCGGCAATACGCCCGAAGAAATACTCAAGCATGGCTTCGGTAACTTCGTAATCGGCAATGACGCCATTTTGCAGGGGACGCATGACCTGGATGTCTTCGTCATCGACGCGCCCCAACATCTCGCGCGCTGGCTGCCCGAAATCGACAATGCGCTCTTCTTCGGCCAGCAGCGCCACAAGCGACGGTTCCTGCAAGACGATGCGCCCACCGTCGTAGATCAACACATTGATCGTGCCTAAATCGACGCCGAGTCGCTTGCTAAAGATCGGCATTTGCCTGCTCTGTCACGGTCACCGCTGCGTCACTGATTGTAACGCAAATGAAAGGCCCGGACACTAGCAAGTGATCCAGGCGGCATATGTAAGCTGTCAGGGAGGCGTCCCGTCGCGGGGTTAATTGACCTCCGCATCCTCATCCAGGATGCGCAGCATGGAGCCGCGGCTGCGGACTTTCTGGCTGATGCGCACAGCCAGGTTGGCGCGGCGCAGCGCCAATTCTGCCTGTCGGTTTTCCGCGCCGGGCGGTCCCTCCGCCAGCAATTGCTGCGCTCGTTCCCGGGCGGCCTGTGCTTCCGCCAGGTCCAGCGAAAAAGAAGATTCCGCCAAGTCCGCCAGCACGACGATTTTGTCCGGGCGGACATCGACTACGCCGCCGTAGATGGCGAAGCGCTCTTCGGCGGCTCCCTTGCGCACGACCAACTCGCCATAAGTCATGGTGGTTAGCACCGGCGCGTGGTTGGGCAGCACGCCCATTTCGCCTTCGACGGCTGGCACTATTACGATGTCGGCTTCGGGCTCGTCGAAGACTTTCTCTTCCTGCGTGACCAGTTCGACATGGATCGGCATCAGCGCCCCCTAGGCTGCCTGGCGGTTGGAGAAACGTTCCAGCACATCTTCAATGGGTCCGCACATGTAGAAATCCTGCTCGGGGATGTGGTCGACTTCGCCATCTAGAATCATGCGGAAGCCGCGCACCGTGTCGCGGATGGGCACATAGCGCCCCGCCTGACCCGTGAACTGCTCGGCGACGAACATGGGCTGGCTGAGGAAATTCTCCATTTTGCGGGCGCGCGCCACCAGCACCTTGTCATCATCGGAAAGCTCTTCCACGCCCAAAATGGCGATGATGTCCTGCAAATCCTTGTAGCGCTGCAAGACCTGCTGCGCCTCGCGCGCTGTGTTGTAGTGGTCTTCGCCAACGACTTCCGGCTGCAAGATATTGCTCGTGCTGGCGAGAGGATCGACCGCCGGGAACAAGCCACGCGCCGCAATCGACCGCTCCAGCGCGATAGTGCTGTCCAAATGCGTGAAGACGGCTACCGGCGCCGGATCGGAATAGTCATCGGCTGGCACATAGACCGCCTGCATGGAGGTGATCGAGCCGTTGCGCGTTGAAGTGATGCGCTCTTGCAGCATACCCATTTCTTCGTTGAGGTTGGGCTGGTAGCCGACCGCCGATGGCATCCGCCCCAGCAGCGCCGACACTTCCGCGCCAGCCAGCGAATAACGGAAGATATTGTCGATGAAGATCAAGACATCGCGCCCCTGATCGCGGAAGTACTCCGCCATCGTCAAGCCGCTAAGCCCCACGCGCAAGCGCACGCCGGGCGGCTCATTCATCTGCCCGAAGACCATAGCCAGCTTGTCCAGCACATTGGCTTCTTTCATCTCGTGGTAGAGATCGGTGCCTTCGCGCGTGCGCTCGCCGACGCCGGCAAAAACCGACAAGCCATCGTGCTGCGTGGCGATGGAGTTGATGAGCTCCTGGATGGTCACGGTTTTGCCGACGCCCGCGCCGCCAAAGATGCCTGTTTTGCCGCCCTTGGTCATTGGCGCGACCAGATCAATTACCTTCATGCCCGTCTCGAAGACTTCGATGGTCGGCGACTGATCTTCAAAGGACGGCGCATCCGCGTGAATGGGTCGGCGCTCGGCATCGTCGGGCACGGCTTCGCCCATATCGATCGGACGCCCCAAGACATTGAAGATCCGCCCCAGAGTCGGGTCGCCGACCGGCACAGCGATGGGCAGCCCAGTAGCGTAAGCTGCCGCTCCGCGCGCCAATCCGTCTGTGGAGTCCATCGCGACTGTCCGCACAGCGCTTTCGCCCAGGTGCAATTCAACTTCCAGTACCAGGTTGTCCCCGTCCTCGCGGGGGACTTCGACTGCGTCAAAGATGTCCGGCAATTCGCCCGCGGGGAACTCGACATCCACCACATTGCCCAGCACCTGGGTTACCGTCCCTTGCAATTGCGCCATCTTAGTTGCTCCTCATCTGTATAGCCGCGGAACCGCGCCCGTTTGCGCCGTTCAACGCTGGTGGTCCGTCTTCGCTCGCGTCAAGGATGTCTTGCGCCGTGCTGTCTATCGCCTGCTGCAGCGCGTTCGCGCCGCCGACGATGTCCAGGATTTCCGCCGTGATAGCCGCCTGGCGCGCTTTGTTGTACTGCAATGTCAGATCGGCGGTGAGCTGCGTGGCGTTGTCGGTGGCGTTTCTCATCGCCGCCATACGCGCCGCGTGCTCGCTGGCTTGCGCTTCTAGCAGTGCCTGATACAGTTGCAGCTCGGTGAAGCGCGGCACGATCTCTTCGACGACCGTTTCGGCATTGGGTTCGTAATCGTAATTCTGGATGCCGCCGCTGACCGCCGCCACATCCTTGACATACTCCGCCGCGACCTGCTTGGCGATGGTATGCGTGGTCAATGGCAGCCAGCCCAGCACGGCCGGACGCTGCGCTAGCATATTCACAAAGTCGGTATAAGCGATCAGCACTTCATCGACGCTGCCGTCCAGGTAAGCGTCCATGGCTATGCGCGCGATTGGCGAAATGTCACTGATTTTCGGCTCGGCGGGCATGTCAGTGAAGGAGGCGACGATGTTCGCGCCCAGCCGCGCCAGCGAGTCTCTGCCCTTGCGCCCGACCGCGACATAGTCGACGGGTTTGCCCAAGCTCGTCTCAAAGCGCTGCGCCACACGCAAGATGTTGGCGTTGTAGGCCCCCGCCAAGCCGCGGTCGGAGGTAATAACCACAACCATGACGCGGTTGATTTCGTCGCGTTCGGTCAATAGTGGATGCAGAGGCAGGTTCTTGCTGGCCGCTTGGATATTGACCAGGATCTCCCAGGCTTTTTCGGCATAAGCGCGGCTGGCCAGCACGCGAGCTTGCGCGCGCCGCACACGCGAGGCGGACACCGCTTCCAACGCCCTTGTGATCTGGGCGATGTTGCGGACGCTGCGTATGCGATTCTTTACTTCACGGAGCGTCGGCATCTAGCCTCTCCTTTGCGCGCTTAACCCCAAGCCTCATTAAAAGTCTTGATGGCGGCATCCAGCTTCTCCTGGATCTGGTCTTTGGCGCGTTCGTTGCGGTTGTCGCGGATGAAGCCCCCGCTGTCGGAGAATTGCGTGCGCCAGCTGCGCAGAAATTCTTCCTTCCAGGCCAGCATACGCTCGACAGGCACTTCGTCGGTCAAGCCGCTCGTGCCAGCGTAGGTCAGCGCCACCTGCTCATCCAGCGAAAGCGTCTGATATTGCACCTGTTTGAAGAGCTCGGTCAAGCGCAAGCCGCGATCCAACTGCTGCTGCGTGGCTTTGTCCAGGTTGGAGCCAAATTGCGCGAAAGCCGCCAAATCGCGGAATTGCGCCATCTGCAGCTTCAAGCCACCAGCCACATCTTTCATCGCGCGGGTCTGCGCCGCAGAGCCAACGCGACTGACGCTGATGCCCGTGTTCAGAGCTGGGCGCAACCCAGCATTAAACAACTCGGATTCCAGGTAAATCTGGCCGTCCGTGATGGAGATGACATTGGTGGGGATGAAAGCGGAGACATCGCCAAGCAGGGTCTCGATGACGGGCAGGGCTGTCAAACTGCCACCGCCGCGTTCGTCGCTGAGTTGCGCGGCGCGTTCCAGCAAGCGGCTGTGCAAATAGAAAACATCGCCGGGGAAGGCTTCGCGTCCAGGCGGGCGCCGCATCAGCAGCGAGACCTGGCGATAGGCGTTGGCGTGCTTGGACAGATCGTCATAGATGACCAGCGCGTCCTTGCCATTCTCCATGAACCACTCGCCGATGGCGCAGCCGGCGTAAGGCGACAGATATTGCAGCGCGGCCGCGTCCGATGCCGAAGCGACAACGATGGTCGTGAAGTCCATCGCGCCCTCCCGTTCCAAGGTCTCGCGGATGCGCGCGACTTCGCCACGGCGCTTGCCGATCGCCACATAGATGCAGTACATGTCCTCGCCGCGCTGATTGACGATGGTGTCCAGGGCAACGGCAGTTTTGCCCGTCTGCCGGTCGCCGATGATCAACTCGCGCTGCCCGCGGCCAATGGGGATCATGGTGTCGATGGCGAGGATGCCGGTCTGCACAGGGCGATCCACGCTACGGCGCTCCATCACGCCCGGGGCGATGCGCTCGATATTGTAATACTCGTCAAATTGCACGGGACCACGCCCGTCAATGGGCTGCCCCAGCGCGTCCACTACGCGACCGACCAAGCCCATGCCCACTGGCACGGAGGCGATGCGGCCGAGGGCGCTGACGCTGTCACCTTCCTGGATGTCGTCGTAAGCGCCCATGATGATGACGCCAACATTGTTTTTCTCCAGGTTGAAGGCGATGCCCGCCACGCCGTTTTGAAACTCGACCAACTCGTTGTAGCGCACATTCCGCAAGCCGGATACGCGGGCGATGCCATCGCCAACTTCTTCGACATAACCAACTTCGACCGATTCGAGCTCGCCCAACTCAATATCGCGGATTTGCTCGAGGATCGATTCGTAGATATTGTCTGCCATTCGGCGGCTCCTTGCCTCAACTTGGCGTTCCGAGGACGAAACTAACCTCATTGTAGCGCATGGTTTCTCGCTTGTCTATATTTTCACAAACGGATTTTCCTTAGTCCTCCGCCCCGCCCAAAGCCTGCGAACGCCGATAGGCTGCCCACACGCCTTCCGACAGCACGGTGCGCAGGCCGCCGCGCTCCATCTCGTGCAGCGCCGCCGCTGTCGTCCCGCCCGGGCTGGTTACTTGATTGCGCAACTGCGCCGAATGCAAGCCCGATTGCTTGGCGTAGAGCACCGAACCCAGGAGCGTCTGCGTCACCAGCGCTTCGGCATCCCGCCGCGCGAATCCCATGTGCACGCCAGCGTCGATCAGCGCTTCCATGAACATGAAGACATAAGCCGGCCCCGACCCGCTCAGCGCAGTCGCCATGTCCAAAAAACGTTCTTCGGCCGCGTAGATTTGCTCGCCCAATGCGCCCAGCAGTTTTTCGGCCTGCGCGCGTTGCTGCGGTTCGACCTGGCTGGTCGCCGTCCAGACCGTGATGCCCTGCCCGATTTGACCCGGCGTATTGGGCATGGAGCGGACAACGCGCTCATTGCACAGCTTTGTCGATATGGTCTGCATCGGCACGCCCGCCACAATGCTGACGATGAGTTGCAGACCGCTGACATGACCGCTGAGCTCCGGCAGCACCACCGCCATGCCCTGGGGCTTGACTGCCAGCACCAGCACATCAGCCTCCGTGGCCGCCACGACATTGTCCGTAGTTGCGCGGATGTCGTATTTGCCGCGCAGCTCGTCCAGGTGCTCGGCGCGCGGGTCGGAGGCGATGATTTGCGCTGGCTCCAGCAGGTTTTGATGCAGCAGACCGGCGATGATCGCCTCGCCCATCACGCCCGCGCCAACGAATGCAACTGTTTCGCCATTAAATGCCATGCTCGCGCCTCAATTATTGCGATAACCTTCGTCAAAGTGACGGCTCAGCAGGTAGAAGCTACGCTGCCGCCCCTCAAAAGCATCGCTGACAAAGTCGGTAATGATGTAGCCCGCCGCGAAGATCTGCGTGAAGACATCGCGGATATGATAACGCCAGGCATCGGCCAGCGCCCGATCGCCCGCCTCCAGTTGAAGGAAATCGCCGGGGATCTCCACCAGCGCGAATGTCGAGTTAGGCAAGCCCGTCATGCCGCGCGGTCTCAGCCAGTCGCCACCTGTTTCGGCGCGATTGATGATGGGCGCGCTGACATCCAGGTAGTGCTTCAGGCTCAGTTGGCTGCCCGCGCCGCGAGCGCGCTCCTTGACTCGCCGCTGCGTCACCCACCAGTCGACGATTAACCGATCGGCGCGCAGATTGTCGCCCTCGCCAAGCCCGAAATAATTGCTGGAGAAGCGCTGGACGACCGCGCCGAGTTTGCGGATGTTCAAATGCGCGTTGGCTGCCAGCAGCGGGTCGAATGTCCAGGTGATGAGACGGATCGCCTGTTTCATGGCGATTTCCCGCTGCGCCATTTTCAAGCGAAAGCCGATATTCCGCCCCCGATAGTCTTCCAACACCACCATGCGCTTGGACATAATCAGCAAGTTCGCCATGGCCGGGCGGGCGTCGCGGTCGTCGATGTCGATGTCTGTGCCGATGAAACCCATGACAAAGCCAACCAGCCGCGAGCCATCCAGCGCGCCCAGCACATGCCCGCCGTGATGCGCCAGCGAATGTAGCATGTGGCGCGGCACCAGGTTGTGAGCCTCATCGCCCCACCAGGTCTTCTGCAACTCGACCACTTCATCAAGCTGGCGAGCGTCAAGTAGGCGCTGAATGCGAGTATCGTCCATGACAAGGCGCGTCCTCACGCGATGCGCGGGCGGCGGCGGAAACTGTCGCGCAGCGCTTCACGCAGATGGCGACGCTGTGGCAGGTAGGTCAGCAAGCTGTCTTCGAAACGACGTGGCTGGAAACCAAAATAATCGAATGTGCCGCTCAACGGTGCAGTACGGTTGGCCGCCAGAATATCCAGCCACTGGTCCGTCATCAAGGCGCGCGGCAGCAGCGAACTATAGACGCCGGCCATGCCCCTCAGCAGATAGGGCGGCGCCGGCAGAATCACGCGGCGCATGCCCGTTACGCGCATCACTGTCCGTACCAGGTCCTGCAGCGACATCGTTTCCGCCCCGCCAATCTCCACTGTCGCGTCCACCAGACGAACGCGGCTCAAGCTACGATATATGGCTTCGACCAGGTCGTCAATATAGATGGGATGCAAGGAGATTTCACCGCGACCCGGCATCAGAAAGAAAAGCGGATTGAGGCGCAGCATGCCCGCGATATGATTGACGAAGGCGTCTTCCGGTCCGAAGACGATGCCGCTGCGGATGATGGTGTAGGCGACACCACTGTCCCGCAGCAGCTCTTCTACAAGCCCCTTGACTCGGTGCAGCGCATACGCTGAGGATGGCGCAGCGCCCAGCTGGCTGAGCGTGATGATGCGCCCGACCCGCGCCGCCCGTGCCGCCTCCGCCAATTTGCGCGCGCCTTCCAGTTCCAGCCCTTCCAATTGGCGCTGCCCGCCCCACCACTGCGCATTGGCAAGGTGGATGACAGCGTGGCAGCCGCTGACCGCGCGGAAGACGGCTTCTTCGTCCAGCACGCTGCCAGCAAGAATCTCGGGCGCGCGCGGGGAAGATTGGTCCCAGGCTCGATGGCGCAGCTGCCACTCAGTCAAAAGGCAGCGCATGGGCAGCGACTCGACCATCAGTCGCCGTACCAGATGCCGTCCGACCATGCCCGTCGCGCCAGTAATTAGGATCATTAAATTGCTCGCCTGCGAGGACTGCCGCATTGCCCCCGCTGTCATGACAATTGCGCAGGGCAGCAAAGCGCGTATTATAGAGTAAAGAAGCGCAGCCTGCAAAGCAACTGCGGCGCGCCATGGGTGTTATCATTGATGTAATGCGCGGTCGCGGGGGAGGCCGATTTGGAGAAAACGCGCGTCGTCATCACGGGCTTGGGCATCCTCTGCCCGACCGGCAACGCTGTGGCCGAAGCCTGGGCGAATACCGCTGCCGGCGTCAATGGCATTGATTTCATCTCCCGTTACGACCGGGCGCTGACGCAGAATCAACTGGCGGGCGAGGTCAAAAACTTCGACCCCAACCAGGTCTTCGGACGGAAGGAAGCGCGCCGACTGGACCGCGTCGCCCAATTCGCGCTGGAAGCCAGCCGACAAGCCATGGAAGACAGCGGGTTGCCCGTCACAGACGGCAACCGCTACGACATCGGCTGCATTATCGGCTCGGGCGTTGGCGGCATCAATTCCTTCGTTGAGGCTCAGCAAGGCATCGACGCGCGCGGGCATCGCGGCATCAAGCCCATGGCTATCCCCAAGATTCTGAGTGATTCTTGCTCGGGCTCAGTTTCTCTGCAATTTGGGCTGCGCGGACCCAACCATTGCATCGTCACCGCCTGCGCCTCTGGCAACAACGCCATTGGCGAGGCCATGCACATCATCCGTCGCGGCGACGCCAAAGCCATGATCGCTGGCGCATCGGAAGCCGCTATCGTACCGTTGACCGTGGCTGGCTTCAACAATATGACCGCGCTAAGCCGCAACAACGACCGCGAAACCGCCTCGCGCCCCTTTGACCTCAACCGCGATGGTTTCGTGCCGGGCGAAGGCGCTGGTGTGTTGATTCTGGAAGAACTGCGGCATGCCCAAGCTCGTGGCGCGAAGATCTACGCTGAGCTGCTGGGTTACGGGCATACCTCGGACGCGCATCACATCACTGCGCCGATGGAAAGTGGCGAAGGCGCGGCAAAGGCTGTCGAATTCGCGCTGCGAGATGCCGGCATCAGCGGCGATGACATCGACTACATCAACGCACATGGCACCAGCACACCCCTCAACGATACTGCTGAGACCAACGCCCTCAAGCGCGCGCTAGGAGAACGCGTCTATGAAATCCCGGTTAGCTCGACCAAGTCCATGACCGGTCATTTGCTGGGCGGCGGCTCCGCCATTGAAGCTGTCTTTTCCATCATGGCGATTCAAGAAAACTTCATCCCGCCAACAATCCACCTGGATACGCCCGACCCCAACTGTGATTTGAATTATGTGCCCAATGTCGGCGTGACGCATACGGTGCGCTGCGTGATGTCCAACGCCTTCGGTTTTGGCGGGCACAATGCCGTGCTGATATTCGGCGAGCATACGGACAATGGCGCAGTCTAAGCCGCCCGGCGGCGAAACCGCGGCAGCAGCGCGCTACGCCCATGTCATCGGCTGGGGCAAAGCCATGCCGGAAAAAGTCATGACCAATGACGACATCGCCGCCTTCGTCGAGACCAGCGATGACTGGATTTTCACACGCACGGGCATCCGCCAGCGCTACATCGCGCATGAAGCCGAATCCACCGCCACGCTCGCTTACAAAGCCGCAAAGGATGCGCTGGAAGTTGCCGATATCCTGCCGACCGACCTTGACCTAATCATCGTCGCCACATCCACCGCCGAGAATATCTTCCCCAGCACAGCCAGCCAGGTGCAAGATTGGCTGAATGCCAGTGACGCCGGCGCCTTCGACTTGAGCGCAGCCTGCTCGGGCTTTGTCTACGGCATGCAGCTGGCTTCGGATTCGATACGGGCTGGCTCGATCAATGCCGCGCTGGTGATCGGCTCGGAAACCATGAGCCGCATCATCGACTGGACTGACCGCAGCACCTGCATTCTCTTCGGCGATGGCGCTGGCGCGGTTGTCCTGGGCGCGAGCGATGCGCCCGGCGGCGTGCTGTCCAGCGTGCTGCGCTCGGATGGCGCTGGCGCGGACCTGCTGGCTATTCCCAGCGTGGGCAGCATAGACGCCCACGAATCCCCGGCTGGAGCCAACGGCAATCAATTCTACAAAATCAGCATGGCTGGCAGCGAGGTCTTCAAGTTCGCCACGCGCGTCGTCAGCGAAAGCATTGAGCAAGCCTGCGGATTGGCAGGGGTCAAGGTGGAAGATATCGACCTGGTCATACCGCATCAAGCCAACCGGCGGATATTGCAGGCGGCGGCTCGCAAACTCGGCATTGATATCGGCAAATGGATGAGCAATGTTGAGCAATACGGCAATACCTCGGCGGCATCGATCCCCATCGCCCTCTGCGAAGCCATTGAGCATCGGCGCATTCACAACCGCGATCACATTGCGCTGGTGGGTTTTGGCGGCGGCTTGACCTGGGCGTCGATGGTCATTCAATGGGGCGTGCCCAAACCGAGCGAAAAGCATGGCTCCTTGCTCAAGCGTCAGCAGCGCCATGTGCAATATCGCATCGCCAGGCTACGGCGTCTGCGGCGGCGGGTGGCAAGGCGCGTTGGCAGCGGGCGCGCCTAGAAAGCTGGCGTCATGGTGGGCAGTGGCTCGCTGATATAGATATGCACTAGGCACGATGCCCTTAGCGTGTTGGTGATGTCAAAGACCATCAAGCGGAATTCGTATTCGCCCTCTTCGTAGCCGGCCGGCACAAACTGGCTGAATTCGGCGCGCTGCCGCACTTCGACCGGCTGATCGGCAATGACCTGGAATGCGCCCAGAGTACTGGGTCCGCTAATTTCCAGGGTCGCGTAAGAAAACTGATCTGTGAAAACAGTACCCACTACGGGAATGGGCTGGAACACGCGCATGCCATTGGCTGGTATTTGCAGCTGCGCTTGCGGATTATCACAGCCTTGACTGGGGTCGGCGGGAATAAGTGTGCCGACCGGTGTGGGGGTCGGCAGCGGAGTCGCGCGGATCTGGGCAGCGGCTTCGGCAGATCGTGGCAGCGGGATGGGCTCAATGCCTAGGTTCGCGGCGGGCTGGGCGGGCACGGGCGTCTCAAATGCGCCCTCGTCAACGCGGACTTGCGCCGCCAGCGCGTCAATCTGCTGATCACGCAGCAACTCCGGCACAATCACCTGCTGCACGCCGAAAACGATGATGGCGAGCTCCAGCAAAAGCGCGCAAACTGTGAGCGCATTCTGCCGGCGATGTCGAGCCAGGTCGCGTTCCAACTCAAAATAGGTTGAACGCAGGTCTTCGCCATGGACGAGGGCGCGGCGCAGGGACAACAAGATGCCAGCAGCGAGCAGAAGATAGATGCCGATGGCGACCTGATCAATTAGCGCGATAATGGCGATCATGCCGGAAAGTCGTTCAGCACGCCCTTTAATAATGTGATCAATCGCGGCACGATGATTTCGCCCGCTTCCAACACTTCTTCGTGATTGGTTTCCCGGTCTGTGTCGACCTGGTCAATGACCTGGTTGGTGATGCCCGAGCAAGCCATGACACGCATGCCGGCGTGCCGCGCCACCAGGACTTCATGCGCCGTTGACATGCCGACAGCGTCCGCGCCCAATATCCGCAGCATGCGTATCTCGGCCGGCGTCTCAAAGGCGGGGCCGGATAGCGCGCAATATACGCCGCTGTGCAGGGGAATATCGTTCTCGCGAGCCACCGCCAGGGCGCGTTGCCGCAAAGCGCGGTCATAAGCCTGCGCCAAACCCACAAAGCGCAGCCCTAAGGTCTCGTCATTGGGACCCATCAGCGGGCTGGCGCCGACCATGCCAGGCAGGTTGATGTGGTCTTCCAGCAGCATGACATCGCCGACCTCGTAGGCTGTGTTGATGCCGCCGGCCGCGTTGGTCAGGATGACAGTATGAATGCCCATCGCTTTCATCACGCGGATGGGAAAGGTCACCTCCTGCATAGTGTAGCCTTCGTAATAATGCGCGCGCCCCTGCATGACGGCGACAACCTGCTCCGCTAGCCCACCCACGACCAGGTTGCCGGCGTGACCATGCACGGTCGAGGCCGACCAGCCCGGGATGGCGGAATAGGGGATGACCGTGCGCTCGTAGAGTTCGTCAGCCAGCTTGCCCAAGCCCGAACCCAGCACTAGACCGATGCGCGGCTGCAGGGTCAAGCGATCCAGAATCATGTTGGCCGCGCGTTGATAATCGTCCCGCGTATACATTGCTCGCTCCATTCGCTGCATCCTTAGGCACAGCGCCATGATAGCACAAGCCGCTATATCTCGGTATAATTGCGCTATCGACAAGAAGCAAACTTACCAAGCGCAGAAGTGTAAGGGACAATAGAATCATCGCTTGCGCAGCCCTTTTCTGTGCCTGGCAAATCATCATGGGATTGACACTTGAACGATATCCGCAGACAGTTCCGCGCGGCAGCCATCCTGGTTCTCATCATCATTCCTGTGGGCATTGCCGGCTATGTGCTGATTGAAGGCAAGCCCCTGTTTGATGCCATATACCTGACGATTATCACGCTGACGACCATCGGCTTCGGCGATGTTGTGCCGGAGACGCCGCTGGGGCGCATGTTCACTTTGGGGCTGGTTTTGGCGGGATTCGGCGCGTTTGCTTTCTTCTTGTCTTCATCCTTCGCCCTGCTTTTCAGTGCCGAAGCGGTGGCGCACCGCCGCAAAATGCGCAACCGCCGCAAAATCGGCAAATTATCCAGCCACTACATCATCTGCGGCAGCGGCGAAATAGTCGACAAGACCATTGGCTATGTCTTGAATGGCGCGCGCATCCGCCTCAAGCAGTATCAGGACAGCCGCTACCAGCCTTTCGAGCAGCAGTTGAAGAGCGCGCTGGGCGAGGCACGCGGCTTGCACAATATCATCCGCCGCCTCTTCGCCTTGTACCTTACGCTCTTTAGCGAACACATCACTTTGCTGGATCTGCTGGTCGTGGTGACGGAAGATCGCGACTACGCGGAGCATCTGCGCAGCGCTGGCATCCTGGTCATGGACGGCGACCCTTCGGACAACGCTACTTTGCTGGCGGCTGGTATCAACCGCGCCCGCGCCATCATGGTCATGCTTGACCAGGACACCGAAAGCCTGTTGACCGTGCTGACCGCGCGCAACCTCAACCCGCGCCTTTACATCACCGCCGCAGCCGTGGAAGAAGTGCTGAAGCCAAATATGATCAAAGCCGGCGCCAATGTCGTGCTCGCCCCCTACGAAGTGGCATCGCAATTCCTAAATAGCGCAACTCTGCGCCCAGCCGTCAATGACTTTTTCAACAGCATCCTCTTTGACCAGGAGACGCAGCATCAAATCACGCAGTTGGAACTGAACGACAGCTCGCCCTGGATCGGCAAGCGCATCCGCGATTTGAAGCTGGCTGAGAAATACGATGCCGGCATCGTCGGCATTCGGCTGGAGACGGGCGACTTTTTGCATAGTCCCAGCGGCGAACGCATCTTGCAGGAAGATGAGATTTTGCTAGGCGTGGCACCCGGCCCCATGATCCCGCGGCTGCAGAGCGAATGCCAGCCGCAGGGCAGAGCCGAAATTGGCATCGTCACACTCCAGCGCCTGGTCTTCTCCCGCGAGTCCAAGCGCCTGGATCACGTGCTTAGTCTGGAGGACTGCGTGTCGGTCATCCATGATATGGCCAAGCATTTCGTCATTTGCGGCGACGATCACATCATCCAGAGTGCCGTCCGCTTCCTTGACCCGGCGCGTCCCTTCGTACTGCTGACCAGTGACGAAACCTTGGCGGATAGTTGGCTGGCGCGAGGATTCCGCGTCATCCAGGGCGAATCCACACGCGACGATGTGCTGCGCAAGGCTGGCGTCGAGCGCGCCCAAGCTATTATGATCTCCATGCAGGATAAAGCCACCACCGTTTTAACCGTGCTATCGGCGCGCAGCATCAGCAAGTCCTTGCTAGTATCCGTAACCGCCACCACCGACGACATGATCGACAAGCTGCGGCGTTCTGGCGCAGACCGTGTGGTCAGTCCATTTCATGTCGCCGCGCAGTTTGTGCTGCTTTCCACCACACGCCCGGATATCGCCGACTTTTTGCAGCATGTGCTCTACAACGAGCAGACGCAACTGGAGACGGCCGAATTCTATATGGAAGATGATTCGCCCTGGATCGGTAAAACCATAGGTCAGTTGTCGCTAGGCCTGCGCTATCGCGCTGGCGTCATTGGCGTGCGGAAAGCCGACGGAGCGGGATTCTTGTATGCCCCTTCCCAGCAGTATGTGGTGCAGCCCCATGAAGTGCTTATCGTGATTACGCCTATGGAATTCTTTGACAAGATGCGCGATGACGCCACTGGGCACATCGACCAGCGACCCGCCACCCTGCGCCTGCCTCTGGATTCGATCGCGACCGGCGCCTGGTCTCGTGATTTACTGCGCGAATTGATCGAGAAACAAGGGTATTAGACGCTGCGCGACCATAAGGGACGGGGCCTTATGCGGGTTGCCTGCGCTGGCATTGACGCGTGCCCGCTTTCCCTGTCCAATACGGCGATGTGCTTGTCAAAGCGCTCAATGATTCCCCGCAGGCTGCTTCCACGAGGCAATGAGCAGATGTCGCTCCAATGCCGGCGACCGATGAGCATGGGCGGCGCATCGCCTTCCCAGTTTCGCGGCGCGATGAACTCGCCAGCGCCACGGGCATAGGCAGTAAGCAACTGGTGGGTTAGCTTAGGCGACAGGGGTTGCTCGTCGCCGGGCAGGACCAGCGCAGCCGCGACATGGGCGGGCAGAGAACGCAAACCGACATCCAGAGCCGTGACAGCGCCGCCTGTGCGATGCTGGCGATCATGAAGCATCTTTGCTCGCAGCGGCTTCAATGCGGCGCGCACATTGGCAGCGCCCGCGCCAGTTACCACGCGGAGATGATCCATGCGCGAGCGCATCAACTGCTCGGTTATGCGGGCGGCTGCACTGGCATCCTCGGTCGCCAGCACCACCGCGCCAACAGCCCGCTGCAACTCACCGACCGGTTCTGCGCCACGTACCGAGCCCAGCGCCACACCATGCACGCGGGGACTCTGCAAGCACAAACGGGCGATCATCCGCGCGCGTCCCAAGGCATAGCCGCGAGCCGGCGCCTGATTGAGATATATGACGACCCGCGCGGACTTCGGCACGCCGCGCAAACCCAAGGTCTCATCACGCAGCACCTGCGCCAGCCAGGCTGATTTCACCGGCGCATTCCGCGCGAAGCCGTAGCGGTCAATCATCGCCTCCGGGTTGTAAATATGCTCCGCGTCCATCGGCGCGCCCAGCGCGCTCATTGACGCCACTGGCACCACCAGCGAGGTCTCCAGCGGGATATACGGCTCGCCTGGGAGAGGCGCTTTGAAGGGCAAGCCTGCGGCATGATCGGCTTCGACCAGCGTGATATCCGAATCGACGCGATCCAGCAAGTGACGCGTCCAGGATAGCGGCGGTCCATATACCGTCCCGGCGCGGATATCGTCATGCAGCAGCACGAATTGGTCTTCGGACAGGGCTTGCGAAAGCGACTTAGCGTCCGCCCGGCTAGGCATGGCGCGCGGGAACAGGGACAATTGGTCGGTGGACAGCCGCGCGGTTGTGGTCGCCAGGACACGCCAGCCAGCCTCCGCCAATTCGTAACCCAAGCCCACCAGCAGGGAGGTCTTGCCGCCGGCGCCGATGAAAGCGACGACATCGCCCGGTAGCACGCCCAATGCTTGCTGCAACTGCATGCGCCGCTCTGCCCCGTCCGTCTACTCCGCAGCGGAGTTTTCCTTACACGGGCATTATCATAACACGAACTGGCAAGCGCCGCCCCGCGAGGCTAGATATCGCCGAGGCCAGCTTCCCGCAGCGCCGCCACCACCTTCTGCGCGGTGAAAGGCTGCGAATCGACCCAGACGCCTGTCGCATCATATATCGCCGCGGCGATGGCTGGCGCAAGCGGCAGGAAAGGCATCTCAGCCATGCCACGAGCTCCCCAGGGACCGATCGGGTCGGGGACTTCAAGCACGACCGATTTGACCCGCGGCGGAACATCCAGCGATGTCGGGATCAAGTAGGTGGACAAATAGGGGTTGCGTATCTGCCCTCTGTCCGACACCAGATACTCCATCAGCGCGTAACCCTGCGCCTGCACGACGCAGCCTTCAATTTGGCCCTCCAGCTGCTGCCGATTGATCACCTTGCCGACATCGTTTGCGCAGACGACATCCAGCAGCTGCACCTGCCCCGTCTCGATATCGACTTCGACTTCCACCGCCTGCGCGACATAGCCATAAGCGAAGTTGGGCTTGGCATAATCGGTCTGCGGGTCGAAAGGAGTCGTCTCCGGCGGATGATAGATGAACTCGGCTTTGGCGGGGCGCTCTTCGTCTTGCCACTTGTGCAGGGCGAGTTCAGCCGCGCCGCGTATGGCATTGCCCGACATAAAAGTCAGCCGCGATGCCGAGGCGCTGCCCGATGAGCCGGATGTCGCCGTATCGGATGCGACCAGTTGCACGCGCTCGAAAGGCACGCCCACCGCATCCGCCGCCATCTGCATCAAGGCCGTGTGCGCGCCCTGCCCCACATCCGCGCCCGCATGATACAAAATGACGCGCTCAATCTCGGCGCTGCCCTGCAGTTCAATGCCCGCCCAGCAATGCTCGGGGAAGCCGAAACCGAAGCCGACATTTTTGAAGCCGCCAGCCATACCCCGCCCGCGCCGTTTGCTGCTGTCGGACGGGTCTAGAGGCGGTTGCAACTGCCAGCCCGTTTCTCCCTGACGCCACCAGGATTCTGCTCCGCAGGCTGCAAACACTTGCGGCATGCTGACGCCGGGCGGGAATGGCGTGCCCACCGCGCCAATGCTTCCCTCGCCGATGCTGTTCTTCAAGCGGATCTCCAGCGGATCCATGTTCAGCGCCGCCGCCAGCCGATTCATCTGCCCTTCTGCCGCCAGCAGGGCTTGGGGAGCGCCAAAACCACGAAATGCCCCAGAAGGGATGTTGTTGGTGTAGACGGCGTAAGTGTCGATATGAATGTTGTCGACTTCGTAGGCGCCGCTGACATTCAAATGCGCGTTGCCCAGCACCTTGTTGGAAGTGTAATTGTAAGCGCCGGCATCGCCGATCACTTCGCAGTGCATGGCGGTGAGCAGACCATCGCGGGTCGCGCCCCACTTCGCGCGCACCTTGATGGGATGGCGCTTATGATGATAGAGGATGGATTCTTCGCGATTCCACTGGATTTTGACCGGATGCCGCAACTTCCAGGCGGCCAGCGCCAGCACAATTTGCACGGACATATCTTCGCGCCCGCCGAATGCCCCGCCAATCGCCGGGTAAATAACGCGCACCTGCTCCGGCGGCAGGTCCAACGCATGGCAAATCTGCTCCTGGTCTTCGTGCGTCCATTGCCCGGCGATGACGACAGTAACGCGCTCCTCGTCATCAATGTAAGCCAAACCCGCTTCCGGCTGCAGATAGGCGTGTTCCTGCCAGGTGGTCTCATAGACGCCCTCGACGATGACATCAGCCGCCGCCCAGCCAGCAGCCATATCGCCTCTGCGGATGCGATAGCGCGCCACCATATTGTCCGGGCAATCCGGATGCAACTGCGGCGCCGTCTCTTGCAAAGCCTCTTCGGCATCAAATACGGCGGGAAGGTCTTGGTAATCAACATCAATACGATCAAGCGCCCGCTGCGCAATGGCATCCGTCTCCGCCACGACCACCGCCACCATATCCATATAGCAGCGCACGATATCCGTGCCGGCTTTGTGGCCGCCGGGACCGCAGAGCACCGGCTGATCCTTGATAACCAGGCCGTATTCGTTGACGGGCACATCCAAGCTGGTGAAGACGCGAATGACGCCGGGCAGCGCTTCCGCAGCGGTCGCATCCACCCCTAGCACGCGGGCATGGGCGCGCTCACTGAATTTGATGCGCATCCACAGCTGTCCATCCATATCGATATCGCCGGGGTAGCGCGTTTCGCCCGTTACTTTGCCACGTGCGTCAATGCGCGTGATGGATTCGCCGATGACCCCGCTGCCGCCTGCTGGCATGTTACGCTTTCCTTTCACTATCAACTGACCGGCAAGGCTTCGTAGAGCGACTCGCTCTGCTCCTCGCCTTCGTTCTGGAAGATGCGACGCAGGATGGCGATGGCTGCGGCGTAAGTGGGCTCGACGCCACCGTAGCTCAAGCTGCCCGCCCCCAGGTTTTGCCCCGATTTCATCGGCTTGTCCGATGCGTAGTGCAGGAAGCCGATATCAAATTCCACCGAATGTAGATTGACGATTTCGTTCATGGGGTGGCGCTGGGGTCGGAAGGCTTCATAAGTCGCGGACAGGTAGGGACCGCCCTCCATTTCAATATCGGTATAGCCCTCGCGGTAGAAGACATCCATATAGTTGGGATTCTGCAAAAAAGTGCCGCGCACGGTGACGGCTTTCTGGTTGTCCAGCACATTCCCATGATGCATCCAGGCGCGGACATGACGGGCGTTGAAGCAGTTGCGGAAAAGATAAGTATTCTGCGAATGTTCGTCGTGGATGACATTGGGGATCATCATATCGCCGATGCGCCCGTTTAATGTCGCCGCCTTGCCCATCACATAGACGCCCGCCAGGCGACCGACGCCCTGCGAAATGCGGCTCAACAATTCGTAAGCCGACATGCCCAGCGGGTAATCAATGTTGATGATCAGTGCGTCGCTGTGTCGGAGCTGCTCCAGGACATCCGTCCTGCCCAGCCGCGCGTCAAACCACTGCGCCTCCAGCTTGCCAAGCTCTATGACCTGCGTTTCCATCTCGAAGCCGTGGCGACTCGGCATGCGGTGAATGCCCAGGCGGACCTCCTCTTTTTGGAAGACATTCAGCGCGCCCCTGCCTGTAGCGGAGAGATACTGCCGAAGCACAAAGTATAGAAAATTGTCCGTGCTCTTGTGATAGCTCTCCTTGATGTCTTCGTATTCGGTCAGCAGCGACTTTTCCTGAAAGCGCTCAATATAATCGACCAGGCTCTCTTCGAAGCGCCGCGCAAAGCCCGCCAGCAGATTGACTAGCGAATGCGTATTGCTGGATACGAAATAGACCGGCCGCTCGCCGGGATCGATATCCAATTGCTCCAATTCGCCAACCAACTCATTCCACCAGGAGGCGGTGGCGCGCCGGTAGTCGGCCAGGGAGCCAGCGATCAAACGCAGGGTCATGCTTTTGCGCTGGCGGCTGATGCGCAGCAGATTGGACGCAAAGTCGGCTTGCCAGAGCAGGTGCAGACGCCGCAGATCGCTTTCCGCCATCGACAAGCCTTCCGCCAGCACGGCAAAATCCTCATCTGGCAGCTCCTGGCAGTGCTCATGACGCTGCAGCAAATCGCAAAGCGCCTGATTCTGCAGCAGCACATGCAGCTTGTTCCACTCGATCTGGTAAGCGGTCAACATGGGCGCCAGGTCGTCAATATCCGAGCGGCTGACGATATAGACCGCCAGTATATTGACGCCATTAAAGTGCGTGCGCCGGCGTCTGCCCGTGGCGTATACGCGCTGCCAACTGGCGATGTCGTGATAACCAGCGGCGATGAATCCGCGTTCCAGCTGCCCGACCAGCACTTCGGTCACATCAATGATGCAAGACGGCAGCCGCAACGCGCTGTACATCAATGCCGAGGCGTCAACGGCCGTGTCGCCAGCGGCTTCATGCAGCGACGAATCCATGGCCACATGGCTCTCGACCAGCGTGTCAAGCTTGATGGCGTCGCTGGAGCGCAGCAGCGAATAATATGTGCGCATGTAAAGTTCGATTTCTTCACTGCCGGTGCGGGGAACAGTCCGGTCCATAGGCTAGCTCTGCTCCGCCTGGAGTTTGCGGACGCTGGCTTGGCGGAAGGCTTCCACGATCTTGTAGTAGCCCGTGCAGCGACACAGATTGCCGCTGATGCTGTAGTTGATTTGTTCATCGTCCGGCTGGGGGATTTCGTCTAGTAGCTTCGCCCCGGCCATCAGAAAACCCGGTGTGCAGTAACCGCATTGCACAGCCGCTTCGTCAATGAAAGCCTGCTGAATCGCGTGCAGCGCATCGCCATCACCCAAGCCTTCAATGGTGACAATATCGGCGTCATGAGCGCGTGGCGCATGCACCATGCAAGCCATCACCGCCGCGCCGTCCAGGAAGACCGTGCAAGCCCCGCACTCGCCTTCCGCGCAGCCTTCCTTCGTGCCCGGCAGCCCGACATCCTCCCGCAGCCAATGCAGCAGGGACTTGCGCTGTCCGCTCTCGATGCAGACTTCAGCGCCATTGACGCGACTAACGATGGGACTGTCGGGCAGGTGCATTGTCTGCGCCGCCAGACCATTCGCGACGATGCCGCCATTTTCGCCCCAGAGCATTGGCGGTCGCTCAGGCAAGACAGTTTCCAGCTCGTCCGCCGCCAGCTGCCGCAATGCCCGCGCCACCAACACCTTGACCATCTCGCTGCGATATGCCGCGCTGCCGCGGACATCATCGATGGGCTCTGGCTTTGCCCCGGCGATTCTTGCCGCCTGGGATATCACGGCTGCTGTTAAGGATTTGCCACCCAGGTACTCTTCCGCCTCGGGCGCGCGGATGATGGTGGGAGCGACGCTGCCCAGCGTGATCCTGGCATCGACAACTGTGCCGTCTGTCTGCCGCTTGACCACCACAGCCGCGTCCACTACGGAGATGGCCTGCGCGCGCCGCAAGCCCAGCTTGAGAAAAACACCGCGCTGATCTTCAGCCATGGCTGGGATGTGAATCGCGCGCAGCAATTCGTCCGCCCCCAACACAGTTTGCCGAAATCCACTGTAGAAGTCAGCGAGTTTCAAACGGCGCGACCCGGATGTCGATTCCAGCGTAACTTCTGCATCCATTGCGATGAGCGGCGTGATAGTGTCGTTGGCTGGCGAGGCGGTGATGAGATTGCCAGCGATGGTGGCGCGATTGCGGATTTGGGGCGCGCCCACTTCCCAGGCTGCTTGCGCCAAGGGCAGCGCATAATCGCGAATCAGCTGGCTGCCCACCACATGATTGTGCGTTACCAGTGGTCCCAGCGTGATTATGCCGTCATCCAGCGTGATGCCATCCAAGCCCGGCACCCGTGTGAGATCAATGAGGGTCTGCAACTGCGGATGCTGCCCGCGTTCCATCTCGATGATCAAGTCAGTGCCGCCGGCCACGATGCGCGCGGTGCGCCCATGCGCTTCCAGCAACGCTAGCGCCTCATCGATGCTGCTGACATTGTAATAGGCTTGCCACATAAATCGCCCGCCTCCTGACGGCGTCGCGCTAGAGCGGGTTCAACTCCAGCACCGTAAAGGGATTAATGTTGATGACGCAGGTTGAAAGGTACTGCGTGCGCACGGTCTTGCGCCGATCCCAGGTATGTACATGCCCGTGCAGCATGTAGCGCGGTCGAAACCAGCGCATGAAGTTGAGAAAACTGTCGAAACCGCGATGGGCGACATCCTTCCCATCGTGAATATCGCGGGCTGGCGAATGCGTTACGAAAAGGTCAATACCGCGCCGCCGCAGCCAGCGATGCGCCAGGATTTTCGGCGTCAAACCCAGCACCATGCGATGCATTTGCCCCTGGCTATATTGAATCTCGCCTTTGTTGTAGCGGATGCAGCCCTCCAAGCCCGCCATCGTCAGCCCGCCAAACTCGACCACTTGCCGGTGCAGGTCAATGCCGCCAGGCGGTTCATCGCTATATTTTTCATCATGATTGCCGCGCACATAGAACAGCGGCACGGGGACAATGCTGGTGATGAAATCCAGATAAGCCGGCGACATATCCCCACAGCTGATGACCATGTCGATGTCATTATACTGGCGGCGCAAATTGACCGCGCTGTGCAACTGCGGCATTTCGGTATCGCTGACGCAGAGGATCTTCAAGTGTCGCTCCCGTGCGTTAGTCCGAAAAGCCCCCGGCAAAAGTATCGATCATCAGGCGCACATCCTCGCCCAGTGGGTAGAGAATGGGGCAAGTGGCGCCGGCGCTCATATACTCGCGCACCTTGGCTTTGCATTCATCGGGCCTGCCGCTGGCGGTGATCATCTGCACGACATCGTCCGGAACCAGCTTCATGGCTTCGAGGATCTGCGCCTCGGTGGCGGGCCAAGTCAACACCTGGCCAATCTCATCCAGCAATTCCTGACTGACGCCGCTGGCTTTCATAATATGCGGCTGCTGCCCCAGATATTGCGTAACCAGCTTGCGGGCGGCATCCAGCGCGCGCCCGCGGTCGTGATCCACCGAGCAGACGACCAGTTGGGGTCTGTCAACATCGTAGACCGACTTGCCAGCTCGCTTCGCGCCGATCTCCAACTGTGCCATGGCCGATTCGTTGTACTTTGGCGAGACCAGATAATTCAGCACCACGCCATCCGCAATTTCGCCGGTCAGCGCCATCATTTTGGGCCCGGTCGCGCCGATGTAGATAGGCACATTACGCGGTTCTTTGCGCCCGTGCACCACATCCAATTCCACATCCGTCAATTGTACAAATTCGCCGTCAAAGCTGATGCGCTCGCGATTGAGCAGACGCCGCACGGTCGTGACCACTTCGCGCATGGCCAACAAGTTTCTGCGGCGCGTGATGCCGACCTTGGCCGCCAGCGGGTCCCACCAGGCGCCGATGCCACAATAGATGCGGTCTTCCGCCAGGTCGTCAAGCGTCAGGAAGGTCGCGGCGATGACAGCGGCGTTGCGAGTCCAGTTGTTGATGACGCCCGAGCCAATTTTGATGCGCGAAGTGGTCGCGGCGAAGGCAGCCATCGGTACGATGGCGTCGCGCACCAGGCGGCTTTCAGCTTGCCAGACCGCTTCGAATCCGCGGCTTTCGGCGTATTGCACATACTCAATCGCATCTGCCAGCGGATGCGCGTCCTGCAAATAGAGCGCTACACGGTCAGCCATCAGGTTTCTCCAGAATTCTGCTCTGCCTGCAAAGCAATTATTGCGCAGAATCGGCGAAAGAGGCAAATGCCATGCTCAGCTTTCATCGCCACTTGCCGCAATTTTCGGCAAGTGGTTGTGATTGCCGCGCGCCAGAATACGCTGATAAGCCGCCAAATCCGCTGGCACATCGATATCCAGCAGCGTGCGCCAAGAGTCGTACCGCTGCACCTCCATGCCCGCGGCTTCGGCTTGCGCAATATGCCGCGCGCAGCTTCCCCCGCCGTAAGCGTATTCAATGGCGCCGGGCGGACGCATCAGCAGCGCGTTGGTGCCATCCTGCGCGTTGTCCGTGGCGATGACGATGGAGCGCTCGCCAGTATACGCTGCCATAGCCTCAATGTCCTCGCCCGTGATAAAGGGTAAATCGGCCGGCAGCACCAGCACGGCATCCGCGCGCCAGGAGCGCAAGACCATGGTCGCCCGCATCAGCGCCGGATTGAGATTGGAATCCGCGCCTTCCTGCAAAGTCTTGGCGCCCATCTCGCGCGCGATGACCAATGCCTTGGTATCCCGCGAGATGACCAGCGCGCCAGTGACGGACCTGGCGGACAAGGCCACCGACAGCACATGGCGGAACATGGCTTGCGCCAGCTCGTAGCGCGCTTCGGGCCGCAGCGCCGTCGACAGACGGCTCTTGGCGCGCTTGAGCGGCTTGACTGGGATGATCACCCACAGACTCATGATCCCCAACCACCCATCCAGTCTAACGCCGCCCGCGCCAAGCCCACTTTGGACTCCAAATCCGTCATCAACGTATCCAATTGCACTGTGCGCAGCCCTTGGGCTCGCAAAGACGGGTTGCGCAAATCGTTGATGAAGCCGTCAATCATCCCGCTGTAGAACTCCGCCACCGCCTCCGCAGAAACTGCTAAGTTCAATTCGCGCATGATCTTGGCGGTGGGTCCCTTGACCGCGTCGCCGCCGACAATCGGTGTAAAGGCGACTATCGGCGCATGCAAGCGACACAGCATATTGCGCATGTTCGGCACCGCCAAGATGGGCGCGATCGACAGCCAAGGATTGGACGGCGCAATAAAGACCATATCGGCTTCCTGCAATGCAGCTTGTACCTCGGGCGACATTTGCGCCAGTTTGCCACCTGTATAGCGAATTTGTCTCAAAATGGGTTGCCAACGATGCTTGACAAAGTATTCCTGAAAGCTCATTTTGCCATGCTCTTGCGTCTCGACGATCGTCGGCATTTCAGCATCGCACATGGGCAGAATTCGTGCCGTGATGCCCAGCCGGATCACAATATCCGCGGTGAAGTCGGTCAGGCGCGCTCCTCCGCGCAGCGCTTGCGTCCGCAGCAGGTGCATAGCCAAGTCGCGGTCGCCCAGCTTGAACCAGGGGTCGACTTGGTAATTCGTCGCCAGGCTTCCCAGCACATGCGTGGTATCATCGGCTACGCCCCAGCCCATCCGCGCGTCGACCATACCCGAGAGCGTGTAGACCAGGGTATCCATATCCGGACAGATCTTCAGCCCCAGATGCCAAAAATCGTCACCGGTATTGACGACGAAGGTCAATTGTGGCGCTGGTTGCAGATTCGCCAAGCCCAGCGCCAGTTTCGCCCCACCGACTCCGCCGACCAGCATGACGATCTTCTGCTTCAACGCCATAGCGTTTTGCTCTCCCAGCCGTCGCGTCCGCGCTCGCGCTGCTGCGCCGGATAACCCAGCGTGATCATACCCTGCGGTTGCCAATCGGCCGGCAGATCGAGGGTCTGCGCCACCAATTCGGGGCAGAAGAGCGGCGCGCACATCCAGCAAGCGCCCAAGCCCAGACTATCCGCCATCAGCAAGATATTTTGACCGGCCATGGCCACGCTCTGCTGCGCCATACTGCGTTCGTGGGCATTGCGCTGCGCGTCCGTATAGACATCCATATCGCGCAGGCTCATGCACAGCAGGATCAGCAGCGGCGCCCCGGTAATACGCTGGTAAGAGCGCCCGACATCCGCGTCGATGAGCGCCTCGACAATGCCGTCCGCCTGCAAATCCTGCCGCAGTCGCGCGCCCATCGCCGCCGCCAGTTGCTTCTTTGTGGCATCGTCCCGCATGATGACAAAACGCCACGGTTGGCGATTGTGTGCGGAGGGCGCCCAATTTGCCGCTTCCAGCAGCTTGTCAATACATTCCCTTGGCACAGGCTGGGTACGGTATCGTCGCAGCGAACGCCGCCCGCGCATCCGTCGTAGCAAATCGTCGGCGCTCATGGCTCAGCGATACAGATCATGCTCAGGCGCGCGGATGAGATCGGTGGCCTTGCCCGCTGCGCCGCTGACATCCAAGCCCCGCAATACCACTGCCGGCAAGCCTTCGTCCGCCTCGCCACAGAGCAGATGTGCCGCCGAAGCTACCAGATCCGCAAAGGCGACCTGCGTAACCTCCAGCATGCGCCCGTACAGATCGCTGCGGCCCCGCAAGTCTTTGACCGTGGGCAAGCCGGCCGCGCCGATCGCCACGCCGACATTGCCGACGCGAAAGGGTCTCCCATGCGTATCGCTGATGAGAACCGCCATTGTGATGCCCAGCCGTTGCTGAATCTGCTCGCGAATGACATGCGCCGCCCCATCGGGATCAACTGGCAACAGCAGCGCCCAATCATCGCCGCTTTCGATATTGCTCTGGTCGATGCCGGCATTCGCGGAGACGAAGCCCAGACGATGCTCCGTCACCAGCACGCCGCGCCGCTTGCGGGATACGCGCACCGACTCGCTGAGGATCAACTCGACCAGACGCGGATCCTTGTCAGTTTCCGCCGCCAGCGCCACCGCCGAAGGGGAGGCTTGCACGGACTGCAGGGACACTAATCTGCCCACCGCCTTGGACACAATCTTGGAGGAAACGACCAGTACATCGTCATTTTGGAGATCAATGCCAGCCGCGCTCGCCTTGTCCAAGATGATGCCGACGATGTCGTCGCCGGCTGCTATCAGCGGGATATCGGGTATAGCGGAAGCGCAGAGCCTGGGCGCGCCGCTCATTGAGCGCTTTCCAAGCCCGTGATGCGGATACCCGCGCCTTTGACGCCATATTTGCGGTTGATGTGCATCAGCACCGGCGTCAGCGACTCGGCGGCCACGGCATTTTTTAAGCCGCCCGCGTCGATGCCGCGCATGCCAGCCGCCGCCACCAGCTCAATCACCGCCGCCTTGGCCTCGGCATCGTCCGCGCAAACCAGCACATCGCAATCGACGGGCTTGTCCAACTGCCGCAGCTTGACGGCGCTGACATTTTGGAAGGCCGCTACGACAGTGACGCCATCGCCAAGCAGAGCCTGCGCTTCCAATGCCGCAGCGTCGCCAGCCGGCAAATTGACCGCCGAAATCTGCGGCGGCTGCAAAGGCACGGTCAGATCGACAACGATTTTGCCAGCGCACTGCTGCTTGACAGCCTCCAGCGTGGCGGCATGCGCGCTGTAAGGCACGCTCAAAATCACCATGTCGGCGGCGGCGGCGGCGGCGACATTGCCCAAGCCGCGTATCCCGCCGCTCCCCAATTCTTCATTCATTTGCGCCGCGCGCGTTTGCGCTCGTTCCGCCGACCGCGAGCCAATGATGACGCTGTAGCCGTGCCGCGCCCAGCGCATCGCCAGTCCCGCGCCTTCCTTGCCGGTGCCACCCAGTATCGCCAGTGTCTTCATAGTTTCGTCTTCCGTTTTGTCTCGGGCAGAGATTTCATACTAGGTTGTCTTCCGCATAACGGGCGTAGCGTTCCCATACGCCCGGCGCCAATGCCATAGCTTCGGCGACGATGGCGCCTTCATCCAGGCTTAGCAGCTGGCGGTCGTGCATCAGTATTTGCCCGGCGCAAATGGTCGTCGTGACCATGGAGGCTTCAAAGCCGAAAATCAGGTGCCAAGGCAAGTTGCCAACTGTCAAAGGTGTGAAGGGCTGATAATCCACAAAAACCAAATCGGCAGCCGAGCCGGGGTTGATCTCGCCGAGGAGGAGTTCGGGGAAGAACTGACGCATCAACGCGGCATTATTCCGCCAGGCCATGCGCGCAATTCCCCCGCCATCCGCCCGGCGCGGATCACGATTGCTCACCTTGTGCAGCAGATAAGCCGCCTTCCAGTCCGCCCACATATTGTTGCTAAAGCCATCGTTGCCCAAACAAAGTCGCATTCCCGCCGCCAGCATGCCATCAATGTCGGCCGCGCCAACACCATTGTTCATATTGGAGCGAGGCTGGTGGCTGACCCAGACGCCGCGCTCGCGCAGGATCTCACGCTCCGCCGCGTCGATATGCACGCAGTGGGCGGCGATGGTCTTGTCCCGCCAAATGCCGAATTGATCCAAACGCTGGGCGACCCGCATGCCAGAGCGGCGCAGGCTGTCTTCTTGATCGGCTTCGTGTTCAGCAACATGGATGTGGAAGCCTGCTCCAGCCGGCGCGGCCTCAGCGCATGCGCGTAAACTCTCGTCGTCGAGAGACAAGCTGGCATGTAAGCCGAATGCGCCCCGCAAGCGTGGATGCCCCCCGGATTGTGCCAGGAAGCGCAGATTCTCGGCGATGCCGGCGCGCATTTTATCTTCGCCGTCGCGGTCGGTGACCTCGTAGCAAAGCACCGCCCGCAAACCGGCTTCCTCGACTGCCGCGCCGATGACATCCAGGCTGCCGTCGATGCAGTTGGGGCTGGCGTGATGGTCGATGAGGCTGGTCGTGCCATGTTTGATGGCGTCCACCAGGCAGACCAGGGCGCTGGCGCGGATGCTGTCACGGTCCAGCGCCTTGTCCAGGGGCCACCACAAGCGCCGCAGTATCTCCGGAAAATCGCGAGGCGGCATGCCTGGTATCGCCATGCCGCGGGCGTAGGCGCCATAAAAATGCGTATGCGCGCAGATGCCGCCCGGCATAACCAACTGCCCGCGCGCGTCCATGACTTCGGCGTCGGGATAGCGCTCTCTTAGCTCCGCAGTCCTGCCTATCGCGCCAATCTTGTCGCCATCCAGGTAGAGCGCATGATCAACCAGGATGTCTGGCTCGGCGCCGAGCGTGACGAGTCTGGCATTGCTAATCAACATGGGCAATCGCTTTCCCCGCTTCAGCCACGCAGCGCGTAATAGACGCGGTCGACATAGAAATCAGCGGCGCTATAAAGATCGCTGATGGTTTCGGCGCTGACGAAGCGGTCCCAGGTGGTGCGGATGAAGCTGATGGAGCGGGCGGGAAAATTTTCGATGGGCGGGTCTTTTTCAACCAGAGCCCGGAATTGCACTTTGTAATAGATGTCGTCGGCGCGTTTGGCTTCGTCCGGCAGTAGGTCGCGCCGGCGCGCTAATTCCAGCCCGGTGATTCGCGCGAAATAAGCGATGCTGCCGCCGCGAGCGCCAAAGCATTTGCCGCTGAGGAAGAAGGCGACATATTCGGCGTTCAGGCCGCGCCGCAATTGCCCCTGCGGGATGCGATACCAGCACTGCCGCCGCACGATGTCGAAGTCGCGCTTGCGATTGACCACGCCAACCAGCACCCGATCATCTGCGTACATGGCTGCCCCCATTTCCTCAGCGCCGCCTGCGCTGCGCCAGCAATCGCGCGTCAATATCGGCGACAGCTTCCTGGTGCGCGCGCCACCAGCCCGGGTCGCGCTGGACGTCCAGCTCTTCCACGCTCTTGCCCTGCTGCTCAACCCAGGTGTAATACTTCAGGTTGTGCCAGCGTTCGCGAGCCTCCCGCGTGCCTTCCAAAATCCAGTCCTGCCCAGCCCGCCAAAATACGCCATCGACAATCGCCAGAGCCTGCGCCTCGTCCAACTCGCCGTATTCGCCACGCAGTTTCGCCATCACCGAGTCGTAGCGTTCCATGGCGTCGGTGGCGACCGTCACCACGACATCGTCGCCGCCCAAGCCATAGAATCTGGCGGTCTTGATGGCGCCGATGATATTGCAGATGCCGCTGATGCCCAGCAGTCGCGCCAGCTGCGACACCAGATCGGGCTTGATGCCCAGCCGCTCGACCAACAGACGGCGGCCAGCTTCTTCCCACAGCAAGCGTAAGCCCCGCAGCGCGTCCATATCATCGATGGCCATCAGTGCGTCCATGTTGAAGACATTATGAATCCAGGTCACATGTTTGTCGCCGATGCCCTGGATCTCGTGCGCTCCATAGCCATTGTTGTAGAGCGTCGGGCATTGAATCGGCTCCAGCCCGACAATCTTGTGATCGCGCCAGACTTGCTTGAGCCGGTCGCCAGCCGCCAGCGTGCCAGCGCTGCCCATGGCCGAGACATAGGCGGATATCTCCCCGGCGCCGATGCCCGTTTCTCGCAGGTCCTCCGCCAGTTCGACCAAGGTATTGCCGGTCACATAATAGTGGAAGCGATAGTTGCCCATCACTTCGAACTGGTTGAGGATGCGCATGTTGGAGTCGCTGCCGCGCAGGCGATTGACCTCGTCGTAGATCTCTTTGACATTGCTCTCGCTGCCCGCCGTGCGGATGATGCGCGCGCCATAGCTCTTGATGCGTTCGAAGCGTTCTCGGCTCATCTCTTCCGGCAGTACCACGATACTGTCATACTCCATGCGACAGCCGATGAAGGCGCCGCCGATGCCGTAGTTGCCGGTCGAGGGCCAGACGAGCGTGTGCTGGTCGGGGTCGACCTCACCCAGCAACTGCTTCTCCAGCAGCACCGAGTAGGCTGCGCCAACCTTGTGACTGCCCGAGGGGAAGCGCCCGCCATAGATCACCACAATGTTGGCGTCGACGCCGGTCAGCGCCTTGGGCAGCACAAAGTGACAGACATGATTTTGCGCGTCGCGCCAGGTGATGTTGTAAAGATTCAGCGGATTCAGCGGGTCGCCATCCAGCGCTTTAAGTGCATCCGCGCGCACGGTCGGGTCGATGGTCTGCGGATGCAGCATTTCATCAAAGGTGGGACCGGTGATCATGGTTGACTCCTGGCTGCCGCGCTTTCAGTTTGCCTTCTTCCCCCCGTTTTGGCAAGCATGGGCGATTCGTCCTCACCGTCAGCAACTGGCACGCGTTGATTGGGCGTATGCGCCTGCCCCAGCCCACTTGTCGAGGCCACAACATAGAGCGGACGGTCGCGGGCTTCATCGTAACTGCGCGCGACATACTGCCCGATCACAAACAAAAAAAATAGCTGAAAGGAACTGAGCAACAGCAGCAGCATGATGGTCGTAGCTTGCCCGCCAAAGAATTCCTCGCCCTGCGTCAAGCGCAAGACCGTGATCAATATGCCCAGCAGCAGCGACGCCACGCCCAGCAACAGGCTAATATAAATCATGACTTGCAGGGGAAAAAAGGAAAAGCTGGTTACCGCGTCCAGGGCGAAGGCGATCATTTTGCGCAGGGGATATTTGGTTTCCCCCCAGGCGCGCTCTTCCCGCACATAGTCCACGCCCGTCTGCCGGAAGCCGACCCAGCTGGTCATGCCGCGCACAAAACGCCGGTGCTCGCGCATTTGCCGCAGCACAGCCGCCACCCGCGCATCCATTAAACGAAAGTCGCCCGTATCCACCGGAATGTTGATATCAGTGATGCGGTGGATGGCGCGATAGAAAAGTTTGGCGCTCAGCCGTTTTAGCCAACTCTCGCCCTTGCGCAGCGAGCGCACGGCATAGACCACATCGTAGCCTTCCTGCCATTTTTCGATGAGGCGCGGTATGACCGAGGGCGGATCCTGCAAGTCGGCGTCAATCAGCACCACCGCCCGCCCGCTGGCATAATCAACGCCGGCTGTCACCGCGATCTGATGTCCGAAGTTGCGCGCGAAACTAATGACGCGCAGCCGTGGATCCTGCGCCGCCAGCTCCAGCATCAGTTCTCGCGAGCCATCGCTGCTGCCATCGTCAACCAGCAGCAATTCCCAGGGCTCGCCCAAGCCGTCCATGACCGTCTTGACCTGCGCAGTGAAGGGACGCAGATTGCCGACTTCGTTGTAGACCGGCGCCACGATGGAATAAGTGGGCGTCTCGCTCACAGCAAGCCCACTTCCGCCAAGCCAAGCCGAACCGCCGTCAAATCCGCCGCCACCGCCAGGCCGCCAGAGACGCTTTTGCGCGCGCTAGCTACATCTTTCAAGCCATTGCCGGTGCTGACCAGGCAAACTTCTTCTTCCGGCGCGATGAGTCCCTGCCGCAGCGCCTGCTTTGCCCCAGCCAGTGCCGCGGCCGCCGCCGGTTCCGCGAAGACGCCGCCGAGCTGCGCCAAAGTAGGTATGGCGGCCAGAATCTGGCTGTCGACAACAGTGACATAAGCGCCGCCGGTCTCGCGGACGGCTCGCAAGGCTTTGGCGCGGTCACGAGGCAATTCCGAGGCGATGCTGTCGGCGATGGTGCTGACGGGCTCGCGCCTGATTTGCTCGGGCGCGAGATCCTCCCGCCAGGCTTTCGCCAGGATGGCGCTGCCCTCCGCCTGAATGCCGATCAAGCGCGGCATTTTGTCGATCCAGCCCAGTTGCCGAAGGTCCCAAAATCCCTTGTAAATACCGCTGATGATACTGCCATCGCCGACGCTGACACAGACGACATCCGGCGCGCGCCAGCCCAGCTGCTCGGCAATCTCCAGCGCCACTGTCTTCTTACCCTCCGTCGTAAAAGGATTGACGCCCGTATTGCGAGAATACCAGCCATTTTCGCGACAGACTTGCATGCATAGCTCGAAAGCATCGTCATAGCTGCCATCCACTAGCAGCACGTGCGCCCCATAAACCAGCAGCTGGGCGATTTTGGCTTCTGGCGCGGAGGCTGGCACGAAAATCAAAATGTCGACATCCGGCCGGGCAGCGCCGACACCCGCCAAGGCCGCGGCCGCATTGCCGGTGCTGGCTGTGGCGACCACCTCAATGCCCGCGGCCATGGCTCTCGCCAAGACCAAGGCGCTGGCTCGGTCCTTTAGCGATCCTGTTGGGTTGACGCCGTCATCCTTGACCCAGACGCGCCGCAGCCCCAGCGCCTCCGCAAGACGCGGAGATTCATACAAGGGCGTCCAGCCCACCGACAAGGTCGGCAATGGGCTGCTCTGCTCCAGGGGCAGCAAGGGCAAGTATCGCCAATGATTGGTGATCGGGCTGGCGCTGATGGCATCGCGATCCACCCGCCGGCGCAGCGCCGGGTAATCGTAAAGGATATCCAGCGTGCCCAGCTCGCCATGTCGCGGACAGGTGTAGTCGACGCTGTCGGGCGGATGGCTGCAGCCGTCAATGACGCAGCGCAATGCCAGGATATCCGCCACCGCCGCCTGCCCTGCCTCAGCCGAGGCCGCCGGGGACGATGCGCGTGCCGGTCTCGTGGTGCAGCGCGCGCGTGATATTGGGCGGGTCGGTGATGATGGCGCGCGGACCGCCGTTGTGCACGAAGTCGATGGCAGCTTCGATCTTCGGGTACATGCTGCCGCGGGCGAATTGCCCGGCGGCCAGGTGACGCCTCGCCTGTTCCAAGGTCAATTCGTCCAGCGGCTGCTGCTGCGGACTGTTGAAGTTCAGGTAAACCTTTTCCACAGCTGTGGAGATGAGCAGCAGGTCGGCGCGCAAGGTCTGCGCCAAAAGGCTGCTGGCTCGGTCTTTGTCGATGACGGCGCTGACGCCGCGCAGGCTGCCAACTTCATTGCGCGCTACCGGCACGCCGCCACCGCCACAGACGATGACGATATAGCCAGCCAGCACCAGCGCCTGGATGGCGTTGATCTCGTTGACGACCACGGGCTTGGGCGAGGCGACCACCCGCCGCCAGCCGCGGCCAAATTCCTTTTTCACCTGCCAGCCATCCAACCGTGCCGCCAGCGCCTCCGCCTCGGTCATGTAGCCGCCGACCGGTTTGTCGGGCTGGTCAAAAGCCGGGTCGTCGGGGTCGACGCGGATCTGCGTGATGATGGTGGCCACGGTGTGATTCATACCCACGCGCCGCAGCGAATTAGCCAGCGCCTGCTGCAGCATATAACCGATGCTGCCCTGCGTATCGGCCACCGCCAGGTCCAGCGGCACGCCATGTACATCGGCGACTCGCGTGGCGATCTCGGCGCGGTTCATGATGAAGCCGACCTGGGGACCGTTGCCGTGCGTGATGACAACTTGCCAGCCAGCGCGGATCAATTCGGCGATATGGCGGCAGGTTTCTCGCACCGCCTCCCACTGGCTCTCGGTATTGGGATTGTCCGGGTCAGGGATCAGCGAGTTGCCGCCGATCGCCACCACCACCAGCTTGTCGATCATGCCGCTCGTCTCTCACTCCACGTCCACAGTGGCTAACGCATGGTCAGCGCCATGGCGGCTTTTTGTACATGCAGCCGATTTTCCGCCTCGTCGTAGACGACGCTCTGCGCGCCGTCAATGACGCTGTCGGCAACTTCGATATTGCGGTCAGCCGGCAGGCAGTGCATGTAGATGGCGTGGTCATTCGCCAGGCTCATGCGCCGATCGTCGGTGATCCAGTCCCTATATTTCGCGCCGATTTCCGCCGAGGCCGTCTCGTCTTCGGTGGTCAGCCAACTGCCCCAACTCTTGGGATAGAGGATGTCCGCGCCGCTGAATCCCGCGTCAAAATCGTCCAAGATCTCAAAAGAACCACCGTGCTGGCGCGTATTTTCGCGAGCTTGCTCGACGATATCCGGCATCAGCTTGTATTCCGGCGGTCGCGTCAGTCGCAGGTTCATGCCAAAGCGCGACATCAGCAGCACCAGACTTTGCGGCACAGATATCGGCTTCTGATAGCTAGAGGCGTAAGCCCAGCTGATATTGATGGTCTTGCCACGCAGGTCGCGCCCGAATTTCTCCATAATGGTCATCAAATCAGCCAATATCTGGAAAGGATGATAGACATCGCACTGCATATTCAGCACCGGCACGCGGCTGGCGTCGGCGACATCGTTGATGTACTGGTTGCCAAAACCCCAATCGCACTGGCGGATGGCGATGCCGTCGGTATAACGCCCGACAATTTCGCCGATTTCTTTGGCGGTGTCGCCGTGGCTGATCTGCGTTGTCGTGTGATCAATGAATTGCGCGTGCCCGCCCAGCTGCGCCATGCCCGCCTCAAAACTGATGCGCGTGCGCGTGCTGGTGAAGAAGAAGAGCATAGCCAGCACCTTGTCGCGCAGCAAGGCATGCGGCTCGCCCAAGGCTCGTTTGCGCTTGAGATCCCAGGCGACATCCAGCAGTGTTTCAATCTCTTCGCGAGTCCAGTCCTGGGTGCTGATGAGGTCGCGCCCTCGCAAGTCAGTTTGCATGGCAGTCTCCTGTAATGTCTATGCGCTAGGATGCGCCGTTGAGCGTCTGGTGCAAGATGGCGGGGAAGAGCGCGTACCACTCGGTGGAACGCACGACATCCTCCAGCGGTACCTGATCCAGCACAGTATGGGCGTGGATCTCGTTGCCGGGCGCAAAGCCAATGCTGGGGATGCCAGCCTTGCCCGCCCAGTATATGCCATTGGTCGAAAAGTCCCATTTGCCGGTATCGACCGGGCCAAAGAGCACTTCTGCCGCCGCGCAGCCCGCCTGCACAATGGGCTCGTCTTCTTCGTATGCCCAGGCGGGATAGATCTTGTCCAGCGGGAAGACGAAACCGGTGTAGCTCGGCTCGTCATAGACCAGGATTTCCGCCTGGATGTCGTCGCGATGCCCGATGATGTCGCGCAGGCGCTGCAACTCGCTTTGCGGGTCTTCGCCAAAAGTGATACGCCGATCGACATAAATGGTGGCTTCGTCAGGCACGGCGTTGATGCTAGGCGTTTTGACGGCCATATCCGTCACAGTGATACGCCCCTGCCCTAGAAAGTCGTGGTCGCCAAGCTCCGGCTCAATGTGGCTGATGCGCTCGATGATGGGCAGCAATTTGTATATGGCGTTGTCGCCCAGGTAGTTGCTGGCGGCATGTGCGCTCTTGCCCTTGGCGACAATTTTGAATTCCACGCGCCCCTTGTGCCCGCGGTAAATCTGCATCATGGTCGGCTCGCCAATGACGACAAAATCCGGCTTGATGCCTTCCGTCTGCACGAAGGCATGCGGCGCTTGCCCGTCGTTCCATTCTTCCATATTGCCAAAATAATAAGCCGTGAAGCCTTCCAGCAAGCCCAGTTGCCGCGCCAACGCCAAACCATAGACCATGCCCGGCGTGCTGCCTTTTTCATCGCAGGCGCCGCGGGCGTATAAAATGCCGTCTTCGATCTTGCCCGTGAAGGGATCCCACTCCCATTCGTCCGGATCGCCAATGCCGACCGTGTCGATATGGCTGTCATAGAGCAGGATCTTATCGCCCTCGCCGATGCGCCCGACAACATTGCCCATCTTGTCCCAGAAGACTTCGTCATAGCCCAGCGACTCCATTTCGGCGGCGATGCGTTCGCCACATTCGCGGATCTGACTTTCCATGCTGGGGATGGCGCAAATCTCGCGCAAGAAGCTGATGATGTCTTCGCGTCTGCTGTCGACCTCGCGCCGCAGCGTCTGTAATGTTGTATGTTGAACCATGTCTTCGCTCGAAAAACTGCCTTCTCATTAAGTGCCGTAGTGTAGCCTATGCCTGCCAACTTCGGCAATACAAATCGCGGGCCCGCGCCGCTCAATCAGTGAACAAATCGACCAGTTCAAAGCGCTCGACATCCACCAGCCCCAGGTCGGTTAGTTTCAGCTTGGGGATGACTTCCAAACCCATGAAGCTCATGACCATGAAGGGGTCGGGAATCGTGCAGCCTAGCGCATGCGCCGCGACCATCATGCGGTCATAGTCCGCGCGCACCTGTTCAATGGGCGCTTCGCTCAGCAGACCCGCCACCGGCAAGGGCAGCTGCGCCAGCACGGTCTCGCCCTCGGCCGCGACCAAGCCCCCGCCCAGCACCGCCAATGCCAGCGCCGCCGTTCGCATGCTGGTGTCATCGACGCCGATGATCGCCATATTGTGATGATCGTGCGCCACTGTGCCGGCAATCGCCCCGCGCCGCATGCCGAAGCCTTTGATGAAGCCCAAGCCGATATTGCCGCTGGCTCGATGCCGCTCCACCATGGCGAACTTGAGAATATCACGCTCGATATCGCTGACCGCGCAGCCATGCTCGATTTTGGCTGGCTCGATGAGGTGCTGCGTGTACACCTGATCCAGCACCTTGCCGATGACGCGGATATTCTGCCCGGCAGCCGGAATCGTGAAATCAAGCGACTGCTGGGCGATATTGACGCTGGCTGGCAAATTAATGGCGCGCGCTGCCGAGCGATCGACGACCATAGCGCCAGCTCGTGCAACTAGCTCACCGCCGCGATAGACCTGCTGCGGGCGGAAGTCCTGCAAATCCTCCACGACCAGCAAATCTGCATAACGCCCCGGCGCCACCGCCCCATGCTTCTTCAAACCGAAGTGCCGCGCTGTGTTGTAACTGCCCATGCGGATAGCCATGATCGGATCAATGCCCGCGGCAATCGCCTTGCGCAGCATGAAGTCGATGGAGCCTTCGTCGATGAGATCGGCGGGGATGCGGTCGTCGGTGCAGAAGCAGATAGCGCCGTGGTTTTCCGGCGTGATGAGGGGCAGCAGCGGTTCGAGATTGCGCGTGGTCGTGCCTTCACGGATGAAGATCGCCAAGCCCAGGCGCAGTTTCTCGCGCGCTTCCTCCAGGTTCGTGCATTCGTGTTCGCTTTGCACGCCGGCGGCGACATAGGCGTTGAGCATTTTGCCAGTCATATCGGGCGCATGCCCATCCAAGACACGATCTTTGAAGAGCTGGATTTTGTCCAGCATGCCCTCGTCGCCCAGCGCTACGCCGGGATAATTCATCAGCTCAGCCAAACCCAGCACCCAGTCATGCCCCAGCAGGGGCGCCAAGTCTTCCGCTTCCAGTTGCGCGCCGGAAGTCTCCATATGCGTGGCTGGCACGCAACTGGAAGCCATGACGAACATATTCAGCGGACCTTTCTTAGCCAACTCGAGCATATAGCGGATGCCGGCGATGCCCAGCACATTGGCAATTTCATGCGGGTCGGTGACCACGCTGGTCACCCCGTGCGGCAAGACTGCGCGTGCGAATTCTGGCGGCGTAACCAGGCTGCTTTCGATATGCACATGGGCGTCAATCAAACCGGGCGTCACATACATGCCGCCCAGGTCAACCTCACGAAGGCCACTATAGCCCGGACCCAAGCCCACCACATGGCGATCATGCACGGCGATATCCGTTCCATAAATCTCACCGCTGATGACATTTACCAATCGCCCATTGCGCAGGACAAGATCACAGGGCTGGTCTCCGCGAGCCGCCGCCAGTCGATCGCCTATGGACACAGGTTTCCTCCCCTAACTTTCACCCCGAAACAGCTGCATGGACAAAGCATTATGCTTCTCCACCACTGTCGGCACATCGACCGTCAGCAACTGCCCGTCTTCGACAACAATACGACCATTGATGATAGACAGATCAACACGCTGCGGCTGACAGAAAACCAGCGCTGCCACCGGGTCATGCAATGCGCCGGCCATTTCGACCGTGTCCAACCGATAGGCGATGATATCCGCGGCCATGCCGGGCGCGAGGCAGCCGACATCGTCCCGACCCAGCACGCGCGCGCCACCCAGAGTCGCCAGTTCCAGCGCTTCACGGGCAGCCAGCCCGGCCGGGTCGCCCATGGCGCGTTGCAGCAGCATGGACCACCGCGCCTCAGCCAGCAGATGTCCGCTGTCGTTAGAAGCTGAGCCATCCACGCCCAGCGCCACGCTCACGCCGCGATCCAGCATGCGCCGCACCGGCGCAATGCCCGAAGCCAGACGTGTATTGGACGAGGGGCAGTGGCAAACGCCGGTACCGGTGCTCGCGAAGAGGTCGATGGCCTTGTCATTCAATTTGACGCAGTGCGCGTGCCAGACATCATCGCCGACCCAGCCCATATCTTCCGCATAATCGCCCGGGCGCATGCCGAAGCGTTCAATGCTGTAGGCCACATCATCGTCAGTTTCCGCCAGGTGCGTGTGCATCTGCACGCCGTAAGCTCTCGCCAGCGCCGCTGACTCGCGCATCAAGTCAACCGAGACGCTGAATGGCGAGCAGGGCGCAGCCACGATACGCAGCATGGCATGGGGAGCGGGATCGTGCCAGGTTTCGATGAGACGGCGGGTGTCGCGCAGGATATCCTCTTCGCGCTCGACAAGGTGGTCCGGTGGCAGGCCGCCATGCCCCTCGCCGACGCTCATGCTGCCGCGCGCCGCGTGAAAACGAATGCCCAGCTCCTGCGCGGCGCGAATCTCGTCTTCCAACTGGACGTCGCGCGGGAAGATATAGTGGTGGTCGCTGGCGGTGGTGCAGCCGGACAGCAGCAGTTCCGCCATGGCCAGCTGAGCCGCGGCATAGATATGCTCGGAACGCATCTGCGCCCACATCGGATAGCAAGTCCTGAGCCAGCCAAAGAGGTCTTCTTGCTGCGCAAAGGCGCGGGTCATGCTTTGAAACATGTGATGATGCGTGTTGATCAAGCCGGGCAGCGCCACATGATGCCTCAGGTCAATGCTGCGGTCGGCTTCCGGTAGCGTGCCCCCCGCACCAAGGGACTCGATGACATTATCACGGATGAGGATCCAGGCGTCGTCCAGTTCGCGGCGCTCAGCATCCATAGTCGCCAGCCGCCGGATATTCTTAAGCAGCAGCGTCGTCATGCTTGCGCCGCTTTTAAGGTATTCGCCAATAACATGGTGATGGTCATGGGACCGACTCCGCCCGGCACCTTGGTCAGCCAGCCAGCCCTCGCGCGCGCCGAGTCGAAGTGGACATCGCCGACATAACGATAGCCTTTTTCACTACTGGGGTCCGGCACAGAATTGGAGCCGACATCAATGACGACCGCGCCCGGCTTCAGCCAGCTGCCCTTGACCATCTCCGGCTGCCCGACCGCGGCGATGACAATGTCTCCACGCCGCGTCACAGCCGGCAAGTCGACGGTGCGGCTGTGGCAGCGCGTGACCGTGGCGTTGGCATTGGTGAGCATCAACGAGACGGGCAAGCCCACGATATTGCTACGCCCGATGACGACCGCTTCCTTGCCGGCGATATCCACACCAGTCTCGGCGATGAGATGCATCACGCCTGTCGGTGTGGCTGGCGTGAAAGTTGGTTCACGCCCGCGCATGCCCAGCCGTCCCAAATTGACGGGATGAATGCCGTCAACATCTTTCGCGAGACTGAGTTCGTTGAGCACGGCTTCTTCGTCAATATGCGCCGGCAGCGGCAATTGCACCAGGATACCGTCGACGGCGGGATCTCCATTAAAATTGCGCACAGCCGTTTGCACTTCCGCCTGCGTCGCGCTTTCCGGCAGCAGGGCCGCCGACGACTGGATGCCCACACGCTCGCAGGCGCGCTGCTTCATGCGCACATACATGGCGGAAGCCGGATCATCGCCGACCAGCACCACCCCCAGACCCGGCGGGCGGCCCCGGCTTGTTGCACAGGCTTCCGCGCCCGCCTGGATTTCGCCTTGCATACGCCTGGCAACCGCTCTGCCATCAATGATCGTCGCCGGCATCTCGCTGCTCCTTTGCGCTGGCAACTTCTACACGCCCGCTATAGAGAATGCGCCCCTCGCTTGTTACACTGAGCGCATCATCCGTCACAAGGATAGCACAGAGTGAGCGCAGTCGATAAGTTGTCGGGACTTATTTTCGTGATGATTGGACCAGGCGGCGCCGGCAAAAACGCCATCATGCGCGCCATCATCGCCAGCTCGAGCCTCGTACGCCAATTGCCGACCGCCACCACGCGTCCGATGCGCCCGGACGAGAAACAGGGGCGCGAGCATCACTTCGTCAGTGAAGCGCAATTCCGCCAAATGCTGCGGAAAGGGCAGTTGCTGGAATATCAGGAAGTTACGCCGGGCAAGTACTACGGTATCCCGCATCAGTTAGTAGTGGATTGCCTGGGGGCTGGGGCAGTGCGCATTGCCGATATTGAGGTGCTTGGCGCGCAAAAACTGGCGGCGGCATTCCCCAACAATGTCGTGCAGATTTTCGTCACCGTGCCTGGCGCGGACATTGAGGCGCAATTGCATGTGCTGGCGGGGCGGATGAAGTTGCGCGCTGATGCCAACACCGATGTTGAAAGTCGCTTGCAGCGCGCCAAAGCCATCGAGCTGCCCTATCAAAGTCGCTGTGATTACATCGTCGTCAATGACGAGCTGGCGCATGCGATAGAAATCACCGAGCGGATTATCGAGCGCGAATTGACCGAGCGACGTATCGTGGAGACAGGGCAATGATTTCCTTGTCGCGGCAGCATCAATCGCTGGGCGCGCGCTTGGCGCCGGACGGCATCCCGCTGGAGTATGGCGATCAGCCCGCCGAACTGGACTCCGCCCTGACAGGGGCAATCCTGTTGGATCGCTCGCATGAGGGGCGGATCTTGCTAGCCGGACGCGACAAATTCTCCTTGCCCAACCGCATGTCCACCAATGAATTAATGAATCTGATGCCTGGCGCAGGCGCGCCCACCATCTTCACCAACCCAAATGCCCGTATTTTGTTTCGCGCGCTATGCCTCAGCATGGATGAAGGGCTACTGCTGATCAGCGAAGCCGGGCAAGGCGCGGCGCTCAGAACCTACCTTCAGCGCAATATCTTCTTTGGCGACCAGGTGACCGTGGCGGACAGCAGCGGCGACACGGCACAATTTGCCATTCACGGTCCGACCGCTGACCAAGTTATGGCGTCCTTGCGCGCGGACTTGCCTGAGCTGCCACTCTTCGCCAGCGCTAAAATCGATACAGGCTTTTGCGAACTGACCATAGCGCGGCGCAAGTCCATCTGCGGCGCGCACTGGCTGGTGATTTGCCCGGCGCAGAAAGCCGCGACCATGCATCATTGGCTGCTGGATCTAGGGGGCGCGCAGGGCTTGCGGCCGGCCGGCTCTTTGACTTTCAACAGCCTGCGCATCCGCAGCGGGCGCCCGGCTGGCATTGAGCTTTCGCAACAATTTATCCCGCTGGAAGTCGGCTTGTGGGACGAAGTCAGCTTCAACAAAGGCTGCTACACCGGGCAAGAGATCATCGCGCGCATGGAAAGTCGCGGACGCCTGGCGAAGACGCTGGTGAAGGTGGCGCTCCTGGAGTTTGAGTCTGCGCCAGCTACGGTCTACGCGAATGGAAAACCAGTCGGCACGCTCACCAGCAGCGTCAAAGCGGCAAATGGGCAACTCTATGCGCTGGCGGTCTTGCGAACATCAAACGCGCGTCCAGACACACCTTTGGAAGTCGGCGAGAATCGCGTCGTTGCGCGGGTCATTGACTACGCCGGCGCTCAACCGCCCTTCATCCTCGAGGCAACTGCAAAATCGCCTTAGTCGATGACTGGCGGCGGCGCGTCAAAAAACAGCGCCCACCACAATTGCCAGTTTTCGGGCTCGGGCTCAGTGGTCTCGAAGGCTACCAAGCTGGTCGTCTTTGCCAGGACACTGGTCGACCCGGATACGCTCTTGGGCACGATCAAGACTTCGCCTTCGCGGATCATCTTGCCGTCATCGCGGGCCCAGGTTTCCACATAGGCATCGCTCTTGACATACTCCAGGGTCTCAAACAAGCGCGCCTGTTCCCCCTGCAGCTCAACTATTTCCGCTTGAAATTGCGCGTGGATGCGCCCCAAGTCCCTGTCCAGCTTGATGCGCCCGCTGAAGTTCAAGGTTAGCACCAAGCCCAGTGCCAGCGTCACTGCCAGCACGACTTGCACACTGGTCAGCCGCTGCCAGCCGGCATTTGGCGGTAGCGGGACTGAGTCGCCAGCCGGCGCTTGCCCAGCATCAATTGCGCTGTTCTCGCTCATGCGCACTATCATAGTGCAGCCGCCAGATGCCGCCAGCGCCCAAAGCGAGAATCCGCGCCGCGCCAGAAACAGAAAGACCCGACTCTGCAGCCGGGTCATCGCTGTGCCGAAGGTGGGAGTCGAACCCACACTCCCCGAAGAGAACTGCGCCCTGAACGCAGCGCGTCTGCCAATTCCGCCACTTCGGCTGGGGCTTGCCCGCAAGTATAAACGCTGGCGCAGCGTTGTCAAGTGGCGGCTGGTAGGAATCCAGGGCAATCGCATCAAATTATTCTTGAAAATTCAGCCTGATTCTTTGTGATCCTGAGCGCAATCATTTTGACGCGATTGCCCTGGGTCAGAATCTGGCTGTCAATTGCCCTGCCTTCACTTGTGATACAATGCGCGGCGGCAAATCCGAGATGCGAGGCTTGTGTTGGCTGGGCGATTGAGTGCATCAGGCTTGACGACGCTGCTATTGGCAGGTCTGCTGTGCCTGTGTTTGAGCGCGGTCGGGGCGCAGCCAGCCAGCACGGGAGTCACAGCCAGCGCCCTGGGCAGCGCCAATTTGCGCGCCGCCGCCGCCATCAATTCGCCAATCGTGGGCGAAATCCAATCGGGCGCAAGCTACCCGGTCATCGGGCGCAGCGAATTTTATCCCTGGCTGCTGCTGGGCGATCGCGACACTGCGCAGCCCAAAGGCTGGGTCTACGAGACGCTGGTGGCTGTCAACGGCAATGTCTTCCGCGTGCCGCTCAGCGTGCTTGAAGTTGCTCAAGCGCCGCCGACAGTCGCAGCCACGCCGGGCATCACGCCAGCCGCGCCAGCCGCCATTGCTACAGCGCCGCCAACTCCACAATCCTACACCGTGTCTGGTAGCGTGCGTGGCGAGGTCAACATTCGCCACGGACCTGGGGTCGACTATCCCCGCGCGGGCGTCGCCTTTGCCGGCGAAGACTTTGAGATCAGCGGTTACCATACGCAGTTCCCCTGGCTGCGCATCGTCTACCCCGCCAGCGCAGACGGCCAGGCTTGGATCGCGCGCGATCTGCTGGAAGTCAGCGGCGACATTTTCACCACCGCGCCGGTATCACAGACTCGTTTCAACCTGCCGGCGGCCACAGCCACACCGCCAGTGCTGCGCGCCGTCAGCATTCAGGGCGCTAGGCCCGCGTCACTGAGCCCCGGTTTCGCGGCATTGGGCGAAGCGCTTTGGGAGCTGTTGCTGGAAAGTGGCTTTGATCCGCAGACCAGCCGTTTTGGCGCGCTCTTCGTGATGGACTTGTTCACGCGCGAGGCTTTCACCTTCGGCGACGAATACGCCTTCAGCGGCACCAGCCTTAATAAAATCGCCATCCTGGCAAAGTTATATGAACTGCTGAGCGCGCCGCCCACGCTGGACATGGCGACCGATATTCTCAACACAATGATCTGCAGCGAGAACGCCGCCACCAACCGCCTGCTCAGCGCCATCGGCAACGACAGCGTCTGGCTGGGCGCGCAAGCCGTCAGCGAGTTCCTGGTGCGGCAGGGCATGCGCAACTCCTTCCTGACAGCGCCCTTCACCACGGTCGGCACGCCAGAGCCACCGCCCTTCCCCATCGTCGCGCCGAATAGCAGCGCCGACCAGGTCAAGGCGCAGGCGGATTTCTCCAACCAGTTGGTGGTCTCGGATATTGGCGCGCTGTTGGCTGGCATTTACGACTGCGCCTATGGCAATGGGGGCATTTTCAGCGAGGGCATCGAGCCGCGCGAATGCCGGCAAATGCTGCATGTGATGAGCAATAACACGGTGGACGCGCTGCTGAAATCCGGCGCGCCAGCCGATACGCGCGTCGCCCACAAACACGGCTGGATACCCGACACGCATGGCAACGCCGCCCTCTTCTTCACGCCCGGCGGGGACTATGTCATCGCCATGCTGCTCTTCCAGCCCGAGTGGCTGAACTTCCAGGAGTCGCTGCCACTCTTTGCCGAGGTCTCGCGCCGCGTCTACAAGCACTTCAATCCGCAGCAGCCCTACCTCGACGAACGCGACTGGACCATCCCCGATGTCAACAGCTGCAATTACTTCGGCGACGCCCTGGCCGTGGATTTGCTGCAATGGCAGTGGGACAGCTGAGCTAGCGCTGTTTGTAGTGGAGGTCGCTCAGCTCTCGCAGGCGCTGCGCGGCAGATTCAGCGGTGATGTCGCGCTGCGCTTCCGCCAGCATCTCGTAGCCGACCATGAATTTGCGGATTGCCGCGGAGCGCAGCAGCGGCGGGTAGAAATGCGCGTGCAGTTGCCAATGTTCATGGTCGCCGGCATTGTAGGGCGCGCCATGCCAGCCCATCGAGTAGGGGAATGAAGCCTCGAACAAGTTGTCATATTTGACCAGCAGGCTTTTCAGGATAGCAGCCAGGTCCCGGCGCGCGTTATCGTCCAGTTCGGGCAGGCGCATGACGGGCATTCTGGGCAGCAGCAGGGTCTCAAAGGGCCAGACCGCCCAAAATGGCAGGACCGCCACCCAACTTTCGTTTTCGACAACCACCCGTTCCCCACGCTGGATCTCTAGCTGCGCATAGTCCAAGAGCATGCTGCCGCCCCGCCGCTGCCGATAGGCGCGCTGCTGGGCATCTTCACGAGCGGCGATGCTGCCCAGGCTGTCCGTCGCCCAGATCTGCCCATGCGGATGCGGATTCGACGCGCCCATGAGTTCGCCGCGATTCTCAAAGACCTGCACCCAGGCGAAACGTTCGCCCAGTTCCGCCGTCTGCGCCGCCCACAAGTCGACGACCAGCCGGATTTCTTCGCGAGACATCTCGGCCAGAGTCAGATCATGGCGCGGCGAAAAGCAGATGACGCGCGCTTCTCCCCGCAGCGATTTGGCCTGCAGCAGCGCGTCGTCGTCATGAAAATACGGCGCATCCGGCAGCACAGCAGCGAAGTCGTTGACGAAGACGAAGGTACTGTCGTAGCGCGGGTTGCGTGCGTCATTGGCGCGCAGATTGCCCGGGCACAAGTAACAATGCGGGTCGTATGGCAAGCGGGTGTCGCTGGAGGGAGCCTCGGATTTGCCCTGCCAGGGGCGTTTGGTACGCTGCGGCGACACTAAAATCCACTCGTCCAGCAGCGGGTTGTAGCGTCGGTGCGGCTGTTCCTGCAGCATCCGCCTCATGCGCTAGTCCGCCAGCCCCGCGCAGCCGTCGCTGAGCACAATTTCGCCGCGTTCCTGAGTTCGCGTTTGAAAACGAAGCTCGCCTTCGGGCAACTGCCATATCTCGGTGACCAGCATCTCGCCGGGGAAGACATGGCTGGAAAAGCGGGCGCTGATGGACCGCAGTTTCTCCGCGTCATTGCCGCAGCAGCGCTTGAGGATGGCGCGCGCCGCGAAGCCAAATGTGCAGAGCCCGTGCAGAATGGGCACATGGTAGCCACCGCGAGCAGCCATGGCCGGATCGGCATGCAAGGGATTGGCGTCGCCGGCCAAACGATAGAGCAAAGCCTGCGTTAGCTGCGTCGCTTCTTCCTGCACGAAGTCCGGCTGTCCTTCAGTCTTCGGCAGCTTTAGACTCTTGCCGCGCTCCCCGCCATAGCCACCGATGCCGCGGATGAAGACCGATGTGCGTGTCACAGACAGCTTCTCGCCCGCCTCGGTTTTACTATCCACCACAAAATGGATCAGCATGCCGCTGCCTTTGTCGTGAATCTCGGCAATGCGCGCGCGAGATATGACAGTCGCGCTGGGCGGCAGGGCGCGACTCAGTTCCAGGCTTTGCAGGCCGTGCAGCAGCATCATTGGCTCGAATTGGATGCCCGCGATGCTGCCGGTCATCAGCTGCTTGATCAAATCGCGACCGAAGAGCGCCGCAAAGGTCGGGATAACTTGGAAGTCCGGACTTAGTTCGTAGACAAAGCGCAGCTCGTCCGGCGCAAGGCGGTCGGCTGGCGCGCCAATGCCCAGCGCATAGAGTGCGACATCCCGCTCGCTGTAGCGAAAGCGCATTGGCGGCAATTCCGCGCCGATGGCGGCATTGACTGTTTCCAGCAAAGACTTTGGCACTTTACCCCGCCTACCCTTTGACTGCGCCCTGCGTCAAGCCGCCGACAATTTGATCTTGCAGCATCAGGTAGATGACCAGGCTGGGCAGCGCTCCGATGATGGCGCCGGCGCCGAAGATGCCCCAGTCCTGCGCGAAATCGGCGCTGATGTACTGCCATAGTCCGACCATCAGCGTCCAGGTGTCCTTGTCGCGCAGCAGCACCCGCGCCAGAACAAATTCGTTATAGGTGCCGACGAAGGACAGGATGCCCACCACGATCAGCACCGGGCGCACCAGCGGAAAAATCAGCAGCCAGTAGACCTGCCAATGCGTCGCGCCATCGACCAGCGCCGACTCGTCAATATCGCGCGGCACAGAATCGAAAAAGCCCTTCATCAGCCAGATGTTGATGCCCATAGCGCCACCAATGTAGACCAGAATCAAGCCACCAGCCGTGTTCAAGCCCAGGAAGGGGATGTGATTGCCTATCTGCTGCAGCATCAGGTAGATCGCGACCATGGCCAGCAAGTTGGGGAAGACCTGCACCAGCAAGATCAACACCAGCAGGTTGCGACGCCAATGGAAGCGAAAGCGCGAAAAAGAATAGGCGCTGAAGGCGGTGATTAGCACCACGATGACGGATGTAATGCTGGAGATGACGACTGAGTTGATCATCCAGCGCAGGAAGGGCTTGCGCGGCGTGTTCAGCAACGTGTCGATATTGATGAGGTAACTGGAACTGATGTCGTAGAGCGCAGCGCCCTCTTCGTAGGCGTCGCCCACTGCAATGCGGATATTCTGCACATAGCCATTTTTGATGGCACGCAGCTCCTTCTCCTTGCCGTCCTCCTCCACCAGCAAGACCAATTCGGCGCTGCGTTCGACGCGACTGCCATTGGGGGAGGCGATTTGCAGCAATGTGCCTGCTTCCTTGGCGTAGACGACGCGCGTTTCCGGCAAGGGCGGGATGATGGATTGCGTGGTCATGGACTGGCTGGGGTTCAACGCCGCCGAAACCACCCAGACGATGGGGAAAAGCGCAAAGATCACCGCCGCCAACAGAATTAGAATCTGGAGGATTAGCTGGAGGTTCTGCGCCAGGCTGTAGCGTCTGCGTTTGCGTTTGCGGACGGGGCTAGACATTTTCCGATGTCTCCTCCCAACCCTTAGTCACGCGATATTGCAACAGGGTGACACCGGCGACCATGACGAAGATGACAATAGTGATGGCCGATGCTAGGCCGAAATCCGAGCCACGCCCGGCCCCAAATGCCAGGCGAAAAGCGTAGCTGATGAGAATGTCCGTATGACCGGCGGGCAAATTGCCGGCTTCCACCATGGGCGGACCGCCCTCGTCATAGGCCTCAATGATGGTGAAATTGTTGAAATTAAAAGTGAATGATGCAATCAGCAGCGGACCCACCGCCACCAGCAGCAGCGGCAGAGTCAAATCGCGGAACTTGCGCCACCAACCCGCGCCGTCCACTTCCGCCGCTTCGTACATATCCATGGGGATGGCTGCCAGCGCGCCGCTGCAAACCAACATGAAATAGGGATAGCCCAGCCACAGATTGACCAGCAAAATGCCAATCTTCGCCCAGCCGGGGTCGATGAAGAAGGGCGGCGGCTCCAGTCCAATGGCGCGAAGGATAATTGCGACCACGCCCAGATTCTCGTTGAGCATGCCGCGCCACACCGCCACCGAAATCAAACCCGGTATCGCCCAGGGGATAATGAGCAGCGTGCGGAAGGCTTTGCGGAAGGGGATGCGCTGGTTCTGCATGATCAGCGCGAAGAAGAGCCCCAGCGCGAATGTCGTCACCACCGATGCCAGCGAGAAGCCTATCGTCCACAAGAATATGCGCGTCAAGGGTCCGCGGATGTCATCGCGCTCGAGGAAGCTGGCAAAGTTCTTTGTGCCGACGCCGGCGATGAAACCGGTGCGCAGCATGTTGCCATTCTCATTGACAAATTGCCCGGTCTGGAACGGCTCCCCGGTAGCTTCATCACGCCCGTAGTCGTAGACGGCGCGGTAGAGCGAGTCCGTCTCCATATCGAGGATGGCGTCGGTTTCCGCCTGGTAGATGTAGCGCTGGGCGAATTCGCCGGCTTCTCTGCGTCCAGCGATGCCGATGGGCTGCCCCACCGCGCCAAAGACCATATCCTGCGCCTCGCTAGCGGCTCGCAGAGCATCTCTGCGATTCAACAGGCGGAAGCCCTGGTATTCTTCGGGCAGATCCGCGCCCGGTTTGATGCCGGCAACTGCTTCAAAACTGGATGTCGATGCAAAATAGTAGCGATCGCCATCGCTGCGGTCGGTCAGCCACAGGGCGTAATCGCCAGCCGCATTCGCGTAAATCGTCCAGGCATAGGTCTTGCCGCCTTCAGGCAGGTAGCTATCTTGCGAAAGCAGCTTAATAACCTGCTGCTTGGTGAGCAAATTGCCATCGCCAAAGTTGGTGAAGGACACATAGACTGTATAGATAATGGGGTAAACGACCATCAACGTCATCAGGGACAGCGCCGGCGCAATCCAGCGCAAGGCATAGAGCCCCTGCCGCAAATTGATGATGTTGACGCCCAGCGTAACTACGCCGACAGCCACCGCCAATTCAATGACGCCGTCCGCGACAAAGACATAGACCAGATAGATCGCAAAACCGTCAACCGCCGCCAGCGTCAGCCAGGTGAGGACCAAGCGCAGCAAACTGTTGCTGCCAAACCCGCTTCCTCTAGCTGTATCGGAGGCTTTCGGCCCGCTCATGCGCGCGCTTCCTTTGGCGCTTCAGCTGCGCTTAAAACAAAAAGGGAGAGCGCCAGGCTTGGCGACGCTCCCCCCGTTGAAACATCTGCTGATTGTCCGTGTCTGGCTACGACGCCGATTATTCGCCTTCCAGCAGCGCGCGGATTTGCTGGCCTGCGTTAGTGAAAGCCGATTCAGCGTCCAACTCGCCCGTGCGCACCAGCTCCATGGCGTTGCCCCAAGCCTGCCAGACCGACGACATTTCCGGGATGGCGGGCATGGCCAAGCCCTCGCTGCCTGCCGCGACAAATCCAACCATGATTTCGTCTTCCAGGCTGGCGCGCAAATCGATCATCGCCGGCGGGCGCGGGTTGGCGCTGTAGAGCGACTGCATGGCATCCGCCGTGGCTATGTAATCATAAACGAAGGTCTCGGCGACCAACTGGTTCTCGCTGAAGGCGCTGATCATTATGCCCCAGACGCCCAGGAAAGGCTTGCCGGAGCCGCCGGGACCAGACGGGATGCCGGCCACTTCAAAGTTCACGCCCGATTCCAGGATGCGCGGAATCGCCCAGGGACCGGTGATGATCATGGCGGCATCGCCAGACTCGAACATCGTGTGCATGACTTCGTAGTCAATGCCGGTCGGCATCAAGCCGTCCGTACCATAAGCCTCAAGGTAGGCGGCCGCGGCAATCGAACCTTCGCTGTCGATCCCGACATCGGAGGCATCGTACCCTGCATCCGTCAAGCCGAAGACATAACCGCCAAAAGCCGTCTGCAGCGGGAAGAGGTGGTAGGGGTTGTGGTCGAACATGATAAAGCCGTACTGCGAGTCGCCATCGGCAATCAACTGCTCGCTGATCGCGCGCACATCATCCCAGGTAGCGGGATTGTCCGGCACCAGGTCGGTATTGCGTAGGAAGCCGACATTTTCTGCCGCTATGGGCAAGCCATACTGCACACCGTCATAGACAAAGGCAGCCACTGCCGAAGGCAGGAACTGGTCAGCGATATCCGTCAGGTCCATCTCAGCCAACAAGCCATTGACGGCCAATTCGCCCAGCCAGTCGTGGGGACCCATCAAAACATCGGGACCTTCGCCAGCCGGCGCGGCGGTCTTGAATTGATCGCGGATATCACCAAAGCCGATCTCGTGCACAACAACCGGAATATCGAAATCAGCAGCGAATTGCTCGGCGATCTCTTCCATGACCGGAGTAAACGCTTGGTCCGACCAGACGACCAAGCCCTCGTCCTGTGCCGATACGGCAAATGCGCTCGCAAAGATCAGCAGCGCAAGCGCGAGTAGAAATTTGCTGAGTTTCATGGGAATTTCCTTTTCTATCCGTGGATGGCAAGGCTTTGCCTGCGGTGGGCGGATTATACGCGGATTCCGCCGCATCGCAATAGTTTGCATCAGTCGGGCTGCTGCGGCGACAAGTGGCGCAGGTACTCCCAGGTGTAGATGCCGGTGCTGTGCCCATCATCCCAGCTGGGCTGCAGCGCATAGTTGCCGACCGCGCTCAAACCGGTGATGGCGTAGGAGCGGGCGGGGGTCAATGTGAGCAAATCATCGGGCGCGAAAGCCATGCCCATATTGCTATGCCCGCCGCGGCATTCCACACAGGGGCAGGCTTCACGCAGTTGCGAAAGCGGATAGCGGCTGACCAGCCCATCGTCCCAGCTGATGGACAATTCCGCCTTCTGCCTGTCCAGCGTGATGTTCATGGGCTTGGCATCCATACGCTGCGACCCTTTGCAACCGAGCCAGTTGTCCCCGCGTATTGGCATCGACTGATTGTGAAACAAGCGCGGGCTAACCTAGGCCTGCCATTGTAGCACGAGGCGCAGCTTGGAACGCAGCGTAGCTTCGCCTTCGTTGTGATTGCGCCCATCTGATAGGATAGGCGCATTAGGCACGCGAAAGTACAAAGGTCGTGGGATAAAGACCATGCAGAATTTGCGGCGACAGCAACTCAACCCGGACGCGCCATTTGAGTATTTCATCGCGGCCGATGCCCGCAGCAGCCGCACCGACTACAGCGATGACCAAGCCTGGACGGTGAAACTGGGCGCACGGGCTGAAGCGGCGCTTTCCTTCCAGACGCAATTTGGCGGACGCGCGGACTTGGTCAGCCTGGACCTCAGTTTTCGCTTGGGCGATCAAGTCCTCTATCAGCAGTGGGCTTACGCGCGGCGACCCGTCATCACGCATTTTGCGCCGAACTTCCTGCAAGTTGAAGCTGCGCCGACGCCCGAACTGGACTTGGTCGCCCGCTATTGGGCGATGGAATCGCGAGCGGCCGGCGGCGAGTTCCAATTGATCAATCGCGGCGCTGAAGACCTGCAGATCCAACTGGACTTACTGGGCAGTGTGGTCCTCCAGGGGCGCAAGCGCAAGCTGAATGTGCTGACCCTGGCCGACGGCATGCTGGCGCTGCATCTCGGTGAGATCGGCGATATCAACCCGGTGGCGACGCTGGAAGGCGCCAGTTTCGAGGTCTACGGCGCTCGCATTGGCAGTGCAAAGCTGGGTGCAATTCTGCAAATCGCTGCTGGGGCTTCGGCGCGCATTCCCTTCGTCTGCGCTGGACTGGCGGACATGCGCGATTCCTTCAGCCTGGCGCTGAATTGGATGTCGCATCCCTGGAGGCGGCATTTCCAGCAGATCGACCGCAACGCCGTCGCCATTCCGCGAATTAACACGGGCAACGCCGATTGGGATCGCGTAATAGATCTTTCTTACGCGCATCTGCTACAAGCCTTTTTTCAGCCGACTGAGGCACTGCCACATGCGTCTTTTGTCGCCAATCGCGCAGGCAATCGCGGCTGGAGCCGGCGCGGCGCGGGCAGCGACCACATCCGCGCCTGGTCGGGGCAAGACCCGACGCTTGCCTATCTGGCTGCGCTCGCAGTCGCTGCGATAGACGCGGAGCTGGCCAAGGCGATCCTGCGCAATTATGTCACGACACAGGACGAAAGCGGCTTCATTGACCGGCAGCCGGGCATGGCTGGGCAGCGCCAGACTCTGCTGATGATGCCCCTGCTGGCGCGCATGACCTGGCAGTTGGTCGAACTGCTGGACGACCGCAAGTTCGCCGCTGAGCTGTATCCGGCCTTAGGCAACTTCTTCCAGCGCTGGCTTTCCGCAGACATGGACGCCGATGGCGATGGCGTCCCCGAATGGCAATCCGAACGGCAAACTGGCTATGTCGCCTTCCCCAGCTTCGGAAGCAGACAAGCCTGGGCGCAAGGCGCGGATATCCGCCAGTTCGAAACGCCCGACCTGCTCGCTTATCTGATTTCAGAAACCGATGCACTCTGCCGTTTGGCGGACTTGCTGGAAGATAGCGATTCACATGCGATTCATGCTGAACAACGATCACAACTGGAAGCGGCGCTGGACGAATTGTGGGTCGGCGACCGCTATGGCTACCGCGACCGCGATACTCATCTGCACAGCGAGTCTGTCGAATTGCTGCGGGGCGGGGCTGGCGACGAGTTGCATGGTATCGAAGCGACGCTGCCCGAGCCCGCTCGCGTTTTGGTCCGCGTTGTCGGCGGCGTTAGTCAGCGTCCGCGCATCCGCCTGACCTTGAAGGGACTTGATAGCCGTGGCGCGCCATGCGAAATCAGCGCCGACTCGGAGGAATTCGACTGGCAGAATCGCCAGGGCCGCTATACCACATCTGAACCGCTCGCGGCTGTTTCCAGCATAGCCATCGACGGGCTCAGCCGCGTATACAAGGTCTATGCCAGCACCATCGACACGAGTCGGCTGGATATCAACGCCTTGCTGCCGCTATGGACGGGGCGTCTCGACAAGTCTCGCGCTGAGGCACTCGTCAAGCTGGCGACGGACGAAGCGCATTTTCTGCGGCCGAACGGCATCACGATGGTCAGCGCCGCAGACCGCAACTACGACCCGTCCAATGCGCGTGGCGGCGGCGGAATCTGGATGTATTGGCAAGCCCTGGTCGGCGAAGGTATGGCGACCAGTGGCTTTCGGGTGCAAGCGACCGCTATTCTGCAACGGATATTGACTCATCTGTCGCGTATTTTTAAACGGGAGGGCAAGCTGTCGCAGTTCTATCATGCCGAGGCGATTCAAGGCTTCGGCGAGGCGCATCATATCGGCGGCATCGCGCCTTTGAAGCTGCTTGGCGATGTGCTGGGCGTGCAGATCCCTAGTCATGACCGCGTCTGGGTCGGCGGCGCATTCACCTGGGGAACGGAATATAGTGTGGAACAGCATGGCGTGACTGTGCGGCGCAGCGACGCGGGCGTCGACATCCAGTTTCCATCCGGGCAGACGGCGAGCTTGCCGGCCGATGCGCCCTGGCAGCTAGTACAAGATCCGACAGCAGCCGCCAGCGCAGCTGACGAGCTATCAGCGCCACCAGCCCCGCCAATCCCAACTGACCCTGATGAAGACGCTGTCAAGATCCAAGTCGATGATGTCGGTGACGAGGGCTAGACGCCAATGATGCGGATGCGGATGCGCGCCGCAACCAAGCCGGAAGAGCGCCAAACCCCCGATACGCCCATGCAATGGCGCCGCCTATTGGCTTACCTGACGGACTACAAACTACGCCTGCTGGTCGCGTCCATAAGCTTGATCTTCGCGGCTGCCTTGAGCCTGGTCTTCCCTGCCGTAATCCAGCAAGTTGTCGACTCAGTCTTCCGCGATGCCGATCTCGCGTTGCTGGATACGATTACGCTGGCTTTGCTGGCGGTATTCGCGCTACGCTCGCTAGCCAGCCTTGTACAAACCTATTACATGGGTTATGTGGGCGAGAAGATCGTAGTCGATATGCGCTGCCAGCTATACGCCCACCTGCAAAGTCTGTCCTTGCGTTATTACACCGAACGCCGCGTGGGCGAGCTCATCAGCCGTTTGTCCTCCGATGTGACTGTGGTGCGCACAGCGCTGACCAACAACATCGCGACTGTGCTGCAGCAGGCGCTGACGCTTGTGGGTTCGGTGGCGATCATGTTCGTGCTCAATTGGCGGCTGACGCTATTCATCATCGTCGTTATGCCTCTGGTCGTTGTGGTGGGCACGGTCCTGGGCCGCGCCATAAACCGCACCAGCACGCGCGTGCAAGATGAAATTGCCGGCGCAACCGTTGTTGCCGAAGAAGTCTTCCACAACATCCGTGAAGTCAAGAGCTTCGTCCGTGAGCGCCATGAAATCCGCCGCTTCGACGCCGCCATTGATGTAGCCTTCCTCGCCGCGCGCAAGCTGTTGACGGTGCGCGCCGTCTTTGGGCCGGTCATCGCATTCATCGCTTTTTCGGGCTTGGGGCTGATGCTGTGGTTCGGCGGGCGCGAGGTGCTGGATGGGCGGCTGACGGCGGGCGAGCTGATTGCATTTTTGATTTACGGCTTGACCGTAGCAGCCAGTTTTGCCGGCGTCATCGGCGTCTACTCACAGTTGCAAGAGGCTCTGGGCGCGACCAAACGGATATTCGAAATCCTGGATACCAGTCCCGATGTGCAGGATGCGCCAAAGGCGCGCGATCTGACTGAGGTGGGTGGCGCGATATCCCTGCGCGGAGTCCGCTTTGCCTACGACGGCGAACTGGAAGTGCTGCGGGATATCGACCTGGATATCGCTGCCGGCGAGATCGTCGCGCTGGTGGGACCGAGCGGCGCTGGCAAGAGCACGCTCTTCAACCTGATACCGCGCTTTTATGATCCGTCGGCCGGCGCCATCCGCATCGACGGCCGGGACATTCGGGGGCTCACGCAGAGCAGCTTGCGCTCGCATATCGGCATCGTCCCGCAAGAGACCCTGCTTTTCGGCGGTAGCATCCGCGAGAACATCCTCTATGGCAAGCTCGACGCCACTGAAGCCGAAATGATGGCGGCCGCCAAATCCGCCAACGCTCACGATTTCATCAGCCAGCTGCCCAAGGGCTACAGCACCATCGTCGGCGAGCGGGGCGTCAAGCTAAGCGGCGGGCAACGACAACGTGTCGCCATCGCCCGCGCCTTGCTAAAAGACCCAGCTATTTTGCTGCTGGACGAAGCCACATCCAGCCTGGACAACGAAAGCGAACAACTGGTGCAGGACGCGCTGGGGCGGCTGATGCAGGATCGCACCACGCTGATCATCGCCCATCGCCTCAGCACAGTGCAGGTGGCGCATCGCATCGCCGTGCTGGACAAGGGGCGGATCACCGAGCTGGGCACACACGATGACTTGATGGCGGCGCGCGGCTTGTACGCCAGGCTCTACGAAATGCAATTCCGCGAGTCCGATTTGCTGGTTGTCAAGTGATGCTGCTGGCGCTTGCGATTGGGTTGTCCGTCGGCGCGTTTCTGTTTTGGTGGTTGCTGATCGAAACCGAAGGCGTCTACCTGGGGCGGCGCGCCGTCATCGCGCTCTATGACCTGGTCGCGCATCGCTACGATGGCATCAAGCAATTTGACGAATACGCCGATCAAGTCCTCGTCGCCCAGCCCATATTGTCCGCCATAGCGCCACAGACCGACCCGCTGATCCTGGATGTGGGGACGGGCACAGGGCGCGTGCCGCTGCTGATGGCCCGCAACGCCGACTTTCATGGTCATGTCATCGGCCTTGATGCCAGCCGACGCATGCTGAAGGTCGCACATGACAAAGTAGCGGCAGGCGGCTTTGAGAAAACCATCACGCTGATGCGGCAGGACGCATCGCAGCTGCCCTTCCCCGACGAGCATTTTGATGTCGTCACTTGCCTGGAAGCCCTGGAGTTCATGCCAAAGCCGGCCGCCACGCTGGCGGAAATGACGCGCGTGCTGCGCCCCGGCGGTTTGCTGCTGACGACTATCCGCATTGACACGCGTTTCATGCCCGACCGCGTCTGGAGCGAGGCGAAGATGCGTGCTTCCTTACAAGCGCTAGGTATGCGCGACATCGACTTCGCCATTTGGCAAGAAGATTACACGCAGGTCTGGGCTTGCAAGCGGGCAACTGCCGCTTAAATTCGCGCCGCAGCCCTGCTAGACTGGTCGCCACAAACGACAGGCAAGGGTGCTCGTCTTGGAACAAGTCAACAAAGTGCTGGAAGCGGCAATCCATAGCGCCTTGCTGGCGGCGCAGCAGGGTGGAGACTTGCCGCCCTTCGAGATCCCGCGCATCCCGGTCAGCCCGCCCAAACGCGCTGGTCAAGGCGACTGGTCTTACCCGGCCATGGGCATGGCGCGGCTGGCGCGCAAGAAACCACTGGACATCGCCAGGCTCATCGTCGAGCGGCTGCCCGCGTTGGATTTCGCGGAAAAGATCGAAGTCGCGCCGCCTGGTTTCATCAACTGCACCATTGCTGCCTCCTGGCTCCATCAGCAGATCGACGCGATCATCGCCGGCGGGCAGAGCTTCTTCCGGCTGGAGATCGGCGCGGGAAAACAGGCTCAGGTCGAATTCGTCAGCGCCAACCCCAGCGGACCCATCACCATTGGGCATACGCGCAATGCCGTCGTCGGCGATGCCATGGCGCGCCTGTTGGAAGCGGCCGGCTACGAAGTCCAACGCGAATATTATTACAACAATGCCGGCAACCAGATGATCATCCTGGGCAAGAGTCTGCAGCTGCGTTACCTGCAACAACTAGGCGATGACGCGCCCCTGCCGGACGACCATTATCAGGGCGAATACCTGGTGGATGTCGCGCGCGAGCTGATGGAACAGCACGGCGAGAGCCTGCGCGGGGAAGACTGGCAGCGCTTCCGTGATGAAGCCGAGCGCGTCATGTTCGCCTGGATCAAGCGCTCGCTGGCGGCTATCAATATCGAACATGATGTGTTTTTCAACGAGACCTCGCTATTTGAGTCGGGGCAAATCTGGTCGGTCCTGGATGCCATGCGCCAGAATGGACATATCTACCAGGGAACGCATTGGGAAGGCGCCGACCCCGCCGAAATCGCTGATGTGACCGCCAAGGGCTATGAACCTGCCACCTGGTTCCGCAGTACGAGCTTCGGCGATGAAAAAGACCGCGTTATGGTCAAGAGCGATGGCGTTCCGACCTACACCCTGCCCGACATCGCCTATCACCGCGACAAACTGCTGCGCGGTTATGACAAAGCTGTCAATGTGCTAGGCACGGATCATTTTTCGCAGGCCGCTGTCGTCAAGCACGGCATCCGCGCGCTGGACATGGATCCAGCGCCAATCCATGTCATCTTCCTGCAAATGGTGCGAGCTGTGCGCTGGAACGCCGAACTCGGCGACTACGAAGCCGTCAAGCAATCCAAACGCGCCGGCGATTTTGACACGCTCGATGACCTCGTCGACATGACCAGCGCTGATGCCGTGCGCTACCACATGCTGGCGCGCAGCCCCAATTCGCAACTGGATTTCGATGTCGACCAGGTGGTCAAGCAGAGCAACGAGAACCCGGTCTATTACATCCAAAATGCCTATGTGCGCTGCGCTGGCATCTTCCGCGAGGCGGTCCAGCGAGGCTTCAACGATGAAGACGCCGACCTAAGCCTGCTGGGCGCTAGCGAACTGCGCTTCATCCGCAAAGCGTTGGAAATGGGCAATGTGATTGAGCAGGCGGTTGCGCAGCATGAGCCGCATAAGATCGCCTTCTTCGCGCATGAACTGGCCGGCGTTTTCCACCCTATCTACGACGAGGTCCGCGTGCTGCACAGCGAAGTGCCGACTGAGACTGCCAAAGCGCGTTTGCGGTTTTATCGCGCTGCCAGCATCGCCTTCGGCAGCCTGCTGAACATGATGGGCATGAGCGCCCCAGAACGAATGTGAGGATGGCGACATGGGATTGAAGCCCGACCACTGGATCAAAGACATGGTGCGCCGGCACCGCATGATCGAGCCCTTTGTCGACTCCCAGGTGCGAGACGGCGCTATCAGCTATGGAGTCTCGTCCTATGGTTATGACATGCGCGTATCGGACGAATTTAAGATCTTCACCAATGTGCGCTCGGCCATCGTCGATCCCAAACATTTCGATGCCGCCTCCTTCGTGGATTTCCGCGGCGATGTCTGCATCATCCCGCCGAATTCCTTTGCGCTGGCGCGTTCTGTTGAGTACTTCCGCATCCCGCGCTCGGTGCTGACGGTCTGTCTAGGCAAATCAACCTACGCCCGCTGCGGATTGATCGTCAATGTGACACCCTTCGAGCCGGAGTGGGAAGGCTATGTGACCCTGGAAATCAGCAACACAACGCCCTTGCCCGCCAAGGTCTACGCCAATGAAGGGCTGGCGCAAGTGCTTTTCTTTGAAGCAGACGATGTCTGCGAGCAGTCTTACGCCGACAAGAAGGGCAAGTATCAAGGGCAGACGGGCGTTACGCCACCGCGCATGTGAACAGGCGACCCTTGACTCGCCTCGCCCAGGTCAGCTATACTAACGGCAGTCGGGGCGATTAGCTCAATTGGCAGAGCATCCGGTTTACACCTGGAAGGTTGTAAGTTCGAGTCTTACATCGCCCACTCGCTTTACAGAAGTAACCCCGATATTTGAACTACAGAGGACCCAGAGAGCAAACAAGCGTAGGGGGCGGCGCTTATGTCGCCCGCATATCTCGCCTCTTCCAGTCTCTCACATGAGGCGGACCACCGGCTCGCCTGTACGCCTTTGGGCTATGGCTTTGCAGATGGTCTATGCGCGATTTGCCATGCCAAACCTCTGAGCCCTCTGTGTTGCCTCGTTTCCTCTGTGGTGAAGAATGATTTGATTTGATGCCCAGCCACCGCGCGCTTGACGCAGAGTTGTAGATTGTCTACAATTTGACAATATCTGTGGACGCAGGCCCTGCCATGATGAGCCCTGTCGAAAGCACTATCTTGGAAGTCCGCGACCTGCGCACTTACTTCAAGCTGGCGGAAGGCACGCTCAAAGCGGTCGATGGCGTCGACTTGACGATTGCGCCGCGCCAGACAGTCGGCATCATCGGCGAATCCGGCTCCGGCAAGAGCGTTACCGCCCAGTCCATCCTGCAGATTGTGCCAACGCCCGGCTTCATCCAGTCAGGGGAGATCTTGCTCGCAAGGGCGGATGGCAGCCGCACGGATCTCTGCCAGTTGGACGCGCGCAGCCGAGCCATTCGCGATATCCGGGGCGCAGAAATATCCATGGTCTTCCAGGAGCCCATGACCAGCTTGTCGCCCGTACATACCATCGGCGCGCAAATTGTGGAAGCTATCCGCCTGCATATCACCCGCGACAAACGCAAGGCAAAATCCCTGGCGCTGGACATGATCAACCGCGTCGGCATCTCCAACCCGCGCCAGCGCTTTGACGAATATCCGCATCAGCTTTCCGGTGGCATGCGGCAGCGCGCTATGATTGCCATGGCGCTTTCTTGCAGTCCATCCTTGCTAATCGCCGACGAACCGACCACCGCGCTGGATGTGACCGTGCAGGCGCAAATTTTGGAACTGATGAAAGAATTGCAGGACGAATTTGGCATGGCCATCATGTACATCACGCATGATCTGGGCGTCATTGCCGAAATCGCCGATCAAGTCAATGTCATGTATCTGGGGCGGATCGTCGAACGCGCCAGCACCCGCGAGCTCTTTAAGAATCCGCTGCACCCCTATACGCAGCGCCTGCTGAAATCCATCCCACGTTTGGGCGGGCGCGGCCGGCGGCTGGAAGCGATACGCGGCAATGTGCCCGTGCCATTGAATCCGCCGCAGCAATGCGGCTTCTGTTCGCGCTGCGACGAATTCATGGCCGGGACCTGCGACGCCGCTGTGCCGGGCTTGGTCGACATGGGCAGTGATCACTATGTGCGCTGTTATCTGCACAGCCAGGAAAGCGAGCCGCAATATGCCTGAGAACCGGGTGACCAAGCGCGAGCTCGGCGATGTCTTGCTGGATGTGCGCAACTTGAAGAAGCACTTCCCCATCGAAAAGGGCTTTTTCCGCTCCGTGCGCGGGCATGTCAGAGCCGTGGATGATGTCAGCTTCACCATCCGCGAGGGGGAGACCTTTGGCTTGGTCGGCGAATCGGGCAGCGGCAAAACGACGCTCGGGCGCTGCATCGTGCGCGCCATTGAGCCGACCGACGGCGAGATTCTCTTTCGCTTGCCAGAAGGGCGGGATGTGGATATCGCGGCGCTGGAGAAGAGCGAACTGCGGGATGTTCGCAAGCACTTTCACATGATCTTCCAAGATCCCTACTCGTCCTTGGACCCGCGCATGTCCGTGCTGGAGATCATCGCCGAGCCCATCCGCAACAATAAACTGCTAGCCGACTCGCGCGATATCCAGAACCGCGTTCGCGAACTAATGGAAGTCGTCGGCTTGGATATCCAGCATCTCAACCGCTATCCACATGCCTTTTCCGGCGGGCAGCGGCAGCGGATTGGCATCGCGCGCTCCCTGGCGCCCAGCCCGCGGCTGATCGTCTGCGACGAGGCGGTCTCCGCGCTGGATGTGTCGATTCAGGCGCAGATTCTCAACCTGCTGGAAGACCTGCAGGAAGGATTCAACCTGACCTTCCTCTTCATCGCGCATGATTTGTCGGTAGTCGAGCATATCTCGGACCGCGTCGGCGTCATGTATGTCGGCAAATTGGTGGAAATGGCGGATACCGAGTCGCTCTTCAAGCAGCCCAAGCACCCCTACACCGAAGCGCTGCTTTCCGCTGTGCCAACGACAGATCCGGAAGTCAAAATGGATCGCATCATCCTGCCCGGCGAAGTCGCCAACCCAGCCAATCCGCCCAGTGGCTGCTACTTTCATCCGCGCTGTCGTTACGCCCAGGACATCTGCATGACGGAGACGCCGCAATGGAGCGAGCTGTCGCCGGGGCATTTTGCCGCCTGCCATTTCGCGGAGGAGCTGGAACTGCGCGGCTTGGACGAGGCCCCCTGATGGACTTTCTGGCGCTTTTTGTGCTGGTCTCGATCATGGGCGCGGCTTCGGTGGCGCTGGTCATCGTTTGGACGACCAACCGCTCAGCGGCATCGGCGATCACACGGCATTTCAAAGCTAGCGAGTACATCTTGGAAACCGGCGAGCCGCCGCCAAACTGGCGCGGCAAACGAGCCGACCCGCTGGAACGCTTGGACGAGCTCATTCTCTTCTTTGAAGGCTGCAGCTTCTTTGAAGACGAATTCGCGCGCAAGCAGCTACTCCTGCAATTGGCAGAGGTCCGCGAGAAGTGGTCGCGCCGTCGTGCCGCCTGACCCTAAGCCAATTGCAGCACTCCCCACATCCTCAATTCCGGAATCGTGACCGTCGTGCCGTCTCCGTCGCTGCGACATGGAACAAGCTGTGGCGCTATGCCCGGCGCGTAGAGCGTCGCCCGCGAGAATGCCCTGCCCAGCAGTCCGGCGCTGATGCGCAGTTCCAAGTCGCGCTGGATTTCGTAGCTGTCTCTGTCCATGTCGTAGTTGGCATTGAGCAAATGACAAACGATTGGCCTGCTGTCGTCCTCAGGACGATGCCGCGGCAGCACGAAAACCCCGCTTGCGCCATTGACCCAAATGTCGCCACCTAGCCGCTCTTGCAGATCTGCGGCGCTGCGATAGGTGAGCAGGCGAGGTCCCGCTTCCCGCAATTTGGCTTCCTGCTCTTCATCAAGATGTGATGGCTCGAAACGGACCAGCGCGCGAAATGCCGACAAGTCCGCTTCCAGCAGGTGATCCGCCACCCATTCGTCGCCGGCGACCACCATTCGAAACGGGATGTTCGCGCGACTCAGCGCCTGACAGGCTTCGTAGAGCGCCGTTCTGGGGGCGCTGCGATTCTGCCCGCCCAAATGCCCCGAGCTCAAACGCTCGCCTAGATACTGACGCACCGCCCTGTTGCTGAAGACCAGCGCGGCTGTCGCGACAGACTCGTAGCCGTCGAAGAGTTCGGGATAATCGCGCACGAAATGGTAGAGGGCAGTGTAGTCTTCAGGCTCGGCATAGTACCAGCGGTCAGGCTCGCCCGGGTTGCGCAAAGTCCACATTTTGTCCGGCGCCATGAAGACATGCCCATGCGCGTAGGCTTGCGCGATCCACAAGCCGATATGCCCGGGACGCGCCCGCAAACGATAAGGCTCGAAGGCGCGCGGCACGCCCGTGATGGCGATCAGCTTGCCCAATGCCTCCGCCAGCTTGAAAGTGTAGATGGGTTCGCTAGGCAGGACTTCGACATCCGGCGGCTGGTAGTCCATTTCGTTGGTGTAGAAGTTATGCGCGTCCACGGCGTAGATGAATTCCGCCCAATAGAAGGGCGAGTTGGAGCTCATTGGCACGGATTCGCCATAGTTCTGAGCGGCACGCTTGAAGGCGCGGAAGAGCGTATTGACCTCGCGCCATTGATAGTCGAAATAGGCTTGCGCCAACGGGATCAGCGGCGGGAATGCCAGAATCTCGGCACGATATCGCTCATCAGTGATGCCCCGCGCGCGCAGATAATCACCGTAATCGAAGCGGTCAATTTCGTCGATGCCCGCTTCAGCCAGATCGTCGTTGGACAGCGTCTCACGCAGGTATTCCCGGAATCCCGCTAGGCAGTGTTGGCAGAAGCAGCCACCGTAGCGGGCATTCAGCGCGCCAATGGTCGGGATGGCCGAGTCAATCATCAGCCAGTCCGCGCCGGCCGCCATCACGCGATGCAACTGATAGAAGAGATAATGGCGATAACCGGGCGCGTTGGTGCAATAGTGATAGGCGGGATGCCCCTTGTAGCGGTGCGTCCACCAGGTGACCGTCGGCTGGTTGTTCAAATCGCGCACGGTCGACTCCATGAAGTTGGAATCGAAGTCGATCATGCCCATCCAGTCGGCGTCCAGTTCGACGCGCCCCTGAAACTTGACCCCGCAGCGATGCGCCTCATCCACATCGCGCATCATTTCTTCGTCCGGCGGCAAACCCCGGCGATCCGGCTCAGGCAAGAATCCCCAACCCAAGCCCGTCGCGCGATAGCGCCGGTAGACTTCCATACCGCAAGGTCGCGTGATTAATACATCCCAGCGTTTTAGAGACATAAGCCGCGCTCCATCACGAATTTAACTTTTCTACATAGACATAATAGGCGCCGCGCTGCCGTCCGGCCTCGTCGGCGAGGCAAGTCTGTAATTTGCATTCGCAGCACCCCAGTTCCACATCAAATATGGCAGCTCTGTTATGACTCGACAGACGCTTGCACAGTGATTTGTCACCGATTTGCAGGCGCGCCATCGTCGCTCGCAAGGGCAGATCAGCCTCCCGTGGGTGCGTGCGCAGCTCAAAGCGATAACTGCCCGCCGCAGCGACATCAATTATCCAATAGCCATTTGCGTATCGCGAAATATCATCGATCCAGGCTTGCAGCCAGGGCACTCCGCCCGATGCCGGATGCCAGTCCCGCGCCGATAGCAGCGTCGGGTTTTCATGTTCTGTGCCAATTGGAATGGCGACCGTCTCGGCGAAGGCGCTTTGCATCTCGCGCCACCAGGTGTCGTACTCCCGCCGCAGTGCCGCCACGACATGCGGATTAGCCACTGCCACATCCCGGCACTGTCCTGGATCTGTCACGATATTGTACAACTCACTACCATTAATCAGCCGCCACCACTCGTTAAGAACCACCGTGTGATGCCACTTCTGCGGAACATCCGGCTGCAGCTGCAGGACTATCGAGCGCTCCGGAACAGCATCTCGCTCGCCCCGCATCTCCACCGCCAGACTGATGCCATCGAAGGCAGTATCGCTCTCCAAGCCGCAGAGATCGATCATTGTCGGCAGCACATCAATATGCGCCGTAAGCCCCGCTAATTTGCGCCCAGCCTTCAGTTTGCCTTTCCAGCGCAAGAAGAAATTAACGCGATGCCCGCCATCATAGACCGAGCTCTTGCCTCCGCGCATGCCCGCATTGAAGCCGCTGCCGTCGGACGGGTCGTATCCCGCGGCCGTGCCGTGGTCGGATGTGAAAATGATAATCGTGTCTTCGTCGATTCCCAGCGCCGCCAGCCGCTCCCGCAGCCGCCCCATGTTCTCATCAAAATTGGCGATCATGCCGTAGAATTTGGCGCGCCCTTCAGGGATGCCCTGCTCAATATAGGGTCGCGCATAGTCTTCTGGCACGATGAACGGACTGTGCATGGCATTGGTGGCCAGGTAGACGAAGAAGGGTTGTTTGGCATTGGTGTCTATGAAGTCCAGCGCCGCTTCAAAAAAGATATCTGTGCAATAGCCGGCGCATTGCTCTGGCGTGCCATTGCGGAAGTAGACATCATCAAAATAGCTATTGCCCCAGTAGTCCGGCAACTCGCCAACCCCGCCACCGCGATGACATAGCGCTTCATTGAAGCCGCGATATTGCGGCGCGAAGGGATAATTGTCGCCGAGATGCCACTTGCCAAACATGCCGGTGCGGTAGCCGTTTTCTGCGAAGACATCGGCCATGGTCGTCGCTCCGGGATGCAGTAGATGTCGACCGTGAATGACATGCCAGACGCCATTGCGCGCCGCATATTGCCCGGTCAGCAACGCCGCGCGCGATGGCGAGCAGAGCGGATCATGATGGTGGTCGTCCAGCTGCAGGCTTTCCCGCGCCAGGCGATCCAGATTAGGGGTTTTGAGGACAGGGTTGCCGTGGCAGCCGATATCGCCATAGCCTTGATCGTCAGTGATGACGAACACGACATTGGGCGGTCTAGGCATCGTGCCCGTCGTATCCCTGCGGCAGCCCTTCGCGCTCCCAGCGGATGATAAAATCCCAGGCTTCGTCGATCTCGCTTAAGCCCAGCGGGTCGCGTCCCTGCCAAGTGAGGTGAGCGCTGTAAGTCGTCACATGGCTAAGCCCCCAACTCAAACCAGAAAGCGGCTCGTTGTTGTCCGAGGCGGGCACGCGGAAGGCGCCGGTGGCTTGTGGCGGCGCGATGATAGTCGCCATGGGCTGGAAGTTGATGCCGTCAGCAGCGTATTGGATAGTATTCTTTTCCGGTCCGCAGCGGGTCAACAACGCAGCAACGCCGTCAACATACTCCCAGACCATGACTTCATGACCGCTGTTGGTGATGGGGTTCAACGGCGATTTGATGTAGGGACCCAACGCATTATCAGCGATGGCCAAGCCCCACTTGCTCTCCATATTGCTGTGCCCGATGCCTTCGCCCTTGAAGTAGAGCCAGTAGCGCCCGTCGCGATACAGCAGTGCCGGGTCATGCACGCGCAAGCTGTCAAATGTGCCGCGCACGGTCGCCTGTTCGGGATGCGCCTTTTCATCGACTTCGCCGGAGGGATCCGGCTCGACAACCGGCGCGGGACTCTTCGTCCAAGGTCCATGCGGCGAGTCAGCCCAGGCGATGGCGATGGACTCGGGCGTGCAGCGATAGGATGGCGAAGTGGTGACTTGGTAGACCAAGTAGTAGCGTCCCTCATGCGCCAGCACATCCGGCGTGAAGACGCTGCGCTCGTCATAGCTGCCGGCTGGTCCGCGTTCGACTGCCGGTCCCTGTTCTCGCCAGTTGTAGCCATCGCGGGAAGTGGCGTACCAAACATCGCAGAGATCCCAAGCGACCGCAGGCAGGGTTTCCGTGGCGCGGTCATGCCCCACTGGCACGCAGGGATGAGCGCCGCGGGTATACCAGACGAAATATCTGTCATCGACCTGGATGATGCAGCTTGGGTCGCGTCGGACAATGCCGCGCTCGTAGCCCAATCCCTCGACCAACTGGTAATGAAAACGCGTGAACCAGGGATTGTGCCGGTCTGGCTGGTAGCGTGCCATGGCGGCGCTTCGCATGTGCCTCATTCCTTTTCGCCCAAACTCTCTAGGACAATTCTCAAGCAATAGTCAAAGGGCGCGAATAGTTGCTGCGGATCGCTCAAATATAAGTACGGCGATGATGATCGAGTTCCCAGCGAACGAGGAAGTCCCAAGGTTCTTCAATATCCGCAAGACCTAAGGGGTCCTGTCCCTGAAGGATCAGATGCGAGCTCTGCGGGATGACATGGCTCAAGCCCCAGCGGAATCGCGAGAGCGGCTCGGTATTCTCCGCGTCATCGACGCGATGGGGACCAGCGGCTTGCGGCGGCACGACCAACTGCGCCATCACCTCAAAATTGATGCCGTCGGCTGCGAACTGGATCGTATTCTTCTCTGGTCCGCAACGATTGACCAGGCCTGCCACGCCGCCAGCATATTGCCAGACGACCACCTCATGCCCGCTGTTGGTGACGGGATTGAATGGCGAGCGGGTGTATGGACCGAGAGGGTCGTCGGCGATAGCGACGCCCCACTTGCTCTCCATGTGATGGATGCCGATGCCCTCACCTTTATAGTAAAGCCAGTACTCGCCCTCTCGAAACATCAAGGCAGGGTCATGCACTTGCAGGCTATCCCACTCGCCAGGCTCAATGCAATCCTCGCGATCTTTGCGCTCATCGACCTTGCCCGATGGATGCGGCTCGAGGATGGGCGCGGCGCTCTTCGTCCAGGGACCATGTGGCGAATCTGCCCAGGCGATGGCGATGGATTCCGGCGTGCTGCGGTAGTTGGGATTGGGCGCCACCTGGTAGACCATGTAATAGCGCCCGTCGATTTGAACAACATCGGCCGTGAAGACGCCGCGCTCGTCGTACGCGCCAGGTCCGCCGCGTTCGACAGCGGGACCGATTTCGTTCCAATGATGCCCATCGGCCGAGGTGGCATACCAGACATCGGCCAAGTCCCAGGGCGTCGCCGGCAGCGTATCCGTCATGCGGTCGAAGCCGACTGGCGGGCACGGGTGAGCGGCGCGGGTATACCAGATGAAGTATTTACCATCGATCCGCAAGATTGCGCTGGGGTCGCGGCGCACGACGCCCTTCTCGTAGCCCAGCCCAGTCACGGGGCTATACTTGAACTTGGCAAACCAGGGGTTGTCTTTGTCCGCTCGCTGAAACCGACGCATGGCCGCGCTGAGTGTCATGGCGACTTGCCTCTGGGAAGGATGTCGTGGCGCGACTATCGCCACACCACGACATATTTGCCTTCGCTTTGACGGCTAGCTGCCGCCCTCGAAGTACCATTGTTCCGGCATGAACATGACCCACTGGCGGTAGGTCCAGCTCCATTGTCCGGTGGTGTCATTCGGCGGCGTGTTCTTCAAGTTGTTCTTGAAGAGCAGCGGCTGCGGCGGCCGCTGGATAGTGCCAATCTGGTACAAACCGCCCATGGACAGACGGTAGAATTCCTTGCCCAGTTCCAGCCATTCGTCCGAGCCATACGCCGATTCAAGGAAAGCTTCGCCAGCCGCCCACAGGTCTTGGATCTCTTCCGGCGGCTCTTCGCCAGTTTCGCCATCGGACTGCATCCACTGGCGCCAGAGATGACCGGAAGCGCGCGCACCCCAGTGCGGACGCATGTTGGCCAGACCGTTGGCCACTTCGCCAATATCCAGCATGTCCGTGCCCCAGGCAGCCATGTCCACGGCGTTGCCATCGCGCAACTCGCGATACAAGCCAATCTCAATCAGCTTGTAGCTAGTCTTGACGCCGACCGCGTTCCAGTAATCGGTGATCAACTCGCCGATGCGCCGCCAGGAGTCTTCCGGCACGGATACTTGGAAGTTGAGGAAGAGCGTTTCGCCGTCCGGCCGCATGCGGAAGCCTTCGCCATCGCGCTGATCCAAACCCATTTCATCCAGCAATTGATTGGCCAGATCCGGGTCGTACTGCGCGTAGTGGCCCGGCATCCAGTCCTCGAAGAAGAGCGATGAGGGCACCGGCGAATTCTGCGAGGCGTTAGCCAAGCCGAAGTAAATCAGCTCGTTGATTTCGTCGCGGTTGATGGCGACGGACATAGCTTGGCGGAAGCGGATATCCCAGAAGATCTCGCGCAAGGGCAAGTTCTCGGTCGTGAAGTTGAACATGATCGAGTACTCGTTGCCGCGGCTGTATTCCGCCAGCGCTGTGCGATAGCCGCCTGCTTCTTCGTTCTCGCGATAGGTCGGGAAACTCAGGAGCGTGCCCCAGCCATAGTGCGAATACTCGCCGGCGATACCCTTCAAGTCCTGGACTTGCAGGTCTTCCACCAGGATGCGGCGCAGCGTGTCCGTATAGGGCAGTTGATTGCCAGCTGTGTCGACCTTGAAGAAGTAGGGGTTGCGCTCGTAGTGCTTGTTGCCGAAGGTATCCTCGCTGGCGAAGACGAAAGTATTCAGCGTCGGCGCATAGGGGTCGGTTTCCGCGCCCAGATTCCAGGTGAAGTTGTAGGGTGTCATCTTGGCGTTGAACATCTGCACCCAGCCATCAAAGCCGAGTTCAGCCGCCAGCGCGTCGGCGTCCGGGTTGTAATCGGCGTGGAACTGCTTGAAGTAATGCGCTGGACGGAAGCCACGCTGACCCACTTCGCTACCCACGGCAATTAGCAAGGTAGGCCGCGGCTCGGCATAGGTGTAGCGCACCGTCGTCTCGTCGATGACTTCAAAGATCGGCAACTCGCCGCTGGCTACCCAGGGACCGCCCGGCGACGGCGTGATGTCGGTATTGCCAAGGATGTCTTCCATATAGAAGCGGAAGTCTTCGGCAGTGAAGGGCTCGCCATCCGACCAGCGGTGCCCCTCGCGCAAGTGGAAGGTGAAGGTCGTTTGGTCGTCCGAAACCTCATAGGCGCGGGCGATATTGGGGATGATTGAGGTCAGGTCGGTGTCGATGGTCAGCAGCTTCTGCAGGCGCATCTCCAGGACATCCCAGCCGCAGCAGGTCGGGTTGGTGGAGGGTCCTGCCAGCTCGCCACCATACTCGCCGATTTGCTCCAGCGGCTGCACGACCACAGGTTGGGCGGGCAAACGTTCTTCGACCGGCGGCAATTCGCCCGCGGCGACCTTATCGGCTAGCATGGGCGCCTCGCCCCACATGTCAATGCTGTTGCCGGTGGCGGCGCTGTAGGCGTCCAAATCGGCATACTGGAAGGGATAGACAAGATTGCCCTCGTGCATGGCTTGTCCCATAACAAGCGCTGGCAATGCGACCAGGGACAGAACAACAAACAGTACAAATAGGCTTCGCTTCATGCTTAAGCTCCTCTCAAAGCCTCGAACCGCAACGATTGCAGACCACACTGCTAGCTTTCATTCAGCCTCCTTTCACTTCGTATTCACGCAATTTATCCCACTCAAATTGCACGCCGTGCCCTGGCAAATCGCCCGCCCGCATTAAGCCATCCTTGAGTTGCGGCGGATTCTGGATAAAGCGCTCCAGCCCGAAGCTGTGCACTTCCAAAAACGAGGCATTGGGTATCGCCGCCAGCAAATGCAAATGCAGTTCGTGCACGCCATGTGAGGTAACTTGCAGATTGTGCGCGTAAGCCAGTTTTGCCACGCGCATCCAGTTGGTGATGCCGCCGATATTGGAAACATCCGGTTCCGGGAAAGCCACGCCAGCCTCCAGCGTATGGCGAAATTCGTAAATCGTGTGCAGATTTTCGCCGGCCGCAATGGGCAAGCCGCCTTCCCGTGCGATGCGCCTCATACCCGCGTAATCGTCCGGGATGGTCGGCTCCTCGAACCAGTAGACATCGAATTCACGGAAGCTGCGCGCGGCGCGGATGGCCTGCTCAACCGTCCAGCGCATATTGGCGTCGACCATCAGCGGTATATCCGCCCCAACGCAATCGCGCACTGCCCGCAGTCGAACTACATCTTCCGACAGCCGATCGCGCCCGACTTTGATCTTGATGGCGCGGAAGCCCTTCTGCAGGTTGCAGCGCGTCTGCTCGACAAGTTCGGCGGCATCCAACTGCAGGTCAATGCCGCCAGCGTAGGCTCTCGCCGCCCCCGAATGGCCGCCCAGCAGCTTCCACAAAGGCTGCTCCTGGCTGCGCGCCAGCAAATCCCAGAGCGCGATATCGACAGCCGACATAGCGAAGGAGACAAGCCCGCCCCGCCCCACATAATGCAGGCAGCGCCACATCCGTTCCCAAATCCGCTCGATGCACGTCGCGTCCGCACCGAGGAGTAAAGGCTGCAAATCCCGCTCTATCAGCGAACGGATGGCTGCCCCGCCGCGCCCGATGGTGTAGGTATAGCCGATGCCGCTGCGCCCACAATCGCTTTCCAGCCGCACCGCCACCAACTCAAATGCAGTATGCACGCCGTGAGTGGCATCGGTCATGGGGTGACTGAGCGGTAGCAGATAGTGTCGCGTCTCGACAGCGGCAATGCGAAGCGGAGCCTTCATCAGGCGCGCTCCCATCGCGGTCGGCTGAACGCGCTACAATTAGCGGGGGACATGTCGAAATGTGTGTCGGGCAACATAGCCAAGAGATAACCGACTTCGAGCGGATTGTCAAGTGTACATTGTTGACAATCTGCAATTCGGTGGCTATACTCTGATACGGATGGCAAAGGTCAACAGATGCAGGCAGTGAGCGCAAGCGCAGACTCATGAGAAATTATGTATTCCAGCGCCTGATCTATATGGTCTTTTTGATTTGGCTGGTTTCCGTCGTCTCTTTCATCGTTATCCAACTGCCGCCGGGCGACTATCTCTCCACCTACATCAGCCGGCTTGAACAAGCGGGGCAAGACCTCACAGACGAAGAAGTCGCCAGCCTTCGCGAGCAGTACGGTTTGAACCTGCCCATTTTCGCGCGCTATTTCAAGTGGTTCAGCCGGGTGCTGCAGGGGGAACTCGGCTTCTCCTACGACTGGCAGCAGCCGGTGCGGGACATCATCGGCGAGCGCCTGGCTTTAACCTTCACTATCGCGATTCTATCCGCCATCTTCACTTATGCTATCGCCATACCCATTGGCATCTATTCCGCTACCCGGCAATATTCGGTCGGCGACTACATCGTCTCGTTCATCGGCTTCATCGGCTTGGCGATACCCAATTTCATGCTGGCGCTGATCATGCTCTATGTGGCTTGGTCGGAATACGGGCTGAATTTGACGGGCTTGTTCTCGCCAGACTATCAGAGCGCGCCCTGGAGCTGGGCGAAACTGGGCGACCTGGCGCTGCACCTGCCCATTCCCATCATTGTCGTCGGCACGGGCGGCACGGCAGCCATGATTCGCGTCTTGCGCGGCACCTTGCTGGATGAGCTCAACAAGCAATATGTCATCACGGCGCGCAGCAAGGGCGTCGGCGAAGTCACGCTGCTCTTCAAGTATCCCGTGCGCGTGGCGCTGAACCCTATCGTCAGCAGCCTGGCTTGGCTATTCCCCAGCTTGATTTCCGGCGGCACCATCACGGCTTATGTGCTGGGCTTGCCCACAGCCGGACCGATGCTGCTGCGTTCCTTACTGACGCAAGATACATTCCTGACGGCGAGTTTGTTGATGTTCGTGACCATATTGACCGTCATCGGCACGACGGTGTCCGACATTCTGCTGGTCGTGGTCGACCCGCGCATCCGCATGGAACGCGCGGCTACCTAGGCGGAGATGACGATGTTGCGGCGAATTGGCCTGAGGCGCAATCCAGCCAAAGTGGAAGCTCCCGCCTTTGACGAGAGCTATTATCTCGCCTCGCAGTGGCAGTTGATCTGGCGCAAGTTCCGCCGGCACCGCCTGGCCATCGGCTCCCTGGCCGTGATCATCGTCCTGTATTCCATGGCACTCTTCGCCGAGTTCTATTCCATCAACGATCCCTACAAGCGGCATGTCAAGTACGCCAAAGCGCCGCCACAAGCCATCTACTTCGTGGACGACGCCGGCAACTTCCACTTCAGCCCCTTCATCTATGATCTGAAGCAAGAGCTAGACATGGACACCCTGCAGCGCAACTACACTGAAAAGCGCGATAAACGCTACCATCTCAAGTTCTTTGTACGTGGGCAGCCCTACAAGCTGCTGGGGTTGGTTGAAACGGATATTCACTTGGTGGGCGTAGACGAGCCAGGTCTCTTTTTCCCCTTCGGCACGGACGACCTGGGGCGAGACATGTTCTCCCGCACGATGCACGCGGCGCGGATATCGCTGTCCATTGGTTTCCTGGGCGTCTTCATCAGCTTTGGATTGGGCTGTTTAATCGGCGGCATCTCCGGTTACTTTGGCGGCAGCGTGGACTTGATCATCCAGCGCATCATCGAGTTCATCATTTCGATTCCCCAGATTCCCTTGTGGATTGCCCTGGCCGCGGCATTGCCGGAAGAATGGAATTCCACCCAAGTCTATTTTGGTATCACCATCGTGCTGGCCACGGTCGGATGGACGACGCTGGCGCGGGCGGTGCGCGGCAAACTGCTGGAATTGCGGGAAGCCGATTTCGTCATGGCGGCGCGCATCTCCAATATGGGCGATATGGACATCATCCTGAAGCACCTGTTGCCCTCTTTCGCCAGCTTTCTGATTGTGGTCTTGAGCCTGTCCGTGCCGGGCATGATCTTGGCGGAGACGGCGCTGAGCTTCCTGCAAATCGGCATTCGGCCGCCTGCCGTCAGCTGGGGCGTGCTGCTGCAAGACGCGCAAAATATTCGCAGCCTCAGCCAAAGCCCCTGGCTGCTGATCCCCGGCCTCTTCGTCATCGTCACGGTACTGGCCTTCAACTTCCTGGGCGATGGCTTGCGCGACGCGGCTGACCCCTACAAACAATGATTTTCGCTGTTACTATCGCAGTTCTTGATTGCTGCACTGTGGAAGCAGAGTTGAGTCGATGAGCATGATTGAAATCTATCGCACGCTGCCGGAGCAAATCGCGGCGCGCTTGCGCCGTGAAGTGCTTTCCAACAAGCTGAAACCGGGCGATCCGCTGCGCGAGGCCGACCTTTCGCAGCGATTCGGCGTCAGTCGCGGTCCCGTGCGCGAGGCTTTTCGGCAGCTTACCCAGCAAGGCTTGCTGGTGCTCGAGCCCAACAAAGGCGCGCGGGTTGCCCAAAATCCCAGTGTGGAGGTGCGTCCGCTGGTCGTGCAGCTGCGCCGAACCATCGAGACTTTTGTGCTGGACAGCATCTTCGATCGCATCACAGAAGCCGATATCGCGCGCTGGGATGATATCCTGGCAGATATTCATGGGGCTTGCCTGGCTCACGATGTCGACGCGCTGACCGACTGCGATCTGCGCTTTCACCAAGCCATCATCCAGAGCCACGATGACCGAGATATTTTCACGCTCTGGCAGCCCATCGCCATGCGCATGATGATGCAATACACGCGGCACGAAGACATTATGGAAAGTTATCGCGAGCACAAGCGGATTCTGGACGCCATCCGCCTCGGCGACAAAGCCCGCGCCATTGAGGCGCTGCAAGCCAATATTCAATAGCTGTCCGCCCGGCAGAGCGAGGGACGCCGACATGACTCACGCGGCCTATTACGAAGGCGAGCGCCGTATACGAACTGGCGAATGCGCGCCGCAAGCCCCGGCAGCCGGCGAAGTCCAACTGCGCGTTTCTCACTGTGGCATCTGCGGCACGGATCTGCATATCTTTCACGGCACCATGGATGCGCGCGTGCAAATGCCGCTGGTGATGGGGCACGAGATGTCGGGTACGGTGCATGCCGTGGGCCAGGACCTTACGGGATTCGCTACGGGCGACGCCGTGGTCGTGATGCCGCTGGCGCCCTGCGGCGATTGCCCCGCGTGCCAGGCCGGTCATAGCCACATTTGCCACAACCTAGACTTCCTGGGTATCGACACGCCAGGCGCATTCCAAAGCTACTGGACGGTGCCGGCGCATACCTTGCATCGCATCCCAGCGGACTTGTCGCTGCAGCATGGCGCTTTGATTGAGCCCTTGGCGGTGGCCTGCCATGATGTGCGGCTGGCGGATGTCCAGGCGGGCGACGAAGTAGTGGTGCTGGGCGGCGGTCCCATTGGAATGCTGGTGGCGCTGGTGGCGCGGCAGACCGGCGCAAATGTCGTCGTCTCGGAGATCAACCCCTGGCGCGTCGACCTGGCGCGTAGTTTGGGCTTTGAGGCGCTGAATCCGCGTGAAGACGATTTGCTCGCCCATGTCATGCGGCGGACGGGCGGCGCTGGTGCGGATATCGTCTTTGAAGTCTCTGGCTCGCAAGCGGGCGCCAGCATGATGACCGAGTTGCTGCGCACGCGCGGACTGGCTGTGGTGGTCGCCATCTTCGCCCAGCAGCCCAAGCTCGACCTCTTCCGTTTCTTCTGGCGCGAGTTGCGCCTGCAGGGCGTGCGCGTCTATGAGCGCGAGGATTTTGCGTCGGCGATTGAGCTGGCCGCTTCTGGCGCGCTGCCCCTTGACGAATTGATCACCGATATCCGTCCCTTGAGCGCCCTGCAATCCGGCTTCGAAGACATGGAAGCGGGCGGGCGAGTCATGAAAATACTGCTGGAGTTGTAAATGAGCGTACTGGACAGTTTTCGGCTGGATGGCAGGACCGCGCTGGTCACCGGCGCGCGCCGCGGGATTGGATTCGCCATGGCGACTGCGCTTGCGGAAGCCGGCGCCGATATCATCGCCGTCAGCGCGGGGATGGAGGAGCGCGACAGCGACATTGAACGCGCGGTAAAAGCGCTGGGACGGCGTTTCGCTGGCTATCGTTGCGACTTCTCCCGCCGCGACGAGCTCTATGATTTCATCAAGCAGGTCACTGCTGATCACCCCGTCATCGACATCCTCGTCAACAATGCGGGCGCTGTCTTGCGCGAACCGGCGGCGACTCATCCCGATGACTACTGGGATCGCATCGTTGAAATCAACCTCAGCGCGCAATTCCTGCTCAGCCGCGAGATTGGCGCCAGGATGCTGGAGCGCGGCAATGGCAAAATCATCTTTACGGCTTCGCTGCTGACCTTTCAAGGCGGGATCACCGTGCCGGGCTATGCGGCCAGCAAGGGCGGCGTCGGCCAGCTGACCAAGGCGCTGGCGAACGAATGGGCGAGCGGCGGCGTGCAGGTCAACGCTATCGCGCCGGGCTATGTACGCACGGATGTCACGGAAGCGCTGCAGAATGACCCGCATCGTTACCGCGCCATTTTGGAGCGAATCCCAGCCGGGCGCTGGGGCGAAATCGACGACTTCAAGGGTCCAGCCGTCTTCCTGGCTTCGGCAGCCTCGGACTTCGTCAATGGCGAAATTCTGGTGGTCGATGGCGGCTGGATGGGTCGCTGAGCGCGCTCAAGTCCCAATTGTCGGCTTGTCGAATTCGGCTTGCTCCGTCAGGATTCGCTCGCGCCAATCTGCCGGCAGACGCGCCACCCGCTGAAAAAATGTCTCTTCGCTGAAATGTAGATTGCTGCGCTTGAACTCGGGGCGGTAGCTGTCGCGCGACAGGTCGCAGTCGAAGCGAATGATGTGGCAGCCCATGCGCGAACCGCCACCGGGCGGCGTAATATGGCTCAAACCCCAGGTGATGCCGCGCCCATCGCCATTATCCGCGAAGGCATCCGGATTGAATGCGCCAGGCGCGACCGGCGACAACTGCACATGCGCCATCGGCGCAAAGTTGAGACCGTCCGGCGCAAACTGGATGGTGTCCTTCTCCGGCCCGTCCAGGATCAGCAAGGTCGCAATGCCGCCTTTCCAGGGCCAGTACATGGTCTCGTGCCCCGAATTGGTCACCGGGTTCAGCGGCGACTTGACGAAGGGACCCTCAGGCGATTCGGCGATGGCGACGCCCTGCGCGAGTCGCAAACCGCCGCGAGTTTTTTCCACTGGCGAGCCCTTGTAGTAGAGCCAGACCTGCCCCTTGTAGACCAGCGGATAGGGGTCGTGAATCGCGCAACTATCCCATTCGCCCGGCGCGCCTTGCGGGACAATCGGCATATCCGTGCGCGTCCAGGGACCATCCGGCGAATCGGCATGCGCCATGCTGACGCCAACGCAGTCGTTCTCGCGCCACATGGTCGTGAAACACTGATAGTACAAGTAGTAGCGCCCGCGCCAGACCAAGATATCCGGCGTCGACAGCGAACGGTCGCCATAAGTGCCTTTGGGCGCGCGCGGCACAGCAACGCCCTGCTCCTCCCAGTGGAAGCCATCTTTGGATGTGGCGTAGCAGATATCAGCCAGATCCCAGTCGACCACCGGGATCTCGTCATTCGCCTTGTCGATATTGAAGCGCCCGACCGGCACATGCTCGGTAATGCGCCGCGTGTACCAGACATAATAAGTATCGCCAATCTTCAACACCTTGGACGGGTCGCGCCGTGAGACCGACAATTCGGAGTCGACCTTGCCGATGCCAGTGACGCGCGAATATCGGAAGTTGGTGTAGAAGGGGTTGCCAGGGTCTTGTTTAGGCGTCCACATGTCGTAGACGCGCTGGGTGGCGGCGCTCAGGGGACGATCAGTCGGTTTCGTCTGCGGCATCATGCCGGGGAATGCGCCTTGCCGATTGCTCTCGTCGTTCATGGTGCCTCCTGTAGTGTGAACCTCTGAGATTGCATCTTTGCACCATAGTCTAGCGCAAGCAGTGCCTAGTGAGTAAAGCCAAAACTTACCACCGAGGACACCGAGTGAAATGAGGGCACAGAGACAAGGGCACCATAGAGGCGAGCCATTGGGTCGCCCGATGCGCTAGACTTCGTTGCAACATTCATCTCCTCTAAGGGTTGCCCATGCGAGAAGTGGACTACATCATCATCGGCGCTGGCTCGGCTGGCGCAGCTGTCGCGGCGAGGCTGAGCGAGGACCCGCGCGCAACCGTGCTGCTGTTGGAAGCCGGTGGACCTGACAGCGACCCCACCATTCATATCCCGGCGCGATTTTCCGATTTGTTTCACAGCCGGCATGACTGGGATTATGAAACCGTGCCCCAAGCCGGGCTGAATGGCAGGCGCGAGTATGTGCCGCGCGGCAAGGTCTACGGCGGCACCAGTTCCATGAACGCCATGGTCTACCAGCGCGGGCATCCATCCGATTACGATGGCTGGGCGGCGCTGGGCAATCGCGGCTGGGCATACGCGGATGTATTGCCCTACTTCCGCAAGATGCAGCACCAGGAACGCGGCGAATCGACACAGCACGGCCTGGGCGGACCCATCAATGTGGCTGACCTGCAAGACCCGAATCCGCTCAGCCAGGCATTTGTAGCGGCAGCGCTGGAACAGGGGTTTGCTCACCGCCATGACTTCAACGCCGGTGAGCAAGCAGGCTTCGGCATGTACCAGGTCACGCAGAAAGGCGGACAGCGACACAGCAGCGCCGTCGGCTACCTGCGCCCAGCCCTGCAGCGCGACAACTTCACTGCCCTGCCCTATGCCCAGGCGATGCGGCTGTGCTTCGAGGGCAATCGCTGCGCGGGCGTGGAATACTGGCACCAGGGAGCCAGCCATGTCGCGCATGCCCGGCGGGAAGTCATCGTCTGCGGCGGCGCCATCAATTCCCCACAGTTGTTGTTGCTTTCCGGCATTGGACCTGTCGAGCAACTCGCAAAACACGGCATTCCGGTTCGGCTTGACCTGCCGGGCGTCGGGCGGGGACTCATGGATCACATGCAAGTGCCGGTCGCCTATCACTGCCTGGCACCAATCAGCCTGGTCGGGAAAGACGCGCCGGAGCAGCAAGAACTTTACGATAAGGAGCGCATAGGCTTGCTGACCTCCAACCTGGGCGAATCTGGCGGATTTGTCCGGCTCGACCCGAATTCGCCCGCGCCGGAATTGCAATATCACTTTGGACCCGACTGGTTTCTGCGCCACGGTTTTGAAACGCCGCCCGGGCATGGTTTTACGGTCTTGGCGGGGCTGGTTGGCACGAAGAGCGCCGGCAGCTTGACCTTGGCGTCGGCGGATCCCCTTGAAGCGCCATTGATCGACTTCGCCTGCCTCAGCCACGATGACGATGTGCGGGTGTTGCTAGAGGGCGTCAAGCTGGGGCGGCGCATCGCCATGTCCGCAGCTTTCGACGCCTGGCGCGGCGATGAATACTTGCCCGGCGCGCATGTTACAGCGGATGCGGATCTCATCCTCTTCATCCGCGAGTTCGCCACCACCATTTATCACCCGGCCTGCACTTGCAAGATGGGCAATGATAGTCTGGCGGTGGTTGATGAGCGGCTGCGCGTGCATGGCTTGCAGGGTCTGCGCATTGCCGACGCCTCCATCATGCCCCGCATCATCAACGCCAATACCAACGCGCCCTGCAGCATGATCGGGGAAAAGGCGGCCGACATGATCCGCGAGGACAATGCCCAATGACATTCTCGGACGATGACAAAGCGCGCCTGCCCGGCGAACCCACAGCCGATAAACCGACCGACGGAGCCTTGAGCGCGGCGACACAACGGCTCTACGACAAATGGGGGCGCTATCAGGACTCGACCAGCGAGTTTTACACGACCTTCAAATACAGCCTGCTAACCGGCATCGGCAAAGAAGCCGGCGTTACGCGGCGCGACCCCAGCACCGTGCTGCGCATCGACGGCACATATTTCGTCTGGTACACGCGCCGCAAGACGCTCAATGATCGCGACAACCGCAACAAACCGCCCTTTCGCGAGCAGACTTGGGACAGTCCTGTTTTCGACTGGGATTTGGCGGAAATCTGGTATGCGACTTCTGAAGATGGCTTCCACTGGCAGGAACGCGGCGTAGCAGTCAGGCGCGGACCGAAAGACGCCTACGACGAACGCTCGGTGTTCACGCCCGATATTTTGATGACCGCGGACGGCTTCTATTTGTATTACCAGGCGGTCGACTATCCCTATAGAACGCGCACGCGCAACAGCATCGGCATGTCGCGGGCGAGCTCGCCGCATGGACCCTGGCAGCGCGCCGAATCGCCAGTACTTGTGCCTGGCGAGCCAGGTGAATGGCTGGGCGATGACGACTCGGATGAAGTTGCCCGCTATGGCGACTGGGACAGCCACAAGGTACATGACCCCTTTATCATCAAGCGCGACAGCAAGTATTGGCTCTACTACAAGGGGCAGCCGATGGGCTGGACGACCAAGTATTCGCGCGGCATTGGCTGGGGGGTTGCTATCGCGGACGCGCCCGAGGGACCCTTCGTCAAGTCGCCGCTAAACCCAGTTACCAACAGCGGCCACGAGACATGCCTCTTCCTCTACTGCGAAGGCATTCTGGCCATCTGCGGGCATGACGGACCTGAGAAAGACACCATCCAATACGCTGCGGACGGACTCAATTTTGAGGTGGTCGCGCATGTGACGCTGCCGCCGCCAGCCGCGGGACCCTTCGCGCCGGATTCCTACTGCAGCGCGCGCGATGGACTGGGCATCACCTGGGGACTAGCGCACATCGCTACCGAAGAGATAAAAAGCGGCAACTCCTACATCATTCGCTTCGACTGCAATCTGCGGCGCGGGCTGGAGCGACCGGGCTACCGCGACACGAATATCCGTTACCCGGAGTCAGTCTATTTCTCGCCGGATATGGCACTGAATGAACGGAATATGCAAGCGCTGACCTACGCCAGCGAGCCGGAACGCCCATCCGAAGCACGTCCGCAGACCCGGCTCAGCCTGGCGATGCAGCGCGTATACGGCACTTATGGCATATACAAAGACCAGGGCAGTGAATTCTTCTCCGCATTCAAATACTCACGCATCAGCGGACTGGGCAAAGAAGCGGGCTTAACGCGGCGCGACCCGTCCAAGGTCATAAAAGTCGGCGACAGATATTATGTCTGGTATACGCGGCGGCAAACCGCGCAGTCTTGGCGCGGCGTGGAGCAGGCCAGCGAAACGCGACCGGCCTGGGCTTGGGATACGGCCGATATCTGGTATGCCGATTCTGACGATGGCTTCCATTGGCAAGAACGCGGACCGGCTGTCATTCGCGGCGCGCCCGGCAGCTATGATGACCGTTCCGTCTTCACGCCGGACATCCTAGTCTATCAAGGCAAGTATTACCTCTATTACCAGGTGATTCAGGGCGTATGGACGCATCGCGCGCAGCATCAGATCGGCCTGGCTTGGGCGGATTCGCCGCATGGACCTTGGACAAAACTCGACCAGCCCATCTTGCAACCCGGACGGCGTGGCGAGTTTGTTGGCGAGCGGGATGATGCGGACGCCATTGCCAGCTTCGGCGACTGGGATTCGCACAAACTCCACGACCCCTATGTACTGGTCTACCGTGGGCAGATCTGGCTGTTTTACAAGGGCGTCCAATACGGGCGTACTTATCGACACGATTTGGGCATTGGCTGGGGTGCCGCCATCGCCGATGATCCGCGCGGTCCCTTCGTCAAGTCAGCGCTGAATCCGCTCACCAACAGCGGACACGAGACCTTTCTCTATCCCTTTCGAGAAGGCGTCGTCGCCATCACCAGCCACGAGGGTCCCGAGAAAAATACCGTCCAGTTCGCGCGCGATGGCTTGAACTTCGAAGTGGTCGGCAAAGTGTCCGTGCCGCCAGTCGCCGCGGGTCCTTATGTGCCGGACGCTTTCAACGACAGCAGCGACCGACGCGGCATCACCTGGGGGCTTTCCCATATTCATCACGATGACGATGGAGCCTTGGCGGACAGTTACCTTGTGCGTTTCGACTGCAACTTGAGTCGGGATATCCAACGCGCCGATTTCTACCGCGCCTGGAATTATCGCTGGCCCGAATCCGCCTATTTCAGCAAGGACTTTCGACTGCCTGACAGAATGCGGGAAAAAGCGCTGCAACTGATGTCCGCCATCGACATCGACACGATCGTCTAGCCCTGCGCTAGGGCTGTCTTTCGGCGGCCAGGCTGAACATCAGCGGGAAGCGCTGCGGCAGGCGCTGCGGCATGGCATAGCGCCGCCCCTCCAGTTCGCGCATATCAGGCATGGGCTTGAATCCATTGCAATAGTCGTATTCGCGTAAGTGTGTCAGCGTCAAGCCCGCATCCAGCAAGGCGCTCACTACCTCGGCAAGGCCCCACTGGTACTCGACGCCGGGATAAGGATTGACAAAATCGCGCATGCCCGGCTTCAGGTCTTCCGTTTCCGCGGCGCTACCAGTCAGCGCGACATAATCGCCAACGCCATGCTCGAACTCGTGCACGATGCCGCCCATATAGTCATATTGCAGCCGCCAGCCTTCAGCAAACATGGCGAAGGCGGGATGAAAATCCACCAGCAAAAAACGCCCGCCCCGCCGCAAACTCCCCGCGATGCCCTTGCCCCAGGCGTCCAAATCGGAAAGCCAGCAGAGCACGCCGTAAGACGAAAAGGCGATATCGTAACGCTGCGTGTTTTCCGCAAAGAAATCGTAGATATCCGCGCGCAGGAAGTCGGCGTCGATTTCCGCCTCTCGCGATAGCTGCCGGGCAAAGCGAATCGCTTCGTCGCTGATATCGACGCCGCTGCATTGCGCGCCAAGATGCCTCGCAATGCTCAGCGTATCCTGCCCGCAATTGCACTGCAAATGCAGCAAATCGGCGCCAGCCACATCGCCCAGTAGCGCGATCTCTTCGGGGAATAGCGTGCTGCCGCCAGCGCGAAAGAAGACCGCTTGGTCGCCCTTGTGGCTGTTGTGCGCTTTCGTGCCTTCGTTCCACGACAAGCGATTAATCTCGTGATGCGCCTTGTTGGGCATGGCATTTGTCCTTGCGCATGAGTTGGACGGGCATTGTAGACGCCGCATAGTCCGCCTGCAAGCGACTTGCCGCTGCTGTCAGCCAGCACTATAATGCCTCCTACACAATATTGAGCACCCGAATGATCGAAACCGACCTGGCCAGCGCCGCCATTGAGGCTCTGCAGTCAGATCCAGCCCATGCGCCATCCCGTGAAGCGCTGGCAGAAGCGCGAAGCCTGCGCGCCAAGATCCTGGGCCTGCTGTTGCGAAAGCACCGGCTGGCGGCGGAACGCGCGCCGGAAGAATGCGCTGCCTTTCTGCAGGTGTCACCGCAGACCCTGGAGGCCTGGGAATTCGGCGCGGAGTCGCCCAGCTTGCCGCAAGTCGAGCTGCTCGCTGGTTACCTGAATGGCGAGCCGACGCCCGCCAAACGAGACGAGTACCAACTACTGCGCGGGCGAATTATCGGTGTGCTGCTGCGGATGGCGCGGGACAAACAAGCTATGAGCCAGGATGCCGTCGTAGCCGAGACCGCGTTGGATACGGAAATGCTGCGTGTCGGCGAACTGGGCGGATGCGATATCCCGCTGAGCGACTTGACGGGTCTGGCGCAAGCATTGCATGTTGACATGCGTGATTTTCTGGAAGCGCCTGCAGGCACGCCCGCTCAGCCGCCAGCGCCCAATGAGCCAGCAATCGACGACGCCACGGCAGCGCTGAGCGAATTTGTGGCAGACAGTCAGAATGCCGCTTTCATCCGCTTGGCCATGGCCTTCCGCCATATCAAGGCGGACGACCTGCACCGTATTGCCGATGCGCTATTTGCCATAATCCATGCCAGCGCCGACGAGCGCAGTGCCGCGCCCTGACGCCGGCGCGATGCCCTCCCGCAACTCGCTCTTCCAGTGCCTGCGCGCTTGCCTGCTGCTTTGCGCGCTGATGACGGGCTTGTATCTACTGAGCTTCCGCGCCGTGATCCAATCGGGCGACACCCTGCGCGCCTTTGACGCCGTGACCAGTATGGCGCGCTATGGCGACTGGCTAATGGACGAATCGGCTTGGACGGGGCTGGCGCTGCGCATCCGCGAGGAGGACAAACTGCCGCTGGCGCACTATGATGTAGAAGAGAAGCTGCAAGTGCGGCTCGCCCTGCCTCTGCTGCAACTGGCGCAGACCCTGCCGCGCCTGGGCAATATCCACGCTGTCTGGCTATTCAACATCATCGTTAGCGCGCTGATCGTCGGGCTGATATTTCTGCTTCTGCGCGCCATGCGCTACTCCGACGCGGTGGCGGTCATCGTCGCCTTGAGCGCCGGACTGGCGACGAATCTCTGGGCATACAGCCAGGCTTTCTTCCGCGAGCCGCTGACGAGCCTCTTCATCCTGGCAGCACTGCTGTGTCTGCAAGTTGGCTGCAAGCGAGCAATGCGGCTGCGCTTTATCAGCTGGCTTTTGGCGGCGGCGCTGCTGTACTCGGCTGTGCAGGTGAAGTTTTCGGCTGTCTTTGCCCTGCCGGCCGCTCTCTATTTCGCGATTCCCGAGCAAGCTGATCAGCCGCGGTGGCTGCGCAAGTCGTCCCTGTTGCTGATGGCGCTGCTGATCGCCATGCTGATTATCGCCATGCTCGCCGACCCCCTGCCAGTTTTCCTGCAGACAGCGATCGCCCAGATCGGACTGGACGACAGCTACTTGGGTTATGCCCTGCGCGCCTACCTTTTCAGTCCGGGCGCCAGCGTCTGGGGCACATCGCCGGTTGCGCTGCTGGCAGTGGCTGGCTGCATCGCGCTACTCTCGCGCGGGCGGATGCGGCTGGCAACAATGATTTGCCTATTGCTGGCTGGTTATGCGTTTGGGCATGCGCTGCTGGCTGGGCGGCACTGGTTCGGCGGCTTGAGCTTCCCGCCGCGTTTCTTGACACCAGTCTTGCCGGTATTGATGCTGGCTGCCGCGCCGATCGCCAAGCGCATGCTGACTAAACGCAGCCGGGCGCTGGCGGGCTTGTGGATCGCGCTGTTGCTTTACGGCATCTGGATTCAATTCAGCGCCGTGTCCTTAGGCTGGGGGCATTACGGCGAGTCCTTGCCCGCTGAGTCGGGAGCGCTGGCGGAGTGGCCGCCTTCACTGTATGAGCCGCAGTATTTTCGCTGGATTGTGACGCCACAGCGCTGGGCAGATTTGGGCTTGGATTTCCTGTGGACGCGCGCCAACTTGCCCATATGGGGTCTCAGTTTCGGCATTTATGTCCTGGTGATAGGCGGCTGTCTGTGGCGGATGCTGCGCAATCCATCTGACCGCTGGCGTCATGCGACATTGCCACTGGCTTTCCTGTGCCTGCCGCTGACTTTGCTCAACTTAAGCGCGGCATACGACAAAGATCCGCGTACACGGTCGCATAACACGAATTTGCGGGAAGCGCTTGACTATATCACGACGCAGGCGACGCAGGACGACATCCTGCTCCTAGGCAGCGACGACTATGCCGGTTTCGTGATGAATCACCTGGATAGTGCGCAGCCGCGACCCATCATTTTGCCGCGACCGCCAGCCCAGGCTGCCAGCGACAGGCAACCAGCGCTCGTCCACTCGTCGAATCCCAATGACTGGTTTGATGTTCAGAGCGCCCGCGCCATCCAGCATCTGGTATCAAAACACGATCGGCTCTGGTTGTTGGCGGAAACCAGCCCTTTCATGGCTTGGAGCTATCGACCGCTGGAGCGCTATCTGGCGCTGCATGCCCATCCGCTTCAGGAAGTCTCGCTGGAGCACAGAGACCCGACCGTGCGCCTACTGGAATACAGCGCGCGCGCTCCCGCGCCCAATCCTTTCACGCCCTTGGCCGGCGACATCGCTTCGGAACTGCGCTACGGCGAACACATCAGGCTGGCGCATGTCACGCTGCCCAATGGAAATCGCTACCGAAGGGGCGAAAGCATCGAAGTGTCGCTGCAATGGCACACAGAGATGCCGCTTGCGCACGATTACACCATCGCCCTATTTGCAGCGGAAGCCAGCGCCCATCATGTCATCGCGCAGGGACATGACTCAGCGCCTCAAGCTGGTTTCGCGCCGACATCCAGTTGGCTGCCAAATCAGCCGATCATCGACAATCGCGCGCTGCAGCTGCCAGCCGATGCGCCAGCGGGCGAGATAGAATTGTGGTTGGCGATATATCGTTATGACAGCGAAATCGGCGATATTGCGCGGCTGCCGGTTTCTGGCGACCGATCCGTGCACGAGGGCGAAATCGGCGTTTTGCCTGCGCGCCTGATTGTCGAGTGAGCAGCGTGACTCCTTTTACTCTATACTCCACCATTAGCCCGTCGACGGCTTTTATTGCCCAGATCACGACAAAGGAGCCTCGCTGAGATGGCTGCCGAGTTCAGCGTCCAGTCGCCAATCGCGACCAATCACGACAGTCCAGTCCGCTTCATATGGTCGCATGTGCGCCGTCACCGCATCGCAGCGGCGACAATCATCGCGGGCGCTTTTTGCAACGCATTTCTGGCGGCTGTCGTGCCGAGCGCGCTGGGCAGCGCCTTCGATGCCATTGTGCTGCGAAATGACGAGACGATGCGTTTGGTGCTGAACAGCGTGCTGCTGATTATGGGATCGCAGATGCTGCGCTCCGTGCTGCATTTCACGCGCAACTTCGCCGCTGATGTCTTCGCCCAGCGTTTTGAGCGCGATATCCGCGATGAGCTGTATGTGAGCCTGCTTGCAAAGAGCATGAGTTACCACGACAGCCAGCCCGTTGGCGAGACCATGGCCCGCGTGAGCAACGATGTTCGCGAGATGAGCCTGATGATGAGTCCGGGCATCAACATGGTCATCGGCGCCAATATGTATCTCATCATGCCAGCCATTTATGCGCCCGGCATTCATCCCCATTTGCTGCTCGTGCCGATGATTTTCATCGTCGTGCATATTGCCGTGCAGCTCTACTTCATCCTGCGCCTGAACCCCATCGCCCGGCAGGTTCGCGCCAGCTTCGGCGCCATGAACGCGCGTCTGGCGGAAGCGCTGGACGGCTTGGAAGTGGTCAAGGGGGCGGCGCAAGAAGAGACCGAGATGCGCGCTTTTGACGGCGCTGCCGAATTGGTGCGGGACAAATTCATCGAGCAAGGCGAATTCGAAGCGCGCTATTTCTCGCTGCTGATGCTGGGCTTTGCTTATGTTGGCGGGCTGCTGCATGCGGCGCTGCTCTTTAATGCCGGCGCTATCGGCGAGGGGCAAGTCGTCGCCTATCTCGGTTTGATCACGCTCTTCCAATTCCCCGTTTTCATTTCACTATTCACAGCCGCGCGGATTGCCTCCGGATTTGCTAGCGCCACTCGCATTCTGGAGGTCATGCGGACGCGCACCCTGCTGGACCAGAACGAAAGTGGCTACCGGGGCAGCATCCGCGGCGGCATCGTTTTTGAGAATGTCAGCTTTGGCTACACGCCGGACAAAGAAGCGCTTGCTGGGATTTCCTTTCGCGTGCAACCCGGGCAGACGGTCGCCATCGTTGGGCAGACGGGCGCCGGCAAGAGTACATTGAGCAAGCTGGTCAACCGCATCTATGATGTCGATAGCGGGCGCGTGCTGGTGGATGGCGTGGATGTGCGTGACTGGAATCTTCAGGCGCTGCGCTCGCAAATCAGCATCATTGAGCAAGACATCTTTCTCTTCAGCCGCAGTGTCGCCGAAAATATCGCCTTTGGCAGCGACGGCATCGACATGGAAAGTACCATCGAGTCGGCGAAGGCGGCGCAAGCCCACGAATTCATTTCCAACTTCCCGCTGGGATACGATACAATCATTGGGCAGCGCGGCATGACCCTGAGCGGCGGGCAACGACAACGTCTAGCATTAGCGCGCGCCTTCCAGACCGACCCGCCCATCCTCATCTTGGACGACAGCACCAGCGCTATCGACAGCGCCACCGAGGATCGCATCCAGCGGGCGATCTGGTCGGCGGTCCGCGGGCGCACCACGCTGCTGATCACGCACCGGCTGTCGCAGATTCGCTGGGCGGATCACATTGTCGTGCTGCGCAAGGGGCGAGTCGTGGCGCAGGGCAATCACCAGGATTTGCTGCGCAACTCGCAGTCCTATCGGCGTATCTTCGATCGCTATTCTGCGGCGGGCAGCGCAGCCTGTCCGATTTGGGGAGCCTAGCCGTGGCGGGGATCATCAGCGGCTTGCACGGCGACGCCTACGACCGGCAGTACTCGGATCTCTATCTCTTCCGCCGCATAGGCCAGTATCTTGGGGCGCACAAACTGCAACTCGGTATATGTTTGCTGGCTTTCCTGGGCATGGCGATTACGCGCGCCGCCAGACCCATCATCATCAGCGCCGCTGTGGATGACCTGGTAGCCAGCGGGGACGCCCTGAGCATGCTGTTGACCGCGCTGGCAGCCGTGGCGGTAACCGAATATCTGGCCAACTACGGGCGCCGGCGTTTGATGGTCGTCATCATCGGCAGCATCGTCGCCCAGATGCGCAAGGACGCTTTTGCCGCGTCCATCGAGCGCGATCTGGCTTTCTACGACCGGCACAAATCCGGCGGCGTTATCAGTCGCATCACCAGCGATACGCAGGACTTCGGCGATGTCATGCTGATGGGCGGCGATGTGCTGTCGCAATTTCTGGGCGTCATCGTCCTCTTTGCGGCGCTGCTGAGTTACTCGGTGGAGCTGACCATCGTGCTGCTGCTGACGATGCCATTAGTCGTGATAGCCGCCCTGGTATTTCGCTATGCGGCGCGAATCGTTACGCGGCGGGGCGCGCGGGCTATGGCGGTGGTCAATGATAATATCCAGGAGAGCGTCGCCGGCATCAGCGTCGCCAAGAACTTCCGTCGCGAAGGCATGATTTACCGCGAATTTGTGGCTGTCAACAATCTGAACTACCGCACGAATCTGCTGCGCGGCTTCGTGATCTCCTTTGTATTTCCGATCCTGGGCGTGCTCTTGGCGGTGGCGCTTTCGATTGTGGTCTGGGTCGGCGCGCAGTCCGTCATGGCTGGCGCAATCAGCGCCGGCGCCTGGTATCTCTTCATTCAGGGCGTCGACCGATTCTGGTTTCCCTTTATGAATCTGGCCTCGTATTGGAGTCAGTTCCAACAGGGACTGAGCGCCGCCGAACGCATCTTCGCGTTGATTGACGCGGAAAACACAGTGCTGCAAATCGGCAGCGCCAAAGTCAGCCAGCTGGAAGGGAGCATCCAGTTCAAGAATGTTTCCTTCCACTACGAAAAAGGCGAGCCGGTTCTGCGAGATTTCTGCCTGGATATCAAACCGGGCGAAAATGTTGCCTTTGTAGGGCATACGGGCGCTGGCAAGAGCACCATCGCCAAGCTGATCACCCGTTATTATGAATTCCAGCAAGGGCAAATATTGATTGACGGCATGGACATCCGATCGCTGGATTTGCCGTCTTACCGCATGCGCTTAGGCATTGTGCCGCAGCAGCCCTTTCTCTTCAGCGGCACAGTCCTGGACAATATCCGCTACAGCAATCCGGACGCGACGCTGGATGAAATCACGCGCATTGCCCAAAGTATCGGCAATGGCGAGTGGCTGGACAGCCTGCCAGACGGTCTGGACAGCGATGTTGGCGAGCGCGGCGCAAAGCTAAGCTTGGGGCAGCGCCAGTTGGTGAGTTTGTTGCGCGTGCTGGTGCAGCAGCCCTCCATTTTCATCCTGGACGAAGCTACCGCCAGCATCGACCCCTTCACTGAATCGCAAATTCAAGACGCCATAGAGCTGATTCTGGCGCGTTCCACCTCTATCCTCATCGCCCATCGCCTCAGCACAGTCGAAAGCGCCGACCGAATCATCGTCTTGCGCGAAGGCCTTATTATAGAAGAAGGCAGTCATCAGCAACTGCTGCGTGTAGGCGGGCACTACGCCGAGCTCTACAACACCTACTTTCGCCATCAGTCGCTGAGCTATGTAGAAGGCGCCAGGGAAATGTTCGCGGCTGCCGGCAATTGAGATCGCTGGCAATTTGGACGAAGTTATGCGAGCCAGGGTATCGCAATTGAACCAAGGAATCACCACGCTGCGGACGGTGGCGTCGCTGCTCGCAATGCGCGCGTTGTCGGTTATCGTGGCTGCATGGCGATGGTTGGATTCGCTGAATATTCCCTTGAGCCCGCTGCAATGGGTTCTAGGCTTCTATGCCATTTTCGGCATGTTGTACCTGCTCGCCACGCCAGTGCTGGAAGCCAGCGACGAGATTTGGCACTTCGGCTATGTGCAGCATGTGCGTGCCACCGGCAGCCTGCCGGCGCAAGACTTGTCGCAGCGGGATACGCTCTACCGCCAGCATGGTAGCCAGCCGCCTCTCTATTACCTGGCCATTGCCGCCATCACATCGCCATTCAGCCTGGAGGACGCCGCACAACTCCGGCAGCTAAACCCACATGTGCTTGCCGATGCGCCCGGCGCTTACGGCAACAAAAACCTGGTTGTGCATGAAGAAGATTCCCCGCAGCTTGCTGGCGCCAGTTTTGCCGTGCTATTGGCGCGCGGGGTAGGGCTGGCGCTGGGAGTCGGCACAATCGTCTTCATATACCGAATCGGCGCGTTGATCGCGCCGCAAAGGCCGACCGTGGCTTTCGTGGCCGCCGCCATTACCGGGCTTAACCCCATGTTCATCTTCGTCAGCGCCTCGGTCAACAATGACAGTCTGGCCATGTGCCTGAACGGCGCGCTGGTCTTTTTGCTGCTGCGCACGCTGCGCAATGGCTTCTCTGCGCGCGCCAGCCTGGTTCTCGCATTGCTCTTTGCCTTGGCTTGCTTGACAAAAGTAACTTCGCTGATCCTGCTGCCGGTGATTGTGGCTGCTGCCCTGCTGGTCTTTCGCAAGACTGGCGACCGCCGCGGCCTACTGATCCTCCTGGGCGGTCTGCTCGTCTGCTGGCTATTGATCTGCGGCTGGTGGGTGGCGCGCAATTTGCAGCTCTATGGCGAACCGCTGGGCATTATCACGCAGGCGACTCTGGCTAGCACACGCGGGATGTACTTCGATCTGGCGGACCTCTTCGCCGAGTATCAGCAGTTCCGGATGTCATTCTGGGGGCTCTTTGGCGCGGCGAATATCCAGTTGACCGGCGTATTCTATGTGCTGTTGGACCTGGTTACCCTGCTAAGTTTCACTGGCTGCGTTTTTCTTATCTTGCAGTTGTTGGCCATCAGCGACTTCGCCTACGCTCGTTACGAATTGGCGCACCTGCTGACCCTGGTATTGGCGCTGGCGCTGTTGACATTGGGTGTCATGTACCTTAGCGCGCTGACGCCAGTTACACAGGGGCGCGTGCTCTTCCCGCTGATTGCCGTGGTCAGCCCGGTCTTGGCGGTGGGTCTGGTAGAAGCGGTGTGGTGGTTGGTGTTTTCTCTGCGCCCGCCCAGCTTGGATTTCGTGCGCGCTGGGGACGCAGTGCCCAAGGAATTGCTGCACAATACCATGCTGTGGCAACTGCGAGCGCTAGGCGTAGTGGCATTCCTGGCGCCGCTGACCGTGATCGCCGGGCAATACAGCGCGCCAAAGCCCATCGACGACCTGCCGCCGCGCGCGCGCACGGTCTACGCCGAGTTTGGCGATGTGGCCTTGATTGCCTATGAGCGCACTGACAGACGCTACTCAGCAGGCGATCAAGTGCGCTTCACACTGTATTGGCAGGTGCGCGAGCAGTCCAAATCCGACCTCAGCGTTTTGCTGCGCCTGGTGGACGACAACCAGCAGACCATCGGCAGCTATGCGACCTATCCCGGCGCAGGCAGCTTGCGCACATCCAATTGGCAAGCGGGCACGATATACCCCGACGAGTACCTCATCCCCATCAGCGCAGCAGCCTACGGACGCTATCCCTTCGACCTGCATGTGGAATGGACAAATGGCGATTTCTGGAGCGACATCCGCGCCACGGACGCCAGCGGGGGGGCGATTGACCCCGTTCTGCTGGATATCGGCGCGGTTGTATCCATGCGCCAGCAGTCCGTCGCCAGCGTTTTCAACGAGATCCCGATCGACTCGCAGCCAGTTTTCGACGAAGTTATCCGGCTGGAGGGTTACCAGTTAAACTTCGAACGCAACGAGATCGGGCTGCACTGGAAAGCCGACTCGGCGCCGGATGACGACTACACCATTTTCGCACATATGCTGGACGAGGATGGCGAGATCCTGACGCAAGCCGATGCCCCGCCGCGTTTGCCTACTCGTTACTGGCGCTGGGGAGAAACCTTCGTCACTTTCCACCAGTTTCCCGGCAGGCCGAAGATGCTGGATCACCGCGTCGTAGTCGGCTTGTACCTCCAAGATGAGCCGGGCTACCCGAAAGCCGAATTCATCGCCTCGGCAGCAGCGGAAACAGAGGTGCTAGGCGAACTACCGGAAGCTGAAGGCGACTTGGAAGACAGTTTGGAAGACAGCGACGAGGCGCTGGCTGATGCAGACGCGGAGACCGCGCTGGATGCTTATGCCATCGACTGGGGCAGCGCCGCGGAAGTGCTGGCGCTGACGCCAACCCCCGAGCCCAGTCCCGAAGCCGAAGAGGGCGAAAATAGCGAAGGCAGCCAAGACGAAAGCTAGCTCGCGCCGTAGAGTTCTTCCCATTTGTCGCGCAGTTGCCGCTGGATGCTCGGCAAGGTGTCTGGGATCGTCCGTGTTTCGCCGATGCTGGTCATGAAGTTGGCATCGCCATTCCAGCGCGGCACGATGTGAAAATGATAATGTGCCGCAATGCTCGCGCCCGCTGCCGAGCCGATGTTTGCGCCGATGTTGAAACCGTCCGGAGCGACGATTTCCCGCAATACCCGCAGCACGCGATTCGTCATCAGCGCCAGGTCGGTCAGCGCCTCCGCGGGCATAAGTTCCGGCGACGACAGATGGACATAGGGAACGATCAGCAAATGCCCAAATGTGTAGGGATAGCGGTTCAATACGGCGTAGTTATGCGCTGACCTCGCGACAAGCAGCGTCTCGCCCGCGTCGTCGGCCCGCTGCACCATCTCGCAGAAGATACAGCCGTCTTTCCTAGGACCGCCTTTGATGTAATTCATACGCCAGGGACTGTACAGTTGCTTCACAATGAGCTCGCTGTTGTCTGGGGGATGCGCCCATTCTAGCGGCGCGCCCGTCTGTTACAATGCGCAGAATGAGCCCAGGAGTCGCCCCAGGATGAGCTTGTCGCAGGAAACGCTGGCGGAATCGCTTTCCATGCCATTTCGCTTTTTCGAGCGCGTCGGCAGCACCAACGATGTCGCCAAGGACTGGCTGGCCGATGGCGCTCCGGATTGCGCTGTGGTCATCGCGGATGAGCAGCTTGCAGGCCGTGGACGCCGCCACCGGCGACTGTGGCACAATCCGCCAGGCGTCGCTCTGGCGCTTTCGACGATTTTGCGCCCGAAGGCCGACTGCCTGCCCCGCGTCACGATGCTGGGCGGGCTGGCGGTCTGCGAGCTGGCGGAAGGGCTCGGCTGCGGCGACATCGGCATCAAGTGGCACAACGATGTGCAAATCGCTGGCAAGAAAGTCAGTGGCATACTGACAGAAGCCTTTTGGTCGGGCGAGCAACTGCAGGGGGTTGTGCTCGGCATCGGCGTGAATGTACGCGTTGATTTCACCGGCACGGCGCTGGAGAACACTGCCATCAGCCTGGAAACTGCCTTGGGAAATCGGCTGAGCCGTGTGCAACTGGCCAGCCAGTTGATGGAGCGAATCTGTTACTGGTATCGCAATATCGACTCGGATGCGCTCTTTGACGCCTGGCGGGGGCGATTGAATATGCTGAATCGGCGCGTGGTAGCGAATGGCGTGGCGGGCACGGCGCTCGATGTGCGCAGTGACGGCGCCTTGCTGCTGCTGGACGACGCTGGACAGCGCCATGTCATCTACGCTGGCGACCTTGCGCTTGGGCAAACGACAGGCAGCGCGCCGTGAGCCGCATCCAGTTTGAATGGGAAGTAGAAGCGGACAAGATCGACCAGTCCGATGGCGAAGATCCGCTGTTCCGCCGCCAACGCCGCCGACAGTTGCGCCGCATGCTACTGTTGATCGCGCTGCTGCTGCTTGCCGCGGGTCTGGGCGCGCTGGCGCTGCACTTGCGATTGATCCAAGTGCAAACCGAAATCGCCCAGCAGTTGCAAGACACCGTGCGCGCGGAAGTGGCGGCTTTGCGCATCGGCGATCGCGACACTTATCTCAATATCCAAAGCGGCGACGACAACTGGCTGCAGACACAGGCGGCGCATTTTGATAGCTACGAAGAATTGAAAGCAGCGGGCGTAATTGACCTGACGGGCGATATCCTGTCAGTGACGATTGATGGCGAGCAAGCGCGTGTGCTCGTGCGGGAAGACCGATACGGCTTGCCATACGCGCGGCTGTGGTTTTATGAGCGTGGCGCAACCGGCTGGCGGCATACCGCGCCAGACATTGAATTCTGGGGTGAGAAGCGGACTTACGAGCAGGCTACCGTGACCGTGCATTACCACGAGGCTGACCAGCTATTCGCGCGGCAACTGGGCGATGCGCTTTCCCGCTGGATTGCACAAGGCTGCGCTGACTACGCCTGCGAGAATCCGCCGGCGCTGGCGGTGGATGTGAGGCCCGACCTAGACGAAATGGCGGCATGGACGGATATGAGCACCGGACGGCTGGCTTTGCGCTCGCCCTTTGTTGACCTCGCCCGCGCCGATACGCCCTTTGATGCGCAGCATGCCGAGACGCTGTTCACACTGATTGGCAAAGGTTGGCAGGGCGATCCTTAGGAATCAAAAGCCCGGACTGGCTGCCTGCCAACCCGGGCTTTGGGAATTGTTTCTGTCTGCTGGCTGGCTAACTGTCCATGCCCAGCGCGCCATCGCGCAAGACCACCAGGAATGCCAGCACATGACCGAAGACAATGTGCCCGAAGAAGCTGGGATCAGTGAGGGAAATCTGCAGCAGTTCGCCGCCGGCGATCGCTGGCATAATGATCAGCCCGCCCAGAATCCACCAGATCACACCATAAATGAGCCCGCCTACTGCGATGTTCAACAGCGGGTTCTCCATCTTGACATATTCGACGAAAAGCCCCGTATACAGGGCGCCAATCACAGCGCTGATGATGATGTGGAGGATGAAGCCAATAAAGGCGTCCGCTCCAATCATCCCGCCGACCATGTCCATCATAGGCGGACCGGCGAATGCCAGGAATATATACCCAGCCATGATGCCCGGTATAATTCCCCTCATCATTTTTGCGTTATCCACAACAAACCTCCTGAAAGCCTACTTCAGTTTCCGAATGAAACTCATGCGGCAATCGCGCCTCCTTCCCCAGCTCCTCGCAATGCCGAGTGCCGTCATAACAAGTATATCGCAAAAGTATCACAGGGCAACAAATTGGGGTATAAGTTTGCCAGTTCACGCTTTGCCAGCGTCAAAGTTGTCCGCCAGACCGATACATCCGCGCCGTTCCAGAATTATTATACCAATTTGCCAGGCAGTCACAGGTTACAAATATAGCGCGAATCCCCGCCCTGTGCTACACTTGCGCTTGACAATCGCGAAGGCGCAACAGCAGCAAATTGAGGGACGGACAGCCGCGTTTTATGGACGATACGACGACAAACACCTATGGCGACAACGAAGACTTCGCTGGCACAATCCGCAGCGTCGCCATCAATGAGGAGATGCGCGGCAGCTATTTGAGTTACGCCATGAGCGTGATTGTGGCGCGCGCCCTGCCTGATGCCCGCGACGGCTTGAAGCCAGTACACAGGCGCATCCTCTATGCCATGCACGATATGGGCTTGCGGCCCGGCAGCGCCTACAAGAAAAGCGCTCGACTGGTCGGCGAGGTGATGGGCAAGTATCACCCGCATGGCGATCAAGCGATTTACGATGCTATGGCGCGGCTGGCTCAAGAATTCTCGCTGCGCTATCCCCTGGTGGATGGACAGGGCAACTTCGGCAGCCAGGATGGCGACAAACCCGCGGCTATGCGCTACACCGAAGCGCGAATGGCGAATATCGCTGGGGAAATGCTCACCGACATCGGCATGGATACGGTCGACTTTGTCGAGAATTATGACACGACGCAAGATGAACCCAGCGTCCTGCCGGCACGGCTGCCTAATCTGCTGCTCAATGGCGCCAGCGGTATCGCAGTCGGCATGGCGACCAACATCCCACCGCACAATCTGCGCGAGTTGGCGGCTGCCATCACTTATCTCATTGACAATTACGAGGACATCGATTCAATCACCGTCGACGACCTGATGGAGTTCGTCAAAGGTCCGGACTTCCCCACCGGCGCGACTATTGTAGTCAGCGACGAGCTGCGAGAAGCCTACGCCACTGGCAAAGGGCGCGTGGTCGTCCGCTCCAATTCACACTTTGAAGAGGGGCGCGGAGAGAATTTCAATATCGTCTTCACTTCGATTCCTTATCAACTAAGCAAGTCGACCATCATCGAGCGCATCGTCAGCCTGGTGCGCGACGGGCGCATCGAAGCCATCCGCGACCTGCGCGACGAATCCGACCGGCAGGGGCTTCGATTGGTGGTCGAGCTCAAACGGCATGCCCAGCCCCAACGCGTCCTCAACCAACTGCAACGCTATACACAGCTACAAAGCGTCTTCAGCATTCAGATGTTGGCGCTGGTCGATGGCGAGCCGCGCACCCTGAGCCTGAAACGCTGTCTGCGCGTCTACATTGAACACCGGCGCGAGGTCATCGTGCGGCGCTCGCAGTACGACCTGAAGCGGCAGCGCGCCCGCGCCCATGTGCTCAGCGGCTTGTTGAAAGCAGTCGACAATATCGACGCCGTCATCCAAACCATCCGCAGCTCGCCGGATGTGGAGGCGGCGCGCGCCGGATTGATCGCCAATTTCGCGCTGGACGAAATCCAGGCGAGCGCCATTCTCGACATGCAGTTGCGGCGGCTGGCGGCTTTGGAACAGCAGAAACTGCAAGACGAATATGCTCAGGTGCAAACGCGCATTGAGTATCTGGAAGACCTGCTGGCTTCACCCGGCAAGGTGCTGCAGCTCATCCGCGATGATATCCAGGAGATCGCCGAGACCTATGGCGATGAGCGAAAAACCGAGGTCGTCTATGGCAATGTCGACTTTGATGAAGGCGACCTCTACCGGCGCGAGAATGTCGTCATCAGCTTGACAGAAAATGGCTACATCAAGCGGGTGGCGGCGCGTCATTACCGGCAACAGCGGCGTGGCGGCAAAGGCATGAAAGGCATGTCGCTGAAAGATGACGATGCCCTGCTGGATGTCTTCTTCGCCTACAGCCACGACACCATCCTCTTCTTCAGCGACCGCGGGCGCGTCTATTCCTGCCTCGCCTATGAAATCGCCGACACCGCGCGTGAAAAACGCGGCACATTGATTCAAAGTATTCTGCCGCTGGAAGGCGACGAGAAGATCAGCGCCATCTTCGCCTTGCCGGAAGACCAGGCGGACGACGATGACGGCTACTTTGTGCTGGCTACAGCCAAGGGCAAGATCAAGCGCGTTGAACAGGCCGAATTCAGGACCATCCGCCCCAGCGGCTTGGTAGCCATGACCATCCTGCCGGGCGACTCGCTGAGTTGGGTCAAGCGCACCGATGGTGACCAGCAAGTGCTAATGGCCACCGCGGCCGGGCAGTGCATCCTCTTTCACGAGAGCGATGTGCGCGCCATGGGCAGGCAGGCGGCCGGCGTGCGCGGGATTGACCTGCGCGAGGACGACTTCGTAGTGAGCATGGATGTCATCGACGCCGACGATACGCATATCCTCGTGACGACGCAGAAGGGCTTGGGCAAGGTGACGCCGCTGGAAAATTACCGCGTGCAGTTGCGCGGCGGTCTCGGCTTGGTCACACAGAAGATCAGCCAGCGCACGGGACCTGTCGTGGCGGTGCGCAGCGTCCGCCACGGCGACAAATTGATGCTGATGTTGATTACCGAAAAAGGCAAGGTCCTGCGCACGCAGATCGCCGAAATCCGCGTGATCGGGCGCAATACCCAAGGCGTCATCCTGATGGATATTGATGAAGATGACGAGGTGGCTGGCATCGCCATCATGCGCGGCGAATCCGACCCGTCAAAGCCCGAGCTTGAAAATACAGATGGCAATCAAGAGACGCAATATGACGGCGTACTGCTCTGACAGGGACCTATTCGTCGGTCTCTTCAGCTTCTTCGCCCTCTTCGCCTTCAGTGTCGCCCTCTTCGTCTTCCAAGTCTTCTTCGGCGCGCGCGGCCGCCGGCTGCACGATCTTCGCCAGCATCTCGTTAGGGTCGTTATGCACAGTGACGCTCTCGGCGAAGGTCAAATCGCGCACCAGCACTTCGTCGCCCAGTTCCATCAACTGTGACAAGTCGATGACGATACGGTCGCGGATATCGCTGGGATAAACTTCCAGCGTCAGCGAGCTTCGCCCCGTTATCAAGATGCCCTCGCGGGCGGCCACAACTGGACTGAGGCCCTCCATCACGATCGGCACTTCCACCGAGATGCGCTGGGATTGATCCACCGCCAGGAAATCGACATGCAAAATATCGCCGCGTACGACATCACGCTGCACTTCGCGAGCCAGCGACGGATAGACCGCGCCCTCTACCTCAATATCGATTAGGTTGGTGCCGCCGGCGTTCATCAGCGTAACTTCTACATCGCGGTAGAGGAACTGCACGCTCAACGGCGTAGTCGATGGACCGTAGACGATGCCGGGCACGAAACCCTGGCGACGCAGCTGACGATTCTTCTTGCCTAGCGCCTGGCGCGTTTGGGCGGCGAGTTGGTAGTCTGACATGGTGTTGCGCTCCTTGGCGCGCTGAACTTGCCACGCGCTGCTTGCTGTTGCTGGATTGTCGCGCGTCCATGCTATTATCCAATCCCGCGCGAGTCAATAGGCGAGGCACAGAAAAAGCCCACTGCTTCGTGGGCAATACGCGCTTGAAGCGGGTAACGGGACTCGAACCCGTGACCTACTGCTTGGGAAGCAGCCGCTCTACCGACTGAGCTATACCCGCGCTTGCCAGCCAGTATAGGCGCTTGCTGGAGCTGTGTCAAGTTGCTCAGCGCCGTTTGACCTGCCTGCGCGCCCAGCCGCAGCAGTTTGCCGTTGCGCTACAGCCGATGTATGCGATACTGCGGGCTCATTGACCGACCATTCGGCGCTCTGCCGATGGATGCGACTTCGGGCGGAGGGCGCAGCGAGAGATTATGACCGACTCGCAGAATCGCGGGAGTCGCAAGCTAAAAATCCTCATCATCTTGCTGTATTACACCCCACATTCCACTGGGTTGACCAATTATGTACGGATGGTGGCGGAGGCTATGGCGCAACGCGGGCATCAGGTAACCGTAGTCGCATCGCAGCACAGCAAGTCGCTGCCGCGCGGCGAGACTTGGGTCAATGGCGTTCGCGTAGTGCGGCTTTGGGCGCCGATTCGCGTCAGCCGCGGTTTCATCATGCCGACCTATCCCTGGGCGATAAACCGTCTGATCCGCCAGCACGACATCGTCAACATTCACATCCCACTGCTGGAGACAGCTCTGGTAGCTCTCCTGGCGCGAATGGCCGGCGTCAAGGTCATCGCCACGCACCATGGCGATCTCATCTTGCCGAGCGGGCTCTTCAACAGCTTCATCACCAAAGTGATGTTCGCCTTCTACAAGTACATGGCGCGACGTATCCCGAAATTGGTCGGCTACAGCCATGACTATGCCGACAACTCCTATTATCTGCTGCCCTTCCGCGACAAAGTGCAGATTATCTTCCCGCCAATACAAATCCCCGAGCCTAACCTCGCCTGCGCGCAGCAGAATCGCCAGGAATGGCAGCACGATGGCGGACCTGTGATTGGTTTTTCCGGACGCTTTGTGCAAGAAAAGCGCCCCGACCTGCTGATTCGTTCGCTGGATATCGTCAATCGCAAATACCCGAAAGCCCGCATCGTCCTGGCCGGCGAGTATGACATACCCTATGAAGGCACCTGGCAGCGGCACCAAGCCCTGGTTCAGAAATACCGGTCGCAGCTTGTCTTTCTGGGTCTTATCCGAGACAGCCAGCAATTGGCGAATTTTTATGCCGCCTGCGATGTGCTGGTGCTGCCCAGTGATAGTGAATGCTTCGCGCTGGTGCAGGTCGAAGCGATGCTCTGCGGCACGCCAGTCGTCATGACAGATGTCCCTGGCGGTCGCGTGCCGGTGCAAATGACAGGCATGGGCAAATTGGCGAAAGCGGGCGACTATAAATCTATCGGCGAGGCGACCCTGGCTGTGCTCGACCAGCCCGCCAAATATGCCAAGCCCCGGCAAGCTATCGCGCGCGACTTTTCTTTCGACGAGACAATCTGCCGCTATGAAAGACTATTTCGCGAACATGCCAGCAGTTGACCCCTGCGGGCGCAACTGGGCTCGAAATTTCTCCCGCGCAGCTGGAATCTCACTGTATCTGTCGCAGCAATGTGAGAGAGGGGCGCAGCAGTGAGCCAAATCCAGCCGCCCCCGAGCAAGGATGACAAGGCGGAAGCCTCGGCTGCGGGCGAGGCGTCGCCAGCGAACGCTAAAAGCCGCGACATCGCCTTGCAGGAGTTGACGGTCGCGGAGTTAATCGGGCTCTTGCTGAAGAAGCCGGCGGCGACCTTGCGGTGCCTGCGCAGCGCCACTGGAGCAGGGACAAGCGCGGCTCTACCAGCAAGCTGGACGCAACCAGCCGGCAGGGCAGAACGCGGGGGCGAATCGCAAAGAAGCTACGAGTGGCTGCTCAAGCCCAAATATCTGCAACTGCTGCTGTGTGCGGCGGCTATCTCTTTTGCCTGGATCGGCAGCGTCTATGCGCGCGGCACACCGGATATCCCACGCGCGAACTACTTTTCATTTGAATACGCCGCGCCTTATTTGTGGGCGGGATTTCTGCTCTGGCTGCTGGCGGAAGTCATCGGCAACCGGGAGCAGCTGCGAGACGGCTGGCTGGCGCTTGACCTGCCGGGGCGATTGCGTTGGCTGGCGCGCGTCGTGCCGGCGCTCCTGTGGATCAACGCGGCATTCCTGCTAGCGACATCACTGAACGCGCCCGCCGAACAATCCGTGGGCATGGCGCTGCACGCCGGTCTGCGCTTTGTCGCCGGCGGCGCAATCTGGCTGCTCATCAACCTGAGCTATTGGTGGCATCACGGACGGATGGCTGCGGGGCTAGTGGCTTCATCTCCGATAGAAACGCATAGCTTGATCACAGAGCGAAAAGCCATGCGCCCGCCCATTTGGCGCGAGATCACTCCTCTCCGCAAGCTGATGGTCGTAACTGCCAGTGCAGGCAGCCTGTTTGTCTGGGTGAATTCGACCGGCAACTACATCCCGCTGGACGCCATCAAAGTATGGTTAGGCACAGCGCTGCTCTGGTGCTTTGTCTTCGCGCCGCTGCGCTGGAATGTCTTGGACTGGGCATCGGATGCTATAGACCAGTTGCGGCGAATTCGCTGGCGCAAGTACCGCTGGGCGATCTTTATTTTCGCGCTGGTGATGATCCTGGCTTTCAGCTTCCGCTACGACATGTTGGATCAGTATCCCCGCTATATGTATGGCGACCTGGTCGAGAAAGTCCAGGACGCCTATTCAATATACTATCTCGACGATTACCGCATCTTTATGCAGAACATCGGCGGGCGCGAACCACTGCATTTCTACTTGCTCTCCATCCTCGCCAGCCAGGAGGGTATGAACTTCGACCATTTCGCGTTGAAGAGCATGACGGCGCTGTGGTCCATACTGTCGCTGCCGCTGATGTTCTGGTTTGCCGTGGAAGTCTTCGCAGAGCTCAAGCGCGATCGCAAATGGGCGATCATCGTGGCGCTGGCCATGCTCGGTCTGGTGGCGGGCAGCTTTTGGCATGCGATGCTGGGCAGGCAGGGCTTGCGCACCGGCGCGACTTCGTTCTGGACGCCGGCCATCATGATTTTCTTTGTGCGGGCGCTGCGCAGCAATCGCCGTTCTCACTTTGTCCTGGCAGGCCTCTGTCTGGGCTTCGGCTTAATCAGCTACCAAGCCATGCGCATGATGCCGGCTTCTATCGTGGCTGGGCTGCTGGTGACCCTGCTGGTGCGCAGATTCTCCTGGCGGGAACGCGCCAGCTATTTGCTGAATCTGGCGGTGCTGGCGGGCATTGCCTTCACCGTCTTCATGCCGCTGATGCGTTATTGGATTGAATACCCCGACGAGTACCTGCAACGCGCCAGCACACGAATGTTCGGCGACATGCCCACTTCGCCCGAGGAGCGCACAGACTTCTTGCTGGAGAGCGGCGCGCTCTTCCTCAAGAACTGGCACGATCAATTCTTGATGTATCACTACAATGGCGAGGCGACATTCATCAGCAGTGCCCCGGACGAGCCACACTTTGACCCAGTGTCCGCCGCTTTCATGACTCTGGGCGTGGCGGCCTGGATTGTGCTGATGGCGAAGACGCGCGACCCGTTCGTCTGGTATGTGCCGGTCTTTTTGTTCTTTGCGATGCTGCCGTCGGCGCTTGCCCTTTCTTTTTCTATTGAAGTGCCCAGCCTTACCCGCGGCAACACAGCCATCACGCCCAGCTATCTGATCGCGGCGCTGCCCTTGGCGGTGTTTTGTCGGCAGTTGTACCGCTGTCTGCCCCGGACATTGGGCATATTGGCGGGTTTTGGCTTTGGCGCGCTGGTGATTTTGGCCGCCAATGAATACAACACCAATTATTATTTCGGCTACTTCACAGACAACTTCAATCGCTCGTCCCATCCTTATGTGGAAGCGGGCGCTGTCTTGCGGGGATTCGTGGAGAGCGACGGCGCTTACGGCAATGCCTTCGTCGCCGCCATGCCGCACTGGTGGGATCACCGCGCTGTCGGCATCGAATCCGGCATCATGTTCTTTGAGAATGGCGCCTTCATCTGGGATTTGCCACATCTCATAGGCCGCAATTTTATGCGGCGTGATGAGTGGCAGCTGATCCCAGAACGCGACTTGCTGATTTTCTACGCTATGCACGATAGCGAAGCGCCGATTCTGTTGGAAGAATGGTTCCCGCAAGGCAGAAGTCTCTTTATCGAGACGCATCATCCCCAGCGCGGCTTCTATGTGTATCGCGTGCCGGCGCTGGGGCAACAAGGCTTGCAGAACTTCGTTGACGAGCACGCATAATGGCGCGGAGGCGGGTGAACGCAGTGTGGCAAAGCAGCATGAAGCGCATGCTGAATAGCGAGCGGATCACCACGGCGGTTCTGCTGGCGCTGATTCTCGTGTATGGCGGCGGGTTGCGTCTGGTCGGGCAGAATTGGGACGACTATTCGCATACGCATCCCGACGAATTGTTTCTAACGCTGTTGGCGCTGCCGCATTTGGGTGGCGACAACAGCTTCACCACCGACGAGGTCAACTTCCCGCAGCAGCAGTTGCTCGTCCATGCCGACAGCCTGCATATCCGCACACACCATGACATCCTGAACACGCCGTCGCTGCGTCTGGGGGCGGTGGCTGGCAGCTTTGCGGCCGATGCAGCGCACTGGCTGGTCGATGGACTGGGTATCGTCAAGTTCACCACCATGACAGACGCTCAAAATGCGCTGAGCGGCCGTCAGATCGATGCGCTGCTGGTCCGCGCCGCCACGCCCGCCAGAGTCGACGGCGTCTTCGCTGCCGAGACCATCACATCGACAGACCTGCAGCGCTTGCGCTGCCGACACCTCCATCCAAACAGCGGGGGCACCGGTGGCTATTTTGACAGTCGCTGCTCGCCATTGAACCCGCACAACGCCACGCAGCCTTTCTTCGTCTATGGCACTCTGCCGATCTTCATGGCGCACTTCGGCAGCGAGATCTTGCGCGCGGGCACGGATGCCGGCTTGCCATTCTTCGACTTTTTGACGCAGCACCTGGTCTGGCGCGGCATCAGCATGATCTTCGACAACCTGGCGATCGTCCTCGTCTTCCTGCTGGGTCAGCGGATTCACTGCCGCCGGGTTGCTTTGCTGGCGGCGCTCTTCTATGCATCGTCGCCGCTGGCGGCTCAACTGGCGCACTTTGGCACAGTCAACAGCATCGCCTGTTTCTTCGTGGTGGCAGCGCTCTACTTCGCGGTGGGCGCGCAGCAGCGAGGCAGACATGGCGCGTATTGGTGGTTCGGCATCGCTTGTGGCGCGGCAGTGGCCAGTCGCATCAACCTGGCGCCATTGGCCGGCATCATCGTCTTGGCTGCCGCCGTTCAGGCCTCCCCCGCGCTGAGCCCAAGCCTTAGCCGCAAACTGCGCAGCCGCCTCCTTGTCCATCATGTCATTGGTCTGGTCTTGGCAGGCTTAGGCGCCTTTTTGGCTTTCCGCGTGTTCAATCCCTACGCTTTTGCCGGACCAGGCTTCTTCGACATCCTGCCTAACGATCGCTGGCTCGAGAATATGCAGCGCGTCAGCGTCACGGTGTCCAGCCCGCAGGAGTTCCCGCCCAACTGGCAATGGCTGGCGAAGTCGTCGATTGTTCACCCGATGAAGGACATGTTGTTTTGGGGCATGGGCATCACATTTGGGCTGCTGGGTTGGTTTGGCTGGGGCTGGTCGGCTCTGCGTCTGCTGCGCCTGGGCAAAGCTAGCACTCAACATCTGCTATTGCTGGTCTGGGTGGGCGGATACACGATTTGGATGGCGCGGCTCTTCGCCATGACCATTCGTTATTACTTGCCGTTGTATGGCGCGCTGGCGGTATTGGTGGGCTGGTGCCTGGTTGAGCTGTGGCGGCGAGCGCAATCCGCGGAACGGGGACCGCCCATCTCGGCGCTGCTGCTGCTGATTCTGGGTTTGTTCTTTGGCGCGGTTGGCTGGGTTCACGCATTGTCCAGCGCAGTCGATGCCACCGCCATTACTGCCATTCTGCTGAGTCTCGTACTGCTGGTCGCGGCTGTGCTGCCTGGATATCGGCGAGCTCGCGTTGTCGTGTTGGGGGGATTCGCTATCGCTTTCGCTGTCATTTGGGGCTTGATGCGCGGCGGCATGTATCAGCATCAGACCACACTGGTGCAGGGCTCGCGCTATCTGTTTGAGGAGGCGCCGGGTGATTTCGCCATGCGCGTTGACGGCGTGGATGACAGCGTACCACTGATCAACATCGCCTTTCACAATTCAGGTATCTCCCTGCCCGGTTTCGAGGGATTGCCCTACAACGGCGTCAACCACTATCGCGAAAATCAGCCGCAGCGACAGGCATTCACCGCGCCCGCCAGCGGCACAATCTCGTCCGTACATGCGCCGCACCTCTTCGACCCTCACGACGATGCTGAACCGGAACACATCATCATCCGCCTGTACAATGAAAGTGGCATGCCGGGGTCTACTGAAGCCGAACTGCGCGCCCACCTGCCCCGCGACAATCACTTGCTGGGCGACCCCTACGACATCTCCTTCGCGACCCCGCTGGAAGTGGTCGCCGGGCGGACCTACACCTTTGAAATCGAAATCGCGCCGGGCAGCGGCGATGTCATCGGCTCGGCTTCGGTGGTGCTGGTGGAAGGCGCCTGGGACAACCGCCTCACGGGCATCCATACTTGCGAGCTGCCGGAAGGCATGAGCCTGGCGGACGATCTGCCGGCGGGTTATTTCCGTCCGCTGGAATGCCGCGGCACGCAAGCCTGGTACGGGCTGGTCAACTCGGTAGACCAAATCATGTCCTATCCGGTCGACGATCAAATCAAGCGCGATGACCTCTTGCGAAGCCTGGAAATTGGCGATTATCTCACCATCGCCAGCAACCGCTTCTACGATCCCTTGCCGCGCAACCAAATGCGCTGGCCCCTAACGACACTCTATTATCAGAAGCTCTTCGCTGGCGAACTGGGCTATGAACTGGTTCGCAGCTTCGACCAGCCTTTTGAATGGGGTCCCTGGCGGGTATCCGACCAGCATTTGCCCACTTACGATTCGCCGGCCTGGCTCAACGAACTGGAAGCTGACGAAGCTTTCCATGTCTACGACCATCCCGCCGTTTTCATCTTCCGCAAACGAGCCGACTATTCGCAAGCCAGGGTCGAAGCTATTCTCAGTCAAGTCTCCCTGCTGCAGCACCAGGAATTACGCGGCAACGAAGACCAGGCGCAGACCCTGGGCGTGTTCTACTGGAGTCTTAGCGATGCCGAGAAAGCGCCGACCGCCCTGATGTTCACGCCAGCCGAACGCGAGACGCAGACTCAAGGCGGCACCTGGTCGCAGCGATTCTTCAGCGACAGCCTCGCCAATACAAACCAACTCGTCGGCGTGGCGGTCTGGTATGGGGCGATCTTCATTATCGGCGCGCTGATGTTCCCGCTAGTCTTCGCCAGTTTGCCCAAGCTGGCCGATGGCGGCTACAGCTTGAGCAAACTGGCGGGCTTGCTATTGATGGCTTGGCTGGCTTGGGCGGCCTCCAGCCTGAAGATCCCGCTGTGGTCGCAAGCCGGGGTCGCCTTGACGCTGCTGTTCTTCACCATGTTGAGCGCGCTGCTGGGCTACCGCAATCGCGAGGCTCTGTTGGGCTTCCTGCGCGAGCATTGGCGGCGGCTGGCTTGGATAGAGTTGCTGGCTTTTGCCTCATTCCTACTGATGGTCTTCGTGCGTCTGACCAATCCTGATTTGTGGCATCCTTACAAGGGCGGCGAGAAACCGATGGACTTCGCCTATTTGAATGGCGTGCTGCGCAGCACGACTTTCCCGCCGATAGATCCGTGGTTCTCGGGTGGATTCATCAATTATTACTATTTCGGTTATGTGCTGATGGGCGCGCCGGCGCTGCTGTTAGGGATTGTGCCAGCCTTCGCCTATAATCTAATGATCCCGACGCTCTTCAGCTTGACCGGCATGGGCGCATTCTGCGTCGCCTTCAATATCGCCGATCGTTTGCCGCGGACAACTGGCGAGGGCGCCGCCAAGCGCAGGATTCGCTTCGGCAAGGCTTGGGTGGCTGGCCTCACAGCGCTGCTGCTCTGCGTCCTGCTCGGCAACCTGGATACGCCGCGCGTGCTGGGCAATGGCTTAGCGCGGCTGGGCGGCTACACGATCCCGCAGGGGCTGGAAACCTTCCTGGTCGATGAATACCTGGCTGCCAATGAGTATTGGATAACGGCGGAAACGCGCCTGGAACTGGCGGAGCGTGCCGCGCAAGGACATATCGGCGATTCCCTGCGCTACGAGGTGAACAATGCCGTCACGCTGGTCACGGGCGTCATACGCGGCATAGAGCGGGCGCTAAACGGCGCGCAATTGCCCATCGGCAGCGACCGCTGGTATTGGGGACCATCGCGCGTCCTGGCGGAGACGCACGGCGTTGGCGGTGGCGCCATCACCGAGATGCCCTATTTCACTTTCCTGTATGGCGATTTGCATGCGCATATGATCAATATGCCGCTGATTCTGCTGACGGCGCTATGCCTCTTCGCCGAGCTGATTCAAATCGGGCGCGACGAACGGGGCCTACTGGAGCGCGCGCTGGCTTTGGCGTTGCTGGCGCTGACGGTCGGCCTGATGCAAGCGACCAACACCTGGGATTACCCCTCCATGATGCTCTTTTCCCTGGCTGGCTTGGGCTATACTTGGTGGCTGCGTTGGCGCGGCACGATGCGCCCAATCCCCGACGCCCGTTTTGTGTTAGCGCTCATCGCCGGCATAGCCGTCCTGGCTGTGCTACTCGGCTCAGAAACGGCCAACAATCTCAACTTCTTCTCCAACACGGGTTTGCGCATAGCCGATATCGTGTCGGCGGCGCAAACTGTCTTGCTGCTGGGCATGTGCCTGCTGATCGCCTGGCTGGCGCTGCGTCACTGGCTGGTGCGGGCATCGGCGCTGGATTTGGCCTGGCGCATTGGCGGTTTCACGCTGCTGGCTTGGGCATTTGCCCTGCCTTACACTTCCTGGTACGCCGGTTCCTATAACAGCATCCGGCTGTGGCAGGGAGGCAAAACGCCGCTCTGGGCATATTTGGACATTCACGGCCTCTTCCTGTTTCTCATCGCCTCGCTGCTAATCTGGGATAGTGCGCATTGGCTGCGGACTACCCGCGTCGGCAGCCTGCAAGCCAGGTGGACAGAGCTGCGCTGGGCGATTGCTGGCACAGCGGGGGCGCTGCTGCTGGCAATTGCCTTGGCGCTGGCGGATTATCAGGTGGCGTTAATCGTCTTGCCACTAGTTTGCTGGATCGCCTGGCTCTTCTTTCGCCGGGGGCAGTCGCGACCGATGCGATTCACACTGGTACTGGCGGGGCTGGCGCTGGTGATGACATTAGGCGTGGAGATTATCGTCATCGGCGGCGACATAGGCAGACAGAACACCGTCTTCAAGTTCTACATCCAGGCTTGGCTGCTGCTCAGCATGGCGGGCGGCGTCGCCTTCGCTTGCGTGCTGCAGGCTTCTGAGAATTTCAGCAGCAGATTGCGAGCGCTGTGGGTTGCGCCCTGCATCGCGCTGTTCGTGATTGCCGGGCTCTTCCCCATTATGGCAACGCGGGGACGCTCCTTTGACAGGATGGCGCCCGAGCTGCCGCTGACGCTCAATGGCCTGGATTACATGCGGCAAGCGACGCACAGCCAATATCCCGAAACCGGGGGTATGCCCGCCCAAATCCCATTGGCCGCCGACCACGCGCTGATCCGCTGGCTGCAGGAAAATATCAGCGGCTCGCCAGTTATCATGGAAGGCCGACACCTGCCTAGCGAATATCAATACAACGGACGCATCTCGATAGCGACGGGCTTGCCCTCGGTGCTGGGCTGGAACTTTCACCAGCGGCAGCAGCGCACACTCTTCCCCATGCACCAGTGGATCAATCAGCGCGAGGCAAATATCCGCCAGTTCTACCAGACCGGCAGCATTGACATCGCCGTCGACCTCATCCATCACTACTCGGTCAAGTACATCATCGTCAGCCACTTTGAAGGGGCACATTCCACGCCGGAGGGACTGGCGAAATTCCAGCGCATGGTCAACCGCGGTTTGCTGACAGTCGCCTACGCCGTAGATGGCGGGACGATTTACAAAGTGCAAGAGACCGCGCTGCTGGAATATCTGACGGAGCGCTACCGATGACGCTGCTGGCGCATTGGCTGGCTCGCGAAGGGCATTATCTGCTGGGCTGGTGGCTGTGGATCACGCTGGCTGGCATGGCGGCGCTGCCATTGTGCTGGCGTCTGCTGGGCGGCTTGCCTGACCGTGGCTATACGCTGGCGCGCGCCCTCGGACTGCTGCTGGTCGTCGTGACGCATTGGCTGCTGGGTTCTTATGGCTTCCTGGACAATTCCAGCGGGGCTTTGGCCTTTTGTTGGCTGCTGGTGCTGGCTGGCGCGGGATTGTTCTGCTGGCTGCAGCCGGGCGGTTTTTCAATTCGCGAATGGTGGCGGGAGAACCGCGCGCTGGCGCTGGGCAGCGAGCTGATTTTCGCCGCGCTCTTCTTTGCCTGGGCGCTCTACCGCGCGCATCAACCGGACTTGTTCACGACAGAAAAGCCCATGGAGCTAGCCTTCATCAGCGCCAGCCAACGCAGCCCGACCTTCCCGCCGGCCGATCCCTGGATGTCCGGCTACGCCATCAGCTATTACTACCTGGGCTATCTAATGTCGTCGGCGCTGGCTTTGCTCAGCGGAGTCAGCAGCGCCGTTGCCTTCAGCTTGACCAAAGCCTCTTTGTTTGCGCTTTCGGGGCTTTGCGCCTTTGGAGTCGTCTACAACTTGACGCTGTCGCTTGGGCGGGGCGCAGGGCGCAGAGGGGCAGCATTTGGCGCCGGCATACTGGCGCTGGTCATGCTGAATCTGATGGGCAATTTCCAGTTCCTGTTCATCGAGGCTCCCTTTCAATCACGCGCCGCGCCACCGAGTTATTTCGAGTTTTGGGGCATCCAGGAACGCGCCAACTTCTTGCCAGGAACATACGAAGAAAATCCGCAGGCCATGCTGAGCCTGGATTCCAGCGACTGGTCTTACTGGTGGTGGTTCCGCGCCAGCCGCGTGCTGACCGACTACGACCTGGACGGCAATTTGACCGGCATCCAGCCCATTGACGAATTCCCGGCTTTCAGTTTCTTGTTGGCGGACAACCACCCGCATGTGCTGGCGCTGCCCTTCGTCCTCATGGTCCTCGGCTTGATGCTGAATCTGCTGTTGTTGCGGCGTCCGCCATCGACATGGGAAATCGTCTTTTATGGCGTCGCGGTCGGCGGTTTGGCTTTCCTCAACACTTGGGATGGTCCCATCTTTCTTTGCGGCTTGGTCGGCGTCGAGGCGCTGCGTCGGCTGATGACCAGTGAACAAGGACGGCTGGAAGTCTGGGATTGGCTGGGCTTGGTCAAGTTTGCTGCGGCTTTGGCGTCGGTCGCGGCGCTGGTGTATCTGCCCTATTTTGTCGGCTTTCGCTCGCAGGCTGCCGGCATCCTGCCCAATTTGGCATTTCCGACCTATTTCCCGCGCTTTTTCATCATGTTTGGACCATTTCTGTTGGTTCTAGGCACATATCTCCTGGTCGAACTCTGGCGCGGACGAGCCACAGCGCGCTTCAATGTGCGCTTGGCTTTGCGATTCGCAGCCATCCTATTTGTCATCAGCTTCGGACTGATCGCATTTATTTCGGCAGTTCTGTCACTGAATGCGCCGGCGTTGGGGGTCGCGGGTCTCGGCGCAGCGCAGGACCGCGGCGGCATGGATTTGCTGGGCGCGCTGTTGCAGCGTCGTATCTCGCACAGCCTCACAGCCCTGTTGCTGCTCGTGGGCATGGCGGTCGTGCTGGCGCGCTTGTTCCCTGCCCGCCGCAGCCCGCTTCGAGATGGCGCTGTCGCCATCCGCTGGATCACTTATTCGCCCAGTGTTGGCTTTGCGCTGCTGCTGATGGCGATGGGCATGGCGCTGGCTTTCGCGGTGGAGTTCTTCTACTTGCGGGACAATTTCGGCGCGCGCATTAACAGCGTGTTTAAGTTCTACTACCAGGTCTGGGCGCTATGGAGCATCGCCGGCGCATTTGCCGCCTACAGTATGCTGGCCGATCATGGGTCGCGCCGTCCACATGCTGTGATTCGCCTGGCAATTGCCGCGCTAGTCGCCCTTTGCGTGGCCGCTGGCTGTGCCTACACTGTAACCGGCGTCCATCATCGCGCCTGGATCGAAACCGGCCGGCAGCATGCGCAGGCAGCCCGCCGCTACAGCCCGCCCGCAGATTGGCAAGACAGCGTACGCCATGTGTACGAGGGGCAGACGGTCGAAAGCGGATCGCTGCTCTTCACAGTCGCGGGCAAAAATGACGAAAACCCGGCGGAGAGCCTGTATTCGTCCCACGCCGGTTTGATCCTACTGGATGGCGATGCGGTGATCGTGCAGAAGCCGCTTTCGCTGGAGGGCGACCTGGGCGCGCTGAGCCGCGACGATCGGACGGTCATCACTTGCCTCAGCGAGTTGCTGGCGCCTGGGCAAGGCGCCGTGGCGGAAGCCGTGCGCAATGCCTATGACATACAATACGCGCGGACGGGCACGCTGGCGGGCATTCCCGTGCTGTTAGGCTGGGAAAATCACGAGCGGCAGTGGCGCGGCAACACCTACTTCGCCATTGCCGGCTCGCGGCGGGACGACCTGCGCAGGCTGTACACCGCCGCGGATTTCGCCACAATGCAGGATATCATCGCGGACCACGGCATCACGCATATACTCTACGGGCAGACGGAACGCGCGCAGTATGGCAGCCTGGCGGAAGAGATCATGCTGGGAAGCCTGCCCGTCGTATGTGAATCAGGACTGTCGCGGGTCTACGCGACCGCGAATTCGCCAGCCTAAGTCGGGAGAACCTGGCAGTTTGCAATCAACACAAAGCGCCGATCAACTGAGAGCGGCTTCTGTCGAAACCCTGGCGAACTCCACGCCACAGGTCATTTCCGCCGAGTGGCTGGCTTATTTGGGCTTGGCGCTGCTGGCGCTGCTGCTGCGCGTCGCCGATTTGGACAGCGTGGCGCTGAATGACGCTGAAGCGAGAACCGCCCTGCATGCCTGGCATACCATCGAGGACGATGCGCCGGGCAGCTATCAAATCGCCGACAGTCCCCTGACCTACATCAGCCAAACGCTCGCCTTCAGCCTCTTGGGCGCCAACGAGTTCAGCGCGCGTGTATTGCCCATGTTGGCAGGCTTGGCGCTCACTTTGACGCCGCTGCTCTTCCGTGACAATCTGGGACGCACGCGCACCTTCGTTTGGGCAGGCCTGCTTTCGCTGCTGAGCATCCCGATCGCGGCTGCGCGCCAAGCTGATGGCGCCAATTTCATGCTGCTCTTCGCACTGCTGGCGGTCTGGATGATCCGTCGCTACTGGTATTCCGGACGAGTAGGGGACGCGCGCATGGCAATCGCCCTGGTTACGCTAATGGCGCTATTGTCCAGCCCTTCGGGCATTCCACTGCTGCTGATATTGCTGGCGGCTGGTTGGCTGGCGGTTTGGCGGACGGCAATTAGCGCGCCGCAGCGACTGGATTTGCCGGGCGACGACATCTTGCAACTGGCCATGCGCCGTTTGCGCGCCTTCCCGGTCCGCGAGACAGCGCTGGCGCCTCTCGCAGTCGTCGTCTTGACGGCGACTATGTTCATGCTGAATCCAGCCGGGCTGCGCACAGTCAGTCAGCTGATCGACAAAGCGCTGGCCGGTCTCACCCAAAGCTACAGTGCGGATGGCGCGCCGGTCGGCTTCATGGCGCTGATTGCCCACGAACCGCTGCTCATCGTTTTCGCCTTGGGCGGCGCCTGGCTGCTGTGGAAGCACGGCGCAGTGACCTACATTGACCGTTTCGCCGCGGCTTGGGCGCTGCTTGGCGCGCCGGCATTGCTGCTCTATCCCGGCGCGACGCCCGCCGATGCCATGTGGGTCGTCCTGCCCCTGACCCTGCTGGCCAGCTATGGCATCACTCAGTTGATGGTTGACAGGCGCGTCGTCATCCTTTGGGAAGCGGATGAAAACGCGGAAGACGGCAGAAACGAAAACCGCGAATCTGAGCTGTATTCCACCGCCTATTGGTGGGTGAAGTGGCTGATCGCCGGCATCGTCATGCTGCTGTTGCTGGTCATGGCTGTGCAGTTTATGCAGGTCGCGCGGCTGCTGCTGGAGCTACCTGCGGACGCTGCGCTCGGCGAAGCGCTGGGCTTGCTGACCACGCCGCAATTCCTGCGACTGCTGCACGCGCTGGGCATGCTGCTGCTGCCAAGCATCATTTTGCTGGCGGCCTGCCTGCTCTTGACCAATTTCTGGGGCTCCGCGACTTGCCTGCAGGGCATTGGCTTGGGCTTTTTGTGCATGCTGCTGCTTTCTGGCATGGGCGGCGGCTGGGGAATCGCGGCGAAGGACACGTCCCTAGCCGACGGTGTCTGGCGGCAAAGAGCCATCAGCGACGATGCAGCCCTGTTGCGACAAACGCTCTTTGAACTGGCGTCGCGACATACCGGCGGCTTCCCACAGTTGGACTTGACGATCGTTGAAGACCGCGAGCTTGGCATCAGCCGGGATGGCTTGCTGGCCTGGCTCGTGCGGGATTACACTAACGCAAAGTTCGTGCCTAGCGTCGCGCAAGCCAGCAATCAGCAAATTGTGCTGATGGCGGATGACGAAGCGCAGGCGGCGCAGTTGCAAGGCGATTATGTGGGACAGCGATTCCTGCTGCGGCGCCGCTGGTCACTGACAGCGCAAAGCCTATGGGACTTGCCTGCCTGGTGGACGCAGATGCTGCGCCGCGACGACAGCCCGCAGCGCGAAGATGCGCTGATGCTGTGGCTGCGGCAGGATGTCTACGATGGCTCGCCATTTGCGCTCCCGCCGAGCCAATAATCCAACTGAGGAAGATGCCGCGCGAATGTGTAGAATGAGAAGTGCCAACCGAGCCAATGCCCGCAGGTGGCGATGATGACTACCCGCCCAGCGCAAGCCCACGCCGAAATCAACGCCATCATTGCGCGCGCTTTGACGGGCGACCAAAGCGCTTACGCCGATCTCTATGATCAATTTGCTGCTGGCTTGTATCGGCTCTGCTACAGCTTATTGATGAATGAGCAGGATGCCGAAGATATCCTGCAGGAGTCATTTCTTTACGCCTTCAAAAATCTGCACCGCTATGATTCGCGCAAGTCGGCGTTGAAGACCTGGCTCTATACCATCGCCGTCAGCCGCTGCCGCAACACTTATCGCCGCAAGCGATTCCTGACTGTAGATATATCCCAGTGGTTTGGCGCAGAACTAAAAGCGCCGCCCGCCGAAGCGCCGGAAGCCGCCGTCATCCGCCGCGATGCCAGCGACTCTATCTCGCGCGCGCTGCAAGACCTGTCACCACGCCTGCGGGAAGCCATCGTGCTGCGCTATGGGCAGGGCTTAACCTACCGCGAAATCGCCGAAGTAATGGGCTGCCCACAGAAAACCGCCGAAAGCCGCGTGCGTCTGGGCCACCAACGCCTGCGTCAAGCGCTACAGCCGGTGGGCTTGGGACTGCTGGAAGAATTGCTGCGCGTGCATTGAGGCTAGCGATGATCCGCTTCAAGTATCGGTATTGCAAAGTGCACATGGCTCGCTTCGTCAGCCGCGACCTGTCGCCGGCCGTGCGCCAGCGCGTCGCCCGCTACATCGACGAATGCCCGGATTGCTACCGCGAGTACATGCGCCACCGCGAGTTCAATCACAAGCTGTCACAAAACCTGCCCGCATTGGGTATCCCCAGCCAAAGGCAACTGGATTCGGTGTGGAGAGCGCTGCAAAGCGACCTGAGCGCGGGGGACAAGCCAAGCAGGGATCTGCGTGACTTCGCCAGACGCAGCAGCCTGCAATTCAGTTATGGTCTAGCCGCCTTGGCGATTTGCCTTGCGCTGCTGCTGCCGGCAGCGCTGGGCTATCGCGCGTCCTTGCGGGCTGTGGACTTGCCGCCGGCGCCGCAATTCTTGTCCCTGGCGCGCACACCCGTCCCCGGCCTGCTCGGCAGACCAGCCAGCATCGCCGCCACCCAGCCGCCTGCCTTGCAAAGCGCTCCGCAACTGCAAAATACCCCTGCGCCCGGCTAGCGAGTATCGGCGCTTGCATCCCGAGCATCTCCGCACAGGTTGAACCCTGATGATTACGACTCCAAATCAAATTGAAGACAATGTCTTGAGCCGCATGCTGGGGCTGCGCCTGACGCTGAATTGGGAACTCGCCGCGGCCATACTGATTTTCGCGCTGGCGATCTTCAGCCGCTTTCACATGCTGGGCGAGCGCGTCATGAGCCACGACGAAAGCCTGCACACGCGCTACTCCTACAATCTCTATAGTGAGGGCAACTTTTCGCATACACCCCTGATGCACGGACCCGTGCTCTTCCATGCCACTGCCCTGTCTTTTCACCTCTTCGGCGACAGCGATTTCAGCGGGCGCATCTATACGGCGACGCTCGGCGTCTTGATGGTGATGTTTCCGCTGCTGCTGCTGCGCTGGCTGGGCAAATGGGGGGCGCTGCTGGCCTCCTTGCTGCTGTTGATTTCTCCGCTGCTGCTCTATTACAACCGCTACATCCGCCATGATACGCCATCAATCTTCTTCGGCATGATCATGTTGTATTGCATCCTGCAGTACCTGGATGGCGCACCAGGAGTCCGCCGCCGCGCATACTGGCTTTATGTCTTCGCCGCGGCGATGATTCTGAATCTGGGCTCAAAAGAAACTGCCTTCATTTACATCGCCATCTTCGGCAGTTTTCTCAGTCTCTATTTTCTCGTTCGGTTGGCGCAGCAGCGTCTCGAACTGCGAGGCAAACCGCTCTTCCAACAAGTCTTGCTCGGCATCTTGCTGGGCGGGATGATGACCCTGGGCATGTATATCATCGTGGATATCATCCCGGTCGAGATCATCCCCGGGCGGGGCACAAGCTTGGCAGCGCTGAGCGACTTGCAGCGTTCGACTTTCTGGGGCTGGATGGCGCTGACGGTGTGCAGCGGCGCCTTCGTCCTGATATCGACGGCGCTGTACGCCTTCCGCGACCGATTTCAGCGCATTCCTAGGCGCGAGTTGGGCGGCATCTTCTTCATCGCGTTGATTACGGCTGCGAGCCTGCTCTTCATTGAAGAGCTTTCGCATTGGTCAGAAAGCAGCGCCGCCACCGCTCCTGGCGAGCCTACCGTGGAGGCCATCAGTTGGCTGCCGGCGCTGGCGCTGTGGGCAATTGCGGTTGCTGTAAGCATCTTCCTCGCGCGCGACCGACGCCGCGTAAATCGCGCCAAAGACGCTGAGGGCAAAGCCGGCAGGAGCGGTATCTGGGGCTTCCTTTACCAGTTCCCGGAAGTGGATTTCCTGGTCCTCATCAGCACGCTTATCTTGCCTTGGACGACCGCCTTGTTCATGCGCATGATGGGCGGGTCTGCAGAGGCCTTCGCAGCCCTCGCGGATACATTGCCGGAGCCGCTCTTCAACTTGCTAGCGGGCATCCCGGGCTTAGGCGCGTCCAGCAATGTCGGGCAATTTCTAGCGGGCGCTTCGGTATTTTTACCGCTAGCGCTGCTGTCGTTGAGCATCGGTTTGAGTTGGGATCGGAAGCGCTGGCTGATTTCAGCCGCCATCTTTCATGTGATTTTCGCCTTTTTCTTCACCAGCGTCTTCACCAATGTCGCTGGGCTGGGCACGGGCATGATTTACAGCCTGGGCTATTGGCTGGAGCAGCAAGGCGTTCGCCGCGGCAGCCAACCTCAGTATTACTACTTGCTGATCATTTTGCCGACCTACGAATTCCTGCCCATCGTCGGTTCCGTCAGCGCCATGTTTGCGGGCGTGACCTGTTTCTGGAAATCACGGCGCAAACGCCTCGTCCAGCGCGAACTGCTGGCTTTGGAAGCGGGAGCAGATTCCGCAGCTGACGACTCTGCAAATGAGCCAGCCCGCATCGCAAGCTCAAGCGATGAGGGCGACAAGCTCACGCGGCTGCCCTTTGTGCTGCTGCTGGCCTGGTGGGCAATGCTAAACTTAGTCGGCTATTCACTGGCGGGCGAGAAGATGCCCTGGCTGGGCACGCACCTGACCGTGCCGCTGATCTTCATCTCCGCCTGGTATTTCGGTGGCGTCTTCGCGCGCATTGACCGGCGCAGATTCCTGCACAAGGGCTGGCTGGCGCTGCTGCTGATGCCAGTTTTTGTCGTTTGCGCTGCGCAGACGCTTGGCGCTTGGCTGATCGGCGATCCACCTTTTGCCGGCTTGGCGCTGGACCAGTTGCAACGCACTTACCAATGGCTGGCGGCGCTGCTCATCGCCATTGGATCTGGCGCGCTGCTTTGGCGGATGGCGCCAGCAACCAGTTGGATGCACCTACGGCGTCTCTGCACACTGACGATTTTCGGCTTGCTCTGCCTGTTGACGGCGCGCGCGGCCTGGATGGCTTCCTTCATCAATTACGACTTGCCGACCGAGCTGCTGGTCTATGCACATTCCGCGCCCGGCGTGAAGTGGGTGCTGGACGACATCACCGAGATGAGCCTGCGCACGAGCGATGCCTTGGATATAAAGTTCGCCTACGACGATCTCGTGTCTTGGCCCTACAGTTGGTATTTCCGCGATTTCCGCAACGCCGTGTTTGTCGGCGGCAACCCAACGCTGCAAAATACAGAAAATGCTGTCTTTGTGGTGGTCGGTGACGGGCATCGCAGCGATGTCGAGCCCATCCTGGAAGACCGCTACCTGCGGCGCGACTATATGCGCATGTGGTGGCCGATGCAGGAGTATTTCAACCTGACGCCGGCGCGCCTGCTGAATGTGCTCGACTTTTCGCCCGGCAACGTCAATGCGAGGGCTTTGCGGCGCGGCATCTTTGATATTTGGTGGGCTCGCGATTACGAGCGCTATGGCGAAGCAGCCAGTCGCGATTTCTCCCTGACCAATTGGCCCGTTTCCGACCGCATGCATGTCTTCATCCGCAGAGACTTCGCCGCCGAGATTTGGGAGTATGGCCTTGGCGACGGCGAGATCCCGGTTGATGCGCCGCAGCAACCCAACCAATGCGTTTCTAACTGGCAGCCACTCTCGCCAGTGAGCGAGTTTGATACCAGCGCCTTGCTCATGCAACATCCCCTGGCGCTGACGATCCGTGAGGGGGCGGTTTATGTCGCTGACGAGAACGCCAACCAGATTCATGTCCTTGACGCCGAAAGCGGCACGCCACTGCGGACTTACGGGAGCGGTGACGGTATCAACTTCAATCGCCCCAACAGCGTGGCGATTATGGATAACGGTGACCTGTTGGTGGTGGATACCTGGAATTATCGCATCGTGCAGATTGACCCGCAAGGAGAAGTAATCAACAGCTGGGGCGTGCCGGGCGAGTTTGGCTTTGGCGCGCAGACCGAGCCTGTGGATGGCTTTTGGGGTCCGCGCGATGTCGCCGTTGACGCAGCCGGGCGCATCTTCGTCGCCGATACCGGCAACAAGCGCATCCGCGTCTACGCGCTGCAGAATGGCGTCGCCACACACCAGTATGATATCGGCAGCGGCGGCAGCGCCCATGGCGAACTGGACGAACCGGCCGGGCTGGTGGTCGCGCAGGACGGGCGTCTCTTCATCGCTGACACCTGGAATCGGCGCATCTCCATATTTCTCACTAGCGGCGTCCACCATACGGATTTCCGCGTGCGGGGCTGGTACAACCAGAGCTTCAACCGCCCTTACCTGGCGCTGGACGAGAGCCGCAGCCTGCTCTACATCAGCGACCCGGACAGTCGGCGCATCCTGGTCTACAACCTGACGGGCGACTGTCTGGGCGCCTTCGGCGAGCAGGGGGAAGCCAGCGCCAACGGGCAATTCCAGGATATAGGCGGCGTGGCGGTCGATGCCGATGGCTTTATCTATGTCAGCGATTCCAGCGCCGGGCACATCCTCAAGTTCCCGCCTTTCGCGCAGGGCTAGGCTTGCCCGCAGGGCAATCGCTTCAAATTCCTTTTGCCACAGCGGTGCAGAGGCACAGGGTCTTTGACAATGGGTGTAGGGGCGAGGTGCTGCCTCGCCCACGAAAACCACTTGTGACCGCCCGACCATTTTGCGGATTCTCGCAACTTGTGTCGCCCGCCGCACTACCCTCTGTGTACTCGCTTAACTCGATGTCCTCGGTGGTAAGAATAATTTGATACGATTGACCTGGGCTTGTCGCGCCGGCACTTGACTGGTCGGCAACTTGCTGCTATAGTCCTTGTAAGTTTTGTTCGGAAAAGTGGGAAACCCCCACTTTTTGTTTTCTGCTGGCATGGCGACTGGGGTATTCCAGCGTATAGCAAGTCCCATTGGGGTGAAGTGTAATGTCGAACGAATTGCAAACCGCCTTCAACGAAATCGCCCAATTGCGCGAGCTGCCGTCTGAAATCGTGCTGGACGCGCTGCAGACCGCCTTGGTGTCCGCGTATCGCAAGGATACTGGCGCTAGCACTGCCCAGGCGATCGAAGCCGAGATTGACCCGGCCACCGGTCACGCAAAGGTCTTCGTCGAGAAAGAAGTTGTCGACGAAGTCTACAGCCAAGCCACCGAAGTGGATCTGGAGTTGGCGCGCGCCTACAACCCGGAGGCGGAATTACATGATGTGGTCATGGTGCAGGTTGAGCACAACACCAGCACTTTTGGGCGCATCGCCGCGCAAACCGCCAAGCAAGTTATCCTGCAGAAAATCCGCGAAGCCGAACGCACCGCCCTCTACGATGAGTTCATCAACCGCGAAGGCGATTTGATGATCGGCACTGTGCAGAGCACCAATTCGCGCAAGGTTACGCTCAGCCTGGGGCGCGCCGAAGCTGACCTGCCCCGCAGCCAGCAAATCCCCGGCGAGCGCTACCGCACGCATGAGAAAATCCGCGTCTATGTCGTGGAAGTATCCAAGAGCAGCCGCGGACCGCAAATCTTGGTCAGCCGCGCCCACCGCGAGATGCTGCATCGCCTGCTGGAATATGAAGTGCCGGAGATTTACAACGGACAGGTCGAAGTTAAGAAGATCGCGCGCGAGGCGGGGCACCGTTCCAAAGTGGCGGTGGCGGCGCTGCAAGACGGCATCGATCCGGTCGGCGCTTGCGTCGGCATGCGCGGCATCCGCATTCAGAACATCGTCAAAGAGTTGCACAACGAGAAAATCGATGTCATCGAGTGGAATCCAGACGCGGTTCAGTTCATCACCAAAGCCTTGAGCCCGGCGCGGGTGGTCGGCGTCTACTTGGATGACAACCCGGCCGAGGGCAAGACAGCCGTGGTGCTGGTGCCGGACGACCAGTTGTCGCTCGCTATTGGGCGCGAGGGGCAAAATGCGCGCCTGGCGGCAAAACTCACCAGTTGGCGCATTGATATTAAAAGCGTGCTGGAAACAGTGCAGACCGCACTCGAAAGCCTGGATGAAGCGCCCTTGGCTGGCTGGTCAACGGCGCACGCTGATCTCATCGCCGAATCGCAGCGCATTATGGAAAAGCGGCGCATGGAACTGGCGGTCATGCCCGAGGAGTTCAAGTCGCTGGAGCGCTTCGCCAGCCTGGTTGAGCAGCGCCTGCAAGAAGCGCGCGATTCAGCGCACGATCGTTACCGTCACCGTCGCGACCAAGTCCGCGAGACGCTTTCGCCAACGCTCTTTGAATTGCCGCTGGATGTGCTGGATGTCTCGCAAGAAGTGCTTGACGAACTTGAGCCCTTCGAGAACATCGGCGAAGTAATGCTGAATCACCTTATAGACGAGAGCATATTTGAACGGCGCTTTGTCGAGATTGAAGGCGAGCCGACCGTTGAGCTGCAAGCTGCCCTCGACACCATCATGGCCGCCGACCTCGACCAACTGCTGGCGGAAGCCATTTCCATTGAAGACGATGACGATGAGCCGGAAGTAGAATTGGCAGCCGAAGATACAGCGCAGGCGGAGACGGAATCGGCGGACGAAACTGATGGGGCCGACGAGGACGAGCAGCCGGAAGTCGTGCTGGACGCCTTTGGACAGCCTGTCGTCGAAGAGGAGCCAGCGGAAGAAGAAAGTCCCGAAGCGGTGCCGGAGCTGGTGGCTGCGCTGGCGGGACCAATGCCAGAAACTGCCGATCCGCGCCGCGACGACAGATCCGGGCGCGATGCCGAGCCCGAATTCGTGGATGAAGGCGCGGAGAAGGAATTCGAACTGGAGTTGCGCAAAGGCAAGACGCAGCGCCGCAAAGACCGCCAGAAGCGCCGCCAACTGGTGCTCGACGAAGCCAGCGGCGAGGTCATCGCCAAACGCCGGCGCAAAGGCAGCCGCGGCAGCTGGGACGAAGAAACTTGGGATGAGTACGACTACTAGCGTGCGCAGGAGCGACACATGCGCAGCAAACACCGCCCGCAGCGGACTTGCGTGGTCTGCCGTGACAAGCGGGACAAGCGCCAACTGACGCGGCTGGTCGTGGTGGATGACCGCCTGCAAGTCGACCCCAGTGGCAAGCAGAAGGGGCGCGGCGCTTATCTCTGCGACAAGCCCGCTTGCTGGAACGGCGCTGGGCTGGCGGCGCTGAGCCGGGCGCTGCGGCGTGATTTGCACGAAGACAATTGCGCGCTGCTGCGGCAGATGACACCCTCATGATGCTGCAGGGCTGACGGAGGCAGGGAAGCGAAGCCTGCCTCAAGCAATCGCGAAAAGGGAAAGAGGCAGGCATGACAAAAGCACCTAAAGCAGTCCTGATACCCGACTACATTACTGTTCGCGAGCTGGCCGAACAGATAGATAGCAGCCCCATCGATGTCATGAAAAAGCTGATCTCGAACGGGATCATGGCGTCGATCAACCAGCAGATTGACTTCGACACCGCCGCCATCGTGCTGGAAGAGATGGGTTACAGCGCGCAATCCGAAAGCGCCTTTGCCGCAGCCGAAGAAGCCGACAAACGCGCCGAAGAACGCGAAGAAAAATGGAGCGCCATGTACGAAGGCGAGTCCGCCGCCTCGCTGATTCCGCGCCCGCCTATCATCACCATCCTGGGGCATGTCGATCATGGCAAGACTACCCTGCTGGACACCATCCGCAAGACGGCAGTGGCGGAGGGCGAAGCCGGCGGCATTACGCAGCACATTGGCGCCTACCAGGCGCAGCACGACGGGCAGACGCTGACCTTCCTGGATACGCCGGGACACGAAGCCTTCACGGCCATGCGCGCCAGGGGAGCTCGCGGCGCGGACATCGCCATTCTGGTGGTGGCCGCTGACGACGGCGTCATGCCTACAACGCGGGAAGCCCTGGATCATGCGCGCGCCGCCAATGTGCCGCTGGTTGTGGCGATCACCAAGATCGACCGCCGCAACGCCAATCCCGAGCGCGTCAAGCAACAGCTATTTGAACTCGACCTCATCCCCGATGACTGGGATGGTTCAACCATCATGACGCCAGTCAACTCGCTTACGGGCCAAGGCATCCCGGATTTGCTGGAAGCGCTGATCCTGACGGCCGAAGAGCATGAGATTGTCGCCAACCCCAAGGGGCATCTGCGCGGCACCGTGGTGGAAGCGGAAGTCGATCGCAGTCGTGGCACCATGGCGACCCTGCTGGTGATGAACGGCACGATGAAACGCGGCGATTCGATAGTGGCGGGCACAGCCTACGGCAAGGTCAAAGCGATGTTCGACTCGTCTGGCAAGCCGGTCAAACGCGCCCTGCCCTCCACGCCGGTATCTGTGCTGGGCTTAGACTTGCCGCCGGCGCCAGGCGTCATGTTTGAAGCCACCGCCAGCGACAAAATCGCCCGCAGCATTGCCGAAGACCGCCGGCTGGAAGAACGAGCACGCGTTGCCAGCGGCTCAGCGCCCGCCACCATGACTCTGGAAGACTTCTTGCAGCAGTTCCAGGCTGGCGCAGCAAAGGAACTGGCCATCGTGCTCAAGGCGGATGTGCAAGGGTCCATCCAGCCGATCACCGATGAGCTGCAAAATATCTCCCAGCGCAACGAAGAAGGCATCGGCGTGCGCGTGTTGCGGCAGGAAGTCGGGCGCGTAACCGAGTCGGATGTGATGCTGGCCAGCGCCTCCAAAGCCATCATCGTCGGCTTCAATGTCGGCGCAGACAACCCGGCGCAGGCGTCGGCCGATGTGCAGGGCGTGGAAATCCGCCGTTACAACATCATTTACAAGCTCTTTGAAGATATTGAACTGGCGCTGCATGGCATGCTTGAGCCCAAGTTCGCCAACCGCGTGGTGGGCGTGGCTGAGGTTCGCCAGACCTTCCGCATCCCCCGCAGCGGAGTTATTGCCGGCAGCATGATCCGCGAGGGCGAGGCGAGGCGCAATGCCAAAGCCCGCTTGCGGCGAGGCAATAAAATCATCATCGACAGCGTCAATGTGGCTTCCCTGCGGCGCTTCCAGGACGATGTGCGCGAGGTGCGCAGCGGCTTTGAATGCGGCATCGGCTTGGACGGCGTCAGCGACTATGAAGTCGGCGATGTCATAGAATTCTTCGTGCGCGAGCGCGTTACCTGAGGCGGCGCATGTCGATCAAGCAGCAGCGCATGAATGACCGCATCCAACATATTCTCAGCCAACTGCTGCTGCGAGAAATTGCCGACCCGCGGCTGCGCGATGTCACCATCACCGAAGTGCGACTTGATCCTGAATTGCTGGTTGCCAAAGTCTATGTGAGCGCCATGGGCGACGAGAGCCGGCAAGATCAGGTGATGAAAGCTTTCCGGCGCGCCAATGGCTACCTGCGGCGAGAAGTGGGCAAACGGATTCGCTTGCGCAATACGCCCGAACTGCACTTTGACTGGGATCATACCTTGGCGCATGCCGACCGCATCAATCGGCTCATCAACGAACTGGATATACCCGCCGAGACCGAAGCCAATGGCGACGCCTTCCGCTGAGCCCGACTGGGCGCGCGCGCTGGATGCCATTGCTGCCGCGCAGACCATCCTGATCGTATCGCACCTGGCGCCCGATGGCGATGCGATTGGCTCGCTGCTGGGCATGTCTTTGGCACTGCGTGGTCGTGGCAAAATTGTCACCGCCGCTATTGACGAAGGCGTTCCCGAAGAGTTGGCTTTCGTCCCTGGCAGCGACATGGTCCTGCCGGCGCTCTCTAGCGGCGACTTCGACCTGATGCTGTGCCTTGACGCCAGCGATGTCGAGCGCATCGGCGAGGTCGGCAAATATGGCTTGGCGCACAGTCGGCGCGTCATCAACCTGGATCATCACCCGACCAACACGCGTTTCGGCGATATCCACCTGATTGCCCCGTGCGCCGTCGCCGCCGCCGAAATCGTCTACGATTTGCTCACATTCGCGCGTTGGCAGATCAGCCGCGATATGGCTTACGCCCTGTTGGTAGGGTTGGTCACCGACACGCAAGGCTTTCGCATCCCCGCCACCAACAGCCGCAGCCTAGCGATTGCGCAATCGCTGATGGAGGCTGGCGCGCCCCTGTCCGAGATCATGGCGCGGACATTGAACCGCCGCAGCTATGCCGAAGTGGCGCTCTGGCAGCGCGCCTTGCCATCGGTGCGGCTGCAGGCGGGTTTAATCAGCGCCACAATCACGCAGCAAGACTTGAAAACCGCAGGGCTGGAAACCATGACCGACGGCGGGTTGGTCAGTCATTTGGTCAATGTTGATACGGCGAAAGTGGCAGTGGTCTTCAAGGAACTGCCCGGGGCGGTTGAAGTGAGCTTTCGGGCCAAACCAGGCTACGATGTGGCGAGCCTGGCTTTTGGGCTGGGCGGCGGCGGACATGTGCTGGCAGCGGGCTGCACGCTGGCTGGCGGGCTGCAAACTGCGCGGGCGATCGTCCTGCCGCTGGCGCATCAAGCCATTGCCGAGGGGGGCAGCGCGTGAGCGACGGCGCCATTCGGGGCTTCCTGAACATCAACAAGCCCCTGCACTGGACGAGTCACGATGTCGTCGCGCGCATCCGCGGGCGGGGGCGTGAATTAGGCGCGCGCGTCAAAGTCGGGCATGCCGGCACGCTGGACCCGCTGGCGGATGGCGTACTGGTCATCTGTCTGGGCGCGGCCACGCGGCTCAGCGACATCATGATGAGCGTGCGAAAGACCTATCGCGCCGAGATCACGCTGGGCACAACGACCGACACCTACGACGCAGCTGGCGAGACCCTCAAGACTGTCGATGCCAGGCACATCACGCGAGAGGATATTAGCGCGGTGCTGCCACAATTCCTCGGCGCGATTCAGCAGCTGCCACCCATGCACAGCGCCATCAAAATGGGCGGCCAGAAACTCTACGAGTTGGCGCGTCAAGGAATATCCATTGAGCGGAAGCCGCGCGCTGTGAAGATACACAGCATCCAAGTCCTGCGCTGGGCTTCGCCTCAAGTCGAAATGGAGATTGCCTGCGGATCTGGCACATATATCCGCAGCCTGGCGCATGATTTGGGCACGGCGCTGGGAGTCGGCGCATTTCTGTCCGGCTTGACACGAACCGCCAGCGGCAATTTCACGCTGGCTGACAGCCTGGATTTGGAAAAACTACTGCGCTTGGACGACTGGACGCCGCATATCGTATCGCCTTATCTCGCCCTGGCTGACTATCCGCGCCTGATGTTTGCTGCCGATGAGATCACGCGCCTGCGGAATGGTCAGTTCATCCAGCGCGATGCTGCATGTACAGCGCCGCAGGTCTTCGGATTTGACGCTGATCGCCAGTTGGTCGCCATCTTGCAGCCGCGCGGCGAATACTGGAAGCCGCATAAAGTCTTCCCGCCGCTAGCCATTGAGCGCGTGGTACAGCGATGAAAGGCCATTTGAGCGATCTGCGCGACGCCCGCTTGGAGACGGATTCAGTCGTCACCATTGGCGTCTTCGATGGCATGCATCTGGGGCATCAAGCCCTGGTCGCGGAGTTGGTGGCGCGGGCGCGGGAGTCGAATCGCAAGGCGGTCGCACTGACTTTTTTTCCGCATCCCGACAAAGTGCTGACGACGGCTGGGCAGCGCTATTACCTAACCAGCCCACAAGAACGCGCTGAGTTGCTGTTGGCACACGGAATCGACCTGGTCATCACGCAGCCCTTTGACGAAGCGACGCGACGACTACCCGCTGCCGAGTTCGTTAGACTGCTTTCGCAGCGCCTGCGCATGCGGGAGCTGCGCGTCGGCGCTGATTTCGCGCTGGGATTTCAACGCCAGGGCGATATCGATTTTCTGCGCGCTCAAGGTCAGCAGCGCGGTTTCTGCGTTTCCACGATCGATTCGATCACCACAGTTGGCGGCGAACGAATTCGCAGCACCGATCTGCGAGAACTGGTGCGGGCTGGTGACATGCTTGCAGCGCGAGCGCTCCTGGGGCGGGATTATGCCCTGCGGGGAGAAGTCGTGCGCGGGCAGCAGCGCGGGCGCGCGATCGGCGTGCCCACGGCTAATCTGGATGTTTGGGAAGAGAAGATCATCCCGGCCAGTGGCGTCTATGCGACTTGGGCGCGCCTTGGCGATCAGCGCTTCATGGCGGCCGCAAATATCGGTACGCGACCCACCTTCGCCGGCGAGAGCCTGTCCATTGAAGCGCACCTGCTAGATTACGACGGCGACCTCTACGGCGAGCAGCTGTCGCTGGAGTTCTTGCTCCGGCTGCGCCCGGAGCGGAAGTTCAAGGGACTTGAGGAGCTTGTCGCGCAGATTCGCGCGGATATCGCCGCGGTGAGAGACATGCTGACGGGCTAGGCGCGTTCTTAACCCCGCTTGCGTTTGGGCAAGTTATATCCCAGCCTGCGCATGAAGGCCTCGTTGCTGCGCCAATTCCGCAGCGTCTTGACGCGCGTGTCCAGCCGAACACGGGTTTCCAATAGCGCCTGCAGGTCTTCCCGCGCGGCGCTGCCGATGCGCTTGATCATGGTGCCGCGCTTGCCGATGATGATGCCCTTCTGCGACTCGCGTTCGACAAAGATGTCAGCTTCAATTTGCGTTCGCCCTGCGCCCTCCCGGAATCGCGTAATTTCGACCGCGACCACATAGGGGATTTCGTCACTAGTAAGCTCAATGACTTTCTCGCGGATTAGCTCAGCAGCGAGAAAACGCAAGCTGGCTTCGCTGGCTTGCTCGGCGGGGTACAAACGCGGACCCAGCGGCAGCAGCGGCAGCAAGATCTCCAACAACTCAGCTATGCCACGCCCCGCCGTCGCGCTGGTCTGCAACAGGCTATGGGGATCGCAAAGCGCAATGTGCTGGCTGAAATCGGCATCATCAGCTGCCAAGTCAATTTTGTTCAGCACCAGCACTAGCGGCGTCCGCGGCACATGCTGTTTCAGCATCTCGGCAATGCGCCGGTCGGCATCATTAGGCGCCCGCGAGACATCCAGCAGCCAGAGGATGGCGTCCGCATCCCGCAGCGCAGCCCGCGCCACGCCCAGCATGTATTCGCCCAGGCGCGTCTGCGGCTTATGTATGCCCGGCGTATCGATGAACAGAACTTGCGCGGTTTCTGTCGTATAGATGCCTAGCTGGCGCTGGCGGGTCGTCTGCGGTTTGGGCGTGACGATGGCGATTTTCTGGTCGAGGATGGCGTTGATCAGCGTCGACTTGCCGACATTAGGCTGCCCGACCACCGCGACCAAACCCGAGCGATGGTCCTCGCCCCAGTCGTCGCTGAAAATGGAATCCAGTTCAGCCATCGGCGCGCCAGGCAGCCAACTGCGCATAGCATGGCAAGTGTTCCAGCATCCGCTTTGGGAAATTGCTGGCATCGCTGACGATCAGCGCATCAAGCCGAGCGAGTGGCACAATATCCGCGGCCTCACGGTAAGCGAAAACCGCAAAGGGATGAGCCAGATCCAGCTCTTTGAGAAAATGCGCTGCATCGGCGCCATCGCCGCGGTGGCCGAGGACATCCGCGCGGGGGAAGAGGTGTCCGCGCTCGCGGATGAATTGCCAGGCTGTTTCGCCCGTCAGCATTTCGCCACGGTCCGCCACGACCAAATCGGGCACAATGACAAGATGTGGCTTGCCAAGCAAGGTGATGCCGTAGCGGATGGTGAACTCGCCACGCGCCAGAATTTCGCCTTCGCCCAGCATGTCTTGCGACAGCAACGCGCCATGGTGTAGCCGCGTAACGACGCCATGAACAATGTCGGCGATGGCTTGGCGCTCCATAGGGCGGTTTAGTGATGTTCGGGTTCGGCCGGGATATTGATGTCGTCGAAGCGCTGGAAGGGGCGCACAAAGCCCAGCCAGAAGCCAATCGCCAGCGCCAGCAGCAGCAAGCCGACCACGATCAGCAAGCCCAGCGAATGGGTCGACTGCGCATCCAGCGATGCGCCGAAGATGACGCCGGCGGCCGTGCCCAAAATCATTAGCGTCATACCCAGACCGCCCACCATCGCCAATCCATAAAGCGTTAATCTGCTCGGCTGCATCGCGCTACCCCGTTCTTCCATGGCTGTATTCCGCCGCGCCTGTGCTACACTGGCACGCGCCGATTCTGCCGCGAGCGCCCCAATCCGTCAAGCCTGAGAGGATGCGATGATTGTTTGCAGGGTGTTGTTCATTCGCCATGGCGAGACCGAATACAATCGTGAACGCCGCTTGCAAGGGGCTTTGCCCGTGCCGTTGAACGATTGCGGTCGCTTGCAATCGGTCCAGCTGGCGCAGTATCTCAAGAAAGTCCCGATTGACGCGATCTATGCCAGTCCGAGAGCGCGAGCCTGGCAAACCGCGCAGATCATCGGTGAAACCTTAGCGCAACCGGTAATCGAAGACGAGCGACTAGCGGAAATTGCCTTTGGCGACTTTGAGGGGCACAGCTTCGCGGAAGTCAAAGAACTCTTCCCCGCCGCCTACCGCAAATGGGAATCCGGCTTTCGAGCTTATCGCGTGCCCAGGGGCGAATCACGCTTGGATGTGCAGCGCCGCATGCACGCGGCTTGGGAAGATATCATTCGCAGCGGTGACGAGGACACAGTCGCCATCGTCGGTCATAGCTCGGCGATAAAGATCCTGCTGGCGTCAATGTTTGCGATCCTGCCGGAAAAGCCCCTGTCCAATACATCCATCACCACCCTGCAGCGCAACGATGACATTTGGGAAATCGCCGGCTATGGCGAGACGCCGCATCTGGAGACATCAGCGGGCGCAGCGTCGACATGACGCCACTACAAATCGCCGCGCCTTTGCGTACAATCGACGGGACATTCAGCAAGCCAGTGTGAGAGGATAATCCAGCATGTCGCAACCCATCAAAGTAGCCGTGACGGGCGGCGCCGGGCAGATCGCCTACAACCTGCTCTTCCGCATCGGCAATGGCGAGGTCTTCGGCGCGGACCAGCCGGTGTCCCTGCAGATTCTGGAAATCCCGCCGGCCATGGACGCGCTGCGCGGCGTGGTCATGGAATTGGAAGACTGCGCCCAGCCACTGTTGCACGATGTCGTCATTTCTTCCGACCCCAATGTTGCTTTCAAAGAGGCTAACTGGGCGATCCTGGTGGGCGGCAGACCGCGCGGACCGGGCATGCTGCGCGGCGACTTGATCGCGGCCAATGGCCCCATCTTCGTGGAACAGGGTCGCGCCCTGAACGAGCAGGCCGCCGCCGACATCCGCGTGCTGGTGGTCGCCAACCCCTGCAATTCCAACTGCCTGGTCGCGAAAGCCAACGCGCCAGACATCCCGGCCGAGCGCTTCTTCGCCATGACGCGCCTGGACGAGAACCGCGCCAAAGCCCAGCTGGCGCAGAAGGCTGGCGTGGCAGTCGCCGATGTCAGCCGTCTGGCGATTTGGGGCAACCACAGCGCTACGCAATTCCCCAACTTTGAGCATGCGCAGATAAACGGCATTCGCGCCGAAGCCGTTCTGGGCGACCGCGCCTGGCTGGAAGACGAGTTCATGACCACCGTGCAGCAACGGGGCGCCGCCATCATCAATGCGCGCGGGAAAAGCTCAGCCGCCAGCGCCGCCAACGCCGCCCTCGACAGCATCCGCAGTTTGATCAACCCAACCGCAGATGGCGACTTCATCAGCGCAGGCATCCCCAGCGAGAACAATCCTTATAGCGTGGCGGAGGGGTTGATTTTCTCCTTCCCGTTGAGGTGCGACGGGCAAGGCGCGGTCAATATCGTGCCGGAGCTCTACTTGAGCGAGTATGCTCGTGGCAAGATCCAGGCCACAGAAGCAGAGTTGCTGGTTGAGCGGGAAGCAATCGCCGACTTGCTGTAAAGGCGGCTCAGACGACTTCGGAGTGTTTCCGTTTCTCGGCGGTAGCTTGCAGGAATTCTGGTTCTTCCGGCACGACAACCGCCATAACCAGGTAGAGCAGCACGCCGGGCCCACCAGCCGCAGCCAGCATCAGCCATAGAATCCGCACCAGGGTCGGGTCGACATCCAGGTACTCGGCAATGCCGCCGCAGACGCCGGCAATGCTCCGCTCCTTGCGCGATCGGTAGAGCCGCTTGTGCCGGTTGAACTTGACCATCCCTTTGCCTCCTGCATCGTAACTGGCGGGCTGCATTCAATAGTTCTAACGAAAATACGTCCGCAAAGTTGCAGGCTTGCCTATCCTGAATTGATGCTCTGACGGAAGGGGCTTGCGCTAATGCCCGGGACCAGACGCGTCACGCCCCAAAACGCGCGAATCGCAATCCAAAGCGCCAGCATCAGCCAGACGCCGGCAAAAGCCGCGTCGTTGTGCGTGGGGAGCAGCGTCAAACCCAGCATGCCACAGATGGTCGCCATGAGCATGGTATTGCGCAGGAAACGATAATCGCTGGTCGCCCAGTGGATGCCGTCAGTGACGAAAGCCAAGGCGCTAAGCGGCTGGGAAAGCGAGGCGATAATCCAAGCCAGGTGAAAGACGGCAGCGGCATCCGGCGGCACGAAGACGCGCGTCACCAATGACGTGGCTCCCAGCGCGACGAACATCAACACGACGCCCGTCAATAGGCTCCAACGGGTGCAGGCTATGGCGACATTTCTGGCATAAGCCACCGCGCCCGAACCATAGAAATAACCCACCAGGCTTTGCGCGGACGATGCCAGGGACTCCGACAGCAGCGCGGAGAAAAACCACACCTGGCGAATAACCTGATGCGCGGCGCCGGCTTCGGCGCTCATCTGGGTGGCGACGCGCGTGCCAAACAGCAGGAATAGCGTCAAGGCGCCCGAGCGAATCACCAGATCCCGCCCCACTCGCAGCAGTCGCGCGCCAGAGCGCAGGTCAATCTCCCGGCTGAACCCAAAGCGGCGGCGCAACTCCCAAAGCAGCCAGATAGCGCCCAGCCATTGACTGATCGAACTGGCTAATGCCGCGCCCGCCACGCCCATGGCCGGCACAAATGCCCAGCCGAAGATGAAGGGATAATCCAGCGCGATATTGGCGATGTTGATGCCCAGCGCGATCCAAAGCGGCGTGCGCATATCTTGCCAGCCGCGCAGCGCGCCAAAGCCGACGAAGGCGATAATCACCGCCGGCGCGCCCAGCAAACGCAGCCTTATGTACTGCGCCGCCAAGTCCAGCACGACGCCATCCGCCCCCATCAATCGCGAGACCTGCTCAGCCAGCGGCAGCAGCGCCACAGCGAGCAGCAGGCTGGCCCCCACGCCCATCGCCAGCGCCAGGCTAATGGCTTGGCTGATCTCCTTGCGTTCGCCACGCCCAGCCCGCTGCGCGACTTCGGTCTGTGTGGCGATGCCCAAAAATCCAAAGATCCACAAAATGGACGATAGAGCGCCCGCGCCGATTCCCAGCGCCGCCAGGGGTTCTGTGCCCAGCCGCGCGACAAAAGCCGTGTCGACCAACCCCGTGACTGGCTCGGCAATGAGCGAAGCCAGGATGGGCAGCGACAGCGTCAACAGCGTGCGATTGGGACGCCACAGGAAAGGGTGCTGGTCGACGGGATGCGCTGCCTGATTCACTAGCCGAGCTGCGCGCCGATGAACGAATTGTAGCCATTGAGGAAGGCGCGGACTGGCAGGCGCTTCTTGCCGGGCAACTGCAATGCTGTGGGGCAGAATAGCCCCTCGCCCGTGCCGATGGCGACGCCCTCCCCATGCCGCTTCACTTGTCCGGGCTGCCCCCGCCCTGCCTTCGTGATGCCAGCGTGAACAGTCAGCTGCGCGCCATTCCAGCTTGTGTAGACGCGGGTCCATGGCTTGAACGCGCGAACCAGTCGCTCGATCTCCCGCGCCGATAGCGTCCAGTCGATTTCGCCCTCAGTTTTCTTGATTCGCGGCGCATATGTCGCCAGGTCGCTGTTCTGCGCTTCCGGCGTGATATCGCCCGCCAGCCAACGCGGCAGCGTCTCCGTTAGCAGATCAACGCCCAGATGCGCCAACTTGTCATGCAAACTGCCGCCGGTTTCGTCGGCTGACAGCGGGATCGCGCGCTTGGCCAACATGGGACCGGTATCCAAGCCCGCGTCCAGCAGCATGATGGTGATGCCGCTTTCGGTATCGCCAGCGCGGATGGCTGCCTGAATGGGTGCAGCGCCTCGCCAGCGCGGCAGCAAAGAGGCATGTACATTGACCGTGCCCTGGCGCGGGATCGAAAGCACGGATTCTGGCAGAATCTGCCCGTAAGCCGCCACGACGAAGACATCCGCATCATAAGCCCGCAGCGCCGTGATAGCCGCCCCATCGCTCCGCAAGCGATTCGGCTGCAAGATGGGCAGACCAGCCTTCAATGCCAGCTGCTTCACCGGCGATTGCTGCAGTTGTTTTCTGCGCCCGGCGGGACGGTCGGGCTGCGTTACGACCGCCACGATATCATGCGCCGCCAGCAGCGCCTTGAGGCTTGGCAAGGCGAATTCGGGCGTGCCCATGAATACGATTCTTGCCATAGCGTCCCTGCCCGCCGACTGCTAAGATCAGGCGCTATTGTAGGGCAAGCGGCGGTCGCAGTCTATGATGCAAAAGCGATGGATGCTCGCGCCAGCCGCCAAAGACCACTGGAAGCCCAGCCCACAATTCAGCCCGACGCTCTGCCAAATTCTCAGCAATCGCGGTTTTGACGATCTGCCCAGCGCCGAGCAGTTCGTCCGCAGCCGAGCGCTCAGCGAAGACCCCTTCGCCATGCAAGACATGCCCGCCGCGGTCGAACGCATTAATCGCGCCATTTCGCTGGGCGAGCGTATAGCCGTGTATGGCGATTATGATGCGGATGGTGTCTGTGCGACGGCGCTGATGCTGCAAACATTGCGTCGGCTGGGCGGCGCGGTCATACCATATATCCCTCACCGCGACGATGGCTACGGACTGAATACGGAAGCCCTGCATGAGCTCGCGCGGAATGGGGTCAAACTGGTCGTCACAGTCGATTGCGGCATCCGTTCCGTGGCGGAAGTAGCGACGGGCAAGGCAGCTGGCCTGGATATCATCATCAGCGATCATCACTCCATTGGCGCGGCGTTGCCAGCGGCTTTGGCGGTCATCAATCCGCGGCGCGCGGAATGCCCGGGCGAAGAGCGGCTGGCGGGCGTCGGCGTGGCTTTCATGCTGGCTTTGGCGCTGCTGCAAGATCGCTGGCGGAGGGACCGCGCCAACTACCCGACGGGCATGCGCATGTCCGACCTGTTGGATTTGGTCGCGCTGGGCACCGTCGCCGATGTCATGCCGCTGGATGTGGGGCTGAACCGGCGCTTGGTGGCGCATGGGCTGGATGTCATCAATGAAGGGCGCCGGCCGGGCTTAGCCGCGCTGGCGGAGGCGTCGCGTTTGCGGCTTGGCGGCATCACAGCCAACGATCTGGCCTTTCGGCTGGGACCGCGCATCAATGCGGCGGGCCGACTGGGGTCGGCGGATGCGGCGCTGGCGCTCTTGACCGCGGAAACAAAACAAGAGGCGCGAGGCGCAGCGCAGCGCTTGCAGCAGTTGAATCAGCAGCGTCAGGCGCTGACCACTCGGGCACAGAAGACGGCTGATTCACAAGCTGAGCAAGATGCTCGCGATATTGCTCTAGCCTCTTCCAGAGCGGGCAAGATTTTGTGCAGCTACGGCAGGCGCATCAGCAGACAGTTACGGCGGATGCAGAGACATCCTCCGGCATTAACGATGCGTATATTGAAGCGACTGACCGCGAAAGCGCTGCAAGACATTGCCCGAGTCACGGGTGGCATGCCGCACTGGCAGCTACAGCAAACGATCAGGCAGTGGCGGGCGGCGGTTTGCGCGCCAGGTGACGAAGCATGCCGAGTTGTTGCGCAGACGCAGTCCGTAACGAGCACAGCTGCAAAACTGCGCAGCTTGGAACTTGCCTGTCGACGCGCAACGGCGAAAGCCCTGGCGGAGATCAAGCGGCAGCAAAGCGAAGCTGACAGGCCAGCGCTGCTATTCGCCTGCGCGGACGAAGCGGAGATACCGCTGGGCATCGCCGGTCTAGTCGCGGGACGCCTGACCGAAGCTCATTATCGACCGGCCGTCATCGTATCGCTCGGCGAAGGCGAAAGCCGCGCCTCCTGCCGCAGTATTCCAGAATTCAATATCAGCCGCGCCCTGGATGCCTGCGCCCATCTGCTGCTGCGGCATGGCGGACATGCCCAAGCAGCGGGATTCAGCATACGCAACGACAACTTGCCGGCTTTGCGGCGCGCCTTGGAGCAGCTGGCAAGCGCGCAACTGCGAGGCAAGGCGCTGGCGCCAAGGTTGCATCTGGATGCGCAGCTGGAACCGCGCGACTGGAGTGAGGACCTGGCGCAGGAGTTGAACTTGCTAGAGCCGACCGGCGCAGCTTTCCCGCTGGCCGCCTTCGTCACCACAAATTTGCGCGTCCTGGACTGTCGCACGGTCGGCATGGAGGGCGATCACCTCAAGCTCAAGTTGGGGCGCGACAGCGCGCGCATTGATGCCATCGGCTTCGGCTTCGGCGGTTGGGCGGCGCACTTGCCTTCGTATGTGGATGTCGCCTATCACCTGGAAGTCAACGAATTCAATGGCAGGCGCAATTTACAGTTGCGTCTGCTGGATATCCGCCCGGCGCAGGCTGGCAAGCCTGCCTTTCGCGCTTGACCGAGCGCAGCCGCAAGCCGATAATGACGCCATAAATCGCAAAGGGAGAAGGCTTTGCAGGCGAAGAAACGGGTGCCAGGCGAGTTGAAGTTTTCCTATGGTGGGCAAGCCGTCATTGAGGGCGTGATGATGCGCGGCGCGCATTCCATGGCTGTGGCAGTACGCGACCCACAAGGACAAATCGTCATCCATGAGCAGCCGCTGAGCGCGCGTCTGTATCGCGGTCGCATCGCGCGGACGCCCTTTTTGCGCGGGCTGATCGGCTTGTGGGACGCGCTGGGGCTGGGCATACGCGCCTTGATGTGGTCAGCGGATGTCGCGCTGGACGAAGACGAAGACATCAGTTTCAGTGGACCCATCGGCTGGGCGACCATTGCCATTTCCATGCTTATCGGCATCGGCATCTTTTTCCTTGTGCCCACCGCCACCGCTACTGGCATCGGCAATCTGCTGGGCTTGAGCACAGCCGCGCCGCAAGTCGTGGTCGATGAAGCTGGCAACGAAGTGCTGGTCGCCGCGCAGGGCAATATCCTGGCTTACGAAGCGCTGCCCATCGGCCTGGATGCCTTCCTCATCAACTTGATCGAAGGCGTCGTGCAACTGGCGATTCTGGTGGTATACATCTGGTTTGTGGGCAGGACGAAGGACGGTCGGCGCATCTTCGCCTATCATGGCGCGGAGCACAAAACCATCAACGCCTACGAAGCTGGCGCGGAGCTGGCGCCGGAAGTCGTCAACCGCTACCCAATCGAGCACCCCCGCTGCGGTACGGCATTCTTGCTGACAGTGGTCTTCGTCAGCGTCCTGCTCTTCTCGCTGATTGGCCGCCCGCCTTTTGCTTTGCTGATTCTGTCGCGCGTGCTATTCATCCCCATCATCGCGGGCGTCGCTTACGAATTCCTCAAATACACAGCGAGCAATTTGGACAAAGCCTGGATCCGCTTCATGATCCAGCCCAACCTGGCGCTGCAGCACCTGACCACCAACGAACCCAGCCTGGACATGGTGGAAGTCGCCATCGTGTCTTTCAAGCGCGTGCTGCTCTCAGAAGGAATCATCGACGCAGACGAAGCCGCCATCCCCGCGCCACGCCCGGAAGCTGCGCACAGTCCCGGCGGCAAGTAGCGTCTCAGCGCCGGTAGCCCAAGCGCCGCATCATATCGCCCGCTTCATCCATGAAAAAAGCCAGGTCGCGCTTGTCAAAGTGGCTGCGCCAATCGCCACTCCGTCCCAGGCGCGGTTGAGGTGGCTTGCGAATGCCCAGCTTGCCCAAGACCTCGCCCAGCGCGCTTTCATCTTCGTTTGTAACTGGCGAACTCAGTGGCTTCAGCTTGTTATGCAGGCGCACGGACAGAAAATCCGCCATTTTGCGCACGGTCCCCTCGTAGCGGGTTTCCAGATCGGCGTAGGAAATCACCAGCAAGTTGTCCTTCGCGAGCCAGGAGCGAGCGTGATATGCCCAATAGCCAGGTCGGCTCAAACCAGTGTCTTCGCCATACAAAGCTGGATCCCCGCGCAGAAATCGCGTGAAGCTTTGGTTGCGCACTGTCTCGCTGAAAGACTGCATGTAGTAATAGGTCGAGACCATGACATCCCGCCCGTCGCGATGCACAAAGATGGTCGGCGAGTTGCGCAAAATCGTGCGGGCGAAGAGGCGCTCGTCCAAGCCATGCCAATAAGTCGCGCTGGGCAGGTCATGCACGGAAATGAGCACGCGCCCCGACAGCGACAGCAATTCGCGGCGGAAGCGCCCCAGCGGGATATTGGCGTCGTGGCTGGTTTCGGTCTGTTCCAGCGCCATGAAACTGTCGCAGATATCCGGGCTGTTGTGGCGCAGCGCGTCAATCGTCCAGCGCATGCCCGAACGTCGATGCGCCGCCACCACGACCGTGTTGAAGACAAACACTTATGCCTCCGAAGCCAGGCGCTTGAGCTCATAAAGCCTGGTCAAAGCCTCCAGCGGGCTCATGCCATCGACTTCCAGAGCGCGCAGGTCCTCCACCGCTGGGTTTTCCCGCGCTTCCAGGAAGCTGATCTGCTGCGGTTTGGCTTTGGGCAGGGAGAAGTTGCTACCGCTGGACTCCAGATGCCGCAATATCTCGCCAGCCCTGTCGACGACCGCCCGCGGCATCCCCGCCAGCCGCGCCACATGCACGCCATAACTCTGGTCGGCGCCGCCCGGCAAGACGCGATGCAAAAAGACGATGTCCTCGCCTTGCTCCGTCACCGCCACATTGAAATTGGCCGTCCTTGGCAGGATGTTGGGCAACTCCGTTAGCTCATGGTAGTGTGTGGCAAAGAGCGTGCGGCAATTCAAGCGCGGATTGTTGTGAATATATTCGATGACCGAACGCGCGATCGCCACCCCGTCATAAGTCGAGGTGCCGCGCCCGATCTCGTCCAGGATGAGCAGGCTGCGCGGGCTGCTGCCGGAGAGCAGGCGCGCCGTCTCCACCATCTCCACCATGAAGGTGCTCTGCCCGGCGTGTATCTCGTCCTGCGCGCCGATGCGGGCGAAGATGCGGTCGACCAAGCCAATCGTTGCCGAGTCGGCCGGCACAAAACTGCCGATCTGCGCCAGTAAAGTGATGATGGCCACCTGCCGGATATAGGTTGATTTGCCCGACATGTTAGGACCGGTGATGATGTGAATCCGCGCTGCCTCGTCAAAATGGCTGTCGTTGGCGACATAGCGCGTGCTGCTCTCCAGCAGTTTTTCGACGACCGGGTGCCTGCCCGCTTCAATCTCCAGGATGTTGTCTTCGCTGAGCCGCGGGCGTGAGTAGCCCTCGCGTACAGCCACCGCCGCCAATGACAGAAAGGCGTCCAGATGGGCGATGGCTCGCGCCGTCTTGAACAGGCGCTCCTGCTGCCCGGCGACTTGCCGACAAACTTCGTCATAGAGCGCGCGCTCAATCGCCAGAATCTCTTCTTCGGCAGTCAGCACGCGAGCTTCGTATTCTTTCAATTCAGGCGTGATATAGCGTTCGGCATTGACCAGGGTTTGCTTGCGCACATAGTCATCGGGCACTTTGTCAGCATGGGCGTTGGTAACTTCAATGTAGTATCCGAAGACCTTGTTGAAGCTGACCTTGAGGCTGGGGACGCCGGTGCGCCTCCGTTCGCTGGCTTCCAAATTGGCGATCCAGTCGCGGGCGTCCTGCGTTGATTCGGTGATGCCATCCAGTTCCCGCGAATAGCCGGCGCGGATGACGCCTGTGCTGTTTAGCTGCGTGGGCGAGTCGTCATTGATGGCGCGCGAGATCAACTCGAAGACCGGCTCGCAGGGGTCAAGCCATTCGCCAATCGGTATCAAGCTGCTTATATCAGCAATCAACTCCGCCAATGTCGGCACTTGCGCCAACGTATTCTTCAGCGAGAGCAGGTCGCGGGGGGTGGCTCTACCGGCCACGACGCGGTTGGCCAGCCTTTCGATATCGCCGACCTGCTTCAGCGCCGCGGCGATCTCATCGCGCAGGATGTCGCCATTGACCAGGGCTTCGACCGCATCCAGCCGAGCATTGAGTCGCTTAATATCCAGCAGCGGTTCGTTCAGCCAGCGGCGCAGCAAACGCGCGCCCAAAGCGGTCCCTGTCCGATCTAGCACGCCGAGCAGGCTGCCCTGCGCCTTGCCGCTGCGGATGGTCTCCACCAATTCCAGATTGCGGCGCGTGAACTGATCCAGCACCATGAAGGTCTCGGTCGAATAGGCGCGAATATTGGCGAGCTGCCCCAGAGATTGTTTTTGTGTCGTTCGAAGATATTGCAGGACGCCGCCCGCCGCCGCCACCGCATCGTATTTCTCGCGCAAGCCATAACCCGCCAACGTGCCGACACGGAAGTGATCGCAGAGCAGTTGCTCAGCGCCATCAAAATCAAATGTCCAGTCTTGCGCCGCGCTGAGGTGGATGCCTTCCGGCAAGGTCACGCCGCGAGCCACCCAGCTATCCGGCATGATGACTTCGCGCGGTTCCAGACGGGCGAGTTCCTCGAAGACCCGCAAGCCCACATCGTCGCCGGCGAACTCAGTGGCGCAGAACTCGCCAGTGGAAATATCGGCATAGGCGACGCCCGCGCGCTGCCAGCGACCGGACTCCACATCACCGACCGGCAAAATGCTCATCAGATAATTGGACCGGCCGGCTTCCAGCAACTCCGGCTCGACGACGGTGCCGGGAGTCACCACGCGGGTCACATCGCGGTCGACCAAGCCCCTGCCAGTCGGTTCGCTGAGCTGGTCGCAGACAGCCACATGGTAGCCCTTGTCGATCAGCTTGGCGATGTAACCATCAACAGCATGGTAAGGCACGCCAGCCATGGGCACTTTTTCGCCGCTCTTGCTCTGCTTGCGGGCAGTCAACGTGATGTCCAGCTCGCGCGCGGCCAGCTCGGCGTCTTCATCGAACATCTCATAAAAGTCGCCCATGCGGAACATCAAAATGCAGTCCGGGTACTGCGCCTTGATGCTCAGATACTGCCGCCGCAGCGGGGTTTGTTTCGCCATGGTGGCTTCCTGATTACGCCCCTGCCAAACATACGCTTCGAAACAATCTGTGCTATTTTATCAGCGGCATATTTGCACCACAAGTTGGCTGGCGCGGCAAGGATTAAGCGGCAATATGAGCGAGCAAATCATCGCGGTCGATCTCGGTGGGACGCAGCTGCGGGCGGCGCTTTACGACGAGTCTCTGCGGCTGCTGATACGCGAATCCATGCTTACCGGCGCGGACGATGGCTTGGCTGCAGTGCTAGGGCGCATCAAGCGCATCATCCGTCTGGTCATGCCCACGGATGGCGATCAAGCGCTGGGCATCGGCATTTCAGCGCCCGGACCGCTCAACAGCAACACGGGCGTCATCATGTCGCCGCCCAATCTGCCCGGCTGGCAGGATGTGCCGTTGGGCGCGATCATTGAAGCGGAGTTTGGCTTGCCCGTCTACATCGGCAACGACGCCAATGTGGCTGCCCTGGCGGAGGCCTCGCAGGGCGCGGCGCAAGGCTGTCGTCATGTTTGCTATATCACGGTCAGCACCGGCATCGGCTCGGGCATCATCTGTGATGGACGGCTGGTCGCCGGGCAGTCGGGCTTGGCTGCCGAACTCGGGCATATCCCCATCATCGTCGCAGATGGCAAAGTCTCCTCTATTGAGCTGGAAGCCGCTGGACCTGCCATTGCGCGCAAAGCCAGAGAAGCGATCACTGCCGGCGCCAGCAGCGCCATGCGCGATATGGTCGCGGGCGATCTCGCTCGGTTGGACGCCAAAGTCCTTGGCGAGGCAGCCGCGGCCGGCGACGGATTGGCGATAGAATTGCTGGCGGAGGCAGGGCGCATCATCGGGCTGGGCATTGTGACGGCGCTGCATCTTTTCAATCCGCAGATCATCGTCATCGGCGGCGGCGTCAGCAAAACTGGCGACCTGCTCTTTGAACCCATGCGGCGTGCTGTGCGCGACCATGTGCTGGACGAAGCTTTCACGGCTGGATTGCGGATCGAGGCGGCGGCGCTGGGGGATGATGTGGCGCTGGCGGGCGCAGCGGCTCTGGTAGCGACAAAGGGCGGCGACATCGACATCAGCGACCTCGATCGGCGCTTCTGAGCGCGATCAAGCGGGCGCGGAGAGCGTGCTACAATCCGCCTATGTTGATGCGACCGGACTTGCGCGCGCAGCAGCGCGACTTCCTGCTGGGTATTGCGCGCGCTATCACTGCGCAGCTTGACCTTAGCGAAGTGTTGCGGCGGGTGTTGCACGCCTCGCTGGATATGCTGGCTGGAAGAGTTGGCATCGTCGCGCTCAGCGACAAGTCCACGGGCAAGTTGACCGTCCGCGCCTACAGCGGCATCAATGCCGATGTCGTGCCGCAACTCAACAAGCTGCTGCAAGAATTGATGAGCCCGCGCGATGAAGACGGATTCAGCCGCGAGTTCCTCAATGCCAAGCTGCAGGAAATGTGCGTCGCCATTGATGCGCGCCTACAGCAGTCCATCGCCATGCCACTGGTCTTCGCGCAAACTCCGCTGGGCTTACTGATTGTCTTTCGCTCTTACCAGACCAGCATAACGCCTGAAGATTTGAGCACGTTGCAGAGCTTCGCCGATCAGGCCGCCATTGCCGTCAACAACGCGCAGCTCTATGGCGAAATCGCCCACGAACGCCAGCGCCTGGCCGCTATCCTCAACAGCAGCGGCGATGGTGTCTTCACACTGAATCCGAACCTGCGCTTTCGGCAAGTCAACGCGGCTTTCGAACGCATGACCGGCTGGCAGGGAGATGAAATCCTGGGGCGACACAAGCGCGAAGTCATCACCTGGGCGCGCCTGGACAGCCCGGATATCGAAAAGGCGCTGGCGGCTGGCTGGGCGGAGGACATGAACAGCGGCGCATCAAGCGAAAGCCTGTATGTCGAAGGCGACCTCATTCGCCGCGACAGCAGCGAGCTCAGTATCGGCATCACCTACGCGCCTTTGCGGTCGGACGATGGGCAGTTGGAAAGCATCATCGGCAATGTGCGCGATATCACCAATTTCCGCAAAGCGCAGGAGATGCAGTCGGTTTTCATCTCGACCGTGCATCACGAGCTACGCACGCCCATTGCCATCATCAAGGGCTATGCCAGCACCTTGAGCCGCGAGGATGTCGAATGGGACAGCAACGTCGTGCGAGAAAATATGGCCATCATTGAAGAAGAAGCCGATCGACTGACCGCCTTGGTAGAGGACTTGCTGACCGCCAGCAAAATCCAGGCATCGCAGGCATTGCAGTTGAATATTGCCGATACGGACTTGGCGGCTGTTGCGGCGCAATCGGCTGCCCGGCTGGAAGGCGCATCAAGCCAGCGGATCCTGCTGAGCTTCCCCGAGGATTTCCCGCTGATTCCGGGTGACTCCGCGCGTTTGCGACAAGTCATTGACAATCTGCTAACCAATGCCATCAAGTATTCGCACCCCGACAAGACGATCACTATTGGCGGGCGCTTCTCACAGAAGAGCGTGACGATTTTTGTGCGCGACGAGGGTCCGGGCATCGCCAAAGATCAACTGGAGCGCATATTTGAACGCTTCTACCGCATTGACGACCGGCTGACGCGGCGCACGCAGGGCACGGGCTTAGGACTGTATTTGGCGCGCGCGATCGTGCAGGCGCATGGCGGCGAAATCTCGGTCAAGAGCGCGGTCGGCAGTGGCTCGACATTCTATTTCACCCTGCCCCGCGATTAAGTGCAGCGCCTTGTCAATCGCCAAACTCGTAAAGCCACAGGTCAGCGAAATAGCAGGTCGTATCGACGCTTTCGTAGTTGACGACGGCGATGCCCAACCCACCGATGCGCGGTTGTGATGGTAAACTGCCCGCGTAGACCTCATCCACATAATAGGTTATGCCTTCGTCTGAGACGATGAGCAGCAGTTGGCGCGTCGCATCGTCCGGCGCTGTCCGCCGCCCGTAGATGCCCGGCTCGAAACCGGCGCCATCCCGCCTGGCCACGCCGTAGTCCCCTGCGCCAGTCACATAGGCTAGAGAGTAATACTCGTCGTTGCCGTAGTGAAAGACAATACCGCAGCCGCCATTGCCATCTGTACGCCGTTCAATGTCCACTTCTGCGCCCAGTGCAAATTGCGCGAACGCCCAGTCGGAAGCGATTGGCACGCGCGTGACGCCGGGGCGGCTGTGACGCGCCGCACTCTCGGGCAGAGTCAGCTTGATTTCGCCATCGCCAGGCGCCAGCTGCTGTCGCGCAAGACTCTGCGCCATCAAATAGGCGCGCCGGGTCAAGAGCCGCCGCGGGGCGGTCGCGCCGTCCACCAGCCGCGTCGGCACAGTCATCTGCGCGCCTAGTACCGCGAAGGACATCAACCCACCATAAGTTTCGTCCGTCTTCAGCGCGATGCCGACTCCGCCCGGCTCCACCTCGCCAGCATCCCAAGCCGTGCCGATGACCTGCCCATCGTAGACGACATCAATATGCTGCCCGGCCACCAGGACGCCCAGCCGAAATGCCGCCTGCCCGGGCACAATTACCGGGTGCGTCGCCCAATCCTGCAGCAGTTTGACATTCCCGCCGGCGAAGTGTTCCATGCGCCAATAACCTGTTTTGCTGAGCAACAGCCGGTGATAACGATCAGGCGCTTGATAGTGGAAGATCAGCCCGACCTGCCAGTTGTTCACGGCGCTTACATAATCAAAAGCCAGCTCAAAGTAGAAATCACGCTGCGACGGGAAGCGTGCGCCCTGGATCAGCGCCGAGCGCCCAAGGCCCGTCATGTCCACCGCGAAAACGGTGGACGCACCCAGACCAACCTCTGCCTCGCTGTGTACAACTTGCCAGTTTTGCGGGTCCATAGCGGTGTCACGCAGCGTCAGCCGGTCATAACCGGGCAAGACGTGCAACCGAAACTTGCCGCCGCTAGCGTCGAATCCGCTGACCACCAGCATATATTCTGCCGTATTTGGCACGACAAAAGCCTGCACGATGGCTTCGCGGGTGGTGGGGTAGGCGAAATCATCATTCTCTATGACCAGGTCGCCAGCAGCGTCAAGGACTTCCAACTGCGGGTCGAGTTGGTCGTCCAGGGCTTCCACGCGAAAAGACAGCAGCGTCAAGGCGCGGACGGTCAAGCTATAGTGAAGGGACTCGCCCGGCAGCAACTCGCCTTCAACGCTGTCGCCAATGCTGATGACGGTGTCTTGCGCGCGCAGCGTCCAGCCCTGCAGCAGCAGGGCGATGCAGAAGATCCACCGGGCAAACGCGGTCATTTGTCCTTCGGCATCCAGTCGGTGTAGGTGTCGGCGAGGTAATCGAGGTAGGCCTGATAATCTTCCAGCGACATCTCCGCGCCCAGTTCGCCACGGTGGAATTCGGCCTGGGCGATGCGTCGTTGCGCGCCTGCTTCTTTCAGATTTTCCGCTTCGCCTTTCTTGGGTTTCTTGCGCTGGTATTTTATCGACAGCCGCGACAGAGGCAGCGCTTCAAAATCAGACGGCGAGGCGATTGAGTAGCTGACGATGAGTTCGCCGTCTTGTTCCAGGGCGTTGGCGACCACATACCAGCCCTTGGGCACGCGGGGATGGCGCTTGGCTTCAAAGTGCCATATCAGCAGGTTGGTCATGGCGCCCGCGTCGATCTTGCCCTGCACCTGCCCGCCCTGCACCAGTTGGATCAGGTCGCCGGCAAACTGGATGGCGCGGTTGCTGGGCCAGTACCGCTTGGATAAATGATCAGCCAGATAGGTCAGCCCTATCGCTATCGCGAGCGCCGCGCCCACCACAATCAAGCCACCATTAAGGATAATCGTGCTTAGTAGGGCGTAGCTGGCAATCGCGCCAATGAGAAAAGTCAGGCAACCGACCATGCGTACGCCCGAATGTTCGCGATCCACTTCAAACACGAGATCGGGGGCCCGTTCTGGGGCATTGAGTTTGCGCATGCGGCATCCTCCAGCGGCTGCCAACATCTTAGCCCATATCGCCCGTCTTGCAAGTGCGCCGCCCCCGCGCGACAATCGCTGGGGCAAGCAGCAGCAGGAGAGACAATGCTGGGCGCAGTATGTTTTGGCGCGGCTTTCGGCCTCCCCTTCATCATCTGGGGCGCGCTGCTGATCTTCGACCGCGACCGCAGCTGGCAGAAGCTGCAAAGGCGCGCGTCTGCCCCGCAACGCCGCACTCCCGCCTGGGATAGACGGCAGATCCTCCATGGATGTCTGCTAATTTGCCTGGGGATTGTCTTGCTCATCGCGCTTGGCGCATTCAACTACCTGGCGCAGGGTATATCGCCGCCAAGTCCCTTTTAGCTGAAGGCGTCAATCTGCGCGATGAATTTGCTCTGGTCAATCTGCGGATAGTTGTCCAACTGCGTCTTGAACACTTGCAGATAAGCGGCGATCTGCTCGCGCGTATAGGCTTCGAAGCGCAAGGTCACCGCGGGCTGCGTATTGCTGGCGCGCACCAAGCCCCAGCCGTTTTCGAAAAGGACGCGAGCGCCATCCACAGTCACGACTTCGTACTCGCTTTGCAAGTTGGCTGTCATCTCGTCGATCATGGTGAACTTCAACTCGTCCGGCGCAGACAGCACAATCTCCGGCGTGGCGACCAATTTGGGAATGTCATCGAAGATCTCGGCGATGGTGCGGTCGGACTGGCTGATGATTTCCAGAGTCTTCAGCGCGACCAGGGGCGCGTCGTCAAAGCCGTAATAGTCCTCGCCGATGAACAAATGCCCGCTGACTTCCCCGCCCAGCAACGAGCCGATCTCGTTCATTTTCTGCTTCATCAGGCTGTGCCCCGACTTCCACATGACGGGGATGCCGCCGAACTTCTTGATCTCGTCGGGCAGCGCTTGCGAGGCTTTGACATCAAAGACGACGGGCGTGTTGGGGTGGCGGGACAGTAAGTCGCGCGCCAGCAGCGCCAGCAGTCGGTCGGCCGCAATATGATGCCCGCGATTGTCGATGAAACCGCAGCGGTCGCTGTCGCCATCAAAAGCCAAGCCCAGGTCCGCGCCCAATGCCAGCACTTTGGCTTCCAAATCGCGCGTCATCTCCGGATCTTCGGGGTTGGGCAAGTGATTTGGGAAACTGCCATCTGGCTCGCAATACAGGCATTCCACATCCAGCCCCAGCGCGCGCAGCACCGGCGGAATATAACGACCGGACAAGCCATTGCCAGCATCCAACACGACTTTCATACGCCGCGCCATGCTCACTTTGCTTTGAATGGCCGCCATGTGCCGCAGGATGAGCTCGTGATCCTGGCGGATCTCGCCACTGCCCGAGGTGAAGGCGCCAGCCTGGATGATTCGCAGCAGGGTTTGAATCTGCTCGCCGGCCAGCGCCAGTTTTCCGTAAGCCATTTTGATGCCGTTGTAGCGCGTATCGAGGTGGCTGCCGGTGATCATCACGCCTGCGCCGCGCTCACCGTAGGATGCGCTGGCGAAGTAGACCGTCGGCGTCAGCACTTCGCCAATATCAGTGACGGACATGCCCGTGGACGCCAAGCCCTTGATGACAGCGGCTTTCAAGGGCGGCGATGTCAGGCGGTTATCGCTGCCGACAAAGACACGCTGACTGCCGAATTCGCGCGGCAGATATGTGCCCAGCGCCTTGCCGACTTCCAACGCCACGTCCGGAGTCAATTGTGGCGCATCGCCCGCAGCCGTGCCGCGAATGTCGTATTTGCGGAATATCGAAGTATCCATGCGTGTTATGTATCCCTCTAAGCTATGTTCGCTTGAGCGCCTGCGGCTAGACGGCGACTTTAATGGGCTCGCCGTTGATGCTGGCGGCGAATGTCAAGCCGTCAGCCCGCACCCCATTGGCGCTGACGAGGACTTGCGTGCCTTCCGGCGGATCGACGCGCAGCAGAAAGTCAGCCAGCGGTTCGCGCAGGTTGCGCCGCAAAATCCGCCGCAATGGTCTCGCGCCAAACTCGGGCTCGTCATTTTGCTCCAGCAGCCAGGTTTTGGCGGCGTCGGTGAAGCTCAGCGACAAGCCGCGTTCGGCCGCCAAGTTGTTTTCCTTCTCGATAAGTAGATCCAGGATGAGCACGAAATCATCGTCGCTAAGCGCGTTGAAGAGGATGACCTCGTCCAAGCGGTTGATGAATTCCGGGCGCAGGAAGTCCAGCACTTGATCCAGAACCTGTTCGCGCAGGTCTTCAGTGATATGCCGCACCATCAGATGCTCAGAGCCGATATTGCTGGTCAAAATGACGACGGCTTCGCTGAAGCGGGCGGTGTTGCCGCGCCCATCGGTCAATCTGCCCTCTTCCATCACCTGCAACAGCACATCCATGATGCGCGGATGGGCTTTCTCGATTTCATCCAGCAGCACAATGGTATAAGGACGCGTGCGGATGCGCTCAGTCAGTTGCCCGCCTTCTTCGCTACCGACATAGCCGACCGCCGAGCCCAGCAGACGATTGATGCTGCTCTCGTCCTTGTATTCGCTCATATCCAGCACGAAGAGGTTTTCTTCGCTGCCGAACATGAAATCCGCCAAGACTTTGGCCAGCTCGGTTTTGCCGATGCCGGTGGGTCCCAGGAAGAGAAATGTGCCGACAGGGCGGCGCGGATCTTTCAAACCGACGCGGGCCGTCTTGATCGCCCGACTAACCAAGCGAACGGCTTCTTCCTGCCCGATGAGGCGCTCGCGTATATGCACGTCCATATTGGCGTAGCGCTGGCGTTCGTCCGCGCCCAGTTTGCTGACGGGGATGCCGGTCATCTGACTGGTCGCCACCGCCACATCGCCAACATCCAGCCTGGCGTCGTTGCTTTCCGGCTTGAAAGCCAGGTGCGCCTGCTTGCCCATATTGACCAGGGCGGCGCTGCGGTGCATGAGTTGCTCGGCGCTCTGCGGCAGGGGGTTGATGGTCAGGAAGCGCTGCGCCATCCGCGCAGCCATCTTCAACGCGTCATGCTCGACCGTGATTTCGTAGTCGGCTTCAATATGCGGTGAAATTGTCTCCAGGATGCGCACAGTTTCATCCAGCGACGGTTCCTCCACGCGGATAAGCTGGCTGTTTTCCATGATGGCGCTGACATTCTGGATGCGCGCTTCGAACTCCAACTGCGTCGTCGTGCAGATGATGACCGGATCATCGCTGAGGAAGGCTTTCTGCACCAGCGAGGTCGCTTTGTTGAAATCGGCTTTGATAGGTCCGCCGAAGAAGCGGTGTATCAGCGGCAGAAAGAGGATGCCGCGCCTGGCGGCGCTCATCCCAGCGCGGAAGGCTTCCTGGTCGCCATCCAGCAGCGCGGTTTCGCTGATTTGCACCAAGTTGGACAAGCCCTTGGGACCTTTGTCCTCCGCCATCAGCAGCGCCAGACTGTAAGCCAGGGTGCGCTTGCCGACGCCATCTGGTCCCACCAGGATGATGTGTCGGTTCACGGACTGGGTCAGCACGTTGATCATGTTGCGCAGCAAATCTTCACGGAAATGCACAGCGCGCAACAGACCGCGTTTCGCCCGCGCCACATAGTCGACTGTGGTGCTGTCTTCGCGCGCGGGGATGATCTTACTGGCGTTGCTGTAGGCGTCCTGTATCGACTTTGGCGTGATGCTGAACTGACGCAGCACCCGCCCAGTGCTCACGGACGACTCCGCCAGGACAGCCAGCGCATGGTCGGTGTCGATCTTCTGCTGGTTCATGGAGTTGGCGATGGTCAGCCCGTCGTCCAGCAAGATGATGGATTGGCGGCTGAGCGAGACCTTTTTGTTGCCGATGGCGATGAAATCCAGACTGCCGTCAGGGTCGCGCCGGGACTGGATGGCCACGTGCACCTGCCGTTCCAGCCGCTCCAAATCCACGCCGCGGGAGCTTTCAAAATCCTTGAGCATGCGCCAGGCTGCCGTGTCTTTCCGCCGCAGCAAGGCTAGCAGCACCATCTCCGGCATGATCGACGACTTGCGATACTCGCTCAGCATAGGCACGGCGTCGTTCAGCACGGCGTCCAGGTCCTTGGTGATGAGATCAGGATTGAGCGTCGACATCAACTATAGCTCGCTATTTTGCGCGACTTCATTATAGCGCAGGCAAGCAAAACTCGCCTAGCTTGCGTCGCTGGGCGCAACACAAATTTTACAAAGCATCCGTCGGAATCGCGTAAGAATCGCCGAGTGGAGGCAACTGCCTAGAAGGAACTCTTCTGCGTTAGCATGAAATGCAGGAAGTTGAAGCCATCCTCGCCATCCAGCAGACGCGGACGCGCGCGCGCGTCGATGATGCCCGGGAATAGTTCCACTGTAAGCAACTGCCCATCATAGACATAGAGCGTATCCATGAAGAAGCGCCGCTGCCCCCAAAGCTCCTGGTCGAAAAACAAGTTGCCCAAGCCGTAATGAATATAGGCGATCTCGCCACGCCGCGTCGGATACAAGTCGATAGACATGGGCTGATGCTGGGCGGTGCCGATGACGACATCCGCGCCCCACTCGGCATAGGCTTGATAATCATGGATGTGGCGGTCATTCGGTTCAAAGCCGCTGAACTCGCGAAATTGCAGGGTTAATATGACGACATCATATTGCGCCGACAGCAGAGCCAGCGCCTCTTGCAGCCAGACTTTGTTGCAGAATGCCGCGCCAGGTCTGCGCCCTAGCTGCGCCTGCGGATCGTCGTTCGCCAGCGCATAAGCTGGTCCGATGGCGTTACAAGCCAGCCAGGCAATGCGCGATCCGTTGTTCTGCAGAATTAGCGCATCCCGCGCCTCCGCTTGACTGCGCCCGCCGCCCACTAGTTGATATCCGCGCGCCTCGAAATGATCTAGCGTGTCGAGAAATGCCTCGTAGCCGTAGTCGGCGATGTGATTGCCGCTGAGGTCGACAACATCCACATCCAGCAAGTCGAAGAGTTCGGCATGTTCGCGTTTCATGCACATGCTGCTCTGATCAGCCAGCACGCCGCTATTCAACTGCGGGCAGCCCGGCGCGATTGATGCCTCGTTGGTGATATGAAAATAATCCGCCAAATGTACATACTCTTGGATGCCGCTGGCCGCTTCTGCTAAGCCCATTGCCTCCAGCGCCGTCAAAGTGTGACGCGCCAGGGCAGTTGTGCCGGAAAGCGTGATGCGGGTCAACCGGTCGACATCATAATTGGGGGCGCCACCTTCGAAGACCAAGCGATAGTCATCAAGCCGGTCAACCACGGGCGCATCATCCAGCCACAGCGGACGCAAGCGCAAATGCAGCTGGTCAAAGGGCAGCAGTGTGAACTTGCCGCTAGACAGCCAAAGCGCGTTAAATAGTCGCAAGTTTCCGACTACCTCGGTTTTTGGGTGAATCGCAAATCCATGCGCTTGCAAACGCGCCAAGGCCGATTCGCTTAGTATAAGGCGCTTGTCCAGTTCGCCAGCCAGGATGGCGTCCAATTCGCCGGAGCTAAGCGATACCATGGGTTCGCCAAAATCAACTACCGGCAGCCACAGCTCGACGCCAGCGCTGGACTCGCTTTGCGCAAGAGCCTGATGCCGCCCGTCCAGCGCACGCGAATAGAAATCGACATAAGAATCGACATGCTGCGACCAGGTTTCGTCGCTGTGCGCGCCGCCAGGATGCACAACATACTCGTGCGGGATTTTGGCGCGCTGCAGAATGACCCGCATTTGCTCGACGCCAGCCAGTGCATGATCAGCCGTCCCGCGATCCAGCCACAGTTGCAAATGGGTGTCGGACGACAGCGACTCGGCGATGTGTAGGGGGTTGTGCGCCGGCGCGACATGACCGCGGTCGAAATAAGGACTGTGTCCACCGATGGCCACGAAGTCCCCAGCGTGGCGCAAGCCGACCTGATATGCCCAGAAGCCCCCGCGCGAAATGCCGCCTATCGCCTTAAGGCCATTGCTGCGGTAGCGCGCTGACATCTGCTTCAGAAAATCCAGCAAGATCAAATCGTAGCTGGTCGCATCAAAGCGATTCTGGTTGGCTTCCGCGCCGCCATAGGGCATGAAAACAATCATGGACGTGGCACTGCCGTCGCGGATGCGGACATCCAGCGCATCAGTGAAGCCCAACCGCGCCCATTGACGGTCGTTGGCGTCCGAGCCGTGCAGCAGCAACAGCAAGGGATAGCTCTCGCTCCCGGACTCGTAGCAGGGCGGCAGATAGACGACGAAACGATGGTCGCGCCTGGTTATTCCGCTCGTGTACTCGTCGATAACGAGCTCGCCCGATTCGCCACAGTCGGATTCTGCCAGCGCCAGCACCTGCAATTGCGCCCCAATGAGCGCGAATGCAAAGATGAATATGTATTTGTAACGCAAGGCAGCCTCGTCAATAGCCGGGAGACAATCAGCAAATGGGGGGCAGCATAGCAGAACTTGCGCGGAATGGCAGATGCGCTTCAGTCGGCGTCCGCCTCTTCACGCAGCCGATAGCCGACCCCGCGCACATTAACGATGATATCCTGGTCGTGCAGGTTTTTAAGTTTGCGGCGCAGGTGACTGATGTGCGGGCGCATGACTTCGCGCGCTTCCGGCTCATCAACATGGTAACCGCGCACCTCGCTCACTAGCTCGTGACAGGGCACGACTCGCTCGCGATGGGCAGCCAGATAGAGCAGCAGGTCGAATTCCGTGGGAGTGAGGCTGGACTTGGCGTCGCCGACGGCTATCTCGTGCCTGCCCGGCGCGACTACAAAGGGTCCCAGTTGGATGCCATGACCGCCCGGCGGTGGCAGGGGTCGTAGGTCGCGCAGACTAAAAGCCACTTCCGAATTGTCGTTGTCAATGCTGTCCGTTTCCCGCGTCAATTCGGCAACATTACTTTCGATGGCGTTGAGGAGTCTGCGGCGGCGCAACCTGATGCGGGCGGTGGACATGGCGCGCTCTACACTCGCCCGCAATTCATCGCTGGAGCAGGGTATCGCCAGATAGTCGGTGGCTCCCGCGCGCATGGCTTGCACAGCGTTTTGTACACTGGGCTGGGCGGACATCAATATGACCACGGCGTCGGGCGCCTGACTCTTGATTCTGTGCAGTAACTCCAGCCCATTCAAGCCGGGCAGTTCTAAGTCGGCCAGCACGACATCGTATTCGCGTCGATGGTAACGTTCCAGCGCCGCTTCGCCACTGGCTGCCTCAGCCACGACATAGCCCTCGCGCTGTAATGTCATGCTCAGGGTGTAACGGCTGACGCCATCAGCGACAACTAGCAGCAAGCGCATCAGTTGTCTGTTTGCCATCTCGCGAACCGCCGCGCCTTGTGATTGTCAAGCCCATTATAGCGAGTTTGAGTGCCGCTTTTCAATGCGCTGCTTCGAGCCGCCTAGCCCAGCAATACAGTCACTTCCGTCTCGCCTCCGGCAAATGCGCTGAGGTCCGCCAAATGCCAAGTCTCCGCCAGACAAATCGCGACAATCTCGCCATCGGCGCAGAGAAGCGGAATCTGATCGCGAAGCTGCCGCGGGACCTTGCGGTCGATCAGCCAGTCTTTTAGCTTGCGGGAGCGGCCACGCATGCCTTTGGGATGGAAACGATCGCCTGGCCGGCGTGTGCGCAGGCGCAGCTCGGCGCCGGCTGGCAGGTCGACGCTAGGCGAGTCCGCCGATGGCTTATCATGCAGCGCTCGCAAATCCAGCCCGCCAATGGCAAGCCGCTCTCCAGGCGCAAGCCGGATATCGCTGTCGCGCGGGATGAGACGGTAAGGACCTGATTGTGGCGCTGCGTCGGAGTTTTCAACGGCAATATGCTCATACTCCATCCGCAGCCGCAGACCAGCGCCGATGTCCCGCCGCGCGCCAACTTGTGCAGAGCGCGCCCAGATCTCCAACTCCGAAGTTCGTTCATGTGTCAACCCAGCCTGTCCGTCCGCCAGGCACTCCACCGCCGCGCGCAATAACCGCCGACGCAGCGCCGAGTCCATAGCCACAAAGTCGGACTTGTGCAAGCGCCAACGCTCTAGGGAGATCTCGATTTGCGGCAAAACATGCGCTGCGAAATACGCGTCCAGCCAATCTTCATCGATCGCAGCCGACTCCGCCAGCCGCCCCAATGCGAGTGCAATTTGCGGATTGATTTTCCGCAGCAGCGGCATGACTTCGCGGCGGATGAAATTGCGCTGGTAACGGCTGTCGTCATTGCTGGCGTCGTGGCGGAATGCCAGCGAATGCGCTGTGCAGTAGGCTTCAATCTCCGCTCGCGAAACACTGAGCAAAGGGCGGATCAAGCAGATATCAGGATGATGTGGCACTGTCGACACAATCCGCATGCCACGCAATCCGCGAATTCCGCTGCCCCGCGCGATGTGCATAAGCACGGTCTCCGCCTGATCGTCCTGGTGATGCGCGACAGCCACCGCGTCGCTAGCCTGCTGCCGCGCGACATCCGCCAGAAAATCATACCGAGCCCGCCGCGCCGCCGCCTCAATGCCGATGCCCAGCTCACGTGCCAAGGCCGGAACATCAGCTGAGGCAAGGGTGCCATGCAGCCCCCACTCCGCCGCCAGCTCGCCCACGAAAGCCAGATCATCTTGCCCCGCAGCGCCGCGAATGCCGTGATCCAACGAGGCGACATGCAAATCCACGCCCAGACGCTCCCGCAATACCATCAGCGCATGCAAAAGCGCCACGGAATCGCAGCCGCCAGACACCGCCACAATAAGCGTTCGCGTCCCTGCCAGGGCATCTGTTTGCAGCAAGTTGAACAGCGCCGCTTCCTGTAATGCGCTAGCCGTGTAGGTGTCTAACGCTGTCCTGTCCATGCCGCCCAATCCGCGCTTCACTCAGCCGCTCCCTGCCTACAGTAGCACAAGCGCCCCGCTCCTGTGGACAAGCTGCGCCGATTTTGTCTGCGCTGTCTGTGCTATAATGCGCGCTATTCGCGTTTCGTTCGGGAGCCATCGGTGTTAAGTCCACTGGATTTCCTGTTCGGGCTGTTTTCGCTCGACATTGGCATAGACTTGGGCACAGCCTATACGCTGGTTTATGTGCGCGGCAAGGGCATCGTCATCAACGAGCCGTCCTTCGTGGCTATCGATCGGCGTACTCGCGCGCCCATCGAAGTCGGCGCCCGCGCCAAAGAAATGTGGAGCAAAAACCCGCGCGATATCGTCATTGTGCGCCCTGTGCGGGATGGCGTCATCAGCGAATACGAGATCACGGCGCGGATGCTGGATTATCTCATCAAGAAGGCGCATGAGCAGAGTTGGGTGCCGGTGCCACGTCCGCGGGTTGTGGTGGGCATCCCCAGCGGCGTCACAGAAGTGGAGAAACGGGCGGTCATTGAAGCCACGCTGGATGCCGGCGCTCGCGAAGCCCATCTCATTGAAGAGCCTGTCGCAGCCGCCATCGGCGCAAATCTGCCCGTGCTGGAAACTCGCGGCAGCATGGTCGTCGACATCGGCGGCGGCACGACCGAAATCGCGCTCTTTTCCCTGGGCGGCATCGTCATCAGTCGTTCCATACGCGTAGCTGGCGATGAAATGGATGAAGATATCGTCCAGCATCTGCGCAGCAAGCACAACCTGCTCATCGGCGAGCCAACTGCCGAGAAAGCCAAAATCGATATTGGCTCCGCCTATCCCCTGCCACAGGAACGCACCTACATCGTCAAAGGCAGAAATCTTACTACCGGCTTGCCAGACTCGGTCGAAGTAAGCTCCATTGAAATCCGCGAAGCCATCGGCGGCTCGGTGAATATCATCATCGACACAGTCAAAGACGCGCTGGATGATACGCCGCCGGAGTTGGTCGCCGACCTGATGGAAAGCGGCATCACGCTGGCGGGCGGCGGCGGGCAACTGCGCGGGCTTGGCGAACGGCTGCGCGAAGAAGTCAATATCCGCAGTTGGCTGGCGGATGACGCCATGACCTGCGTGGCTCGCGGCGCCGGGCGTGTGCTGGAAGATTACAACAACCTGCGCCGTCTGTTGACAGGACCCGAACGCGGCAGCACCAAACATTGATGGCGGCGAGGCTCAGCCCGACCAAGTATCCTGTGTTAGACTCGCTACATAGCAAGCGCGCAGCCAAGATTCCTGCGAGGATGAGCGCATGCGACCTTTTGGGCGCCCCAGTCGATTGCTGAGCCTGCTGCTGATGCTCCTTCTCTGCGGCGGCTTAATGACGCTGAGCCTGGCTGGCGCGCTGGCGCCGGTTGAAGATGTGGCGGCAGCGCCGCTGACCGGGCTGGCGGGCTTTCTCAATCGTGTGTCGCGCGGCGTCGCTAGCGCGCTGGAGTCTCTGGATGATTGGGGGCAAGCACAGACCCGCATCGCCGAGCTGGAAGAGCAGTTGGCGCGCCGTCAAGTGGAACTGATCCGCCTGCGGGAAGCCGCCAGTGATTACGAACGCCTGGTCAGCCTGCTCGGTTACATCTCTGCGCTGGAAGACCAGGAATTCCTGACGGCTGATGTCATCGCGGTGGAGCAGACGGGCATCGCGCGCAATATCATCATCAATCGCGGCACGCGCGACGGCCTCGCCATCGGCATGCCGGTGACGACGGACTTGGGTTTGGTGGGGCGCATCATCCGCGTCGGGGCCAACGCAGCCCAGGTGCAGCTCATCAATGATGAAAACAGCTCGGTCAGCACGCGCCTGCAAATCACGCGAGCGCACGGCAGCATCGTCGGACAGGCATCGGGCGCGCTGCGCTTGACAATGGTCGACCTGGACGAAGAGATCCGCCAGGGCGATCTGGTCATCACCTCCGGGCTAGGCGGCAACTTCCCGGCTGATATTGTGGTCGGACAAGTAACCAGCGTGCGCCAGTTCGAATTTGAGCTTTTTCAAGAAGCCGAAGTGCGCAGCTTGATCGACTTTGACGCGCTGGAGTTTGTACTGGTCATCACCAGTTTCAAGGCTGTCGACTTGTCCGCGTTTGAGCAAGACAGCGAAGGCTAGCATGGGGCGTTATCTGTCGATCATCGTGCTGGGTTTGGCGGCGGCATTGTCAGCCAGCGTGATCCCGCAAGCCTTGTCCATCGTTGGGGCGCTGGCTGGTGAGGCGCTGCCGCTGCTGCAGAATACGCGCGGGCAGTTGAGCCTGGTGATGCTTTTGGTACTGTGCTGGTCGCTGCGCGCACCACTGTCGGAAGCGCTGATTTGGGCGCTGGTTGGCGGCCTGGCGCTGGATCTGCTGTCCGTCTTGCCACTGGGCGCGACATCGGCGGCGCTGCTTGTCCTGGTATATGGTATCAAACGCGTTTCCTGGCAGTTGCTGCGCGCGCGGATTCTGCTGCTACTGGCGGTGACAGCGCTGGCCACCATCTTGCTGCTGGCCTATACCTATGCTGCGCTCTTCTTGCTGGGCTATAACTATGATTTGCTTTCCGCAGTACAGTTGATGCTGCTGCCGACGCTGCTCTACAACCTCGCCGCTGTGCTGCCGCTGTACGCTGCCGTCCGCATTGTGCAGTCGCGGCTGGAAATCGGCCTGCAGGTCTCCGCGCAGAGCCTGTCACCGGCGCCTACTACCGGGAGACGAGTGTGAAATCCAATCGCCTGGACCCTTTCCAGACTTGGCGCTTGACCTTTTTTCAATCCGTTATTTTGGCGGTCTTCCTGCTCTTCGGCATCCGCATGTACGAGTTGCAGGTGCTGCGCTACAACGAGTTCCAGGCGGACGCCGATGAGAACCGCCTGAGCGAACTGCCGATTGCCGCCCGGCGCGGCGCGATTTTCGACCGCAACGACGCGCGCCTGGCTTTCAATGTGCCCGCTTATAATGTCACCATCATCCCAGCGCAGCTGCCTGCCGACGAAGACGCGGAATTGGCGGTTTACAATCGCTTGTCGGCGCTCGTCGGCGTGCCACCCACCCGTGACATCGCTGAGCAAGCCGGCGGCTTCGCGCGCAGCCTGGAAGACCTGGTGGCGGAAGGCGAAGGCATCGAGCCATTCAGCCCGGTCATCGTGGCGCAGGATGTGCCGCAGCTAGTCGCCATGCAAATCCTGGAAGAGCGCATTTATATGTCCGGCGTCGATATCGAACCGGTGGCGGTGCGCGAATACCCCACCGGCGAGCTCACTACGCATATCGTCGGCTATATGGGTCCTATCCCAGCTGAGGAAGCCCAGGAATTGCTCGCCCAGGGCTACAACCCGGCTTTCGACCGCATCGGCTACGAGGGCATCGAGCGTTATTTGGAAAATCGGCTGGCTGGCGTCCGCGGCCGTATCCTGCGCGAAGTTGATGTGGCTGGCGAAGTCATCAAGGTAATCAACCAGGTTGACCCGATACCCGGAGAGAATGTCCGCCTCACTATCGATGCCGAGCTACAAGCCTTCGCCCAACAAGCGCTTGTCGACCAACTGCAGCAGCTCAACGACCAGGCCGGGCGCATCATCTCCCAGCAGGGCGTCGTCATCGCCATGGACCCGCGCAATGGCGAAGTCCTGGCACTGGTCAGTTACCCCAGCTACGACAATTCGCGATTTGCCCGCGCTATTGACGGAGAGTATTACCTGGATGTCGTGGCCGATCCGCTGCGTCCCTTGGTCAACAACACCATCAAGAGCAAATATCCGCCCGGCTCGGTGTGGAAGGTGATCACGGCCGCCGCGGTGCTGGAAGAGGAGGTCATCGACCCGAACACCCTGCTGCTGGATGAAGGACAGATCCTGGTCGAAAATCGCTATGCGCCCAATGACCGCGCCTTGTCGCAACGTTTTGTCTGCTGGCTGCGCAGCGGGCACGGGCGGGTCGACATGATCCGCGGCATCGCCTGGAGCTGCGATGTCTACTTTTATCAGATAGGCGGCGGCAACCCAAACCTATCGGCGCAGACCATCCGCCCCGGCGGCTTGGGCATTGACGACTTGTTCCGCTACGGCACGGCTTTTGGCATCGGCAGCGAATTGGGCATAGAACTGCCCTTCGAAAATCCCAACCGCATGCCCGACCCAGACTGGAAGCGCCGTAACGAAGGCGAAAGCTGGTCGACCGGCGACACCTACAATGCCGCCTTCGGTCAGGGCTATGTCAATGTGACGCCTCTGCAGTTGATCGCAGCGGTGGCAGCGACCATCAATGAAGGCGTCTTGTACCAGCCGACCATCATCCGCGACTTCCTTGATGAAGAGCGCCAGATCATTGAAGCCTTCCAGCCGCAAGTCCTGCGTCATATCAACCGCGAGCTGCTGGAAGAAGGCGAAGAGTTGACGCTGCTGCTGCTGGAAGACATGCTGATGAAGCGCGAAACTAGCCTGGCCTGCACCTGTGAACCAGACTCGGATTGGTACGATCCCTTCCGCTGCGACCCCGAAGGCTACCGCAACACGGTCGATCTCAATCCTGACCCCGGTATAGAGGAGCTGCACAGCTATCGCATCCATATCCCGCTGAATTACAGCTTCAATGGCTCGGTCTGCCAGCGCGTGCGTTTTCGCGGTCCCAGCGAGCCCTACATCCCGCCCTTTGTTTCCGAACCGACCCTTGTGATGGTGCGGGAGGGCATGCGCGAAGCAGTGATAGGCGAAGGCGGGACCGCCGCGCCAGCCGCCCTGCCCTTCGTCGAAGTGGCTGGCAAGACCGGCACCGCCGAATACTGCGATGATATCGCCCGCCCGCTGAACTTGTGCGTGCCTGGGCAATGGCCTGCCCATGCTTGGTACACCGGTTACGCGCCCTACAATGACCCGGAGATCATCCTGATCGCCTTCGTCTACAATGGCGGCGAGGGTTCGCAAGTCGCTTTGCCCATCGTCCGCAAGACTATGGAAGAATACTTCCGCCTGAAAGCCGAACGCACCGGCGCGCCATCGCCTACAACCATCGCGGCGAGCGGCACATGACGCGCGTCACGCCACAACAGCTACAATTCGTTCGTCAGTGGGGACCCGCCTGCATAACGGCGATCTGCGCCTGGTTGCTGCTGCTGGTAGTCGGGCAGACGCAGATTGCGCGCGCCAGTGGTCTGGCTTTGGCGATCCTGGGCGTTACGGCCAGCATGCGCCCCATGGGCCTCGTGGCGTCGATGGCGGGCGGATTGACGCTGACGCTGTGCCCAGTCTTTTGGTCGCAGGCGGGCAGCGCAGTAACGCAACCCGCCACGATTGCCATTGCGGCGCTGGCTGTGGCGGCGGCCATGCTGTTGGCAAGCCTGCTGCTGGAGCGCAAAGAACTGGCGGTGGGCTTGGGCATCGGCTTGTTCATCGCCCTCTTCTGGAGCCAGATCGGCAAGGCGCAGAGCTTGCGGCTTACCGTGCTGGCAACTGCCTGGCTGTTGTATCTGCTGACGGACATGCTGCTGCTGACCAATCCGCGACCCGGCATCAAGCCGCCGCAGTTGCCCAAAGCCTGGCAGTTGGCTGGAATATTGCTACTTTTCGTCGTCGGCACACTGAACGATCCATTGATCACGCTTTTCGCGCCGGCCATCCTGCTCGCCTTGCTGCTTTCGGATGCGCGGCTGCCGGCTTTCTATTGGCTGGTTGTACTGGCCACGGTCATCGCGGGCTTATACTTACTGATGCAGACCTATCTGTTGGCGGAGCCGCCGCTGCTGCTGCCCTTGGGATGGCGGGATGCCTTGCGCTGGCTGGCGCTGAGCGAATATCCGCTGGCGCAGTTTGGCGCGGTCGGCATTGTGCTGGCGGCAATGGGTTTGGCGCGGCTGGCACGCTGGTATCCGCCGCTAGGCACGGTGACGATCATCGCCTTCGCGTTTTACACCCTCTTCGGGCTGACTTACATCGGGGTTCACCGCGAGATCCTGCTGTTGCCGCTAATCATCATCCAGGTCATGTGGATGACTTACGCCGTCAACACCATCAGCCAGTGGGTAAACAAGACCCTTCGCAACGAAGCCGGGCTGTGGATTCACCTGATTTCGGCACTGTATTTTATCTTGCCGGCGTTGCTGCTGCTTAATATCCTGCAATCCTGAACTTCCGCGCGCTGGCGGCAAGCACAGATTCCAAACCTGCGTATAGTAGCGTTGATGTCTGTGGCAACGGCTAGGGGCGGGTGCCTACGCGCATGGCGCACGAACTAATCGCAATCAAGGGTATAAGCGAGGGCTTGCTGATTTCGCTTAGCCCGACCGAAAAATGGCAATCGGTCACCGATGAGTTGGCGGCGCGCATTGATGACCAGCCGGCTTTCTACACAGGTGCAGCCATCATCGTCGAACTTGGCGCGCGTCCTGTACCGAAATACGAGCTGAGCTCCTTGAAGGCGCTGTTGGAGCGGCGCGGCTTGAGCTTGTCTATGGTGCGCAGCGAAAGCGACACGACTCGGCAGTCGGCAATTGCGCTGGACCTGAAGACCAGCGACAACGGACAACCGACCGTAGAAGCGCGCCGAGGGGCAGAAACGGCGGCCGTCAATCCAGAAGAGACCGGGACGCGGGGCGTGATCTTCCGCCGAACGCTACGCTCGGGCCGGACGATTCACAGCGAAGGGCATGTGGTCGTCTTTGGCGATGTCAACCCCGGCGCTAAAGTCATCGCCGCGGGCGATATCGTGATATGGGGCAAACTGCGCGGCACGGTGCATGCAGGCGCTTTGGGTGACGAATCAGCCGTGGTCTGCGCGCTGGACATGAACCCCAACCAGTTGCGAATCGCCGGCTACCTGGTAACTTCACCACCGGACAAACGCAAAAAGATCCTGCCAGAAGTGGCGCGCATACGCGACAATCAAATCGTGGTCGAAGGCAGAGATTAAGTTAAAGAAGGGATAGCGCATGGATAGCGAGGAAAAGCGCCAGGCAGAAGGCCATGTCATCACGGTGTCATCCGGCAAGGGCGGCGTGGGCAAGACAACCGCCACCGCTAATCTCGGCATTTCTCTTGCCAGCCTGGGCAAGCGAGTCGTTGTCATTGACGCTGATATCGGCTTGCGCAACCTGGATATCATCATGGGGCTGGAAAACCGCATCGTCTACGACCTGGTCGATGTGGTCGAAGGCAGAAGCAAGCTCAAGCAGGCGATGATCAAGCACAAGAAATTTGACGATCTCTTCCTCATCCCGGCTGCCCAGACCCGCGACAAAATGTCTGTCAGCCCCGACGATATGGTCAAGTTGACGGACGAACTGCGCAAGGACTGCGACTACATCTTGATCGACTCGCCAGCGGGCATCGAACGCGGCTTCCGCAACGCCCTGGAGCCGGCCGACGAAGTGCTGATCGTCACCAATCCGGAAGTGTCGGCGGTCCGCGACGCCGATCGAATCGTCGGACTAATTGAAGCGGCAGACAAGGGACCGGGCCGGCTGATCATCAATCGCCTCAAGACTGACTTGGTAAAAAAGGGTGAAATGCTGTCATCAGAGGATGTCGTAGACATCCTCGGCTTGACCATCATCGGCATCATCCCGGAAGATGAATTGGTGCTTTCTGCGTCTAACAGTGGTGTGCCGGTCACGCTCAATCTGGACTCGAAAGCTGGCATGGCATTCAGCAATATCGCGCGGCGGCTATTGGGCGAAGATGTTCCCTTTATGAATCTGGACGGCAATCCCGGCATTTTGCGGCGTTTCCTCAATTTTTTGGATGGGCGTTAGACAAATCGTTGGCGACAGCGGCGGCGAACGGAACCAGCAAAGGACATAACCATGGGCATTCTCAAGACATTGTTTGGACGCCGCAAACAGGGCAGCGGCGCCACTGCCAAGGATCGGCTGCGGTTTGTCCTTCAGCATGACCGCATCCACCTGCCGCCCGAACGCATGGAAGAAATGAAGCGCGAAATTCTGGCGGTCATCGCCAGGTACTTGGTCGTCGACCAGGACCGCGTGGAAATTGATCTGGAACAGCGCGACCGCCGACAGAGCAAACTCGTGGCGGAAGTCCCTTTTTCGGGCCAGCAGCCAGCCCCGCGATCCACAGATGCGCAGTTGCCTACGCTCAGCGCCGATTCCGCAGAGTAGTCCTAAAGCGCGCCACGCCCACCCCTGCAACATACCCTGTCCGCAAGGACGCCCTGCGCTATACTTGGTAGTTAAGAGAATGACCAGCGGCGGAAGCTATGATCGACCGCATCAGCATCTGGCGGCGTTTCGACTACATTTTGTTCGCTGCCGTGATTATCCTGGTCGTCTTCGGCATTTTGATGATTGCCAGCGCGACCCAGGATGCCATCGACGACGACATCATCTCGCGTGTGCCCGACCAGATCAGGTTCGCGCTGGTTGGCTGCGTCATCGTGCTGGTCATATCGACCATCGACTATCGACTATTGGGCGGCATCACGCCTTGGCTCTACGCCGGCATGATCATATTGCTTTTGATGGTGGAGGCTTTTGGCGTGGAAGGCGCGGGCGGCGCAACCCGCTGGCTCAATATCGGCATCCGCATCCAGCCGTCGGAAATCGGCAAGATCATCCTGATCATCACGCTGTCGCAATACATTAGCGAGCGCTATCTGCAGTTGGATAGGCTATCGACTGTATTCCGCACCATGCTGCATGTGGCGATTCCGGCCGGGCTGATCTTCATGCAGCCAGACCTGGGCACGACCATCGTCTTCCTGTTCATCTGGGCAGTTATCATTTGGTCGGCGGGTTTGCGCATGAAGCACATCGCCTTATTCGTGCTGGTGATTGCCATTGCCCTGCCCATCATTTTCCCGCTGCTGCCGCCATACCAGCGCGGCCGCGTGGAGACCTTCCTGTATCCCGACATCGGCTCGGACGCCTTCTACAACATCAACCAGGCGCTGATCAGCATTGGCTCGGGCGGACTGTTGGGCAAGGGCTATTATGTGGGCACACAGAATACCGGGCGCTTCCTGCGCGTACGCCATACCGATTTCATCTTCAGCGTCATCGCGCATGAATTTGGCATGGCGGGCGGTATTGCGGTGCTGGGCATGTTTGCGCTGGTGCTGGCGCGTATATTGAAAGGCGCGCGGGAAGCCAGCGACCCCCTGGGCAGCATGATTTGTTATGGCGTGGCGGCCATGATCTTCTTCCAGACGACGGTGTCCATTGGCATGAACCTCAATCTCATGCCCGTAACGGGCTTGACCTTGCCCTTCGTCAGTTCTGGCGGCACATCACTGCTATTTACTATGGCCGGCATCGGCTTGGTGCAGAGCGTCATTGTGCGCCGCCGCCGCCTCAATTTTTAGGGAGAAGGCCCGTTGCAGAAAATGATCGATCATCCGGTGCGCACTCGATACGCACCCAGCCCAACCGGACCACAGCACATCGGCGGCATCCGTTCGGCGCTCTTTGGCTGGCTCTACGCGCGTCGTCATGGCGGACAGTTCATCCTGCGCATTGAAGATACTGACCAGAAACGCAGCGTGCCCGGCTCGGTCGAGCTGATATTGGAGGCTTTCGACTGGCTGGGCATAGATATCGACGAGGGGCCGCATGTCGGCGGCGAGTACGGACCCTATGTGCAGTCGCAGCGGTTGGACATGTACCAGCGTTGGGCGGACTGGCTTGTGGAGCGCGGGCATGCCTATCGCTGCTTTGCCACGCCGGAGGAGTTGGCGGAGATGCGCGCCGCTGGACGAGGCTATGACCGCCGCTACCGTGACTTGCCTGCTGAGCGAGTCGCTGAATTGCAGGCACAGGGTCGCCAGCATGTCATCCGCTTCAAAATGCCGCTGATGGGCGCGACCAGTGGCGTCGACATGATTCGCGGCATTGTCGAATTCGACAATGCGCAGCTGCAGGATACCGTCTTGCTGAAGTCGGACGGCTTCCCCACCTATCACCTGGCGCATATCGTCGATGATCACTTCATGCGGATTTCACATATCACCCGCGCGGTAGAGTGGCTGCCGTCCTTCCCGCTGCACTTGCGGATTTGGGAGGCCTTCGGCTGGGAAAAACCGCAATACGCCCATCTGCCCGTTCTGCTCAATCCCAACGGCAAGGGTAAGCTGAGCAAGCGCAAGCAGCAATTCGCCGATGCAAGCGGCAAGTTTGTGCCGGTCCTGGTGCAGGAATTCCAGTCCGCGGGCTACCTGCCGGAAGCGGTGGTCAATTTCTTGACCAATATCGGCTGGAACTTCGGGGACGACCGCGAGGTTTTCAGCCGGGACGAGGCGATGGCGCGCTTCGATCTCAAAGCTGTCAACGCCGCCAACAGCGCCTATCCCATCGCCAAGCTGGATTGGCTCAACAGCCAGTACATACAGGCTGCGGATCTAAACGACCTGGCCCCCCAGCTCAAACCTGTGCTGGAAGCGGCGGGCTATGCAGTGGACGAAGCGCTGCTGCGACGAGTCGCGCCTTTGCTGCAGGTGCGCTTGAAATCGCTGAATGATGTTGTGCCGATGGCGGGATTCTTTTTCGCCGACTGGAATGACTTCACGGCGCCGCCAGCTGAGACCTTGATACAGCGGAAAATGGATGCTGGGGACACGGTCAAAATCTTGCGTGCCGCGCTGCCTCGGCTGGGGCAGCTTGAGGATTTCTCTCCGACGGCACAGCAAGCAGCCATGGCGGACTACGCGAAGAGCATCGGACAAAAGAATGGCGCTGTCTTTGGCTCATTGCGCTCGGCCGTCACCGGGCAGAAGGTGTCGCCGCCGACCTTCGAAACCATGGAAATCTTGGGCAAGGACGAGTCGCTGCGGCGCATCCGGCTGGCGCTAACGGCGCTGGACGGGTCAGGAGGGTAAGCCTTGCCAGCGCGCTGAAAACTTGCTATGCTTGCTTAGCTATCAGTGGGAGATAGTTTAATCGGCAAAACAGCGGACTCTGGATCCGCCATTCCTGGTTCGAGTCCAGGTCTCCCAGCACAGCAGCGACTCGCCATGCGGGTCGTTTTGCCTTCTGCAGCGCGCTCAGGACACCGACAGCACCACCAACTCCACCCACTTGCGAAATTCATCGTGCTGGGCGTTGTAGAGCAGGCGCGTGCGCAATGGCAAGCCCAGCCACATGTAAGAGAGTTTGCGCCGTTCCTCGCGCGTGGTGTGGTCGACGATATCGCGATACCATGTCGGGAAGCGCAAAAAGACTTGCGGATGGGTCATGATGCTGTCACGCACTTTCCAATAGAGCATCACGAAAAAGACGAAGCAGAAGATGCCCACGAGTATCAAAAAGGACGATGGCACGACCAGGATGAAGATCAGATAGCCGAGCACGAAGCCCCAAGAGAAGGACTCGAAAAGCGGGCTGAAGCCGACCTCGTCGCCATAGCGCTGGAAGGCGGACAAGATTGGTTCCTTGTAGTAACCCAGCGTCACCAGGCAGGCGCGCACGAACATTAGGAAAGAAAGCAGCATGAATAGACCCATCAGTGTTGCCATCGTATTAGCCTTGCTCAGCTGCCTGCATATAGCCAAACCCAGCGCCCAAGTCGCCGGGTGAACGCGCGTAAATCTCTGGCCTGGGGTGCGGCGTGCAAGGCAGCGGCAGTGACCAGCATTGCCCGGCTGCTCGCGGCACATTCAGCAACAAGCCGCTATCTGTCTCATAAATATCCATGACCGGCGGCACGCGATAATAGAAGCCGTCCACCGGTCCGGCCGGTAATGGGAAGGCGCCGCTGCGGACAATCACAACAACAATATACGCCAGGCAAATCGCCACAACCGCGTAGCTCCCCGCAAGCCGCCGGTGCAGCGACAGAGCTCCCCATGCCAACGTTGCCAGCAGCGCGGACAGCGCCGCGAAGCTCCAAAACAAGTAGTTGGCGTACTTGGGATTGGGAAAACTGAAGAACCAGAAGCCCAGCGTGCAAAGCGCGGGTAACAGAATCCACAAACCCAGGCTTGATGCTGGCGCGCGGCGCTTGCGGAATCTGCCGCCAGCAGCCAACACTAAAGAAAGCGCTGATATCACCGCTGGCAGCGCGAAATAGAAGCTTTGCCCGGCCAGCTGCTCCAGCCAGGGTCCCAGCCAATCCCAGGAGGCCAGCACCAGCGCTGGCTCGCTATAGCGTTGACGCGTGTTGCTGGCCAGGGCGCGTTGACGCGCTTCGATCTGGTCGCTGGGCAGCGCCCAACCCACCTCTACCCTGCCAATCGACAGCGGATAGGCGATATATCCGCTGGTGAGGACTCCGCGCGCCATCCACGGGCTGATAAATGCCACCGCCAGCAGCGTCAAGCCACCCGTCAATCGAGCTGTTTTGTGCATGCCCGCCCTCAGCCCACCGCGCCGCAGCCAGACGACCGCCACCAAAGTTGCACAAGCCAGCCCAAAGACGATGTATGTCTGCTTGACAGTAAAGCCCACGCAAATGATGACCGCCAAGCGAAGAATCAAGTAATCCTCAGTTCGCCCCGACCGCCAGTCCTGTGCGAAATCCAGCAAGTAAATCAAAGTCAGGAAGCCGAGCAAATCGACGACTGTGTCCGTCAAGAAGTGGCTGACGCCGCCGCGCGCGACAGTAAAATACAAGATATACGGTATGGTCAGCATGGCGAAAAACCGCGACCAGCGAATGCCGTCGCCGCGATCGCGCCACAGCGCTAGCGCCGAGCGAAGCGCATAGGCCAGGTAGACCAACAGCAGCAGCCCAGTGGCGATATGCAGCGAGCGTCCCATAAGGAAACCGAAATCAATAAGCGCGTTATAGAGATAGGTCGAGTGGTTGTAGGCCAGCGAGGAAAACAGATTGCCCAAGCCCGGCACGATGGCGTAAGTTTCGATCCACTGCACAGCCTGCATGTCGCGGAAGCCTGTGTCATAGGCAGCCGGCATCTCGATGGCGCGGCTGGCGAACCACAGTGTCAACGAGCCAAACAGCACGAGGAATGACCGATTGCCCCGCAGGCGCTGCAATACAGGCTTCAACGTAAGCTGCGCATCCCAAAGTGACCAACATGCGATGGCGGCAAAAATCAATAGTATCAAGTCGCCCACCGGAAAGGCGAAATGCCAAATCTGTAGTATCAGCAGCGAGAGCGCCCAGCCCAGCCAAAAGCAATCCAGCCAGCGCCAACCTGACGATACCGGCAGACGCAGCGCTCGCATCAGCGCGATTCCCAGACCGCTGAAGAGCAGAAACAGACACAGCCAACTGCCTGTAATCAAGCCCAGCGGCTGAATGAGATCGAGCATCCCTAGCGATCCTGTGTGCCTGGCGCAACGCAAGGCGCATTATAGTGATGCTTGCGCCGATGCGCGATTATGGCTTGGCAACGCGTTTGTCGCTAGCTGAACTGCACTACAGAACTGAAGTGCTGCGATGGTGGAGAAGCCTAACGGCGTTCTTTAAGACGCGCTGACTTACCGCGGCGATTGCGCAAATAATAGAGTTGGGCGCGCCGCACCTTTGCCCGACGCATAATCTCCACTTTTTCGACGCGGGGGCTGCGCAGCAAAAAGGTGCGCTCGACGCCGATGCCGTGGCTGGCGATGCGCCGCACGGTGAAATTGGCTTCGTTGCCGCCTTTGCGCGCGCGGATCACCACGCCCTGGAAGACCTGCACGCGCTCCCGCGTGCCCTCCACGATGCGGACATGCACCTTGACCGTGTCGCCCGATTCGATTTTCGGATGCTTGTGACCATTGGCGACCAGCGCCTGCATCAATTCCTGGCTCATCCTTGTGTTCCTTCCACAAAAATACGCCCGCAGGCGCCGCATGCCCGTACACAATGGCGGACAGTCTAGCACAGGCGGGCAAGCGCCTTCAAGGGTGGCTTGGCGCGACCTCCAGTTTGGCGCGAGCCACGGGAGCCTAAGGCAGGCTCAAGAGTTGACCGGCATTGAGGTTGTCGACATCAACGATATTGTTGAGCGCGGCCAGCGCTTCCAACGTTGTGCCAAAGCGTAGGGCGATGAGCAGCAGCGTGTCATTGGGCTGGACGGTGTAGGTCCGGCCTGAGGCTTGCGGCGGGGCTGCCTGGGCGCTAAAGGCCGAGCCAGCTTGCGCATTGTTCAGCAATACCGACTGCGCTTGTTCGACCAAGGCACTGCGCGGGTTGTCAGCCGCCACGACTTCTTGTTCTTCCGGCAGGGCTGTCGGCAGGACGCGGTTGGGATCAAGCGTCGCTGTCGGGATTGATGTCGGCGGCGGGATGAAACCGAGCGTGCCGCATTCCGGAATGGTGATCTTCTGCCCAACCGAGATGACATCCGGATTGGTGATGCCGCTGGCGCGCGATATCGCTTCCACGGAAACGCCGTAGGCCAGGCTCAACTGGAAAAGCGTATCGCCTATGCGTATCTCGTGCACGCAATCTTCCCCAGGCGGGATGGTCGCGCGTGTTAGCGGCGCCAGGGCCGGCGAACTGGCTTGAGTCGAAACAACCGGCGCTTCGGCGGCTTGCGTCTGCTGCGCGATCAAGGCGGTGGCGGACAAGGCGAAGTCATCAGCGGGTTCCTGGGCGCTTGTCGGCTCTTCGGTTGCGGTGGGCGGCGCGGTGGGCTCGACAACTTCCGTCGGCACTTCAGTCGCTTGCTGTTGCGCGACGGGCTGTTGATTGATCGTCTCCGATGTATCGCGGAAGCATGCCGCCAGCAGCAGCGGAATGAAAGCTAAGAAAATAGCCAGCGACAACCGCGCGCGTGACAAAAGCATCGGTTGGCAACTCCTCATCCATAATCATTGCCAGACGCGCCAACTGCCCGACTCGATAGCTCACCACGGGGCTGGAATCCGTCTTGCGCATCATTGTAGGGTCAAGCGTAAAATCGGACAAACCAGATAGCGACAGACTCTGGGACGAAATGCGGCGGCGATCAGGCAATTACCTCAGCGGAGACAGCCAGCAGAATCAGCGCGCCAGCCACGATGCGATAGACGCCAAAGATCACGAAGCTGTGCCGCGAGATGTAGCGCAGCAGCCAGTCGATGGCTAACCAGGCAAAAAACGCCGAAAACGCCGCGCCCAGCAGCAGCAGGAACAGCTCGTCGCCGCCCAGCAGTGGCAAGGACTTGGCGAGTTTGTAGAGCGTTACGCCGCCCAGCAGCGGGATCGCCAGAAAGAACGAAAACTCGGTTGCCGCCCGCCGACTCAAACCCGCCAGCAAGCCACCCGCGATAGAACTGCCCGAGCGCGACACGCCAGGGATCAGCGCCAGCGCCTGGATTGCGCCGACGATCAGCGCCTGCCGCAAGCTCAGCTGGTCGAAACGCAACTTGCCCGCGTCCATTGCAACGCTGTCTTGAAGCAGCCATTCCAGCAGTAGCAGCCCCGCGCCGCCAGCCATCAAAGCCAGGGCAACGATCTGCGGCGCGAACAGTTCCGCCTCAATGCGCGCCTCAAAGAGCAAGCCAAGTGCCACGGCTGGCAAACAGGCCACCGCCACCAGCAGCCAGAAACGTCTTGTATCAGCGTCGACTCGCAGCTGCGAAACCTGCGCGCGTAGCGACTTGCGGTAATACAGAATCACCGCGCAGACCGCGCCAATCTGAATGACGATTTCAAAGACTGTGCCCAGCGCGTCAAAACCTAGCAGCGACTTGCCGACAATGAGATGCCCGGTCGAAGAAATGGGCAGGAACTCGGTCAAGCCTTCAATCAGCGCCAGGATGACGACGCTGAGGATATCCTCGCCCATGCAATCAGCCGCCGACGCCGTAGAGTCGCGTTCCCAGCCAAATCCCCAGCGCCACCGCCAGCAGGCAGCCCGCGTTATTCAGCAGCAGGTTGAGCAGCATCTGCCCAATGCCGCCGCTGGCCAGGTCAATACTCTCATTGGCGAAGGTAGAAAATGTCGTGAAGGCGCCGAAGAAGCCAGCGCCGACCAAGAGACGCAGCTGCAGCGACATGCCCAGCCGCGCGCTAAACCAGGCGCCAAAGAGCGCCAAACCAAATGAACCCAACACATTCACTATCAGCGTGCCATAAGGAAAAGCCCCCAGGCGCGGCGTGAGGAAGTTGTTGACCCACAGCGTAAGCAAATAACGCGCGTTGGCGCCGCAAAACCCGCCCACACCGACATACAGCAGACTCTCCACTGGCCTTCTCCCCCCTGAAGTCAACAGGCGTATCCTATGGCAGCAGGTGGCAGCTGTCAATGCAGTCGGCGGTTGCAGGTTTGCGCCGTGCATGCGCGCAAATCGTGATATACACTGGCGCGGCAATCAGAGGCGGCAAATGGACTATATCCGACTCATCCACAGCAACCGCGATTTCGCCCGGCTCTGGGCAGCCCAAGTGGTCAGCTTGCTGGGCGACTGGTTCAGCACCATCGTTATTTCAGCGCTGATCGTCTCCTATACCGAGGGCACGGGCTACCAGGGCATCGCCGTCAGCGCCTTCTTGATCGCGCGCATGATTCCGCCGCTGTTGATGCGCCCCGTGGCCGGCGTGTTGGCCGACCGCTTCGACCGCAAACGTCTGCTGATCGTCAGCGATTTGCTGCGCGCGCTGGCTGTGACTGGCTTGCTCTTCACGACGCAATCGCCCGATTACTTGCCGCTGATTTATGTCTTCGTGATCATCCAGTTCCTGGTTTCATCGATCTTTGAACCGGCGCGAAACGCCATCATGCCCAGCATCCTGTATCGTCATCAACTGGTGGTCGGCAACACGCTGAGCAGCATTACCTGGTCGGCAATGTTGGCAGTGGGCGCAATAACCGGCGGTCTGGTGGCGGAAGCCTTTGGCACGCAAACTGCGCTGGTGATCGACGCCCTTACTTTCGTCGTTTCGGCGCTGCTGGTGGTGACGGTCGTGGTGCCAACCCTGCCGCGTTCCGAGATTGGGCAGCCCCCGCGAAAGGTCGTCGACAAGTCCCAGCGCACTTTCGTGGACGGACTGCGGTTTTTGCTGCGTCATCCAGCAACTGCGGCGGCGCTTTTCGTCAAGAGCGCGCAAAGTGTCACCAGCTCAGATACTTTGCTCATCATCTATGGCACGCAGGTTTTTGTGCTGGGCGACCAGGGCGTCACTTCAATGGCGATATTGTGGGCGGCGTTCGGTGTGGGCGCGGTGGTGGGTCCGCTGCTCACCAATCGCTTTAGCGATGACTCGGTGCGCGTACTACGGCGTTTGATCGGCGTGGGATTCGCGCTGATTGTGCTGGGTTGGCTGCTCTGGGGCATGGCGCCGTCGCTGGAATTGCTGGCGCTGGCAGTGGTCGTGCGGGCGATGGGCGGTTCGGTCAATTGGACTTACAGCTCGGTTATCATCCAGCAAATTGTGCCAGACGACTACTTGGGGCGTATGTTTTCGCTGGATTTCGCCGGTTTTGAGCTGGTGCAGAGCCTGAGCATCATCGTATTCGGCTTGCTGATTGACGCGGCCGGCGGCGATAATATCCAGCATATCGTGTACGCATCGGCACTGGTGGCGGTCCTGCCCTTGATCGCCTGGCTGTGGATTGTGCGCGCAGTAGAAGAACGCGAGCGAGCGGAGGCATGATATGACGAGTTTTGGCTATGACGCGCGCATTCTCATGAACTATTCCAATCTGGTCGCTGGCGTCATCGTCGCGCGAGGCGTCTACAATCCCGAATCGTCGCCGGAGCTGCGCGATGTTTATGCCGCTGAGCAGGCGACCGTCAAAGCGCGAATCGGCAGCACGCCACTGAGCGAATTGCCATCGCTGAATGCCTGGCGGCGAGCCTTCAGCGCATTTGGCGTCTCCCCCACCAAGTATCGTAGCGCCGCGGAAGCCCTGTTGAGACGTCTCACTAAGAAGGGCGATATCCCCAGCATCAACAGCCTGGTCGATATCGGCAACCTGGTCAGCATCCGCTATGCCCTGCCGGTGGCCTGTTTTGATACGCGAGAGTTGGCACCGCCCGTCACTGTGCATTATGCCGACGGCAGCGAAATCTACACCGAACTGCGCAGCGCTGAGATCATGCATCCCGCGGCGGGCGAAGTCGTCTTCACCGATGAGGACAAAATGGTGGTCGCGCGGCGCTGGTGCTGGCGGCAAAGCGCAACTAGCGCAGCCAAGCCCTCAACCACAGAAGCCGTCATCACCATTGAAGCGCATCACGAAGGCGCAAGAGCGGATATCGAGAATGCGCTGGCGGATTTGCAGGCGCTGCTTAAGGCTCATGCCGGCGGGACTTGCGAGTCGGCTGTGCTGGACAAAGACAATCCGGCTATCTGAGTCGCAACCGCCCCGTCATCACCGGCGGAATCTGCGGCATCTGCACCCAGGTCAGCCCCGCCGACTCCTTGGCATCTTCGCTGCTGAAAGCTGGTTCCAGCAAGCCGTCCAGGACAAAGCCAGCCGCGAAAGCCTCCGCCAGCAGCGCATGCAGCGGGCGATGGTAATAGGTGTGGGGCGCGGGTTCGCCGGGCGCGCCGGATCCTTTCACCGGCGGCAGATCCAAATAAGCATATAGCTTGACGCCGTATTGGTCGCTGACGATGCCATCACGATCGGCTTTTTCGTGCAAGAAAACGGGGTTGTTGGAATTGAAGGCTGGGTGCGCCGTGGCGAAGACCAGGCGCCCTTCGCGGCGCAGTAATTGGCTGGCAGCGCGGAAGAGCGGCGTAACGGTTGGCATATCCATCAGCGCCATCGTGCAGGTGATGGCATCGTAGTGTCGCGCGCCCAACTGCAGCATCGCGTCTTCATCGCTGGCATCCATGACGCGGTAATCGATTGCTGCGCCCGCATTGCCGCGCCCTCGCGCCAGCTCAATCATGTTGCGGCTGAAATCAAAGGCGGTTACTCGCGCACCCAGCGCAGCCAGCCGCCGTGCCAAGGCGCCATTGCCGCAGCCGATATCCAGCACAGTCTCGCCCGCCCGCAAGTCCAGCAGTTGCAGGACGCTGGGTTCGATCAGGCGGCGGTGAAAACCATTGCCCGCCTCGCCATGCAGCGCATCCCAGAAACGCGCCTTCCTGTCCCAGATTTCGCACCCTTCGTCATTCAGTTTCTTCGCGTCCAATATCGCTCCTCCACCCACGGGCTTGGACGATTGTACTGTCGCTGGCATATAATTGCGGGGGTCAGTCGCGGCGGGCAAGGCGCATTCATGACAGAAATTGTGATTTTCGCGCTGGTGGGGGTCCTGGTGGGCTTCTCCAAAGGCGGCTTGGGCGGTCCCGTGCCGGTAGCGCTCACGGTCCCCATGCTAACGCTGATCATCGAGCCGCAAGTGGCGGTGGCGCTGATATTGCCGCTGCTGCTCTTTGCCGACGCCTTCGCGCTGTATTTCTATTGGAAGCAGTGGGACCGGCGTTACATCGCGCTCATACTGCTGCCGGGCTTGGTAGGCGTGGTCGTCGGTGCTGCCACGCTCAACGCCATCGATGCGGTGACGCTGAAGCGCATCATCGGCGGATTGACACTACTAGCCCTGGGCTTCAAAATTGCCAGCGATAAACTGACAGTGCTGGATTACAAACCGCGCAAATGGCATGGCTATTTCGCGGGCTGGGCATCCGGTTTCGGCTCGACCTTGGCGAATGTGGGCGCGCCGCCCTTCACCGCCTACCTGCTGCTGCAGCCCTGGATGACGCCGCGCCGCTTTGTCGGCACAACCACGCTTTTCTTCGCCGTGATGAACCTCACCAAGCTGCCAGCTTTCATTCACATTGGCAATTTCGATTTGGACAAGCTGCTCAGCATCGCTTGGGTCTTCCTGCTGATCCCACCCGCCGTGCTGATTGCGCGCAAGCTGATCGACCGCATCGACCAACGCCTATTCGAATGGCTAATGATGGTCCCGCTGCTGATACTGAGCGTATACCTGCTGCTCTTCAGTTGAGCCAGTCGCCGAGCGCTGCCATGCCATCCAGCATTTTGGCGGCGAAAGGCAAGATGTCGCCGCCGCTGCGATGCGCCGCTAACGCCGCCTCGCCATCAAAATCGACATAAGCCAGGCGCACAGTCAAAGCCTCTTTTGGCAGGCCAAAGCTGCTGCCTGGCAAGAGAGACACGCCGGTTTCCGCAAGCAAGCGATCGCAAAGTTCCGTGTCGCTGCGCATGCCCCGCCCAGCCAGCGCCTCGGCATGGCTGCTGAAGTCGCAGAGCAGATAGAAGCCACCTTGCGGCGCATGGGCGCGGACGCCAGCTTGGAGCACAGCATCGTGCATTGCCGCGCCGATTTCCGACAATATGCTGCGCTGCGCCTGCAAGAAGCGCAGTGTCTTGCCGTCCAACCGATAGGCAGCCAGCGCTGCCACTTGGATGGGCGTCGGCGCGCAGGAATAGACTTCCGAGCCCAGCCCGATCAGCGCCTCCCGTAAGGCGCTCGTTTCGCCAGGCGGCAAAATCAGCGCCCCCAGCCGCCAGCCGCCCGCGCCACACCACTTGGACATGCCCGTCGTCACCAGCGTGCGTTCCGGGTAGAGTGTGGCCAGCGAGACATGCCGCCCGCGATGATGCAGCAGCGCGTAGATTTCGTCCGATATCACCCAGACATCATGCCTGCGTAGCACATCCGCCAGTGCCGACAATTCCTCGCGGCTGTAAGTCAAGCCATCGGGATTGCCCGGATAATTCAATACCAGCAGCTTGTCCACGCCAGGTTGGCTGCGGCGGACGATGGCATCTTCCAGCGCTTCCGGTGTTATCCGCCAACGATCTGCGTAGGATGTGGCGATGCGGTGGACGCGATGACCCGCCAGAGCCGCGTGCTGGGCGTAGGACACCCAAGCCGGCGCTGGAATGTAGACTTCGCCGGCTTCAAAGGCCTGCATAATGTTGTAGAGCAGCGGTTTCGTGCCCGGCGCCACCAACACCTGCTCGGCGCTAATGGGCAGACCATCGATTTCCTGGTGAAAGTCAGCGATTTTTTCTCGCAGCTCCGGCAGTCCCGCTACGGCGCTATAGTCTTTGCGCGCCGTGCCTTTGCGCAGCGCTTTCTGCGTGCGGCGCGGCGGCGGGAATGGCGATTCGCCAAAGCCGAAGCGATAGACCGTCCGCCCCTCGCTCGCCAGCGTTTGCATGCTGTCATTCAGCGCCAGCGTGCCCGATATGGCAACCTTGACAATTGCCATGTATACAAAACGCTCGTAAGAATGCTCAAATGCGTTAGCCGCACATTGTACATATCGGGCGGCTTGACGCAACCGATTCTTGCCCAATCGTCAAACTGCTCAGAGAAGGAAGCGAAAATATGCCAAATATCGCGGATATTCTTGCTCAAGAGCTGCAAAATGCCGGTGTTCAGCGCGTTTACGGCTTGCCCGGCGGCGAAAATGTGGAAGTGCTAGACGCGCTGCGGAAGCGCGGCATTGACTTCTTGCTGGTAGCGAACGAAAGCAGCGCTTGCTTCATGGCGGCGACAGAGGCGCGGCTGACGGGCGGCATCGGCGTGGCGCTGACGACGCTGGGACCTGGCGCAAGCAATGCTTGCGCAGGTTTGGCGCATGCCCATTTGGATCGCGCGCCCATCCTGCTGATCACGGCCGCATCCGACCCGGCGTTGCATGGCAAACACAGCCACCAGGCATTGGACTTAAAAGCCCTTTTCGCGCCAATCTGCAAATTCACCGCCGAGTTGCGACCGGAGACGGCAATGCGCCACATTTCGCATGCTTTGCAGCTTGCTCGCGCTGGCAGGCCCGGTCCCGCGCATCTCAGCCTGCCCAACAGCCTGGCGTCAATGCCCGTTACAGAGTCCGGGCCTGTCCCGGCAAATGCCAAATCAGATTCGCCATTAGGGACAAGCGTCGAAGAGATGCGAGAGCTGCTAGCGGATAAGCGCAAGCCCATCGTCGTAACGGGACTGGGGCTGGAGCCATGCAAGCCCTACGCGCAGATTCGCCAACTGGCGGAGTCGCTGGGCGCGCCAGTCATCGACACGCCCAAAGCCAAAGGCGCGCTGTCAGCGGCGCATCCGCTCTTCGCCGGCACAATCGGCTTGACGCGCGACGACCCCGTCTATCAACTGCTGGACGAAGCCGATTGCATCATCGCGCTGGGCTTTGATGTCGTCGAGTTGGTCAAGCCTTGGGATTATCAGAAAGCGCTTATTTGGATCGCCAACTGGCGCAACAACGACCCGCAAATCCCCTGCGCTTTGGAAATCGTCGGCGATATCGGCGAGGCGCTGTCGTCGGTTTATCCGCTTCCCGCTGCGACAGATTCAGGTTGGGGCGCGGAAAGAGTGCAGCGCTACCGCGAAGAGCTTGCCGCGCGCAACCTGCCTATCCCAGCGCCCGGTCGCATCCTGCCGCAGACATTCCTCGCTTCCCTGCGCGAGAACAGTCCGGCGGACATCATCCTGACCACGGATGTCGGCTCGCACAAGATCTTCGCCGCGCTGGAGTGGCAGGCGCTGGCGCCGGCTCGCTACTTCGTGTCCAACGGGCTGTCGGCCATGGGCTTCGGGTTGACCAGCGCAATCGCTGCGGCGGAAGTCACTGGGCAGCCGGTCGTTTGCATCACGGGCGACGCCGGGCTGGCTATGGTCATGGGCGAACTGGGCATGCTGGCGGCGCGGGAACTGTCGGTGCTGGTGGCAGTGATGAACGATGGCGCGCTGGATTTGATTCGGGCGGCGCAGTGGCGCCGCGGCAAGGCGACTTATGGCACGGAATTCACCAATCCGGAATATGCCAACATTGCCCAAGCCTTTGGGCTGGCGCATTGCAAGGTCGAATCGCGTACGGATTGTGACGCGGGCATCCAGCATTGGCGCGCGCAAGGCGGCTCCATGCTGCTGGATGTCATGCTCGATCCAGCCGGCTACCCTACCGCAGCCCCAGCCTCTTAGCTACGGTAGGGTAGCGATACGCCCAGCCAGAGTCGCGTCCTTCTTCAGCGCAGCCCGAATCTTGGCCAGCGCAGCAATCACATCATCGACTCCAGCCTTGCCCGCGCGGAAGACCGACTCGCCTAGCCACATGCCTTCCTCATAACTGACGCGCTCGGCGACGAGCAGGCGCATCTCGGAGTAATCGAAGCGTTCGGGATACGCAGTTGGCACGGGCAAGCGCGAATTTGTCGGCTGGAACAAATCGTAGCGGTACATCGGGTCGTAGCCGTAGAGACAAGGGATGCCTTCCGCAGCCAGCGCCCGCGCCACTACGCGATTCGCCGCGCCGAAGTTTGCTGGGTCAATAGCGAAGGTGTAGCAGTAAACAGCGCGCCGCTGATGACGGGGGTCGCGCGGCAGCACTCGTATGCCATCCACCTCGCTGAGCGCTTCGTCCATGTAAGCCGCCATCTCCTCGCGTTGATTGAATTGCGCGGGGAAACGTTCCAGCCCGACATTCAACAGCGCCGCCTGCAGCTCGGTCATGCGGTAGTTGCCGCCTTGCGTGCTTAGCTGCCCGGCTGGATCGTGAGGGCGTCCGCAATCAATGATGCTGGCTGCGCGCCAGGCATGTTCTTCATCCCGGCAGAGCAAAACGCCGCCTTCGCCAGCCGTCAGGATTTTCGTTGATTGCATGCTGAAGCTGCCGAAATGCCCGATTGCGCCAGCGCCGCGCCCATCCCAGACCGCGCCGTGGGCATGCGCCGCGTCCTCAATCACAATCAGGTCATGCGCCGCAGCGATGCGCATGATGGCGTCCATGTCCGCCATTTGCGAGGCGATATGCACGGGAATGATGGCGCGCGTCCGTGGCGTGATGGCGGCTTCAATGGCGGCCGGGGCAATGCAGAATGTCTCCGGGTCGATATCCACCAACACCGGTATCGCGCCAGCCATCATCGGCGCAGAGGCGGTCGCTTGAAAGGTGTAGGCTGGCACGATGACTTCGTCGCCCCAGCCGATGCCCGCCGCCCGCAGCGCCACTTCCATCGTCAGTGTCCCATTCATCAGCGCCACCGCGTGCTGCCCGCCGGTCAAGTCCAAAAAGCCATCCAGAAACCGTTTGGTCTCCGCGCCGGGATACGGGAATCCGCCCCAATTGCCGCTGCGAAGAACCCGCGTCACCGCGTCGATATCTCGCTGGTCCTGCTGAGGCCAAGCTGGATACAGCATCTCGCGAGTCTTCTCGCCGCCAAATAGCGCCAGGTTCTTCATGGTTCGCCCTTTCTAAGGTAGTAACAAGTTAGTCATGCGAAAAAGCCAATTACTTTCTAGGTCTTGCTTAGATCCCGCTCAAGCGCGCGAAGGTAAACAGCGCCACGAATACGACCGGTATCAAACCCAGCAGCAGCATGCGCCGTATGACCGGTCCTTCCTGCCCGCCCAGCCCGACCGTGCTGCAGCCGACGATGATCTTGGCTGGCGCCAGCACACTCCCCAGCGACGCGCCGGCCGTTTGTCCCGCCAGCACGCTCGACACGCTCAAACCCAGCAGCGCCGCCGTCTCCTGCTGCAGCGCGCCGAAGACAACATTGGAGTTGGTGTTGCTGCCCGTCATGAATGCGCCCAAGGTACCGATGAAGGGCGCAAAGAGCGGGTAAATCTGCGCGCTGACGGTCTCGCTGATGCCCCGCGCGATGATCTGCGTCATGCCAGTATGTGTCATCAGCGCCGCCATCGCCACCAGCGCCAAGATAGAGATCGTCGACTTCAGCGCCGACTTGCGGACCTTGCGCCAAATCTCCCGCCAGACATCAGAGCGCTCGAAATAGCCAGCGCGTTTGTAGAGCAAAAACGAGATAAAACCCGCGTAGAACAATATCGCGCCGGCATGCCCAAAGACGCTGATGCGGCGTCCGCTTTCGGCAGGCACTTGCCAGCCATGCGCCGTCCCCACTGCTGGAAACTCGACTTGCAGCAGCAGGCTGTCCATCAGCGCTGCCAGCGGCGCGATCAAGTTGACTGAAAATGCCAGCAGCAACAGGACCACATAAGCCGCTAGCGCCAGGCTCAAACTACGGGCCTCTTCAATGTCGCCCGCCGCGCGCTTTGATTTGCCGCCTCCCAGTGGCGAAAGCACATAGGCAACACCGACCACTGCGCCAGCCAGCGCGCCGGATGTTGAACCGAGGGTCCACATTCCGTTGGTGGCGACCAACCACTGCACCAGCCCCATCGCCGCGCCAACCAGCAGCAGCATGGGCAGCGATCGCAGCAAACCGTCCCAGCCCGCGCTGACATAAGCGACCAGCCCGCCGCTGAAGAGACAAGCCATGCCCAGCACCAGCGCCGAATCATGCGCCAGCGCCTCGCCCGGCAAGCCCGTGACCGCTGTCAGCGCGACAAAGGATGTGCCCAGCGAGCCAAAGGTGACCGCCCAGCCATGCCCCAACGAAGCCATAATGACCGACTTGGTGGCGCTGTAGCCCAAGCCCACCAGCAGCGGCGCGACGACAGCCACTGGCACGCCAAATCCGCCGACGCCCTGCAGCAGCGACACAAAGACCCAGCTAATCAGCAGGCTCTGGGCGGCGCGGTCGGGCGACAAGCGCGGCAGGCTGCGTCCAATCAACGCGACGGTGCCGGCTTCATTGGTCACTTGGTAGAAAAACAACGCCATCCAGACGATGTACAGGACATCCAGCACCAGGAAGACGGACTTGCCGATAGCCACTGAAGCCAAAATGGCATCGCCGCCGAAGACCGTCAGCGACAAGACCAGCGCGGTGACAAATCCCGCTGTGCCGGCGCGGCTGCCGCCCCAGCCAAGGCCGACCATTGAGACCAGCACAACCAATACAGGCAGCAGCGCCAGCAGCCAGTTCAGCGCCGTCAATTCCACCGGTGGACTCCGGATGCAGCGCGCATCAAGCCGGGCTGATGCAAATGCTTGGCTGGCGCCGATGAAATCCAGTGGCTTCCTGGAAGGCGTAAGCCAATTGCAGCAGCGCGAATTCACCGCGTGGACGCCCCACTATCTGCAAGCCGACCGGCAAGCCCTCGTCCGTGAAGCCGCAGGGCACGGAAATCGCTGGCAAACCCGTGACGGTGATGAAAGCGCAGCTCATCATCCAGTCGATATAGGTGTTCATGGTCACGCCGTTGATTTCGCGCGGGTATTCCCAGTCTATGGGGAAGGGCGGTACTTGCGCGGTCGGCAGCAGCAGGCATTCGTACTCCTGCAGGAACTCGCGAACGCGCTGGAAGAGCTCGCTGCGTTTGACCTGGGCGCGGCTGATGTCGGCGGCGCTGAGCTTCCCGCCCTGCGCGGCATTCCAGCGAATCGTGTCTTTGAATTGCTCTTCGCCAAACTCGGCGAAGAGCTCTGAAAAGGTCGATTCAAAGTTCCAGGCGCGCAAGGTATGAAAGACTTCATAGGCATCGGCGAAATCCGGATGCGCGGGCACAACCTCAATGCCGAACTCAGCGAAGGCGGGCAGCTGCGCTTCGATGGTCTGAGTGACGAACGGATCAACGGGCAAGCAGCCCAAATCCGCGCTCCAGGCGACGCGGGCGCCGGAGAAATCGCGTTCCAGAGTATTGGCAAAAGTCGCAGCCGGCTCGTTCAACGAGATTGGCGATCGCGGGTCATAGCCGGCGATGGCTTGCAGCATCAGCGCGACATCCTGCACCGTGCGCCCCATCGGTCCATCCACGGACAGGGTCGACCAGGCATCGGCTTTGGGATAACGCGGCACGCGCCCCGGCGTCGGGCGCAAACCGACCACATTGCAAAAGCTGGCCGGATTGCGCAGCGAACCGCCCATATCGCTGCCATCGGCGATGGGCAGCATGCCGGCCGCCAAAGCCACCGCCGCGCCGCCGCTGCTGCCGCCGCAGGTCTTGCTCAAATCGTAGGGATTCCTGGTCGCGCCGAAGACAGGATTGAAGGTATGCGAGCCAGCGCCGAACTCCGGCACATTGGTCTTGCCCAGCGTGATGCAGCCGGCCGCTTTCAGACGCGCGATGATGAGATCATCGCTTTCCGGCACATAATCGGCGAAGACAAGCGAGCCCATCGTGCTGCGGATGCCAGCCGTTTCGAAGAGGTCTTTATGCGCGATGGGCAGGCCGTGCAAGATGCCCAGCTCACCGCCACGCGCTTGTTTCTCGTCGGCGGCTTTCGCCTGTTCCAGCGCCTGCTCCGGCAGGTAAGTTACGATGGCGTTGAGTTGCGGGTTGATGGCATCAATCTGCGCCAAATGCGCCCGCAGCGCCTCTACAGCGGAGACTTCCCCCTTGCGGATCAGCGCGGCCAGTTCCGTCGCCGTCAGCCAGATCAAATCGCTCATGCCTCAGCCCCTGCCCACATAGGGCATGCCGCTGGCCAGCACGGTCATAAAGAGCACATTGGCATCCAGCGGCAAGTTGGCCATGTAGAGGACCGCCTCGGCCACATGCCGCACATGCATGGTCGGCTCGACGGCGACCGTGCCATTGGCTTGCAGCGTGCCCCGCTCCATGCGCTCAGCCATGTCTGTGCTGGCGTTGCCGATGTCGATTTGCCCGCAGGCGATGTTGTAGGCGCGGCCGTCCAGCGCTGTTGACTTGGTCAAGCCGGTCAGACCGTGCTTGCTGGCGGTGTAGGGCGCGGATTGCGGTCGCGGCGTCTGCGCGGAGATGGAACCGTTGTTGATGATGCGCCCGCCGCGTGGCTCCTGCGCTTTCATCAGCTTGAAGGCTTCCTGCGTGCAATAGAATGCGCCGGTGAGGTTGATAGCCACGATCTGCAGCCAGATGTCATGCGGCAACTCCTCCAGGGGAATCTCCGGCGTATTGATGCCCGCGTTGTTGAACAGAACATCCAGGCGGCTGTACCGCTCCTTAATCGCGGCAAACAAGCGGCTGACAGCTTCGCGGTCGCCGACATCCGTCGGCACAATCAGCGCGCGCGACTCGTCGACCCCGGCTTGAGCGACCGTTTCGCGCAGGGCGTCGTCTCGTCTGCCCGCCAGCGCCAGCGAATAGCCAGCCTCCCATAGGGAATGCGCCGTCGCGCGTCCGATGCCGGAGCCGGCGCCAGTGATTAAGGCAATGCGCGGTTTCATTGATAGCTTCGCCATGGCTAACTCGATAATGGCATCATTGTACTCGCGCCCTGCCAAGAATGGTATAGGCTGCGGCGCAATGGCAGGGCATGATTGCGCTGTGGCGCGAAAGCCTGCTGTGGTAAACATAGCCAGGTCCGCTGGGTTTAGGGAGCGCATAATGAAGATCGCTTGCTGCATTTGGGCTTTGGACGGCACTGAGACCGATGTGCTGCGGCAAACGCGCGAACTGGGCTTCGACTGGATAGACATACAGCCAGCACATCTGCGGACGCTGGAGAGTCAGCTGCTGGCGCAAGAACTGGGCTTGCGTGTCAGCTGCCTGGGCGCTTCCTTTGGTATGCCGCCAGGCGCAGCCTTGGACAGCGCCGACCACTCTGCTCGCCAGTCCGCTATCGCCCATGCCGCCAGCGTCATTGACAAAGCCAGCCAGGTATCCGCACAAGTCGTCTATGTTGTGCCGGGCAAAGACGGCAACGCAGTCGCCCTCCAACGATACGCCGAATCGCTCGATCAATTGGCGACGGTCGCGGACGAACGCGGCATCAAGCTGGCTGTCGAGCACTTCCCGGGCTTGGCGCTGCCCACCGCCAACGAGACCCTGGCTTTCATTCACGAAGTTGGGCATGACAATTTGTACCTTCTCTACGACAGCGGGCATATTCTGCTGTCTGGCGAAGACCCGCGGACGGTCATTCTCAACGCCGGTGAGCGCCTCGGCTACATGCATTTTGACGACAACGATGGCATGGGCGACTTGCACTGGAGCCTGCTAGACGGTGTCTTGAGCGAGGAGGGCCTGCTGGACACATTGCGGACTGCCCGCGAAATCGGCTATAGTGGCGCGCTGAGCCTGGAGTTAAGCCCGCGCTTGCCCAAACCGGCGACAGCGCTGCGGGAAAGCCGCGATATCTTGCTGCGGGCGCTGCATCAGACTGCCAGGATGGGCGGATAGACCGCAGAGCCAAGCCAGGTTGTTTCATATTTTGCAAATTTCAGCGAATTCCTTGACATGTTTCAGAAACAGCTACAAAGTTAAAAAGAATAGTTTGGCGAAGATAGCTTAAGTCAATATGAACGCAAGCCCATCACGAAAGAAGGGACAAACCACCATTCGCGATATCGCGCGTGAAGTGGGCGTGTCCATTTCGACCGTCTCGCGTGTATTGAATGATTACCCGCATGTTGATTCCACGACGAGACAAGTCGTATGGGAGGCAGCCAATGAACTGCTGTATCCCATGTCGCGGATCCGCGGCCAGGCGGCAAAATCCGCGCGGACAATGGCTTTTATTTCAAATTTCTCCCTGAATAATGCGCAGGGATCGCCGGTGCAGTTGAGTGGCATCGATCAGATCGTGGCGAATAGCGCCCAGGCCATACTTGAAAAGGAACGTATTACTACGCACATCTACAGTTCGGTCACCTCCGTTGAAGACATGCGCGGTCTCGTAGAGGCCAATCGGATAAGCGGCATCATTTTTCTTGGCGGAATCTTCAACCACGATGTCCTCGGTTGGCTGCAAGAGCGGGAAATTCCTTTCTTAACGGCGGGAGCGCATGCGTATCCGCTCAATGTCAACGCAGTCATGGCAAATTATGTGCAAGGCATGGGATTCGCCGTCGAACATCTTGTAGCCACGGGACGCCGCCATATTTGCCTTGTAAACGGTCCGCCCGAAACCAATACCAGCGAAGAGAAGTACAAGGGACTTCGCTTGTCACTCAGCTTGAACGAATTGCCCTTTCAAGCATATCAAGTGACAGCGGGAGCGGATTTCGAGATTGAAAGCGGCTACATCGCCACCCTTAAACTGCTGGCGCAGGCGCAGCCTGTCGATGCGATTATTTACGCGAATGATGACATGGCGGTAGGCGGCTTGAAAGCCCTCAAAGAATCCGGGCGCCGAGTCCCCGCCGATGTTGCGATTGTCGGCATTCACAATTATGAAATCGCGCGATTCTCTGATCCCGCCCTCACGACCATTGGTTTCGATATGCAAATGATGGGGCGCCTGGCGGGATTACGGCTGTGCAATTTGATGGGCGGTTCTTATGACGACTCGCATGCGATGATCGTATCGACGCGCTTGATCGTTCGCGACTCGACATGAGGTCGCGCATTTTGTCCAACCTGCCCAAGGAGGAAGCGGTGTAGCCAGAGGTGCGAGCATCGGTCTCACCAGCCAGATGGCACTTGGCAATTGACTAACGAACAGGCATAATTCACCCATTACAACCTCGAAAGGAGCCTTCAATGTTTAAGAGAGCAACGCTGCTGGTCTTCGCAATCGTCGTGCTGCTGGCGATGCTGCCGCTTTCGGCAGTTTCGGCGCAAAACCCGGACTGCGAGGGCGATGTCACGCTCACCTATTGGCATCATTGGGGCGGTAACCGCATCCCGCTCCAGGAGCAGCAAGTCGCTGCTTTTGAAGATGCCCACCCCGGCATCTGCGTCAATAATATCTTCCTGCCCTGGGACAACCGCTTGCAGAACCTGCTGGCTGCCATCGCCGCCGGCAACCCGCCGGATGTAACCATGTTCGGGCGTCATGACCTGCCCTTCTTCGCCGCGACCGAGTCCATCATCCCGCTGGATGACTACATGGCTGCCGACGGCGTCGACCCGGCCATCTTCCACCCGTCCGAATTTGCCGGCACGCAATTCAACGGCAAGACCTGGCTGTTGCCACTGCCCGGTGGTGGCGCTTTTGCCATCGCTTGGTACAACACCGACCACTTCGCCGAAGCCGGTATCGAGAGCTTCCCCGAGACCTGGGACGAGATGCTCGAGGTGGCGGAAGCGCTGACGGTTGGCGACGGCTCGTTCTTGGAGCGCGTTGGCTTCAATGCCAACTCCGTCACGGGCTTCCCCTTCTTGGCTTGGCTAAATGCCAATGGGCAAACCTGGATTAGCGACGACCTGCGTACAATCACTATCAATAACGAAGCGGGCATGGAAACCCTGGAGTTCATGCAAGCCATGACCGAGATCAACTATGGCATTGAAGAACTCAACGCCTTCTGGGAGATGTCGGGCGAGTTTGACCAGGGTCCGCTCATCCAGGGGCTGGTGTCGATCGAATCCAACGGTTCCTGGACGCTCTTCCAGCTGGAAGATCATGCCGAGACCTTGAATTACGATGTCGCGCCCATCCCCTATGGTCCGAGTGGCAGCGCCGACCGTCGCGGTGGCGCGCATGGCGGCTGGGGTTACATGATTCCCAAGAATGCCGCGCATCCCGACGAAGCCTGGAAACTGGTCAAATGGCTGACCACCGAGGTCGAGGGTCAAGGCGCCTGCTGGTTCATCCAGCAGCAGCAACGCCCGTCGCCGTTGGTGGAATGCAATGGCTATGAGAAAGACGGCGTAGAGCATCCGCGCGCCGAGGCCATCCTGGGTGTCGCCGCGCTGGATTACTTGGTGCCGGTCGCGCCAGTCCAGCCCGAAGCCAACCAGATCCTCAACCGCATGCTGGAAGATGTGCTCTTCGGCGATAGTTCAATCGAAGACGCATTGGCAAGCGCCGAGGCAGAAATCCAGGGGCTACTGGACGCCTTCTGGGAAGAATACGGCTAGAGCGAATTAGCGTGGTGCGGGGCGCTCATTGGGCGCTCTGCATCACCATCCGCGCGGTACAAAACAAGGAACTGGCAAGATGGCACAAGCATTTGGCGCGCAGCTAGATGCCCTGCGAGGCCGCAGACGAACGCGTTGGCGCGACCTTTCACCCATGCGCAAACGCGAAGCTAAATTCGGCTTGCTTTTCATCACGCCCTGGATCATCGGCGTTCTCTTGTTCGCGCTATTTCCCTTCATCGCGTCCTTCGTGCTCAGCTTCACCAAATACAACATCGTCGCGCCACCGAAGTGGGTGGGCTTGGAACATTATGTTCACATGTTCACCGACGACCCGTTGTTCCTAAAGTCGCTGCGCAATACCGCCGTCTATGTTGGTGGCTCGGTGGTCATCCGCATTGTGCTTGGCTTTGCACTGGCGCTGCTGCTCAATACCAAGGTGCGCTTGCTTGGGCTTTGGCGGACGCTATTTTATTTGCCCTCCGTCGTGCCGATCGTCGCGCTTTCGGTGATCTGGCTCTATGTGCTCAATGCCCGCGCTGGTTTGCTCAATTCCTTGCTGTATGCCATCGGACTGCCGCGCATCCGTTGGTTCGCCGACCCCGATTTTGCCATGATCGCCTTCTTGATTATGAGCACCACCTGGGTGGGCGTGACCATGGTAATCTTTCTGGCTGGCTTGCAAGGCATCCCAGAAGAATATTATGACGCAGCCAAGATTGACGGCGCGAATATTTTTCAGCGCCTGCTGCGCGTGACCATTCCCCTGATGACGCCAACCATTTATCTGAATGTGCTTATCAATATCATCAACGCGTTTCAAGTCTTCACGCAGATCTTTATTATGACCGGCGGTAGCCCCAGGGACGCTACTCGAACTTATGTCCTACATCTGTTTGATCATGCCTTTCAATACCTGCCGCCACAAATGGGCTATTCGTCTGCGCTCGCCTGGATTCTTTTCATGATCATATTTGCCTTTACGGCGGTCATCGTGGTGACATCGCAGCGCTGGGTCTTTTATCAAGGCGGAGAGACAAGCTAATGACGGCAACAACAGCGACGCGAAGCATCCTGGATAGCGACGGCTTCGTGCTCCTGACGCGATTTGTCGGCCGCTTCCTGCTTTATGTGCTGCTTATTGTGATGAGCCTTTGGTTCCTGGCGCCGCTGTTCTGGATGTTTATGTCGTCATTTATGCCTTTGGACCAAGTCGGCCGCTTCCCGGTAGAGTGGATACCGCGCGTTTGGCAGCCAGAGAATTACACGGACGCGCTGAAGTTTTGGAACTTCGGCACCACCTTCCGCAATACCATGTTTGTCGCGGTCGTCTCGCTCATTGGCGATATTGGCTCGTGCACGCTCGTCGCCTATGGTTTTGCCCGTTTCCGTTTTCCTTTCCGCGATGCGCTCTTTTTGATTCTCTTGGCGACCTTGATGCTGCCATTCGCCGTGCGCTTGATACCGGTCTACGCAGCCTATGAAGCCATCGGCTGGATCGACACCTTCTATCCGTTGATCGTGCCGAACTTCTTTGGTAACGCCTTCTACATCTTCATTTGCCGCCAATTCTTCCTGGGCATCCCACAGGACTTGCTCGACGCGGCAAAAATTGATGGCGCGAGTGAAGTGAGGATCTTTACGCAAGTTATGATCCCCCTCGCCAAGCCCGCCATCGTCGTCATCGCCATCTTGAGCTTCCAGAATAGCTGGAACGACTTCTTGGGTCCCTTGATTTATTTGAAAGATCCAGAACTGCACACACTCGCCATTGGTCTGTACAAGTTCACCTCTTTGCCTGGGCAAGGCGGCATCTACAACCAGCAGATGGCCGCTTCGACCTTGATGGTGATGCCTGTGTTGATCGTCTTCTTCCTGTTTCAAAAGCAGTTCATCCAGGGCGCAAATATCTCTGGCTTGAAGGGCTGAGGGGCTACCCACTGTGGGGGCGCGTCCGAATATCCTCTTTGTGCTGGCTGATCAACTGGGCGCGCGCTGGCTGCCAACCTATGGACATCCGATCGTCTCAACGCCACATCTGGCTGCCTTCGCGCAGGAAAGCACGGTCTTTGAGCGGGCGATCACGACTTCGCCCATTTGCACGCCCTATCGCGGCTGCCTGTTAAGCGGCTTGTATCCATCACAGACCGGCATAACCAAAAACGGCCAAGCTTATCCAGCCGACTTGCCTTCACTGGCCGACAATCTCAATGCCTGCGGATATACCACAAGCTACATCGGCAAGTGGCATCTAAGTGGCGCGCCCCATCAGAACCGCCGGGTGCCGCCAACTGCGCGCGCGGGCTTTCAACACTTCATCGGCTGGGAGAGCCACCATGTCGACCACTGGAGTGGGCTAATCTGGTCGGACGAAGCCGAGCAACCTATCGAAATGCCTGGGCACGAGACCGACGCGCTCACCGATATCGCCATGCTAGAGTTGCGTCACCTTGCCCGCCAGGATGCGCCTTTCTTCATGCTGGTGTCGTGCCAAGCGCCGCACCCGCCCTGCTCTCCACCCGACGAGTTTATGTCGCTGTATGCAGATGGCGAGCTGCTGTCCGAAGCCAATGCCGAGCGCAGCGCCTGGTATACCCAGCGCGACTGGAATGCGGACTATGCTGTTGAGGAGTTTCGCCAGCGCTACTTCGGCGAAATCAGTCACCTTGATGCGGCTTTTGGCCGACTCTTGCGCGGCCTGGCTGATTTGGACTTGCAAGACAATATACTGGTGCTGTTTACTTCCGACCACGGCGAGATGGCCGGCGCTCACGGATTATTTGGCAAAGGGATCATGTACGAGGAAGCACTGCATGTGCCGCTTATCGTGCGCGCGCCCGGACAAACCAAGGGGCACAGAACAAAGACCGGCGCCGCGACCATCGACTTGCTGCCGACGCTCCTTGACTACGCCGACTGTTCGGTTGACCTGCCTGGCGAAGGCTTGTCGCTGCGACCGTATATTGAAGACCAGTTGCCAGCCCCCGAACGCGTCGTCATCAGCGAACACGGCAACCTGTGCGCGACGAACAGCGAATGGAAACTTGTAACGTACAATCGTGGCGACAAACTATCCGCGCTGTACAATCTGCGAGAAGACCCATACGAGCTCGATAATCGTCTGGGCGACCATGTTTGCGCGGGCATCGTCAATCTGCTGGACGATGAACTGCGGCGCTGGCGACACCTAATCACAGCTAACAATCGCGAGGCAGAATGACAGCAAACAATCACTTACATCTCAGCGGCGTGATGCCTCATCTGGCGCTCACGGCTGAACTGGGACCACCGCGCAGCGAATGCGGCATCGGCGCGATGATGGCTTGGGCGGGCTCGCTGTGGCTGGTGACTTATGTCTCACACAAGTCGGCCAGCGGCGTCGGCACCGGGCTCTACCGCATTGATGAAGACCTGGAAATCAGCAAGCATCCGCAAAGCTGCGTCGGCACTTATACCAACCGCATGGTTCATTTCGAGTCCAACCAGTGCTTTATCGGTCCGCATGTCATCGACGCGCGCGGGGATGTCCGCAGCATTGACGCGCTGCGAGAAGTGCGCCTCTGCTCCACTATGCGCCATTTGACGGACCCGCAAAACATGGTCTATATGCTGGGCATGGAAGGCGAGTTCTACGAGTTAAATGTGCATACGCTCGAGCCGACATTCCTGCAGGATTTGACCATTGAGCTGGGAATCCCGGACCACGACTACGCCCATTTCAAAGCCGCCTACAGCAATTTCGGGCGCGTAATTGTGGCGAACAACAGCTATGACGAGCGCGATTTCCTAGGCGAGGAAGCGGCGGGCAGGCTGGCGGAATGGGATGGCGAGCGCTGGACGATCATTGAGCGCAGCCCCTTCATTGAAATCAATGGGCGCGGCAACTTCGCCGGCAGCATCTTCGCTATGGGCTGGGACAAACGCTCGGCGATCCTGCAGGTCTACACCGATGCGGATGGCAAATGGAAACGCTACCGATTGCCCAAAGCCAGCCACTGCTACGACCACATGTGGCAGACGGAATGGCCCCGCATCCGCGAAGTCGACCACGAACGCTTCATCATGGATTGCCACGGCCTGTTTTATGAGCTTTCGCCCTGGGCATACCAGAATCACATCTGGGGGGTCCGCCCGATTTCCACGCATCTTTGGGTGCTGGGCGATTTCTGCACTTACCGCGGCATGCTTGTCTTGGGCTCGGACAATGCCAGCCCGCATCACGGCGCGAATCAACTGGCAGGCGAGCCGCAATCGGGCATATACTTCGGCAAAACGGATGACCTGTGGCAATTTGGCAAACCGGCCGGCTGGGGCGGCGTCTGGTGGGAAGATGACATCAGCGCCGGGGAAACATCCGACCCCTATTTGATGACCGGCTTTGACCAGAAGACCTTGCATCTATGCAACGATGGCGCGCAAGCAGTCAAATTCAGCGTCGAGGTAGACTTCCTGGGCAACGGCAGTTGGAAGCACTATGCCGACTTTGACCTGCAGCCGGGCGAGTACCGACATCACAGCTTCCCACCCGGCTACAGCGCGCATTGGATACGCCTGTCATGCAGCGGGGATTGCGTCGCCACTGCCTATTTCACTTACACATAACCCATGATTAGGGAGATTTTTGATGAATGGATTCACGAAACTTAGCGATGAGCAACGGGCACAATTCCGCGATGAAGGCTATCTCATCATCCGGGGCGCCCTCGACGAAGCGACTATCAGCAGCTTGATCGAAGCAGGCGACCGACTGCTGGCGACCGACCAGCGCTTCAACCGCTTCGTACAAGGCGGCGGGATTTATGATGGCTTTCGCAACTGCATCACGATGGACGATGCCTTCATTCCCCTGCTGACCAACCCGGTTACGCTGCCGTTGGTGATCCAGTTGCTCGGCTCGAACTTGCAGCTTTCCACCAGCCATCTCATCTATCGGCATCCCGACCCGCCCGGCACGCCCGACAGCATCCGCCGCCCAGGCTGGCATCGCGATGGCGGGGGCATCTCGCGTGATCTTGGCGAGGACCGTTTCCCGCGCATGGGCTTGAAGTGCGCCTTCTATCTCACCAATTTGAGCGAGCCAAATTCAGGCGTCACCATGCTGGCGCCAGGCAGCAACCTGCTCAAAGAACGCATCGAAATCCCGGAGGGCGCGACTGACCCCGCCAACGCGCTTGAGCCGCTGCTGAACCCGGGCGATTGCGTCATCTTTGAATACCGCACCTGGCATGCCGGCGCGCCGAATTTCACACAGATGACGCGTAAAGCCGTCATGATCGGCTACTGCTATCGTTGGCTCAAGCCGATGGACTTCGTCAAACAAGAGCTGTCTCTCCTGGATAAATTAAGCGAGATCGAGAAATACCTGATCGGAGAAGAAGTTGATGACACGCAGGAGTTCCAACCCGGCGGCGGCTTCAACCCGCTGAACGAGTGGTGCGAAAAATACGGCGTCGAGCCGAACCGGCAGGGACTATAGATTGCGCCAGCCATAAGAGCGACCTATCGGGTCGTCCGATATCGCGATGGTAATCATACGGGCGACTTGGTAAGTCGTCCCTACTTAGGAAGCTCTAAACGGAGGAAACGCCATGAAACAGGACAACCAAATCCCGCGCATGTTGGTGGCGCCCTTCTCGGCGGAAGCGCGCGCGCCAAAGACCGTGCGCATCGACAGCGATCTGGTCATCGTTGGCGGCGGGCTAGCGGGCACATGCGCGGCCATCACGGCGGCGCGGGCTGGTGTCAAAGTCACGCTGGTACAGGACAGACCTGTGCTGGGCGGCAATGCCAGCAGCGAAGTGCGGCTCTGGGCATTGGGCGCGACATCGCATATGGGCAACAACAACCGCTGGGCGCGCGAAGGCGGCGTCATTGACGAACTGCTAGTCGAAAATATGTACCGCAACCGCGAAGGCAACAGCCTGATCTTTGACACAATTTTGCTGGAAAAGGTGGTCGACGAGCCCAATATCACGCTGCTGCTGAACACGGCCGCGCTTAGCGTCAGCAAAGCCGATGGCGAGACCATCGAGTCGGTCACAGCCTTCTGCAGCCAGAACTCCACCCAATATGAGTTGTTTGCGCCGCTCTTCTGCGATGCTTCCGGCGATGGCATTGTGGCTTTCCAGGCAGGCGCAGCCTTCCGCATGGGCGCGGAAGCCAGCGACGAATTCGGCGAGAAGTTTGCACCCAGCGAAGAATACGGCTACCTGCTGGGGCATTCGATTTATTTCTACAGCAAAGATATCGGCGTGCCGGTCAAGTTCGTGCCGCCTAGTTACGCGCTGGAAGACATCACGCAGATCCCGCGCTTCCGCAGTTTCAACACCGCCACGGATGGCTGCCGCTTGTGGTGGATCGAATACGGCGGGCGTCTGGATACTGTGCATGAAACCGAGACCATCAAATGGCAGTTGTGGAAAGTGGTCTACGGCGTCTGGAATTACATCAAGAATTCAGGCGAATTCCCTGATGCCGAGACGCTGACGCTGGAGTGGGTCGGCCAGATCCCGGGCAAGCGCGAGAGCCGACGCTTTGAAGGCGACATGATGATGATCCAGCAGGACATCATCGAGCAGCGCCATCACTATGACGCGATTTCCTTCGGCGGCTGGTCGATTGATCTGCACCCGGCCGATGGCGTCTTCAGCGAGCGCCCCGGCTGCGATCAGTGGCATGCCAAGGGGGTCTACCAAGTGCCCTACCGCAGTCAATACAGCAAAAATATCCGCAACCTCTTCATCGCCGGGCGCATCATGAGCGCGTCACATGTGGCTTTCGGCTCGACCCGCGTGATGCTGACGCTGGCCTCCGCGGCGCAGTCGGTCGGCATCGCGGCGGCGCATTGCATTCGCGAGGGTTTGCTGCCGCGGGATATCGCCGAGCCACAGCGCGCCAAACTCTTGCAGCGTGATCTGCAGCGAGTCGGGCAATACATCCCGCAATTCAAGCTCGAGGACGACGAGAATCTAGTCAACAGCGCGACGATCAGCGCCAGCAGCAAACTCTGCCTGGAAGAGCTGGCGGACGACGGACCGCGCCACCGCCTGGAGCGCCATTATGCGCAGATGCTTCCGCTACAGCGCGGACGCGTCCCCAGCATGACCATCTGGGCCGACGCCGACGAAGCCACCACCCTGGAAGCGCAGTTGCGAATCAGCTCCAAGCCTGACAATCATAGTCCCGATGTAACGCTGGCGACGCTGAGATTTGACTTGCCCGCCGGACCTAATCAAGCGCTGGAACTGGATTTCGAGCAGTTGATTGATGATTCGCGCTACGCCTTCGTCTGTGTAATGGCGAATCCACTGGTTGATCTGCATTTGAGCAGCCAGCGCATCACGGGGCTTCTGGCGCTGAGCTATCGGCGCAGTCAGCAGCCCGTCCACGACATCGGCGTTGAGGCATTCGAGATGTGGACGCCGCTGCGCCGCCCACAGGGGCAGAATATCGCCATGGCTTTCTCGCAGCCCATCAACGGCTTCGACGCGCGCAACATCGGCAATAGACTGGCGCGCCCCACATCGGCCGTCAATGCCTGGGTAGCAGACCCGGAAGACCCAGGGCCGAAGCTGGATATCCGCTGGGTCGTTCCACAAAGCATCAGCCAGGTCACGCTCATGTTCGATACCGATTTTGACCACCCTATGGAGACAAGCCTGTGGGGCCATCCTGAGTCGACTGTGCCCTTTACGGTCAAGCATTGGCGGCTGACGGACGGAAACGGCAGGACGCTGGCGGAAAACAGAAGCAACCACCAGACCATCAACCAGATCCGTCTTGACGAGCCCATTGAAACCGATCAACTGCAAGTCGAAATCCTGGAGATGCAGGGAGACGCGCCAGCAGCTATCTTCGCCGTGAACTGCTACGCCTGAGGGAAGACAAACATGGTCAGCGAACGCGAACGCTATTTCTTTGACCTGCGCGGCTACCTGCTGCTAAAGGGCGCATTGTCAAAAGATGAAGTGCGCGAGCTCAACACCGGCATTGACGCGCTGCTACCCCTGGCGCCGGGAGAGTGGCGGGGCTTTGTGCATGGGCACACCTACGGCGACGACGAGGGGCTGAACTTACAGCAGATTTATGAAGGCGGGGCAGCCTTTGAGCGTCTCATCGACCATCCTTCATGGATCGACAAGGTCAAAGAATTCGTCGGCGGCGCCGGCACCTTCGACTACAACCACGGTCCGCTCTTCATCGACGAGTGCTTCGCCAGCATTCGCGGCCCCGGGCAGGCGATTGGCTTGCACAGCGGTGGCCACGAAGGCACAAAACGCACACAGTTCCGTTATTACAACGGCGCGTTCCATTGCGGGCAGATCAATGTGCTGATGGCACTGACCGACATTGGCGAAGGCGATGGCGCGACTATGGTCATCCCCGGCAGCCACAAATCCAACTTCCCGCATCCCGACGAGAAAAGTCACCGCATGCGCAGCGACCAGCCCTATGTCGATCAAGTGGAAGGCGCGGTCGAGATCCGCATGGACGCGGGCGATGCCATCTTATTCGTCGACTGCATCGCGCATGGCTCGGCGAAACGGGTCAATCAAGGCGACCGGCGCATCATCGTCTTTCGCTATGGACCGTCCTGGGGCAACTTCCGTCACGGCTACCGCGTATCGGGTGAACTGATCGCCCGCTTGACCCCGGAGCGGCTGCAAATTGTGCGCCCCAAAGCGTTTCTCGTCCCGAAGTAGATAGGCGCGCCTAAGCCTGCAAATCGCGCAATTTGGCTTCGTCCAAGGCGACGCCCAGCCCAGCGCCTCGCGGCAATTCGTAGTATCCCTCGGCGCAGTTCAGCGGCGTCTCCAGCAGCATGTTGGCGGTCTCAAAAACGGGCGGCTGATATTCCAGCAAGTAGAGATTGGGGATGGCTGCGGCGGCATGAATGGTCGCGGCGATGCAGATGCCCAAGCCGACGCTCAGATGCGGCGCCACCCGCGCGTTAAAAGCCTCCGCCATGCTGGCAATTTTGATCACCTCACTGATGCCAGCCCGCCCGACATCCGGCTGCAGAATCTGCGCCGCGCTCTGCATGAGGAACGAGCGGAATTGATAGCGCGTTCGTTCCGTCTCCCCGATGGCGATTGGCACGGGCACGGCTGCCGCCAACTGGGCATGTCCCTCCACATCTTCGGGATTGATGGGCGCTTCAAAGAAACCGACATCCAACTCGGCTAGCTGCAAGCCGAGGCGCACGGCATCGTCCAGCGCATAGACCCAGTGCGCATCCAGCAGCAGTGTGGCTTCCGCGCCCAGGGCATCGCGCAAGGCTTTGACACTGGCGGTATCTTCGCGGACGCCGTGTCCTGCCGCCAGCTTGAAGGCTTTGTAGCCGCGCTCCACATAGCTCAGCGCCAGTTCGACCCGCTCTTCGGCTGTCGGGCGTGGCAAGCCGGACACATAGCAGGACACGCGCTCGTGGAATGCGCCGCCAAGTAGTTGATAAACCGGCTGCCCCAGGATCTTGCCGCGCAAGTCCCAAAGCGCCGTGTCGCAAGCGCTGATGGCGTCCAGCATGAAGCCGCCATAGTAGCCGCGTTCGCGCATGAGGTCGTACATAACATTCCAAAGCACATTGCCGTCCAGTGGGTCGCGGCTCAGCAGCGCCGGCGACAACAGCTGCTCGACAATGGCGCTGACCACTTCGGGCGCGACCGGCGCCAATGCCTCGCCCCAACCGAATACGCCTTCGTCCGTGCTGATTTTGACGAAAGCCGTCTCGAAATAGGTGGAATACAAGGCGCGATAGGGCGGACGCAGAAAATACGCTTGCGAGACTGCATCTTTGGGCAAGGCGCCCAAGTAGGCTTCTTCGCGCTTGATGCGGACGGGAATCGCTTCAACTTTGCTAATGCGCATAGGTCTCTTCCTGTACAGGGATAATTATGGCGGCGGCGCAGCATCAGGAGTATAGTCCAAGCGCGATACACTGCGCGAATAGCAGAAGTAAGTCCAAGTAAGTAATGTAAAAGCTTACCACCGAGGACATCGAGTCTGACGAGGGCACAGAGAAAAGGATTCCGTAGGGGCGAGGCAATGCCTCGCCCGCTGAACTAAACTCCTTGCGCTCTGTGGCTGGTTTTCTAGCGACTAACTTGGACTTACAGAGAGGCAACATGGACGAATCAATGACTTTAGCTGGCATCTATCAGATCTTGCAGACGCCCTTCACGAGCGACGGTGAGATTGACTGGGGCAGCTTCGGGGAGCAGATTGAATTCTGCGTCGCAGTTGGCGTGCATGGCTTGGTTCTGCCGGCGCTGGCCAGTGAGTTCTTCACACTCAGCGATGCCGAACGCCGCGCTGTCGTCGAGTTTGCCGCGAAGCAGACTGCCGGACGGATTCCCCTGGTGGCCGGCGTACAAGGGCTGAACCTGCGCCTGGCGCTGGCCTTCGCCGAGCACGCCAGCCGACAAGATGTCAACGCGCTGATGGCCATGCCGCCCTACCTGCGCAAAGCCAACAAAGCCGCCCTCCGCGAGTACTACCGAAGCTTAGCGCAGTTCGAGCGCCCGCTAATCATTCAGAATGCGCCGGCGCCCATTGGCTCGCCACTTTCGCCCAGTGAACTCTGCGAGCTGCTGGCGCTGGAAGCGGGCATCCAGTACATCAAAGAAGAGACTGTGCCGATTTTGCAACACATCAGCCAGATCATCGCGCTGGATGCCGGGCATTGCCGCGGTGTTTTCGGCGGCGTCAATGGTATCTATCTAATCGACGAGCTGCGGCGCGGCGCTTGCGGGAATATGCCAGCTGGCGGTTTCGTCGATGTACAAGTAAAGATCTATGACTTGTACCGCGCGGGCGATACCGCGGAAGCCGAGCGCATCCATTTTCAGTTGCTGCCGCTGCTGAATTATGCGATGGTCTATGGCTTGTCGCTGCACAAGTTTGTGCTGTGGCGGCGCGGAGTGCTGAAGTCGCCCTTTGCCCGCGATCCGCAGAAACTCAGCCTGGACGCAGACGACATCAGTGCCATTGAAGGGCTTTGGGGCAGGATTGCAGATGTCGCTTCCGCTGAGTATCCCTTCGTTTGAGCGAATGACTTTAGGGCGGCTAGTAAGTCCATGTGCGCGGCAGGGGACGCTCGATCTCCAGCAGGCGCGCCAATAGCAGACGCCGGCATTCCGCCAGCGCCTCGCCATAGTCTGCAATGGCAGATACATCAGCGTAGGCGCCCGGATCCGCCCGCAGGTCCCACAATTTCTCGCTGCCATCGGCATGAACCAGATAGCGATATTTCGTAGTGCGCAAGCTCTTCCAACCCCTGCCTTCCGTCAGCGCCAATTCGCGACTTGGTGCTGCGCCATCACTGACAATGGACGCCAGGCTGTCTCCCTGCAGGAAGGGCGGAATCTGTATCGCAGCCAGCTCCAGCAGAGTCGGCAGGATGTCGACCGCTTCTACAATGCCCTCGCAGCGTTGCCCCGCCTGCCCACCCGGCGGGGACAGGATCAGCGGCACGCGGCTGGCGGCGTCATGCGCTGGATAGCCCTTGCCATAGCGCAATTGCTCGCCAAGCCACTCGCCGTGATCCGATGTGAAGACAATGATGGTGTTCTCCCGTTTGCCGCAGGTATCCAGCGCCGACAGAATCCGCCCGACATAGTGATCGAGCTCGCTGATCATGGCGTAGTAACCCTGTTTAGCTCGGCGCAGTTGTGCGTCAGAGAATGGCGCTTCAGGATCGTTGGGTCGTTGGCGATTGATGGGCGGCGGAAACTCCGGTAGCGACAGCTCATTTGGGTCATAGAGATCGAGATACGACTGTGGGGCGATCCAGGGCGCGTGCGGCGAATAGAAACCGGCGATGCACAAGAATGGCTCTGCGCCGGACTGGCTGATGAACTCGCAGGTCTGCTCGCCGACGAAGGCGCTATGCGTCAAATGATCGTCCGCGGCGAAGGGAATGCCGCGGTCGAAATCATGCCGGCCTTGCGGATCACCGCGATGCACGACGCCGTCGTCAATGCCCATTGTCCGCTGCCAGATGCGCGAAGCGGGCGGGATGCCGGCGCTGATTCTGTCCATCTGCTCAGGGGCTTGTCGACGCGCCCAGGCGCGGTAGGCATCTTCATAGACGCCGGGCTCATCGGCGATTTCCAGGTGGTCAAAACCGTAGGTGGGATGCGGCAGACGATGGTCGCGATTGGCATGCGGCAGAAAATGCAGCTTGCCGATATTGGCGCTGCGATAGCCATACTGCTTGAGGATATGCGGCAGGGTAATGATGTCTTCTGGCACGGGCACGCCCATGTGCGTGATGCCAAGCGTGGACGGATACTGCCCCGATAGCATGCTGATGCGACTGGGCATGCAGATCGGATTCTGCACGAAGTGATGTGTAAAGGTCGTGCCCTGAGCCGCCAGCGCATCCAAATGCGGCGTATGGATCTCGGAGTTTCCATTGGCGCCCAGCGCGTCCCAGCGCTGCTGATCGGTGTAGAGAATTAGGATATTCGGCCGCTGCATGCCAGTCTCGCTTTCGCCCCGGTATCACGAATGTCACCGGGCTAGCTTAACACGAATGGGGTAGTGCAAGTGGCGGAATGCCGCCGGCGCAATTATCATTGGGCATAGGTTCAGCTTCGCGTCCGCCGCGACGGCTACTCGGATGGCTCCGGCAAAGGGAGGGGTGGCACACAATGATTTCCAACTTTGAAAACATCTCCAGCGTTGCGCTGACGCAAGAAGCTTTCGCCCAAGCCTTCCGCGACAACCTTTATTACACGCGCGGGCAAGCCATTTACACCGCCACGGCGCGTGACCTGTACACAGCGCTGGCCATCACCGTGCGCGACTATATGATGTTCTACTGGCAGCAGAATGTAGATTGCTACTTCCGCCAGAATCCAAAATTTGTCTACTACCTGTCCGCCGAGTATCTGCTGGGCTCTCAACTGGAGAGAAACCTACACTACACGGAAACGGATGGGCTGGCTCGCGAGACCATGCGCCAGCACAACATCGACCTGGACGAGTTAATCGCGCTGGATATCGAACCGGGGCTGGGCAACGGCGGTTTGGGGCGGCTATCGGCTTGCTTCATGGACTCGCTGGCGACGCTGAATATCCCCGCCGTCGGTTATGGAATCCGCTATGAATACGGCATCTTCCGCCAGTCCTTCCGCGATGGCTGGCAGGTGGAAAGCCCGGACGAATGGCTCTACTACGGCAATCCCTGGGAGTTCCCGCAGCCGGACGACATGGTTGAGGTCGGCTTCGGCGGCTACACGGAGAGCTACACCGACAGCGACGGCAATTTCCGCGTGCGCTGGCAACCGGCGCAAACCATCATGGGCCAGCCCTATCACACTTTGGTGCCCGGTTACAAAACTAAGACTGTCAACATGCTGCGCCTTTGGGGCGCCCGCGCCACCCGCGAATTCGACCTGCAGCTCTTTGATGTCGGCGATTATTCCCGCGCTGTCGAGCAGAAGACCAGCAGCGAAAATGTCACCAAAGTGCTTTACCCCAACGACAATACGCCGCAGGGCAAGGAACTGCGCCTGAAGCAGCAGTATTTCTTTGTCGCCTGCTCGCTGAACAACATCATCAGGCGCTTCATGATCAAAAACGTCGAATGGGAGGAACTGCCCAATGTGGCGGTGATCCATCTCAACGACTCGCATCCCGTCATCGCTATCGCCGAGTTAATGCGTCTGCTGGTGGATGTTTATCATGTCAGCTGGGAGCGCGCCTGGAAGATCACGACGCGCAGTTTCGCCGCCACTCAACACACGCTGCTGCCGGAAGCGCTGGAGAAATGGTCGGTCTCGCTGATGGAGTGGCTCTTGCCGCGCCACCTGGAGATCATCTACGAGATCAATCACCGCTTCCTGGAAGATGTACGCATGACCTTTCCCAACGACATGGGCAGAGTCCAGCGCTTGTCCATTATCGAGGAGGGCGCCGAAAAGCAAGTGCGCATGGCCAACCTGGCTTGCGTCGGCAGCTACTCGGTCAACGGTGTGGCACAGTTGCAGTCGGAATTGCTGCAATCGCGGGTTTTCCCGGATTTCGCGGCCATGTACCCGGAAAAGTTCGACAATAAGACCAATGGCGTGACGCCGCGTCGTTTCATGCGCCTGGCCAACCCCCGGCTGGCTGATTTGATCACGCAGCGCATCGGCGCCGGCTGGCTAACGGATTTGGACGCGCTGGCCGGGTTGGAATCCTTCGTCGATGACCCGGACTTCCGCGCCGAGTGGCGAGCCATCAAACGCGCCAACAAGGCACATGTGGCAGACTTGATTTCCGCGCAGCTAGGCTTGACGGTCGACATCGATTCCCTTTTTGATGTCATGGTCAAACGCCTGCACGAATACAAACGGCAACTGCTCAAGGCGCTGCATATCATTCATCTCTACCAGTGTCTCAAGCGGGGCGCTGAAATTGATGTCTCGCCGACCACCTTCATCTTTGGCGCCAAAGCCGCGCCTGGCTATCACATGGCCAAACTGATCATCAAGCTGATCAACTCCATCGCCGATGTGGTCAACCGCGATCCAGACTCCGCCGAAGTGTTGCGCGTGGCTTTCATCCCCAATTTCAATGTCACAGTGGGGCAGCGCGTCTATCCAGCAGCCGACCTGTCCGAGCAGATCTCCATGGCTGGCAAGGAAGCCTCCGGCACCGGCAATATGAAGTTCGCCCTAAACGGGGCGCTCACCATCGGCACGCTGGATGGCGCGAATATCGAAATCCGCGAGCGCGTCGGCGCAGAGAACTTCTTCCTCTTCGGCATGACCACCGATGACATCTATAGGACTAGGCAGCAGGGCTATGATCCGCGCGGGATCTACGAAAACAATGCTGATTTGCGCGCCGCCATCGACTGGATTGCAGGCGGCGTTTTCTCCGGCGGCGACACGGGCCTCTTCCAGCCCATTGTCGACTCGCTACTGAATCACGACGAGTACATGCTCTGCGCCGATTTCGCCAGTTATATCGACTGCCAGCGACAAGTCGCGAAAGCCTACGCGGACAAGGAGCGCTGGACGACCATGTCGATATTGAACGCGGCGCGCTGCGGCTATTTCTCTTCCGACCGCACCATCGCCGAGTACAATCGCGATATCTGGCGAGCATCCACGCTGGATATCAGCAGCCAAGACTGATCTTCCCTGCTCTTCCCCGCCAGCAGTCGATTGCAGCTGCAGAATCACAAGAGAGGACTGACGATGAGCCAGATCAGCAGCGCGCGCATAAGCATCGACAGTAAACGCGTCATCAGTGAAATATCGCCCCTGCTCTTCAGCGGATTCGCCGAGCACATGGGGCGCTGCATCTACGAAGGAATCTACGACCCAGGCTCTGTGCATGCGGACGAGAAGGGACTGCGGCGTGATGTGCTGGCGGCGCTGCGCGAGCTAAACTTCCGCTCCATGCGCTACCCCGGCGGCAACTTTGTCAGTGGCTACCGCTGGGAAGATGGCATCGGACCCAAAGAGTCACGCCCACGCCGCCGCGAATTAGCCTGGCAATCCATCGAGAGCAACCAGTTCGGCACGGACGAATTCCTGCGATTCTGCCGCGAAATCAATACGCAGCCGATGCTGGCTGTCAACATGGGCACGGGCAGCATCCAGGACGCGGGCAACCTGGTCGAATACTGCAATGCCCCGACCGGCAGCCACTACAGTGACCTGCGCGCGACTAACGGCCATCGCGATCCCTACGGCGTGAAATACTGGTGCCTGGGCAACGAGATGGATGGTCCCTGGCAGATCGGGCATCTCAACGCGATCGACTACGCTAAGAAAGCCCGCGAAGCCGCCAAGCTGATGCGCCTCCACGATGACTCGTTGGAGTTGGTGCTCTGTGGCTCATCCAGCCCCGCCATGTCCACTTATCCCGAGTGGGACCGCGTGGCGCTCGAGCATTGCTGGGACTTGGTCGATTATCATTCCATGCACTACTACGCCGCTAACGAAACGGACGACACAGCAAGTTTCCTGGCATTGGGCGCGGAATTGGAAGACTATGTCGACACGATGGCTGGCACGCTGCGCTATGTCAAAGCCAAGAACCGTTCCAAGCGCGATGTCTACCTGTCCTGGGACGAGTGGAATGTCTGGTACAAAGCGCGCGAAATGCAAGATATGCGTGGCAACTGGACGGAAGCGCCGCACCTCATCGAAGAAGTGTACAACCTGGAAGATGCGTTGTTGGTGGCGCAGTGGCTCAATATCTTCCTGCGTAAAGCCGATGTCTTGAAAATCGCTTGCATCGCCCAAATCGTCAATGTCATCGCGCCTATCCTCACCCGCGGCGACGAGTTGCTCAAGCAGACCATATATTATCCCCTGCTGCTCTTCAGCCGGATGGCGAGCGGCAATTCACTGGATCTGCTGGTAGAGTCGCCCCGCTACGAGACGGCGCAATTTGGCGATACGCCGCTGCTGGACGCGGCATCGGCATATGATGAATCCAAGGGAATCAACACCATCTTCTTGGTCAACCGCTCGCTGACGGAGACGCTGCCTCTGGAAATCCATTGGCGGGATCAAACCCCCAGGCGATTCACCGCCGCGCATCAATTCTCTGGCGACGACCCCAAAGCGCACAACAATTGGGACGAGCCCAACAAGCTCGTCGCGAGAGCCATTTCCGCGCCGAAGATCCTCGATGGGATGGCGCAACTGCTCTTGCCGCCGCTTTCCTTTACAGCGCTGGGCGCCCAACTCTAGGCGACGACTGCAAGGGTACAGGTCTGCCTTCGTCGTTGGACGCCACCGCCGCCAGCATAATCTCGGTGATATGGCGCGCCGTCCACAAGTTGGACAGGGGCGGTTGTTCATTGCGTTCTATGCAGCGCAGCCATTCCGCATGCTGATTGGGAACTGGCGCTGGTTGCACCGCTTCCACAATTGGCGCCGCCCATTCACGTTCATAGCTGCCGGGGCGGATCCAGGCAATGCCTTCGCCCTCTTGGATCAGCTTGCCAGCTGTGCCATGCACACGCAGGAGAGATGACCGCGCCGGGTCGCACCAACTGGTTTCGGCCGTGGCCAAAGCGCCACTCGTCATTTCCAGGATTAATGTGGCGCTGTCTTCCATGGCCGTCGGTTTCGCGACGGTTGACAAGCGGGCGGTAACCGACTCGGCTTTGCCCAGCAGCGCGACGATGTTGGCGATGGCATAGACGCCCATGTCAATCAGCGCGCCACCACCGGCTGTTTCGGCATCAAAGAACCAAAAGTCGTCCTGCACTCGTGGCTCATTGAAGCTGTCGCTGACCTCGGCATAATAGACCTCGGGACCGCCATGACTGTGCCGAGCCAGCGCGCCGGAGACCGTGCCAATTGCCCCAGCCGCCAGTTGACGGCGCATCTCGTAGACGACCGCGCTGAAAGACGGACGGCAATAGACGATCTGGTCCGGGTGAGCCTCGCTGGCTGCAACTAGCTGGTCCGCCTCGTCCAGCGTCGTGCACAGCGGCTTCTGCATGAAGAGATGCTTGCCGCGCTCCAGCACAGCCAAACCAGCTTCGGCATGCAGCGGATGTGGCAGTGCTACAATCACGGCGTCCAAAGTCGCATCGTTCAGCAAGTCATTCCAATTGGTCGAAAAGCGCGGCACACCAAAGCGTTCGCAAAGCAAGCGCAAACGGCGCTCGGTACGCCCGCAGATATGCGTGACGCGCATCCGATTGACTTCTGCGATCTCCGGCAAGTGGCTGAGCGCGGCAATGCCCCCAGCGCCAAGGATGCCGACATTAAGCATCGAGCCACCCGCGCAAAAAGGCATGGCTGCGCCGAATTGAACTGATCATGTCGTCATTGCCAGTCTCGTCTTCAATGGCGAGAACGCCCGTATAGTCGATATCCCGCAGCGCTTGCAAGTAGCCATCCCAGGGCACGAGTCCCTCACCGCAAGTAGCTTCGCGGGTGTCGGGATTCCAATCCTTGGCGTGGGTATGGATGATTTTGTCACCTAGGACATGCACGCCCTGGATCGTTCCCGCTTGCGAGCCAAAGCGCAGCAGATTGCAGGGGTCATAATTGACTTTTAGCCAGGGATTGCCAACTTCGTCAATGAAGTCGCAAAGCGCTTGCGGCGGCTCTTGCCCGGTCTCCAAAGCAAAGTAAACGCCAAGGCTAGCGCCGTATTCCGCGATTTCCGCGCAGGAGCCCAGCATGAGCTGATAGGCTTCGTCCGTTTTGTCCTCTGGCAGGACGCCCGGATGCGTAGTGACGATATCGCCGCCCATTTCGGCGGTGGTCGCCAGCGCCTGTTTGGTCTTTTCGATGCGCCAGCGCAAGCCAGCCCGCTCTTCCAAGCCGCCAAAGGTGTTCGCGCCTTGCAATTGCGCGCAAAAGCCGCTGAAAGAGACGCCCAGCGATTCGGCGATTGTACAGGCTTCGCGACGGTCGGCAGCGCTGCCATATTCCGGATCTAGGATGCAAGCCCAGCCGTCGCTGTGCACGATCCAGGGTTGAACCGAAGTGCAGCCGATCTCTGCCGCGACTTCCATTTGACGCGCCAGCGCTGCCACAGTCGGCGTCGGTCCCAGCGTCCAAAGCGCGCAGCCGATGGTCATCTCGCTCATATTGATATCCTCGTCGCTTGCCGTGAGTCCTTGTCGAAATAATAGCAGAAGCAAGCCAAGGAAAAAAAACAAACCACAAAGGACACAGCGGGCGCAGAGATTAGGAAGTTGTAGGGGCAGGGCGATCCACCGGGTAGCCCTTACATGGTTCGTCCGCTACTGGGCTGGCCACCGCCATGTCTCCGCATAGCAATCAGTGCTAATGTTGCCAGCGCATATGCCGCCGCGCCAAGCCACAACAAGGCTCCAAAGCCGATCGTTATTGACAGGATGACCGCCGCGATTGAGCCCGTCACCGTCGCCGCGCCATTCACTGACCAGGCGATTGCGACTTCGCGCCGGTCGATTTCCGCCAGCATCGCCAGCGCTTGCGGGAAGGGGATGCCCAGGCAAAGCGCCAACGGCAGCAGCGATACCAGCGCCGCCAGCCAACGCAAGGGTAGACTGGCTGTCACAAGTTCGCGGCTGAGCAGAGACCATAGCGCGCCCCAAAGCAGCGCCAGTGCCAGGACCAGCGCCGGCGCCAGCTGTGGAGCGCGTGACAGCAGCTCGCGAAATCGATACTGGCTTAAACCACTGCCCAGTCCGCCGCCGACGAGAAAAGTAAAAAGCACCAGCGCCACCGCCCAGGTGGGATGTCCCAAAAATAGCCGCGTCTGTTGGATGGCGTAGATTTCCAGCGTGATGAAACCCAAACCCAGCAGCGCAACATATATGGGCGAGACTGCCCGCGCCGCTGAGCCTGCCCGCCGCCAGCGAACGATGCAAAGAAATGCCAGGGCTAGCGCGCCCAAAGCCGCCAGCAGCGCCAGTGGCTGCAAACTGCTGGGGATGCCACGCTCGAATTGGAAGAAATAAGGACGGTCGTCAGTGGGTGGGCTGTAATCGACGTCGGAATCGGCAATGGTCTCGGCAAGAGACGACTCGCCACTGGCCACAGCATCCAGCGGCGGCTGCGCCAATACATGCGGTAAGAAGAGCGGCGTGAAGCCTACTTGCCGGGCAATCGCCCCCAGCGCCAGCGAATCATCTTCGCGGAAGGGCTGCGCGCCCACTAGCAGTAGCGGAACTGCATCCGCGCCGCCTTCGTCCATGAAGGCCATCACATGTTCCAGCGCCTGCGCGTCGCTGAGCCCCCTGCGACGCAATGCCGCCAGCGCTGTCGACAAAGCCCGCGTCAAGGTGATTTCGTCATACAGTTTTAGCGCCAGTTGCCCGTCGCTTGTCAAGTGATCCAGGTATTCAGCGAAGGCGTCGACAGTATAAATACTGTTTTCGGAGAGCGCATAGCCGCCGCGTTCGGCCGCCAGCGTGACGACTTGCGAAAGATATATCAGGTCATATTGTTCGCTTGTTCGCCGCAGCGCGCCCCGCCCGTCATCCATCATCACAGCGACATTCGGCTGCTGATAGACCCCGCCGTTGCTGGAGCGCCATTCTCGCGCCAGGTCGATGCTTGCGGCATTAACTTCAACAGCGGTGATGGCTTGCGCCCGGCCCTGCAGCGCAAAGTAAACATCCAACCCGGCGCCCGGGCCGATGATGAAAACGCGTGCCGGCTGCTCCGTGGCGAAGGGGAAGAAGCCAATATCGCGCAGATGTTTGGCGGACGCGGCGGGCGACGGCATGATGGATGCTGCCCCGCCATCCATATAGATGCGCAGGGCTTCGCCATTGCCAGGGTCGACCAGGTCTGTGCGCGCGAAGGCATCCCAGCGCGAATCGAGAACTGTGCCGCCGGACGAAAGCGCCGCCACGATCGGCTTGTCCGCTGACACAGCCAGCATGTCGATTTGCAGAGTCCGCCCGGCGACATTTGCCACTAGCAAGCACGAGCAAAGGACCAAGCCAATACTCGTTGCCAGCCGCGTGCGCCCCGCCGACAAGTAGAATCCCGCCAACGCGAATCCCAGCGCCGCAATCAACAGGACATCCAGCGCGCCAAATTGATTCAACAACGGTATGGCGAGCAGCGCGCCCAGTCCTGCGCCTAGCAAATCGCTCATATACAGCAGGCGGCTGGCGGCAGCATGCAAGCTGAAGAGCACAGACAGCGCCAAGCCAACCCAGACGAACGGAAGCGCCAAAGCCAGGAATACCAGCGCGGGCATGCGCAAGGGAGCGCTGCTTGCGCATACGAGAGCCACCAAGATACTGCTGGCGGCGGAAGCCAGGCAATATAGCGTCAGCCATTGTTCGCGCGTCAGTTGCGGACGCAGTGCTGGCAATGCCGCGCCGATGCTGATGCCCAGGATCGCCAGCGATATGACCAAAAAGACATAAGGTGGGAAGTACAAAACGGACAGCAGCCGCGTCAGCGCAATCTCCAGACAAAGCGCGCTGCCCGACAGAATCGCGGTCGCCAAAAGCCGCTGAGACGAGACCGAAATAGCCACGAACAGCGCCTATCGCCGCAGCTTGGGATCGAGCGCGTCCCGCAGCCCATCGCCCAGGAAGTTGAAGCCCATCACGGTGAAGAAAATCGCCAAGCCCGGGAACACGCCCATCCAGCCGGACTGACGGAAGAAATCGCGCCCTTCCGAAAGCATACGCCCCCAGCTGGGGTCGGGCGGCTGCGTGCCCAGGCCGAAGAAGCTCAGCGCCGCTTCCGCCAAAATGGCGAAAGCCAGGCTCAGCGTGATCTCGACGATAATTGGCGAGAGCACATTGGGCAGCACATGCCAGGTCAAGATGCGCAGGTCGCCCGCGCCCAAAGCCTGCGCCGCAATAATGAACTCTTCGTTGCGGATGCCCAGCACCGCCGCCCGGGCAATCCGCGCGAAGATGGGGATGTATACCAGCCCGATGGCGATCATGGCGTTGTTGATGCCTTTGCCCAGCACGCCCACAATCGCGATGGCCAGCAGCAGCGCCGGGATCGAATACAGCACATCCATGGCGCGCATAATGACTTCGTCGGTGATGCGGCGCCCATATCCCGCCAGCAAGCCCAGCCCCGTGCCGACAACAGTCGCCACGCTGACCGCCACCAAACCCACTTGCAGGGAGACGCGCGCGCCGATGATGATGCGTGAGAAGATGTCGCGGCCAAAATCGTCCGTACCCATCCAGTGCTGCCAGGACGGACCAGCAAAGCGATTGGCGAAATCCATGCCATTGGGATCATAGGGGGTGATGGCGGGTCCAAATACACCCATTACGCAGACGATGACCAGCACGAGCAGGCCGAACATCGCCAGCCGATGCCGCAGCAAGCGCCGCCCAGCATCGCGCCAGAGCGTGTTGGCCGTGCCCAGCGGTTCATCCGCGCGCTTGACTTTGGCGGTCGCAGCCGTCTGCCTGGATGACATCGCCAACCCTGCCTAAGCGTATTCGATGCGCGGATCAAGGACGAAGTAGAGCAAATCGACCAAGAGATTCACCAGCGTGAACATGACCGCCACAGTGAGCACCGTGCCTTGCAGCAAGGGATAATCGCGCTCCAGCACGGAATTCAGCGCCAGCCGCCCCAAACCGGGCCAGGAGAAGACCACCTCAACGATGACGAGGCCGCTGAAAAGCGCGTTGATCTGCAAGCCGATGATGGTGACGATGTTGATCATGGCGTTGCGCAGGGCATGGCGCAGGATGACCGCCCGTTCGCCCAGCCCTTTGGCGCGCGCCGTTTGCACATAATTGGCGCTAAGCACATCCAGCATGGCGCTGCGGATGAAGCGCGTCATGATTGAGGCGCTTACGAAACCCGCAGTGAAGGCTGGCAGGATGATATGCGAGAACCAGTCGGCCGGGTCTTCGGTGATGGGACTGTAGCCGCTGGGCGGCAGCAGCGATAGATGCAGCGAAAAGACGATGACCAGCAAAATGCCCATCCAAAATGTGGGCACAGACACGCCTATCTGGCTGAACACCGTCACAAAGATGTCGATGGCGCTGCCCGGTTTCAAGGCGGAAATGATGCCGACCGGGAAGGCAATCGCCAGCCCTACCATCAGCGACACCAGCGCTAGCTCAAACGAGGGTCCGATGCGCCCTCGCAACTGCGGCGCCACCTCCTGCCCGTTCAGCAAACTCTGCCCAAAATCCCCACGCGCCAAATTGCCTAGCCAGGATAGATACTGCTCAATGATCGGTCGGTTCAAGCCCAGCCGTTCGCGCAGCCCGGCTACAGATTCGTCGCTAGCGTAAGGTCCCAGCACCACGCGAGCTGGATCGCCGGGCACGATCTGCACAATCATAAAGACGACGACCGTCACGCCCAGCACGACGATGAGCGCAAGCGCTAGGCGCTGGACGATGTACTGATAATTCACGCGGCAGCCACCTTTGGCTATGGCAGAGCGGCCAGGTCAAAGTGATGGTTGGGCGCGAACCAGCGGAACCAGCCCACGCCCGATAGCATGCCTAGCCTTCGACAGTGGTGTTCATGTAGAGATTGTTGTTGTCCGGGCGCAGCACATAACCCTGGACGCGCGGGCTCATGGCGCGCACGAAAGCCGGGTTGTAGAAGTAGACATAGGGCACGGCGTCTACTAGGATGCGGTTGGCTTGCTCGTAGATGGCATAGCGCTCGTCAAAGTCCGATACCTGCCGCCCGGCGTCAACCAACTCGTCAAAAGCTGGGTCGCTGTAGCCTGTGAAGTTGAAGATCTCGCCCGTGCGATGCTGCAGGTAGTAATACTGCTCGACATCGATCAAGCCATTCCAACTGCAGATGTAGCCGTCATATTGGAAGCTGCCTTCCAGCTCCAGCCATTCCGCCCATTCCGGCGCGTTAATGGTGCTGGTGATGCCGATTGCCACCAACTGCGCTTGCAAGACCTGCGCCTGCCGCACACTGTCTTGGTAGGTCGAGGTTGGCATCAACTCCATTTCAAAGCCATCGGGATAGCCCGCTTCCGCCAGCAGCGCTTTCGCCTTGTCGATATCTTGCGAATAGGGCGCATAATCAAAGTGCCAGGGGCTGCCCGTGTCGATGGGACCGCCATAGAGCGGCGTGCACAAACCGAAGTCGCCAGCAGCGCACAAGTCTTCGCGGTTGATGGCGTAGGCGATGGCTTGACGCACACGGTGATCGTCGAAGGGCTCACGCATCAGGTTCAAACCGATGTACTTGTAAGCCAGGGCTGGTGATACCAGCACATTGACATCGGGGTTGTCTTGCAAGGCTTGCACAGCTTGTGGCGGGACTGCGGTGATGAAGTCGACCTCGCCGCCCAGCAGCGCAGCCTCGCGCGCGGCATCTTCTTGAATCACGGTGATTTCCACCGCGTCCAGCCTGGGCAACCCGTCCTGCCAGTAGTTCTCATTCTTGGCGAGGGTCATGCTGATGGTGCCATCCAGATTCTCGATGGTGAAGGGACCCGTGCCGATGGGCACGACGATCACGCCGTTCTCATCGACGCTGTCCGGGTGGACAATAGCTGTCGCGCGGGAGGACAGCAGAATGGGCAGAATGGCGTTGGGATTGGGCGTCGTGGCCGTGACCGTGTAGTCATCAACTGCTGCCCACACGGTGCCGGGACCGCCCACCGAAGCCACGCGCCCAGAACCTGTCGCCGGGTCCAGGATGCGGTCCATCGAGAAGACTACATGCTCGCTGGTCATGGCGTCGCCGTTGGAGAAGCTCACGCCCTCGCGCAGGTTGAATGTCCAGGTCAAGCCATCTTCGGACTGCGACCAGTCGGTGGCGAGCAGCGGCGTCAATTCCATGTCATCGTTGTTGGTGGTCAAGGACTCGACGACATTCGCCAAGACATGGAAGCTGGAGACGGTGCTGGCGACATGCGGATCCAGGCCCGTCCATTCGGCATCATGCGCGGAATGCAGCACATTTTCCGACATTTGCGCCATGCTGGCGGCGCCAAGAGCGGCGATCAGCGCGACCAACGCCAGCAAAGGGAAGACAATTCGTACAAGTTTCATTGGGAGCAATCCTTTCGTAGTCACCTGAAATCGGCAGCATAGCACCGCCGTCCTGCCATGAAGCCAATGCACCTCCTTCCCACTGGTGAATGCAAATGCGGTTTGGGCTGCCTCGCCGCGCGTGGGGTTAAGCAGCAAGCGCCCGTTGCAAAAGCAATGTACCCATTCGCGCGCAGGCTGTCAAATTGCGGATACGCGCCCCAGCTTGACAATTGCCAATGCCCGCGTTACCCTCTTGGGTAGCTATTGTTCTGCAGCATTGCGCTGCGGAGGATATGCGCATAAGCCAACCTGTGGAGGATAACAGCATGAAGCATAGAAGTTTGTTCGTTAGTTTGATCGCGCTGATGGCTATGTTGGCGCTTATGCCGCTGGGCATGGTACAGGCGGATGGACACTGTGAATTCGCCGATTACACCATCAAATTCGGCGGGCTGGCGCCCATGTCGGCGCCGGGCGCGGTCGCTGGCGGCGTCGCTATGGACTGGGCGTTCAATCAGGCAGCGGCGGATATCAACGCCGATTGCGGCATTTCGATTGATGGCGTCAATTATATGCTCGAGGTAATCACCGGTGATTCCGAAGGCAGCCCCGAGCGCGGGCAGGCTGTCGCCGAGCGCCTGATCTTGGAAGACGAAGTTGATGGCATGGTGGGCGTCTATCACAGCGCCGTTGGTCTGGCGACCATGAGCATCATGCAGGAGAACGACATCCCGACGGTATTCTCCGAGCCCTGGAACGACAATGTAAGCGCCAA
>DAOUKU010000069.1:0-5782 GCA_034420985.1 Anaerolineae bacterium | reverse complement strand
ACTATAGATAGATCCTCGCTTATCGTAGGCAGCACGCCATCAAGCGTCACATCGACGGTGATCGTGATGGTGTCGGTACCACTGCCGGCTGGACATTCGCCTTGTGCCGCGTCAAGATTCGCCGCAGTGATTGCATCCCGCAATGTGCAGTCGTCATCAACCGAGATATCCGCCGCTGCCGCCGGCATGGCAGCAAGCGCCCACATGGCGATCAGCAGCAAAAGCAGACGCGCGCGTGAAAAACATAATGATGGCATTGGCAATTGTCCTGTCTCACTTGTCTTGCAATCATCTGTTTCAGGTTCTTATTGTAGGCAGGCGTCGAAACGCCGCAAGCGAAATCGTGCCGAAATCCGCCCGTTCATCGCGACATGACATATCGCTTGTATTCGTTCTTTGCCGAATCCATAATGGGCTCAGCAAATGGGGTCTTTTTCACGCGAGTTTTGGTTGGCTATGCCCCGTTTTACGCCCTCAATCCGTCTGCTGCTGTTGATTTGCGCCTTGTGCCTGAGCGCCTGCAACTTGCGACAGCCGACAACCACGCCCCCACCCAGCCCGACGCCTGCCCTGCCCCAGATGGAGATTCTCTTCCCCGCGCACAACCAGCAAGTGATTGAAGGCGTGATTTTCGATATCGATTTGCTGGCGACCGACTATGTGCAGGGCATCGCGCGTATCGAGCTAAGCGTGGATGGCAGATTGCAGCAGACCAGCGAAAGCGAGGCGGGCGCGCTGCAAGAGTACCGGGTCACTATGAACTGGTTCGCCAAAGGACGCGGCTGGCACAAGTTCGAAGCGGTGGCTTACCGTCCCGATGGCACGATGAGCGCCGCCGCCATCATCGCTCTTGAGGTGGTGCCCGCGCCATGACCGACTTGACGGCGTCCCTCAGCGACGACCGAGATGTCCGCGCCATTTTACGGCAATTGACGGACGGTCTCCGCGCCGCGCTGCCGTGCAATCTGGTCGGCATCTATGTCTATGGCTCGCTGGTCTGTGGCGACTTTGACGCCACTATCAGCGACATCGACTTGGTGGTTGTGCTGAGGCGCGCGCTTGATAGGGCGCAGTTCCAGGCGCTAGATCAGCTACATCAACAGGTAATCAACGATAGACCAAGCTGGCAAGACCGCCTTGAGTTGGCGTATATCTCGCGGCGGGGTTTGCAGGGCTTTCGCCGCCAGTCCTGCGCGATGGGCATCATTAGCCCCGGTGAGCCCTTTCATATTATTCAGGCGGGCGAAGACTGGCTGATTAGTTGGTATGCCTTGCGCGAAGACGGCTTGGCGCTGCTAGGTCCGCCGATAGATTCCCTCGTCGAAGCCATTCCTACTTCGGACTACCTGCGCGCGGTGCGGGCGCATATCGAAGCCTATCGCGCTTTGGATGTGGCGGCGGCAGACGCGCCGATGCTGTCTTATGCGCTGCTGACGGTAGCGCGGGGGCTGTACACGCTGCGCCATGGCAGCGCCGTTTCCAAGATTCGGGCAGCTGCTTGGGCGCAAGGTCGCTTTCCGCAGTGGTCGCAGTTGATTCAACTGGCAATTCTGTGGCGCGCCAAACCGCCCCAAGACGCGCCCGCTGTCGACAAGTGGCGTCAGTCCGTGGCGCGCTGCGTAGCCGACATGCTTGACGCGCGTTGAAACGCCCCCGTCCCCTACACGATTTGCGCGCTTGCGCTACACTTGGCGCGGCGCAAACAGTGGGGCAAGCGGCTATGAACATCGAGTTGCGGCATATCGACAAGCGATTTGGCGATGTGCAGGCCAACGACGACATCAACCTGGCCTTTGCGGAAGGGCGCATCGTCGGCATCCTGGGCGAAAATGGCGCGGGCAAATCCACGTTGATGAAGATCCTCAGCGGCTTCCAGCCAGCCGACGCAGGCGAGATCCACATCGACGGGCGCGCCATCGACTACAGCGGCCCAACCGCCGCCATCGCCAACGGCATCGGCATGCTGCAGCAGGACCCGTTGGATGTTGGCGCTTTCACAGTGCTGGAGAATTTCATCTACGGCGGGAGCGATGGCCTCAGCCTGCAGCGCGCCCAGGCTGAGGCGGCGCTGCAGGAACTGACCGGTCGCTTCGGCTTCGCGCTGGACCCGCACCAGCCCATCGACAACCTGCTCATTGCGCAGCGTCAGCAGCTGGAGATTGTGCGCTTGCTGGCGCTGGGCGTGCGCACGCTCATCCTGGACGAGCCGACCACCGGCATCTCGGCCGAGCAAAAAGAAACGCTCTTCAATGCGCTACGACAGCTGGCGCATGAGCACGGCATGATCGTGCTGCTGGTCTCGCACAAACTGGAAGATGTCATCGACCTTTGCGATGAGGTGGTCGTGCTGCGGGCGGGACGCATGGTCGGCGGGATGGACATGCCAGCCAGCCAGCAACTGACCAGCCGCATCATTGAAGAGACCAAGCGGCAATTGGTCACGCTGATGTTCGGCGAAGAGCTGGCCGCGCAGAGTCGTCCGCATTACGAGATTGGCGCGCCGGTCTTCGTCGCCGACAAACTCGTCGCGCATGACCTGCGGCTGGACATGCAGCCCATCTCGCTGACTGTGCAGGCCGGCGAGGTGATCGGTCTGGCGGGCTTGGGCGGCAGCGGACAAGAGTTGTTCATGCGGGCTTGCGCGCGTTTGGGGCGCGTCACCGGCGGTTCGCTGCATTACGAAGGGCGAAATATCCTGGGCGCGAGCTACCGGCAGCTGTTTCGGCGCGGGCTGGTGTTCGGGGCGGCCGGGCGGCTGGAAGAGGGGCTGATCGCCGGCTTGACCCTGACTGAGCATACGGCGCTGGTGGCGGACGACGGCTTGCAGATCGACTGGAAGGCTGTGGCGGCGCAGACCGACTCCCGCATAGCGCAATATCGCGTCAAGGGAGGCGCCGGCGACAATATCGAGCAGCTTTCCGGCGGCAATCAGCAGCGCGTCTTGATCGGCTTGCTGCCGGACGACCCCAAGCTGCTGATCCTGGAACAACCGACGCGCGGGCTGGATGTCGATTCGGCGCGCTGGATCTGGACGCAACTGCTGCAGCGGGGCGAGCGCGGCGCCGCCATCCTGTTCAGCTCGGACGAATTGGAAGAACTAGTAACCTACAGCGACCGTATTTTGGTGTTCTTCGCGGGCAGGGTGCATGAAGTGGCCGATGTGGCGCAGACGAGCATTGACGAACTGGGGTATCTTATTGGCGGCGAATTCTGACCCCCAACCCCCGGCCCCTTCCCCCAAAATGAGGGAAGGGGAGTCTCGGGAGCGGCTTGCAGCGCATTGAAGCCCCTCCCTCTTCATGGGGGAGGGGTTTGGGGTGGGGGCGCTATCGCCCGCCAAGCAGACAACATGTCAATAATAAGGAGCGGAAGCGTGCCACTCAGCGAAAAGCACGACGAAACCAAAACTTATGACGACATCCTCAACGCAGGACCGCCGCTGAGCCAGTTAGCGCAGGACTTCATCACGCCGACGGCGCTCTTCTTCGTGCGCAATCACAGTCAAATCCCGCATTTTCAGCTGGACAGCTACCGCCTGCGCGTGCATGGCCTGGTCACGCGGGAATTGTCGCTGAGCCTGGACGACATCAAGAACAAGTTCCCGCGCCGCGAGCTGACGGCCACCCTGCAATGCGCGGGCAACCGCCGCAAGGAATTGGTCAGTTACAAGCCCATCGACGACCAATTGGCTTGGGATATCGAAGCCATCGGCACGGCGGACTGGGCGGGCGTACGCCTGGGCGATGTACTGACCGAGGCCGGCATCAGCAGCGAAGAAGCGGGACATGTGGCTTTCCTGGGGCTGGATGCCATGCTGCGCGATGGCCAGCGCGAAGCCTACGGCAGTTCCATCCCGCTGGACAAGGCGCTGGCTTGCGAGGTGCTGCTGGCTTACGAGATGAATGGCGAGGACTTGCCGCTGGTGCATGGCTGCCCCTTGCGCGTGGTCGTGCCGGGCTACATCGGCGCGCGCAGCGTCAAGTGGCTCAGCGATATCCGCGTGCAGGCGCAACCATCGGACAACCATTTTCAGCAGGTCGGTTACAAGCTCTTTCCGCCGCACATCAATATGTACAATGTCGATTATTCGGACGGCATGCAGTTGACGAAATTGCCGGTCAACAGCGTCATCGTGCGCCCGCAGGACCGCAGTTTGCTGGCGGCTGGCAAGGTGGTCGTGGAGGGCTACGCCATGAGCGATGGCGAGCACGAGATCACCTGGGTGAGCGTGTCGGCGGATGGCGGCGAGACCTGGCAGCGCGCCCAGTTTCTCAATGCGCCGCAGCTATGGACCTGGCAGCTGTGGCGGGCGGAGTTTGCGCTGACGCAGGGGCAGCACGAAATCGTCGTGCGCGCCTGGGACAGCGCCGCCAACAGCCAGCCGGAGACCATCGCCAGCGTGTGGAACTTCAAGGGCTATGTGAACAACGCCTGGCATCGCGTGGGGGTTACGGTGAAGTAGGGGGTCTAGGCACCATAAGTGGCGCCGCTATCATCATTGCCACAGGTCAAGTTGATAAAGGCGCAAGCGTGGCTACAGCCGACGACTTCTACCGGCGCGTGCTGGAAAAGAATACGCTCTTCTATTTCAATCAAGATTTTGAAGAACGTTATGAAGCGCAGCAGCTGCATTCGCTAAGACTGCTCCTTTACAATCTTCACCTTGCGGTGCAGAGCGACCCGCCAATAAAGAAGCGTCACCTCGACGAACTACTTCAAAAACACAACGGTCTTCGGGCAGTGCTGTCGTTGAACGGATTCTCCAATGAATTCTTGAAGCGCATCACAACGATGACGCGGATCTTGGATGACGATTCGCTCAATAAACTGCTAAAGCGCGACGACTGGAACATTGAAGATGAGTCCGATCCATCGAATATCACTGAATGGTCGGACAATACGATTATCAAACACTTGATGACAAATGACGCATTTCGCGCCGGATTTGTAGACTTGTTCTTTGAAGGCGCGACCAATCCTTGCCTCATTCAATACCTTCCACCTTTTGAACTGGTGAAACTTAGCTCGGAAAAGTTTAGCTTTCAGGTGCCTGCATTTCTTGACACGGTTGTTCGCTACAAAGAAAAAGGCTCATATACGGGCAAAAAGGAAAACAACCCTGAAGAAGAGTTGCGGCTGCTTTTGAACGAAGCCAAGATTCCGTATAGGTCTGGCGTGAAACTCAATCGTCTTATGCCCCTAAATGACTTGTCCAACCGCACAATGGATTTCATTATCCCAGACTTGGAAGACCCGAAAGTAATAGTGGAAAGCTCCTATCTTGCTACAACCGGCTCGAACATGGGTGATAAAGCGAAGGCTATGGTGAGCATCAGAAGCAGAATTCGCGTCTTGTACCCAAGCGCACTGTTTGTCGGGTTCGTCGATGGAATCGGTTGGTATGTACGGAAGGGCGACTTGGAGACGATCGTTTCCGCGTTTGATGACGTGTTCACCTTTCGGCGCGACGAATTAATTAGGTTTCAAGTTTTGCTTGAGAAAACGCTTCTAAGATGATCCTCAATACCATCGAACACGCCGACTGCCTGGAATACCTGCGCGCGCTGCCAGACGAAAGCGTTGATGTCACTTTTGCCGACCCGCCCTTTAATCTCAAAAAGAAGTACAACGCCTATTGGGACAACCTGGATGTAGCGCAGTATGTAGAATGGTGCCACGACTGGGTGCGCGAAATGGCGCGCGTGACCAAACCAAGCGGCAGCATCTTCGTCCACAACATCCCCAAGTGGCTCAGCTATTATTGCCAGATTCTCAACGAAAT
>DAOUKU010000068.1:0-2067 GCA_034420985.1 Anaerolineae bacterium | reverse complement strand
GTTCCCGCGTCAAGGTCTCCAGCAGGATCGCCATCTCCAGCCGGGCCAGCGGCGCGCCGACGCAGTAGTGGATGCCGTAGCCGAAGGCCAACTGGTCCTTGAGGTTGCCGCGCTGGAAAAGGATCTCGTCCGGCTCGGGGAAGACGCGCTCATCGCGATTGGCTGAGTTGAGCATCAGCAGCAGGTTGGCGCCGGCCGGGATGTCGACGCCCGCGATAGCGCTCGCTTTGGCAGCCAGCCGCCGCCAGGTACAGACCGAGGGGTCGTAGCGCATCATCTCTTCCAGCGCTCGCGAGATATCGCCCGGCGCCGCGCAGAGCGCCTCCCAATGCTGGCGTTGCGTCAGTAAATGCAGCAGCGCGTTGTTGATCTGGGCCGTGGTCGTCTCGTGCCCGGCCACCAGCAGCGTGATCATGCAGCTGGCGATTTCGTTCAGGGTCAGTACGCTGTCATCGCCGGCGCGCATACGAATCAAGTCGCTGGTCAAGTCGTTTTGCGGCTGCCGCGCTTTCTCAGCCACCAGCTCAACCACGTAGCGCCAGAAGGGCGCCAGATTCTCGGTCATGGCGATCTGCTCGGCGGCAGACGGTCGCCCGTAATACAGCTTGATGCGATTGCCCGCCCAGGCTTTGACCTGCGGCACATCGGCATCGGGCACGCCCAGCACGTGAAAGAGCACATAAGCCGGATACTCGTAGGTCAGCGCCGCCACAATATCGAGGGGCGCGCGCCCGGCGATGCGCTCAACCGCGCGCTCGGCGATATCGCGGATGGCGGGCGCGAAGCTCTTCATGCGCCGCGGCGTGAAGAGGCGATTGACCAGGGCGCGGATGCGCGTATGGCTGGGCGGCACGTTATTGGACAGCACCGGCTCTGGCGTATAGTCGCGGGCGGCCAGCAGCTGGCGCACTGCCTCGGAGAAAGGCACGATGGGACTGATGGTGTTGGCGGCGGTGTAAGTCTCGTGATCGCGGAAGATCGCCTTAACGTCCTCGTAGCGCGTGACCACCCAGTAGTCGATAGCCGGGCTGTAGAAGACCGGCTGCTCGCGCCGGGCGCGGGCGAGCAGGGAGAAGGGGTCGCTCAAGTCGAGCGGGTCGAAGGCGGCAGAGAATGGGCAGGTGGACACGTTATTCATGGGGAGTGGTGAATATCAAGGACTTATGAATTGCATGGGGAAAGCCTTGTACTTGGGATACCCTTAGGTGAAGATACAGTTGCCGCCGATTCCAGGCACAGACAAAAAGTTTCACGTTCCGGTGAAGCGCCTCAGCGCAACGAGAAAAGCAACGGGAACGCCGATGCAAGCGCGCCAGATAATGACGCAACTCCGCATTCATACCCTCTACTCGGTAAGTTTCGCTCTTATTCGGCATGGGAGTATGCTTTCCGGGGTAGTAGAGCAATTTCTTATACGAATTCATCAGGTCACTGTAGTACCAATGCGCTCGCGGACTTTGATCCAACAGCTCCTGCAATATAGCTTCGTCTCGTTTTTGGCTCACCACAAAGCCAACAATGCAACCGTTACGCGGCCCGCTCTACGAGAGTGCTTATGTACCATCTGGGTTTTTCGCCCGACAAAGGTATGCAACTCGTCCATTTCCACGATATGCAGAGACTCTTCGGCTGGTGTGGGGGCGGGCGGAAGCTGATCGGCATGAGCCTTCACCCAATTCATCACGGTGACATGATCAACTCCCAAATGACGCGCTATCCAGCGATAACTGGCACCATCAACATACCACCTCAGAGCTTGCTGTCGCATGTCATCGCCGTAGAGACGCGCGGGCTGCGGAGTATAACGACGCATGCTGATCTTACAACGATAACGCTGGCTGCCAGAACGATTGAAGCCAGCTTTGACTTGCTTTTGTGTATCTTGGCAATCGGGACAGGTATTCATAACCCCAGTCTATCATAACCGCCTATTCACCACTTCCTGGGAACAGCATCTTGGCCAAATGTTCCGCTAGGGACCGGTGGTGGGGAGTCGAAATAGATATTCCACCCGCTTTAGATGACTTCTTCGGCGTTACCAACAATAAGCAGTCTGCCCGCTACTTC
>DAOUKU010000067.1:0-72056 GCA_034420985.1 Anaerolineae bacterium | reverse complement strand
TGGTGCCACGACTGGGTGCGCGAAATGGCGCGCGTGACCAAACCAAGCGGCAGCATCTTCGTCCACAACATCCCCAAGTGGCTCAGCTATTATTGCCAGATTCTCAACGAAATCGCCGACTTCCGACACTGGATTTCATGGGAAGCGATTGGCACGCCGCTGGGCAAAACGCTGCTGCCAACGCACTATGGCATACTCTTTTACGCGAAAGACTACAGCCAGCTCAAGTTCTATGATGTGCGCTATCCGCATCACCGCTGCCGCAAGTGCAACACGCTGCGCAAGGACTACGGCGGCAAGAAGAGTCGACTGCACCCTTTCGGTCCGCTAGTATCGGATGTATGGACGGACTTGCATCGCATCCGCCATAACAAACGCCGCGACAGACACCCTTGCCAATTGCCCATCCCTCTCATGGAACGCATCATCCTGATGAGCACGGACGAAGGCGACACCGTGCTCGACCCCTTCATGGGCACAGGCACAACCGCCGTCGCAGCAAAACGGCTGGGTAGAAATTTCATGGGCTGCGACATCGACCCGAAGTATGTGCGCATCGCCACCGACCATGTGGATGTCATCCAGCCGACCTCGAAAATTGGCGATGTCTGGGTCAGCCTGTATCTCGACCAGGTCGCCACCATGCGCGATGCGGACTGGGATGAACTTCAGAACCACTTTGATGTGCCGCAGCCCGCGCAAGCGATTGACACGAAATCCATCGTATATCGCGATGGCAAACTCAAGACCGTTGAAGATGCGGTATATTTGCAGGAACGCAAGAAGCCGACCCTACTTGAGCTTGAGAACCTGAATACCGACCAACCCCAATGACCATCCGACACCCCGCCGTCACCCGCATCGCCTTCCTGCTGCTGCCCATCGGCATATCGCTGGCGGTGGCGGCGGCGCTGGTCATCGCGGTCGGGCGCGACCCGCTGGATGTCGTGGACGCGCTGTGGAAGGGCGCTTTCAAGGACAGTCGCAAGCTGGGCGGCGTCGTCAACTTCTGGATTCCGCTGACGCTGGTGTCCATCGGGCTGGTGGTCACCTTCCGCGCTGGTTTGTGGAATATCGGCGTGGAGGGGCAAATGATGATGGGCGCGCTCTTCGCCAGTTGGGGGGCGCAGTACCTGCTGCTGGACGAGAGCGCGGCGCCCTTGCTGCATCTGATTTTGATTGCGCTGGCGGCGCTGGGCGGCATGTTCTGGGCATTTGTGGTCGGGGCGCTGAAGATCCGCCTGGGCGTCAACGAGATCTTCGGCGGTGTGGCGCTGAATGCGCTGGTCAATGTCATCTCGATTTATCTGATTTCGGGTCCCTGGCAGCCGCGCATTGGCGGCTCGGCGCAAGGCACGGAGCCCTTCCCCACGCCCGCCCTGCTGCCGGAATTCTCGCCGCGCTTCCCGGTCAACATCTTCATGATTGGACTGGCGGCGGCGGCTTTTGTGGTCGTCATGCTGCTGCTGAATTACACGCGCTGGGGGCTGAATCTGAAGGCGGTGGGCAAGAACATGCGCTCGGCGCAACTGCTGGGGGTAGCCACGCAAGGCACCTCCATGAGCGCCTTCCTGGTCTGCGGCGCGCTGGCGGGCGTGGCGGGCAGCTACCGCGTGCTCTTCACCTTTGACAATCTGCGGCCGCTGGCTTCCGGCGGCATCGGCTTTTTGGGGCTGCTGGTGGTGCTGCTGCTGAGCATGCGCCTGTTGTGGGTGCCGCTGATCGCCTTTGCCTTCGCGGCTATCTTGACGGGCAGCACGCGCTTGCAGATCGCGCCGTCGCTGAAGCTGGATTCGTCGCTGGCCGGCGTGATGCAGGGCATGCTGGTGCTCTTCGTCATCTTATTCCAGGGTGTGCGGGAGGTTTTCTTCGACCCCACCCCCAACCCCTCCCCGACGAGTCAGGGAGGGGAGTCCGATGCTGAGGGCGACGACGACCCAAATGATTCCTCTGTGCCCTCTGTGAACTCTGTGTCAAGAGAGGATTCATGAATCCCGAATTCCTCAACACCCTCGGCAGCATCATCGGCACAGCCACGCCTTTGGTGATCGCCAGTCTGGGCGAGACCATCACCGAGCGCGCGGGGGTGGTCAATCTGTCGCTGGACGGCAGTTTGACGCTGGCGGCGGTATTGGGATTCGCGGCCGCCTGGACTGCGCAGGAAGCGGGCGTCTTGGATACAAGCGGGCAGATTGCGCTGGGCATCGCCATGGCTATGCTGGTCGGCGCGTTGATCGCCCTGCTGATTGGCTTTTCCAGCATCAAGCTGCGGCGCGACCAGGTGGCGGTCGGCTTCGTGCTGACGCTGCTGGCGGCGGACTTGGCGCGTTTTTTCGGCGCGAATTACACGCGCATCCCCGGACCGCAAATCACCCGTTTTGCCATTCCCGTGCTGGCCGACCTGCCGGTGCTGGGACCGATTTTCTTCCGCCAGAATCTGCTGGTCTATTTCAGTTATTTGCTGATGTTCGCCATCTGGTTTTGGCTCTTCCGCAGCAGCGGCGGCTTGACCCTGCGGGCAATCGGCGAGCGTCCGGAGGCGGCGTATGCGCGCGGGGCGCGCGTGCAGCGGCTGCGCTATTGGTATACAGCGCTGGGCGGGGCGCTGGTCGGCTTGGCGGGCGCGGCCTACTCGCTGAATGTCAAGCCGGGCTGGAGCAGTCCGCCGGCCATGCAGGGCGACGGCTGGATCGCGCTGGCGATCGTGATCTTCGGCGGTTGGCATCCCTTCCGCGTGGTGCTGGGCGCTTACCTTTTCGCGGCATTGCGCGCCGTCTCCAGCAACATCCAGACCAATGGTCTCTTCATCTTCGGGCAGGAGATCAGCTTCCCCTTTGTGCTGCTGAACACCTTGCCCTGGCTGCTGATGATCGTGACGCTGCTGGTGGTGAGCGGCGGGCTGACCGAACGCCTGCTGCAGTACATGCCACGCGCGGTGCAGCGGCGTCTGCGAGCATTTCTGCGCTCCGACCCGCCCAAGGCGCTGGGCACGCGCTTTGAAATGGAGTGAGCGGGGCGCGGCGTCCAGTGGGCAAAAAGTCGAAGAAGAAAAAGCGCATCCGCCCGCTGGCGCTGTGCATCTTTCGGCGCGGCGACAAAATCCTGCTGGCGCGCGGCTACGACTCGTCCAAAGGCGAGACCTTCTATCGACCCATTGGCGGCAAGATTGAGTTTGGCGAGTCCGCGGCGCGGACAGTCGCGCGGGAAGTGATGGAGGAGCTGGCGGTGGAAGTCGCCGACATCATCTACCTGGGCGCGCTGGAAAATATCTTCCATTACGAGGGCAAACCCGGGCACGAAATCGTCCTGATCTTTGACGGGCGCTTTGTGGACGAGTCCTTGAATCACGACGATGTCCGACTCATTGGCAAGGACGATGGCGATACGCTCTACGAAGCCAACTGGCATTCGCTGGCTGTCTTCCGCGCTGCCGACGCGCCGCCCCTGTATCCGGATGGTCTGCTGGCGCTGATCGACTCCTGGGCACAGCCTTAGCCCGGCTCACAAGTTCACTTAAAGACGCTCACCGGCGATTCATTGTTATAATGACGCCCAAGATTCATCAAGCCGCGGAGACAAATGGACATCCGCCTGCCTTTGCCGTCTGCGCTGCGCCAGCGCGTACAATCGGAAACGCACCTTTGGGCGCATATTGTGTCGCTGGTCATCAGCCCGCCGCTGGTCTGGACGTTATGGGTCTTCGCGGTCACGACGCCGGGGGCGGAGGACCGCGGCGCGGCGATCGTCTTTGCCGGGCTCTTCGCGCTGTCGATCTGCATCTTGCCGATGTGCTTTGTCGCCTGCATGGTGCGCCTGGGCAAAATCGGCGATTTGCACATGCGCCACAGCCGCGAGCGCTACATCCCCTACTCCATCGCCATTCTCGCTGGCGCGCTCAGTCTGCTGGTCGCGCTGCAATTTGGAGCCAGCCCCGTCATCATCCTGGTCACCCTGGTGAGCATCGTTGAGCTGGCGCTCATCCTGCTGGGCACCTTTTTCAGCCACATCAGCCTGCATGCCATGGCGACCACCAGCGTCATTTCGGCCACGGCAATCGTCTATGGCTTCGGCGAGGCGCTGCTGTATCTGCCGCTGCTGCTGGTGGTGATTTTGGCGCGGCTGGTGCTGAAGCGCCACAGTCCCATGCAGATTATGCAGGGTACACTGATAGGCTTGCTGACGCCGCTGGCTGTGGTGGCGCTGGCGGGGGCGCTGGCTTAGGGTAAACGGGTACCCCTCAGTCCCCCCGACGAGTCAGGGGGCAAACTCCCGGCAGCCGCCCTCAGGGCGTCCAAAGGCGGGCGGTCTTGTCCCAGGACCAGGACAAAATGCGCGTGCCGTCGCTGTTCCACGAGGCGCCGCGCACCAGGTTGCCATGACGAAAACGCTGCACTGTTTCACCCTGCCACAAGTAGACATAGATATGCGACCAGGACAGCACAGTCGTCTCATCCGCATCCCAGCGCGCGCCGATCACCCAGTCTTCATGCCGCAGCACCTGCTGTGCCCGCCCCGTTGCCGCGTCCCAAATATGCACGGTGTCGTCGCCAGCCCAAGACATCACCCGCGTTTCATCGCGGGACCAGATCGCCTGCTGGACGAAGCTGGTGTGGCGCATGCCGCTCACCCGCCCGCCGCCGATGCCTTGCGCATCCGACTCGTAGACATGAACCTGCCCATTGCTGAACCAAGCCAGGGCGCGACTGTCATCGGCATTCCAAGCCAAGCCGCCCAGCAAGCCGCGTTGAGGCGGGCGCGAGTCTGTCACCTCGCCGGTCTGGAGATTCCAGGAGTACACGCTGCCCGACTCCGACCAGGCGCGCGCGACAGTGCCATCAGCGTTCAAGCTCGCGCCGCTGATTTCGGCATCCAGGCTGATTTCCGCGAGCGTGTCGCCATCCGCCAGCGAGAGGAGCGCGCCAAAGCCCTCGTCTGTGAAGACCAACGCCTGCTCGCCAGCGGCATTGACCTGCAGCGCGACCGGTTTTCCCGCCATGCGCCACTGCGGCCGTGATTCGCCCGCTGCGGCGTCGCTCATTTGCACCAGTCCGCTTTCGTCCGCCGACAGAATGGTGGCGTCATCCAGCCAAAATGCGTGGGTCAAGGGACTGTCGCCATGCTGGATGGTCCTTTGCAGCGCACCGTCCGCCACCGACCAGATTAGCAGCTGTCCCGATTCGGTAGCGCTGAGGATTTGCCTGTCGTCATCGCTAAAGGCAGCGGTGACCACGCCGGAATCATGCGCCAGAATCAGGTCAGCTTCGGCGCTCTGGGCGCTGGCGGGGAAGACGGGTGTCAATAGGGCGAACAAGAATATGAGGTGGCGCAGCATGGCGGAGTCCTGTATCTGTGATTTGCGTTAGCTTAGCACAGAATGCTTACGAACAAATGACGGGGACCTGCATCAATGGGGGCATATTTGTCGGCTCGCGTCAGGCACATTCTTGCGCGCGGCAACGCCAGAGGCTAAGCTGATGCGCAACGCTGATCGTAACCTGGACAACCTTATGAGCCGACCCAACTTTCTTTTCATCATCGCCGATGACCACCGCCACTCGGCCATCAGCGCGCTGGGCATTGAGCCAGTGCAGACGCCGACCTTCGACCAACTGTTGGCGGAGGGCACGAGCTTCACGCAGGCGCATATTATGGGCTCGACATCGGGCGCGGTCTGCATGCCCAGCCGCGGCATGTTGATGTCGGGGCAGCACCTCTTCAACACGCCCGACCCGCTACCGGATGACGCACCGCTGCTGCCGGAGTTGCTGTGGCAGAACGGCTACAGCACTTTCGCGACTGGCAAATGGCACAACCGGCGGGGCAGTTTCGCGCGTTGCTTTGCGGGCGGCGGCAATATCTTCTTCGGCGGCATGTCCGACCAATACGCCATGCCCGTGCAGGACTTTGACCCCAACGGCATCTATCCACCGGAAGACAGGCGCTTCGCCGATGGCTTCGCGACCACGGTCTTCGCCGATGAGATGATCGGCTTTCTGGAATCGGGGGCGGCGCAGGCGCAGCCTTTCTTCGCCTATATCAGCTTGACCTCGCCGCATGACCCGCGCACGCCGCCCGCCCCCTACGACACGATGTACGACCCCGACGACATCGCGCTGCCGCCCAACTTCCAGCCCGAGCACCCTTTTGATATCGGCGTTCGCGACATTCGCGACGAACTGCTGGCGGGCTATCCGCGTGGCGAGCGAGAAATCAAGCAGCATATCGCCGATTATTACGGCATGATCTCGCAACAGGATATGGAGATCGGGCGCATCCTGGCGGCGCTGCAGGCACAGGGCTTGCGCGAAGACACCATCGTCGTCTACACGGCCGATCACGGCTTGGGCGTCGGGCAGCATGGCTTGATGGGCAAGCAGAATCTCTACGATCACAGCATGCGCATTCCGCTGATCATGCGTGGACCAGGTGTGCCAGCGGGCTTCCGCAGCGATGCCCGCCTCTACCTGCATGACCTCTACCCCACGCTGCTGGAACGGGCTGGCGTAGCTGTGCCGAAGAACTGCGCCGGACAAAGCCTCAATCCCCTGCTGGATGGAAAAACAGAAGCCCACCGCGACGAGATCTTCTCCGCATATCAGGGTGTCTTCGGGCATCCGGCCCGGGCGCCCTACCAGCGCAGCGTCAAGGACATGCGCCACAAGCTGATTCAGACGGTCGTGAACGGAGCGACAACCTGGCAGCTCTTCGACCTGGCAGCGGATCCCTGGGAAACGCAGGATCTCAGCGGCTCGGCGGAATGCGCCGGCATCGTCGCCCGCTTGCGGCAATCCCTGCGCGAGCATCAGCAGCGCGTGGATGACCCCGTCGCCGGGCAGGGAGGCTGACATGACTGAGAGTCTGCGCGTGAATGGCGCGCGTCTATGGGACGGCATCATGCAAATCGCGGAGATCGGCGCGACAGTCAAGGGCGGCAGCCACCGCCTGACGCTCAGCGATGAGGACAAGACGGCTCGCGATGTTTTTGCCGACTGGTGCGCGGAGGCTGGGCTGAGCCTGGAAGTGGATGAACTGGGCGATATGTTCGCGCGGCGCCCGGGCAGGGACGCCAATCTTGCGCCGGTGGCCATGGGCAGCCATTTGGACACGCAGCCCTTCGGTGGTCGTTTTGATGGCGTCTTCGGCGTGCTGGCGGGCTTGGAAGTTCTGCGCACGCTGAACGATGCTGGCGCAAGCACCGTGGCGCCGCTGGAAGTCGTCAACTGGACCAACGAAGAAGGCGCGCGTTTTGCCCCGTCCATGCTGGCGTCAGGCGTCTACGGCGGCGTCTTCGAGCTGGACTGGGCGCAGTCGCGGACTGCGGTAGATACTGGCGCGACATTGCTGGACGAATTGCGGCGCATCGGCTATCACGGCGCGCTGCCGGCGCGCGAGCGGGAATTCGCCGCCTTCTTCGAATGTCATATCGAGCAGGGTCCCATCCTGGATGCGGCTGGCATTCCCGTGGGCGTGGTGGACGCCGCGCAGGGATTCCGCTGGTACGATATCACGCTAGAGGGCTTCGCTTCCCATACGGGCTCGACGCCAATGACGGGACGGCGCAATGCCTTGCTGGGCATGGCGAAAATCGCGCTGGCGGTAGACGAGATCGCGCAGGAACACGCCCCCTTGGCCCGCGGCACGGTCGGCAGTCAAGTGCAGGTCGGTCCTGGCTCGCGCAATGTCATCCCCGGGCGGGTCGACTTCACCGTCGACCTGCGCCATCCCTCAGCGGCGACGCTGGATGCCATGGACGCAGCGCTGCGGGCAGCCTGTGACGAGGCGGCTTCCGAAATCGGGCTGGAATTATCGCTTGCGCAGATATCGGACACGCAGCCGGTCGCTTTTGACGCCGATTGCGTGGCGGCGCTGGAACGGGCTTGCGGGCGACTGGGCATCGCGCATCAGCGTATCACTTCCGGCGCCGGGCACGACGCCTGCTATGTCGCCAGGCGCGCGCCGACAGCCATGCTCTTCGCGCCTTGCAAAGACGGTATCAGCCACCACGAATCGGAAAGCGCCAAGCCGGATGACCTGGAAGCCGTCTGCAATGTGCTGCTGCATGCCGTGCTGGATGTGGCTGGCGTCGCCTGAAAAGCGCGTTAGTCATGAAATCGTCCCAGCGCCGCGTAGATTTTCTCCGTGCCAAATTGCAGCGCATGAACTGGTATCCGTTCGTCAGCGGCATGCAGCGTGCTGAGAAAGTCGAAGTCCGGCGGCAGGTCCATGGGCATGAAGCCGTATGTTTGAATCTGCAGGCGACTGAAAAAGCGCCCGTCGGTGCCGCCCGATACCAGCAGCGGCACGGCTAGCGCGTCCTGCCCCGCCAGCAGGATCTCCGCCAGCGTGTCATACAAGCCCATGTTCAAGTAGTCATTACCGGCGCTTTGATCTAGCGTCAGGACCTCGCCCCAGTCGCCGACCAAATCGCGCAGTTCATCCACCGCTGCTTGCGGGTCAAAGCCCGGCACGATGCGCATGTCGATATCGACTTCTACCTGCCCCGGAATAACATTGATTTTGTCGCCCCCGCGCAGGATATTGGGGCTGGCTGTGTTATGCAGGATGGCGTCGAACATGCGGCTCTGCTCGCCCAGTTCATCCAGCACTTTGTCCGTGAGCGCGGGATCAAGCAACTTGCGCAGCGTGCTTCCGGCAGCGCCGCCCAGTCCATCGGCGATGGCATTGATCATATTCTCAGCCGCCGGCGTGATATGCACGGGCAGACGGTGGCTGTTCAGCCTTTCCAGCACTTTCGCCAGCTTGTAGGTGGCATTGTCCGGGCTGCGGCGCGGCACGGAACCATGGCCAGCCGGTCCGCGACAAATCACGCGCAGGCGGCAACTGGCTTTCTCTGACACTTGCAACGCGTAGAAGCGCTTGCCGCCGCTGTAAATCGGGAATCCACCAAACTCGCCGATGGCATATTTGACGCCCTCGAATACGTCAGGGTGCTCCTCGACCATGAATTTGGCGCCATATTCGCCGCCCGCTTCTTCGTCGCTGAGGATACACAAAATGACATCGCCAGGCAGCGCCAGGTTCTCGGCTTTGGCGCGCAGGAAAGCCGCTGTCATCATGGCTACGCCGCCTTTCATATCCAGCGCGCCTCGCCCCCAGATCATGCCGTCGGCCTCCACGCCAGCGAAGGGCGGATGCGTCCAGTCTTGATTAGCAGTACTGACGACATCGACATGTCCGTAGAGCAATAGCGGCGCTGCCTTGCCCTCGCCCGCGATTCGCGCCACCAGATTGGGGCGAGCCGGATCTTTGGCATAGGTCTGCGTGGTGATGCCCAGGCTGTGGCAGAGCCCGGCGATGTACTCGACGCAAGCGGCTTCGTCCCCCGGCGGGTTGGTGGTGTCGTAGCGGATGAGCTCCTGCAACAGCTCCTGCGGTCGCTGATAAATCGTGGTCATAGGGCAGTCCTCGCGGTGCTTGATTTGCGGGGGATTTAACCACAGGCGCAACCGTCTTCGCCAGCGTCGACTCTGTCCGTGGCGACAGATTCTGTGGTACAAGAGAGACCGTCGCCCGCAGTGAGGAATCGCAGCATGCACTGGCGCGCCATCACACTCCTGCTGCTGATCGCCGTGGTCGTCCTCTTCGGCATCAGTCTAATCGAGCCGGCTACTGGCGCTTCCCTAAGCGCGCGAACGCAATTGGACGCGCCTGGGGAGGACATCAGCGGTTTCGCCCGCGCCATTGAGCCCTGGTATTGGCAGTTCCCGCGCGACCACGGCGCGCACCCCGACTTCCAAACCGAATGGTGGTATTACACCGGCAATCTGGCGGATGGGGCGGGCAGGCATTTTGGCTTCCAGTTCACCATCTTTCGACGCGCGCTTGCGCCGACTGCGGAAGCATCCGACTCGGAGTTCCGCAGCAAGGACATCTACATGGCGCATTTCACGATCAGCGACATAGCCAGCCGCGCCTTCCATCACGATGTGCGTTATGCCCGCGGCGGCGCTGGCTTGGCAGGCGCGGAAGCGCTGCCGCGTTACCGTGTTTGGTTGGAAGACTGGAGCATAGAAGCGGAAAATGACGATGCCACAGCCACAGTCATCACAGCCGCCAGCGCGGACTTCGGCATTGACCTGGCGCTGCGGCAAGTCAAAGCGCCAGCGCTGCAAGGCGACAATGGACTCAGCCCGAAAAGCGCCGAAATCGGCAACGCCAGCTATTACTATAGCCTCAGCCGCCTGGAAACGCGCGGGCAAATCACGCTGGGCGAGGCGACTTATGCTGTCAGCGGGCAGACTTGGATGGATCACGAATTCAGCACCTCGGCGCTTGGCAGCGACGCCAGGGGCTGGGACTGGTTCGGCCTGATCTTTGACGATGGTAGCGAGTTGATGGCTGGGCAGATTCGCTTGATTGACGGCGGCATTGAGCCGGCTTTCGGCGGTCTGCGTATCTACGCTGACGGTAGCACGCGCTCGCTCAGTAGCGACGACATCAGGATTCGCGCGCTTGACAAGTGGCGCAGCCCGCACAGCGATGCCGTATACCCGGCCGGTTGGGAGATTGCCGTGGCAGGAGCGGAGGCTTTCCGCATTGACGTTATGCCCCTGCAAGCCGACCAGGAGTTGCATGGCGCGGGCATCGTCTATTGGGAAGGCGCGGTGAGCATCAGCGGCGACAAGAGTGGCTATGGCTATGCCGAGCTCACCGGTTATGCCGAGTCGATGCAGAATCGCTTCTAGGCTGCCCTATGTCCGATGATCGCTCGCGGCGCGATTCTTACGATCGCATCGCCGAAATCTACGACCGCGCGCGCCCCGGCTACCCGGCAGCTCTGTTCGACGACATTATCACCTACGCGAACCTGGATGAGCACTCGCGGAGCCTGGAGATCGGCTGCGGCAGCGGGCAAGCGACTTTGTCCCTGGCGCAGCGCGGCTACGCTATGGACTGCATTGAACTGGGCGCGCGCCTGGCGGGCATCGCTCGCGACAAACTGAGGGCATTCCTGCGAGTCCGCGTCATCACCGGCGACTTCGAGACCACGTCTCTTCCGCATGCAAACTATCGATTGATCCTGTCGGCAACAGCCTTTCACTGGCTCGACCCAGAGACCAGCTTTCAAAAGGTGCATGATCTGCTGGCAACGGACGGCGCGCTCGCCCTCTTTTGGCATCGCCCGGTGCTGACCGACCTGACTCGGCATACGCTCGCGCCCTTGCAAGAATTATACGGCCGGGAAGCCCCTGAACTGACGGTTGGATTCCAGACTCCACCGCCGCCGGAAGCCGTCGCCACCGAATACGACAAGTCGCTTGCGGCCAGCGGACTATTTGTCGACATCACAGTGAAAAAGCACTATGTCGCGACCGAATACACAGCCAAAGGCTATCGTGAACTGCTGGAGACTTTTTCGGATCATCAGGCGCTGGCAGCGGGGAAGCGGCGACGGCTGCTGGCAGGGATCGAAGCCCTGATCCAATCGGAATTCGGGGGTGTCATCGTCCGTGAAACCGTCGCGCTGCTCTACCTGGCAAGGCGCAAGTAAATTGCCTTTGCCACAATTGCCGTCTTAAGTCTGCGTCTACTGCGCAGTGACGGCTATTCGCTTGTAAACTCCTCGTGTAGACTGTGAGCTGGCACCGGGAAAGGACGAGGCATGATCCGCGCGTTAATCACTGGTGGCGCCGGCTTCATCGGCAGCCACTTGGCTGAGCGCTTGTTGCGGGAAGGCTACCAAGTCACCGTCATTGACAATTTGTCCACGGGACGCCTGGAGAACATCCAGCAGTTGGACGCGCAAACCAATTTCGCCTACGCCGTCGAAGACATCCGCAACATCCATGTCATCGACCGACTGGTCAGTGAATGCGACGTCATCTTTCATCTGGCGGCGGCTGTGGGCGTGCGCAACATCGTCGACCGTCCCATCAACACCATCGAGGTGAATATCGGCGGCACGGAAGTCATCCTCAAAACGGCGGCGCGCTATCGCCGACGCTTGCTGATCGCGTCCACATCCGAGGTCTATGGCAAGGGCGTCAAACTCCCTTTCCGCGAAGATGACGACACGCTCAGCGGGCCGACCATGCGCAGCCGCTGGAGTTACGCCGCCTCCAAAGCCGTGGATGAATTCCTGGCTTTCGCCTACCACGCAGAGATTGGCTTGCCGGTGACGCTGTTTCGGCTCTTTAACACGGTGGGACCGCGCCAGGTCGGTCGCTATGGCATGGTGGTGCCGCGTTTCGTGCGCTGGGCGCTGGCGAATGAGACCATCCAGGTCTATGGCGATGGCAGGCAGCAGCGTTGCTTCGGCAATGTCTATGATGTAGTCGCGGCCATCCAGAGCTTGGCGGAAAACGAATGTACTATTGGCGAGCTCTACAACATAGGCAGCAAGGAAGAAATCAGTATCTTGGAGCTGGCGCAGCTCATCCGCGATCGTGCCGACAGCGCCTCGCCCATTGAGCTAGTGCCCTACGAGGAGGCATATCAGCAGGCGGGCTTTGAGGATTTTCGCCGGCGCGTGCCCTGCCTCGACAAAATCCGCGCAGCCATCGGCTGGCAGCCCAGGACCGCCCTGGACGACACCATCGATCAGATCATCGCCCATTGCCAGCAGGAGATGTTTTAATTGCGGCCTGCCTTGGAAACCGTCCGCCATGCATGTCGCGCTTAACGGCTGGTTCTGGGGTCAGCCGGCCACCGGCAGCGGACAATACCTGCACCAGTTGGTGGCGAATCTGCGCAGGGTCGCCCCGGAACTGGAATTGTCGCTGGTACTGCCGCCGCATGGTTCGAAGCCCGATGACATGCCGAAGGGCGTTCGCGCGCTGCAAGTCGAGGGATTTGGCGGCAAGCTGGGCAAAGTAACCTTTGAGCAGCGTTCATTCCCGCGCGCCGCTCACCAGCTCAATGCCGATATTGCGCATGTGCCTTATTGGGGGACGCCGCTGGCTTGCCCGACCAGGCTGGTGACCACCGTGCTGGATGTCATCCCACTGCTGTATCCCGTTTATAATGCCGGCGCTTTCACCGGTCTGTACACCTCGCTGGTCAGTGTGGCGGCGCGGGGAAGCAATCACATCATCACCATCAGCGAAACCGCCAAGCTGGATATTGAAGAGCAGCTGGGCATCGCCGATGAGCGCATTGCGGTCACTTATCTGGCGCCGGACGAGCGCTTCCATCCACGCCTGGGCAGCGAGCGTGACGAAACCGTGCGCCAAAAATACGATTTGCCGGAGCGCTTTGTGCTCTACCTAGGTGGCTTCGACTGGCGCAAACAGGTCAACAATTTGCTGCTTGCCTATACCTGGGTCGGCGAGGCGGATGGCGAGACTTTCCCGCTGGTCATCGCCGGGCGCGAGCCAAACTACGACAACAAGCTCTATCCCGACCTGCGTGAGTACAGCCGCCGCTTGGGAATTGAAGACTATCTGCGCTGGATCGGCTTCGTGGATGAAGCGGACAAACCAGCGCTGTACCGCCTGGCGGATGTCTTCGTCTTCCCCAGTCTCTACGAAGGTTTCGGCTTGATGGCGCTGGAGGCGATAGCATCGGGCACGCCAGTGGTGGCATCGGATGCCATCGTCTTCGAGGAGATACTGGAAGATGCCGCCTACATCGTGAATAATCCGCGGGCAATGGCCGGCGCAATCATCGCGCTTCTGATCCAGCAGCCGCTGCGCGACACCATGATCAACCAGGGGCTGGCGCTGGCGAGCCGCTACAATTGGCGAACGACCGCGCAAGAGACGATCGCCGTCTATGAGCAGGTGATGCGTCAACCAGCCAAAAAACCTTAACCACTGAGGACACAGAGTCTAACGAGAGCACAGAGAAAAAGGCGTCGTAGGGGCGACACAAGTGTCGCCCGCTTAACTGTTTGCTTTGCGCCATTTGCGTTCTGTGGCTGGTCTTCTAACGACTAACTTGGACTCGCTGAGGATAGTGAAGAATTTGGGTTGCGGGCGCCCCGGTGGGTCGCCCCTACACGGTTCTGCATGGGCAGAGAATAGAGATTGAAATGGCGAGTCGCCGCCTCGTCCCGATATGGCCTTCCGCATCTCTGTGCCCTCTGTAATCTCGGCGTTCTCGGTGGTAAGCTTTCGATCGTTGTCTTGCCAAAATCAAGGACTCCGCCGTGACCACGGACCGCCGCGAAATGTCGCTGCGTCAGCGACTCGCCATCGTAGAAGAGCCGCCGCCCTGGGGGCTGGCTGGCGCGGGGATCGGCGTGGTGGCGCTGCTGGTCTGCCTGATCATAGTCGGTCCGGCTTTGGCTTCTATCCTGCTGAGCAGCACAGAAGCGACGCCGGCATTGCTGATGCTGAGCTGGGCGCTGGGCATGGCGCTGTGCAGCCTATTCATCCTGGTGAGCCGCCGCAGCAGCGGGGACAGTTGGGAAGCGCTGAAACTTGTCCGCGGCAACATGCCGTTGACGCTGGCGCTGCTTTACGGCGTGGCGATAGGACTGCTTCTCGACTTGCTGGTTGGCTTGGCCAGCGGGCGTTTCTTGCCTATGCCCGCTATCTTCAGTCTGCCAACAGAAGCGGCAAGCGGCATCATTTTGGCGGCGCTGCTGGCGGTATTGCTGCAGCCCATGGCCGAGACGCTGGTGTTCCAGGCGCTGCTGCTGCCAGTTCTGCGGTCGAAGCTGGGGGCGTGGGCGGGCGTCGTGCTGACCTGCGCCTTGATGGCGCTACTGCACCTGCTGGTTTTCATGGCGGCGGTCGGCGACGCCTACAGCCTACTCTGGCACGGCGTCGTGCATCCGCTGACGCTGGGATTGGCATTTTGCACCCTGCGTGCGACCTCCGCATCCAGCCTGGCTGTCATGGTCGCTCGTGTTGGCGCCGGCTTGATGTTTCTGTTGACGGCGCTAGCGCTGGGCGGCTAGACGGGCATTGAATGTGCGCTTGCAATCGCGTACCATGATAAGCGCTCGCAGCGACCAGATCGACGAGGAAACCACCATGTCCGTACATCAGCTAGCCATTGGCGATATAGACTGCACAGTGCTGCAGGATGCGGAGTTTAGCAAGACCAGCGAGAAACTAGCCGAGCGCTATCCCACAGTAAGCCCGGCGGAGATAGAAGCCGCCTTGGGTGGAACAAAAGCGCTGGACAGCATCAACTGTCTGCTCATCAACAGTGGGGGAACACGCATCCTGGCCGATGTCGGCTTCGGCGGAGGGTGGGAGGCGACCAAAGGCAGCTTGCACTCCGCGCTTGACAGCATCGGCGTCGTCCTAGCGGATATTGACATCGTCTACTTGACCCATTTTCATGGCGATCATGTCGCCGGCTTGGTGGTTGAAGAAGGTCGTCTCGAATTTCCAAACGCGCGATTTGTGACGACAGCAGCCGAATGGAAGGAATGGATGGGACGTTGGGCAGGCTCAAACAGCGCGGGCGATCAGCGGAATCTCGAACGCTTCACCGCATTGCAAGACCGTTTCACATTCGTGAGCGCAGGAGACGAGATCGCGCCGGGCGTGTCCGTGGTGGATCTCAGTGGACACACTCAAGGTCATTCGGGCCTGCTGGTCGAGTCCAAAGGCGAGCGGCTGCTGCATGCGGTCGATCTGCTGCATCAGGCTTTCCAATTCAAGCATGTGGACTGGCATTTTTCCTTCGACAGCGATGGCGCAGCGGCCGTCAATACGCGCAAGCGAGTGCTAGAGCAATGCGCCGACCAGAAACTCCTGACGCTCTTCTATCATCTGGAATTCCCCGGACTGGGCTATGTAGCGCGGGGTGGCGACGGCTTCACTTTCAACCCAGCCGACTGAGCGCTACGGCGGCACTAGACAATACCAGCAAATTTTGGCAGCGGCCGGCGCTGTGCTATACTAGCGCGGCGGTCGCTACCTGTCTGGTCGCGGACCCGGCTTCCCAACCATTTAGCAAAGAGAGGCTCACTCATGCACCTATCGCGCAAAATCCTATTGTTGTTGGCATTGGCGCTGTTTGTGGCGTTGCCATTGGGCACGGCGCTGGCGGATGACCCCGATGTCATGGATCCCGCCACCTTCGGCCTGGACGCCAGCAAACCCTACGACGGCACGCAATTGAAATTCCTGATCTGCTGCAGCACAGCGCCGCAATTCGCCTCCGCGGCCGTTAAGGGCGCTAATGAATTCACAGCCATGACCGGTATCAGCGTCAGCTGGGGCGACCTGCCCTTTGGATCCTTCCAAGAACAACTCTACCTGGAAGCCACCAACCCCAATACCGAATTCGACATTGTGGCATTCGTGGACGCCTGGGGCACAAATATCTACGACTTCCTGCATCCGCTGAATGATTTCGTGGTCGATGCCGGCATCGATTGGGATGACTATGGTCCCGCTTATCAGCAAGCCTCCACCGGCAATAGCGACACCATTTACGGCTTGCCCTTCCGCGGGCACCCCTTGCTGCTGCATTACCGCGCCGATGTCCTGGAGGCTGTGGGCATGGAGCCGCCGGCTACCTGGCAGGATGTCAACACCATCGCCCAAGCCATCGTCGACAGCGGCATGGATATCGCGCCCATCGCCATGTATTACGGGCTGAATGTCGACCAGAATCTCTTCAACTGGTACAGCCATCTCTGGGGCGCTGGTACGGATATCTTCGACGAGAACTGGCAGCCGATCTTCAACAACGAAACGGGGCTGGCCGCCACGCAGCAGTACTTGAGCTATGTGCGGGATGGCTACAGCCCGGCCGCGTCGGTAGCCTGGAACGAGCAGGAAGCCAACCAGGAGTTGGTGCAGGGACGCGCCGCCATGTTCGTTGGCTGGTGGTGGATGGCCAGCCGCATGACCAATTCCGACATTCCGGAAGTGGCTGACAACGCTGCTTTCGCGCCGGCGCCCGGTTGGGCGGGCGGCGACATCGCGTCCTATGGCTACCTGTGGCCCGTCGGCATCCTGGACCAATCGGACGACCGCGACGCCGCGCTGGAATACCTCAAGTGGCTGACGCACCCCATCACCGAGCGTCGCATCGTGCTGGACGCGGAAGACCCAGCCCTGGACACCAATGTCGCCGTGCGTCTGTCCGTATTGGCGGACCCGGAAGTGAACGAGGTGCACAACGGCTTGCAGGGCGTGGCCTCGGCTGTGTTGGCCAACGCGCGCACCATCCCGCTCATTCCCGAGTACACCGAGATCGTCCCCTATCTGGCGGAGATGATCAACGAGCTGGCGACGGACGCCGGCGCTGATGTACAGGCAGTGCTGGATCGCGGCGCGGAAGATGTGCGCTTCGTGATGCAAGCGGCTGGCTATTACGACGAGTAGGGGCTACCCGCTGGGTCGCCGGTCTACCCCACCCCCGGACCCTCCCTGTATCAACGGGGAGGGGAGCTAAGGCGAGCGGAGTCGCGAATCCGTATGCGTTTCAGGGTTTAAAGCGAAAAACCCGGCGAAACTTTCCCCTCAATGATTTGGGGGGACCGAGGGGGTAGACCAAAGGCGGACGAATCAACAAGGGGCGACTCAGCGAGTCGCCCTACAAGCAAACATCGGTTGAGATACGAGGAAGCGGCATCAAGCCGTGCGCAAAAAACGCTGGGTCCCTTGGGTGCTGATTGCGCCCGCCCTACTAATCATCGTCGCAACGACGATCTATCCCTTGCTGGCAGCCCTCTACTTCAGCTTTCACAAATACAACCTGCGACGCGCGCCCCAATTCGCCATTCAATTTGGCGAGCATGGCATCAGCATCGACTGGAGTTTGCTGTCGCTCAGCAATTACGCGCTGGCATTCAGCGATTCGCGCTTCATCAACAGCTTGCAGGTGACTTTTTGGTTTACCGTCATCAGCGTGGCTTTATCAGTCATCATCGGCTTGTTCATCGCGGTCATCGTGCAGAAGGGCGGTCCCCTGCACACGCTGACCAAGGTGTTGCTGATCTTCCCCTTCGCGGTCAGTCCGGCGCTGAAGGGCTACAGTTGGCGCTTCATGCTCAACGAGAATTACGGCGTATACGACTTGCTGATTGACAGCCTGATCGTCAAGCCGATCAACGCGTTGCTGTCACTGCCCAACGCTCTGCCTTTCATCGACATTCCCTATATCAGCGAGTCCATCGTCTGGCTGGGCGACAAGTTTTGGGCGCTCTTCATGCTGGCCATGAGCGAGACCTGGGGCTGGGCGCCTTTGATTGCACTGATGTTCGTGGGCGCGCTGGGCTCGATCGACGAGCAGATCTTCGAAGCGGCGCGGATTGACGGCGCCAACCGCGTGCAGATTTTCTTCCGCGTTACGCTGCCCCTGCTGCGCCCGGTCATCTTGATTGTGACCATGCTGAAGACGATTTTCTCGCTGAAGATGTTCGACCAGGTCGTCACCATGACCGGCGGTGGACCGGTACGCGCCACGCAGACCATCAACTATTACATTCACCAGATGGGTTTCGTGCGCAGCCTGGATATCGGCTATGCCAGCGCCATGTCCTACATTCTCGTCATCGTATTGACCGTCTGCGCAGCGCTGTATGTGGCGCTGGTGCTGAATCGGGACTGAGCGATGTTTAAGTCGCGGGCTCTTGCCAAATTGCTGGAAACAGCCGCCCTGCTGCTGATCATTTTCTTCATCATGCTGCCCATCGTCTGGCTGGCGCTAACCTCCATCAAGCCGCAAGAGAAAGCCTATACCACTGACATCGTTTTCGCGCCGACCCTGGATAACTTCCGCATCATCTTCTCCGACACTTCTGTCCTCATCAACGCCGGCACGGAGCGCGAGCGCGGCGAAGTTGGGCGCAACATGTTCCCCAGCGTGATCAACAGCGTGGTCGTGTCCGGCGCGACCATATTGATCGCGATTCCGCTGGCGACCATCGCCGCCTACGCCTTCAGTCGCTATCTGTTTTTGGGCAATCGCGCCCTGCTCATCTGGATATTGACCACGCAATTCATCCCCGCCATTGTGGTGGCCATCCCCTTCTTCACGCTCTTCCGCAGCATTGAAGTTTTCGATCAACCGCTGCTAGGCACACGCCTGGGCTTGATCATCGTCAATATGTCGATTGTGCTGCCCTACGCCATCTGGATGATCAAGGGCTTTGTGGACGCGCTGCCCGGCGAGATTGAAGAAGCGGCTTATGTCGACGGCTGCAACGATTTTCAAGTGCTCTTTTTCATCTCGCTGCCACTGATTCGTCCCGGCATCTTGGTGGCGTCAGTCTTCGCCTTCATTATGTCCTGGAACGAGTTTCTCTTCGCGCTGATCATCGGGCGGGAGATGCGCACCATGCAAGTTGCTTTGATGACGACCAGCGGCGCGCGCGGAATCATGTGGGAGCAGATGGCGGCGGCTGGCTTGGTGGTGATGCTGCCGATCTTCTTCCTGGCGCTGTTCATCCGCAAGAATGTCGTCTACGGGCTGACCATGGGCGCGGTGAAGTAGGCGCGCTTCCCCCATATCAATGAGGGAAGGCTTAGCCGAGCGCTTGCAAAGACCTGAAACACATACAAAGTCGTGAGCGCTCCTACGGCATTCACTTTCTCTCCACTTCCTCTGCGCTCTGTAGTTTTTTTGCGGTGTGGAAGCTCGCTCAATCCGGCGGTGCGAGCCAACTTTCGGGAACGGCGACCTGATTCTCCTGCCCGGTGACAGCGGCATACCAGCGCAACATCAGCAAGGCGCGTTCGGTCATGGTTTCGGTATGTTGCAGCGCATCCAGCCGCGCGTCAAAGAGCAAGCCGCCGCGCCCGCCACGCAGCCGCAAGCTCAAGCGCCGTCTGCCAGCCACGCTCGTGCCACGCCGCGCTTGTATGCGCAATGCGACCTGCTCGCTTGCCGGCAACGGCATGCGCCAGACATCGCCCGCGTTGATCTCGCGCTGGATAGTTTCGCCATCCGCGCGCTTGATGCGGATTTTCAGCGCTGGCTCGCCAAAGGGCGCGCTGCCAGCCAAGCAGATCAAGTTGCCCACATCTTGCAGGATACCGCCATCCAGCAGCTGCACGACAGCGCCCGGCGCGATCGCAGCCAGCGAGCCCAGTGCTGACAAAGCGCTTTGCGCATCCGACTTGACCTGGACGACACCTTGGCAGTCCAATGCGTCAGCTAGCAGCAGCATATCCAGGGCGCCCTGATCGCTGCCGCTCAAGGCAGCGCCGGCTACGAGAATCGTGCCGGGTTGCGGCGCGCCCTCCAGCTGCCCCAGCGCGTAACGCAAGCCAGCCCGCAGTATGGCAAATTCCAGATAACGCTCGCGCATATTCAACGGCACATGCGACAGACGCAGCCCCTTGTTGAGCGCGTATTGCGCCAGCTCGCCCTTGCGGGGATGGAAGGGCAGCCAGGCAGCGACCGCCTCCTCTCCGACGCGCTCCAAGGTATCGGCGGCGCTGTGCCCCAAGCCGATATCGCTGCATAGAACGGTATCCGCCCCCCTCCCGCGCGCCAGCGAGACCAGTGCCCGCGCGCTGCCCATGTCGACAGCCAGGACCTCGTGCTCGCGGGTTCGTGAGAAATAGCAAGCCAACGTTTCGATGCCGCGCGCCGTCGGCTGAATGCCCGAATCAGACATGGCAGCCAGGCGCTGAAAACCGGACAGATGGCGTTTGTGCGCGTCAAATGCCCCCGCCAGCGCGGATTGCAGCCCTTCCAGCGCCAGCGAACCGTCCGCCCGCCGAATATTGGGTGCAGTGACCACTTCCACCTGCTGGCTGAGCATCTCGCGCACGGACGGCGTCAAACTGCTATTGCCGGCGTAGAGCAGGCTGGGACGGCTGCCCAGGGGAAGCAGTGACAGCGCCTGACGAACCAGCGCCAGCATCTCTAGCAGGGGGGTCCTCGCGCCGCCATCGGTGCCACCCGCCACGATGATCAAGCGGGGGCGGCTGTGCACCAGTCGGTTGAGCCGGCCGCGATCGCTGAGCCCATCTTCCAGATGAATTTCGGCGACAGCCTCAATCGTGAAGGGGGCGATGGCGCGCCGCAGCCCAGCAATGCCCAAATGCGGATATAAACCCACCAGCAAAGCGCGCAGTGGATGCCCGGCGCTGGTGGTCGTGAGGCAGTAGTCGACGCCGACGCCGTCCGTCTGTTCGGGGCGGATGATGCGCTCTTGCTCGTCCAGCAGACGGCGGCCGCTAGCGGCTTCCATGTCGCGCAGCACGCGCAGCATACCCACCATCGCGTCATCCACAGGCGAGCCGAGCGTGCTGCGGCCTGCGGCCTGCGCCACCAGCCGATAGGCGCCATCCACCACATCAAAGAGCAAGGCGCGCGTATTGACGCTGCCGACATCCACCGCCAGGATCGAATTCGGGCGCAGCGCAGCCATCGCTCAGCCCCCGAACTGGAAGAGGAAAGCCATGCGCTCGGTCAATATGGTCAAGCAACTCAAAATGGTCGAGGCGTAGATCGCGCCCAAGGCCGTCACAATGAAGACCTTGCCGATCTGCCGGAATGCGCCGCCCAGCCGTGTGCGACCGTCTTCCGTGCTGGATTTGACCTGGTAATGAAAGCTGAAGAGCGCCGTCAGCGTGCCCAGCAGCACCAGCAGCGAGTCGACCAGCGACTGAAAATCGCCATCAAGCTGCGGCAGGCGAGCCGTCGCTTCCAGCAGTGGCAGCAGCGTGCCGCGCAATGCGCCTGCAACGCCGACCGCCGCGCCAACAACAATCACGACCGCCAGGATGCTGTTGGTCAGCCAGTTCAGCCGCGCCAAGGGCTTCAGTAGCAGCAGCGCCACAAAGAGCGCCGCGGTCGTGAATATGACAACATCCGCATCCCCGCCCAGCGATGTCCAACTAGTGGCTGGATCCCGCGCATCTTGCCAAAGGACTAGCAGTACGCCCTCATAGCTGACGATCAGCGTGAAAGCGGCGCTCATGCCGATGAGAATGTAGACGGCCAAGCGATAGAAATGGCGGATCAACGGCAGGTCGCCTAACAGATAGCTAAAGACCATGATCGTCAGCGTGAAGCTGATTAGCGCGAGGGTGCTTTCCGTCATCAGCGCCCGCCCCTCACCTGCGCCGACCAAATGCGACGATCATGGCGACGAGATTGCCAATCACTATAGCCAGAACAGCCGCCAGCGTGCCCATGGTCAAGGCTTGCAGGCGCGCCGACTCGCCACCGCGCTCGCGCAGCTGCACGAAAGCGGGCTGGGCGCTATCGACAGGCAAGATTACCTGGGCGAATCGTGGCTCAGTCTTGCTGTAGCGGCGGGGGCGGTAGGCGCTGAGCAGGGTTTGCGCGCGCGGCACGCTGGCGGACTCGTTGCCGGAAAGCGCCGTCTGCGCCACCATCTGCTCGTCAACCAGGATAGCGGCGATCCAGCCTTCCCAGCCGTTTGCCATACGGATTTTGTACCAACTGGCGTCGCTGTTGGCATCAAGGACCGCGTAGATATCGCCCCGGTAAGCCAAGCCCAGGGTTTCGTAGGTGGTGGACGGACCGGTGCGTATGTTGACGGGCGACTGCAGCGAAACAACCTCGACCGCGCGGATGAGCGCGGGTGTGGCGGTGGCAGTTGGCTGTGGACTGTCAGTTGGACTCGGCACTGCGGAGGAAAATGTAGACGGAGTCGGCTCGGTCCAGGGAGTTTCGCGCGCAGTTTCGGCTTTCAGAAGGACGTTGTGCGGCGTCGCCGTGGCGGTGGCGGTGACTGTCGGCGTCGATGTGGCAGTAGCGACGGCTGTCGGCATGGCAGTGGCAATGGTTGTCGGCGCCGTCGTGGCAGTGGCACCCGGCGTAGCCTGACCCAGGGTCGCGTCCAGTTTCGCGCCATAAGTATAGGCATCGCGCAAGCCAACCAGCAGACCGCCGACTGCTTCCAGGCTCTCGACATAGACGCGCGCAAGGGGTTCGGCTGCCAGGCTGGTCGCGGCGTAGAGGCGCGCATTACCAGTTTCCGGCAGGACTTGTTCCGCCCAGTTGCGCACATCATCGGCGCTTTCGGCGATCAGCAGCATCAGCGCCAGGTCGTCCAGCGAGCGGACTGGCAAGTTCGTGGAGGCATCGCCATAGGACAGGCGCAGTATGTCAGCGAAGTTCTCGCTGAGCTCGCGCAAGCCCAGCGCGCCGCCAGGCAAATAACGCAGAAGCACATAATCGCGGTTGACTGTCAATTGCAAGCCCGCCCTCCGCACACTGGCGCGAATATCGTTGATGAGATTCTGCACATGCACGAAGGCGATGGGATTGCTGGATACCAGGATCGCCCGGCCGCCCCTGGCGAAGATGTGACGCAAGGCGAGGTCGGTCAGCGGGTCAAGCTCGGCAGCCGCGCCCAGTCCATATTCGACCGCCACCAGCACAGAATCGCCGGGACTTATATCTTCCATAGCACGGAAGAAGTCGCCGCCGCTGGGATCATCCGCGGGGAAATCGCCGAGCGGCAGGGCAGCCGGCGCATACTCGGAGGAGACGAAAGGCAGCGCGACAAATAGCAGCAGCAGCGCCGCCCCCAGCAGGCGTGACAGCGCGCGCAGTAACGGCATGGCGACTGAGGCACTTCGTTTGCGCAGCGTCGTCTTGCCCGGCGCCTCTTGCTGACCAGTGGCGATGTCAGTGAGCAAATCGACTTGCTGCTGCTGCCCGCGGGACAGCCCCACAGCCGAGATGATGCCGCCCGGCTTCTCTTGGAGCGGCGGCGTCGTCAGCAGGTCGTCAACATCAAAAAGGTCTTGCCTGTAGCCCGCTTGAGAGGCGCCGGTCGTGCGCGCTCGCAGGGCTTGCAGCCGTTCATCCAACTCGGTAAGCGGGCGCTCGGATTGGCTGCTCAGCAGGTCGCTAGCGGTCGGCTGCGCAGACGAGGACTCCGCCCTTGAGCGGCGGCGCAAGCGTGGCAGGCGCGGCATGCGCAGCAGGAATCGCCGGCATCCGCGTCTTTGGTTGGGCGTGTCGCCCGCCCTTGAGCGGCGGTGCAAGCGCGGCAGGTGTGGCATGCGTGGCAGGAATCGCCGGCATCCGCGTCTTTGGCTGGGCGCGTCGCCCGCGCTTGAACGGCTCTCGCTGGCAGCCGCAGGCTCGTCCAGCCAGCTGTAGTCGTCGTTCATCGGCTAGCCCCAGTAGGCTCGGTCTTGCCCGAGCAGCGCGCGCACACCAGTAACAACGCTGCCCAGCGCGATGCCCAGCAGGATGGCTCGCGCGCCAGCCTGCACGGGGATGCGCATCAGCCAGTCGCTCAAGGCGCTCACCGGCGCAACTTCCGGCAAAGGCATGCTGTCCAAGAGGACGACCAGCACAACTGCCACGAAGAGCAAGCCCCAGATGTCCGACCGCTTGGACAGAACGCGCGCGCCACCAGCAACCAAGGTCACGCATAGCAGCGCCGCCAATGACGATTCGATGGGCAGCTGCACATTTTCCAAGAGGCTGGTATCGCCACGCTGGGTGCTGTGCCAGGCAATTGTGCCGGCGAAACTGACAATGAGGACGCCACTCATCAAGCCGCCGCGGAGGGCGCGCATACTATGAACTGCCAGCAGATTGACGATGCCGATGGCGATGCTCATAGCCAGAAAAATCGCCAGCAAGCGCAACAAAACCTCGCCGGGCATGGCGAAGAACTCGGCCAATTCGCTGCCTTGCGCGCCACCGCCAAAGAGCGCCGGATTGTCGCCCAGCAGCAGGCTGAGCATAGTCCCCAGGCCGACAATAAATGCCACGAAGGCGGCCATGGAAGCGCCTATCCGCCTGCGGCGATTCATCTAGCCGCGCCTCCGCCGGATCGCCCGCAACAGGATGCCAAAGACCAAAGCCAGCGCTCCGACCACGACCAGCAACTGCCAGCTAAGCCAGGCTGCTTGCCCGGCCAGGCCAAACACGAGCGCAAGCGCTACCAAGATCATGAGCAGGGCGCGCCAAACATCTATGACGATAGCGTCAGCGCTGGCTCGTCCCTCGTCAGTGACATAAGCCGGCGCGGCGAAGAGCTCTTCGCCAATCAGTGCTTCGTCGGCCATGGCGTAGGCGACCGCTGTGCCTTCCAGTTGGTCGCTGACAGCCAGCGCGCCTTGTCGGCGGCGGTTGGCGCTGTCGAGGATCAAGCCTAGTTCAGGTCCAAAACTGCCCGCCAGGACATGAGCGGACGGCGTGTCAGCATCCAGCACTGCCGTTGCGCCAGCCGCGTAAGCCAACGAGCGTTTGCCTCGCGGCAGCCAATGCGTGCTGGAAGGCGAGCCATCGCCAGCCCAGGCCGCAGCGACTGTATCATAAGCCAAGGGGACAGTCGCCGCGGCGGATGTGGTCAATTGCGGCGGCGAATCCGCGGCGCTGTTGCGCGCGATGATGTGATGGAATAGCTCGGCGTTGGCCAGCGCAGTGGCCGTATTGTCCTCGCCGACGCCAGCGCTGCCGAAAGCCAGATGCAGCGGGCTGTCGGATTCAATGGCGCGGCTGCTCCACCCAGGGATACGGTCGAAAGCCTCTATCTTGCGGAGTTTCCGCCGGCTGGCTTGCCGCGATTGCAGAAATCGCGCCGTAATCACCAGCACGACCGTCGCCAGCACAAATAGCACGCTGAGCAGTTGCTGTGTGGTCGCGTCCATAGCGCTTACTCCGCGCTTTCATTGGCCAGCAGACGCCGCAGCCTGGCCGGTCCATCGGGCGCATCCAGCAGGTCGGCCAGTTCACGGCAGGCGTCGCCGGCACGCCACAGATTCGCCAAGGGCTGCGCCACCAGCAAGGTCTGCGCGAAGAGCGGCGCAGCTGGCTCAAAGGCGTCCAGCAGCAGCAAAAGAAAGGGCGCTCCGCCGCGCTCTCGTATGCGCGCGATGACATCCATGATGGGCTGTTTTCCATGCATGGCGGGCAGTATAGCATCGTTGTGAAATGCGCGTGTTGCGGTCAAAGGGGGATTTGCGCGCCTGACCACTCGCCGCGTCTGTCGCTACCCTGCTAGACTCTCGACCTGAAACCAGCCGGGAGGACAACCATGATTCAAGAGTTCAAGAAGTTTATCATGCGCGGCAATGTAGTCGATTTGGCTGTCGGCATCATCATCGGCAGCGCCTTCAAAAGCATCACGACATCTTTTGTCAAGGACGTCATCATGCCGCCGATCGGGCAGGTCACTGGCGGGATTGATTTCTCCAAATGGGTCATCCCCCTCGATTTTCTGAATTTTGGGCGCGAGGTTGCGACCGAAGCCGCCACCCTCAACATCGGAAATTTTCTCAACGTCGTGATTGATTTTCTAATCACCGCTGCCGCCATCTTCGTCTTAATCAAGTTCGTCAATCAACTGCAAGACGTCGTGGAAGACCTCGTTGACGAAGATGAACCCGAGCCTGAGCCAGAGCCTGAGCCCGAGCCAGAGCCAGAACCTGAACCTGAGCCAGAGCCCAGCACCGAAGAGCAGCTGGTCGCCGTGCTGGAGAAGTTGTCCGCGCAACTGGACAAGGCATGACAGCCAGGCTGCCTTGCGCTATAGTGAACCGCATACAGGAAACAGCGCGAGGAGATGCAAGACATGGCGGAAGAATCAATCAAGGTTGCCCTCAAGATGATGCCTTACGGCTTCTACGCCTTCACCACCAAAAATGGCGATGATGTCAACGCCATGGTGGTCAACTGGGTGTCGCAGATGTCTTACGCGCCGCGACTGCTGGCGGTGGGAATTCAGAAGAGTTGCTATTCGCGCGGCGTGGTGGAAGCGGGTGGCGTCTTCGGCTTGAACCTCTTCCTGCAAGCCAATTCCGACGCCATCATGGGCATCACCAGCGGGCGGGCGCGCAAGCCGGAGAAGATGGACGAGGCGAAATACAGCGCAGCGCCCGAAACTGGCGTGCCGGTGTTGGCGGGCTCGGCGGCCATCATTGAATGCAAAGTGACGCAGATCGTGGATATCGGCGGCGATCATGACATTGTCGTCGGGGAAGCCATCAATGCCGAAGTCATGAAGGAGGCCGCTCCGCCGGATGTCCTGTCGTTGACCGAGCTGGGCTGGAGCTACGCCGGCTAGTCAGGTAGTTCGCCCCTTTGCAGCACGGAAAGCAGACGCTCGACCAGGCGCGGCAGGCTGTGTTCGCGCAGGACATTGACGCGCAGCACAGCGCCTATCGCGGCGCGTTCTGCTGGGGACAGTTGGCTCAAGCGCAGAATTCGCTCGCGCAGGCCCCGGATGTCCATGGGCGATTCGACTAGCAGCAGATCGCTGTGAGCGCCCAGCAGCGGCGCAAAAGCTGGGTTGGCGACGATGGTGGGCAGGCCACAAGCCATGCTCTCCAGCGCGGCTTTGTCAAAGAGGCCGAGCGGGCTCATGTTGACGGCAATCGTGGCGCGGCGATACCAGCCCAGGACTTGCGGCCGGCGCTGATCGCCCGCTAGCTGGCATTGCGCAGTCAAGCCTCGCGCGGCTATCAAATCACGCAAACCCGTTTCGTAGCTGCCGGGAGCGCCCAGCTGCACACCGCCGACCAGCGCCAGATTCGCATTTGTACCGGCGATCGCTTCAATGACGGTCGCCTGATGCTTGATGGCCGCCAGACGCGCCACTTGCAGGACCAGCGGGCTCTCCGCCTGCGCGCCAGCATCCGCCGCCGGCGAATAGAAGTCCGTGTCAATGCCATGCCCCAGCGCGCGCAGTTTGTCTGTGCGGTAGGGATAGCTGCTTTCATGGGCGCTGACGATGCGCCGCGACATGGCTTGCCCCAGACGCAACTGCCGCGAACGCTGACGGTGCGTATACCACAGCGTCATGGGAATGCCGCGCGCCCGAAGCAAGGGTCCGCCTAGCCCGGCGAACAAGGGCATCATATGCGCGAAACAAGCCTCATAACGCCGCGTGGCCAGCAGAACCAGCAAATGGCGATAAAAATGGACCAGCCGCAGGGGCTTGCTCAAGCCGCGTTCACGCCCTGCCGAGAATACGCGCACATTGCCCGGCAACGCATAAACGCCGCGTTTCATGGTCAGCACATCGATGGTTTCGCAGTGTTCGGCCAGGCGCGCGATCCAGCCGCAGGCGAATCCCAGCAGCGGATCCGCCTCGTCGGTGGCGAGATTGAAGAGCAGCAGATGCATGCGCGGGATGCAGTCGCGCTTTAGTTGGGATAGCCGAGAGCGTCGATGGCTGCGGCAGCCTCGAAGTCTTTGCCGCTAAGCTGATTGCCGGCGTCATGCGTGGTGAAAGAGACATGCACACGCCGCCAGCCGATGCTCATGTCGGGATGGTGATTGGCGCCCTCGCACAGTACGCCCACCGCCGACGCGAATGCCACGCCCGCCAGATAGCTGTCAAACTTGAATTCCTTGACCAGCTTGTTGTCGTCGCGCGCCCAGCCGTCCAGATCCTCAAGCCCCGCGCTGATTTCCGCTTCACTCAGTGCCGTCGCCATGCTGTCCTCCTGTCTTTGATTGCTGGCATTAGACCACAAAGCCGCGCCAGCACAAAGGACGCGGGGATCAGGCAAAGGCAAGCGCTTGTCATTGACTTGGGCAATCGCTATGCTAACGATCATGGCTGACAGCTACTTCATTGTGATTGAAGGCATAGATGGCGCTGGCAAAACCAGCGTTGCGCAGCGGCTGCACAGCGTGCTGTCGCAAACCCATCTCGACCGGGTCCTGCTAACTAACGAGCCGCACAGACCATCGCTCCTGGGCGGGGAGATCCGCGCGGCGCTGGCTGGCGACAAGAAGATGAGCCCGCGCGCCCTGGCGCTGGCTTTTGCGCTGAACCGCATCGACCATCTGGAGCGCGAAATTGAACCCATCCTGGCCCGCGATGGGCGCATCATCATTTGCGACCGTTATATGCTGTCGTCGCTGGTCTACCAGGCGCGCGATGATATTGACATGGAGGCTGTCTACAGCTTGAATCGCTGGGCGCGCCCGCCGGATTTGACAATTGTGCTGCGCGTCAGCCCGCTGAAAGCCTATGAACGCATGCGCGAACGCAAGATGCGACGCGAAGTCTTCGAGAACAATTTGCCAGCCCGCGCCACCAAATACCAAAAAGCTGCTGAATTGCTGCGCAGCAAGGGGCAGCTGATCCGCGAGGTGGATGCGGATGGCGACTTGGCGCAGGTCTTTGACGGCGTGCTGGCCGCGCTGAAGCAACACAAGCCCACTTGGCTGCGCCTGCAACCACCGCTGCTATTTTGAGCAATTTGGGAATTCGTCAGAAATCTCCTTGACAAGCAAACAAATGTTCTATAACATGGAGGCATGGCTGGCCGTCTCGTCTCCGAAACTTTGACCAAACTCTCGCAAATGGGCGATGTCACGCTGCATGAACCCGCTGGCGACAGCCCGCATTCCGAGCGTGTCCGCCGCGGTCGCAAGCAAGAATTCAACTTCAGCAACTGCATCGCCAACTTGCAGACGCCGCGCGGACCCAAACCCGTGCTGAAAACCATGATGACCACCGCCTGCGAGCGCAACTGCCACTACTGCGTCTTCCGCGCCGGGCGCGCCAAGACCAAACGGGTCACTTTCTCGCCGGACGAAATGGCGGGCGCGTTCGACACGCTGCAGCGGGCTAAAAAAGTGGATGGACTCTTCCTGTCCAGCGGCATCATCAAGGGCTCGGTGACCACGCAGGATAAAATCCTCGATACTGCCGACATCATCCGCCGCAAGCAGCGCTACCGCGGCTATATTCACCTCAAGATCATGCCCGGCATCGAGTATGACCAGCTCTACCGCGCCATGCAGCTGGCCGACCGCGTCTCGGTCAATCTGGAAGCGCCCACCAGCGCGCGCTTGGCCGACTTGGCGCCCAAAAAGATCTTCATCGAAGAGCTGCTGCAGATGCTGCAATGGGCGCAGCAGATCCGCCAGGAGCGCCCACATGAACGCCTGGCATCCAGCGTCACCCAGTTTGTCGTCGGCGCTGTCGGTGATACTGACTTGGAACTGCTGTCTATGAGTGACAAGCTCTACAGTCAGGCAAAATTGGCGCGGGTCTATTATTCCGCTTTTGGTCCGGTGCCGGGCACACCCTTCGAAAATTTGCCGGCGACCGAAGCCATCCGCGAATTCCGGCTCTATCAATCCAGCTTCCTGCTGCGCGACTATCAATGGGATGTCGAGGAACTGCCCTTCCAGCGCGATGGCAACCTGCGCACGGATGTCGATCCCAAACAAGCCTGGGCGGATGAACATCTCGCGCATGCGCCAGTCGAGATCATGCGCGCGGAACGAGAGCAGCTGTTGCGCGTCCCTGGGGTGGGACCAGTCGGCGCGAACCGGATCCTGGCTGCGCGGCGACAGGGCACGCTCAGGGAATTGTCGCAACTGAAGCGCATCGGCATCCGCAATGCGCAGAAGCTGGCAAAATATGTGCTGCTGAATGGCGTGCAGCCCACGCGGCAGAAGCGCCTATTCTAGCCATCGCGCGACCGCCCACCTGTTTGTTGACATGTCCGCGCAACGCCCTACACTAAAGTCAAAAGGGCGCGACCGGATGCGCTGCGCCTGGAGGTGAGCATGAATACAGGTTTGCGAGTCGCCATGGCTTTGACAGTGGTGTTGTTGGTGGCTGGTCTTGGCTGGGCACAGGACAGTTATCCCGATGGCACAGCCATCAGCCTCTTGCAGTGGCATCATTTTGTGCCGCGCTACGATGAGTGGTTCGACTATTACGCTGCCGAATGGGGCGAGCGCAACAATGTCGAAATCGCTGTCGACCATGTCAGCCTCACCGAAATTGCTTCAGCGCTGATTAGCGGCATTGACGCGGGCAGCGGCTACAGCATCTACGGAATGACAATACCGTCCGCCGCCTTTGCCGAGGGCTTGCGCGACCTGCGCGAACTCAACCAGCGAGCCAGTGAACTCTTCGGCGAACAGCTCCCCTACTGCCGGGCGAGCGCTTATCTGCCCGCGGACGAAAAGTGGTATGGCTTCGTCGCCACTCAGGTGGTCAATCACGGCAATTATGACATTGAACTCTGGACAGAAGCCGGTTATCCCGCCGGACCGCAGAGTTGGAGCGACCTGCTGGAAGCGGGCGCCAGCATTTATCAGAACACGGGTATTCCCGTCGGCATCGGCTTAAGCCCCGAACCCGACAGCGAAATGGCGGTGCGCTCGGTAATTTGGAGCTTCGGCGGCAGCGTCCAAGACGAAGACGAGAATGTCGCGCTCAATAGCGAAGCGACCGTCGCCGCTGTGAAATACTTGGCGGAGCTGCATCGGCTCGCGATGACCGACGAAGTCTTTGGCTGGGGACCTCCCAGCAACAATCAGGCGCTGATCGCTGGCGAAGCCAGCTTCATCCTCAATCCCAGTTCCGCCTATCGCAGCTTGCAGAAAATTGATGAAATGGCGGCGGCCGGCATCGGCTTAAGCGGCGCGCTGGCGGGACCAGCCGGGGCATACGCCGGCACAAATGTGCTGACTCATGTCATCCCCACTTATGTCGAAGGTGCGGAATGGGAAGCGGCGCAGCAATTCTTGTTGGACTATCTCGCCAGTTACAACGATGTGGTCTGGCACAGCGAACTTTACAATCTGCCTTGCTATCCCGACAGCGCAACTGAGCTTGACGCTTGGCTGGCGGACGATCCTTTTGCTTCGCAGCCGCCGGACAAGTTCAGCTTCCTTGCGAATGTGGGCGAATGGTCGGCGCAGCTGGGGTATCCCGGCGCCGCCAATCCCGCCATCAGCCAGGTATATGCCGAAAACATCCTGCCGAAGATGGTCGCCAAAGTCGCCCTCGGCGAATTGAGCGCGGAAGAATCGGTCGCGCGGGCGCATGAACAGATTGAAGCGATCTTCGCCGCCTGGCGCGGGCTGGGCATGGTCGGGGGCTAGCGGCGCAAAGCAAATAGTTTGCCAAGAGAAGTGCATTTTGCTATGATGCCTTTGATGCGCGGTGGATTTGCCGCGCCAAGTCACCCTTGCAGATAGAGGAGAAATATCAATGAAAACAGCCCTGCGAGCTTTGATTGTTCTTTGCATCCTGACATCGCTAGTCTTTGGCAGCGCTGCGCAAGGCGACTATGCGGAAGGCACGGAAATCAGCCTGCTGCAATGGAGCCACTTTGTGCCGCGTTACGATGAATGGTTTGATGTCTACGCCGTAGAATGGGGCGAGGCGAATGGCGTCGGCGTCACCGTCGACCATGTCAATTTCACCGAGCTATTTTCGACGCTGGCAGCCGAGATTGACGCCGGCGACGGACATACCATCGTCGAGGTGCTGTTCTCGCCAGCCTCCTTCATGGAAGGCTTGCATGACCTGCGCGACATCAACGAAGCGGCGGCGGAGATGCATGGCGAGCGCGCCAGCACTTGCGGAGCCGCCTCCTACCTGCCTGTTACCGACACCTGGTACGCCTATACACACGGCTATGTGCCCGATCCCGGCGATTACGACATCGCGCTGTGGACGGACGCGGGCTACCCGGAGGGTCCCAAGACTTATGACGACCTGCTGGAGGGCGGGCGCACCATCTTTGAATCGACAGGCATCCCCGTGGGCATCGGCATGAGCCCCGAGTTGGACAGCCGCATGGCCAACCGCGCCGCGATCTGGAGCTTTGGCGGCAGTGTGCAGGACGAAAGCGAAAATGTCGTGCTCAACAGCGACGAGACCATCGCCGCCGTCAAGTACCTGGCACAGTTGCAAAACGAAGCCATGACCGACGAAGTCTTCGGCTGGACGGCCGCCAGCAACAACCAGGGGCTGATCGCCGGCGAGCTCAGCTACATCCTGAACTCCAATTCCGCCTACCGCAGCCTGCAGAAGATTGATGAAGCGGCCGCCGCCAACATCGGCTTCACCGCGGCATTGGCTGGTCCGGCTGGCGCCTACGCCTCGTCGCATGTCTGGCAGATTTATGTCATCCCCAAGTATGTCGAAGGCGATGAGCTGGCCGCCGCCAAGCAATTCATCCTCGACCACACCGCCAACTACAGCGATGTGACCTACCACAGCGAGCTCTACAACTTCCCCTGCTTCGCCAGCACCGTGCCGGAACTGGACGGCTGGCTGGAGGCGGATCCCTGGGGCAGCGAACCACCCAACAAATTCGAGGTGCTGAAGACGGTCAACGACTGGTCTGTGCATCTGGGCTTCCCGGGCGTGACCAATCCCGCCATTAGCCAGGTCTTCGCCGAAAGCATCGTGCCCAACATGGTCGCACAGGTGGCGCTGGGTGAGATGAGCGCGGAAGATGCCGTGGCGCAGGCGCATGAGCGCGTTGAAGAGATCTTCAACGAATGGCGCGCCAAGGGCCTCGTCGGCGGCGGGGAATAAATTGCTGCCGCGAAATTGTGTAGGGGCGACTCACAGAGTCGCCCGCTCACGCTAAGTTTGCCGTAGGGGCGACCTATCAGGTCGCCCGCAACGCTACCCCTCCCCCGGTGGGCGACCCAGCGGGTCGCCCCTACAATGAATCGTCAGGGGGACCGAGGGGTAGATCGAGGGGACAGTCACTTTTGAGCGTCGTCCAAATTAGCGGACTGCGAAAGTACTTTGATGCCGTGCGCGCTGTCGACGGCGTTGACCTGGATATTAGCGATGGCGAATTCCTGGTCATCTTGGGTCCCTCGGGCTGCGGCAAGACAACGCTGATGCGTATGATCGCCGGTTTGGAGAAACCGACCGACGGTGCGATTCACATTGGCGGCGCCGATGTAACCGACTTGCCGCCGCGTAAACGGGGCGTCTCCATGGTCTTCCAGAGTTACGCCCTCTACCCGCACATGAATGTCTTTAACAACATCGCCTTCCCGCTCAAGGCGCAGCGGCGCGAGAAAAAGTTCGACAAAGCTACCATCCGCAGCAAAGTCGAAAGTACCGCCCGCCTGCTGGAGATCGACGAGCTGCTGGACCGGCGACCGCGACAGTTGAGCGGCGGGCAGCGCCAGCGCGTCGCCATCGCCCGCGCCATGGTGACGCAGCCGGCTGTGCTGCTATTGGATGAACCGCTGAGCAACCTGGATGCTAAGCTGCGCGCCAATGCCCGCGACGAACTTAAGGATTTCCAGCGCTCGTCAAATATCACGGCGGTTTTCGTGACGCATGACCAGATCGAGGCGATGGGCTTGGGCGACCGCATTGTGGTCATGTCGGATGGCAAAATCCAGCAGATCGGCAGTCCGCAGCATATCTACGACGACCCAGCCAATGAATTCGTCGCCACTTTTCTCGGCTCGCCCAGCATGAATATCCTGCGCGCCAACGGTTTCAAATTCGGCTTCCGCCCGGAGCACTTCCTGCCCAAGACGCTCAGCGACAACCCCGACAACTCGCGGAGCTTCCACTATTTTGTCAAACGCGTCGAGTACCTGGGTTCGGATCGACTGGTCTATGGCTATGTCAGCGGGCACGAAAACGAACTGACGCTGGCGAAGGTGCCCTCCAACATCCGCGTCTCGCTGGATGTTGAGGGCGAGTACGAATTCGCCCTGCACTTCGACGACATTCGCTACTTCGATGCGGACACGGGCGAGCGCATTGAGCCACAGCCGTTGGGCGAGTCGCCATGATTTCGGCGCTGCGTCCGGGCAAGTATCCACTGGACAACCGGCGCGTGATTGGCGCGCTTTTCTTGACGCCAGCCTTGCTCTACATCGTGCTGCTGGTGGGCTTCCCCTTCGTTTTGTCCATCGCCTTTGGCTTCTCGGATGTCACCGTCGGCAACACCGATCTCAGCTTTGTCGGCTTGCGCAACTTCCTGGCGGTATGGGAGAACGACATCTTCCGCCAGGTCTTTGAAACGACCATCCGCTTCACGCTGCTTTCGCAAGTCTTCATCCTGATATTCGCCAATATCCTGGCGGTCATCTTCACGCAGAACTTCACGGGCAAGTGGTTCGCGCGCTTCATCTTCATTTTGCCCTGGGCGACGCCGGTATCCCTGGCGATGATCGGCTGGCTGTGGATGCTGGATACCAAGTACAGCCCCATCGATTACCTGCTGCTGCAATTGGGATTCCTGGGTCCGGGCGGCGCATTGAGCAGTAACCGCAACTTGTATTGGCTGGCGGCGCCGGATCTGGCGCAAATCAGCGTCATCTTCGTACAGGTCTGGCGCTTGACCCCGCTGGCGACCGTCATTTTGATGGCGGGCTTGTCGTCTATCCCCACCGACATCCTTGACCAGGCCGAGGTCGATGGTTCGCGATTTATGCGCACGCTGCTGCAGATCAAGCTGCCCTTGATCTTGCCGATTATGGTGATCGCCCTGCTCTTCAGCATGATCACGATGTTCGGCGACATGACGGTCGTCTATGTGCTGACGCGCGGCGGACCAGTCGATTACACGCGCGTTTTGGGCTTGTATTCTTTCCAGGTGGGTATCGAAGGCGGCAACCTGGCGCAGGGCGCGGCCATATCGCTTTTCGCCTTCCCGCTGCTGCTGGCCATGGCCATCTTCATGCTGCGCAGCGCCAGCCGGGCTGAGGTGCGCTGATGAGCGCGCTCAGCTTCCTGTTGACCAATTTCTGGGCGCTGCTGGTCCTATCTTTTTTGGCGCTGGTGGCGATGCGGATTTTGTGGCGCTTGCGGAAATACGGAGCGACGCGAGCCGAACTGCGCCATGTGCTGCGGCGTTCGCCATTCTATTTTGTCGTGCTGGTCTTCTGTTTTTTCGCCGCGGCGCCCTTCTTGATTATGTTCTTGCATACCTTCAAGACTGATGGCGACCTGTACCGCCGTCCGCAGCCCTTTATCTATCGCCAGGACCCGACCCTGGAACACCTGGACGCGCTCTTCAACAACACCGCTTACCTGGATTTCATCCGCAATTCGGTGGTGGTTGGCATAGCGGTGGTGCTGATCACGCTGCTGCTGTCGCTGCCAGCTGCTTATGCCTTGGCGCGGCTCACGGGGCGCTGGGGAGAGCGCGCTGGCATTTTGATGTTCCTGGTCTACTTGGTGCCGCCGACCCTGCTTTTCATCCCCATGTTCCGCATCGTGGTGCTGCTGGGCTTGAAAGACAGCCCGCTGGCGCTGATCGTGGTCTATCCCTCCTTCACTGTGCCCTTCAGCATGTGGCTTTTGCAGGGCTTTTTCAAAGCCGTGCCACCGGAACTGGAAGAAGCGGCGCTGGTCGATGGCTACAACCGCGTGGAAGCCTTCTTGCGCGTAGTTTTGCCCTTGTCGCTGCCGGGCATCATCTCGACCATCGTCTTCACCTTCACCTTGACCCTGCACGAGTTCATCTATGGGCTTGTCTTCATCGCGGATACATCGCAGCGTACGCTCAGCGTTGGCGTGCCGACCGAGCTGATCCTGGGCGATGTCTACTTCTGGCAGCCGCTGCTGGCCGCCGCGCTGATCATCGCCATTCCCGTGGGATTCGCCTATAATCTCTTCCTAGACAGCCTGGTACAGGGCTTCACCATGGGCGCTGTCAAAGGGTGACGGTCTATCCCCTCGGTCCTTCCGAAGCATCGGGGGAGGTAAAGCCCGCGCAGAATCTGTACGGGAGAACCGCTGGCTCGCCCTGCAACAGCCTATCGGCAGGACCACCTGTGGTCTCTGTGCTAAGGTTTCGCACAATTTACTTGGATCTGCTGGCGGCCTGTTGGATCGCCCGAACATAGGGAGTTGTCAATGCCAACCATCACGGTCAATCTTCAGCAAATCAACGCCGCCACTACCGCCGCACAGATTCGCAAGCACCGCATCGACATCGACCGTCCCGCAGCCAAAGGCGGCAATGACAGCGGCGCTATGGGCGGCGAGCTGCTGCTGGCCTCGCTGGGCGGCTGCTTCAACAGCAACCTGCTGGCGGCCATCCGCGCCCGCGACCTGCCCATCAATGACATCGCCATCACGGTCAGTGGCGAACTTGCCGAAGCGCCGGCGCGATTCAGCGAGATCGAAATGGTGGTCACATCGGACTACGCCGACCGCGAAACGCTGGCGAAGCTGGTGCTGATGTCGGAGCGGGCCTGCATCGTCGCCAACACGTTGAAAAGCGCCGTCGATCTGCATGTGCGCGTCGGCTGACGCCTCGGCAATATGCCCGTATCGGAATACATCAAGCGGATCCGCGCCAGAATCGGCAATGACTTGCTGCTTGCGCCGGGCGTAACGGCAATCGTCATCAACCCGCAGGGCGAAGTCCTGCTGCAATTACGGCGCGACACGACTACCTGGGCGCCACCCAGCGGCGGAGTTGAGCCGGGCGAAACCGTCGCGGAATGCGTAGCGCGGGAAGTCCGCGAAGAAGCCGGCATCGAGGTCGCCCCCGAAGCGATTGTGGCGGTGCTCTCCGGACCGCAGTACCAGATTACCTATCCCAACGGCGATCAGTTGGCGCCGGTGACAACCGTGTTTCGCTGCCGCCCGCTTGACGACAGCCAGCCCGCCGTCAGCGATGACGAATCGCGGGATATGCGTTACTTCCCCGCGGATGGCTTGCCTGACAACATGCTGCCGCGTCACCGCTGGATGATCGACCTGGCGCTGACGGATGAGCCTCGCGTCTATTTCGACCAACCAGGCTCCTAATAGCAACCGCCAATGCGATTTCACCATATCGTGGCGATTGGGGAGTTTGCAGTTTCCGTGTATAACGGTGTAGCCCATTAACAAAGTGAGCGTACATGCGATGCCCATGTCACAATATATCGCCAATATTCGCGCCAAAATCGGAAACGACATGCTGATCCTGCCTGGAACTAGCGCCGTTGTCGTCAATGATCATGGCGAAATTCTGTTGCAGCAGCGCGGCGATTACAACATTTGGACCTTACTCGGCGGCTATCTGGACCCAGCCGAGGATGTGGCGGACTGTATCATTCGCGAAGTGTGGGAGGAGGCTGGGATTGCCGTCGTACCAGAATGCCTTGTTGCCGTTCTGTCGGGACCTGACCACCTGCACACCTACGATAACGGACACCAAGTGGCAATTGTGAACATCTGCTTTCGCTGCCGCCCGGTCGATGATTCGTTGCCAGTACCAGATGGCGACGAGTCAATAGAGGTCCGTTACTTCGCGCCGGACAGCCTGCCTGTCAACTTGTTTCCTATGCACAGAAAGCTCATCGCCCGGGCACTGGAAAATAACCCGCAGGCCTACTTCAGGCCTTCGCCTATGTAGACCGCGCGGACGTCCTCCCGATTCAAGTCTGACTGCCATTCGCCGGTCGCGCAGAGCCGCGCCCCCAGCCGCCCGATGGCATCCGATGACTTGGCGGCCAAACCATTGCCGCCGGTCGTCACATAGACGCGCCCATCGTCCAGCGCGTCAATGTAGGGCTTGCCATGCGCCGTGTTGGTGATGAGGCAGGGCACGCTGTGGCAGGACTGCGTTTGCAAGCCCGGCAGCATAGCGTGCAGGGCGTCGCGCATGTCCGCGGCGACTTCGGCGAGCCCATCGCTATGGAACCAATCCAGCAGCGCGTCCGGGTCATGGCGGACATCAAAGAAGGGCTCGGCGGGGTGTCCGCTGGGTCCCAGCTTGATGTAGGTCTTGCCATCGGGATAGGGGACGGGCGGCAGCATATACAGGGACGCCACAGACGGATTCGCGAAGCTGCTGATGATGGCGGGCATGGCGCGCAGCCGCTCAATTTCGCCGACTCCCACTTCGGCAAGCAGAATGGTATGCCCCTTTGTGCGCAGATCCAATTTGGCATCAAGCAGGGTATTGCTGTAACCACCGGCGCTCAGCAGGACTTTGCGCGCGGACACAGTCTCGCCGCAGCCTGTGCCAATCGACACCGAGTCGGACTTCACAGTCAAGGAGTCGACCACAGCGCGGATGAGATGCGCGCCATTGTCGACGGCGGCTTGCAGCTGCGCTGCCGCCAACTGACGCGGGTTGATATAGCCCGCCTCGCCCGTCTCGTCCCAGGCGATGAACTCGTCCGAAAAGCGCAGGTAGGGATGCGCAGCTCGGCAGCCCTCCGCATCCAGGCGTCGGTGGGGCGGCGCGAATCGCTCGGCGCAGGCATCCAAAAGGGCGGTGTTTTCGGGGAGATCCGTGGCGCGCAGGCAGCCGACGCGATGATGAAACTGGATGCCGCCCGCCGCTTCGATTTTCGGGTATTGCGCGATGGACTCCCGCGCCAACTGCCCCCAAAGCGGGCTGGGATCCAGCACCCGGGTGATGCGCCCCTGGTCGTAGTGACTGGCGAAGACGCCGCGGTGTAGCTTGCGGTCGGCGGGCTCGGCGGGTCCGATGCCGCATACGCGCAGGTGCGGGAAATCCTCGCTCAAATGCCGCAGCGCCGCGCTGCCGATCAAGCCAATGCCAATCACTGCAATATCGTACATCGCCATTCTCTCCCGCTTGCTGTCACTGGCAACTATCCCCCCCCACCCCCCACATAGTAACCAGAAAGCATTTACGGATACAAAGACATTCCATCTATCTTGTCGCGACAAGCCATTGCTTGTACTTCATTTTCAAAGCAGGATAAGGGCATCGGGGGAATCCATTTATTCACAAAGGCGATCATGAGCAAACACAGCAATCAGGTGCCCGCGGACAAGCTGGCGCTCTACAGACAACTGATCGATGCGCATCCGGAGATTGAATTGCGCGGCGGGCTGAAGCTGCCCTACACCTCATATCAGGGCAACATGTTCAGCCAGTTGACCAAAGCCGGGGTGCTGGGCTTGCGCATGGGAAAAGCCGAGCGCGAAGCCTTCTTGGCAAATTTTGGCGGGGGACTGCTGGAGACCTATGGCACCATTATGAAAGAATATGTCGCGGTGCCCGATCACCTGCTCAAAGACACCCCGCGCTTGCTGCCCTATCTCGAACAGAGTTATGCGTATGCGAAGACGCTCAAGCCACAGCAGCGCAAGCGCAAGAATTGAGGACCAGCTATGCCCACAATCGAACTGGAAACGCACGATCCGCGCCTCACCGAATTGTTGGATGCCGATGCCCAAATTGAAGAGGTGGTGGGCGGTCTGCGCTTCCTGGAAGGACCCATCTGGCATCCCTACGAGCATCACCTGCGTTTCAGCGACATCTTGGCCAATTGCACCTGGCAGTGGTCGCAGCGCGAGGGGCTGAGCATCTACCGCAACAACAGCCACATGGCCAACGGCAATACTTACGACCGCGAGGGGCGCGTGCTGAGCTGCCACCACGCCAGCAGCCGCGTGACGCGCATGGAAGGCGATGACATGGTTGTGCTGGCCTCGCATTATCAGGGCGCCCAGCTCAACAGCCCCAACGACATTGTCGTCAAGAGCGATGGAAGCGTCTATTTCAGCGACCCGCCCTATGGCCGCGAGCCAAAAGTGGGCATCCCGCGCGAATGCGAGTTGGATTTTAACGGCGTCTATCGCTGGAACCCCGCAGATGCCTCGCTGACGCTGGAGACGGCGGCATTGGAGCGCCCCAACGGACTCTGCTTTTCAGAAGACGAGACGCTGCTCTACATCAATGACAGCCCGCGCTTCCGCATCATGGTCTTTGATGTGGGGGCGGACGGCGCGCTAGCGAATGGGCGTCTGTTCGCCAAGACGATCGGCGACGAAGACGGCGTGCCCGATGGCATGAAGGTCGACCGAAAGGGACATGTCATCAGCGTGGCGCAGGGCGGATTGCAATTCTTCGCGGCGGACGGGGCGCTGCTGGGTCGCTTGATTACGCCACAGCAGGTCACCAATTTCACCTATGGCGACACGGATTTGCGCAGCCTCTACATCACCGGCATCACAGCGCTGTATCGCTTGCGCGTCCACATCCCGGGTTTGCCCTTATTTTGATTCAGCTGGCAGTCCATTGCGCGGCAACCAGTAGTACATGCGCCCGTGGGCGATATCGCAGCGTCGCATGATCTCCGCGTGCAGGTCAGCGTCATCGGCGTACCAGTCGATGTGAACGATGCGCTCGCCAGCCAAAGCCCGCGCCGCCATATCGCGTTCCTGGGGGGCGCTGGAAACCGCGAATGCATGCAGCAGGGATTGCGTTCGCGCGCCCAGTTCCAGCCGCGCCAAGCCGAACACGATGCTGAAGCGGTGTTCGCTCTCCAACATGAGCCGCCGCAGGGACTGGTCGACCGCCTCGGTCAAGTCGCCTTGCATGCGCCCCTCATCGCCAGCCAGCATGCTCAAGGCGCGCCGCCGCAGCTTGCGTTTCAGCGAGGCATCGCGAGCGATCGCTTCCAGTTGCAAGACGATGCCCCGATATTCGAGATAATTGGGACAAGCCTGGATGGCAACCGCGCAGACACGCCGACTCTCATCCCGCAAACCCGCCAGCACGCCCTGCATAGCCCGCTCGCCACGCTGATGCCGCAGCACGCGCAGCATCAATACGCGGATATTGCGGTCGCCGTTGGATAGTTGCATCACAGCCGACTCGACCAGCATGTCCGGTGTGGGATTGCCGATCTTGGCAAGCGCCTCGTCGAGCCTCAGAGCCGCACCAACACGATAGGCTTCGCGCAGAGTCTGGAATTGGACGATGCTGAGCATGGACAAATGTTTCACTTTGTCAGGGCAGCGGGCAGTCTGTTGTATGCTCGACACATTTCAGGATCTTTAGCAATGATCCCCCGCCGCAGCTATCAGTATATCGCGCCAACCCCGACTGGCAAATGCCGTTCTTTGCGCCTCTATATTTCTGCACTTGCACTATCCCGCTGCTGGCGTATGCTTGCCGCGCTAACCATCAGCGACAGGAGAATCGCGTGGCAAAATTTGGATTATTTTATGTGGGCGAACCACAATTCGGCAGCCCGGAAGAAGCGCAGGCGCATCAGCAGGAGTGGATGGCTTGGGCGCAGCAGCTCGGCGATGCGGCCATTAACCTGGGCATGCCCTTCAGCGCGCCGACCCGCGTCAACACCGATGGCTCCAGCGAAGAACAGCCCAAAACGCTATCCGGCATGAGCATCGTGCAAGCGGATGACCTGGCTGCCGCCCTGGAGATCGCCAAGGGCTGCCCCTTTGTACAATTCGCAGCCATCGATGTCGTGCAGATTTATGAGATGGGCGGCTAAACTAAGCGCAGGTCATCCGCCCGTGTCGGTTCCTACACCCACCATTTCCATGCCACTGTCCCTGCGCTATATGCGGCTGAACGATATCGGCGCTGTCCTGGCGATTGACCGCCAGTCTTTCCAGCCAGCCTGGACGCAAGAGTCCTATCGCTTTGAACTGCTGGAATCGACCGTCAGTCATATGCTCGTGCTGGAGCAGCTGAACGCGCCAACGGCGCCAGCGGAGGAAACGGGCTGGCTGGAGCGGCTGCGCGAGCGGATCAACGGGTCTGCGGCGGAGAAGCCAGGCAGCATCGTCGGCTACGGCGGCATCTGGAAGATGGCGGACGAGGCGCATATCAGCACCATCGCTACGCATCCAGCCTGTCGCGGCAAGGGCTATGGCGAGATCCTGCTGGCGGGCATGGTCGGCAAGGCGCTGCAACTGGGCGCGAGTTACATCGTGCTGGAGGTGCGCGTCAGCAACGAGGTGGCGCAGCGCTTGTACAGCAAATATGGTTTCAGCCCGGTCGGGCGCCGGCGGCGCTATTACGCCAGCAATGACGAAGATGCCTGGGACATGCGGCTGACGCTGAACAAAGCGACCAGGCAGCAGTTCTCGGCGCTGTACGATAGGCTGCGGACTGCGCACGATTTCGCCGATCGCTTCAGCCGGGCGCGGCATCCACGCCGGCTGGGCATTGCGCGGGATCCGGTGGCGGCACGCTAGCTTCGTCTGATTATCCCCGCAGCGCGCGCATGCCGTTAAGCGTGACGGCCAGGGACATGCCCATATCCGCCAGCACCGCCACCAGCATGGTCACATTGCCGGTCATTGCCAGCAGCAGAAAGATCAGCTTCAGCCCGAAAGACAGCGCGATATTCTCGCGGATGAGCGCGCGGGCGAAGCGCGCCCGTTTCAAGGCGCCCGGCAACTGCCGCAGCCCATCCGCCATCAGCACCACATCAGCCGTCTCCATGGCTTGCGCGCTGGCTGCGCCGCCCATGGCAATGCCGATGGTCGCCCTTGCCAGCGCCGGCGCGTCATTGATGCCATCGCCAACCATGGCTACAGCGCCGTACTGGTCCATCGCCTGCTCTACGGCGTAGACCTTGTCTTCGGGCAGCAGTTCGCCGCGGAAGTCGTCGACGCCAACCTGCTGCGCGATGGACTGGGCGACGCGCTTGTTGTCGCCGCTGAGCATGAGTGTCTTCAAGCCCATGTCGCCAAGCGCGGATACCACTTCGCGACTTTCGCTGCGCGGCTCGTCCGCCAGCGCGATCAAGCCACGCACATGCTCGCCATCGTCAAGCAAGACGGCGCTCTGCCCCTGCGCCTCAACTTCGTCGGCGCGGCGACAAAGGGCGTCGCTGTGGGCGAATTCACCATCAAAATAGCGGTGGCTACCCAGCGTGACCAGCTTGCCATTGACCTGCCCCTGCACGCCTTGCCCGGCTAGATTGGTTACCGCGGAGGCGCCGGCAAACTCCAGCTTGCGCTCGGCAGCGGCTTGCAATATGGCGCCGGCGAAGGGATGTGTGCTTTGCGCTTCCACAGCTGCCGCCAAAGAAATCAATTCCTGGCAGGGCTCGCAATCGGCATCTTGCGCACAGTTATCGGTATAGGTGGCTGCGACATGCAATCGGCCGTGCGTCAGGGTGCCGGTCTTATCGAAAGCCACCGCGCGAGCGTCCGCCAGCGACTCCAGCGCCGCCCCGCCCTTGACGAGCACGCCGCGCCGCGCCATGGCCGTGATCGCGCTGATGACCGTGACCGGCGTGCTGATGACCAGGGCGCAGGGGCAGGCGATCACCAGCATGGCCAGCGCGCGATAGAACCAGCCGGTTTCGCCCGCCCCGCCCCAGAAACTCGCGCCTAAGAGCAATGGCGGCAGCAATGCCACACTCAAAGCCGTCAGGGCCACGGCCGGGGTGTAGATATGTGCGAAGCGGTCGATCTGGCGTTGGCTGGGCGCGCGCCGCGATTGCGTATGCCGCAGCATGTCGATGATTCGTCCCAGCGCGCTATCTTGCGCCAGCCTTTCCACGCGCAAGTCCAGGGCAGCCTCGCCATTGATGGAGCCAGCGAAGACCTGGTCGCCGGGCGTCTTCGTCACGGGCACGCTCTCACCGGTGATATGCGCCTGGTCGACCGCGCCCGCCCCGACAAGGACCGCGCCATCGACGGGAATACGCTCGCCGGGCAACACCCGCACTCGCTCGCCAATTTGCAGGGCTTCAATGGGCACGCTTTCCGTCGTATCGCCAACAATCCGCAGCGCTTCATTCGGGTTCAGCGCAATCAGCGAACGCAAGCTGTCGCGCGCGCGTTCGGCCACAAAGCCTTCCAGCGCCTCGCCCAAAGAAAACAGGAAGATCACCGTGGCCGCTTCCAGGTATTCGCCCAGCAGCAGCGCCCCGATGCCAGCGATGGTCATCAGCGCGTTGATATTGAATTCGCGGTTGATACGCAGGGCATTGACGCCGCTCAGCGCGATGGGTTTCAGCGCCGCGAGCATGGCGATGATGTAAAGGATGCCGCCTAGTTCCACTGGCAGCAGTTGCAAAATGTCAGACGCCAGGGCGAGCAAGAGCAGCATGCCGCCGATCAGCGCCGGCCGGCTGGAGTCGCGCTCGCGCATATACAGCAGGAAGCCGCGAAAGCCGCCAGCCGCGCCCATTTCCAAGGACTCTTCGGGCAAGGCGATAGTCTTGCCGACGGCTTCCACCTGGCGCTGCAACCGCGTATAGTCAACCTCGCCGCGCAGTTCGAGGCTGCAACTGAGGAAGTCGACACGGGCGAATTGCACGCCATCCAGCCTGCGGACGGCAGCTTCCACCTCGCGCGCGCAACCAGCGCAGTCCATATTGCCGATGGTGTAACGACGCAAAGCCATGGGGCTGCCTCGACTGGACACAATGGTTTATTAAACTATTTACTTACCAAAGACAAACTTATTCTAGTGTATTGGCATCCAATTGTCAACCAGAGCGAGGTAGCTGAATAGCTGTTTTCGCAATGCACCAGCCAAGGACTGGGCTTCAATCGCGGCCGGTCCGTGGCATGCCCAAGTTCAAAATGACTCTGGCGGTCCAACGCGCATCATCGCGCTGACTTAGGCGCGCAAAACCAGGCGGCGAGACAGCGCTTGCGCCAGACTCGCCGAGCCAATATCAAGGAGGCCAGCGCCAGCGCCACAAGTGGCTGCAGATGGCTGGCATCCAATGCCTCCACCATTAGCCCGACGCCAAACCACAACAAAAGCAGCGTCGTGGCAAAGAGCAGCGCGCGCAGATAACGGGCGTCAACGCGGCGCAACTGGTGAAACAGCGCAATCCACAAGCAGAGCCCACCCAGGAAAACACCGTAGAAGGCCAGAAGGAAGGCTAGCGCCAGCCAGAGCGACTCTCCCAGCGCCGCCAGCAGCAACGGTCCATTGACCGTCGCCCAGAAGAGCCAGGGACCCGGACTCAAGCAATTCATGGCTATAGCTGTCAACAGCACGCGGTAGCCCGATTGCGACTCGGCCGCTTCCGGCGCGAGCCTGAGCAGCGAGTCCGCGTCAAGACGCCGTGCCGCGCCCCAGGCGATGCTCAGCAGCAGGCAGCCGCCAGCCAACTGAATCAGCTGCAATACAGTCGGCGGCAACTGCCCCAACACGAAGGTCATCAACAGGATGATGGGCGCGTCGGTCAGCAAGGGCGCTAGCACCACCAGCAGCGCAACCCGCGCGCCGCGAGTCAAGATTGTGCTGATCAAGAAAGCCAGCAAAGGTCCGGGGATGACAGCCGCGCCAACACCGAAGGCGATGGCGGGCAGGATAGTTGCGTTCAGCATGGCGAAATAGCGCTGGCTGGTTTTCAGTCGAAATCTGTCGGCAAGTCCGGCTGGCGGTGGTGTTGGAACCAGCGGCGGATTTGCCCTTCGGTCACGCGTCCCAGCGACAAGGGTGGGAGCTCATCTTCAGCGAACCAGTCGACTGCGGTAGTTTCCGCGCTGGTCCGCGCCTTGCCACCGACCAACTCACAAAGAAAAGCCACTTTGTAAGCGGCGTGCGTCATGGGCGGGTGGCGGAGTCGGCGGTCTTCCAGCGCCAGCAATTTCACCGCTTTGGTCAGGTAGCCGCTCTCTTCGCGGATTTCACGCTCGACCGCTTCGGACGGGGCGTCGCCAACATCCGCCCAGCCGCCAGGCAAGGCCCACAAGCCGTCGATGGCTTCCCGCACCAGTAGAACTTTGCCATCGCGGAAGACCGCGCCGCGCACATCAACCTTTGGCGTGATGTAGCCGTCGTCCGCGGATAGCAGCAGCGCTATCTTGACGACATCGGCATCCGCAGCGTCGGCGAGCATCTCAGCAGCGATATCCCGCAAGGCGCTGTAGCGCTCCCGGTCATAATTGTTGCGCGCATAGTGCAAGCCTGTATTCGCCAAAGCCGCAATACGCTGCGCCCAATCCACCTGTTTATTCATGTCGTTTTCCCGCTGGCAACGCGTCAGCATTAAACCACAGAATGACGGATGACACAGGGGCGAGCGCTGCGGCGACAATACCGCAAAAGCCAAGCAAGCCGTGTTAAAATGCGGCTATGTCGCAGTATCGCAAGATCAAACGTAGCCATCGGCGTCCCTTCTTCAGTCAACGACGGCGCGGCTTGTCGGGGCTGCCGCTACTGGTCTTCTCCATCACGATTCTGGGCATCAGCGTCGCTTTATTGGCGCTGACATTTTTCTTCTATGACCAGATGCAAAGCGCCGCGCTGTCGCTGGTTGGCTGGGCGCCGACGCCGACGCTCTATCCCCGTCAGCACGCCGAACGCGGCTTCGCGCTTTACAACAATGGCGACCTGGAAGCTGCGCTGGCGGAATTGGCGCTGGCGGCCGAGCAGCGACCCAATGATGTCGCTTATCTATACGAATATGGGCGCATGTTGATCGAATCCGATCAATACGACGCGGCGCTGGCACTAGGTGACCGGGCGATTGCCGTCGCGCCGGACGACGCGCGTGGCTACGCGTTGAAAGCCCGCGCCTTGATGTGGAGCGATCCTGGCAGCGCCATCCCAGTGGCGGTCTCCGGCTTGGAGCGCGATCCACGCTTTGCGCCATTGCACGCGGCGCTGGCCGTGGCTTACACCAATGTCGGACGCTATGCGGAAGGCTACCAGCGCGGCTTGCAAGCTACCCAACTTGACCCGCTCGACCCCTTCGCACACCGCGCCTTTTCCATCCCGCTGATCTATACAGGTCGCAACTCGGAAGCCATCACAGCGCTGGAATCGGCAGTGGCCATCAACCCCAATCTGCTGGCGCCCTATTTCGAGTTGGCCGCGCAATACCGCAAGCAGAATTACCAGGAAATGGCGGTCGGCATCTATCGGCGCATCCTGGAACTGGCGCCGGGCAATGCCAAAGCCTACCTGCGCATCTGCCAGACCTACGCCGAAGTTGGCGAATTCCTGGAAGGCAGCCGCTACTGTGAAACCGCCACCGAAATCGACGAGAATTATGCGCCAGCCTGGCAATATCTGGGGCAGCTGCAATACAACCGCCGCAACTACGAAAGCGCGCTGGACTCGCTGGAGCGCTGCGTGGCGCTGGGGTCGACGGCGGTGGAATGCTACTACATCCGCGGCCTGGCTTATTACTTCATGGATCAGTGCGACACGGCTTGGGAAGTGCTGCAGCAGGCGCTGCAATACAGTCGCGAGCCCAGCATCATCGCCATCATCAACGAGGGATTGTCCGGCGTGCGCGCCAACTGCCCTGGCTTTGAGAACGCGCTGCTGCCCACACCCATCCCGCCAACGCCCATCCCGCCAACGCCCATCGGGGGCATCTAGGGCATGAAGATCGAGCGTGATTACACGCAGCCCTTCTTCCGCCAGCCCAAACGCCGCCGCCGCAACCTGCTATTCGCCACCCTGTTGATAGCGCTCCTGGGATCGGCGATCGCCTGGCAATGGGAGGCAGTCGCAGCAGCCCTGTCCAGCCTCAGCGCGCCGCCGCCGACGCCAACCCCCCTGCCCAGCCAACGCGCCGCCCGCGCCGCCGAGCTGATCGTCGACAATGACCTGCCAGGCGCGGAAGCCCTGCTGGCTGCTGCCGTCGCCGAACGCCCCAACAATGTCTCCTACCTGTACGCCCAGGGCATGCTGCTCATCGAGCTGGGACGGCATGAGGAAGCGCTGGCGCTCGGCGAAGCCATCACCGACCTGGACGCCCGCGACCCGCATGGATTCGCCTTGCAAGCCACCGCGCTCACCTGGCTGGGGCAGCCAGCCATCGCCATCCCCATCGCCCTGTCGGGCTTGGAGTTGCATCCGCGTTTCACGCCCCTGCATGCCGCTCTTGCGCGCGCCTACATTGACGCCGAACGCTGGGCGGATGGACTGTCCACCGGCGAACGGGGCTTGGCCATCAACGAGAATGACCCCGACCTCGTCCGCGCTTACGCCTACGCCTTGCAGTCGGTCGGCTCCTATCAAGAAGCCATCGACTACCTGCAGCGCGCCATTGAACTGCGCCCGACCTACCTGCCGACTCATTTTGAGCTGGCGGGTTTGTACCTGGCGCGCGATGAAGACCAGAGCGCCATCGACTTGTACAACCGCATTCTGTCCATCAATCCGCGCAACGCCCGGGGGATGCTGCGCTTGTGCCTCGCTTATCGCAAAGTTGGCGAGTTCGCGCGGGCGCTGGGCTTCTGCCAGGACTCGGTGACCAACAACCCCAGCGATGCAGCCGCGCAATTCCAGTTGGGCTTGCTGCATTATCGCGAGCGGCAATTTAAGGAATCCCGCGAGGCTTTCGCGCAATGCCTGGCGCATGACGATGGGACATATGATCTGTCCTGCCGCTATCGGCTGGGGCTCTCGCACTACTACACCGGCAATTGCACGCGCGGCTGGGCGCTACTGCGGGAGTCGCTGGAACTGGCGCAGACCAGCGGAGACGAAGGGACCACCAGCAATGTGCTGCAGGGGCTGGCCGCCATCGAGAGCGATGCGGCTTGCGTGGAGGATGCGGTCAGGTCGGTCGATTTGGGGGAAGCAACCCCCCTCAGTCCCCCCGAAGCATCGGGGGGAGGCTAAGCCCGCGCAGAATCAATCCTAAGCGCCTCGCAAAGCCCGCCAAGCCGCGCCAATCTTGCGGAAACCCTCGTCGATCAAAGCTGGCGGATGCAAGCCGAAGTTCAGCCGCAGCGCATGTTTGTATCCGCCGCGCGTCGAAAATTGATCGCCCGCCGCGAAAGCCACGCCACGCTCCAACGCCGCCCCCAAGGTTGCCGCCGCGCTCGGACCATCAGCCGGCAACTCCACCCACAGGAACAAGCCGCCCTGTGGCGATAACCAGCTTGCGCCGGTGGGGAAGTGCCGCTTTGCCGCTTCCAAGGCCGCGTTGCGCCGCCGCCGCAATTCCAGCCGGTTGCGCTCCAACTGCTGCGCCAGCACGCCCCGCTCCAGCAGTAGATGGATGGCGCGCTGATTCAAGCCCGATGTCGAGATATCCGCCGCCTGCTTGACTCGCGCCAGCCGCTCGTAGGTTGTGCCATCCGCCACCAAATAGCCGATGCGCACGCCCGGCAGCAGCACCTTGGTGAAGGCATTGGTGTGTATGACCACGCCGCTGTCATCCAGCGCTTTCAGAGGCGGCAGCGCCTCGCCCTCGAAGCGGAATTCGCGGTAGACCTCGTCTTCCAGGATGGGGACGCCGTTTGCAGCGGACAAACGCAGCAGTTGTCGCCGGCGGTGCAGCGGCATGTGATGCCCGGTCGGGTTTTGGTAGCTGGGCATGACATAGAGCAGGCGCGGCTGCAGCTCGCGGATAGCCCGTTCCAGCGCGTCGATGCGGATGCCATGCTCGTCGATGGGGAGGCCCTGGATGCGCACGCGGCGCGCCTGCGCAATGTCCATGATGCCCAGGTAGGTCGGGTCGGCTGTGAGCAGCGTTTCGCCGGGGCTGACCAGCGACTGCACGACCAGGTCGATGGCTTGCTGAGCGCCGCCGGTGATCAGCACAGCCTGATGCCGGCAGCGGATGCCGATGGCGCGCACATAATCGCGGACGGCGATGCGCAGCGGCAGATAGCCCTCCGCCACTTCATAAGACAGAGCCGCCGCCCCGTCTCGGTCGATGACCTGGTTGATGGCGTCTTGCAGATAGCGCACGGGGAAGAACTCGGAGGGTGGCGTGCCGCCGCCAAAGTCGATGAGGCCATTCTGGCGACCGCTGCGCAGCATCTGACGGATGGCTGGCGCGCGCTGACTCACAGCGGGGATGGGCTTGGGCTGGGTGGGGCGCTGCCGGGCTTGCCGCGCGACAAAAGTGCCTTTGCCGGCCTGCCCCTTCAGCAAGCCCCCCGCTCGCAGCGCACTGTAAGCATTGACCACGCTGATGCGGCTGATGCCTTGCTCTTTGGCGAGTTTGCGGCTGGCTGGCAGGCGCGCCCCCGGCGGCAGATCGCCGCTTTCAATCAAGCTGCGTATCTGCGCGATGAGCTGGCGGTAAATCGGCGTTGCGCTTTCGCGGTCCAGAGTGATGTCGAGCGTGGGATTCGGCATCATGCACAAGCGACCTTGCTCCTGCTTGGCATTGTCCGATGCTAGCGCCATCTCGTTCCGAATGCAATGTCAGGGCGCCGCATGCGGAAAACTTGACATGGGCTTCTGAGGTATGGTTTAATTTTGTTCAATACTCGTTATAGACATCATAGACAATATTGGGGAAAGCTAATGATTCTGGCATTTTTGGCGAAAAGCTCTCGTATTTGGCTGCTGCTTGGGTTGGTGCTGATTGCCATCAACGCATTGCCGCCGGTTGAAGCGCAGAACCTTGAAGTCGAGCGAATGTGCGACAACCGGTTGTCCATTAGCTGGAGTGGTCCAGGAGGTTATCAATTCTTTCCTATTGGAGAAGGTGGCGGTGACGTCAGATGCAGCGAAGACGAACCGAATTGCGTCATCTCGGGACTGAATCCAGGCCAAGACTATGGCTATTATGTGGACAGAGTAACTAGTCGAGGCCTGGAATACGGCGGCGAGGTCAATTTTCGAGGGGCAAAAACGGGATCTTGCCCGGAATGGATTGCCGTGACGCCGACCCCGCCTCCGCCCGTTGATACTTGCTCCCATCTGCCAGATGATATCGTCGTCCGCGGCTTCAGCCCGTTCTCTACCCAATGCCAACAGGTGAGCAACGCTGGCGTGGGCAATCCCGAATTGATCGCCCAGGGCATCCTCCACGCTGTTGATGTTTGGGGCAACGTCAATGACGAGATTCAAGTCTGTTTTCGCAACCAGGGAAGGTTGAAGTTTCTGGACGCCGCCACAGCCCCGCGCGCGGTATCGGACCTGGTGGCAGAACATATTGCGGGCATGATCTGCGGTCAGATTCGCCGAGCGGGCACGGTGGTGCTCTTGCAAGGCGGTCAAGCAGCCATGGCAACAGCCGCCGAGACGCGCGACAGCCCGCCGAGTCTCACACAAACAGGTCCCTCTTCGACAACCAGCTGCCAAGTGGAAACCACCGCTAGGCTAAGCCTCCGCGCTGGTCCCAGCGTCTACTACGCTCGCTTGTTGTCGATGCCCCGCGGCGCCAGACTGGTCGCCAGAGCGCGAAATGGCGACTGGTTCATGGCCAATTACGACGGCCAGTTGGGCTGGGCATACGGAGGGCATCTGGCGATCAGCCCCGGCTGCGATGCCCTTGGCGAGACGCGCGACAGCCCGCCGAGTCTCACGCAAACAGGTCCCTCTTCGACAACCAGCTGCCAAGTGGAGACCACCGCTAGGCTGAGCCTCCGCGCTGGTCCCAGCGTCTACTACGCTCGCTTGTTGTCGATGCCCCGCGGCACCAGACTGGTCGCCAGAGCGCAAAATGGCGACTGGTTCATGGCCAATTACGACGGCCAGTTGGGCTGGGCAAACAGAGGGCATCTGGCAGTCAGCCCCGGCTGCGATGCCCTTGGCGAGACGGATGTCATAATCCTGCCGCCTATGCTCGAGACCCCAACGCTGGAAGCGGAAGCGGCGCAGACGGATACAAATGAGACCATGTCGGAAACGGATTCAACTGAAATCTTGGAGTCTGTCGGACAAGCGCTGACCGGCTGCAGTCTGCGGACCGTTGCCATGGTCAATCTTCGTCAGGGACCGGGACTTGACTATGATGTCATAGTGGAGATCCCTTATCAGACGAACCTGAACGCAACTGGACGGTCGGGCGACTGGTTTGTGGTCGAGCATGAAGGCATGGCGGGCTGGGTGAATAATACCTATGTCTTTCGCACTGGCGCCTGCGGTTAAGCGCAGTGGCGATACGAAGCGACACAGCGGGTAAAGAGAAAAGCTATCTGCAGGACATGCTGCCAGCCCAGCCCGGCCGCGTGCTGGAGATCGGCTGTGGCGATGGGCGGCTGACGCGAAAATACGCCGGCCGCGCCGCGCAAATCATCGGCATCGACCTGTGGGACGCGCTGCAGCCCGCTGAATTCGCGGACATCCCGCGCGCGCAGTGCCTGGCCGCCAGCGCCGTCAAACTGCCCTTCCGCGACTGCGCCTTTCGTGGCGCCATCTTCGCGCTGTCCTTCTGATGAATTGACATTGAGGGCATGGTCCATGCCCTGTCGGAAGTGAGGCGGGCGCTGCAGCCCGGCGGCTGGCTCATTGACCTGCGCCCTACCAAACGCAACCGCCGTATTGAGTTGGAGTTGGGGGAACGCTGCCTGCAAGTCGGCGAGATTGACGCCAGCGCCACCGCCCCGGAACGAGACGCCGCCGACGCCGTTTTGCAGGACGCCGTCGCTGCGGGTCAATGGCGCGCCCAGCACAGCGCTCTTTTCGAGATCGTCGTCGACTGCGACAACGCTGAAGATCTGCACGAATATGCGAAAGGATTCCGCCGCAGCCGCATGCCCGATTTCGTCCTGCCGCGCATCAAAGAATTGACCGCCAATGCCGACGACGACCTCCTCATCCGCATCCGCCGCGAAATGACCATCGCGCTGTATCGACGGATTTAAGCTATACCATTTGAGAATAGCTCAATTCAGTTATTATGATGTTATTGGAATAACAATCGGATTAGAATCGGACCATGTTCAAAGTAACCCTGATCTTGTTAAGTCTGCTGTTGATGGCGCAGCCGCTCGCCGCGCAAACCGAAGACAAGCCCACTGTGGCCATGCTGCGCTTCGGTTCATTCATTGCCTTCACCGCCATTGAGGACGCGATCCTGGGTACAATGCTCGGGGCCGGGCTGGTCAGCGAGGAGGAACACGCCCTGCTCCGCGCCAGAGAGAACCTTGAAGGCGAGCGAATCAATGTCCATTGGAACGACGCCGATTTTGATTTTGCGGCTGTGAACGCCATCGTCGAGGATGCTTTGGATCGGGGGGCGGACGCCTTGATCGTGCTGTCGACGCCGACCGCGCAAGCCGCCGTGAACATCACCGCGGATATGAACGACCCGCCGATCGTGCTTTTCACATCGGTATTCAATCCCTTCGAAGCGGGCATCGCCCAAGCGTCTTGCCTTAAGCCGAGCCATGTCAGCGGCGTCGAATCGGTGACGCGATATGAAGACATCGTGCCGCTGCTGCTCTTGCAAAACCCGGATATTGGAGTGATCGGCACGATTTTCAGTTCAGCGGAAACGAGCGGACAGAGCGGGGCGGAAGCGATCGCGGCCGCGGCCGAAGCGCACGGTTTAACGGTAGAAGTCGCCGCTATCTCGAGTATCCCAGACTGACAATTGCCGCCCAATCGCTGGTGGACAAAGGCGTGGAAGCCTTTCTATTGCCATCAGATATGCTCACCATGAGCGGTTTGCCAGCGATCATGCAAATCGCCATCGAGAACAGTATACCGGTGTTTCATTCGACTGCGGAAACAATCAATCTGGGCGCGACGGTCAGCGCTGGCACGGCCGAATATGCGCGGCAAGGCAACTTGATTGGCGCCATGCTGGCCGGGCATTTGAGCGGCGAGTTGGATATCGCCAGCACGGGCATCGCACTGGTTGATCAGCTGAATGTCGGGCTCAACCTGGATTCGGCGTCGGCGCAGGGCATCAAAATCAGCTCAGCGCTGATGGATCGGGCTAGCGTGCTGCTGCGGGACGGCCGCTTAGTGGATCAGGGCGTGACTGAACTCTTGGCAGCCGTGGGCATGGATGAAGAGACGATCAAGGTTGTGGTTGAAGCGCTTCAACACGCGCTGGTCGGCGGCGGTCAAACGGAATTGGACCTGCCCGACGACGTCATGGCAAAAGTTACCGCCTTATTGGCCTCGCAAAGGCGGATGGATGACGTGTCAGCTATTTTGGACAGCCTGCACTGCACGCCGGAGATGATTGCCGAGCAGCAAGCGGCGCTGGAAGCCGCGGAATAAGCGAAGACGAGTCGGCGGGCTAGCTCATAAGGACATCGCGGGAAACGCTAGTCCCGCCATATTGCAAGCTGCGCTTGTGTTCGTTCAATGCCTACCATATTTCAAAATCGGCCAGTCCAATCCTTAAGGACTGATATTTTGTTGCGACGCGGGAATTTGGTATACTCGCAATTGCGATATGAGCTCGCATGTTCAGCGATTGAAAAGCATATGGGGGAGGAATCTATGTTTCGCAAATTATCAATACTGTTCATGGCGCTTGCGCTGCTTGTATTCGCGGGGCTTCCCGCAATAGCGCAGAGCGACCTCGTCTTTGGCGTCGTCCTGGTCGGTCCCAATGACGACCGCGGCTGGAGCACCTCGCACTTTGAAGCCGGGCAGTATGTCGAGGCGCAACTGGAAGGCTCGACCATGCTCTTTTTTGAAAGCCTGAACCCCGCTGACTCACCGGAGACCACCTTGATGGATGTAGTCGAGTTGATGGTCGATGATGGCGCGTCCGTCATCTTTACCACCTCCGACAGCTTCGAAGAAGACACCAATGTCGTGGCGGCAGCCTTCCCCGATGTTGTCTTCATCAACATCACTGGCAGCAATGCCATCCAGTCCTCCGATGTAGTCGCCGGCGAGCACGCCATGATGCACGAACTGCCCGAACTGCCGTCCGCCAATGTCGGCAATTTCAACACGTTGATGGAGTTGCCGCGCATGGTCGCTGGCTGCGCAGCCGCCTTGACCAGCGAATCCGGGCATATCGGCTACCTGGGGGCGCTGATCAACCCGGAGACGCGCCGTCTGGCCGCTTCTAGCTACCTGGGCGCCCGCCATTGCGCCGACAACTACCGCGATGACATGAGCGCCGATGACATTAGCTTCGAGGTCGTCTGGATTGGCTTCTGGTTCAATATCCCCGGCGTCACGCTCGACCCAACCGAGGTCGCCACCGGCTTCCTGGATGGCGGCGCGGATGTCATCATCTCTGGCATCGACACCACCGAAGCCATCACCGTGGCCGGGCAATACATGTCCGAGGGCGACGCCAGTTACGGCGTGCCCTACGGCAATGTCAATGGCTGCTCGGAAGCGCCCGAGGCCTGCTTGGGCGCAGCCTACTACAACTGGGGTCCCGCCTACCTGGATGTCGTCAACCGCGTGCTTGATGGCAGTTGGTCGCAAGAGTGGGTTTGGTGGGCGCCCAAATGGGACGAAATCGGCGATGATGGCTTCTATACCGATGCCGATTACAGCGTCGGCGGTTATGTCTTCGGCGATGCGCTGAGCATGGAAACCCGTGAGAGCCTCACAGCCTTCGCGCAAGAAATCCACGACTTCCAGACTGACCCCATGAACGCCGGCAAGATCTTCGGCTGGAGCGGTCCGCTGAACCTGCAGGACGGCACGCAGCTGGCTGGCGATATGGAGTCAGTGAGCATGTTGGATATCTGGTTCCTGCCGCAACTGCTGGAAGGCATGACCGGCGCTAGCGAATAGAAACCCCCTCGGTCCCCCCGACGAGTCGGGGGGAAGCAAGCAGGCGTTGTTGTCTGCGACAGGTTGGGGAGGCAAGCCCCTTTTGCTCCCCAACCTCATTTGGGGGGGGGGGCAAAGCATGCGCGCCATAGCCCTAGTTTTGCTCTGCGCCCAACTGCTGGCCCTGCCCGCCCAGTCTCAAGACCCCTTGCCGCTCTACTTTTTCAACACAGAAATTGCTTCCCAGCCGGACGGATTCGGTGGCGAGACGCCAGTGGCGACCGGCGATCTCTTCAATACCGGCGCGGAGGCTTACACGAACATCCGCCTCAGCCTGACTGCCTACGCCGCGGACGAGCGGCTCATCGGCGAGGGCTTCGGCTACTTGATCGATGCATGCGGAAGTGCCCTGCTGGACTACGCCCTGCAGCCCGGCGGCTATCAGACCTTCAGCATCCCCTTTGAGCACTTTGACGAAGGCGAACTGGCGCAGGTCAAGCTGACTGTCGCCGCGGACTCCACCGCCCCCGCCCCGTTTTTGCCCGACATGCCCGCCCTCACGCTCATCAGCGAGGCGGAAGTCGTCATGCTAGAATGGCTGGATGATGAGACGCTGATCTTCGGAGTCGGCTGTGATGGCGCGGTCTTCACCGAGTTGGGCTGGCAGCGCTACAACCTGCCCGATCATGCGCTTGCGGATATCGAGCATCCAGCCGCCGCCAAAGTCACGCCGGAGTTCATCGAAAACAGCGGCCTGGTCATGATCAGCCAAAGCGGCGAGCAGAATCCAGTGCTCTACGCCACTTCGCAGTTGACCTTCTCGCCCCATGCCCGGCGGGTCGTCTATCAGAATGATGTGCATACGCTCTATTCCGCCGAGCCGGACGGCAGCTTCCCGCGTATCATTCACGACGGCTTGCATCAATACAGCCTGCGCGGTTTCCAGTGGGCGCGGCAGCCGGGCCTCTTCCTGGCGGTCTATTTTGGCGGCTATGGCGAGCCCGCGCGCTATTTTGCGGCGGACACGGCGGGCAGGCTGTTGAGCCAGCGGCTGGAAATGATGCCGCCTTCGGTCACTGTGCCCGCGCCAAGCGATGATGGATTGGTGGCGTTGGTCGGGCGCGTGGATGGCGGGAGGAGCGGCTACTGGCTGCAAAATGCCTACGGTGGGCGCGAACTGCTGCTGGAAGCCGACTTGCCCGGCAACAACTTCCCCGCGCCCATCCTGCGCGACGAGCGGGTCTACCTCGTGACGCCTGGCGATGCGGCGCCGCTGCTGCAATGTTACGACCGCGCCCGAGACGAGCTGGCGACGATCAGCGCGCTGCCTTTGCGCTTGACGCGGAGGACGCGAGCCTGGGCTTGGCTGTCGCCGGGCGGGGAGCGCCTGGCGCTGGCAGCCAACGGCGCGGATGGCGGCTTGTGGCTGGTGGATGTGCGTGGCGCGTGTGCGGCGGGAGGCTAAGGCATATTCACCACAGAAACGCAGAGGGCGCAGAGATTTCGGATTAGCTGTAGGGGCGACTCTGTAAGTCGCCCGCAACCCCGCAGCGAAACGCGCCCCTGCGCCCTGCGTGCGGACAAGGTACAATGGCGCAGTTGAGTAGCGGGCAAGGATGAGCCCATGGCTGAGTTGATTTCAGCAGGCAAAGACAGCACATGACGATCGGTTAGCCCAGCCAATGACCCAACACTACGACGCCATCGTCATCGGCATGGGCGGCATGGGCAGCGCGGCCCTCTATCACCTCGCCAAACGCGGACTGCGCGTCCTCGGCATCGACCAGTTCGACATCCCGCACAACTTTGGCTCCTCGCACGGCTTGACGCGCATAATCCGCCTGGCTTATTACGAAGACCTGTCCTATGTGCCATTGCTGCACCGCGCCTATGCGCTGTGGGCGCAGTTGGAAGGCGACTTCGGCGAGCAGCTCTTCTACCGCACCGGCAGTATCGATATGGGTCCCGCCGATAGCGAGGTCTTCCGCGGCAGCCTGCGCAGCTGCATCGAAAATGATTTCCCGCACGAAGTCCTGGACAGCGGACAATTGCGTGCGCGCTTCCCGGGCTATCAGATGCCCGCCGAGACCATGGCGCTCTTCCAGCCCGATGGCGGCTTGCTCGTGCCGGAGCGCTGCATCACGGCACATGCAGCATTGGCAAAGAATCATGGCGCAACCTTGCACACTGGCGAGCGCGTACTGGGCTGGGACATCCAGGCGGATCAGCGCGTGCAGGTGCAGAGCGAAAACGGGACTTACCTGGCCGAGAAACTGGTGATCTGTAGCGGCGCCTGGGCAGCCAAGCTGGCGCCGGCGCTGGTGGGCAAAGCCGTGCCGGAACGACAAGCGCTGATCTGGCTGCAGCCCAAGCGACCGGAGTGGTTCGGGCTGGAGCACTTCCCGGTCTGGAATGGGCAGGTTGATGAAGGGCGCTATTATGGCTTGCCGGAATTCAACCCAACTGGCAAGACACCGGGCATGAAGCTGGGGCGTTATCATCATCTGGACGAAACCTGCGATCCTGACTCGCTCGACCGCGAAATCCATGCGCGGGACGAGGCGCTGCTGCGCGACTTTGCCGAGCGATACTTCCCCGCCGGCGCCGGGCGCACGCTGGATATGGTCGTCTGCATGTTCACCAATACGCCGGATGAGCATTTTGTGCTGGATACGCTGCCGAGCGCGCCGCAAGTCTCGGTCGCGGCCGGTTTCAGCGGGCACGGCTTCAAAATGGCCAGCGTCGTCGGCGAGGTCATGGCTGACCTGGCGCAGCATGGCGAAACCCGCCACGACATCGCGCTGCATAGCCTGAGCCGCCTCTAATTCTCGCTATAGAAATAGTACTAAGAAAGAAATCGAACTACAGAGGGCGCAGACATTATGAGATTGTGGGCGGGAGGAGCCTCGCCATGCGGCGAATCGGGCTGATCGGCGGCTTGAGTTGGGAGTCGAGCGCCGAGTACTACCGCATCATCAACCAGGCGGCGCAAAAGCGGCTGGGCGGCTTGCACTCCGCCGACTGCCTCATGGTTTCCTTTGACTTCGCCGAGATTGAAGCGCTGCAGGCAGCCGGCGATTGGGCGGCGGCAACTGCGCGCATGCTGGCGGCGGCGCAGCAGCTAGAGGCGGCGGGCGCGGGCTGCATCGTCATTTGCAGCAACACCATGCACCGCATGGCGGACGAGGTGCAGGCGGCGATCGCCCTGCCCTTGATTCACATCGCCGACGCCACTGCCCAGCCCATTCTGAAGGCTGGCTTGCGCGCGGTCGGTTTGCTGGGCACGCGCTTCACCATGAAGCAAGATTTCTATCGCGGACGGCTCAGCCAGCGCCACGGCTTGCAAGTTCTCGTCCCGGATGCTGCTGGACGCAGGCATGTCGACCGCATCATTTACGAAGAGCTCGTGCGCGGCGAGATTCATGATGAGTCGCGGCGCATTTATCAGCGTGTTATCGAGCAACTGCGTGAGGCCGGCGCGCAGGCGGTCATCCTCGGCTGCACAGAGATCAGCCTCTTGATCAAACCGCAGGATAGCTGCCTGCCTACATACGACAGCACCGAGCTGCATGCTCTGGCGGCTGTGGACTGGGCGCTGGCATAGCGCAGACATCTTTGATTTTCTCAAGCGCTGCTGTTACACTCGCCGGCGAGAAAAAATCATCTTTGCTCACACAAGCGCGGCAAGGCGGGCGCAGTTCCGGAGGCTATGAAATGTCCGAAAACAGCCAGCAATCATCAGACTTGCAGCTGGCGCCAGTTGACCCTGCCGACGAGCCGGCGCGCGCCACCTTGGCGGAAAAAATCGACATGCAATTCATGCCCGATGCCGCTGGAGAGCGCGCCATGTCTATGGCCGGCTTCAACCCGCGCTATCGCGATTTCGTCGACTATATCATCGGCATCACGCACGAGATTTGGGAAGAAAAGGGCATCGGCAAGCTCTACGACTATTACGCCAACACCATCCATCTGCATACCGCCAACGGCTTGGTCTATGGGCGGGAAGCCGTCTTTGCCGCGACGCTCGCCACGCTGGCCGCCTATCCCGATCGGCGGCTTTATGGCGACGAGGTGATCTGGGGCGGCGATGACCAGGTCGGCTTGTATTCGTCGCACCGTCTGCGGCACGAGGGCACGAATCGCGGCTGGTCGCTCTATGGTCCGCCGACGGGCAAACGCGTCAATTATGCCGCCATCGCCGATTGCCTCTGCCTGCGCAATATGGTCGTGGAAGAATGGCTCGTGCGCGATGAACTAAGCCATGTGCTGCAGCTGGGTTTAGACCCCGTCGCAACTGCCAAAGAGATGGTCGCTAAAGAGCGCGATGGCGCTTTTCAGTCATCCATCGCCGGCGATATCGAGCGCGGCTGGGGACAGCTGCCACCGCCAAAATGGGAGTCTAGCCAGAGCGAGGCTTTCGACCCCGAAGACTTCATCGGGCAGATGTTTCACGAGATTTGGAATTGGCGCTTGCTGAACAAAGCCCGCGAGTTCTATCACGAGAATTTCGCCTTTGAAGGTCCTACGCGGCGTAGCTTCCTGGGCATCAACGATTTTCACAGCTATGCGCTGGCGCTGCTGGCGCCATTCCCAGATCTGGCGATACACAGCGATCACTTCTGCCATGTCGGCGATGAAGAAGCGGGCTGGCGGGTGGCGACGCGCTGGACAATGCGCGGGACGCACACGGGCTACGGCATCTATGGCGAGCCGACCGGCAATCCCGTGCGCCTGATGGGCATCAGCCATCATTTGATCCAAGACGGGCGCATCAGCCACGAATGGACGCTCTTCGACGAATTCGCCCTGCTCAAGCAGATTTACGCCTAGCGACGCAGCCAAAGAGAAGCTCCCTTGACGCAGCGAGACGACAAGTACTTTACTGGCGCCTTCCACTACAGCCCCATTGACCAGGCGCGCAATATCGCCAACAAACGGCGCGTCATCGCCATCACGCAGGCTTTAACCGAGCAGCCGCGCGACGAGCTTGCGGATATCGCCCGGCAGGGCTTCGCCGCCGATGTCGCCTTGCATGTGACCCACCCCATCAACGAGCTTAGTGGTATTGAGGCGGGCTTGGCGCAGCTGTGGCATCCACTGCGAAAGGCGCTGCCGGATATGGAGCGGCGCGACTTTTTCGTGGCGGGCGGCACCTATCGGGAGGGCGACTGGGTAGCTTGCATGGGGCATTATCTGGGCACCTTCGCCCGTGACTGGCTGGGCATCCCGGCCAGTCGCGGCGTCGTTCACTTGCGCTATTGCGAGGCGCACGAGCTGCGCAACGGCAAAATCATCACCAGCTACATCTTCCTGGATGCGCTGGATTTGATGCGCCAGGCGGGCTACTTCCCCATCGCGCCCAGCCTCGGCGCGGAGATCCTCTGGCTGCCGCCGGCCACGCTGGATGGCGTGATTTTGTCGCCGCAGGATGAAGCCCGCTCGCGGCGCACCATCGAAACCATCCTGCGAATGCACGCGGCGCTGGGCTATTACAGCGGTCAGCCGCCAACCCGTGAAGTGCTGGACGAGATGGAGCAAGCCAGGCACTGGCATCCCAATTTTATGTGGTACGGACCCAGCGGCATCGGCACGACGCGCGGCTTACAAGGCTTTGAAGATTATCACCAGATCCCCTTTCTGGTCGCCTTCCCCGATCGCGGCGGCAGCGAACAAGGGCACTTCATCCGCATCGGCGATGGCTATTTTGCGGTTACGGGCGGCTGGGGTTACCTGCGCGCCACGCACACGGGCGGCGAGCTCTTCGGCGTTCCAGCCACGGGCAAGCGCCTCAAAATGCGCGTCATGGACTTCTACCGCTGCGATGACGAGACCATTGTCGAAAACTGGATTCCCATTGATGTGCCGCATATCTTGCTGCAAATGGGCATAGATGTCTTCGGGCGCATGCGGCATCAATTCCGCCAGCACGATCCCCTCAGCGCCAGCGGCTGGCTGGTTAAATAAGCGGCGCAGGAGACCACATGAGCGAGTCGATTCACAACATCAACAAGCGGCGGATTGGCGATTTGCGCGCCGCGCTCTACGATATTGAGCCTGCTAAGCTGCCCGCCCAACTGGGTGAGCTCTTCGCGGCGGATTGCGAAGTGCATCTGGCGCATCCGCTGGAAGAAATGACCGGACCCGCGCAACTCTACGACGAGGCTTACGCCCCGCTGCTGCATGCCGTGCCGGATTTGGAACGCCGCGACTTCCTCGTCATGGCTGGCGAGACCAACGGCGCGAATTGGGTCGGCTGCTGCGGGCATTATATGGGCGTGTTTGAGCGCCCCTGGCTAGAAATCCCGCCGACGCAGCACCTGCTGGCCATGCGCTATCACGAATTCTTCCGCCTGGAAGACGGGCAAATCGTCGAGATGCAGGCGCTTTGGGACATCCCGCAAGTGATGATGCAAGCGGGCGCCTGGGCAATGTCGCCCAGCCTGGCGCCGGAGTGGGTCGTGCCGGGTCCTGCGACGAACGATGGCATCATCACTCGTCCCTGGGATGCCGAGGAGGCAGCCGCCAGCGTACAGTGGGTGCGCGACATGCTCGTCTCCCTAAAGCGCAATGAAGAAAGCGTCGCCGCCATGCAGTTGGACAAATATTGGCATCCCAAAATGATGTGGTACGGACCGGCCGGCATCGGCTCCATGCGCCGCGTCTCCGGCTTCCGCAACTGGCATCAAATCCCCTTTCTGAATGCCATGCCCGACCGCGACGCTTTCCTGGGCAGTCGCAGCGTCTTCTTCGGCGACGGGCAATATGTCGGCTTCACGGCTTTCCCCGGCATGGAGATGACGATCAGCGGCGATGGCTGGCTGGGCATCGCGCCCGCGGGCAAGCATATCACCATGCGCAGTTTGGATTTCTGGCGCTGCGAGAAGGGGCAGATACGCGAGAACTGGGTGCTGGTCGACCTGCTGCATGTCTACGCGCAGTTGGGCGTTAATGTCTTCGATCGCATGCGCGAGCTGACCGTGGCGCGGCATGGGCTGATCAAGGTTTGAGAATCAAGCCGGCAAGTCCTCCACGGCAATCTCGCTAACGCGCGGATTCGCCCGGTCCCGCTCCGATAGCCGCGGCGCCGTAAGGCCCCAGTCGATATTGGCTTGCGGGTCATCCCAGGCGACGCCGTATTCGTCCGCGCCATCGTAATAATTGTTGACGACATAGAGCAGCGTGCAGTCACTGCGGGCGGCGAATCCATGCGCCACGCCAACGGGGATGAACAAGCCCAGCAAATCCTCGCCGCCCATATCGACTGTCGCCGATTGCAAGTAGCTGGGCGAACCGCGGCGCAGGTCAAAAAGCCCGACGCGGATGCGCCCGGCCGTCACGCACCAATAATCGACCTGGTTGAAATGGTAGTGCAAACCGCGCAATACGCCGGCCTGGCTGTCGCTGCGGTTGCATTGCAGGCGCTGCCAACTGACCTGTGGGAACCACTCGGCGCGGAAAGTCTCCATGAAGCGGCCGCGCTCGTCGGCAAAGGGACGCAGCGGGACAGTGAAGACACCGCTAATCGTGGGATGAGACCGCACTGGATTGCCCGGCATTGCCTGATCCTCTGACTCTTGACGCAGCTAGATTTAACCACAAAGCAAAGGTTGTACAAGCAGGAATGAACAAGGATTTTGCCGCAAATAAGTGTAAAAATCATTGCAGCTGTTGCGACGTGGGCTGGCAAACTTGGCTGGCTGCGTGCATACTATTGACATTGCGAATCCACAATTAGGAGCGCAGCCATGGCGATTGCGGTGATGGCGGTGATTATCGCACTGAATATCCTGCTGCTGCTGGCGGTGATGCGCATCGGCACGCAGGAAGAGTTTGAAAGTGAAGTCGCAGCCACCGATTCCCCGGCTGTGCTGGCCTGGCGAGCCCGCGCCCAATCCAGACAGACTGCCCCAGAGACCAGCGACGCTTGACCTTGCATGCGTATCGGGCTGCTGACCGCCGAGCTGAGCCGCGACCATGGCTGGGCGACCTACAGCCTGAATCTGGTCGAGGCGCTGCAAGCTCGCGGCATTGACCTAGTCCTGATTAGCGCCAGAAACAGCCCCCCCTCTACGTTCGAAAGCCACCCTCTGCTGCCGACGCTGGCGCCACCTGACCGCTACAGCCTCGCGCGCTCACTACTGCTCTTGCCCCGCCTGCGCAAGCTCCTGCGCGACTGCGACATCATCCACGCGACCGCTGAGCCTTACGCGATCCTGGCGGCGGCGCTGGCTGGCGTACGACCGCTCTTCCTCAGCGCGCACGGCAGCTATGTCAACCTGCCCCGCATGCGACGCTTTCCCGTGGGCGCATTGTACCGGCGCGCCATGCAGCGGGCGGAGCTGGTCTGCGTCAGCCGTTACACTGCCCAGACAGCGAGCGAACTGATATCGGGCGCGTCTACGCATGTCGTCAACAATGGCGTAGATGCCGAGCGCTTTTTGCAGCCGCCGCCTCGCTCCGTTGACAAAAGAGCGCCCACGGTGCTGGCTGTTGGCGGGGTTAAGCCGCGCAAAGGCAGTTTGCAGTTGGTCGAAGCCATGGCCGTGGTTCGCCAAACCCTGTCCGATGCGCAATGCCTAATCATCGGCGACCGCGGCGATGGGAGCGCTTATGGCGAGGCGGTGCGGCAGCGTATTCAGGAATTGGACCTGAGCGATTCCGTGCACATGCTGGGTTTCGCCGACGATGCGTTGATGCGGGCCTGGCTGGCCGCGGCTGATGTGGTGGCGCTGCCAGCTATGAACGACGGCTTCTACTTTGAGGGCTTCGGGCTGGTGCTGCTGGAGGCAGGCGCGGCTGGCACGGCGGTGGTTGGCACGGACAATTGCGGCGTGGCCGATGCCATTGTCGCTGGCGAAACCGGGCTCGTCGTCTCGCAGGCGGATGTGGTTAGAGAGCTGCCGCGGGCGCTGCTGGATTTGCTGGGCGATCCAGCCCTTGCCGCCAGAATGGGTGCCAAGGGTCGAAACTATGCAAAGACACAAAGCTGGGACACGGTCGCCGCCAAAGTAATCGCGCTCTATGCGGCTTCGCTAGCTTGACCGCGCGCCATCCGCATAGAGAAAGAAGTTGTCCGTCTTGAGCACGCGCGCAGGCAATCCATGCTGGCGCAGGGTCTCCGCAAGCTCAGCCGGCTCGTAGTAGATCTTCACAATCTCGAACTGCCGTCCATCCTTGAGCTGCCGCTGCTGCCGATCGCCTGCTATCGTCTGCGTGCCCGTGCGTGAATTCGCCATGTCAGGATAGAGCGAGTCGACCAGGAAGAGCCGCCCTCCCGGTTTCAGCGCGGCATGCACCGCCCGCAAGAAAGCCGAGAGCTTGTCGCCCGGCACATGCGATAGCCAAAAGCCGAAAAACACCATGTCAACCTGTCGCTGCGGCTGCCACTCGAACAAGTCGCAGAGCCGATACTCGACATTGCCCGCCGCCAGTTTGGCGCGATTGATGGCGATCATCTCTGGCGAGGCATCCAGCGCGGTGACTCGTTCGCCCAGCTTCGCCAATTCCTGCGTCCAGATGCCGGTGCCCGGCGCAAGTTCCAGAATATGCTGGCAGCGCCCGCCTGCGTACAACTGATCGCGGACTTGCTGCGCTTCGCGATGCCATTGCTGCCTATGTTCCGTCCCGTGGTCGTAGCGTCCCTGTCGATAGAACCACTCGTCATACTCCGGCGCGCGGGCGCGATAGTACTCGACTTGTTCTTGCAGTCGCTCGTTCATGAGGGATACAGCTCGGCAATGGGATAGAGCTTGCCGCGTGGAGAATCGCCATCCGGGCTGTTGGCGACTGCGCCTGGCGGCGCGGGCACATCTCCCTGTAGCAGCGGATCGTCAGTTTCGCGCATCCAGCGGTCCAAGCGGGCGCGCATACCGGCCAGCACCGGCGCATATTCAGGATTGTCGATGAGGTTGACGCGCTCGACCGGGTCCAGCAGCGTGTCATAGAGCTGTTCGGGCGCGGTCTGCCACTCGCCGAAACCGCCTTCGACCAGTTCGCTCTTGGCGAAGCCGTCATCGACATTGGCAAGCACGGGACGCGCACGCCCATCGTAGCGGCGGATATATTTGTAGCGGTCGCTGCGCACAGCCCGCTTGGGCTCGTAGGCGGCGTGATAAGTCACTTCGGCGAAGAGCTCGTCGCGTATGGTCTCGCTTTCGCCACGCAGCAGCGGCAGCATGGAGTGCCCTTGCAGCCAGGCCGGCGCCGGGATCTCCAGCAAGTCGCATATCGTTGGGAAGACATCAATATGACTGACCATGGCGTCAATCACGCGACCGCCGGTGAAGTCCTCCCCGCCCTGCATGATCAGCGAAACGCCGATGCCGTGATCGGTCAAATTGCATTTCATAGCTGGGAAGGCCAGCCCATGATCCGTGGTGTAGATGACCAGGGTGTCGTCGCGCAAGCCGGTCTCATCCAGCGCGCGCAGCACCTGCCCAATTTTGTCATCCAGGATCTGCGCCATGGCGATGAAATTTGCCATGTCCTGGCGTCCCGCTGGCGTATCCGGCAGGGGCGTCGGCGGCAGCACATAGGCGGGGTTGATATCGTTCTCCAGCGGAAACTCGCGGTGCGTTTCGAAGAAGCCGACCGTCAGCCAAAATGGCTCTTCCGGCGCGCTGCGAATGAAGTCGACAGCGGCAGTATGCGCCTGGCTGTGCTGCTCAGTCAGCACCAGGTCGTAACCGACCTCGGCCGCCGCCTTGGGATTCGTCTTCGGGTTGAGATGCTGGATGCCCGCCAGCGCCGCTGTATACCCAGCCGCCTTCAGCGTATGGATGATGTGCTGGCGGAAGTCGCCCAACTGGAAGCCGCGATTCGCCAGCCCCAGCATGCCAGCGCTGTGCGGTGATTGCCCGGTCAGCAGGGCGGCGCGGCTGGGCGAGCAGGTGGGCGCAGCACAATATGCCCGCCGAAACAGGACTCCCCGCTCGGCCAGAGCCTGCAAATTGGGCGTTGGGATGGCGTGCCCATAGGGCTGGATATAGCGTCCGGTGTCGTGCGAATGGATATAAAGGATATTTGGTCTTGCCATCTTGCCCTCAGTGGATACGAAAGCTGGCAGCTAGCCGTCCAACCAATCTTCAACGCCGCGGAAGGGCATATGCGTAGCCGCGTCATAGACTGGGCGCTCCGCATACTGGTTGCTGTTGCCGGGGTCGGGCTTGCCACGCACCAAGATGGCGCGGTCGCTTTCGCGCTTGACTCGAGTCGAAGTCGGGATGTAGCGCAGGGTCAGCCCGATGCGCCAGGCGTCCGATGTGTTGCTGTCGCTGCCGTGAATGATGCGCGGATTGTGCACCGAGACATCACCCGGCTGCAGCTCCAGGTCGACAACATGCGAGTCGTCAATCTGCGCAGGATGAATGCCCGAGGCGAGCACATTTTTGCCATCGGGGACATCTTGCATTTCGGCGCGCGACAGCAGCCGGTTGTTCTGCGTGCCCGGCAAGACGCGCAAGCAGCCATTTTCACGGGTTGACGCGGTCGCCGCCAGCCAGATGGTTGTCACCTCCATCGGTTCCAATGGCCAGTAGCTGCCGTCTTGATGCCAGAGCACTTTCTGACCATGTTTTGGTGGCTTGGCGATATAATGCGCCGCCCACATGGCGATATTGGGACCCAAGAATTCTTCCACAATATCGACCAGCCGCGAGTCGCCTACCAGCCGGTGCATGAATGGGTCGCTGACCAACATGTCGTGGCCGAACTTCTCTGGTCGGAGGCCGGGATTGCGTTTGGCGAGCCAATGCACATGCTCGGCGGTCTCTCTGGCTAGATCGGCATCAATGGCGTTGCGAACGATGACATAGCCTTTTTCGTCGTATTCCTGGCGCAGTCCTCTATTCATGATTGCCTCGCTTTTGGCGTATTCAAGTGGCGCATAGTTTTAGCAATCCGCGGGCAAATGTCAAGCGATTGTCGCGCATCAGGCGATATCGATATCGGCCTTCTGTTTGCGCGGCGGATGCTGCGGCTTGAGATGCACGGTCACGCCGCCGAAGACGGGCGCGCAGAGGTTGTAGAGCAAGACCGCCAGCGCCGTGGAGAGACCGCCGGCAAAAGCGCCCAGCATCGCCACTTGCAGCAGCAGTGGAGCCAGCACATCCGGCGGCACGAAGATATCCCAGAACTTCAGAGCGTTGTTCAGCAGCAGCAGAACCGCCACCGGCAGCGCAGCCGAAAACGCCGAGACAATTGCGGCAATGCGCACCGTCGAGGCAAATCCAATGCGGGTGAGTGTGTGAGTCATAGCAAGTCTCCGGTGTGAGCGTCAGGAAGAGAAGCCCGCCGATTGACGAGAAAGGATTCTCGGTGTACCGGTGGTCCTGTTTTTCATAACTTTCTTGACTTTACTTCTGTGCCTCTGTGGCAAATTGTGTGTGGACATCCTCTTTTGAATTTCTGCCGCTACCCCAGCACCTGCGCCGCCCGATCCAAATTGCCCACGCTGTAATATTTGGCAGCGGGATGGTGCGTGAAGAGCGCCGCCGTGCTCTGTTCCGGCAGCCACTGCCAAGACTCGGTCAGCCCCATGCCCAACTCGCTCCCCAATTGCGGCAGCAGGCGCAGCACGATCTCGTGATCGCGCAATTCTGGGCAGGCGGGGTAGCCCCAACTGTAGCGTTTGCCCTGCTCAGCCGCGATGCCCAGCTGCCCCTGTACGATCCGCGTCAGGTAGTTGGCGGTCGCTTCTGCTGCTTGCACTGCCAGGCCATGGAAATAATAGGCTTCGCTGTATTCGTCGGCGGCTTGCAGACGCTCGAATTCTTCACTGGCGGTTTCGCCCACAGTCACGGTTTGCAACACCAAAACATCGACTTCGCCGTCGTCTTCTGGCGCGAAGTAATCGCTAATGCATAGAAACTCGCCATCGGGCTGCCGCGGGAAGGCGAAGCGAGCAACTTCGACCCGCTCCCCGCCGGAGGCATAGGCATCAGCATCCCAGACGATGAGCTCATCGCCAGCGCTGTTGGCGGGCAAATACGCATAGACGGCTTGCGGACGCAAGGTGTGGCGGCGCTTTGCCTCCTGCGACATGCGTTCCAGGCGCGCTTCAAACTCAGCTTCCAGCCGCCGCCATTCCGCGCCCTGTTTGTTCTTCGCGCCCCAGGACAGCCGGAATAGCTCGGGCTTGTGCAAGTGCTGCAGGACGATCTCCAGCGGCATTTCCCGCACGACGCGAGCGCCCCAAAAGGGCGGAGTCGGAATATGCGGCGCTGGCTTGACCGTGCTGCGCGAATCAGCGCGGCTGCGGCGCCGCCGGCGGGGAGCGCGCTTGACCTCGGCATAGGCTTGGCGGAAGACCTCGTCCAGAAATTGATCGTGCTGCGCGCCATCCAGCAGTTGGTCGACGACCGCCAGCCCTTCAAAAGCATCCTTGCAGTAGAAGACGCCCGCTTCGTAGGGCTCGCCGCTGCCATCCAGGAAGAGGATGCGCCGTCCAAAGCGCCGATTGATGGCCGCCCCACCCACCAAGACAGGGATTTGCAGGTCGCGCCGCGCCAGCTCGTTGACGATCAGCGGCATCTGTTTGGATGTGCTGACCAGCAGCGCCGACAGACCGATGGCGTCCGCGCCGTATTCCAGCGCCTTCTCAATGATGGTATTGGCGGGCACTTGCTTGCCCAGATCGTGCACTGTGTAGCCGTTGTTGCTGAGGATGGTCTTGACCAGATTCTTGCCGATGTCATGCACATCGCCATAGACAGTCGCCAGCACCACGATACCCTTGCTCGCGCCCTCGACCATCTCCATAAATTGCTCGAGGTAAGCGACCGACTTTTTCATCACTTCCGCCGATTGCAGCACAAAGGGCAGGATTAGCTCGCCAGCGCCGAATTTGTCGCCGACTTCTTTCATCGCCGGCAGCAATACCGTGTTCAGCGCGGCGACCGCGTCCATGCGCGTCAGGATCTCGTCGATGCGCGCTTCCACACCCTCCTTCTTCCGGTGAACAATCTGCCAGTGCAGCGCCGCTTCCGCAGTCATCTCGGCGGTTGGATCCACCACTTCCGCGCCCGCCACTTGCACTTCGTTGTCTTCAAAGTACTGGATAAAGCGCGGCAAGGCATCGTCATCGCTGTTGAAAATCAGGTCTTCGGCGATCTGGCGCTGCTCGGCGGGAATCTCAGCATAAGGCGTGATATGCGCCGGATTGACAATCGCCATGTCCAGCCCAGCTTTGACCGCGTGATACAGAAACACGCTGTTGAGCACACCGCGGGCCGCCGCCCCAACGCCGAAGCTGACATTGCTGATGCCCAGCGCCGTCATCACGCCGGGCATGTGCTGCTTGATGAGGCGGATGCCCTCCAGAGTCTCGACCGCGTCATTGCGCAGCTCTTCCTGCCCGGTCGTCAGCGGGAAGGTCAGCGGGTCAAAGATGAGGTCTTCCGGCGACAGGCCGTAGTCGTCCTGCGCAATGTCGCCGATGCGCCGGGCGATTGCCAGTTTGTGTTCCCGGGTATGCGCCATGCCGGCTTCGTCAATGGTCATGGACAGCACGGCGGCGCCATGTTTCCACGCGATGGGCAGGATGCTGTCGATGCGCTCGCGACCATTTTCCAGGTTGTTGCCATTGATGATGCCGCGCCCTGGATAAAGCGCCAAGGCCGCCTCGGCCACATTCGCTTCGGTGGTATCGATGATCAGCGGCGCTTCCACCGCCAGCGACAATTTCTTGACCAACTGCTGCATCTGCGCTAATTCGTCATCGCGCTCGGTCAAAGCCACGCAGACATCCAGCATGTGCGCGCCACCAGCCACCTGCCCCACGCCAATCTGCACGATGCTGTCGTAGTCCTCCGCCAGCAGCAGGCGCTTGACTTTGCGGCTGCCCTGGCTGTTGACCCGCTCGCCAATCAGCGTGGGTCCTGGATCTTGCAGCATGCGCGTGGCGGTCATGCCGCTGGAGGCTTGCGGCTCGTGCAGGGGCTGTCGCTGGGTTGGGGCGCGGCGTACACCTTGCCCGGCCAGCAAGTCCGCATAGGAAAAACCATGCGCGGATTCAAATAGCGCAGCGATATGTTCGGGAGTCGTGCCGCAGCAGCCGCCCACCACATTCACGCCCCAATGCGCGAATTCGCTCACCATCTCGGCGAAGGGGCGCGGCTGCATGGGATAAACCGCCTCGCCATCGACATTGATAGGCAAACCGGCGTTGGGCAGCACGCTGATGGGAAATGGCGAGCGCTCCAGCAGATACTGTATCGGCTGCCGCATATACTCCGGTCCGGTCGAGCAATTCAAGCCCAGCACATCAATCGGCAGCGGCTGCAAGGTGGCCAGCGCGCCGGCGATATCCGTGCCGAAGAGCATGCGCCCGCTGACGTCCAGGGTGATCTGCGCTTGCAGCGGGATGCGCAGCCCTAGTTTGGCGAAACATTCATTGATGCCGTGAACCGCCGCTTTGACTTCGAGGATATCCTGACCTGTTTCCAGCAGCAGCAGATCCGCGCCGCCTTCGATTAAGCCCTGCGCTTGCTCAGCGAACAAGTCGGCGAGCTCGTCAAAAGCGATATCGCTGAGGTCGGGGTCATTGCCCGAGGGCAGCATGCCGCTGGGACCCAGGCTGCCAGCCGCAAAGCGCGGGAGGCCCGTTTCTGCCTCAGCGGCATCACAAGCTGCGCGGGCGATCCGGGCGGCGGCGCGGTTGATCTCCAGCGTGCGCTCGCCCAAGCCATGTTCCGACAAGGTCAGACGGTTGGCGCGGAAGGTGTTGGTCTCGATAGCCTCAGCGCCAGCCTGCAAAAACGAATCATGAATGGCGCGGATGACATCCGGGCGGGTGATGACCAGGTAGTCGATGCAATCCTGATAGGCTTCGCCGCCGAAATCGACAGGCGACAGATCATATTGCTGGATGCTGGTGCCCATAGCGCCGTCGAAGACGACGACGTGGTCGGCGATGGCGTCCAGATAGCGGCGGTTTGTGAAGGGCTGCGCTGAATTTTTCATACCGCTCATCTTAGCAGACAATGCGCGCGATTTCATGATGACAGATGACTGGGGCGCGTCTAACTATGAGGATATGATAACCAAGCTCCCCTTTCCCCGGAATGAGAAGCTTGGTTTGTGGGTCAGTCGCAGACTATCGTAGGCGCGCTGATGTACAGGGGGTAGCCCTCGTCATCGTAGACAATATCGCCCTTCCGCTTTCTGCATGTCGTGCCATCGGGCGTTGGGTCTGGCCATACCAGCGACCAAAGGGTTGGCGTTGCTTGTGGCTGCTGCTGTTGTGGCTGCTGCTGTTGTGGCTGCTGCTGTTGTTGCGCAGACTCGGAATCGCCAGCAGGCGGGTCGCACCCTTCCAATCCGTTCATCCCTGCCAGATTTCTTGCTTGGCTCCATCCGCACTTCCAATCGGCTTCTGTAACGCAAGTCCCTGATTCAAAACAGGTA
>DAOUKU010000066.1:0-27248 GCA_034420985.1 Anaerolineae bacterium | reverse complement strand
GCGTCCTGCGCGGCGGGGGGGCTGGGCGGGGGGGTGGGGTCATTGGCCGCAGCTTCCGCGCCGCGGCTGCCTTCGTCACTATTCCCGAGATCGCTGTTTTGATATGCATGGATATAAATCCTGTCAAATGATTCACTATGGCAATTAAAATGCCATTTCCAATTTTTGTCAAGCGATTTGGCAAATTTGGGAGCTTTGGATTCCGACGGAAGGCGCGGGATGCCCGCGGCCGCTTTTATCCCAGCGATATGGACTGTGTAACTTCCGCCGCTGGCTGGATCAGCGCCATATTGAAGCTGCAAGGTGAAACAAACGAGACTATGTGTTATAAACAGGCAGCTACATGGTATTGGGTCATTGTCGTCCGGGTTCTTGCGGTCGCAGCGCATTTGGCGCTAAAGTTGTTGTGGGGGACTGTTAAACCATGAAAAAGCAGGATCGCCGCATAGGTCGCACGCGAAAAGCGTTAGCCGACGCTCTCGTTGAACTGGGCTTGGAACAGGGCTTTGAAAATGTAAAGATCAAGGATATTACCGAGCGCGCCGACGTTGGCAACTCAACATTTTACCGCCATTACAAAGACAAAAACGAGCTGCTGGGCAGTCATCTGAGCGAAGTCCAGCGGGAAATCACGCGCGAGATGTACCCGGAAATGACGCATTACGAATTGTCGCTTTTGGTGTTCACTGTCATCGGCAAGCATCGCGACGCCTGCCTGTTGGCAATGAGCCTGCCGGAAGATCATCCAGTGATGAAACCCATCCTGGAAAGAGCGGCGCAAATAGTAAACGCTCGTTATACGGCGCGAGACGAGACCATCATCCCCTTTGAAGTATCGGCGAATCATCTGGTGAATTCATTTGTGAAAATGTTCCACTGGTGGCTTACTGAAGGCCAGGCTTACAGTCGAGAGCAGATGGCTACCATGGCGAGCGAGCTCATCCTTAAGGTGACCGAAACCGCAGCGCTCGATGAAAGGGAAGTCAGCCTGCGCCCCGATCGGGACCTGTCTCGGTGAAACCTGTCGCCGCCGCAATGATGCCTGATTAAACCAGGATCGCGCCGCCTCCTTCATAACGCGCGATCGCGCGCTGCGCGCATCTAACTTTTTCATATCGCATAAGTGCAGTCAAAGACGACGAATTCATCCACCCAGATACTGGTTGGGATGTGTTGAACAAGCGGTTATGAGCGTCTGTCTCGACTGCCAAGTCCCGACAGTTTTTGCTATAATCCCCGCCAAACCTGACATAAGCAAAGGACTCGACCTATGGCGGACTTCAGCCCCCAACCGGAACACAAATTCACCTTCGGCTTGTGGACAGTCGGCAATATCGGGCGCGACCCCTTCGGCGAGCCAACGCGCGACCCCATCTCCCCCGTCGACATCGTGCACATGCTGGCGGAGGTCGGCGCCTGGGGCGTCAACCTGCACGACAACGACCTCGTGCCCATCGACGCTGCGCCCGCCCAGCGCGACCGAATCGTCGCCGACTTCAAAGCCGCCATGCGTGAAACCGGCATCGTCTGCCCCATGGCCACCACCAATCTCTTCGCCGATCCCGCTTTCAAAGATGGTGCTTTCACCAGCAATGACGCAGCCGTGCGCGCTTATGCCCTGCAAAAGACCATGCGCTCCATGGACCTGGGCGCGGAGCTGGGCGCGGAAGTGTATGTCTTCTGGGGCGGGCGGGAAGGCGCGGAATGCGACAGCGCTAAAAATCCCGCTGATGGCATCAAACGCATGCGCGACGCCCTCAACTTCCTCTGCGAATACAGCAAAGACCAGGGCTACGGCTACCGTTTCGCCTTGGAGCCCAAGCCCAACGAACCCCGCAGCGACATCTACTTCCCCACCGTCGGCAGCATGCTTGGCTTCATCGCCACTTTGGACGACCCTGACATGGTCGGCGTCAACCCGGAAGTGGCGCACGAGCACATGGCGGGCTTGAACTTCATGCACGCGGTGGCGCAGGCTTGGGACGCCGGCAAGCTCTTCCACATTGACCTCAACGACCAGATGTTCGGGCGTTACGACCAGGACTTCCGCTTTGGCAGCATGATGATCAAGCAGAACTTCCATCTGGTGCGCTTCCTGGAAGATGTCGGCTATGACGGCAGCCGCCATTTTGATGCCCACGCCTACCGCAGCTCCGGCTATGACGATGTGCGCGAGTTCGCCCGCGGCTGCATGCGCTCCTACCTGGTCTTCAAGGACAAGGCGGCGCAATTCAACGTTGATGCCGAGGTGCAGGCGCTGCTGGCGGAGATTAACGCCGATGATGGCGCCACCGCTTATCTAGCTGAGGGCTACAGCCGCGAAAATGCCGCTCGCCTCCAAGCCACGGCTTTCGATCGTGAAGCATTGGGCGCGCGCAGCCTGCCCTATGAGCGCCTCGACCAACTGACCTTCGATATTCTGCTGGGCGTCCGCTAGGCGCAACACAGTCGCCGACGCTCTGTGCTCTCTGTGTCCTCTGTGGTTTAATTGCCGGCGGCAGCGTAAGCAGGGACGATCAAATGACAAAAATCACCTTCATCGGCGCGGGCAGCACCGTCTTCGCCAAAAACCTCATGGGCGATATCTGGAGCTACCCGGAGCTTGCTGACGCCACCATCTGCCTGATGGACATTGACGCGAAGCGCCTGCGCCAATCCGAGCAGGTGTCGCGGCACATCATCGCGGCGCTGGGCAATGAGCCGGTCGTCGAATGCACCACCGACCGCCAGGAAGCGCTGCGCGGCGCGGATTATGTCGTTTGCATGATCCAGGTCGGCGGTTATGAGCCAGCCACCGTCATCGACTTCGAGATTCCCACGAAATATGGCTTGCGCCAGACCATCGGCGACACATTGGGCATCGGCGGCATTATGCGCGGCTTGCGCACCATCCCCGTGCTGCTGGATATCGCCAGCGATATGGAAGCGCTCTGCCCCGGGGCTCTGCTGATCAACTATGCCAACCCCATGTGCATGAACCAGTGGGCGCTCAGCCGCGCCAGCGACATCCGGACGGTCGGCTTGTGCCACAGCGTGCCCGGCACGGCGCATGAACTGGCGCGCGACATTGGCCTTCCAGATGACGATATCAATTACCTGGTCGCCGGCATAAATCACATGGCTTTCTACCTCAAGTTCGAACGGCGCTCCACTGGCGAAGACCTCTATCCTCTGCTGTGGCGCGTCTATGCAGAGGGGCGCGTTCCCAAATGGAATCGCGTACGCTACGAGATGCTGCGGCGGCTGGGGTTTTTCGTCACCGAGTCCAGCGAGCACTTCAGTGAATATGTACCTTATTTCATCAAATCAGGCGCGCCGGACTTGATTGAGCGCTTCAACATCCCGCTGGACGAATACATCGAGCGCTGCAAAGCCGGCATTATCAGCTGGCAGTTGCTGGAGAAAGCCGAAGCCGAGGGGCGCATCCCCAGCGAAGAGGAGATCCTGCAAGCGCTGGCCGATACCAAGCCCATGCACAAGAGCTGGACCGTGCACAGCATCCGCAACCTGAACAAGGTGGAGCGCAGCGTTGAGTACGGCTCGCTGATCATCCACAGCATGGAGACGGGCGCGGCGCGGACGATCTACGGCAATGTGCCCAACACGGGCATTATCGACAATTTGCCCGCCGACTGCTGCGTGGAAGTTCCCTGCCTGGTGGACGGCAACGGCATCCAACCCACGCGCATCGGCGCCATCCCGCCGCAGCTGGCCGCCCTGATGCAGACCAATGTCAATGTGCAGGCGCTGACTGTGGAGGCGGCGCTGTCCCACAAACGCGAGCATATTTATCACGCTGCCATGCTGGACCCGCACACCGCCGCCGAGCTAAGCCTGGACGAAATTTGGTCCATGGTGGACGAGCTGATCGAAGCGCACGGGGATTACCTGCCGGCCTATTCGTAAGCCCCTTGGTCCCCCGACGGGTCGGGGGGCTGAATTCTATGCGGCGATTCCCCAATCAAATCGAAATCTGCACGGTTTTCTGGCGAGCACGGGGGCGGGCGACTCGCATTGCTGTGCTTGGATGCGGCGCGCGAATATGGTTCAATAGGACAACTGCAATAACAAGGAACAGGGACAAATCATGGTTAGCAAAAACCTGATCGGCGGCGAATGGCGCGGCAGCGATGATGTGCTGGAGGTGCGCTTTCCTTACGATGGCAGCGTGGTCGGCGCGGTCTCCATGGCCTCCCGACAGGACATGCAGGAGGCCCTGGCGGCGGCTGAACGGGGCTATGAGCTCACGCGGGCGCTGCCCAGCCACCAGCGCAGCCAGATCCTGCAAAACATGGTGAGCTTGCTGCGGGGGCGCTTTGACGAAGTCGTTGAAGCCATGATCCTGGAAGGCGGCAAGAACCGCAAAACCGCCGTTGGCGAAACGACTCGCGCCCTGGAAACGCTCAAAATCGCCAGCGAGGAAGCGCGGCGCATGGGCGGCGAGGTCTTCAGCATCGACTGGACGGCGGCTGGAGAGAACCGCCAGGGCTTCACGCGCCGCCTGCCCATCGGCACGGTGCTGGGCATCACGCCCTTCAACTACCCCGTCAATCTGGCTTGCCACAAAATCGGTCCCGCCATCGCTGCCGGCAACAGCCTCATCCTCAAGCCCGCCGAGAAGACGCCGTTGTCCTCGCTCATCCTGGCTGAAATTGTGCTGGAAGCTGGCTACCCGCCCGAAGCCTTCAGCGCGCTCAACGCCTGGGGACGCGACACCGCAGTCATGGTCGACGACCCGCGCGTCAAAATGATCAGCTTCACCGGCAGCGCGGCGGTCGGCTGGATGCTGAAAGCCAAAGCTGGACAGAAAAAAGTCACGCTGGAGCTGGGTGGCAACGCCGGCGTCATCGTGCACAGCGATGCCGATTTGGATGCGGCGGCGGCGGAAACAGCCGCGGGCGGATTCGCCAATGCCGGGCAGAATTGCATCTCCGTGCAGCGCCTGCTCATCCAGCGTGATGTCTTTGAAGACTTCACCGACCGCTTCATTGCGCGGGTCAAAGCGCTGAAAGTGGGCGACCCGCGCGACCCCGATGTAGATATCGGTCCCCTGATCAGCGAGCGAGACGCGCAACGCGCCGAAAACTGGGTTGCGGAAGCGCAGGCCGCTGGCGCTTCTGTCCTGCTGGGCGGCGACCGCGATGGCAGGCTCTTCCCGCCCACGGTCATGACAGAAACGGCGCCCGACATGCGCGTCAATTGCGAAGAAGTCTTCGCGCCGGTGGTCACCTTAAGCGCCTACGACGCCTGGGACGAGGCTGTCGCCACGATCAATGACAGCCCCTATGGCTTGCAGGCTGGCGTCTTCACGCGCGATGTCAAGCGCATCATGGATGCCTGGGAGCGCATCGAAGTGGGCGGCTTGCAGGTCAACCAGGCCTCGACCTTCCGCGTGGATCACATGCCTTATGGCGGCATAAAAGCCTCGGGCTACGGGCGGGAAGGCCTGCGCTACGCCATTGAAGACATGACCGACCTGCGGCTGATGGTGCTGAATTTGAGCTGAGCGCCCCAACACCCAAACCTTTGCGGAGCAGGCCTAGGGGCGTGGGCGACCCGCTGGGTAGCCCCTATGGCATTCGCATAGATCGAGCCTCGCCCCGCCAGTCTTATCAATTTCTCTATGCCCTCTGTGTTGCCTCGTTGCCTCTGTGGTAATGCTTCACTGGTCTGAGTTCAACTTCATATTTGCTTGTTGACAGCCGCGCGCAAGTCATATAGACTGCGTTCATTGTCTGGGAACGCTCCCAACCTGTGGGAAGACGGCTGGGGAAAGCGCCAACCTGGCGCAGCGACAACTTATGAAACGCTGGACTCTGGAAGATATCGGCAAGCTGGCGGGCGTATCGCGCTCGACTGTTTCGCGCGTCATCAATAACCAGCCGCATACCAGCCCAGCCGTGCGGCAGCGCGTCGCCGAGATCATCCGCCAAACTGGCTACCAGCCCAATGCCGCCGCCCGCAGCCTCGTCAGCAGCCAATCGCGCATCTTGGGGCTGGTCATGCCCAGCATCATGCAATCCGCCTTCACCGACCCCTATTACGCGCTGGTCATCCAAGCCATCTCCCAAGCCTGCTATCAGCACGACTTCACGCCATCGCTCTTTCTGTTCCAAAGCGCGCATGAAGAAGAAAAAATGAGCCAGCGCCTTGTCAACAGCGGGCTGATTGACGGGCTGATCGTCACTGCCGATACCATCGACAGCCAATTCGTGCAGATGATCCAGCCTTATGATATTCCCTTCGTGCAGATTGGTCGGCCCCTGCAAGAGTCGGCTGCCAGCATCAGCTATGTCGATGTGGACAACGAAGCCGGCGCCTATCTCGCTGCCAGCCACCTCATCCAGCAGGGCTACCGGCGCATCGGCCAACTGGCGACCCTGCACAACACGGCCGGGCATGACCGCGACGCTGGTTTCCGCCGCGCATTGCATGACCGCGGACTGGGGGTCGACGAATCGCTGATTGAAGTCAGCAGCTTCAACGAAGCCAGCGGCTACCGCGCCATGCAGCGGTTGCTCCCCAAGGAGCCCGAGGCTGTTTTCGCGCAGTCCGACTCCATTGCCCTGGGCGCCATCCGCGCCATCCGTGACCAAGACTTGCGCGTGCCGGAAGATATCGCCGTGGTCGGCTTTGACGACATGCCCCTGGCCGCCAGCGCTGAACCGCCCTTGACCAGCGTGCGCCAGCCCATCGCCCGCACCGGCGCCCTGGCTGTCGAAACTTTGCTGGATATCATCCAAACCTCGCCCGAGCCAGCTCGTCATATCGTCTTGCCTGTCGAGTTAGTCATCCGCGCCAGCAGCGGCGCGGTTAGCTAGTTTTGCCCGTAGCCACAAGGAGGTGACCCGGGAGTGCAGAATCCAATTCACCAGCGCCAGGGGCCTGGCGCTTATTGTCCAAGCAATACCGATCCAAACAGGAGCGTAACAATGAAAACAATTCGTCTTCTAAGCGCCTTTGCCATCCTGCTGCTTGCTGTCAGCCTGGCGGGCGCGCAAATGACCCCGCGCGGCGGCACCGTCGTCGTCAGCGACGGCGAACAGCTGATCGGCAAGAACTTCAACCCCTTCAGCGCCGACCCCCTCAACTTCACCGACCGCTTCATCTATGAGCCCCTGCTGGTATTCAACCCCGTCGAGGGCGGCGTGGCCACCCCTTGGCTGGCCAGCGGCTATGAGTACGCCGAAGACCTGCAGAGCATCACCTTCCATGTCCGCGAGGGCGTGATGTGGTCGGACGGCGAAATGCTGGACGCCGGCGATGTCGCCTTCACCTTCAACCTCTTCCTCACCCATCCCGCCACCGACAAAGCCGCCATCAGCGACTTCCTCGATAGCGTCGAAGTCGTCGACGACAGCAGTGTCCAGTTCAATTTGAACCGCACCTACACGCTGGCGCACGAGCTGATCGGTACGCAGTCCATCGTCCCCGAGCACGCCTGGGCGGATGTTGAGGATTACAGCCTCTTCCTGAACGAGGACCCTGTCGGCACCGGCGCCATGACCACCGTCGCCGACTTCAACGAGCAAGCCTACACCCTCTGTCGCAACGAGAACTACTGGCGCATGGACGAGAACGGCGAGCAATTGCCCTATGTCGACTGTATCCGCCAGGTCCTCTTCCAGGGCAACGACCCCGCCAACCTGGCGCTGATCAATGGCGAACTCGACTGGGTCGGCAATTTCGTGCCCGATATCGAGCAGACCTTCATCGCCCAGAACCCGGACAAGCACTATTATTACTTCTGGCCCGGCGGCGCTACCGTGCAACTCTACAGCAATACGGAAGTCGCGCCCTTCAGCGATGTCAACTTCCGCCGCGCCATGAGCATGGCCATCGACTACGACGCCGTCACCAGCATCGGCATGTACGGCTACACCAACCCCTCCAATGCGGTTGGGCTTGGTCCCCGTTACAACAGCTGGATCAGCGACGACGCGATTGCTTATGCCGAGGGCACGGGCCAGACCCGCTACAACCCCGAGGGCGCCATGGCGCTGCTGGATGAAGCCGGTTATGTCGACAGCAATGGCGATGGCATCCGCAACCTGCCTGGTGGCGAGAACATCTCCTTCAAAGTGCAGGTCGTCAATGGCTGGACGGACTGGGTCACCAGCGTGCAGATCATGAGCCAGAACTTCCAGGATATCGGCTTGGACGCGGCAGTCGAAACGCCGGACTTTGGCGCTTGGTTCGCCAACCTGCAAAATGGCACCTACCAGGTTTCCATCGGCTGGGGCACGGCTGGCAACACGCCCTACAACTACTTCCGCAACCTGCTGCTCAGCGAGTTGATTTCGGAAGCTGGCGTCGCCAATGCCGAAACCTGGGGCCGCTGGACCAGCGACGAAGCCGACGCTCTGCTCAGCGCCTTCACCGAAACGGCGGATATGGGCGCGCACATGGACATCGTCAATCAACTGCAGACGCTCTATGTCGAAAATATGCCCGCCATCCCGCTCTTCCCGGGTCCCACCTGGTACGAGCACACCACCTACCGCTTCACGGGCTTCCCGACGGAAGACAACTACTACGCCCAGGGCAGCCCCTGGGAACGCAATTCGGCGATGATCGTGATCAGCACGATTCACTGCATCGACGACATGGCTTGCGGTTAATAGACCCAATTCGCTAGAGTCAACTGGCAGGCGTTCGTGTCTGCCAGTTGACTCTCCCTATTCCGTCCGCTTTCTTTATTTAGGGCGCTCTTTATGACGACAGCGAGCCAAGCCCAAATTGGATCGCAGCCGGATCGCGATCCTGGCTTGGGCACGAAACTGCTGGACGCCGTCTACGCGCTTTTCAAATCGCCATTTTTACGCCGCCGCTTCGTCTTTTATTTGATTGCTGGCTTCTTCGCCATCACCGTCAATTTTTTGATCCCGCGCCTGATGCCCGGCGACCCGGTGCAGCTACTCTTTGCCCAAGCCCAGGGCCGGCTTGACCCGCGTTCCTTCGCCGCCATTAAAGAGCAGCTTGGCTTCGTCGATGGCCCGCTCCTCGACCAATATCTGCTCTACTTGCGCAGCATCGTCACCCTGGACTTCGGTCCCTCGATCATGGGCTTCCCCATCCCCGTCTCGCAAGTCATCGCCAGCAGCCTGCGCTGGACCTTAATTCTGGCCGGGATCGCCTCGGTGATGTCCTTCCTGATCGGGACATTTCTTGGCGTGCTGGCCTCGTGGCGGCGTGGTGGACGCATCGATACCATCCTGTTGCCCATTTCCAGCGGGCTTGGCGCTTTTCCCTATTTTTGGATTGCGCTGCTGGCGGTTTATCTGCTCGGCTTCCAGATGGATATCTTCCCGACCAGCCACGCTTATGACACCGCCCTCTCGCCCGACTGGACTTCGCCAGAGTTCTTGCGCAGCGTGGCCAATCACTTGATTTTGCCGCTGAGCACAGTCGTCTTTACTTCGCTGGGCGGCTGGATCCTAGGCATGCGCAACAATATGATCGGCGTACTCTCTCAAGATTACATTGTCATGGCGGAGGCGAAGGGACTGGCCGACCGGCGCGTGATGCTGACATACGCCGCCCGCAACGCCATCCTGCCCAGCTTGACCGCTTTTGGCATGTCTTTCGTCTTCGTCATCAACGGCCTGCTGCTTACTGAAATCGTCTTTTCTTATCCGGGCATGGGCTATACCTTGCTGCGCGCGGTCAACAACCGCGATTACCCGGTCATGCAAGGCATCTTCCTGATGCTCACTTCTGTTATGTTGCTGGCCAATTTCATCGTCGATATGAGCTATGTGCTGCTCGATCCACGCGCGCGCTAAATCGAGAGGGGCTTGACCATGCGCAAAGGCAAGACCAAGACCTCCAGCCCCGTCTACCAGCTGTGGATGCGCCTGCCCGGCTGGCTGCGCTCCATCGCCGGCAACTGGAAGTCGCTGATCGGGCTCACTGTCCTGAGCTTCTTCATCCTGGTGGCTGTGCTCGCGCCAGCCTTGGCGCCCACCGACCCCATGCGCATGATCGGCCGCCCGCACGACGCGCCTTCCGCAAAGTTTCCCTTTGGCACGACGCGGCAGGGGCAAGATGTCTTCGCGCAGATGGTGCATGGCGCCGCAACTACCCTGCGCGTCGGCTTCGTCACGGGCACGATAATCATCGCCATCGCCATCGCCATTGGCTTGACGGCGGGCTTCGTCGGCGGCTTCGTCGATGAATTCCTGTCGCTGATCACCAATGTTGTGCTGGTCTTGCCCAACCTGCCCCTGGTCATCGTCTTCGCGTCCATGATCGACAAACCGGGACCAGACACCATCATCCTGGTGCTCAGTCTCACTAGCTGGGCATGGGGAGCGCGGGTGCTGCGCGCGCAGACTCTCTCCCTGCGCCATGCCGAATTTGTGGAAGCCGCCCGAGTCAGTGGCGAGCCGACCTGGCGCATCATCGCCTTCGAGATCCTGCCCAATATGACTTCGCTGGTTGTCTCCAGCTGGATCGGCGCGGTGCTCTACGCGATCCTGGCGGAGGCGGCGCTGGAATTCATCGGCTTGGGCGACCCCAACAGCGTCACCTGGGGCACCATCATCTACTGGGCGCAGAACAACCAGGCGCTGCTGACTGGCGCGTGGTGGACCTTCGTTCCGCCCGGCTGCGCTATTGCTGCCGTCGGCTTGAGCCTGACGCTGATCAACTACGGCATCGATGAAATCACCAATCCGCGTCTGGCGAAATCCTAAGGGAGCGCCCCTATGCCCGCAGCGCCGTCCCGCGAACCGCTGATTGATATCCGCAACCTGCATGTCGAATACCGCACGCCCCGCGGCGCTGTGCGCGCTGTCGAAAATGTCTCCTTCTCGATCTTTCCCAACGAGGTCTTCGGGCTGGCGGGGGAATCCGGCTGCGGCAAAACCACCGTCGCTAATGCCATCGCCCGTTTGCTGAAACCGCCGGCCTACATCACTGGCGGCAGCATCCGCTTCCAGGGGCGCGACATTCTCAATATGAGCCTGGATGAATTGCGCGCCTTCCGCTGGGATCACCTCTCTATCGTCTTCCAAAGCGCCATGAACGCGCTCAACCCCGTGCTGACCATCGGCAACCAGATCATCGACGCCATGCAGGCGCATCAAGCGGTGTCCTACCAGGTGGCTCGCAACCATGCCAAGAGCCTGCTGCGCGCCGTCGGCATTGATGTGCAGCGCGTCGACAGCTACCCGCACCAGCTTAGCGGCGGCATGCGGCAGCGCGCCGTCATCGCCATCGCCCTGGCATTGAATCCCGAACTTATCATCATGGATGAGCCGACCACCGCCCTGGATGTGGTCGTACAGAAGCAGATTCTGCAGGAAATCAAAGACCTGCGCGAGCGATTCGGCTTTTCAATTCTCTTCATCACGCATGACCTGTCGCTGCTAGTGGAAATCTCCGACCGCATCGGCATCATGTACGCCGGCAAGTTTGTGGAATCCGGTCCCGCGCGGGATATCTTCGCCGCGCCCAAGCACCCCTATACCGACCGGTTGATGAACTCCTTCCCGACTGTGCATGGACCGCGCCGCGAGCTGCTGGGCATCCCCGGCGCCCCGCCCGACCTCATCGACCCGCCCAGCGGCTGCCGCTTTCACCCGCGCTGCGACCTGGCCATCGCCGGCGAATGCGAGGTTGTCGTGCCGCCCCTGCTGTCCATTGCGCCCGAGCACGAGGTGGCCTGCCACCTGGTTAGTCAAGCGGAGGCTTTGCCATGAGCCGGCCCAAAGACGCCCAGCCCGTCCTGGAAGCGCGCTGGCTCAGCAAGACCTTTCACACTGGCGCCGCTTTTTCTGGCGGCACGGTCAAAGCTGTGCAGGGCGCGAGTTTCTCGCTCTATCGCGGGCATGTGGTCGCGCTGGTGGGGGAGAGCGGCAGCGGCAAAAGCACCATCGTGCGCATGTTGGCGCGCTTGTACGAACCGTCCGCCGGCGAAATCCTCTACGATGGCGAGAATGTGTTGAACCAGCGCCAGCGCAGCGCCTTGCTGCGTTACCGCTCCCGGGTGCAAATGGTCTTCCAGGATCCTTTTGGCTCGTTGAACCCCGTCCACCGCGCCAGCCACGCCGTCCTGCGCCCGCTGAAAATCTACCAAAAAGCCCGCGGCCGCCGAGCGCTGCGCGACAAGCTGGTCGAACTCTTCGAGATGGTCTCGCTGACGCCTGTGGACGAATTCATCGAGAAATTCCCGCATCAACTTAGCGGCGGGCAGCGTCAGCGCATCGCCATCGCCCGCGCCCTGGCTGCCGAGCCAGAGGTCATCCTCGCTGACGAGCCCGTCTCCATGCTGGATGTCTCCATCCGCCTGGGCATTTTGAACCTGATGGCGGAACTGCGCGACCAGCGGGGCATCGGCTTCCTGTATGTGACGCACGACTTGGCCAGCGCCCGCTACTTCGCCGATGAGATTCTGGTCATGTATGCCGGCTTTATCGTCGAGCAGGCTTCCGCTGAAGAGCTCATCAGCAACCCCAAGCACCCCTATACGCAGATGCTACTGGCAGCTGTGCCCGACCCCACACGCGGACTCAAGACCGAAGATATTGAACTGGAAGGCGAAATCCCCGACCTGACCAGCCTGGGCGGTGGCTGTCCCTTTGCGCCTCGCTGCCAGCACGCCATGGAGGTCTGCAACAGTGTCATGCCCGCGCAGACCACGCTTGAAGACGACCGTTGGGTTCGCTGTTATCTCTACGAAGACGAAGCTGAAACCTCCCTCGCCCAATAACGACCGGTGTAGGGGCGTCTCGCTGAGACGTCCTTGCCGCGCTATGCTAGACTCTCGCCAAAGCACAGTGCTGCGCGGAGGTTGCCCATGAAAATCACGGATGTCACGGTCTATCTGGTCAACGGGCGACGCACCTTCTGCTTCGTCGTCATCGACACCGATGAAGGCATCAGCGGCTTGGGCGAGGCGGGCATCACCGGGCGCGAATTGGCGGTGCAAGGCGCCATCGAGCATTTCAAACCCCTGCTGATCGGGCAAGACCCCTTCCGCATTGAGCACATCTGGCAGATCCTCTTCCGCGGCGGCTTCTTCCCTGCCCAGCGCATCTTGACGGCCGCCATCGCCGCCATCGATATCGCTCTGCACGACATCAAAGGCAAGGCGCTGGGCGTGCCGGTCTATGAACTGCTGGGCGGGCGCGTGCGCGATCGCGTGCTAACCTACAATCACAATGGCGGCGACACCATTGAAGAATTGGTCGAGTGCTGCCAGCGCTCCCTGGAGGAGGGCTGGAAGGTACTGCGCTGGGGGCTGGCGCATTTCCCCGGCCATGTCCTGGAACCGGCCGCCGCCGTCCGTCGTGGCATCGCCGAATTTGAAGCGCTGCGCCTGGCGCTGGGCGACGAACCCAAGCTGGCCATGGATGTGCATACGCGCCTCAACCTGGCCGACTCGCTCTGGCTCTGCCAAGCTGTCGAGGGCTGCCGTCCCTATTTCATCGAAGACCCGTTGCGCGCCGAAAATCCGCAGAGCTACCGCCAGCTCCGCGCCCGCACGACTGTCCCGCTGGCAGCCGGCGAGCAATACAGCTCCAAGTGGGACTTCCGCCAGGTGATTGAAGAGGAGCTGATCGACTACGCGCGCGTCGACCTCTGCGTCTGCGCCGGCATTACCGAAGCGCGCAAAATCGCCGCCGCCTGCGAAACGCACTACATCGACCTGGCGGTGCATAATCCCATCGGTCCTGTGGCGACATCAGCTTTCCTGCATTTGTGCCTGGCCACGCCCAACTTCGCCGTGCAGGAATTGCGCGAAGAACCTGGCAACGATATGCCCGACCTGGTGCTGAATCAGCCGGACTGGGAAGATGGCTACCTGCTGCCGCCGACTGCGCCCGGGTTGGGCATCGAGTTGAATCTCGACGCGCTGGGCAAGTATCCCTTTGAGATGACTGAGCTGCCGCACCTGCGCCGTCCGGATGGCTCGGTCACGAATTGGTAGAACCGTCGTTGCGGGCATGCGAACCGTGCAGGGGCGAGTCACCGCTCGCCCCTGCAATGCGCCATTATTGGGGCGGGGGTGAATACGGACCGCCGAGGGCATTAGGCGCATGCCCAAAATCGCCGCTATAATTCACCTCAAGCGATCATGACCAGCGCAGGAAAGGAACTCACCATGTCAGATGTACAAGCCGTCTGGGAAATCCCCGCCCTGCTCGGTGAAGGACCCCTTTGGGTACCCAGCGAAGACGCCATCTACTGGGTCGACATTTTCAACAACAATGTGCACCGCTACGGGCATAGCGATGGCTCCAAAACCACCTTTCGCTTCGATTTCGCCGTGACCAGCCTGGCGCAACGAGCCTCCGGCGGTTTTGTCGGCACGCTCAACGATGGCTATGCCTACCTCAATTTTGAGGTGCTTTCCGCGCAGCCCATCGCACTGCCAGAAGCCGACATGCCCGGCAATCGCTTTAATGACGGCAAAGTCGACTCCAGCGGGCGCTACTGGGCGGGCACGATGGACCTCGAGCAGACGGCGGAAAGCGGCTCCCTCTATCGCCTCGACCCGGACCTCAGCTGGCAACAATGCGACAGCGACTACATCATCTGCAATGGTCCGACCTTCAACATCGACAACAGCATCATCTACCACACCGACAGCATCAAACGCACCATATACGCGCTGGACATGGACGCGGCGGGCAATCTCAGCAACAAACGAGTCTTCACGCAATTTACGCAGGATGACGAAGGCGTGCCCGACGGCATGACCATTGACAGCGAGGATTGTCTGTGGGTGGCGCATTTCGGCGGCGCGCGCGTCACTCGCTATTCCCCGGCTGGCGAGATTCTGCGCCTTATCCCGCTGCCCGTGCCCAATATCACCAGTTGCACCTTCGCCGGTGCGGCGCTGGACACGCTCTACATCACCACAGCCGCCACCGCCATCGCCGAGGCGGACAAAGCCAAGTACCCGCTGGCAGGCAGTTTCTTCAGCTGTGTGCCGGGCGTGAAGGGGATGCCGACCGCGCTTTTCGGTGCTTGAGCCAGCGCATCGCGCCATAAGCCGCCATCACCGCCAGCAGCGGACTGAGCATGATACGAGCCCGCGTATCCGTGCACGAGGTACACACCAGCAGTGTGCCCGTCACAAAATAGGCGCTTGGCAGCAGCAGGAAGAGCACTTCCATCCAGGCGCGCCGCAGCAGCGTCTCTTTCAGTCCATAGGCAGCCGCCAGCAGCAAGGCGACATTCCAAGCCAGCCCGAGCGTGAAAAGCGCTCCGTGGACCTGCAAAAGCATGCGATACATGCCGACCGGGATGGTCAGCAGGTAATGAAGCGGATGCTCTCGAAACACATCCGCCGCCACTTCGGTCATGGCGTCCTGTTGCAGGGAAGGTCCCGTGTAGTGCCGATGTCGCCAGCGCGCCGTGACCTCTGCAGCATTGTTGCCGAGCGCAGTTTCCACTCGCCGCGCCAGCTCCGTATAGATAGTCTCGATGTCGTCTCCGCTCGCCTGGTAGAGGACTGAGGCCGCACGGGCATAGACCATATTCCAGGCGCCAACTGTCGTATAACTGCTGTTGTCAAAATAGTGGGCGTTGTGCTGCGTCCAGAAGCCAAAGCCCAAGGCAGCGGGGGCAGCCAGGGCGCAGGCCGCGAGGATCCCCCTCCTCCCGCGACGAGCGATAACCGCCCAAAGCGCCATGGGGATCCACAGCAAGTAGGCGGCGGGGCGGGTCAATGCCGAAAGCGCAATCATAAGGCCGGATAGCAAGCCCCAGCCGATAGTTACGGTGGGCTGCCGCGCCTTCGCCAGCTTCATTATGGCGACATAAGCCAGCGCCAGCAGGACATTCGCCAGCGGTTCCGGCAGCAAGACGCCGGAGTATTTGACGCTGGTTGGATCCAGCGCCACGATCAGCGCGCAGAGCAGCGCCGGCTTCTCCTGCAGGTCAAATTGACGAGCCAACGCATAGGCCAGCGGGATTATTGCCGTTGCCAGGCAGATGTTAACCGCGAGGATCCACAGGGGATCCAGATTCAGCAGGGCGACCAGCAGGGGAAATAGCGGCGGACGCATCTGATAGAGATTGTGGCTGAAAGCCAGGTCGCCGGCCAGGATTTCTTGCCCGCCCAGGCGATACAATTCGTAATCGCCTTGGTGATAAATGACCAGCGACGGCTCATAAACCGCCAGAGCATAGCCGACGCGCAAAACCAGGCCCAGCAGGATGATCGCCGGCAATCCAAAACGCCGCATAGATTCCTTCGTTGCTGATGAAATATAACACTCGCAGTATAGCCGACAGGTTGGGATTTTCAATCAGCCAGGCGCATCCCGCGGCGGCAGGCGAGCCAAGCGAGAACGGCTACGCGAGACGGAGGCGCTATCCAGGAGGATGAAGTGTATCGCAGCGACTATCCGACGACGGCGGACGTGCGCAGGTTACTGCGCTACAATGCGCCATCCCAACCACCGCGAGGACGCCATGCCCCTCATGCCTGAGAACACACGCCCGCCCTTCTCCTGCGCCGAGGCTCGGACCATTCTGCACTCCCATTACCGCCTCCGCGCTCGCAGCTGTCGGGAACTCCCTGCCGAGCTTGACCGCAACTTCCACCTGCACACCGACAGCGAGGCATTCACGCTCAAAATCGCCCATTACAGCAGCAGCCATGCAGCACTCGACCTGCAAAACCAGGCGCTGCGCCATCTGCGCCCGCTCAAGCTCTTCCCCGAGCTCATCTCAACTGCCGACGGTGAAACCTGCATCCGCATAAACGCGGCAAAGGGCGACTCCTATCAAGTCCGCCTGCTGCGCTACATTGAAGGCGCGCCCCTTTGCGACTTTCGCCCGCACAGCGCCGACTTGCTGGCCGACATCGGGAGACGCCTGGGGCAAGTCAGCGCTGCGCTGGTCGGCTTTGACCATCCAGAAACGCGCGAAGACTATCGCTGGAATATCCTGAACCTGCGCCAGGTGGCTGAATATGGCGCGGATATGCCCGCCGACAAGAAAGCGCTGCTCAACCATTTTGTGGCGCTCTACGAGAGCGAGGCGCTGCCTGCTCTGCCACACCTGCGGCAGGCTTTCTGCTACAACGACGCCAACGACACCAATATCCTCGTCCGCGCCGACGACCCCAAGGAGCCACGTGTGGCCGGCTTCATTGACCTGGGCGACATGACGCGCTGCCCCGCCATCGCCGAGTTAGCTGTCGCTCTGGCTTATGTGATGATGGGCTGTGACCGCCCCCTGCAACAGACCGCGCCGCTCATCGCCGCTTATCACCGCGCCTTCCCCTTGCGTGAAGACGAAATCCGCCTGCTGTATCCGCTCGTCGCCGCGCGGCTCTGCCTCAGCGTCTGCATTAGTTGGCATCAGCAGCGCCGCGAGCCTGCCAACCGCCACCTCAGCGTCAGCGAAAATGACGCCTGGCAACTGCTGCAGGTATTGCGGAATATCCACCCGCGTCGCGCCCACTATCACTTCCGCGCTGCCTGTGGCTTGCCCGCTCTGCCACAGCATGAGGCGCTGTGCGACTGGCTGGGATCACAGGACTTCGCGCCCATTTTGGGCAGGTCCCTGACGGAGGAAAACAGCCAGCGGCTCGACCTGGGCATGGAAAGTGATGTGCTGGCGCAGGTGTCCGATCTAGCGAATCCCGCTGCCTGGAGCTCGCCCCTGCAGGTGGCTCTGCGCGGCAAAATCGGCATCGGCTACTATGCGGAAGTCCGCCCCATCTACCTGACGCCTGACTTCGCCATCGACCATCACCAGCGACGGACGACGCACTTGGGCGTGGATGTCTTTGCGCCAGCCGGCAGTCCTATCTATGCGCCCTTGGACGGCAGGCTGCACGCAGTCGCCGAACATCCCGCGCCGCAGGATTACGGACCGATGCTCATCATCAAGCATCAACCGCGCCCCGACCTGACTTTCTACACGCTTTACGGGCATCTGGCGGGAGACGCGCTGGCTCGCTGGCAGGTCGGCAACAGAGTCCGCTCTGGGGAGCTGCTGGCGCATATCGGCGATTACCCGCGCAATGGCAACTGGGCGCCGCACCTGCATTTTCAGTTGCTCGGTGACATGCTGGACTTCGGCGATTCTCCACCCGGCGTCTGCTCGCCACAGGAAACCGCGTTTTGGACTTCGCTCTGCCCCGACCCGAACCTCGTGCTCAAGCTGCCGTTCTCGATTCAGAAGCCGGCACCGACAGCCTCTGCGAAATTGCTGGATCGGCGGCGGACAAGCCTGAATCCTGCGCTGAGCCTCTCCTACCAAGAGCCACTGCATATCCTGCGCGGGTATATGCACCACCTCTACGATGCGCAGGGACAGCCCTACCTGGACTGCGTCAATAATGTCGCGCATGTCGGGCACAACCATCCGCGCATTGTGGCGGCGGCGCAACGACAACTAGCGCGTCTCAACACCAATACGCGCTACCTGCATCAGACCATCCTGGATTATGCCGACGCCCTGACAGCGACCCTGCCCGAGCCGCTTTCGGTTTGCTTCTTCGTCAATAGCGGCAGCGAAGCCAACGAACTGGCGCTGCGGCTGGCGGCGGCTCATACGGACGGCGGCGACATCCTCGTCATCGACCGAGCCTACCACGGGCATAGCAGCGCGCTGATCGACATCAGCCCCTACAAATTCAATGGTCCTGGCGGGCGCGGGAAACCGGCGCATGTGCAGGTGGCCGACATGCCGGATGGTTATCGCGGCGAAGCAACTGGCTACGAGATTGAAGCCGGCGTATTCTATGCGCGTTCTACCGCCGAGCAGATCGAAGCTATCGAGTCGCGCGGCGGGCGATTGTCTGCTTTCTTCGCCGAGGGCATCCTGGCTTGCGGCGGACAACTGCCTTTGCCGGCGGGCTATCTCCAGTGCGCCTATGAGCTTGTGCGGGCGGCTGGCGGGGTCTGCGTGGCTGATGAGGTGCAGACGGGATTCGGGCGCGTTGGCGAAGGCTTCTGGGCTTTTGAGCTCAGCGGCGTCCAGCCCGATATCGTCACCATGGGTAAGCCGATCGGCAACGGATATCCCTTGGGCGCGGTAGTAACGACGCCGGAAATCGCGGCGGCATTCGCAAACGGCATGGAGTATTTCAATACCTACGGCGGCAATCCGGTCGCCTGCGCCATCGGGCTGGAAGTCCTGCGCGTCATCCAGGACGAGAAGTTAAAAGAAAATGCGCGGGCTGTCGGCGACTATTGGCTGCGGCGACTGCGGGGCTTGGCTGGAAGCTATGAGCTCATTGGCGAGGCGCGCGGCGCGGGTCTGTTCCTGGGCATCGATCTCGTCCGCGACCGCGCCACGCGAAAGCCAGCGGATTGGGAAGCCGCCTATATCGCCGAGCGCATGAAAGCCAATGGCATCCTGGTGAGCACCGAGGGGCCGCACAACAATGTGCTGAAGCTGAAGCCGCCCATCATCTTCCGGCGCGAGCATGTCGAGCAGTTTGTCGAGGTGCTTGAGGAGGTGCTGCAGGACAGCGTGCTGACGGGGGGCTGAGCCGCCCGTCTGCATTTCCCGCAGCCTGGCCATGAGCGTGCGGAGCGCTGCGCTTGCCCCGCCCCGACCGCGCTGCTAAGATACGCGCGCTTCACCCCAGAACAGCCAGCGGACTGTGCAGAATGATCACTCGTCTGACCGCAATGCTGCGCAACCATCTTCTTTTTTTCACAGTCGTCCCGCCGCTAATCATTTTGATGACTTGGCCCATCGCTTTGCAAATTGTCGATGCGAGCGCAAATTGGCTGCCGGCGACCAATTACGATATTTGGATGAAATTCTGGGATGCCTGGTACGGAGGCAAAATCTTTCGCGGCGGCGCTGACTTTTATTTCACGGATCTCTTGTTTTATCCGCAAGGGTTGTCGCTGGTTTATCACAACTTCAATGTTCCGCACATGCTCGTTTTCGATGCTTTGCAGCAGATTATGCCGCCTATCGCCGCCTACTGCTTCACGCATTTGCTGATCATTCTTGTCGACATCTGCGCCGCCTATCTCTATTTGTGCTATCTGCTGCGCGACAAATTGCCGGCGCTGGTCGGCGCGGCCGTCTTCGGCCTCGCGCCCTTTGTGCTTAACCAACCCGAACATCCCGATATCATTCTGGTGGCGGCGCTGCCCTTGACGCTTTACTTTTTTGAGCGCGGCATCCAGGAGGGGCGCTGGAAGTGGAATGTCATTGCCGGTGTCTGCGCCGGAATCACCGTCTTTACTGGCATGTATATTTTCATTTGCCTGCTGCTAACCGTAGCGCTAAGGTTGGCGATTCTGGCCAGAACTGCCAGCCCTGCGCCCGGCTTTTGGCTGCGGCTTCTCCTTTTATGCGGACTTGTCGGCTCTATCGGAATGGTTCGCGTCTTGCCCATGATTCAAGACCGAGACAGCCTCGACGACGCGCTGGACAAATCGCGTGGCTGGGAGCGAAATCACGATCTGCTGGCTCTTGTCGTCCATCCTGGACATAGTCTGACCGAAGCGGTCTTCGACAATCTGTTTGACCGCCCCGTCCCCAAAGTTGATGATTTCGGATACCTCGGCTTTCTGCCTCTCCTGCTGGTCGCTTTTGGCTTCACGCGCGCGGATACGCGCCGAAAAATGCTCCCCTGGCTATTTGTGATGCTGCCCTTTCTCCTGCTGCGGCTGGGCTCGTTCTTGACGATAGACGGGCGGACAATTGAGTCGGTCCCGCTTCCCAAGTATTACCTGGGCAAACTAATTCCAGTCATTTTTGAGGCTTTTTGGGAAGTGTCCAATTTTCATATCGGCATTCAACTGCCGCTGGCGATCTTGACGGCGCTCGGGCTGGCGGCGCTGCTGAATGGATTGTCCGGCCGGGTCCGCCTAGTCCTCGTCGCCGCTGTTTTGATTTGGCTCGCGTATGAGTACTATCGGCCGCCGAATCAGCTTGCCATCCCGGATGTTCCGCCGGCTTTCAATAGCTGGCTCAACCAAGAGGAGGGCGCAAGGCAGATCTACCTTGTCAATCTGCCGATGCGTCGCGCCTATTCAAAGCTCTACGGCTTCTATCAGACCTATAACGGTTATCCCCATGTTGATGGGCTTGCGTCAAGAACTCCCTCCGCGGCTTTCACATACATCGACAGCAATTCTCTGCTTTCGACTTGGCGCGCGGGCGCTGTCGCCGTTTGCCTGCCAGTCAATCGTGACCAATACATCGCCGATCTGGAGCGACTGCTCGCCGACGGCTTCAGCCATGTCATTCTTCACAAGTGGCTGCCTGGGGCGAATGCTGTGTCCTACAGCTTCGCCAATGTGCCGGTGGCTTATCAAGATGCTTATGTGCTGATCTATCGCCTGGACGACCTGCGCGCGCAGTGCGACACCAATGCCCTGCTCAATTTCGAGCCAAGTGGCGCCGACCTAAGCCTGCTAACGCGGCGGGTGGCTTGGCCAGATCACGGCGCGGTCATCTTGAGCCTGCACTCCGACAGCCAGTCGAATGAGGCTCTGTCGCGCTATTATCAGTCCGCACTGCAAGCGCCCCGGCATCTGCGCCCCCTGATGGTGGGCGATTTGGCGCGTGGCGTGGAGACCCCGCTCCTGTTTGCAGAGGACGATCTGGCTGTTGCACTCGCGGACACGAGCATCGTTCTGCTAGCCCATGAGGCTGAGGGCGCCAACCCGGAAGAGCTCGCCGTTTATCAAGCTTGGATGGGCAGCCGCTGGCAATCCTGCGGAGAATTTCGGGAAAGCGATAACCTAGTCGTTGAACTCTACCGGCGCCCGGATCTTCCCTGCGAATTGACCGTCGCCGATAAGCTCTTCGCCGTCGATTATGACAATGGAATCCAACTGGGCAATCTCGTGCTGGCGCAGGCTGGCGATTCTCTCGACCTGCATTTCATTTGGTCGACGCTCCCGCAAGCGACGCACTCGATTTCGATACAGTTCTTCGATGATTCTGGCCTTAAGGCGCATGGGCAAGATTTCGTCATCGGCCTGGAGCCGCTGGCAAGGCAAGTTGTGGATCTGTCGCCACTGCCGCCGGGCGACTATCAGGCGAAGATGATCGTTTACGATTATGTCACGCGCGCCAGCGTTTCCGGCCGGCTGCTCCACGATCAAGCGGCATTTCAGCGCGAACTGGACATCGCCGGGCTCAGGATTGAATAGCAGCATTTCGGCGGCGCGACCTTGCCGTCCGATTAGGAAACCGCTCCCATCGCGTGCCTGCAAATCCATATATCCGCGTTAGCATCACCGCGCTGCATATAAAACGACTCGCTGCTATTTCATTTATTTTACTTATTTCGTTTATTGCGTTTGTGTGCTATTATGATGCTTATCATCACTAGACTTGGGAGAACTACATGGCGGCAAAAATAGCTAATCTGGACGAGGGTCCCGCTGGCGCGGAGATCGCGACCAGCGTGACGCTAGACCACCAGAAATCTGGCCAAAGCAAACTAGTCCAATTGGAGGGCGAAATTGCGCGACAAGCCAAGCAAGCTCTTGCCCGCCACATCAAGCAGGACGAAGACTTACCCCTGCGCATCGGTGGTGTCAGTGGCGAAGAAACGCTGCTGCTACCCTACACCGCGGCAACCTTACTTTTGGAAATCCTCAAACACATGACGAAGGGGCTGGAGGTGGTGGTGACGCCGCTCCAGCCGGAGCTAACGACCAGACAAGCCGCCGAGATTTTGATGGTTTCGCGGCCGCACCTGGTCAAACTGCTGGACGCGGGCGAGATCCCCTGCCGCTGGGTGGGACGACACCGGCGTATCCTGCGAGACGATGTGATGGCCTACAGCGAAAAACTTGGCCGCCAGCGCGATGCCTTTCTTGATCGACTGGTAACCGAATCACAGGAGTTGGATCTGTATGACTAGCGAGTCTCGACCGGTCGTATTCGTTGACGCGAATGTCCTGTATCCCGCTGGGATCCGGGACATTCTGCTCCAACTTAGCAGGCGGCGCGTGATTGAACCAAAATGGTCTGAAGATATTGGTCGTGAATGGAAAAGTGCCTTTCGCAACAGCAGGCCCGATATACCGCAGGAGAAGCTGGATCGCACCTGGAAGGAGTTAAATTATCACTATCCGACCGCGCTTGTTACGGATTACCGCCATCGCATAGACGACTTACAGTTGCCAGATCCGGATGATCGACATGTCCTGGCTGCCGCTATCATTGGCCAGTGTGACTTGATTTTGACAGCAAATTTAAGAGATTTCCCCTTGGATATCGTCGGCGTTTACGGTCTCGCGGTTGAGCACCCCGATACCTGGATGTGCAATCTTCTCGAATACAGACCAAGCGAATTCTGTCGATCGGTAAGAGACATGCGTCTTAGATTACGCAAGCCGCCCTTGTCTGTAGAGCAGCATTTGGCAAGCCTGGAACGCCAGGGGCTTGTGGAAACCGTGTCCCTGCTACGCCAGCACACCGGCCTGCTCGAATGATTCGCGGCATTTGTAGCGCCTCCCCATATCGTCTATAGTTGCGCGCAGACGCCTATCTCCAGACGCCACAGGACGCGAGCCCATGACCAAGCTATCTCTCCCCACCAGCATCGACATCCGCGCCGAGATCCTGCCCGAACACCTGCGCATCCTCAGTCCGCCCGCTTTGGACTTCCTGGCTCAGCTGGCGCGCAACTTCAGCGAACGCCGCAACCAGCTCCTGGGCGCGCGCGAAGCCCGTCAGGCGGCCATCGACGCCGGCGCATTGCCCGACTTCCTGCCGGAAACCGCCCATATCCGCGCTGACCGCAACTGGCGAACCGCGCCCGTGCCCGCTGACCTGCAGGACCGCCGCGTCGAAATCACCGGTCCCACTGACCGCAAAATGGTCATCAACGCGCTCAATTGTGGCGCCAAAGTCTTCATGGCTGATTGTGAAGACGCTAACGCTCCAACCTGGCAGAACATGCTTGAGGGGCAGATCAACCTTTGCGACGCCGTCGACCGCAGCATCACCTTCACCAACCCCGACGGACGTTTCTACCAACTGAACGAGCAGACCGCCACATTGATGATGCGCCCCCGTGGCTGGCATCTGGATGAGAGGCATTTCCTGGTCGATGGCGCGCCCATCCCCGCGGGGCTCTTTGATTTTGGCTTGTACTTCTTTCACAACGCCCGCGCGGCGCTGGATCGCGGCACAGGTCCCTATTTCTACCTGCCCAAGCTGGAAAGCCACCAGGAAGCCCGCTTGTGGAACGATGTTTTTGTCTTTGCGCAGGATGCGCTGGGCATCCCGCAAGGCAGCATCAAAGCCACCGTGCTCATCGAGACAATCCTGGCTGTCTTCGAAGCCGAGGAGATCCTCTACGAATTGCGCGATCATAGTGCCGGGCTGAATTGCGGACGTTGGGATTATATTTTCAGCTACATCAAAAAGCTGCGCAGCCACCGCGATTTTCTGCTGCCGGACCGCGCGCAGGTGACCATGACCGTGCCCTTCATGCAAAAGTACACCCTGCATGTCATCAAGGTCTGTCATCAGCGCGGCGCACATGCCATGGGCGGGATGGCGGCGCAAATCCCTATTCGCAACGACCCCGACCGCAACCGGGCGGCGCTGGCGAAAGTGCGTGCCGACAAACTGCGCGAAGCCCAAGACGGGCATGATGGCACCTGGGTGGCGCATCCTGGCTTGGTGCAGGTGGCTGCCGAAGTCTTCGATGAATTTATGCCCGCCGCCAACCAGGTGGACAAACAGCGCGAAGATGTCTCGGTAGTCGCGGCTGACTTGCTCAAGCCCTGCGCTGGCGACATTACGGAAGGCGGCCTCCGCCTCAACCTCAAGGTGGGTATCCAGTATCTGGAAGCCTGGCTGGGCGGCAATGGCTGCGTGCCGCTCTACCACTTGATGGAAGACGCCGCCACCGCCGAAATCAGCCGCGCGCAACTCTGGCAATGGCTACACCACGGCGCGGCAATGGCGGATGGCCGACAGCTTAGCACTGCACTCTATGCCCAGTTGCTGGAAGAAGAAATGGAGGCCATCCGCAGCGAGGTCGGCGAGGCGCGCTTTGACGAGGGGCATTTTGCGCTGGCGATGCGCCTCTTTGATGAGATGATCCGCGCCGACGACTTCTGCGAATTCCTGACCCTGCCCGCTTACGAGTATCTGCAATAACCCCTCGTCGAGTCGAGGGCGTCTCTTGTAAGGGGTGACGCTTGTGTTGCCCGATTGACTCGCTGCCCATCCCGCCTGGACATAGACCTTGTCAGCGCGCATTTGCCCTTGCACTCCGCGCCACAAACACGAATGCGGCCACCGACACAATCACCATCGCCGCCACCAGCAGCAGCCCGCCATCGTAGGCGCCGCTTTCGTCGCGCAGGCGCCCCACCAGCCACGGTCCCGCGGCCGCGCCCAACCCAAACATCCCGCCGACCAGCCCGTTGATCCTGCCCAAGCCCTGCCGGTGGAAGATATCGCTGGCCAGCGCTGTCGACTGACTGCTGCGAGTCGCCTCGCCCAGGGCGTAGAGCAGCGCATAGCCGACTAGCAACCGTGAATCCGCGCCCGCCTGCAAAGCCAGCAGCAAGCCCACCGCGCCCAGCAAGCCCGCCGCGCCGATGCTGAAAGCCACCGCTCGCCCGAAGCGATCCGACAGCCAGCCCATGCCCACGAATCCCAGGCTGGCCAGCAATCCTGCCGCGCCAACCACCGCCGCCGCCAGCGAACGCGCCACGCCAGCCGTCTCCATCAGCGCCACTTGATGCACCGTCAAGCTGCGCAGCGGACCCAGCGCCGTCAGCCCGACCAGCATCAGCGCCCAAAATGCGGGCCTGCGCAGTAGTGTTCGCCAGCGAGTCGCTGTTTGCAGCGCGAGCTCCGGTTGCCGATTCTGCGCTGGCGGACGCCGCAAGCCCAGCGTCATCAAGGGCAGCAGCAGCAAGCAAACCAGCGCCAGCGCCAGGTAGGCTCCCCGCCAATCCAACTGCGCGATCAGCCAATTCGCCAGCGGGACAAAGACCAGCGAGCCCAAGCCTGTGCCAGCGAAGGCGATGCCCAGCGCCCGTCCGCGTTGCGCCGCCGGCGCCCAGCCCGCCACTACCGAGGCCACTGGTCCCAAGCCTGTGATACCCAGCCCTGCGCCCACCACTAGGCCATAAGCTAGCCGCAGGTCGCTGAGAGAATTCGCTTCGCTGCACAGCCACAATCCGCCAGCCATCAGGCAGACGCCCAGCCCAAAGACGGGACGCGGTCCGTAACGGTCCAAGGCCATGCCCGCCAAGGGCGCTGTCAAGGCAAAAGTCAGCATGTTCAAGCTGAAGATGCTGGCGGCAGCTTGGCTGCTCCAGCCTTCGGCGAGCACAAATTCGGCGAAAAAGACCGAAAAGGTCAGCCGAATGCCGAAGATGATGAATAGCGCCAAGCCACAGACGAGGACAATGCGCGCGGCGCTGGGTATGCTGTCGGCTGCCAGCCGAGTCATGGTTTCGTTGGCAAGTTCGTCACGCGCGGCTTCGCCTCCGAAAAAGGGGTCAGTGCGAGCACCGTGGTTGTGAAATGGATCCGGCGCTCATTGTAGCATCGCTGCTGGCAGAAGCGCGTCTGGGAATAGTAGGCGCGGGGGCGAGGGTTGGGGGAATCGAAAGCGGGCGAGCCAGGAGCCCGCCCGCGATCGTCTTGTTTGCTGCTGTCGGCTTAGTAGTTGATGTTGATCCTATACAGGGCGAATTCCCAGGCATGGTCCCTGACCCTACTGTCGTCCGATAATTCGTAGGCATAGAACTCGACCGTGCAGGGCTTGGTGACGATCATCTCCCAGCTGTACATACTCACGTAGTGGGCATAGGTTGATCCCCAACCGTTGCGCTGGGCGTACAGAGATTTCAGACACGGACCAACCCGTTTGTCCACTGCACTCCAGGCACGATTGCCCAAGTCGTCAAGCTGATTAATCCAACTACCGATATATGCAGGGGTCGTAGACTCGAAGGTGATACGCCACTTGCCGGGCGTCAGCATGAAGGCGCCGGTCGTGTGCTTGCCCTGTCCCGAGAAGGCGTAGCTGGTTGCCCCCGCCGGGCTCATGGCGGGCATCTCGGGCGCGTCGCACTGGCCAGCCTGATGATCGGACCAGCCTTGCAGCCAGTCGGCGTCCGATTCGCAGGCGCGACCGACTTGACAGCAGTTGTCGACGCTTGCTTGAGCAAAGCCCGGCAGTACAAGCAATGCCGCGAACAATATAGCAAATATGTACTTCATTGCGCTTCTCCTTTGCGCTTCTCCTTATCGCTGAGTTAATATACCCTCACCCCCCCCCCCCCCCCCCCCTTTCTGTTTTGCCTTAC
>DAOUKU010000065.1:0-424617 GCA_034420985.1 Anaerolineae bacterium | reverse complement strand
GACTGACCGCGCGTAAGTCTATAGGTCGGTAGACATCTGTCAAGGGCGAAATCCAAAACAGACTGGCAGCGCACAGCTAGCCAGGGTTCGGCGCAAGTTCTTCGCTGATTGCCTCCGCCTGTGATTGCGCATCGTCAGGCGCAACCGCTTCAGGCTCCGCATTGTCGCCGAGGATATCCTTCACATACATCTCATCCACCAGCACGGCAAAGCAGGCGCTCAGCGGCACTGCCAGCATCAAGCCGAGGAAGCCAAAGAAGAAGCCAAAAATGATCTGCCCGAGCAAGATCAATATCGCCGGCATATTCATGCGCTCGCTGGCCAACACGGGACTGACTATCTGACTCTGGAAGAAAGACACGCCGTAGATGACCACAGCCGTCCAAATCACATTCTCCTGTGCTTGCACAATGGCGACCGCCACGGAAGGAACGAGCGCCACCAAGGGTCCAAAGTTGGGTATAAAGGACAGCAAGCCCGCCAGCACGCCCAGCGCCAGCCACTCATTGATGCCCAGCAGCGCCAAGCCCAGCCCGGTCAATATCGCCACCACCACCATGGACACGCCGGTAACGCTCAACCAGGCACGCAGCGTGTTGTCAATCCGCCGCAAGACCATCAACATACGCTCGCGATACCAAATCGGCGTGAGTTTGATGATGCCGTTCACATACAAGTCCGGTTCCGCCAGCAAGTACATACTGAGGAAGAAAATAATTAGCACGCTCAAAATGGTGCTGGCGACACCGCCGACCACCGGCAGCACCGTCCCACCCAGCCGACCGACAGCGTCCGTCACTTGCGAGATGAACTGATTAATTAGGTCGTCGTTAATTAGGTCGTTGGCGTTTTCCGGGATGACACCATCTAGCCAGGGCATGGTCTGCACTAGCGCCTCGCGGGTGATGGATTCGCGGGCTCGTTCCAAACCTTGCGGCACAACATCGGTCGCCAAGGCGTCAAACTGGGTGATGATCGTGCGCAGCACCGGCATCCCGATCAAGCCCAGCACGGCGAAGAAACCGATGACGCTGATGAGAATCGCCAGCAGGCGGTTAATCTGAAATCGGCGCACCAGGACCCGCACCGGCATTGTGAAGAGCACGACCAGGATGACAGCAGCAAAGGTCAGCATGAGCGTGCCGCGGATCTCCCAAACGAAGACCAGCCCCAGCACGATGAAAATCGTCGCCACGATATTCCGCAGCCCGATATTGACTGATCTTGCGTTTCGTACGCTCATCAAAACCTCTTTGCTGGTAGTTGCCAGGCGACCGCACTGCCTGCTGGAGAGGTCGCTGTCTGATTGTAACTACTACAACACGGGGCTGCCAAAATCGTTATGCGCTAGACCGCGTCGCTGCGGAAGGGTACAATCTGCGCGCGAATCAATAGCGAGGCTGCTACCGCCGATGAAGTTTGAAGTCAGTATTTTGAGCGAAGACCTCAGCGCCGTGGGCGACCTGGCGCGCGCGGTTGAGTTTGACGGCTTTAACGGACTTTGGCTGGCGGAGACGGCCAACAACCCCTTTCTGCCGCTGGCACAGGCCACCTTGTCCACACAGCACATCTCGCTAGGCACGGCAGTCGCAATCGCCTTCCCGCGCAGCCCCATGCTGATGGCGCAGACAGCCTGGGACCTGGCGCAACAATCACGAGGTCGTTTTGTGCTGGGGCTGGGCACACAGGTCAAGCCGCATATCGAAAAGCGATTCAGCGCGCGCTGGGGCAAACCCCTGCGGCAACTGCGGGAATACATTGAGGCGCTGCGGGCAATTTGGCACAGTTTCCAAACGGGCGCTCCATTACATTATCGCGGCGAGTATTACGATTTTTCGCTGTTGACCCCTTTCTTCGCGCCGCCGCCCATGCCCTGGCACAAGATTCCCATCTACATCGCTGGCGTCAATACGGGGCTGGCGCGCCTGGCGGGCGAGGTTTGTGATGGCTTCCATGTGCATTCCTATCACAGTCCGCGTTACCTGCGCGAAATCTTGCTGCCCGCCTTCCAGGCAGGACGCGCCAAAAGCCAACTGACAGAGCCGTTGCAGCTTTCCAGCGCCGTTTTCGTCGTGACCGGCGCGAACGAGGCGGAAGTGGCGGAGAGCAAAGTCATGACCAAGTCGCAGATCGCCTTCTACGCCAGCACACCCAGCTATCGACCCGTGCTGGAACTGCATGGCTGGCAGGACATCGTGCCGAAGTTGAATGCCCTGTTGCGGCGCAACAAATGGACGGAGATGCACAGCCTCATCAGCGACGACATGTTAGCGGAGTTCGCCATTGTAGGCGCGGCGGAGGAACTGCCCTACATGCTGCGCGAGCGTTATGAGGGACTGCTCGACCGCGCCGGCTTCTATTTTCCCTTTGAGCCAGCGGACAGCAGCAAGCGCCCGCTCTGGCAGCATGCCGCGAAAGCCTTCGCCAGCTGATGCCGCAATTTGAATTGCAGGGGCAGCGCATCGACTATAGTGTGCGCATTAGCAAGCGCGCCAAACGCGTCTTGGTCAAACTGCAGCAGGAAACCGGCTTGGAGGTCGTCTATCCCACGCGGCGGCGGCAGCCCGCCCCGGAGGAAGTGCTGCAGGGCAATGCCGATTGGATACTGCGCGCCATGAAGCGGCTTTCCGATGCCAGCGCGGCGCAGCCACAACGCAGCTACCGGTCCGGCGAAGTCTATCACTTCCGCGGCCAGCCCTACAGCTTGCGATTGTCCTCAACGCGCAATGGCGATAGAGCCCGCGTGAAGTTGGCTAGGGCATCGCTGGCGCTGCATTGCCATGCCGAAGCGACGCTGGACGAACGACGCCAGGCAGTCGTGGCCTGGTATCGTCAGCAAGCCAAAACTTACATGCCACAGCGAACGCGCGAACTGGCGGATCAGCACGGCTTCCGCTACGGCGCGCTGCGCATCAAGCACCAGAAGACGCGCTGGGGCAGCTGCTCGGCAAAAGGTAATCTCAACTTCAACCTGCGGCTGATGATGGCGCCGGACGCAGCTATTGACTATGTCATCATTCATGAGCTCTGCCATCTGCGCGAGCTGAATCACAGTCAGGCTTTCTGGGGAATAGTGGCGGCGATTTGTCCAGAGTACCGACACTGGCGAGCCTGGCTGCAGGAAAATGGTCATCGATTGAAATTGTGAAGCGGCGAAGGATGGACAGCGCATGAAGATTGACATCTCCTTCTTCCCATCGGGCGATCTGCGCGCGGATGCCGCCCTGGTTGCGCGTGCCGAGCACCTGGGCTTTGACGCCGCCTGGTCCGCCGAAACGGCGCGCAACCCTTTCCTGCCCTTGACCATCGCCGCGTCGGAGAGCAAGTCGATCATGTTGGGCACACAAATCGCCCTTGCCTTCCCGCGCAGCCCGATGGTGACGGCGCAGATCGCCTGGGACTTGGCGCGACAGAGCCAGGGACGTTTTGCGCTGGGCTTGGGGGCGCAGGTACGCGCACATATCGAGCGCCGCTTCAGCGAAAGCTGGTCGGACCCCATCGGGCGCATGCGCGAATACATCGAGAGCCTGCGCGCCATCTGGCTAACCTTTCAAGAAGACGCTCGTCTGCGTTACCGCGGTCAGCACTACCAATTCCGCCTCATGTCGCCGTTCTTCAATCCGGGACCCATCGCGCATCCGGATATCCCGATTTATCTGGCTGGCGTCAATCCAGGCATGTGCCGGCTAGCGGGCGAAACCTGCGCGGGATTGCATGCCCACGCCTTCCACACCCCTGCCTATCTGCGCGAGGTCATTTTGCCCGCCATTGACGAGGGCTTGGCATCAGCTGATCGCCAGCGCGAAGCGTTTTTCTTGACGCTGCCTGTATTCGTCGTCAGCGGCGCTAAGCCCGAGGCGACGCGTCAAGCCGAAGCAGAAGCCCGCGAACGCATCGCCTTCTACGCCAGTACGCCCAGCTATCGCCGCGTCATGGCACATCACGGCTGGGACGATGTCGCCATGCAGCTGGCAAGCATGGCGCGGGCTGGAAAATGGGATGAGATGGCGGCGCAGATCCCGGATAAGATGCTGCATGAGATCGCCATCGTGGCTGAGCCGGACGCAGTTCTGGCGAAGATCAGCGAGCGTTACGCTGGGCTGGCTGATCGCGTCTGTCTGGCATGGGATGGCGCGGATAGCGTGCTGATCGACGCGGTCGCGGAGCAACTGCCTCAGGTGTAGAGCGCTGGCATGGGCTCTTCAACGACATCGTATATGCGGAAGCCGCGTTTCTGATAATTGGCCAGCGCATGCGGACCATCCAGATTGCAGGTGTGCAGCCAGACCCGCTCCGCCCCCATGTCCCAAGCACGCGCCACGCCATAACTCAACAGATGCTTGCCCAAGCCGCGGCCCATGTAATCCCGCCGCAAGCCAAAATAAGCGATTTCCACCGAGTCATCGGCATGGCGATAGAGCTCAACATAACCGGCTGGCGAGCCGCTTACATACATGATATGCACTTGGGTATCGGGCGAGGCCAGGATGCTGCGCAGCTCAGCATTAGGCATTTGCAGGCGGTCGCGCCATGCCCATTCCTCGCCAACCGACTGATACAGGAATTTGTAGAAAGCCAGATCGGGCATCTCCATCAAGACGATTTCGATGTCTTGCGCGCGTACATAGGCCGGCGCAAAATCCGTCCGGGAGGTCATTTCCAGGTAAGTGGTGATCAGCGTCGGCGCGCTTCTGGTGACGACAGCCATTCAGCGGCGTTTCATTTCTGGTAGATATGTACAAGCGTACCCAAATGGCATAAGCGGCTTAATGGCAGAAACTCACAAAAAACGCAGGCGGCGCATCTTATAAACTGACCAATCCGCCTCGATAGTCAGCAAGCTCATCTTGCCGCAGCCTAGCGCGGTCGTTATGCTTGCGTGGCGCAGCCACGGATCACGGATACAGGCATGCCCCTGCTGAAGGGCGTCAAACGCAGACTCGGCAAACGCTGGTACGGGCTGATGCCGACCGAGAAACTCATCGCCCGCGTGCCACAGCTGCGAGATTCAGCTACGCAAGCGGCATTAGATGCGTTGCAGGAACGGTTAGCGCACCAGGACGGCAGTTTGTCCGATGTGGATTGGTCAAAGGCTCGCCTGGATGGGGCGTTGCTGGCCGCCTGGCGACTAGAGAGAGCGCGCTTTGTGAACGCCCGGCTGCGCGGCGCCTATTTCGCTTATGTTCAACTGCAAGGCGCGGATTTCCGCGGCGCGGACCTGCGAGAGGCGCACTTTCGCGAAGCCAAGTTGGAAGGCGCGAATTTCACCGGGGCCGATCTGCGAGAAGCCAATTTGGCTCGGGCTGATCTGCGCGGCGCGGACCTGCGGGATGCGGATTTGCGCGGCGTCAATTGGTGGCGCGCCAACTTGCAAGGTACGCAACTAGACCCGAAGCAAGCGCGCGAACTGCGACAGGTGGGCATAAGCATTTGCCAAGCGGACGAGTACAATGAGCCTCACAAGCGAGCGAGAGGATAAGCGCCGTGCATGTTGTAACCTTCACGCGCAGCACGCCCGATACAGCCGCCAAAGTTTGGGTCGATGATAACGGCGCGGTGACCTGGGGCGATGTCGCCACTGTGGTGAATCCTTGGGACGAATACTCGCTGGAAGAGACTATCGCGCAGGCGAAGCAGCACAGCGGCGCGTCGACCGTCATCGCTATCGGTGGCGAACTGCATAATGATACATTGAAGCACAGCCTGGCGATGGGCGTGCAGAAGGCGATTCGCGTGGAAGAAACCGGCGCGGACATGAACGACAGCCTGACCTGGTCAGCGCTGGCAGCGGGAGTTCTGCGCAAGCTGGGCGATGTCGACCTGGTCGTCTTTGGCAAAGAGAGCATTGATGTCGCGACTGACCAGCACAGTCTGCAGTTGGCGCGGCGGCTGAGTTGGACGATGCTGAGTTATGTTTCGGCAATTTTGGAAGTCGATACGGCAACTGGCAGCATCAAGGTCGAGAAAATGCTGGAGGGTGGCAAGCAGGTAATGTCCGCCAAGCTGCCCGCGGTCATCTCGGTGATGAAAGACATTAACGAGCCGCGCTATCCCAATTTCCTGGGCATCCGCAAGGCCGCCAAAGCCAAAATCCCAGTCTACTCAGCGGCCGATCTGGGGGTCGAGCTGCCAAGACCAGCCACCAGCGCCTTGCGGTACTTCAACCCGCCCGCGCGCGAAGTCAGTACGGAAGTCATCGTTGGCGAAAGCGTCGAAGAAAAAGTCGAAACCTTGGTCGAGCGCTTGTTCGAGGAGAAAGTATTGTGAGCGTCTTCGTCTGGATCGAGAGCTACGCCGGGCGCGCCATCTCCAGCAGTTGGGAGGCGCTGGGCGCTGCGGCACCGCTCGCTGCGGATAGAGGCTGTGAAGTCACGGCGCTAATCTTCGGCGAAAATGCCGACGAGATTGCCGCACAGGCTGGGGCTTATGGCGCGCGCAAGGCACTGGTCTGCAGCGACGCCAGCCTGGCGGACTATCGGCTGGAGACTCATGCCGCCCTGCTCAGCCAACTGGTGACGGAACACAAACCGAGCGTCGTGCTGGCTGTGGCGAGCAGCCGCGGTCGCGAATTGTTGGCCAGCGCCGCCGGTGATACGGGCAGCGGATTAATTTCTGATGTGGTGGCGCTGCGGCGCGTAGAGGGGCGCATCATCGGCAGGCGACCCGCCTACGCCGGCAAGGTGCTGATGGACATGGTCGCCAATACCGAAACAGTCTTTGTTACCTTGCGCGCGCGCGCCTTCCCTGCACCCTCTCCGACTGCCGACGCTGCGTCGAGCATCCAGACTGTGCCAGCGGTCGATACGCCGGACTCCATCGCGACCTTGATCGAAGGCTTTGTGCAAGAGAGCAGCAGCGTAAACCTAAGCGATGCAGCTATCATCGTCAGTGGCGGGCGCGGTATGGCGAATAACCCCCGCAGCGCGCCAGCCGATCTCAGTGGCGAGGCGGCCACCATCTGGAAAGCCAAAGACGGATTCGCCAATGTGCTGGCGCCACTGGCGGAGGTGCTGGGCGCGGCCATGGGAGCCAGTCGCGCGGCGGTGGATGCCGGTTACATCCCTTACGAGCATCAGGTCGGGCAGACAGGCAAGGTGGTCAACCCAGATTTGTACATCGCTTGCGGCATCAGCGGAGCTATCCAGCATCAGGCGGGCATGCGCAACAGCAAAATCATCGTCGCCATCAACAAGGATGCCCAAGCGCCGATATTCAAGCTAGCACGGTATGGCATCGTCGGCGATCTCTATGAAGTCGTCCCGGCGTTGACGGCGGCATTGCAACGGCGGCTGGCTTGATGACCGCCAACGGCTTGTCATGTTCTTACAATCGCGCATAGGAATGGCTTGGCTGATTTCACCATAGGTCGACGCGCGAGATTTCTCTAGCGTTTGAACCTGTGGCCTGGCGCAAACAGTCGCATAGACATCTCCTGTAAAATACGAAGAAAGCTTGAATACGCCGCCCCTTATGGAACTCGTCCTCATCACCGCAGCGCCATTCTGCCTCGCCCTGCTGCTGGCGACGCCATTTATCCGCGCGAATTTGGGCAAAGCGGCGCAGACGCATCTGAGCGCGCTGGTCATGGCGGCGCTCTTTGCTTGGCTGGTCGGCGCTTTCCCGGCTGTGCAGGCGCAGGGCGAGATCATCCAGCGCCTCCAGTGGATGCCGGCGCTGGGCATCAGCTTGTCCTTCTACCTGGACGGGCTGTCGCTGCTATTCGCGTTGATCATATCAGGCGTCGGCGCGCTGATTTTTTTCTTCGCGGGCTACTATTTTGACGACGCCGCCGAGCACAATCGCTTCATGGTATGGCTGGCTGGCTTTGCCGGCGCGATGCTGGCGCTGGTGCTGTCCGGCAATCTGCTCATGCTCTTCATCGCCTGGGAACTCACCAGCGTAACTTCGTTTCTGCTGATTGGCTTCAAGGGAGAAAAGGACAGCGAGGCGCGAGCGGGCGCATTCAAGGCGCTGTTTGTGACCAGCGGCGGGGCGCTGGCGCTGATTATCGGGCTGGTCATGCTCAGCGCAGCCGCCGGCCAGATCGCGCAGCCGAACGCGGGGGGGCTGTTCATTTCCGAACTGGATGCCATCCTGCAACTGAAGACTCTGCACGAGCATGAATGGTTTCCTCTCTTTACGACATTGATTTTGCTCGGCTGCTTCACCAAGAGCGCACAATTTCCTTTCCATTTTTGGCTGCCGGGCGCTATGAGCGCGCCTACTCCAGCCAGCGCCTACCTGCACAGCGCCACCATGGTCAAAGCCGGCATCTACCTGGCAGCGCGTCTGTCGCCGGTCATGGTCCAGGGGGATTTGTGGACGAGCGCGCTATTGACGACCGGTCTGCTGACCATGCTCGTTGGCGCGTATTTCGCCGTCAAGCAGGACGATCTCAAAGGGCTGCTGGCCTACGCGACGGTGAGCAAGCTTGGCGCGATTATGGCGCTGCTGGGCTTGCCAAACCAATATGGCATGAAGGCGGCACTGGTCTGCATCATTGCGCATGCGCTCTACAAGTCGGCGCTCTTCATGGTGGCAGGCACTATTGATCATGCGACCGGCACACGCCGCATCAGTCGCCTGGGCGGCTTGCGCAAGGAGCTGCCGGCCCTGTTTTGGGTGACTGTGATTTCGGCACTGTCCATGGCGGGGGTGCCCTTCCTGATGGGATTCGTCGCCAAAGAAGTTCTGCTGGACGCGCTGCTGCATCACAGCGCGCCCTGGACTGGACTGGTGATGCTGGTGACCCTGATCAGCGCTGCTTTCACGACATTGGCGGGTTACATGCTGATTGGCGATGTCTTCCTGGGGCGGCGTCCGCGCGGGCTGCACATTCACAAACCGCCAGCGCCGATTTACGCCGGACCGCTGCTGCTGGCGCTGGGCTCGCTGGTCATGGGCTTTTTGCTGGAGCCGCTGGTCATCCCGCTGCTGCGGCTGGCTGTGTCAAAGTCTTTTGAACTGTATCTCTTCGCTGGCTTCAACGAAGTCTTCTGGCTTAGCGCGGGTGTTCTGTTGGCTGGACTGCTGCTGTACATTGTCCGCAAGCCACTGATACGCCGCATCACTTTCCCGCTTTCCGGCGACCTGGTCTTCCGCGAGATCATCGACTACATCGACTGGGCGGGCAGCGCCTTGCTATATTTTCAGTCCGGCTATGTTCGCTATTATTTAGTCTGGATTTTGGGCTCGGTCTCGTTGCTGCTGGTGGCTTCCGGCACGCTGTTTACCGTGACGGCCGGTCAGTCCCTCCTGCCGCAAGACCTGTCGGTGACGACTACCGATTTGGCAAAAATCTCCATGCTGGCGCTGACGATTGTGGCGGGCGTCCTGACGGTTGTCTTGCGCGAGCATGTCAAAGCCGCCATTGCCTATGGCGTCATCGGCTATGCCATCGGCGTCATCTTTCTGATCGATCACGCGCCGGATGTGGCTTTGGTGCAAATGCTAGTTGAAACGATGGCGACGGTGCTCATCATCATCATGTTGGGGCAGATCCGCTCGGCTGCGCGCCTCAAGGTCATCCGCGACTTGTGGATAGGGCGTCATGAGTACAATTTCGGCTTCCTGCGGGATCTGGGCATTTCCATCGTGATCGGCGTGGCGGTCTTCGTCTTTTCGCTGATTGCGCTGCAAAATCGCCCCGGACGCCGCAGCATCGCCGAGTGGCATCTGGCCAATACAGCGGTCGTCAATACGGAGGATGTAGTCGGCGCAATCGTGGCAGATTTCCGCGGCACAGACACCTTGCTGGAAATCGCGGTGTTTACCACGGCGGCGCTAGGCGTGTTGACTTTGTTGGGGCGGGGGCGGGCTGGTGGCGGCAATTTGACGCCTCGTTCCGCAACCCCAGATAGTTTGCAAGAGTTTAGAGCGGAAGTCGTTGACCAGATACAGGACGCGACCAGCTTGTCGACCCCTTTCACGCGCCTGGTCACGCATTTTGTCCTGCCCATCGCGACCCTGATCGGCATCGCCCAAATCATGTATGGCGGCAGCGGACCGGGCGACGGCTTCACCGCGGGGGTGACCATCGGCTTGGCGGTTTCGCTACGGTATATCGTGCTGGGTTATGATGAGGCGCGGCGACAGTTGCCCTGGTTCCGCCCGGAGCAGATCGTGCGCTTGGGGCTGGTCATCGCCATCATTAACGCCCTCTTCCCCATTGTGCTCGGCAAGGGCTTCATGGGGCATGTTGAATTCGACAAGGCGCTAGGGATATATGATCTGGTCGGCTCTTTCGGCTTGCATGTCACCTCGTCGCTGATCTTTGAAGTCGCCATCGCCATCACAGTCATGGGCGGTCTGGGCATCATCATCGAAGCGATTGCCTATCCCAAGAGTCGCGCGGCTGAGGACGGTGACTTGGCTGGCGCTGGCGTGAACAAGTGAAAGGCAGAGGAGCATGACTGAGTTTATGTTTGCGCTGGCGATTGGCGTATTGTTTGGAATCGGCGTATTCCAATTGCTGCGCCGCGACCTGATCAAAGCAGCCATCGGCTTCGCGATTCTATTTTCGGCCATCAATTTGTTCTTTGTAGCGGCTGGCGCATTCGAAGGCGAGTACGCGCCCTATCTCAGCAATGTGGAGGCTGGGCGCTCCACCAGCGACCCACTCGTACAAGCCTTTATTCTCACCGCCATCGTGGTGAGTTTCGGCAGTTTTTCGCTGGTGTTGGGCATTGTCAACATCATTTCGCGGCGCTACGACACTGTCGATTCCAACGATGTCACGCAGTTGAAGCACTAGGTCGAGGCGAGCGACGACGCATGACGGACAATTCGCTGCTGCTGGGGACGCTGGCGACACCATTACTGGGGGCGATCCTGACATTGGTCTTCGCGCGTTCCAACCGCCGGCAGCGAGAAATCGGCGTAGCGACGGGCGTGATCGCTTGGATATTCGCAACAGCCTTGCTGCTACAAGTCCATGAAAGCGGCGTGCAAACTTACGCGCTGGGCAACTGGCAGCCGCCCTATGGCATCGTGCTGGTGGCGGATGCCCTAGGGGCGCTCTTCGCCTTCATGGTAACCACCATCATGGTCGCTGGTTTGTTATACACCTATCATTGTCACGACAAGTGCATGACTTACCCGGCCTTTCTGCCGCTGTTCCTGTTGATGGAAGTGGGCTTGGTCGGCGCCATGCTGACGGGCGATTTGTTCACGCTTTTCATCTTCATGGAGTTGATGGTGCTGGCATCGGTGTCGCTGACGGCCATTTCCGATGATCAGTTCGGCTTGGAAGCGGCGCTGAAGTACATCTTGATCAGCTCCATGGGTACGCTTTTCCTGCTGCTGGGCATCGCCGCCATGTACGCGACATTTGGCACGTTGAATATGGCGGAGATCGCGCAGACGCTGCTGACTGGCGAGCGCCCCTTCCTGGCGCCGGCCGCCGCGTTGATGCTGCTCTGCGCCTTCCTGTTGAAGAGCGCGGTCTTCCCTTTTCATTTTTGGCAGCCAGATTTCCACACCACCGCGCCAACGCCAATCAGCGCCATGCTTTCGTCTATCGTAGTCAAAGTCGGCGTCTATGGCATCTTCCGCCTGGTGACGCTGCTTTTCATTGAGGAAGCGCCCTTGTTGGAGCGGCTACTGGCGGTGCTGGGCGTCATCGGCATCATATTTGGCAGCCTGGGCGCCCTACGCACCTACAACGCCAAGCGCATGCTGGCCTATTCGACCTTCGCGCAGATCGGCTTCATCCTGGTCGGCATCGGCTGGGGCGGTATGGCGGCGCTGATTGGCGCGCTGGTCTACGCTTTCAATCACGCTTTCATCAAGTCAGCGCTGCTGATGCTGATGGGCATTGTCGCCAGCTACAGTAAAATCAAGACAGCCGATTTTGCCCATATACGGGGCATCGGCGCAAGATTGCCGCCGCTCTTGGGCTGGCTGTTGCTGCTGGGCGGGCTGTCGCTGGCGGGCGTGCCGCCGATGAACGGATTCATCAGCAAGCTGACACTAATCCAGGGCGGCGTTGATGCCGGGGACTGGGCAAACCTGATTATCGTGGTGGCGGCGGGCATCCTGACGCTGATGTATATGATCCGCGCCTGGCAACAGATCTTCCAGCAAGCGCCTCTGCCGAGCACAGGCGAGACCAAGCCGGTCGGCGACAGCATGATCGCGCCGTTTTTGCTAATTGCAGTATGTCTGCTGCTGGGCACGGTCTTCGCCGAGCCGCTGCTGCAACTTATTACCGAGACGGTGCGGCAGATGATGGACCCGCAAGTTTATATTGGTGGTGTGGGGTTGATGAATAATGGCGGCGGATAAGGACAGAACGAGCTTGGGCAAGCGTCTGGTCATGGCTTTACCCCTGGCGCTGGGCTGGACGATATATACCGCGCAGCCGACGGTCGGCAATTTTCTGCTTGGCTATGTGTTCAGCATCGTTATGGTCGGCGCGACTGGCTTCCGCGGCGACACCTTCCGGCTCAAGAATCCGGCGCGGCAATTGTACAATCTGCTCGCCTATACGCTCCTCATGGCGCGCGAAGTACTGCTGGCGGGTATTGATGTGGCGCGCATCATATTGAGCCCCAGCCTGCCCATCAATCCAGGCATGTCGCGCATTGATACGCAGGACAGCAGCCAAAGCGAGCTTATCTCGGCGGCCAGCGCGCATGGTATCACCATCACGCCAGGCGAATTGGTGGTCGACTTTGAAGAGACGGGCGACAGCGCGTTGATGATCGTGCACAGCCTGAACATTGATGAATCGGCGCAGCAGCTAGGAGCAGATCAGGCGACCAGGTTGCGCAGGATAAAGGGAATACTGGGATATGATTGAAAGTCAACTTGCCCAAACCGCCATCGGCTTGATATTGCTGGCGCTGGTCTTGCTGTTGATTCCCGCCTCTTACCGCGTCATCGTCGGTCCCTCGCTGCCCGATCGGCTGGCGGCGGTCGACCTCATCACGACGCTGCTGGTGGGCATCATCGTGCTGCTGGCGGTGTTGGAAGAGGCGACTGTGGTGGTCGATATGGCGATCGCGCTGGCGGCTTTCGCTTTCATCGGCACGCTGAGCATCGCGCGATATATCTCGGAAGGCAGGTATTTCTAGGTGCCGTTGGAACTGCTGGGCGTCGCGGCGCTGCTGTTTGGGCTGTTCTTTTGCGCGGTGGGCGTGTTGGGCGTCATCCGCATGCCCGATACACTGACACGCCTGCATGCCTCGGGCAAGGTCGCGACATTGGGCTTGTTTGGCTTGCTGGCTGGCGCGGCGCTCTTGATGCCGACAGCGGCTTTGCGGCTGCTGGTGCTGGGCTTGTTCGTGCTGCTGACTAGCCCAGTCGCCACGCATGCCATTGCCGCATCCGTGCATCGCCGGCGGGAAATCGCCCAGGCGCTCGAAGAAACTGCTCTTCCAGACGATGATGAGGGCGAGCCACCCCTCGCAGTCAATGTGACGGCTGTGCTTTCGCGTTCTCGGCTGGAGGAAATTGTGGAGGCGCTGGAACGCACGCAGCAGCGCCGTGAACAGCCCGACGCGGATTAGCCTTTCGGCAGCGCCCGCCCGCGGAGATATGCCTCATTTGAACAATAGGCGAACGATGGGATTGTCGCGCGTCTGCATGTGATCCAGCGCATTGACCAGCACGAAACCTGCCAGCAGCAGCAGAATTGCTACGACAAAGGTATCGGAGCCGGGGTCGGGCGCGATGTTCTGTTCGGCCAGACAGCGAAAGTCGCCGTGACGGTCGAGATCGCTTTCCAGGCATTGCTTCCACGGATAGATTTTCCACAAAGAACCCGCCATGAAGCCGACCAGCAGCGCTACAGTCCGGTTGTAATAATTCGCCAGCAGGTAGCTCAACACGCGCGAGAAGGCGATGATGCCGACCACGGCGCCCAAGCCCACGATGATGACCAGCGGCAGGTCGCGCTCGCTAACCGCGGTCAGCACATAATCATATTGCCCCAAAATCAGCAGCATGAAGGAACCGGAGATGCCGGGCAAGATCATGGCAGTGATGGCGATCATGCCGCTGACGAAGAGCATTGGCGCCGAGTGATCCGCATCGGCCGGCACGATATTGACGATGATGAAAGCCGCTGCGGCGCCCAGCGCGAATATCAACGCGGAAGATGAACGCCAGTTCACTTTAACGCCGATGGTGAGAATCGATGCCAGCACCAGCCCAAAGAAGAAGGCGAAGAGCAGCACGCGCCCGGCGGCGTCATCCAGGGTCGCGCTCAAAAAGCTGGACAGCAGCAGCACCGCGGTCAGCAAGCCCAAGCCCAGCGCCAGGAGAAATCGCAGCGACACATGCTCCAGCAGCTGCGAGATTTGTAAGCGCAGCGCTAGCCGCAACGCCGTCACATTGAAGGACTTGATGGCGTCGATCAATGTCTGGTAGACGCCCAGGATGAAAGCCATGGTGCCGCCGCTAACGCCCGGGACAATGTCAGCCGCGCCCATGGCAAAGCCGGTCAGAAACAAGCGCAGATATTGGGCTGGCGTCCGGGGTTTGGAAAGATCGTTTTCGGTCGGCTTCACAGCATGGCTCCTAGCAGCAAGTGCAAACAGCAAGCTAGTTTGCACGACGCGATGGTGGCGGTCAATAGCGCAGACAAATGATACAAAGAACGAGATTGAACCGCCGAGGGCACAGAGATCGTGAGTTGTAGGGGCGAGGCATTGCCTCGCCCGCTAAGAGGCAGCGCGAAGTCTTCTTATGTCTTCGTTGGGATTACTTAGTAAAATGCAGGTCAGGAAAAATGCCAGTGAGACAGCCTATATGCCTCATGTTAGGACAGGCCGCGGCAACATGTGGGTGGCAGACCAGCGCCGGGACAAAGAGGCACCTGCCGCCATATTGATCCACGGCGCGGGCGGCTCACATTTGAATTTCCCCATCCAACTGCGGCGGCATGCGCGACTAAACGCCGTTCTGCCCGATTTGCTCGGGCATGGCAAGAGCGCTGGCGATGGACATAGCGATATCGCTGGCTATGGGCGAGACATGCTAGCGCTGATGGATGCGCTGGAAATCGATAGCGCGATCCTGGTCGGGCACAGCATGGGCGGCGCCATCGCGCAATGGCTGGCGCTAGAGATGCCAGCGCGCGTTGCTGGGCTGGCGCTGATCTGCACAGGCGCGCGGCTGCCGGTCAATCCCGCCTTGATAGAGGCTATCGTTGCCTTTCCTGAGGCCACGATAAAGCAGTTGCTGCGCTGGATGTGGGCGCCAGGCGCAGAAGACGAGCTCGTTGAAGCTGCGGAAGCCATCTTGCGGGATTGCGACCCTGCGGTCTTGCAGGGAGATTTCATAGCTTGCGCCGGTTTTGATATCCGTTTGCGATTGCAGGAAATCCGCGTGCCTGCGCTGGTCGTCGCTGGCGAATTGGACAAAATGACGCCGCCCAAACTCAGCGCGGAACTGGCTGCGGGCATTCCTGACGCGCGGCTCTGCGTGATACCCGGCGGAGGCCACATGGTGCATTTGGAGCAGCCGGAGGCTCTCGCCAGCGAAATCGACGCCTGGCTGTCAAGCCTCGTCTAGGGGCTCACGAAAATCGTAGACGCCATCCTGGATACCCCAGCGCAGCCCATTTTCGCTGACCAGCGCCTTGTCTTGCCTGCGCAGCACGGAGCCCGTGCGCGGGCAACGGAGAAATGCCAGGGGGTCGACTGAGTCCGCAGCCGCCATTTGCGCGTCGCCCTGCCGCTGCAAATCGAGGAAGACGCTGGGCGAGTAAGCCCATCCGCTGCGCTGCATGACTGCGTCCAAGCCCGTCAGCAGGCTGGTTGGCAGGCTGCGCTTTAATAGACCCAGGCGAAACCAGGATACCGGTACTTGTCGCTGCAGCGCGAAGCCTTGGTCGGCGGTCTGATGACGCATGGTTGCGGGGTGAAAGTTGAAGTTCAGTTCCACGAATTCCACGGCTTCTGGCGCGTAGGGGCTCCAGCCATTGCGTCCCAGCGCATGCCGCAGCATGGCTTTGAGGTTGCGCTTGTTGGCGTATTCCAGGATGAACACCCCGCCGCCCGCCATCGCGCGGCTGATTTGCGCCAGTACGGACGGCACATCCACAAAATGATGAATGACGCGGATCATGGTCGCGCAGTCAAATGCGCCGGCGCGGAAGGGCATCTGGTAGGCATCAGCGGCGACATAGACATAGCCCTCGTCGCCATATCGCCCGCGCGCGTATTGCAGCTGCTCCAGCGAATAATCCAGAAGCACGACCTGGCGAACCATGGCGTATTCGTCCGTGAGCCTGCCGAAGCCCGCGCCGACTTCCAGCAACCGCCTGCCATTGGCAGGCAGCAGACGCCGCAGCGCCCGCCGTTCCACCGCATCTTCATAGGCGCGCCCCTGCCCTGCCCAAAAGTCCGTGCGATAGCTCGAATCGCCGTAGTCGCAGATACGCGGTGGCTTGTCCATGCCCGCTTAGTCTAATCCGGCTTGCTCGCGCAGGACAGCCGCCTGATCCGTCTGCTCCCAGGGCACAGCTAGATCTTCGCGACCAAAATGCCCGTAAGCCGCGACCTGCTGGAAAATGGGACGACGCAGTCCTAGCTGACGGATGATGGCTTCCGGGCGCATATCGAAGTTGTGGCGGATCAGCCGCTCAATCACAGCATCGTTCACCAGGCCCGTGCCGAATGTCTCCACGGCCAGCGAGGTCGGTTCCGCCTTGCCGATGGCGTAGGAAAGCTGCAACTCGAAGCGCCGCGCCAATCCCGCCGCCACTACATTTTTCGCCACATAACGCGCCATATAGGCTGCGCTGCGGTCGACTTTGGTGGCGTCCTTGCCGGAGAAGGCGCCGCCGCCATGCCGCGCCACGCCGCCGTAGGTATCGACGATGATTTTGCGTCCTGTCAAACCGGCATCGCCCATCGGACCGCCCATGACGAACCTTCCCGAAGGATTGATGTGGTAAATCGTGTCGGCATCCACCCACTTGGCGCATTCTTCATCGCGCTGAATGAAGCCGATAATTTGCCGGCAGATCTCGGTCTGAGTGATTTCGGAGGCGTGCTGTGTGGATACGACGATGGTATCGATGCGCTGCGGGATGCCATGCGCGTATTCGACGGTGACCTGGCACTTCGCGTCGGGGCGCAGCCAAGCCATATCGCCGGATTTGCGCGCCGCCGCCAGACGCCGCATCAACCGGTGCGACAGCGACGCGGTCAAGGGCATCAACTCGGCAGTTTCATCACAGGCAAAACCGATCATCATGCCCTGGTCGCCAGCGCCGGTGGCTTCCAGCTCGTCCTGCCCGGTTTCCTCGCCGCGGGCTTCCAGCGCGGTATCAACGCCGGCTTTGATATCGGGCGACTGTTCATGCACAGAAATCAGCACGCCGCAGGTCTGCGCGTCGAAGCCAACTTCCGAACAGGTATAGCCGATGTCGGCTAAGGTTTGCCGCGCGATGGCCTCAATATCGACATAGGCGCTGGTGGTGATTTCGCCGATGACGACGACCAGCCCAGTGGTGGTGGCGGCTTCACAAGCGACGCGGGCAGCGGGATCTTGCGTCAGGATGGCATCCAGCACACCGTCGCTGATTTGATCGCAAATCTTGTCGGGGTGCCCCTCGGAGACCGACTCCGAAGTGAAGAAATACTGGGGCGCAGTCATGAAAGTGCTAGGCATTGTCGACCTTTCTGCGGCAACAAAAAACGCCATGCGGGGCAGCGGGCGCAGAAGTCCTTGCTGGGGAGACGCTCATCTGCCAGAGTACAAACCCTGCCGGATTTAGCACCGTCCCGAAAGCATCGGGGGTTGCCGCGAGTTCAGTGAGCCGGTTCTCTCACTCGCTCTTGATGAGTGCCGCAAGCGTATAGGCGAGCGACAAGTCGTAGTATAGCATAGCCCCGCCGCGCCGCAATGCACAAAAGCGGTAAGTTGCTAGAGCATTGGCTGGCGCGGAATCTGCGAGACGAATTCGTCGCGAAGCTGGCGGTCGTTTTGGAAGTCGCCCAGCATGGCTCTGGTGGCCAGGTTGGAGTGATGTTTCTTGACGCCGCGCATCATTGAGCACATGTGCTTTGCGGTCATCACCACCGCCACGCCACGCGGCTGCAGCACTTCGTCAAGGAAATCCGCGACTTGCTGGGTCAGGCGTTCCTGCACTTGCAAGCGGCGGGCGAACATATCGACGATGCGCGGGATTTTGCTGAGCCCAACGATTTTGCCGTCTGGAATATAGGCGACATGAGCGCGCCCGATGAAGGGCAGCAGGTGATGTTCGCACAAGCTGTAGTACTCAATGTCGTAGACGACGATCATGTCATTATAATCGACATGGAAGATGGCGTTGTTCACCAACTTGACGGGGTCGGTCGTATAACCACTGACCAGTTCGCGATAGGCTTTGGCGACGCGCTTAGGCGTGTCGAGCAAGCCTTCGCGGCTGGGGTGCTCGCCGACAGCATAGAGCAAATCGACGATAGCGCGCTTCACTTCCGCTTCATCAACTGGCTGGCTGTACAACCCGTATCGCCTAAGGAATTCCGGCGATTGCAAAAGCTGCTGAACACTGCTGTCTGTTGCGCTTACCACTTGCGTTTCATGGCTGCTAATTGCTTCAGCCAATCTGTTTCCACGGTGCGTCATTGAATTGTCCTTTGAAAGTGAAACAGACTCCTTAATAGAGGCTATGTCTGCTTTCAAATTAGTATATGCCGACTTTATTGCAAAATGCAAGCCTCTGGATGCGAGCATGCCGCGCTAAGGCCAAAACGAAATATATTGAACGACGGAGAACACGGAGATTGCGAGGTTTGGGAGTGGGGTATGCGGGCGACCCGGTGGGTCGCCCCTGTTTTATTCGCCAGCACATGGCCTACCCCCTTGGTCTCCCCGAAGCATCGGGAGAAGGTTTCGCCGAACATTCGCACAAACACTGGATCCCATACGGAGTCGTGATTCCGCCTGCCTTAGCTCCCCTGCCCGATGATTCGGGGAGGGGTAGATGATGAAGACGAATCCTATTGCTTGGGTGTCTGCCAGCCAGCGCGCCTCTACAACCCCTTAATCTCAGTGTCCTCTGTGTCCTCTGTCGCTCAATCTTTTGCTTGGCCTTGCTTCTGCCCCGATCCCGCGACAGATTCATGGCTGCCAGCCAACGAGCTACCGCAAAATGATGCTACACTGCGCGGCAATGGACATCATTGAGATCTCGAATCTGCGTTTGCACGCGCGTATCGGCTTCAGCCCGCACGAGCTGGACGCGCCACAAGACATCGTCGTCAATTTGCGGCTTGGCACAGACAAGCGCCGGGCTGGCGAAAGCGACGATCCTGCCGACGCGCTCAATTACAAACCCATCGCCAAAGCCGTCATCACGCTGGCAGAAACCGGGCAATTCGCGCTGGTCGAGAAACTGGCGGAAAGCATCGCCTGCCTGGCGACGCTGGAGTTTGGCGCGTCTTATGTAGAAGCCCGCATACACAAACCGGGCGCGTTGCGGCATGCGGACTCGGTAGGCATTTGCATTCAGCGCCGTCCGGAAGATTACAGTCGCAATATCGTATTCTTGTCGTTGGGCTCGAATATCGCGCCGGAAGTCAATCTGCCCGCGGCAGTGGCGCTGCTGCGACGTTGGACGGTTGTGCTGGCTGTTTCGCCCGTGTATCGCAGTCCGCCACAAGGTGATGCCGGGCAGCCGCATTTTCTGAATATGGCGGTCAAGGCGCATACCCTGCGTGAACCGATAGAGTTCAAGCGTAGTGTCATCGACCGTATCGAGAAGCAGCTCAAGCGCGTGCGAGATCCGCAGAACATCAATGCGTCGCGCACGATCGATCTGGATATCGCGCTGTGGAATGACGAAGCCTTTGCCTATGGCGGCAAGCCCTGGCGCATCCCAGACCCGGACATCACCCGCTACGCCCATTGCGCCCTGCCCTTGGCGAACTTGGCGCCGGATTACGCGCATCCGCTGACGGGCGAGACCTTGCATGAAATCGCCGAGCGTTTGGACACAACCGGCCTGCAGCTGGTCGACTTGGATCTGGGCCGCCATGGCGCGTGAGACTTCCATGCGACGTCAATGTATATGCCTTGCGACCGCTGATTGCGCCCTGACGATCTCACGGCAGCTGCGATAGAATGACACTCGCGAAGCGGCGCAATATGCGTAGTACAGGATATAAAGATGGCGACGCCAAACTTAATCACACTCAGTCAGCCACGCTCCGCCGCAGCCGAAGCCTACCGCAGCCTGCGCACCAACCTGATGTTCAGCAGCGTCGAGAGCCCCATACATACGCTCTTGGTTACCTCGGCGGCGCGAGACGATCAAAAGAGCGCTACGCTGGCGAACCTGGCGGTGACTTTCGCGCAGGGCGGGAATCGCACCATCCTGGTCGATGCTGATTTGCGGCAGCCGCAGCAGCACGGCATTTGGGGCTTGGACAACTCCCGCGGACTGAGCCAGATGATGGTGGATGATGGCGCGCTGGGCGATCCGCCGCTTCACGATACCGAAATCGACAACTTGCAGGTGCTGTCGGCGGGCGCGCTGCCGCCGAACCCGGCTGATCTGCTGGGTGGCAAGCGCATGGACGAAATCATCTCGGCGCTGAAGGGGCGAGCGGATTATGTGCTCTTCGATAGTCCGCCGGTGCTGGCGGCCACGGATGCGGCGCTGCTGGGCATCAAGCTGGATGGCGCGCTGCTGGCGGTGCGCGCTGGCGACACGCGCCGAGACCATACCGCGCAAGCCCGTCAAGCCCTGGAGCGCGTGCATGTACGCATCGTCGGCGCTGTGCTGACCAATGCCCCGCGTGAGAACCAGGTGGCTTATTGAGCGCGGCGATGAAGGGACTCATCCTCAGTGGCGGCAAGGGCACGCGCCTCTACCCGCTGACTTACACGCGCGCCAAGCAGCTTATCCCCGTGGCCAACAAGCCGGTGCTGGTTCGCGTCATTGAAGCGATCCGCGAAGCTGGCGTCCGCGAAATTGGCATTGTGGTGGGGCATACCGCGCCCGAAATTAAGGCGGCGCTTGGTGATGGCGCATCTTGGGATGTGGAGCTGACCTATATCCCGCAGGACAGCCCGGACGGCCTGGCGCACGCCGTCAAGATCTCGCGCGACTTTTTGCAAGACGACTCCTTCGTGATGTTCTTGGGCGACAATGTCATCCAGGGTGGCATCAGCCAGCTCATCCGCGACTTCGCCGACAACGACTGGAACAGCCAGATTGTGCTCAAGGAAGTGGAAAATCCCTCGGCTTATGGCGTGGCGAAACTGCGGGCGGATGGCGGCATTGAACAGCTGATTGAGAAACCGGCCGACCCGCCCAGCAACCTGGCGCTGGTCGGCATTTACATGTTCGACCGGCATGTATTTGAAGCCGTAGACGCGATTCAGCCGTCGGCACGCGGCGAATATGAAATCACCGACGCCATCCAGTGGCTGATCGACCACGGCTACAGCGTCTTCCCGCATGTGCACCGCGGCTGGTGGATCGACACCGGCAAGCCCACCGACATGCTGGAAGCCAACAGCTATGTGCTAGAAGAAACGGCGCCCTGCATCGCCGATTGCGCCGAGATTGACGAGAGCTCGTCGGTGGACGCGCGGGTATCGCTGCAGGCGGGCGCGCGCATCATCAACAGCGTCTTGCGCGGACCTACCATCATCGGCAAAGGGACAGTGATACGAGACAGCTATATCGGACCTTTCACCAGCATCTATCACGGCTGCGAGATCGCCAACTGCGAGATTGAGCGCAGCATCATCCTGGAGAACAGCCGCGTCAGCGATATTGACGCCACCTTGCGGGACAGTCTCATCGGGCGCAATGCCGCCGTCAGACGCAGTGCCGGCAAACCCAGCGGCATCAAGATGAACCTGGGCGACCATAGCACGCTTTGGGTCTAGGGACGGGGGCGCGATGAAGAACATTCTGGTAACGGGCGGCGCCGGCTTCATCGGCAGCGCTTTCATCCGCCACATGATCGCCGCCTATCCCGATTACAACATCATCTGTTACGACAAATTGACCTACGCTGGCAATGTCGACAACTTGCTGCCGGTCAGCGACGAGACAAACTACCGCTTCGAGCGCGGCGACATCGCCGATCGCGAGACCGTGCGCCATGTCTTGCAGCGACACAACATCGACACCATCGTCAACTTTGCCGCCGAAAGTCATGTCGACCGCAGCATCCTGGCGCCGGACGCTTTCATTCATACCGATGTCGTCGGCACATACATCCTGCTGGACGAAGGGCGCAAACACGGCATCGGACGCTTCTGTCAGGTATCCACTGACGAGGTCTACGGCGATGTCGATGAGGGATTATCTGTCGAGGGCGACCGCTTCCTGCCCAACAGTCCCTATGCAGCCAGCAAAGCCGGCGGCGAGCTCATGCTGCGTGCCTACCAGGTTACTTACGGCATGGACACCGTCGTCACCCGCGGCAGCAATACTTATGGACCCTATCAATATCCAGAAAAACTGATTCCCTTCTTCACTACTGAAGCCTTGGATAACCGCCCTCTCCCGCTTTATGGCGATGGCAAGCAAATCCGCGACTGGCTTTATGTGGATGATCACGCGCGCGGCGTCGACTGCATTTTGCATCGCGGCGAAAGTGGCCAAGCCTACAACCTAGCTGGCGAGAATCAGCGTTTCAATATCGAAGTTACGCGGCGGATACTTGAGCTGCTGGGCAAGCCGCCTTCGTTAATTCGCCATGTGCCCGACCGCGAGGGGCATGACCGGCGCTATGCCATGACTGCCGCCAAAGCCCGCGCGCTTGGCTGGCAGCGCGAGTACGACTTTGAGCGCGGCTTGGAAGCGACCGTGCGCTGGTATGTCGACAACGAATGGTGGTGGCGCAAAATCAAAACGGGCGAATATCTGGCCTATTATCAGCAACAATACGCCGACCGCCTGGCCGCAGCAGCCGTCGGCGCATGAAAATCCTCATCACGGGCGCGGCGGGCAAGCTGGGGCGTGCGCTGACACAGGAACTTGGCGAGACTCACGATGTCGCCGGCGCGGACAAGGCAATCCTGGATATCACCGATTATGCCGCCTGTCGCCATGCAGTGGCCGAAATTCGTCCCGACATCCTGCTGCATGCGGCCGCCTGGACGGATGTCAACGGCTGCGCGCTGGATGCGCAGAAGGCGCTGCGAATCAATGGCGTCGGCACGCACAATCTGGCGGCGGCGACTGCCCAAGGCAGCATCCCCATGCTATATGTCAGCAGCAACGAGGTCTTTGACGGCTCGCTGCGCCGCGCCTACAACGAATACGATGTGCCCAATCCCATCAACGCCTATGGCTACAGCAAATGGTACGGCGAGCGCGCGCTGACGCAGGTTAATCCGCAGCACTATATCGTGCGCACTGCCTGGCTATTCGCGCGGGGCGGGCGCAATTTCCTGCATGCCATCCTGGATGCGGCGCGGGCTGGCAAGCCTTTGCGCGTGGTGACCAGTGAAGTGAGCAATCCGACATCGACAAGCGACCTGGCGGCGGCTATCGCCATGCTGATTGAAAGCGAGCGCTACGGGACTTATCACTTGGTCAATGAGGGCGCTGTGAGCCGCTGGGGATTGGCGCGTCTGGCGCTGGATACGGCCGGCTACAGGGACAAGCCTATTGAACGCATCAGCCACCAGCAATGGCAACGCCCTTCCCTGCCGCCTGAATACAGTCCGCTGGCCAATAACGCCGCCGCAAGCATCGGCATCCGCCTGCGACCCTGGCAGGAGGCAGTGCGCGACTTCCTGGCCAGCGAGGCGTCTTGATGCCAGGTCCACGGCTGTCGGTGGTCATCCCCAATTGGAATGGTAAACATTTCCTGGGTCCCTGCCTGGAGTCGCTGCTGGCGCAAACGCAGCCCTATATTGAAATCATCATCGCGGACAACGCGTCAACAGACGGCTCGCAGGAATTCGTCAAATCCGCCTACCCCAATACGCGCTTGATCGAACTGGCACAGAATCGCGGCTTCACCGGCGCATGCAACGCGGGCATGGAGGCGGCCGCGGGCGAATATGTCGCATTGCTCAACAACGACACGGAAGTCGCGCCGGACTGGGGGACCGAAGTTATCAAGGCGCTGGATGAGAAACACGATGTCGGCATCGTCGCCTGTAAAATGCTGCTACATGACCAGCGCGACCGCTTCCATACCGCTGGCGATTTTGTGGCCGTAGATGGCCGGGCGGGCAATCGCGGCTTTGGCGAGCTCGATGGCGGGCAGTACGATCTTAGCGGCTATGTCTTCTCGGCTTGTGGTGGCGCGGCTGTGTACCGCCGGTCGATGCTGCGCGAAATCGGCCTCTTGGACGACGATTTCTTCTTCTTGCTGGAAGATGTCGATCTGGCCTGGCGGGCGCAGTTGGCTGGCTTCCGCGTATGGTATGCGCCGGGCGCGGTGGTCTATCACCATTTGTCGGCGACTGGCGGGGATGTCACTGCCAGCTATTACGATGGGCGCAATGGCATCTGGCTGATCGCCAAGAATATGCCGGCTGCCCTGCTGCGGAGGTACTGGCGGCGCATCCTGGCGCGGCAAGCGGGGCTGTTTTGGGAGGCGCTGCGAGCCTGGCGGGGACTTGCGGCCAGAGCCCGGTTGCGTGGGATGGCGGCGGGATTGCTGGGATTGCCGGCCACTTTGGCGAAACGGCGCCGCATCCAGGCCGCCAAGCAAGTGAGCGACAACTATATCGACAGCCTGCTCACGCGGGAATAGAGCGGCAGCCTGCGCAAATCCGCGTTTATAGCGTATTATTGGCGCAGTTTGCCTGACAGATGCATGTTGCCATTATTGGAGACGGGTTTTGAGCGCGCCATTCCTGAGCATTGTTATCCCGGCGCACAATGAAGAAGCGCGCTTGCCGCCCAGCCTGGCGCAGATCGACGCCTTCCTGCAGCAGCAAACTTATGATGCCGAGATCATCATTGTGGAAAATGGCAGCCATGACCGCACCTACGAGGTCGCGCAGGAGCATGCCCGAGCGCTGGGTTATGCGCGCGTACTGCAGTCGCCAGCCGGGCAGCGCGGCAAGGGACTGGCGGTCAAGCAGGGCATGCTGGCGGCACGGGGCGACTGGCGCTTCATCTGCGACGCTGACCTGTCTATGCGTATAGATGAACTGTCGCGCTTTCTACCACCGGAAAACAGCGGCTGCGACATTATCATCGCCAGCCGGGAAGCCAAGGGCGCGCAACGCATCGGCGAGCCGCAATATCGCCATCTCATGGGCAGGGTCAACAACTGGATTATCAAGCTGGCGGCGCTGCGCAGCTTCGAAGACACGCAATGCGGCTTCAAAATGTTTCGCGCTCGGGTGGCGGAAGACCTCTTCGGCGTGCAGCGCATGAACGGTATCGGCTTTGATGTCGAGCTGCTCTTCATCGCCCAGCAGCGCAGCTACACAGTCAAGGAAGTACCAATCACCTGGTACTACGACCCCTACTCAACCATGCGCCTTTGGGACGACTCAGTGAATATGCTGCGCGAAATTTGGCAGATACGGCGCAACTGGCGGGACGGATTGTATGCGCGCGACAAGTAATCACGCCAAGACCGCCAGCCTCCGCCACGAGCGGCAGTATCAACGCGCTGGCTGCCATATCATTGTCGGTATGGATGAAGCCGGTCGCGGACCGCTAGCTGGCCCAGTCGCGGCAGCGGCGGTGGCGCTTCCCTTGCAGCGTAGTGATCTGCGCCGAGTTTTGCGCGGCGCGCGCGATAGCAAATTGATGTCGCCCGAAGAGCGTGAAGCCATGGACGTGAAAATCAAGCATGTGGCGCTGGCTTGGGGTATCGGAAAGGCTAGCACGAGCGAGATTGACGACTACGGCATTGTCCAAGCTACACAGTTGGCCATGGGAAGGGCTTTGGATGTCCTGCTCGATCGAGGTATCGCTCCCGATTGTTTGTTTCTGGATTACCTGCTGCTGCCGGCGCACCGCGACCTGCCGCAAGTCAGCCTGGTCGCCGGCGACGAGCGCTCACTGAGCATCGCTTGTGCAAGCGTACTGGCGAAAGTATGGCGTGACGAGACAATGCGGCGGCTGGATGCGCGTTTTGGGCAGTATGGCTTTGCGCAGAATAAAGGGTATGGCACGGCGGCGCATCTGGGGGCTCTGCGAGAATACGGAGCCTGCCCGGCGCACCGCATGAGCTTTGCGCCTGTACGCGCGGCGAGTTGCCAGGAAGGAGCGCCGCTTGAAGCTTGCGCTGGCGCATGACTGGCTGAACCAAATTGGCGGCGCGGAGGATGTGCTGGAAGCGCTGCTGCGCCAATATCCTGACAGCCCGATTTTCACCAGCATCTACGCGCGGGATGCCATGCCGCGGCGCTATCAAGGCTGGGACATCCACAGCCTCTGGCTGGATAAGCTGCCCGGCATCCACCGGCGGCATCAACTTTACCTGCCCTTGTATCCGCTGGCTTGGGGCAACTTGCGTCTCAAGGACTACGATGTGATTTTGAGCAACAAAAGCGGCTTCTGCCATGGCCTGCGCTTTGATACGCACGCTCTGCACATCTGCTATTGCCTGACGCCGACGCGTTATGTCTGGCAGTTGGACGACTACCTGGCTGGCGAAGGATTGGGCAAGGCAACCGTGGCTCTGCTGCGTCCGCTGATCGCCATGTTGCGCCGCTGGGACTTTGCCGCCGCCCAGCGTGTCTCTCACTTCATCGCCATCAGCAGCGCTGTGCAAGCGCGCATCCGCCAGTACTATCAGCGCGAGTCGCAGATCATCTTTCCGCCTGTGGATACTGCCCGCTTCCAGCCCTGCACAAGGCATGAACTGGGCGACTACTATCTGATTGTGTCGCGGCTGGCGCCTTACAAGCGCATTGACCTGGCTGTGCGGGCGGCCAGAGAGCTAGGGATGCCGCTGAAGATCGCTGGTTCCGGGCGCGATCTGGGACGCTTGAAGTCGCTGGCGGGCGAAACTGTTGAGTTTTTGGGTTTTGTCCCCGACGCGGACTTGCCGGCGCTAATGGCGCGATGTCGGGCTTTGCTCTTCCCGGGCTTGGAAGACTTCGGCATCACGCCGGTGCAGGCGCAAGCGGCTGGACGACCTGTCATCGCCTTTCGCGGCGGCGGCGCGCTGGACACCGTCGTCGAGGGCGTCACTGGCGAGTTTTTCAGCCAACTCACGGTCGAGAGCTTAAAAGAAGTCTGGCGGAACTTTGATGCCGTCGCCTACAATCCCGAAGAAATACGCCGCCAGGCTTTGCGCTTCGACAGCAGCGTCTTCCGCGAGCGCCTGGACGCCTTCATTCAGGGCGCGTGGCAGGCGCATCAGGGTGGCCAGCCCTTCCAGTATCGCGATGCTGTGGCGGCAAAGGGGTGATATCAATGGAATACGCTGCTGCATTGCGAATGCTGCGCCGCCGCTGGTGGTTGATTGCGCTGCCGGTCGTCCTTTGCGCCATTATTGCGCTACCGCCCTTATTTGATATTGCGCCTACCAGCTTCACAGCCCAGATCCGTTACAGTGCCGCGCAGCAGCTTGATCCCGCGGCTGACGAAAGCGGCTATACCAACATCTGGCACGCCTCGGAACTGGTCGTGCATGCCTTCACCGATTGGGCGCGCACCTCCAGTTTCCGGACAGAATTGTCCGCGCAGCTCGGCGAAAATGCAGGCGCGCTGAGCGGGCTGGGCATTGCGGCCGACAATTCGCGCTCTATCGGCGTGGTTTATCTCAGCCATAGCGACCATGATGCACTTGTTCACGTCGTCAGGGCCACGCAAGCGGTGCTGAAGAACCACAATGCCGATTATTTTCCACAGCTTGGCGGTCAGGCGGCGCAAGTGACCATCCTGGATGTGCCGGGCCTCAGCGCGGTGCCGCCATCTATGTCCGCGCGCTTGACCCCGCTGATGCAACTGGGCATATCGCTCTTGTTGGGAGTCGCCCTGGCGTTGCTGGCTGAGCATTTCGACCAGCGCATTTACCATCAGGACGATCTGCGTCGCATAGGCATGCCACTACTGGTCAGCATCCCGCCGGAAGGCACCAGTTAGCTCGGGGGCAGCGCAGCATGAGCCAGCTATTTGACTTGACCGGCAAGGTCGCCATCGTCACCGGAGCTTCACGCGGCATCGGCCAGGCTATCGCTGCAGCATTGGCGGGGGTAGGCTGCTCAGTAGCGCTTTCCAGCCGGCAGCAAGCGGCAGTGGACGGGGTGGCAGCGGAGATCTGCGCTGCCGGCGGCACGGCGGTCGGCATTGCGGCACATAATGGCGACAAAGCTGCCCTGAACAATCTGGTCGAGCAGACGCTCGCGCGATATGGGCGGCTGGACATCCTGGTCAACAATGCCGCCACCAACCCGCATTTCGGTGCGATCCTCGATGCGGAGGACAGCTACTGGCGGAAAACCATCGATGTCAACTTGATGGGAGTCGTCTGGCTGTCGCAAGCGGCAGTGCCAGCCATGAGGGGAGTTGGCGGCGGCAAAATCATCAATGTCGCGTCAATCGTGGGATTGAATCCGGGGCGCTATCAAGGCATTTACAGCGTGACCAAGGCGGCTGTCATCAGCTTGACCAAGACTCTGGCGCTGGAACTGGGCGCGGACAATATTCAGGTCAACGCCATCGCGCCGGGGCTAGTGCAGACCAAGTTCGCGCAGGCGCTATGGGGCAACGAAGACTTGCTGGCGCATGTGCTTGCGCAAACGCCGGGCGGGCGCATCGGTCAACCGCGGGACATCGCTGGCATGGCGCTGTTGCTGGCCTCGCCCGCTTCCGATTTCACCACCGGCGCGGTCATGGTCGTCGATGGCGGCGTAACAGCGGCATCGCTCTGATTGAGCAAGTCCTCAAGCCGATTCTTCTTCCATGGCAGCTTCGTCTGCGAGCGGCTCATCCATCTGCTCGGCGACAGCATCTTCCCAATCCAGGTCCGGCGGCACGTCGTCAATCTCGTCGCCCTGCGCCGCGGCATGCCCGCTCATGGCGATTTTGCCATCGATGAACGCGCCCTCTTCGGTGGTCAGTGCCGAAGCGGTGATATCGCCCCAGATGCGTCCGGTGCGCAGCAGCTGGACTTTGTTGCCGCTGACATTGCCGCGTACGCTGCCAGCGATTGAGATATTGCGCGCGTTGATATCTGCGCGGATATCCGCCGATTCGCCGACCAAGATATTGCCGCTGATCTCCAGCGCGCCGGCGAACTGCCCGTCCATGCGTACATTGCCAGAGCTGGTGAAAACACCTTCAATTTGAGTATTGGCGCCGATGACGGTATCAAAACCGATGAGACGCCCGGCTGGCACCAAGGCGGCTGGTTCCGGGGATTCGGCTTCGGATTGACCGCGGCGATTGGCGAAAAATGCGCTCATTGTATTCCCTCGCTTTGTGGCGCGGGCATGATGCCCGTGCGCGCTTCATGCAGTCGAAAGTGATTCAATCGTGAAAGCTCGCGAACTTGTTCGGCGGCGCGGTAACTGCTACGCACCAACGGACCGCTTTCCACCCATTTGAAGCCCATCGCCAAGCCATCTTCGCGCAAGTCGTCGAATTCCTGCGGCGTATAATAACGCTCGATGGGCAGATGGCGCTTGCTGGGCTGCAGATATTGCCCCAGCGTCAAAATATCTACGCCGACCGCCACCAGATCCTGCATGGTCGCACGCAGTTCGTCCCGCGTCTCGCCCAAGCCCAACATGATGCCGCTTTTGGTCAGCACCAGCTTGTCCATGCGTTTGGCATTCTCCAACGTGCTCAGCGCCCAGTCGTAGCGGTCTTGCGGCTGCACGCGTTTGAAGAGGCGCGGCACGGTCTCCACATTGTGATTGAGGATCTCCGGCTGCACGTCCATGACCATTTTCAGCGCCGATTTGCTGCCTTTGAAATCGGGGATCAGCACTTCAACAGAACAGCCCGGCTGCAGTTGGCGGATGCGGCGGATGACCATGGCGAAGAGCGGCGCGCCGCCATCGGCTCGTTCATCGCGGTTGACGCTGGTGATGACGACATGCTGCAAGCCCATGGCGCGGACGCTTTCGGCGATGCGCTGGGGTTCGCCCCAATCGACCGGGCTGGGTCGTCCTGTTTTGATGTCGCAAAAGCCGCAACTGCGCGTGCAGGTGTCGCCTAACATTAAGAATGTCGCCGTGCCCTTGCCCCAGCACTCGCCCAAATTGGGGCATTGCGCCTCTTCGCAGACGGTGTGCAGGGTCTTGCTGCGCATGAGTCCGCGGACGCGCTCGTAAGTCTCCCCGCTGGGCGCGCGAACACGAATCCAGGGTGGGCGGCGGCGTGGCGACTTGGGGTCGGGCTGCCAGTCCACAGCGCTGGTCACGGGTATGGCGTCGGGCTGAATAGTTGGCGGCACAGTCTTTCTCCGCTTCAGTCATGCACAGGTTGATTGTAGCAGTCGCAGCCGAAAATGCCAGTTGCGAGGCTGCCCCCTGCTGATGTGCTATGCTTTCATCTATACGCATGCCGCGGGCGATACGATGCGCGCCATCACGCTGGACAAAATTTCCAAGACCTATTACGACAGAAGCCGCAAGCTAACACCCGTCTTGGCGATCAAGGACTTTGACCTGCACATCGCGGACGGCGAATCGGTAGTCTTGCTGGGTCCGTCGGGCTGTGGCAAGACGACCCTGCTGCGCTTGATCGCCGGTTTGGAAGAACCCGACAGCGGCACAGTCTTCTACAACGATCTGCCCTTGACCGCCGTGCCCGTTGAGGAGCGGGGCATCGGCATGGTCTTCCAGAATTATGTCCTGATCCCACATTGGGAGAGCCGCAAAACGGTTGGATTCTTCCTGCGGCTGCGGGACCGGGAGAGCGAAGTGCCCGCCCATGTCAAAACAGTGTCCAAAATTACCGGCGTCGACATCGACAATTTGATGGGCAAGTTCCCGCGGCATCTGTCCGGTGGCGAGAAACAGCGCGTATCCATCGCCCGAGCCTTCGCGCGCGATTTGGAATTGCTGCTCTTTGACGAGCCCTTCGCCAACCTGGACGCCAAGTTCCGCGCGCAAGCCCGCGTCGAGCTCAAGCGGCTGATCCAGGAATTCAATGTTACCCTGGTGTATGTAACGCATGACCAGGTGGAAGCCATGAGCGTGGCGGATCGCATCGTGGTCATTAACGCCGGGCGCATCATCCAAAGCGGCAGCTACCAGGCGCTGCACGACGAGCCGAACAGCCTGTTCGTGGCAGAGTTCCTGGGCACGCCGACCATCAATACATTTTGGGGGCGCGTCCAGCAGGGCGTCTGGGACGGCAGCTACATCGGGCGCGCGCCGCTGCCCGGCCCCTACCCCGATGGCAGCGAGGTCATCGTGGGAATCCGCCCGAAGCACATGCGTCTGACGGCGGACGGCGAGGGCATCCCCGCCACGGTCGACCGTTCCATCCCCTTCTACGGCGAGAAATACCGGCTGCTGGAGGTATGGCTGCGCAAACGGCGCTGGCGCATCAAAGTCGCGCTGAATGACGCGCATGCGCCCGGCGACACCATCCATTGCCGGCTGGACTGGCCAAAAGCGCAATTCTTTGACGGCAAAACGGGCGCGCGAATCCGCTAGTCGAAAACGACCAAATCGCGCAGTTTCTCCAAACCGGCAGGTCCGATGCCCTTCACAGCATCCAGGTCTTCCAGCGCTGCAAAGCTGCCGACCTGTTCGCGATGCTCGATGATGCGAGCGGCAGTGACGGGACCGATGCCGGGCAAGGTCTCCAATTCCGCCTGCGTGGCGCTGTTGAGCCGCAGCTTTTCTCCGCCCATTGGCGTCGGCAAAGCGACATCTTCCGCGCCGAGAGCCGGTACATGGATATGGTCGCCATCGCGCAGGAGGCTCGCCAGGTTGACGCGCGCCCGGTCGGCGGCGTCGGTGAATCCGCCAGCCGCTTGCAGCGCAGCTTCGACGCGACTGCCCGGCGGCAGCGCGACAACGCGCTCGGGATTGGCGACGGCGCCGGTTACATAGACTTGCAGGGGCGCGGGCGTGGTTGTCGGCGGTGGCGTATCAGTTGGCGGCGGCGGCAGGATCGTGATAGTCGTTGGCTCGGGGCGGGAAGCCAGCAGCAGCGCGCCGACGAGAGCGATCATGATGAGCAAAAGGATAATCAGAAATATCGGCGCTTTGCTAGACAACTGTGACGCCACCGAGTCACTCAATTCGTCGTTTTCGTTTTCTCACCGGGTTGCCCGCGGCGCGCTAAGTCCTCTTAACCGTCAACCCAAACGGGCAAATGACCTAATGATACGATGTCATGCCATTGGGCGCGGTCGCCTTCGGTGAAGATGGCCGCTTCCGCCACGACTTGCGCATGCGCCTTGTGCATGATCAGACGCATGCCTTGCAAGGTGCTGCCGGTGGATATGACATCATCCACGATAGCCACGCGCTTGCCAGCCACCCGCCGCCGATCCTTCTCATCCAGGTAGAGCGTCTGCGGCGCGCCCGTGGTGATGCTCAGCGTCTCGCTTTGCAGCGCGTCGCCCATGTACGGTTTGTGCGACTTGCGCAGCACGATGTAGGGCAGCCGCAACTCGCTGCTTAGCGCATGCGCCAGCGGTATCGATTTCGCCTCAGCGGTGACCAGTACTTGAATCGGCTTGTCCCGCAGTTTCTCGGCCAGTTGGGCGCAGGCTGCGTTGACGAATTCCGCGTCGCCCAAGATATTGAGAATGGCGATGCGTACTCCGGGCTTGATTTCCATCAGCGGCAGATCGCGCGAGATGCCTGCGATTTCCACCCGATAGTGCTCTTCTGTCATAGCCTGTCTCCGTCCTGAGCGCCAACGCGGCAAACGAGTATATCCGCTACGTCAGCAATCGCAAGCATCGTGATTCTGCTTAGGCGCGTCCGTTACCGGCGTCGGTAATTCTGCCGTCTTCCAGCAGCAGCACACGGTCCATGCGCGCGGCCAGCGACTGATCATGGGTAACCAGCACGACGGTGGTGCCGTTTTCGTCGCGGATTGTATTGAGCGCTTCCAGCACTGTCTCGCCGGAATGCGAGTCGAGGTTGCCGGTGGGTTCGTCGGCCAGCAGGATGGGCGGATCATTGGCCAGGGCGCGGGCGATGGCGACGCGCTGCTGCTGCCCACCGCTGAGCTCGTTGGGTTTGTGATTGAAGCGCCCGCCCAAACCCAAGTTTTCCAGCAGCTCTTTGGCACGGCTGAAGGGCTGGTGGCGGCGCATCTGCGCGAATTCGATAGGCAGCGCGACATTTTCTACCGCGGTCAAAGTGGGGATGAGATTGAAGAACTGGAAGACGAAGCCGATTTTCTGGTTACGAATATCGGTCAGTTGGTTCTCATTCATGCGCGTGATGTCGACGCCGTCGATTTCGATGAGTCCGGCGCTGGGGCTGTCCAAGCCGCCCAAAATGCCCAGCAAGGTGCTTTTGCCGCTGCCGGAGGGACCGATGATGCCGACCATCTCGTTACGGTAAATCTCCAGGTTGACGCCGCGCAAAGCATGTACGATATGCGCCCCCAGCTTGAGGTTGCGCGTTATCTCCCGCGCACGGATGACAGGCTGCCGCTCCAAGTCTCGCTCCCTTCGCCGCCGGCTAGATTTCGTTGACGATGCTGAAAATCATGGGGCGGCGTTTGGTCTCGCTGTAGATTAGCCGGCTGAGGCTCTCTTCGACCAGGCTCTGCCGGTTGCCGTTCATGCGTTGACTGCCGTTCACCACTTGCGTGATGTTTTTGCGGATGAAATCGAGGAAGTCTTCGGCATCCTTCAAGTAGACGAATCCGCGGGAAACGATGCGCGGCTGTTCCAGCAGTTTGCCACTGTGGCGATCGACATTGAGGCTGACCAGCACGAAGCCGTCCTTGGCCAGGACCTCGCGATCGCGGATGACAGCGCGCCCGACATCGCCAACGCCACTGCCATCGACAAAGACATAGCCGCCGGGCTGTCGTTCGCCGACTGTGATGCCGCGTCCATCGAGTTCAACTGTCGTGCCATTCTCAATGGTGGTGACATTTTTGGGCTTCATGCCATTGTCAACCGCCAGTTTGGCGTGCAGATGCAGATGGCGGATCTCGCCGTGCACGGGGATGAGATGTCGTGGCTGCGTGAGGTTGAGCATCAGGCGCATCTCTTCTTGACAGGCATGTCCCGAAACATGGACATCTTCTATGGCGTCGTAAATGACATCGGCGCCGCGTTCGATAAGCCGGTTGATAGTGCGATAGACCATTTCTTCATTGCCAGGGATGGGATGCGACGAGAAGATGATGGTATCGCCCTTGCGGACATCCAACTGACGATGGCGACCCGCCGCCAGCTTGCCCAAGACTGCCGACGGCTCCCCTTGCGAGCCGGTCACCATGAAGACGACTTTGTGGGCTGGCAGCTGCCGCGCCTGTTGGATATTCACCAGCAGATCATCGCTGACATTCAGATAGCCGAGTTTGCGGGCGATCTTGGCGTATTCCGACATGGTGTAGCCGGTGATGCAGACCTTGCGTTTGTGGTCGCGCGCGGCATTGACGACCTGCTGCACGCGAGAAATCAGCGAGGCAAAGGTGGCGACCATGATGCGCCCTTTCGCCTGCCGAAAAACGCGATCCAGCGCCGGCTCAATTACGGCTTCCGATTGCGTCCAGCCAGATTTATCGCTGTTGGTGCTGTCGGCAAGCAGCAGCGCTACACCGCGTTGCGCGAAGCCCGCCAGCCGTGCGTAATCCGTCTTGCGTCCATGCACCGGTGTATTGTCGAACTTGTAGTCGCCCGTATGCACAACCATGCCGTAGGGACTGTGTATGCCATAGCCCACGCAGTCCGGGATGCTGTGGCAGACATGGAAGCTCTCCAGCGCGAAGGGACCTATCTGGATTTTGTCGCCGGCCTCAAATGATTTCAGTTTGGTCGTCTTCAACAGGCGCGCATTCTTCAGTTTAACTTGCAGCAAGCCCGCCGTCAGGGGCGTGGCGTAGAGCTGCAGTTCGGGGAAGGCTTTGACCAGGTGCGTAACCGCACCGATGTGGTCTTCATGCCCGTGCGTGAAGGCGACGCCGTGCAAACGAATGTCATTGCGCTCCTCCAGCCAGCGGAAATCCGGGATGATGTAATCGACGCCGTGCATGTCATTGGCGGGAAACATAATGCCGCAATCGATGAGAAAGCCGTCGCCGCCCATCTCGAAAAGCGTCATGTTTTTGCCGATCTCGCCCAAGCCGCCGATCGGCGTGATTTTGAATTTGGGTTTTCTTGCCATTGGCTGTTTGCTCCAAACAGTAAGCGCCCGTCAACAACCGTCGCGGGCTCGAGTAGGGTCTATGGCGCTGCGTTGCGGACTGCGGATGTTCACTCCCTTACTACGTCATCAGGATCTTGTCTTGCTCATGCCAGCGCCGGGCATGCCATGGTCTGGGTCAAGCGCGACCAGTCTAGCACAGGCCGCGGCGCCAGTATAGGCGGAGTTTGCATCCGCGCTGGAGCATGTCACGCAGCCCGAATGTGCCTGTTTAACACACCGCGACTTGTGCTATAATCCCGCGAATTGTCCAAAATCGCCGTAAACGGGAGACGCGCACGCAATGGCTTACGATAAGATCACAGTGCCCGGCAGTGGAGAGAAAATCAGCTTCGCCAATGGCAAAATGCAGGTGCCGGACAACCCCATCCTGCTCTTCATTGAAGGCGATGGCATCGGCTACGACATCATGACCGCCAGCAAGCGGATCTGGGACGCGGCGGTGGGAAAAGCCTATGGCGGCGAGCGGCAAATCAACTGGATGGAAGTCTATGCGGGTGAAAAAGCCGCTGGCGTCTACGACGGCGATTACATGCCGGAGGAGACCTTTGAAGCTTTCCGCGAGTACAAAGTCGGCATCAAGGGTCCATTGACCACGCCGGTCGGCGGCGGCTTCCGCAGTCTCAATGTGACGCTGCGCCAGGTGCTTGACCTGTACAGTTGTGTGCGCCCCGTACGCTGGTACAACGGTGTGCCCAGCCCGCTCAAGCAGCCGCAAGATGTCGATGTCGTCATCTTCCGCGAAAACACCGAAGACACCTACGCCGGCATCGAATATGAGTCGGGCACGCCTGAAAATGCCAAGCTCGCCAAGTTCCTGCGGGAAGAGATGGGCGCGAACAATTTCTTTGAAGACGCCGGCTTGGGCATCAAACCCATCAGCCCCTTCGGCAGCAAACGTCTCATTCGCGCCGCCATCCAGTACGCCGTCGACCGCGGGCGCAGCAGCGTAACCTTGGTGCACAAAGGCAATATCCAGAAGTTCACCGAGGGCGCCTTCCAGAAGTGGGGCTACGAATTGGCGGCGGAAGAATTCCCTGAACAAACGATCAGCTGGGACGAGGTGGCAGCCAATCACGGCGGCAATGTGCCCAATGGCAAGATCCTGATCCAAGACACCATCGCCGATATCATGTTCCAGAAGATGCTGCTGCGCCCGCGCGAGCATGATGTGATCGCCACGACCAATCTGAATGGCGACTACCTGAGCGATGCGCTGGCGGCCGAGGTGGGCGGCGTGGGCATTGCGCCGGGCGCCAACATCGGCGACGAAATTGCGTTATTCGAAGCCACGCACGGCACTGCGCCCAAGTACACCAACCTGGACATGGTCAACCCCGGCTCGCTGCTCTTCAGCGGCGTCATGATGCTGGAACACCTGGATTGGTTCGACGCGGCCGAGTTGATCACGCGCGCCTACGAGAAGACCATCGATCAGCGCTATGTGACCTACGATTTCGCGCGGCAGATGGAAAATGCCACCAAGGCGCCGACCAGTGAATTCGCTACGCGCATCATCGAGAATATGGACACGGTATAGGGCTTATCCGCGCCCCCTTAGACGCCGAGCGAGAGAGAAAAAGCTGACTCGCCGAGGCCGAATGCGACGCGGCGGCTTCGGCGTCTTTGACATGGGCGCAAGTTTCTGCATGATGGCCATACCCTTGTCGCCGAGATGGTATTCCAACAGCAAGTCGTCTTCGTTGGCATAGAAGAAATCTTGGACGAGTTGCCAAATGTCGCGCCAAACGATCTCGCTTTCGACACTGTCGTCGGGTTGACCACGCATGTAGGGAGTGGGATCGACATCATGAAAAGCCAGCCAGCCGAACTGCCGGATTAGTGGATACCACAGCTCTATCTGACGCCTTACATGCCGGACAGAGTGCCAGCTGTCGATGAAGGCGAGGTCGATACCCTGTTTCAAGAGCGGCGCTTCTTGCAGAATCCGTTCCTGATCCGTGTCATCGACCTGCAGAAATGTCCAGCAATCGGACACTATGACGTCTGAGCAGTCCAGGATGTCCAAGGAAATGAGGCGCCCGCCCGCGCGCTCGCAGGCATCTGCCAGCACGCCAGAGGAAAACCCTTTATGCACGCCGCATTCCAGCACAACGGGCGCCTCGAGCGTGCTAATGCGCCGATGCAGTTCCATTAGCTGTGTGGCATGTTTGCCAAAGACCCCCGGCCCGCCATCGGCAGCGAATACCGACTGCAAATCGTAGTATCTGGTTTCGACCATGAAGCCTCCTTCGCGCTGGGCATACAGGCTGCATCGTAACCATAAACTTCGGCCACGATGTCGATTTTACAAGTTATCCAACCAATCACGAAACTTCGCCTCCAATCCGTCGCGCACGGCGACGAAGGAGGCCAGCATCGCGGTGTCGTCTCCGTCTACCGCAGCGGGATCCGGGAAGCTCCAGTGAATCTTTCGGGCTGCGCCGGGGAAGATCGGACAGCTTTCGGCAGCCTTGTCACAGACAGTAATGACATAATTGAAGGACTGCGCCAGGTATTGGTCGATGTGGTCGGAGCTTTGACTGCTGATTTCAATGCCGCGCTTCCGCATGGCGCGGATGGCGTATGGATTGACATGCGATGGCTGCGCGCCGGCGCTGAAGACTTCGACGCGTCCGTCCGCCAGATGCCGCAGCAAGCCTTCGCCCATCTGCGATCGGGCGGAATTGGCGGTGCAGAGAATCAGTACACGCAGTTTGTTGGTCATGTATTGGCTCCTAGCGAGTGAGTTTATCTTGCGCGCTGGCGAATCGTTGTGACAAAAATAGCGCCGCCAATGCGAGCGCAATCAAAATCAGCCCCGTCCAAATCGCCGCGTTGATGTCGCGCTCGAAGACGCTGTAGACCAGCAATGGCATGGTCTGCGTTTTGCCCTGCAAATTGCCGGCGAAAAGGATGGTCGCGCCGAATTCGCCAAGCGCCCGCGCCCAGCATAATATCATGCCGGAGGCCAGCGCCCGCCAGGCAATGGGCAGCGTAATATACCAGAACATCAGCCAGCCATGCGCCCCATCCACCCGCGCCGCGTCTTCAATTTCCGGGGCGATGCTCCCAAAGCCGACCTGCGCCGAGCGAATGTAGAATGGCGCCGAGATGAAAAACTGCGCCAGGATGACAGCGGCTATCGAAAAAGGAATGATGATGCCCGCCTCCGCCAGCAACGAACCGATCGCCCCGCGCCGACCGAATGTCAGCAGCAGCGCCAAACCCGCCACAGCCGGCGGCATCACGATGGGCAACTCAATGAAGAGGCTGACGAAGCGTTTGCCGCGGAAAGCATAACGCGAAAGCACGAATGCCAGCGGCGTGCCCAGCAGCGTCGCCAGGCAGACCACTACCGCGGTGGATGCGAAACTCAGCAGCACAGCTGACGCAATCGCCGTCGATTCCGGCAAGCCCTGCCAAGCCCGCGAGCCAATGCCCGTGAGCAGCAGCACAAAGACCGGCGTCGTCAGCAGCAAGAAGGCGAAGGCGCTGACGGCGTAGAGCAGCAGCCGGTCAGTCTTCAAGCGGCCTGGGGGCGCAGGGATTGTCTTCCGTTGGGTCAGGCTCATCGGCTGCCTGGCTCTTAGGCGTGGGCGTGGCGTCTGCGGGCGCGTCAGGCTCTAGTATAGCAGGCGGGCAGAAGCCGTGTTCGGCCAGGATATCTCTGCCCCTTTGGCTCAACGCGAAGGCGATGAATCGCGCCGCCAGGTCCGCGTTCGCCGCATCCGCCAGCGGGGCGATTGGGTATGAAGCCAACTGATTGTGCGCCGGGTCAATTTGGATGACCTGCAGTTGCTCGACGACATCGCCAAGCACATCGGTCTGGTAGACGATGCCGGCGTCAGCTTCTCCCAGCGCCAGCCGCGTTACCACCTGTCGCACATTGCTCTCTTCGGAAGCCAGATTGCGCAGCACGCGCGCGCTGAAATCGTCGCCGTGCTCGGCCGCATGCGCCTCCAGCATGGCGTCCGTGTAGGCGCGGATGGGACTGCCCTGGGCCGCCAGCACCAGCAGGTAGCCGCTTTTCGCCAGGTCGGGCAAGGAGGCGATCTGCGCTGGATTGTCGGCTGGCACAGCCAAGACCAGCTGATTGTGCGCGAAAGTCGCTACGGAGGCGGCATGGATGCGTCCGTCGGCCACCACCAGACTCATCTGTTCGTCGTTGGCACTGGCGAAGACATCGGCCGGCGCGCCCGCCAGCAACTGCGCCGCCAATGTCGATGAACTGGAAAAGTTGAGATGCGCTTTGCTGCCCGGCTCGGCAGCTTCAAATGCGCCCACCAGCGCTTCAAAGGCGTCTGTCAGCGATGTCGCGGCGTAGATCGTCAGGCTGCTCTGCGCCAGAGAAGCGGGCGCGACGAGCAGCGTAAACAGCAGGAACAGCTGGCGGATAAAAGGCAAGTACGGCACTCAATTCACGCTTGTTTGGGCAACCAGCGGATTTCGAACGGGTCAGCGCCGCATGATAAGCCAAGCCGCCCATATTGCAAGCCTGCGAGAATCGGCTAAGGTTAGTGTAGCAGCAGGTGAGGAAGACATGGAACGGCGACGCAGCGGACCGCCCGCCTGGTTTGTCATCCTGCTCGGCATCGCGGTCGTTTTTGGGGTCTATTACTTGTGGCTGGGCATACGCAATTTTGTGGCCACCGGGGGCACGGTCGCCGAAGCCACGCAGCAAGCCATCGTCGGCATCACATCGACTGCCATGCGCATCCGCGAGATTGAGTTCAACGCGCCGACTCCCCTGCCCAGCTTCACGCCGGTGCCGCCCTGCCAGGAATTCGTCGTGCATGTGCGGGAGGCTATTGTGCGCGCCCAGCCCAATACCGAAAGCCGCATCGTGGCTGCGCTTTCCGAAGGCGAAATGGTCTGCGTCATCGCGGCAGTGCCTGGCGCAGACTGGTACTTGCTGGACGAGAATCCCTTGACGCGCCGCCTGGAGAAGGTCTACATGCACCGGGACATCATCAGCGCGCTAAACCCGACTCTAACGCCGACCCGCACGCATACCCCCGCTCCTACCAGTACGCCGACGCGCACGCTTAGTCCAGCGCCCACGACCACGCAGCCGCCCGTCTCGCGCAGGCCGCCGCCCCAGCCCAGCCCCAGCAAGACACCCGCCCCAGCGCAAGCCAGCATTAGCCTGTAACTTGCGGCGCGCGCGGACTCCACTATACTGGATTCGGCGATCGCGCTGACTGCCAAGGGCGGCGCGGAAGGGACTGGGTTTGACTGCCATTATTGAAGTTGTCGTTGGCGTCGTCTTCGTCATCATTCTGCTAAGCATTGTGGTGACCGAGGTCAACACGTTGATTGCCCGCGCCGGTAAAATGCGCGCCAGAAACCTGCGCGGCGCCATCAACCAGCTCATCGACGACCCGGTCATCCGCGCCAAAGTGTATACGCATCCGCTGATCCAGTTGGTTAAAGCCGATGCCGTCGCGCCAAGCCAACGCCTCACAGTCGCCGAAGCCGAGAAAATCACCCGCATGCCCATCGGCGCAATCGACCATATTGAACCAGCCACCTTCGTCGATGTCATGCTGGCGACGGTCAAAGCCGAGTCCGACCAGCGGCTCTTTGGCGCGCTGATCAATGTGGTGGACGGCATGCCCGCGGGACCGGAACGCCGTGGCTTGCGCAGTATGACGCAGCGCATCATCAACAGCGGACAAGGCATAAAAGAGCTGCGCAATTCGCTGCGTTATGTACAGGATCGGCGGTATCGCGCGGCGCTGGCGGATGTGGTCAACCAAATCGACGAAGAAGTTAGCCTGCTGGGCGTGGCTCAGAGCGGCAATGTGGCGATGCTGGCCGGCTTGCAGCAGATCGAAGACGACAATTTGCGCAATGTGCTGGGGACTGTCCTGGCCAGCGCGGAAAACATGCCGGCGGCTCGCGCGAGCCTGGAAGGCTGGTTCAACAAAGCCATGAACCGCGCTAGCGCTGCCTACACCGCCAAAATGAAACTGCTGTCGCTGATTGTGGCGCTGTGCTTTGCGCTGTTGATCAATATCGATACCCTGCATATCGCGCAGACGCTTTGGGAGGACCCTGAACGACGCGCGCAAATCAGCAGCGAAGCGGCATTCTCGGTACAGAGCGGCGCTTTGGGTGATCAAGCCAGTGGCGATGCGCTGGACGACGAATTCCAAGCCAGCGACGCCGATGACAATTCGCAGCTGGAGGACGCGGTGGAAAGTGGAGCGGCTATCGTCAATCAGCTGGGCGACCTGGAGGCGCTGAGCTTGCCCATCGGCTGGAGCTACCAGGATGTCTCCAATCAGCCCGCCGATCATTACAGCCGTCAAGACCCTGGCAACTTATGGAATTACGCGCCTGCCAACAATCCGGAAGGCTGGCAAGCGCTGCTGCTGACGAAGCTGCTGGGCATCGCCGCGACAGTGGTGGCTGCCGCCCAGGGCGCGCCATTTTGGTTCGGCATCGTCAACAAGGTCCTGCGGCGCTGACCGCTCCTGCTGCGGCCACGCCGCCTCCACGATTGCTACAGCTTATTTCATGTAAACTGTCTGTTGACATTTGCGTAGCTTTTGCCGCAAAATGTAAGTAGCTGGACCGTCACTGCTTTCGGCGCGCAAACGACAATTTCCTTATTCACCACACAAGTTGAGGACTGGTTGTGATTCAAGCACTGGTGGAGCTTGCGGACGAACGAGGTTTTATAACTTTCGAACAAGTTAAGGAGTTGCTGGAGGATAACGGCGAGGACCGAGTGGCCTTGCGCAATGTCCTGCTCACCATAGAAGAACGCGGCATAGAGCTGCGCGGCGACGAAGCAGCTTTCCATGCACCTGGAGAAGCGGACGACGATGCCGAGCTCGCCGAGCCTGAGTCCTCGACCCGGCTGTCCTTGCCCAAGAAGACAGTTGCAGATATTAGCCAAATCTCGTCCGACGACCCCGTCGGTTTGTATTTCCGGCAGATGGCGCAGGAGCCGCTGCTGACGGCCGCCGATGAGGTTGATCTGGCCAAGCGCATTGAGCGTGGCTTCCGCGCCAAGCGACACCTCAGCAGCCAGGAAGTAGTGCAGAAAAGCGAGCGCTGGCGGCGGCACCTGCGGCAGATGGTGCGCGACGGGCAAGCGGCGAGAGAACACCTGGGGCGCGCCAACACTCGTCTGGTTGTCAGCATCGCCAAACGCTACATGGGTCAGGGGCTGCCCTTCCCGGATTTGATCCAGGAAGGCAATGTCGGTTTGATGCGCGCCGTCGACAAGTACGACTATTCGCGCGGCAACCGCTTCAGCACCTACGCCACCTGGTGGATCCGCCAAGCCATCACCCGCTCCCTGGCGCAGAAAACGCGCACCATCCGCATCCCGCTGCACATGACCGAGCGCATCCGCCAGATGTACCGCGCCTCACAAGATTTGGAGCAATCGCTGGGACGGCGACCGACCCCAGAAGAGATTGCTGCCGAGTTGAAAGTGGCCGCGGAAGCGGTGCGAGCCATGATGGACGCCAGCCAGCACGCCACTTCCCTGGAGCGACCGGTCGGCGAAGATGGCGACAGCGAATTTGGCGACTTTATCGAAGACCAGGACTCGATCAGCCCGGTCGATTCCGCCACACAGATATTACTGGGCGAAGCGATTGAAGAAGTGCTGGCTGAGCTGACGCCGCGCCAGAGCAGCATCTTGCGCATGCGCTTTGGTCTGGGAGGTGGCGAGCCACATACGCTGGAAGAGATCGCTAACAAGTTTGGCTTGAGCCGCGAACGGATCCGTCAACTGGAGAAAGAAGCCCTGCGGCGTTTGCGTCACCCGCAAGTAGCGCACAATCTGCGTGACTATTTAGTCTAACCCGCGCGCCGCCAGCCCTTGCCTGCCAGCAACAGCCAATTGCATACCCGCCCCTCCGCGCCGCATTGGCTCTGTGCCGGCGGCCGGCTCTGTGGTTAAATCAGGCGTATTCCCGCCACCGCATAGAGACTGGACAACCATGACTCGCGACCTCAAGCACTTGCTCAGCCAGCGCACAGGCAGCATGCAGCGCAACCAAATTCGTGAAATCCTGAAAGTGGTATCGCAGCCGGGCATGGTGTCCCTGGCCGGCGGCATCCCCGCGCCGGAGACCTTCCCCATTGAAGAGTTGTACCGCATCAACGAGGTCGTGCTGGACCGCTATGGCGCCAGCGCTTTGCAATATGACCGCACGGAGGGTTTCGCGCCCTTCCTGGACGCGCTGACAGGCTATCTATCGGGCAAGGGCTTCAGCGTGGACGCCGACGAACTGCTAGTTTTCAATGGCTCGCAGAATGTGTTGGATACGCTGGGCAAGGTACTGCTGAGTCCGGGCGATGTCATTGCCATGGAGTCGCCCACTTATATGGGCGCGCTATCGGCATTCAGCGTCTATCAGCCCAGGTATGTCAGCGTCGCCAGCGACGATGAAGGCATCCTGCCCGCCGCGCTGGAGGCTGTGCTGGAGCAGCAGCCCGTCAAGTTCATCTATCTGGTGACGACCTTCCAAAATCCCACCGGGCGCACGATGAGCCCCCAACGACGCCAGGAAGTCGCCGACATCATCCAAGCCAAGAATGCGCTGGTAGTTGAAGACGACCCTTACAGCGACCTGCGTTACCGCGGCGAGCCTGTGCCAGCGCTGAAGACCTACGCGCCGGAGAATACGGTCTATGTCAGCACCCTGTCCAAGATTTTCGCGCCGGGGCTGCGGCTGGGCTTCTGTCTGGCGCCGCCCACCATCCACGAGTGGCTTTACACTGCCAAGCAGGGCGCCGATCTGCATCCCAATACTTATGCCCAGGCGCTGGCGACGGAGTACATTTGCGGCGGCACCATCGCGCGGCAAGTGCCCCGCATCATTGATTTGTACGCGCCACGACAGGCGGCCATGCTAGCGGCGATGGACGCGCATTTCCCGACGGGCTATCGCTGGATCAAGCCCGATGGCGGCATGTTCATCTGGGTGGAAGGCCCGCCCGACGTCGATGGCGAGACGCTGTATTGGCGCGCTGTCGAGCGGAAGGTCGCTTTCGTGCCGGGCAAGTTCTTTTTCATCAACCCGCAGGACGGCTTGTCGACGATGCGCCTCAACTTCACGCGCGTGGACGAAGCCACGATTGAATGGGCTATCGCGGCGCTGGGGGGCGTCATGCGGGAATTCTGTCGCGATTAGTTATTTCGCATCCCCGCGAGAATCGCTAGACTAGCCGAATGCCAACCGCCTCTTTGAGATTGCCCCGCATCAGCCGAAGCGAAAATGGCGTCCGCGCGCTGATCTTGTCCTTCTATCTGCCGGCGCTGATGGTCACGCTTGGGCAGGGGCTACTGGTGCCGATCCTGCCGCTTTATGCCGCCGACTTCGACATCAGCTATGTGTTGATCGGCTTGGTGCTGGCTGGCGAGGGCATCGGCACGCTGATTGCGGATGTGCCGACAGGCATGCTCCAGCGGCGCTTCGGCAACAAGCAAGTCATGATGATGGGCTTGCTAGTCAAGGCGCTGTCGCTGGGTTTGCTCTTCTTCGCGGGCTCCATTTGGGTGGTGCTGGCGTTGCGTTTGATCGCCGGCTTCGGGCGGTCGATGTACACCGTGTCGGCGCATGTCTATGTGACTAACCAGGTCGAACTGGGCAAGCGCGGCAAAGCCATTTCCATGTTTGGCGGCACCTACCGTTTGGGCGGCTTCATCGGTCCGGCCATCGGCGGCATCCTGGCGGGCTTGGTCGGTTTCCGCGTGACCTTCCTCTTCATGGCAGTCGTAACGGTGGCGGGATTCCTGCTGGTGGCGCTCTTCACGCGCGGCAGAAAGCGCGGGATCGCCGAGCCGCCAAACGACGGGCATGGCTTGTCTATCGTCGCCTCTCTTCGGGAAAATGCGCGCGTTTTGGCATCGGCGGGCGCGGCGCAGGTCTTCGGGCAGATGGTGCGGGCTGGGCGCATGGTGGTCATTCCGCTCTTCGCCGCGGATGTGCTGGGCTTGGGCGTCGACCAAATCGGCTTGATCGTCAGCATATCGGTGGCGGTGGATTTCAGCCTCTTCCTGGTGGCGGGCTGGCTGATGGACCGCTACGGGCGCAAGTTCGCCATCGTGCCCTGCTTCGGCATTCAAGCGCTGGGCATGGCGTTGGTGCCTTTCTCGGTCAGTTTCGCTGGATTGCTCTTCGCCGCTACGCTGATCGGCTTCGGCAATGGCTTGGGTGCGGGCAGCATGATGACCCTCGGCTCGGACTTGTCGCCGGATCATTCGCGCGGGGAGTTCCTGGGCTTGTGGCGGCTGATTGGCGATGTGGGGCATACAGGCGCGCCGCTGGTCGTTGGTGTGGTGGCGGACGCGCTGCTGCTGAGCTCGGCGATTTGGGTGATTGCCGGCTCCGGGCTGCTGGCGGCGGGCATCTTCACCTTCTTCGTGCCGGAGACGCTGCAGCGCAAGCCACCCCTGGCGCCTGTCTGATGAGCCCCCATCCCCCAGCCCCTTACCCCCAAAATGAGGGAAGGGGAACACCGGGGTGGTAGGTTCCAGTCGCCCTGTGCTGCCCAAGCTGAGCGCGCTGACAGTCGATTGGCCGCTGCGGCAAGAAAAGCTCTTCCCACGCATCCAGCCGCTGATCATCGAAATCGGCTTCGGCAATGGCGACTTCCTGCTGCATCTGGCGGAGACGCGCCCCGACTGCAATATCATCGGCTTGGAAATCTCCAGCCAGTCCATGGCGAAAGCCGAAGCCAAGATCGAAAAACGCGAGCTGCCCAATGTGCGTCCCATCCATTGCCGCGCCGAGACCGCCCTGTGGCACTTGCTGGAGCCGCATTCGGTACGCGAATTTCATATCAATTATCCCGACCCCTGGTTCAAGAAACGGCACGGACGGCGGCGGCTCATTCAACGCGAGACGGTCGAGCTGCTGACCAGCCGCTTGGAAACTGGCGGGCTGCTGCTGCTGGCGACGGACATCCGCTCCTATGCCGAGATAGCGCACGGCATCCTGTCTCGCGCGCCGGGACTGCAAAATTGCTATGACGCGCCCTGGCTGGCGGATGTGGCGGGGCGCTTCCGCACCAAGTACGAGCTCAAGGGCTACCGCGAAGGGCGGCGCGGGCATTTCTTCCAATATCAGCGCGATGAGTCGCCCGTCGAGCATCCGCCCGTCAGCAAGGAGTTGGATATGCCGCATGTGATCCTGCAAAGTCTGCTAAGCGCCGCCGAGATTGTCGAGCGCTTCGCTGTGAAGAAGCAATCCATCGACGGGGCGCATATCGCGGTGCTGCGCGCCTACACCGACCCCAAGCGGAATGTCGCGCTATTCGAGGTGGTCGTCGGCGAGCCGAGCATTGAGCAGCACACGATGATCCAACTGGCGCCGCGGGCGGCCGCGGGGGAATACATCGTCAAGCTGACGACCATTGGTCACGCGCGCAGCACGCTGGGCATGCACCGGGCGGTGGAGGCGGTGGGGGAATGGGTGGCGGGCTTGAATGGGGCTGGCACTGTGATTGAAAGGCGGGTGCGGGGTTGAAACTATTCGTAGGTGAAGCTCCACTCTTCGTCGCTCAAGCCGCAGTACCTGGCCAACATCTGACAGAAACGAACAATGCTCTCCGCATTTAGATTTACATATATCCACCAGCCAGCAGAGGATTGCTTATAGTACTTAGGCGAATCATCTTTCTCACGTGCGATCCAATAGCCAAACTCGCGTTTGGCGTCATCAAATTCCGTGAGTAGCTTTAATTCGTGTAGACAATTCACCATTTGGATCAGCATGCCTCGCCAACCGTAGAAAAGGGCTAAGTCGAAATGATTGTCGCGGACGGTCAAGGATAGCGGCACCGTACCCTTGACTCCCAAATGTCTTGGCGGCTCCCCAAGTGCGGGCCACACCTCCAAGATCAGGTTAGTGAGCCATTCGGTGCGCGCTATGATCGAGTCCGCGTCCCATCGCGGTATCCGCCGGGAAAAGTATTCGCTGTTGATCATCAGCGCATGATTCGCAAGCGAGAGGCGTTTGTTTTCAAACGGCCCGTCGGATACCTCGCTGTTTTTCTCCTGGGTGACGAGTGTCAAGTTGCCAACGGTGTTCAAATAATCGCGATGTGTGGATTCCGCCTCCGCCCCCAAATGATTGCGCCACTCTTCGTTCAGGTTCTGCGGCATTATGTGCTCAACTGTTGCCTTGTCGTTCAGTACGGTATAACCGTCCGTTCCTTTAGACAGATGTCGGTTCAATACGTCCATTACGAAGACTAGCCTATCCCTACGATTGCCGTCGTATAACGCGTTCGTGAGCAGGTTTTGTCGAATCCGATTGTCAGAAGGATAGAGCCGCTTGCTCGCTATCGTAGTCTTCAGCGAGCCCGGCATATCGACCTGGTCAAGCTCAGCAATAAGCGAGGGAAACAGCCGATTTAAGCCAGTCGTAGAGCCACCATTGAGGAAAACGCGGATGATGAAATTCTCGACGAACTGCAACGCACAAACGAACTCCTTAGTCTGAATCTCACCGTGACTGTGCAAGTCGTAAAGGTGCAAGGCAAGTGGAAACGCAGTAACTGACTCAGCGAACTGGAGACGCGTCAAGGCCTCCCTGATATCTGGGTTTTTCTCGTGCTCCGGCCTCAACAGCCTGTCATAATGCGCAGAATGCCTATGTAGTTCCTTTAGTTCGCCAATAAACAATTCATCAGACTCGAAGTGTTCGAGCGTTCGGCTACGGAAGGTTTCGTAGACTCGATTCATGTTTGGAACTCTGAAGGCCCTCATCGACAGGTAATGACGAATGAACGCTGTCAATTCTCCTGGCCCCTTTCGACCCGTTTTTCGCTTTTCCTGCAATACATTCTCAATTGGGAGCCAATGAATATTGAAGACTTCCTCTTGGCTGTCAGTTGGCAAACGCATAGCAATGTAGTTTCGCACCAAGTCGGCCTGCGTTAACGCTTTGCCCTTGGCGTTGAGGCTCTCGAAAATCTTGTACGGAGATTCGCCTTTGTCCAGATCGACATAGACGATTTCCATGCAACTTACGATGCAATTTACCATTCGTTCCACATTCAGTGGTGCTCGCTTTTGTGCATTCCGCACTTGTGTTATGAATCGCTCAAACGCAGTTGCAATCTGCGATTCAGAATCAGCGCCGTCGTGAGTGCCGCGCACGATAGCGGAATAAGTCTGTCGGTCTTCATACATCAATGACGGCACAACCTTAAAGTAAAGGTCGCCATCCTGCCCTTCGTTGACCAAGAATCCGTTTATTTCATTAAACAGACTAGAGGTTGGATCCACGCTGTCTCTAAGCGCGCAAAGCAAGAGCGATGCCGTGACCAATCGCTGTTGACCATCAACGAGTTTGTAATAGTTGAGGGTCAAACCTTGCTTACCTTCATATTGAACGACTATCGTTCCAAGAAAGTGCTTGGGCGCATCATCCAGGTCATGCCATTCTGCGTCGTACAAAGCCATCACATCGGCAAAGAACATATCCCAGTTGCGTTGCTCCCAAGCGTATTCGCGTTGAAAGTGCGGCAACCTATATTGGATTTTCCCGCCGCTGCTGAAGACATCCAGAATTGTCGAGTCTTGGACTTCCACGGCCGAACCTCTTTCTGCGGACTGGCAATTGCCTTTGTCGGCGCATAATCCTATCATTGGGCAACTAACCATTCAAGCGGACATCATTACATTGACCACCACCACCCACCACACCCTCCCCAACGGACTCACCGTTCTGCTCAAAGAAGTCCACTCCGCGCCGGTCATCAGTTGGTGGCTCGCCTATCGAGTCGGCAGCCGCAACGAACCCACGGGGCGCACCGGCATCTCCCACTGGGTCGAGCATATGATGTTCAAAGGCACGCCGCGCTTCCCGGCCGGCCTGCTCGACCGCGAGATCGACCGCGCCGGCGGGCAGTGGAACGCCTTCACCAGCATGGACGCTACCAAGTACTTCGAGACCTTGCCCGCCGACAAAATCGACATCGCCATGCAAGCCGAAGCCGACCGCATGGTTAACGCGCTCTTCGACCCCGACGAGACCGAATCCGAGCGCACAGTCATCATCTCCGAGCGGCAAGGGGCGGAAAATCAGCCGACCTTCTGGCTGCAAGAAGAGCTGCGCGCCGCCGCCTTCCGCGTGCATGGCTACCATCACGAAATCATCGGCGATGAGACCGACCTGCGCGCCATGACTCGCGATGACCTGTACGGGCATTATCGCCGGCACTACAGCCCCGCCAATGCCTGCGCTATCGCGGTTGGCGCATTTGAGAGCGTCGACATGCTGGGAAAAATCGAAAAATTGTACGGCGATATTCCCGCCGCGCCAGCGCCCGAGCTGTTCGCCCGTCCCGAGCCGCCCCAGCAAGGACAACGTCGAGTCGCTATTGAGCGCCCGGGCAAGACGGCTTTCTGCGAAATCTGTCATCGCGCGCCAGCCGCCAGCCATCCCGACTGGATGAAGCTGAAAGTGCTGGATGCGGTGCTGACCGGCTCCAGCGGCGCATCCGACAACAAGACCAGCCGCCTCTACCAAGCGCTGGTCAAATCCGAGATCGCCGCCAGCGTCGGCGCGTCTCTGACGCCGACCATTGACCCCTATTTGTACAGCATCATCATTACCTTGCGCGACGGGCGCAGCCCCGCCGAAGCCGAAGACGCGCTGCTGCATGAAATTGAGCGGCTGCAAAACGACGGCATCAGCGAATCTGAACTGAACAAAGCGCGCAAGCAGAGCCGAGCCGCCTTCGCCTACAGCACCGAGAGCGTGACCTGGCAGGCATATTGGCTGGCGCAGTCCTTCATTTTGGGCGATGTCGGCTGGTTTGACGCCTATGCCGAACGCCTGATGAGCGTGACCGCCGATGAGGTGCTGGATGTCGCGCGGCGCTATTTGACGCCGCGAAGCCGCGTGGTGGGCTATCTGCATCCCACCGATCCACAGGGGGCGCCAGCATGACTCAACTGGATAGCATCCCCCGCGCCAGCAATATCACCCGCGCCGAGCTGGACAATGGCATAGTCGTGCTGGCTTACGAGAATCCCGCCGTGCAGTCGGTCAATTTGATGGGCTCGCTGCATGCCGGCAGCCTCTACGAAGACCCACGCATGAACGGTCTGGCTTCATTGACAGCCGGCACGCTGATGACCGGCACGAAATCGCGCAGCTTTGAAGCGATGCATGGCGCGCTGGAAGACAATGGCGCGGATCTGGGCTTTCGCGCGCATACGCACAAGGTCGGCTTTTCCGGCAAGGCGCTGGCGGAAGATTTGCCACTGCTTGCCGATGTCGCTAGCGACGCCCTGCGCAATCCGGTCTTCCCCGCCGAGCATGTCGAGCGGCTGCGTGGCGAGCGCCTGACCTGGCTGCAATACAGCCAATTCGACACGCGCTACCGGGCTGGGCGCGCCATGCGTGAAGCGCTCTATCCCGCCAGCCATCCCTATCATTACAGCGCCAGCGGCAACCAGGAGACGGTCGCGGGCATTGGCGCGGCTGAGCTGGCGGATTTCCATGCCGGGCAATATGCTCCCCGCGGCATGATCGTAGTTGTGGTCGGCGCGGTGGCTGCGGACGAGGCTGTGGAGCTGGTGGCGGATGTCTTTGGCGATTGGCGCCGTGACGATCAGCCGCCGATAGAGCGCGTGGGGCTGCCGGAACAGCCAAGGAATGCTTTGCGACAGTCCGTCTTCGTGCCGGGCAAAACACAATCCGATATCAGCATGGGCATCGTGGGACCAGCGCGGGGGGCGGAGGATTACCTGGCGGCTACTTTAGCCAACAGCGTACTCGGCGAATTCGGCATGATGGGGCGCATCGGCAAGAGCGTGCGGGAAGACAAAGGGCTGGCTTATTACGCCTTCAGTCGGCTGGGCGGCGGGCATGGACCCGCCCCCTGGACGATCAGCGCCGGCGTGAATCCGGACAATGTCGAGCTGGCCATCGCCTCGATACACGAGGAAATCACGCGCTTGACCAGCGAGCTCGTATCGGAAGAAGATCTGGCCGACAACCAGAGTTACTTCACCGGGCGCATGCCGCTGCAGTTGGAAAGTAACGAGGGCATCGCCTCGCATATTCACAGCATGGAGAGCTTTGGGCTGGGTCTGGATTACCTTGCGGAATACACCGATATGATCAGCGCCATCAGCCGAGAGGACTTACTGGCGGCGGCGCAGCGCTACCTGGCGGCGGATGACATGGCAGTCGCGGTTGCCGGACCGGACCAAAACGGGGCATAATGCGCGCGGACTTGCTGCGGCTGCAGAACATCGGCGAGAAATCGGCGGACTGGCTGCTGGAAGCCGGTTACGAGACGCCAGCGCAGATCCAGGCGGCTGGCGCGGCACAGGTATATTGGCATTTGCGGCAGAGGCAAGCGGTCAGCCTGAACATGCTGTGGGCATTGCAGGGCGCCTTAGTCGGCTTGCACTGGGCGCGGCTGCCGGACGAGATGAAATCTGCGCTGCTTGAGGAAGTGGCTGCCCTGGATAGCGCCGACGCAGGCGCGCGGAGAATGGAAGTTTGAGCATGGCGGAAAAGCGCGTTGTCATCACCGGCATGGGACTGGTGTGCCCGGTGGGCAACACAGTCGCCGAGGCTTGGGCGAATATCCGCGCGGGCAATTCCGGCATCGACTGGATCAGCCTCTTTGACGCTGAGCAGGTGGAGAATCGCGTCGCCGGAGAAGTCAAAGACCTGGATCTGGTTGGCAAGTTCGGTCGGCGGCAGATGCGGCGCATGGACCGGGCGCAGATGCTGGCTTTGTGCGCGGCCGAAGAAGCGCTGCAGGATGCCGGCATCGTCATCACCGACGACAACAAATACGATGTCGGCGTGGTGGTCGGCAGCGGCATCGGTGGCATTGTCACCGTGGTGCAGGCGCTGCAGGGCTTCGAGTCCAAGGGGCATCGCGGCGTCAGCCCCGTCATTGTGCCCGCCCTGCTGCACGATGGCATCAGTTCGCGGGTGTCCATGCACTTTGGCTTGAAGGGACCCAACTACAATATCACCGCGGCCTGCGCCACCAGCAACAATTCACTGGGCGACGCGGCTGATTTAATCCGCATGGGGCGTGCCAATGCCATGGTGGCCGGCGGCAGCGAAGCCTGCATCATGCCCATGGTCATCAGCGGCTTCAACAATATGAAGGTGCTGACTACCACCGAAGACATCCCGCAGAAAGCCGCCCGCCCCTTTGATGTCACGCGCGATGGCTTTGTCGCTGCGGAAGGCGCCGCCCTGCTCATCCTGGAAGACCTGGAGCATGCCCTGGCTCGCGGCGCGACTATCCATGCCGAGCTGACGGGCTACGGACACACTTCGGACGCCTTCCATGTCACCGCGCCCAATCCCGATGGCGTTGATGCCGCCGAAGCCATGCGCCGCGCCATGCAAGAAGCTGATATCCAGGCGGAAGACATCAGCTACATCAATGCCCACGGCACCGGCACGCAACTCAATGACAAGAGCGAGACCCTGGCCATCAAGCATGCGCTGGGCGAGACGGCCTATCGCATTCCCATCAGCTCGACCAAGTCCATGACGGGGCATATCCTGGGCGCAACCGCCGCAGCAGAAGCTATCTTTTCCATCAAGGCGCTGCAGGACAGCTTCATCCCGCCGACGATCAACCTGGAAAATCCCGACCCCGATTGCGACCTGGATTATACCCCGCTACAGGGCGTCGAGCGCGAACTGGAGCATGTGCTCAGCAATTCATTCGGCTTCGGCGGGCACAACACGGCAGTCGTGCTGAGTCGTTACCACTAGGTCGTCACAATTTGCGCCAAAATATCTTCAAATGCGTCATCCGCCAGGGCGCGGATTTCCGCATCGCTGCGATCCTGGATCGGGTGCGGCACATAATGCGCGGCGGGATGAAATCCCAGCGCTGCGCCTTGCACAGCCGCCGCATCGATAAATTCGCTTGACGCCACAAACATGCCCGGCAGCCCGCTGGCTTCCAACTCCATGATGTCGTGCACACTGCACGACGTACAGGAGCCTCAATCCGCCAGGGCTTCAATCACCAGGTCGCACTCATTGACGATGCGCTGGCGCAATTCAGCCGGCGCCACTCGCGCGAAGGTCGGTTTCTGGTATCGCGTCGCCGCCACGCCCAGGGCATTCAGCCGCGTCCCCAGCCGATCCAGGAAGACATCGCCGCGCGGTTTGGAGATATCCAGCAGGGCGATGCGCTTGCCAGCCAGAGATGCCGCTCTCGGCAGCTGCTGACGTTGAGCAGACTGCAATTCACTGGTGGGGTCTAGCAAGATGGTCATATCTCGCTCCTTTGCTATGCAATGGTCATTTGATTTATGGCTTGACGCGCACGGTGACGGGCACGCTGCCTTTGGCGCCGCTGGCCGCCCAACCCAGGATGGCCGCCGTCCACATGCCCGCGCCGCCGCCCGCATGCGCAATCAGCAACCCGCCATCGCGAAACTTGCTTACGCGCTTGCCAGCTAGTCTTTCCGGCATGCCCTCGGCGATGCCATCTACGCCGCGCAGGATCTGAGTCGCGTCCACAGTCAGGAGGTCTTCCAGCACTTGACGGAAGCGCGCTTTGCGCCAGCCAGCCTCACGGAAGACGCGCATATGCTCCGGCGAGATCACCAGCAGGGCATCAGGACCGCCATAGAGCTTGGGATGATGCAAGCTGCACAGCATGGCTGCGATACTGCGCGTCAGCGACTCTGGATCCCGCGACTGCTGGTCGCCGACCACATGCACACCGCCGCCAGCGAAAAGCGTCACCGTCGAGTCGCCCTCGTCGAATCCGCGTTCGGCAGCCAGTGATTCCCAGGTTGAATCCACCTCGCGTTCGGCGAAGCAGAAGCCAATTTTGCCCGGCTGCCCCAGCGTGGCGCGATCGACTCCGCCTGGTCGCCCGCCGCCGACATTGCGGACCACCAACTGCAGCGCGCGTCCGATGGTGGAGTTGGCGCGGTTGCCCTGCCCCAGCACATTATGCGCGCTGTTCATGCCGATCTCATCCGCTATTGGGCCATTCACGATGATGATGGGCGCGGCAAAATAAGTCGTCGCCAAAACGCCGTGCATGCAGAATTCGTCCAGGCAAGCCGCTTCCACCGCCGCCAGCACCACCGGGAAGTAGGCCGGTTTGCAGCCGGCCATCACGGCATTGATGGCGACCTTTTCGACTGTGCAAGGCGCCTTGTCCGGCGGGATGATGCCGACCACCTCATCGGCAGCGCGCGTCGTGCCAGCCAGCATGCGCAAAACGCGTTCTTCGGTGGGTGGCACCACCGGCAGCCCATCCGACCAACCGCGTTCGAAAGCCAGTTCGTGCTCATCTTGCAGCGGCGCGACATCAATGCGGCGGGCTTGCAGCGGCGTATCGCCAAACTTGTAGGCCAGCTTCTCCGGTATGCCCGGATCAACTGATTTTGATCCGCAGCCCGGGCTGAATGCCTTGATGCCCTCGCCGAGAGTCGCTATGCCCGTCAGTTCGCGCCAGTCTTCGCGCTTCCAGCCGATCAGCCGTTGCGTCTCAATCCCCGCCTGGGCGCGGATGATGGTCGGCACGATTTCGATGTCCAAACGGTAGGACATTTCGAGTTCGCGGTCATCGCAGACCTTGGAAAGTCCGGGCGGAAATTCCGGGCCGTCCTGTGACCAGACCTGGCAATCGCCCCGCCCCGCCAACTCGCGAAGAACCGGCACGATGAGCTGGCAGGTCTCGCAGTCGCGCTTGACGATGACGATGAGACCGCTGAATTCCGCTGATATGCCCGACATGGCTACTTCCGCTCCGTTGCGATAAGTCTATTGTAGCAGCAGGGCGGTTGGTCTGCGACCGTAGGGATGTTTCGCTGGAAAGGCAACGCGGAGGCCGCTATACTGGTTTTCACTATGAAGTTGTCGGAAATCTTCAGCGAAGGCTCGGAAGCGCGGCGGCTCTTCGGCAAGGTTTACGCCGTCGGCGCGATCGCCGTGATCCTGCTGGCGCTGGCCTTGCTGGCTTTGGCGACGCGCGGCGGCTGAGCTTAGTAGTCGTCTTTGCCTTCCGCCCAGTAACTTTCCAGCGCGACGCCCAGCCCATCGGCGATACGATTGACATAGGCGTAATAGGCGACCACCTGCGCAATATCCAAGATGGCGCGGTCGCTGAATCCTTCTGCGCGCAAAGCAGCCACATCCCCTTCCCGCATCTTCCAGGGCGCGCGGGTCAGCTTGTCCGTGTAATCCAGCATGGCGCGGTCGGCGGGAGACAAATCGGCGCGACCGTAGTCGCGCATGATTTGAGCGGTAAGTTCCTCATCTCCAGTCAACTGACGGAGGTTGCGCGCGTGATGCAGCAGTCAGTATTTGCAGCGGTTGATAGCGGAGACGACCACGCCGATCATCTCGCGCTGCGCCCGACACAATGGCGATTCACCGTGCATCAGCGTCTTGTAAAGATGCATGTGATCGAGCAGCGACTGCGGATGCAAGCTGTGAATCTTCATGATGTGGTCGACATGGTCGGCTTTGGGGTCTTTAGCGCGTTGGTAGGCGCGCTTGAGGTCACCTTCCGCGGCGGCTTCCGCAATCGTGTCAATCCAGGCGATGCGTTCTGCTGAGTCTGTCATGTTTGGCTTGCCCTCTGCACTGAGTCAGGCGTCAATATGCAGCGGCACATTCAACTTCCAAGCCACAAAGAGCGCATGGAAAAGCAGCGCCAATTCGCGGATGCAGCTGTCGGGCTGGGGCGGCAACTCCAGCGTGAAAGCCGTCCGCTGGCGGATATCCGGCGCATAGGACGAGATATCCTGGATTTGACGCGCTTCTAAATCACGGTCGATTGCGCCGAAGAAGAGCAGCAGAATGCCGGCGTGATTGGGGATGATGCGCTGGCCAACCCCCAAAATCATCTCCAGCGCTTGATCGCCGGAGACGCGCAATTCGCCCAGTCGCCGGCGGGGCGCGCTGTCCAACTCAAAATAAGTGCCGTTATCGTCGCTCTGCCGCAAATCCCGCAGGGAAGCGCCATCGTAGCCGAGGGTCTGGATGCCCTGTTTCAGCAGCAGCCAAACCAGCGGTTCATCCGGCACGGGCAGACGATCCAGCAGCCAGTTTTCGGCTCGCGCGCTGATGGGATACTGCACGAAACTGATGCACCCGTAGGCGTCAATGCCGCGGTTGGCTGGGCAATTCTGGCAATGGCTGGCGTGTTGGTCGAGGTCCTGGGCATATTCCAGCGCGTCTTGCACGGCAACTAACTGGACGGCGCCTGGGTTGCCGGGCGTGCTGCGCGAGAATTCAAAGTGCATCTCCGACACTGGTCGCTGGTCGCCATTGGCGCGGTGCGAGGCGATGACGGACCGAGCTTGCGCGCGTTCCTTAATGCGCTGCAAGATGCCCGCCGCCGACAACTCACGTTTTGGCTGGCAGTCCAATTCGATGATGCTGTCGATCGCCAAGAGCTTCGCTCCACCTGCAAACTGCCGCCAGTATAGCATAGGAGTAAGTCCAAGTTAGTCCTGCGAAAGCCAACCGCAAATCGAAAGCCATAGGGGTGTCTCGCTGAGCCCCCCCCGAAGCATCAAGAGGAAGGTTTCGCCGAGCTTGCTCATAATCACTGAAACGCATACGAAGTGGCAATTCCGCCGGTCTTAGCTCCCCTCCCTGATGCTTCGGGGAGGGGTAGTGATGTGGGCGAATCCTTTTGCTTGAGCGGCTGCCAGGCAGCGCGCGGGGCTACAATCCGACTTTGTGCGCAGACTCGCATGACTATCTCGGACTTGCTTCTGCTTTTTCTGAAATTAGTCTCTTGCTTGGCGCCGCTGCGCTCACTAGCGACCGTATCGCCGCAGCGCCAGCAGCGCGTTGATAGTCGTCATGGGATACCACTGCGGCAAATCGTGCTGGTCGCGCCAGAATCCCTCGGCTTGCTGGGCTTGCGCCAGCGTGTCCAGACAGCGATCCAGCAGACCCGCCGGCAGCGCCTTGGCAACCCTCGAGTCGGGCGTCGGCGCGAAGGTGAAGATCGAGTCATGTTGCGCTTCCGGCATCGACTCTGCGCAGGCGACGATATTGTCGATAGTGGCTTTCCGCAGCTGTGGCAACTCAGGGAAATCGTCTATGGCGAAGAAAAAGTCATACGCGTGATAGGCCATGAAGAGCCAGGTATTGGCGCGTATCTTTTCAATGCCCAGGTTTGCCAGCGCCCAGGCTTTGGTTTTCAAGAGTAACGATGGCGTGGCGGCGTTGAAGGTTATCAGATTGCCGGTGATGCTGTCCGGCATGGTCTGCCCGCCTGTTTCTTGCCACCAAGGCGCCAGGGGATAATCACGGGTCTGCGGCGGATTGCGCAGCGCCCCGTCCGCTTCCATGTTCGCCTCTACCCATGCGGCCGTCCCGTCCAGTAGATTGCCCGCCGGGATGTCCGTATGTTTCATTACGCCCAGCAAGTATTCCAGCGCCAGCGGATTGGACTGGGGCGCTTTGAGGTCGTGCTCGAAACCGTGCCCAAAGCCGCCATCAGGATTCTTGTAACACAAGATGATTTGCTGCAAACGTTCCAAGTCGCCATCATCAAAGAGCCAGGCGAAGAGAGCCCGTTCAAATAGCGTGCCCTGTCGATAGACAAAATCTCGCGCTGTGCCGATATTGATGGACATGACTGATTCTCCTAAGATCGCCCCGTTACATGTATTGCTCAATGATGCGCACAAGCTCGTGGGCGCGATGGCGGAAACTGTGCTGCGATAGCACCCGTTCTCGCGCTGCCCGGCCAATACGCTGCCGCTGCCCCTCATTGCGCAGCAGGTATTGGTAGCGCTCGACCGCCTCTCCCGCGGACTCCACCATGATGATTTCCACTCCTGGCTCGAACCACTCTTCTATGCCGGCGTAGGGATTGGCGACTATGCAGGCGCCTAATGCCCCCAGCTCAAAGGGGCGCGATGAGGACGAAGCGTAGACGCTGGCGTGCGCTCCGCGCGTGATGCACAGGTTGAGCTTGCTGCGGCAGACATATTCCCGCAGCTTGCTGAAGCTAAGATAGGGCAATCTTTCTACAGCGCCAAGATCGCCCAGGTTCGTGCCGCGCACTGCAAATCGATAGTCGCGCAATTGATTAGCCGGCGCAGTGATCATGCCCTCGATCCACGCTTCGCGGTATTCGCGCCCGTGTCCGTAAAACAGCAGGTCGATATCCTGCGCTGGCACAGCCACCGGTCGAAAAACATCGGGGTCAGCGCCATACCAGAGCGTGTGCGCATTCGCCGCGCCGAGTTTTCGCAACAAGTCGGCGCCGCCGCTGCTGTTGCTGATGAAAGCAGTGTATTCGCTCAAGTCCGCGCCTTGATAGATGCGGAAACCCGAGGCGAATCCCTGCCTGTTGGGCAGACTGGCGGGCACATCGCCATCGTAGAAGAAGACGGGCAAATCGAATTTCTGCGACAGATAGCGCGGCAAGCCTCGCAGGTGATTCAGGGGCACAGTCACAAATATCACGGCGCTGACATCGTCTTCGCGGCGCAAAATGCGCGTCAGATGTCGGCGCCAAAGCGGCGCAATCAGGGTCTGTGCCGTGGCACGCACCAGTTTGTCCGCCGGCGACTCTTCATGCGATAAGGGTTTGTTCGCACTGCCCTGTGGACGCAGCGCCCGCGTCAAATCCCGCAGCGACTTGAATGTCTGTCCCTGCCACTGCGCGGGATTCGCCTCGGCGCGCCACCACAAGCTGTCGATGGCTGGACCCTGATAGGGCGCGGCGATGACCTCAACGCCAATCTCATAGAGCCCCTTGAGCAGCTGCCACCAGGCTGGCGTCGCGCTGAAAGGCTGGCTCAGGTCAAGCGAGGAGATGACGACCAGTAATTTCATTGCTCATGATCTTGGTGAACACAGTCCAGCGCTGATTGTACACCAGTCGCCTTTCACGAGAACGGCGCAGGGGCCACCCGCTGGCTCGCCCCAAACCCAGCCGACGTGTTCGAGCTGCTGTTACAATAACCACATTACTCAGCCAAACATGAGAGGCGCTCGCCTGTGAAACTCCATCTGACTCTTACGTTACTGCTGTGCCTGCTGGTCTTTACAAGATTTTCCGCGCTTGCCAACGACTGCGCGGACGAAATAGGCTGCCTGGAGTTGGGCACGGACGACCCCGTCGTTATCGGCGCGATGTTGGCGAATTCCGGCGCGACCGCCTTCTTTGGCGAAGACTCGCTGGGCGGCATTGAACTGGCCATCTTGGAACGCGGCGGCGAGGTGCTGGGCCGAGAAATTGAGCTGGTCGTCGAAGACAGCTTATGCAATGTCGAGGGTGGGCAAACGGCTGCCAGGCGCGTAACCGCCGACCGCAGCGTAGTCGGGATCATCGGCACAAATTGCACGACGGCGGCACGCGGCGCGCTGCCCATCGTTCACGATGCGGGCATGTTGATGATCTCGCCCTCCAATGCCGCGCCAGCCATGACCAATGACGATGTGCTGGTCGGCGGCGCCTGGATGCCCGGTTACTACCGCACCTTCCCTAACGATCTGTTTCAAGCGGCGCTGGCGGCGCATTTTGCCATCAAAGCTTTGAAGCTGAAGACCATCGCAACCATCCACGACGGCAGTGACTATGCTGAAAGCAATGTCAATATCATGACGGAGGCTTTCGTGGCAATGGGTGGGGAAGTCCTGCTGGAAGGCGCGATCAACGCCGGCGATACCGACATGATCGCCATATTGACCGAGATCGCTGCGGTCAACCCCGATATGGTCTACTTTCCCCTCTTCCCGCCCGAGTCCGAGTTTGTGGCTGCACAACTGCGGCGCGTGCCGGGGCTGGAGGATGTGGTCGCCATCGCCTCCGATTCCAGTTTGGTGGCGGCTTTTCCACAGAATGTTGGGCCGGACGCTATCGGCTTGTACATGACTGGACCACATGTGGCCGGCGACGCCTATCAGGAATTTCTGGAATTGTGGGAGTACGAGATCGGCGGGACGCCACCCAGCGGATTTCACAGCCACGCCTGGGATGCCACCAACCTGCTGCTTGATGCCTTGGAGCAGGTGGCGGTGGAGACTGACGACGGCGGCGTGATCATCGGCCGGCAGGCGCTTCGCGACGCCATCTCGGCTGTGCAAGACTATCCCGGTTTGAGCGGACTGCTGACTTGCCAGGACGAATCACCCCATGCTGGCGATTGCGCATCCGGCGCAGGCTTGGCGATATTTGAGATGACGGAGGCTGTCGTCAATGGCGGCAGTTGGCCCCCGCCGGTGGTATGGCAACTGAGCATGGTAGAGTAAATTTCGCTGCCAACGCAAGACTGGCGTGAACTGCGAGCGAATGGCTGCTTGCGCGAATCTGCCATATCCTTGTATACTTGATCCTAGTTGCGTCGCGACGCAGCTAACCCAATCGAATAATCAGGAGAAATGGGAACCATGAAAAAGGTACTGCTGCTGTTCACCGTATTAAGCCTGCTCTTCGTTTTCAGTCTGCCGGCGCTTGCCGACGGCCACTGCATGGACGAGCTGGGCTGTGTCGAAGTAGGTCCGGATGACCCGATCGTCATCGCCTCCATTCTTGCCATGTCCGGTCCCGCATCCTTCTACGGCGCAGATTCTCTCGGTGGCATCGAACTCGCGATAATCGGGCGGGATGGCATGCTGCTGGGCAGAGACATTGAATTAGTTGAAGAGGACAGCCACTGCGCCGCCGAGGGTGGTCAAGCGGCTGCGCAGCGCGTCGCCGCCGACGAATCCATCGCTGGCGTCATCGGCACAACTTGCTCTGGCGCGGCGCAAGGCGCGATGCCCATCATCAGTGAAGCGGGCATGCTGATGATTTCTTCCTCGAATACTTCGCCAAGCTTGACCAATGACAACGCCGACGAAGGTGGCACCTACTATCCGGGTTACTTCCGCACGGCGCATAACGACCTGTTCCAGGGCGCGATGGGCGCACAATTCGCTATTGACGTGCTCATGACCGGCGCCGTGGCAACGATCCACGATGGCGACCCCTATACCGAAGGTTTGGCGGTCGTAATGGCGGACACCTTTGCGGGCATGAATGGCGACGTAGTCTTCCAAGGAGCCGTCAGCAAGGGCGACACTGACATGAGCGCGATTCTCACCGAGATCGCCGCCAGCGGGCCCTCCATCATGTATCTGCCCGTCTTTGTCCCTGAGTCCGAATTCCTCATTTCGCAGGCGGCAAACACTCCGGGCATGGAAGGCGTCAAAATGATGACTGCTGATGGCAGTTTCTCGGTCACCTTTGCCCAAAACACTGGCGACGCAGCGGTCGGCGTGTACATGACTGGCCCTCATGTGGCCGGCGACGCCTACGATGCCTTCCTGGAGATGTGGGCTGAAGAACAGCCCGGCGGCACCGAGGCGCCACCTAGCGGCTTCCACGCCCACGCCTATGACGCCACCAACCTGCTGCTGGATGCCATTGAAGCGGTCGCCGTAGAAATGGACGATGGCACGCTGATGATCGGGCGCCAGGCGCTACGCGACGCCATGGCCGCCGTCGAGGATTACAGTGGCTTGACCGGCATGCTGACCTGCCAGGAAGAATCCCCCTATAGCGGTGACTGCGCGACTGGTACTGCGCTTGCGGTATTCCAAATAACGGAAGCGCAAGTCAACGATGGCGAATGGCCGCCACCAATCGTCTGGGATCTTTCCATGGCATCGTCCATGGACGAAGGCTAAAGACGAAGGACGCACGCGCAGTTCGCTGCGCGGCAATGGACAAGCCAGGGCGCTGTGGCGTTCTGGCTTGTTGCCGTAAATTGACTTTTGCTTAGCCGGTTATTTCGCTGGGGAGAATGTCGATGGTTCATATGATCTTTTTGCTGCTTGGGATGATGCCGCTCATGTTTGGCGCGCTGCCGCTTAAGGCACAGTCCGCCTGTGACGACCCGCTGGGCTGCGTCGAAGTGGCGCCCGACGATCCTGTCGCCATTGGCGCCATGCTGGTGATATCCGGCGCGATCAATTATTTGGGCGAGGATACCTTGGGCGGCGTTGAACTGGCTCTACGCGATCGCGAATACACCCTGCTGAACCACGAAATCGAATTGGTGTTGGAAGACAGCCTGTGTACAGCCGAAGGCGGTCAAACAGCGGCGCAGCGTTTGGCAGCGGATCCAACAATTGTTGGCGCCATCGGAACCAATTGCTCCAGCGCGGCGCAAGGCGCCATACCGATTATCAGCGAATCCGGCATGGTGATGATTGCGCCGTCGAATACCTCGCCCAGCCTGACCAATTCAGACATTGCCGCCGGCGGTTCCCATTTGCCGGGCTACTTCCGCACCAGTCAAAATGGCTTGATTGAAGGCATGCGCCTTGCGGAATTCGCGAAACATGTGCTCGAGGCGAAGACTCTGGCGACCGTCCATGATGGCGATCCCTATACATTTGGGCTTTCACAAGCAGTTGCCGATACTTTCGCAGATCTCGATGGCGACGTGATATTCCAAGGTGCCGTCAACAAAGGCGATACCGATATGTCGTCGATCCTGACTGAGATCGCCGTGCATCAGCCGGATGTCATATACGTGCCCCTTTTCGAGCCCGAGGCCAATTTCTTCGCCGCGCAGATGCAATATATCGCCGGGCTGGAAAATACAATCATCATCGGCGGCGCGGCCAGTTTTACGAGCGGTTTCCCGGAAAATACCGGAGAAGCCGCCATAGGCATTTATGTATCGGGGCCGCTTGTCAGCGGCGACGACTATGATAGACTGCTCGCCCAATGGTTGGACGAGTACGGTAGCGACCCGCCCAGCGGTTATCATGCTCACGCCTATGACGCGACCAACCTGCTCTTGAATGCAGTGGAAGCGGTCGCCCTTGTCAATGAAGACGGTAGTCTGATTATCGGACGGCAAGCCATGCGCGACGCCGTCGCCGCGACGGAAGACTACCCGGGCTTGACGGGCCGCTTGACCTGCCGCGAAGATTCGCCATTTGCCGGAGACTGTTCGCCCGGCACTGCGCTGGCAGTGTTCCATATCACCGAAGCCGAGGTCTTTGATGACAATTGGCCCCCGCCGGTGGTTTGGAACTTCACGACGGATACTTTTGACGAGGGCTAGCCACTTCGGCGCAGCCAGTTAATTCTGCCGGAATAGCAGCACGGGAAGCGCCTATGTTTAAATTCAGATCCGGCGAGTTCTCCTGGGTTGACTTCACCATTGATGTGCTGCGCGTGCTGATCGTGCTGGCAGTGGTTGTCGGCGCCTGGAATACGCTGTCGTCGGGGCGCATTAGCCTGGCGCAGTGGGTGAATCTTTTCGCGGCGGGATTGTCGCAGGGCAGCATTTACGCCTTGATCGCGCTGGGATACACACTGGTCTACGGAATCCTGCTGATGATCAACTTCGCCCATGGCGAGGTCTTCATGGCGGGCGCCTTTACCACCTTTTTCCTGGCCGAGGCGTTGAACCGAACGGGCTTCCTCAATGCCCAGCCGCTGCTGTCCATCCTGATCATGATTATGTTCGCAGGCTTGGTCTCCATGACGGTGGCGGTATTGGTGGAGCGAATCGCCTATCGACCACTGCGCGGCAGCCCGCGGCTGGTCCCGCTGATTACTGCCATTGGCGCGTCCTTCTTCCTGCAATACACCTTTCGCGGCTTGTACGGCTCCAGCTTCAAAGCCTATCCGCAGCTGCAGGCGCTGCAAGGCTCACTGCAAATCGGCGAATTCAGCATCCCGATTACGCAGATCTTCGTGTTCTGCTCGGCGCTGGTTCTGATGTTCGGGCTGCACTGGCTGGTGGAGCGCACGCGGATTGGCAAGGCGATGCGCGCGGTATCGGAGAATAAAGAAGTCGCGCGTTTGATGGGCATCGATATCGACTGGGTGATTCTGTTCACCTTCGGCGTTGGCGGCTTCCTGGCGGGCGCGGCCGGCGTCATTAACGGGCTCTTCCGTCCGCAGGGCGTGAATTTCTACATGGGCTTCATCCCTGGTATCAAAGCCTTCACAGCGGCGGTGCTTGGTGGCATCGGCAATATCCCCGGCGCCATGCTAGGCGGCTTGTTTCTGGGCGTGATTGAAGCTATCGGACCGAACCTGGTGCTGGCGGGGTTGGGCATTCCCGGCGCCAACCAACTAAAAGATGTCATCGCCTTTACCATGCTGGTGCTGGTGCTCATCTTCCGCCCGCAAGGCATCCTGGGCGAGCGCCTGTCCGAGACGAAGGCTTAAAAGGGGGCGATATGAACATCTTCGCTTCTAGCACTAATCGGGAGGCTTTGCGCCTGGGCCTGCTGTCTGGCGGATTCTTGCTTTTTACTGGCGTCATTGGCATGGTCGCAGCTTTTCACGATCGCGAAGTCGTCAACAATGTCATCAGCCTGGGACAAGTGCTGCTGCTGGCGACGCCTTTCATCGCCAGTTATGTTACCGCCACGCGCATACAAGCGGCCGGTGAAAGCGCGCAGAATGCCCTGCTTGCCGGGCTGGTTATCGGTCTGCTGGCGGCGCTGCCCACGGTCATATTGCTACTCTTCAACTCAGATGAATATCGCAGCCTGCTGGATATCTGCCTGAAGCTGATCCCCTTCGTAGCGGCGACCTATCTGGCTTGGCAGAGTCACCTGCATGGCAACGAGCAGCGGCAAGTCATCGCGACCTGGCTGGTCAGCGCGCTGCTGATCGGCATTGTGACTTTCGGTTTCGCATTAGTGTTCGAAGTCAAGGGCAATTTGCGGGGCGTGCTGGTCAATGTCGATCGCAACTGGGTGGAAGTGGTAACTTTCGACAACCGCAAAGACCTGTGGCGGGGCATCGCGCTGCTGTTGCTGGCGACAGGGAGCGCGGGACTTGCCGGCGCGATCATGCGCATCATCCCGGAGGTTCCGCGTCGGGCATTGCTCTACGGCTTGGGCATCACGTTGCTGGTGGGCGCGTTTGGCGAGACGGTGCGCCTCATCCTGCAAGAGAATCTGGACCGCGACACCCTGCGCGAGATCTTCCGCCGCGACACCCTGCGCGAGAACGCCGCCCTAACGCTTTTCATCGTCAGCACCGTGGCCGGTTTCCTGTGGGCGATGTTTGGCGGGCGGGCGCGCAGTGAGTTTGAGGCATTGGGCGCGGGAAGCCGGCACCAAATCCGCAATTTGGGGATGCTGGCTTTTGCCGCGCTGCTGCTAGCGCTGCCTTGGCTGATAGGGCGCACCCTTAGCGATGTGGCCGTCACTATCGGCATCTTTGTGTTGATGGGGCTGGGTTTGAATATCGCCATTGGCTTAGCGGGCTTGTTGGACCTGGGCTATGTGACCAATTACGCCGTCGGCGCGTATATGCTGGCCGTTTTGACCTCCATCGGACCACTGGGTTTGTTCAAAGGCAGTTTCACCTTTTGGATGGTTATCCCGATAGCGCTGCTGGCGGCCATGTGCGCGGGCTTCATCTTCGCTGTGCCGGTGTTGCGAATGCGCGGCGATTATCTGGCCATCGCCACGCTGGGATTCGGCGAGATCATCGGCAAGCTGGCGCTTTCGGATTGGCTGAAACCGCTGATCGGCGGCGCGCAGGGCGTACAGAATATTCCCAAACCTTTCCTGTTCGCCACTGAGCTCAAGAACCCGGAGCAACTCTATTACATTGTGCTGGGGGCCAGCCTGGTTACGCTTTATGTATCGATTCGGCTGAACAATTCACGAACGGGACGGCAGTGGATGGCCATCCGCGAGGATGAAGATGTCGCCACCGCCATGGGCATCGACACAGCGCGGGCGAAGCTGCTGGCATTCACGCTGAGCGCGGCGACCGGTGGCGTGGCTGGCGCGATCTTCGCGGCCAAGGTGGGCACTGTTTTCCCCAACAGCTTCACAGTCTTCATCTCCATCAATGTGCTCAGCTTGATCATCGTTGGCGGCATCGCCAGCAATCCAGGCATTGTGATTGGCGCTGTCGTGCTGATCGGCATGCCGGAGCTGCTGAGGGAGTTCAGCGAGTTCCGCTTCCTCATGTATGGCGCGTTGCTCATCCTGATGATGATCAACCGTCCGCAGGGTCTGATCCCGTCCAAGCTGGTGCTGCACGAAGTCCGCTCGGGCGTCAAAGCCAAGCCCAGTCCGTCAGAATAGAGTGAGGGACGCGCAAATGGCAGCAAAAGGCAAGAATGGTCAGCGGCGCATCCTGGAAGCCGAGGGCATGACCAAGCGCTTCAGCGGTTTGGTGGCGGTCGACCATCTCGATTTCTATATCCCGGAAGGCGCAATCGCCAGCATCATTGGACCGAACGGCGCGGGCAAAACCACCTTTTTCAATTGCATCACCGGCTTCTACCAAATTGACGAAGGTGCGATCATGTTTGAAGGCGCGGTCATCAGCGGCAAGACGCCCGATTTGATCGCGCGGGCGGGCATATCGCGCACATTCCAGAACATCCGTCTCTTCAACAATATGTCCGCCATTGAAAACATCATGGTCGGGCAGGAGCCGCACCTGCGCTCCAACTGGATCGGCGCGATCCTGGGGCTGCCCTCAACACGCCAGGAAGACGACAATTGCGAGGACCGCGCGCGAGAACTTCTGCATTTCGTGGGCTTGGAGGGCAAGGGCGACATGCTCTCCAAGAACTTGTCCTATGGCGATCAGCGCCGACTGGAGATTGGGCGTGCCCTGGCGAATCGTCCCAAGCTGGTGCTGCTGGACGAGCCGACGGCCGGCATGAATCCGCGCGAAACCATCGAAACCACCGACTTCATTCGCCGTCTGCGCGACGAACTAGGCATCACCGTCGTTTTGATTGAGCACGATATGCGCGTAGTCATGGAGATCTCCGAGCACATCACCGTGCTGGATTATGGGCGCAAAATCGCCGAAGGCTTGCCCAGAGATATCCAGACCGACCCGAAAGTGATCGAAGCCTATCTCGGCAGTGGCGCGGCGCAAGCCAGTATCAGCGCTGCCAAAGCGCAAAATTAGGAGGCAGGAGCTACATGGCGCTGCTGGAAGTCAACGACATCCACACTTATTACGGCAACATTCACGCGCTGAAGGGCGTGTCCTTTGAGGTCGACAGCGGCGAGATTATCGCGCTGATCGGCTCCAACGGCGCTGGCAAGACGACGACCTTGCGCACCATCTCCGGTTTGATGGAGCCGCGCGATGGCAATATCGTCTACGACGGGCGCGAAATTTCCCACACGCGGGCGGATCTGCTGGTCGGGCGCGGCATCTCCATGGTGCCAGAGGGGCGTGGCGTCTTCGCCAAACTGACGGTCGAAGAAAACCTTGATATGGGCGCGTACATCCGTCACGACGGCAATGTGGGCGACGACCTGGACAGCGCCTTCGAGATGTTCCCGCGCCTGCAAGAACGCCGCAAGCAATTTGCTGGCACTTTGAGCGGCGGTGAACAGCAGATGCTGGCCATCGCGCGCGCCTTGATGTCCAAACCCCGCCTGCTGCTGCTGGATGAGCCCTCCATGGGGCTGGCGCCCGTGCTGGTGGATGTTGTCTTTGAAGCCATCCAGCGTATCGCCAGCGAAGGTGTGACTATTTTGCTGGTCGAGCAGAACGCGCACATGGCGCTGCAAATCGCCAATCGCGGTTATGTGCTGCAAAGCGGCGAGGTGGCCATCAGTGATACCGCCGCCAACCTGCAGCAAAACGAAACCGTGCAGAAAACCTATTTGGGCATCGACTAGGCGTATGGAAGCGCAGTCAAGCGGCGACGGTCTGCCAACGCTGACCACAGCGAAATTGGCAGAACTGGCGCAACTGGCCAGCGGCGACCCTAAGCTGAGACTGAAATCGTGGCGCTACGAAACCGTGCATGGCGGTTTTGGCGGCGCAATCGGCGGGACGGCGCTCTATCGCATCCGTATCCAGCCCGTCGCCGGGCAATCCCTGTCTTTGATTCTGAAGATCCTCTACGAACGAGCCGGCGAAACACCGCTTTCGCCTTATTACTGGAAACGCGAATACGAAATCTACCGCGCGGGTTTGTTGGACGACTTGCCCCTCGACATATTCATCGCGCCACAGATCGTTCAGCAACAAGACTTCGGCGACCGCTGCTGGATCTGGATGGCGGATTACGATGACAGCAAGGAAAGCTGGTCGCTGGACGATTACCGCGAGATTGCGCTGCGGCTGGGGCGGATGAATGGCGAACTGCTGGGGCGCGAACTGCCGCAGCATGACTGGCTGGCGCGCAACTGGCACAGCGCGATTGTGCCAGGCTTAGCGGATGCCTTTGAGACGTTGCCGCAAAGCCTGGAGCAGCCCCTGGCGCGACTCACGCTGCCCATTGAGGCCCGCGACGAAATCATGGCGATCTGGCGGGATAGGCAGCTATTTCAGGACGCCTTGCTACCGCTGCCGCAGACCCTCTGTCACAACGACGCCTTCCGCCGCAACATACTCCACAGCCCGCAGGGACTGGTCTTGCTGGATTGGGCGCTGGCGGGGACGGGCGCTATCGGCGAAGAATTGGTGTCGCTGGCGGCGGTCAGCTTGTATTACAGTGGCTTTACGCAAGCCTACGCCGAGGAGCTCGACCGCAATATCTTTGAAGGATATGTCACGGGCTTGCGAGAGGCTGGCTGGCGCGGAGACGAGCGGCTGGCGCGCATCGGCTATACCTGTGGCATGACCTTGCGCGGGCTGGCCGGCGTTAAGCAGGACATCAATTATCTGCTCGATACCGACGAGCACGGGCAACTCAAGGCGGTGCATGAAATCGACAGCCTGGAAGAGATTGCGGCCATGTTCGCCGAAGTTCGCCGCTTCCGCCTCTTGAAAATGGCGCGGGAAGCGCGACAGCTGCTCGCTGCCTAGCCTGCTCGCAGCGAAAGCAGCACACCGCCTGCAATCAAAGCGCCGCCCAGCCATAGCGAAGCCGTCATGTGCTGTCCGAGCAGGACAGCAGCCAATAGCGCGCCGGACAGCGGCTGCGCGAAGAAAAACAGCGATGCTACGGTCGCTGGCACGAGCGCGAAGGCGCGATTCCACAGTAGCAAGGCAAATGCCGTGCAGATCAAGCCCAGGTAAAGCAGTCCCAGCACGATGCCCAGATCTACCTGTCCGATGGGGCGCTGCGAGAGCTCCAGCAGGCTGGCCGGCAGTGACACCAGCAAACCGCCAAAGAGCGCGAAGACCGTGACCGTCAGGGTCGGTTGTGGATGGCGCATGGACAGCAAGCGCACCAGCACGGAGTACAAACCCCAGGTCAGCGCGGCAAATGCCAGGAAGACATCGCCGACGAAGGTGTGCGAGGCAAAGTTGGCGCTGCCAGGATCGACAATCGCCAAGACGCCCGCCGTTGCCAGCGCGATGGCGCAGAAGCGCTGCAAAGTCAACGGCTCCCGTAGGATAATCAAGGCGAAAAGCACCACAAAGGCCGGCGATGCGCTGGTGACTAAAGCGCCATTCACCGCGTTGGACAAATCTGTACCCACAAATTGCGCGCCCAGGCTGACGCCAATGCCCAGCACGCCCACGCCCAGCATACTCAACAGCGCCGGTCGCTCCGGCATGGACAGCCCACGGTGGCGCGCCAGCGGCAGCAAGACCATGAGCCCCAGGCAGAGGCGGACGCTCATCAAAGTGAACGGGGGCACGACTGGCAGCGTAACATCGGAAACAACATACAAGCTGCCCCAAAGGCTCGCCGCCGTAATGCCATAAATGCTGCCGCGCAACCTTGCCGATACAGGCCTCATTCCGTCCATCGCCCGCCCATGCCAAAACTGGCATCTTAGCCGATTCGCAGAGCCAGTAAAAGATGCGCCCGCCCGTCCCGCGCCAGATTTGAGCGCAGATTCCAAAACGCGCTGGTCCTCCGCCAGTATAATGGGGCGTAAACTAGCGTGATGAAGGCGAGCGGTGAACGGCGACGGCGGTCTGTACCTGTCTTATCATAACAACGACATGGATTGCGCGTTTGGCTTGTCGCTGCTGCTGCTGCGTTGTTACCGCCAGGTTTGGCTAGACCGGCTGGAGATCGCGCCGAGCGAAGACTGGACTGCTGGTATCCTTCAAGCGCGCGTCAACTGCAGCAGCGCATTGGTCCTCGTCAGCAATCACTATTTGAAGTCGCCGCAATGCCGCGCCGAATATGAGCTGCTTTCCCAGCGTGATCTGCCGCTAACCGCGGTCATCGCTAGCGATGTCGCTACCGATCAATTCGCCGAGTTCAACTTCAGCGACTGGATTGATTTCCGCCGCTGGTTTGAAGACCCCAGTGACCAAAGTGCGGAAAGCCTGCTGAGCCGCATCCCGCAGGCGGAGTCCGCGCCACAACCGGGCGAGCGACTGGAGTATTTGCGCGGCTTCATTCACGAGATGGAACTGGGGCTAGCGAAGATGCCGACAGCCTGGGCGGCGCTGCGCAATGCCGATGCATCTGGCGGCGGCGATATCCGCCCGCGCACTGGACATTTCGACCTGCTGGGCGATTGGGATTTTACGGGCCGGCGTCCCGGCGCGGCGCTGCCCATTGATGATTTGCGGGCTTGGGCACGGACGGAGCCGCAATTTATCATCTATGGCGGGCCCGGCAGCGGCAAGACGACTTTCGCCCAATTGCTAGCGCTGGAACAGGCGCATGCAGCCCTGCGCGATGAGGCTGAGGCTTTGCCCATCTGGCTGGATTTGGCGCTTTGGGATGACCAACTTGGCTCGCTGGACGCCTTTCTGGAGTCGCAGTGGCAGCTGCTGACTTATTGGCAGCGCTGGCTGGAGCAGCAGACTTCGCTGATCGTGCTGGACAACCTCAGTCACTTGCAAAGCCGCCAAGCGCAGCATGCCGACGCCATCTGGGAGTGGATCGAAGCCAGCCCGCGGCAGCGATTCATCCTGCTCTCCCGCGGAGTTTCCGACGCGGAGCCCCACCTGCCCAGCGTCGAAATCGGCACGGTGACAATGGCGCGCGCTCAGCGATTCGCCAGCCATCACTTGACGCTGCGGCAGCAAAATGACTTTCGCCAATTGCTGCGTGCTCGAAGCGACGACATTGCGGAGCAGCCGCTCGCACACTTGGCGCTGGGTACGGAATTGCTGGCGGCCGATCGGGCTTTGGCGCACAGCCAATGGACGAAGGACCCGCTGCCAGCTTTGATCGCGCTGCGCATGCAGCAATTGCCGGGCGCGGCGGGCGGCCTCAGCGCCTTACAGCTTTTGCGTGCCTTGCAAGAGCTGGCTTGGGAGATGATGCTGGTCGATCAGCATCGCTTCATCCGGCGCGACGTCGCCGAGGGTAAAGCGCAGGACGAGCGCGTCATCCCGGCGGCGCTAGCTTTGGGCTTGCTGCAGGAACGCGGCGGCTGGCTGCATTTCCAGCCCGAGATGCTGCAATGGTATCTGGCGACCGAACCTCTGAAGCGCGATGGCTTGATCAAATTCATCGCCAAGCCCGAATTCTCGGGGACCGGCGAGCGCCTGCCGCGCAAATGGGATGCACTGGCGCTGCTCATCGTATCAGGCTTGGCAGAGGACTCGCGCGCTCGCGCCCTGGAGCGCATCGCCGAGATTGACCCCTTCCTGGCGACGATGGACTTGCGGTCTGGCGCGCCACCAAGCCAATCGCTGCAGGAAACTTTGGTCGACCGGCTGCTGAAGATCTGCGCGGGGAACAGCCTGGCGCGTCCAGCCTTGCGTGAGGCGCTGGCTAGCATCCCGAATGCTGACGCGACCGCCGAAACTCTGATTGCGCGGCTGGGGCAGTACAACAGCGAGACGCAGCTTTGGCTATGGCAGGAAGTGCGCGCCTTGCCTCTGGACTTGCCGCTGGATTTCATCGCCCTAATCGCGGGAATCGACCGTGAGACCATTTCCGCTGTACCGCAGCAACTGGCTGTCTACCCCCTGGCGTTGGCTGTGGCTTGGCTGGTCAAGCTTTCCGCGCATCAGGACGCGACCCTGCGGCGCAAGGCTTTGTGGACGCTGGGCGAATTGAAATATCTGCCGACGGCGATTCTGCTGCTGGACGACTTGCAAAATGGCGACGATATCGACCAGGACGAAGTACTCGCCGCTTTGATGAAGTTCGCCTATTCTGAAATTTTGGCGCGAGTGCTGCGCTGGTCACAGGCGCAACCCAGCCATCGGCGGGCAGTGGTGAAGGCGCTGGCTGAGCGCAAACGTCTGGTGACAAGTCGGCTGCTGGACTTGGCAGACGCCCGACAATTGACCTTGAACGATGAATTCTTTGACTTGGCTGTCGCCAGCAACGAGGCGGACATTGCCATTGGCTTGGCGCAGATTGCCGCGGAAGCCGCCCCGCTGCCGGAAGAAGTGGAAACCACCGTATTGACCCACCAGCGCGCGGACGAGTTGCGAGAGGAGATGGCCAGCGTCATCAAGTACCTGCCCAACCGGGATCAATTCGCGCAGTTGGTGGACGACATCGCCGCTGTCCTGCAGGATCCGCCCGATGCGACTGTGCAAGCGGGCAGCAAGCTGGAAGCGCTGGTCTACGGGCAATCGCCCTTCGTTGACGAGGAAGCCCAAGCCTCCGTGGCGCCTGCCCTGCCATTTGCCTTGCGCCAGCAGCTCAAGCATGACGATTGGCAGCAACGCCACCGCGCCATCAACAGCTTGGCGGATTACCCGGTCAGGCAATCGCTGCCCCATCTGCTGCAAGCCTGCGACGACGGCGACAGTCGCGTGCGGTTGGCTGCCTACGATATGCTGTCCCGCTTTGAAGGCGAGAACAGCGCCCAGGCGGCCGTCCTGGCGGGGCTTGCCGACCCCGAGACCGAGGTCGCGCGCGCAGTGACGGAGATGCTGAAGACCTTGCCCGCGCTGGATTATGACGCGGTTCTGGACTTGTTGGACAGCGACATTGCAGCCGTCAGCGCCGCCGCCATCGATATCCTGGGCGAGGCTCGCTATCAACCGGCTGTCCGCGACTTGACGCGCCTGTTGAACAGCCCGCGCAGCCTGGACGACGGCGGGTCCATCAGCCAGTTGGCGCGCGTCGCCCTTGAGAAAATCGGCGAGGCAGAATCTCCGCCTGTGCAAATGCCGACCGCGGGCTTCAGCGATGTCGACAAGATCCAGCGCACCCTGCAAGTGCTGCGCGATGACGATTGGGGCAGGACTCAAAAAGCCGCCAAGTTCCTGCGCAAGTTCGCCCGGCACCTGCGCGGGGTCAACAACCAGCCCGTGTTGGACATGCTCTGCGGGGCGCTGGACGACGCCAACTGGAGCGTGCGTTGGGCGGTTGCAGAAGCGCTGGCTGTGCTGCGGAATCCAGCCGCCAGTCCCCATTTACGCCGTCGCCTGGGTGACGAAAGCTGGATTGTGCAGGTCGCCGTTCTGCGTTCGCTGGCGGAATTGCGGGCGGTCGATTGCGCCAGCGACATGGCAAGCCTGCTGGCTAGCGAGCGCGCGACTGTGCGAGAGGCAACTGCCGACGCCCTGAGTCAACTGCGGCAGCCGCATGTCATCCCGGCGTTGGGAGAAGCGCTGCAGCGCGATGGCGACGAATTCGTACGACTGGCTGCCTTCAAAGCGATTCACCGCATCAACCCGCCACAAGCGCGCCCCTGGCTGCAACTAGCGCTGAGCGACGTCAGCCTGCCGCTGCGCCACTATGCGCTGCAGCAGCTTGCGCCGCAGATGGACGAGAGCGACCTGCCCATCCTGCAGCAACTGCTCAAGGATAATGGGAGGCCGCCGGGCGAAGACGAAAGCCTGCGTGTCCTGGCGCTGCGGGCGCTACAAAGCATCAACACTCCCGCCAGCCGCGCGCTGCTGAGCGAGACGCAGACAGCCGGGGAGCGCGCCGGCGCATGAAGATATTTGTCAGTTACGCGCGCGTCGACAAGCCATTCTGCATCCGTATCATTGAAACGCTGCACGCGCACGAAGTCTGGTACGACCAACGCATCTACGCTGGGCAAGACTGGTGGAAAGAAATCCGCCGTCGACTGGCTTGGTGCGAGGTCTTCATCTATCTGTTGTCGCCGGAGTCGGTGGCATCGCGAAATTGCCGCCGCGAGCTGGCCATCGCCGTGCAGCTGAAACGCGACATCATCCCCGTGCTCATCGACAGCGAAACCGTGCTGCCCGAAGCGATATCCGCCTGGCAGTATGTCGACCTGTCCAACGCGCTAACGGCGCAAAATGTCTCGCGTTTGTTGAACGCCATTCTGATGGTGGAACGAGCGCGGAAAGCTGCGCAAAAGACCAGGACTATCCAGCCGACCGTGCCGCCGCCTGCCAAGGCAAGCCCTGCCCTGTTGATTTCCGATGCCGTGCGCGCCATGGAAGAGGACGATTACCAGAGCGCCATCCGCCTGCTGCGCCAAGCCAAAACCAGCGGCTACCAGTCGCGATTCGTCCGCGTAGACAAATTGCTGCGCATTGCCGAAGCGGCGCTGGACCAGCGTGGACAATCCCGTGAGGCGCAGCGCGAATACCAACACATCGTAGCGTTATTCAACTTCGAAAGCACGCGAGACATGGCTTGCGAAGCGCTGGCCGAGTTTCAAAAGCAATTTGGCGACTACGATCCACAGAATCTGCGCCGTCACTGCGCCGCCTCGCCAGACAGCCCGCCGCCGCAAACCCTCGTACTGCCCCCGCGCGAGACTTACCGCGCGGCCAGCCTGCCAGAACCGCCGCCGACTCCCCTGCCCCCGCTTGAGTCAAACATCAACGGCGAGGATGCGCCTTTCTCTGCCAATGACTTCCTGCCTATGCTACAATGGCGGCAGATCCCGCACGGCAGTGTCACCATCGCCAGCATTGTGGGCGCCGACGAAGACTTCGGCGAGATGACCGAGCAAGTAGACAGCTTTGTGATGAGTAAGTTCCCGGTCACGAACGCGCAATTTGCCATCTTCGTGAATGCCGCGGATGGCTACCAGAATCCGCGCTGGTGGGCATTTTCCGAACATGCCAAACACTGGTTCAATGCTAAAGCTGGCCCCGCCGATTCGCGCTTCCCTGGCGACAGCTTGCCGCGGGAAAATGTAAATTGGTACGAGGCGATGGCTTTTGCCAACTGGTTGGGCGCGCAACTGCGCATGAAGATCACGCTGCCGACAGTCGCCCAGTGGCAGCGCGCCGCTAAAGGCGATGACGACCGCTACTTCCCTTGGGGCGACGATTATGACGAAGACCGCTGTAACACTGTGGAGACGGGCTTGAAGCAGACGACGCCCGTAGACCGCTACCACAAGGGCGTAAGTCCCTATGGAGTTTACGATATGGCGGGCAACATCTGGGAATGGACGCTGAATACCGCTGACGCGGCTGACGAGGGGCGTGACAAGCGGCGGGCGGTGGCGGGCGGCAGCTTCGTCAGCAGCTGTGACCGCGCGCAGACCTCCATGCGCTACTATCTGGAGCCGCGCGTCCGTTATTCGTCCATCGGCATCCGGCTGGTGGGCTTGCCATGAGCGGGCGGCAAAATGACAAGAGGATGAATCGCATGAGCGCCAGCGACGAGAGTCTGGTGACAGCGCCCTATACCCGTGACATGCATATCGAGATTGACCAACTGTCGGTCACCGGTCATGTCGTCTTCGCTGGGCGAGATGGCCTGGTCAAGGTGCAGACGGGCGGCAATGTCGCGCAGCACACCAGCCAGACCATCCACATCGGTGGCGTGGAGACCACTCCCCAAGAATACGAGACCATGCTGCGGGAAATCCGCCGCGTCGAAAGCGCCATCAAACAGACGCAGTTGCTGCCGGAAGCGCGGGAAGCGGCTCAGCACGACTTGAAGACCGTCGAGGCACAGCTTACGACGCCAAAAAAGCCCAATCAGCATATTCTGTTGCGGGCGGCCAAGTCCCTGCTGCGCTATTCGCCGGCACTGACTGCGGCAGCGCTGACCCTCTTTGACCAGCCTTTGGTAGGCGCAATTGTCGCCAGCGCTGGCGAGGCAGCTTCCAATTTTCACGACATGGTCAGCCGGCACAACAAGCCCAAAGACTCCTAGAGGCGGGTCGCGGCAGCTGCTATGAATCGCCCCGCCCGACAGACTCCCGCACGCGCCCTGGCACAGACGCGCGCCACCAAGAGCCAGCCCGTCATCAGCACGCCAGTCGCTTGGCGTCAGTTTGTGCAGGCGAATTGGAGCCGGCTCAAGCGCCAGGCAGACCAGTCGTCGCTGGACTCGCCCTATCAGAAGCTGGTGATGATGGTCTTCGCGCCCGTCATGCCCAATCCCGGCACGAAGATGACGTTGCTGCGGCGCATGCTGAAAAAATATCGCTACTGCGGGCCGCTGAGCAAGCGCCTCACCGAAATCTATCGCGACCGCAATTACAAGCGCAGCGCCGAAGAGTTGGTTCGCGATCATTTGCACCCGCAGCAGCTGAGCACGGATGAGCTGGTCGGCTTGGACTGGCTGATTGTGGCGACCGGCGGGCTGGATGGTTCAGCCAATCAAGGGACGCAAGCCATCCAGTTCGCGCGCGGGCTGCTGGAGGCAATGCGCAATCATGGCGATTACCCATCGGCGGTGCGCGTCCAGGCTGGCTCGATCACGGCTGGCGGGCATGTCATCTTCGCCGGCCAGGATGTCAACATCGTCGCCGAGCGCTATCAGGGCAGCAAAGCGGCGCTGAAGAGCTATCTGGCGGCTGTGCGCACGGAATGGAATATCCCGACCACCACCATTCACCCAGCTTCCCAACATCACAGTCCGGCCATGCTGCATCAACTCTACACGCCGGTCGATATCTGGACGGACCAGCGCCAGTTTCACAGCGTCGGCGTCGAGGAGCTGAACGCGCGCCGTTATCAGGCCATTGAGAAGGACATGGGCTATGTCCGCGAGTCAGTGCTGGAAGTGGTGGCTGCCCATCCACGAGTCGTCATCACGGGCGCGGCCGGCACGGGCAAGAGTTCCTTGTGCCGTTTCATCGTCACAGCGCTGGCTTATGCCTGTGATCCGCGCGCGGAGAAGCAGGATCGTGTCAATGGGCTGGAGATGCTGGGCGCGGCCTGGATTCACGGACCCATCCTGCCTATTTATGTCAGCCTGCGCGACTTCGCCAACAGCCCCGACCTCTTCCCCAGTTCGCTGCGAGAGGCCAGTGCCGAGCATCTGCTGAACTATATTAAGAAGGCGACCGGCAACCTGGCTGATCACCTGGAAGCCTATTTGACGCAAACCGATGTCGAGACGCATGGGAGCCTGCTGACGCTGGATGGCTTGGACGAAGTCTACGAAGCCCAGGACCGCGTCATCCTGCAGCGCGTCATCGAGAATTGGGCGGACCGCTTCCCCAACTGCCGCATTATCGTCACCAGCCGCACCTACGCCTACCGCCACGATTCCCGCTGGCGATTGTCACAGCGCTTCGCCTCCGCTGAGTTGGCGCCATTCACCTGGAAGCAGGTCAAAGCTTATATCGAGCGTTGGTACGCCAATGTGGCGCAGTCCAGACCAAGCGTCCTGGGTGGGCGCGCCGTAGCGCAGAAGCAAGCGGCGCTGATGTCCAGCGACTTGTATCGGACCATCCGCGAAACGCGAACGCTGTTGCCCTTGGCGCGGCAACCGCTGATGCTGGCGCTGCTGACCCTGATTCACGAAGATTACAAGCAACTGCCGGATAAACGCGCCGAACTCTACGAACACACTGTCGAACTGCTCGACCGCTGGAATATCCCCTCGCCCGATGACAAGCTGCACGAGAAATTAGCCAACATCAATTTGGATCGCATGCGGGCGGCGCTGAAGCTGATCGCCTTTGAGCTGCATTCCGAACAGCTGACCACCCAGCGCTACCCGACCATCATCCAGCGGGCGCGTTTGCTGGACAAGCTGATCGAGCAGCAGTCGCTGGGCGGCGGGCTGGGCGCGGGCATTGAAGATGTGCTGGAATATCTGGCGACGCGCAACGGTATTTTGGTATCGGACGCGCCTAATCTTTACCGCTTCCCGCATTTGACGATTCAGGAATATCTGGCCGCCTGCGCCTTGCTGGAGTTTTATGACGAATGCCGCATGCCGGCCGGTTTGAAGCCGCACAGTTCCGATGGCTGGACTTTCCCGGAAAATGTCGTGGCGCTGCTGCAGCATGACTACGCGCGCTGGCGCAATGTCACGCTCTTTGCCGGTGCCATCATCGCCGCGGGCAAATGGCAGGATATGCGCTGGCAGTTGATTGACGAACTGCTGCCGCAACGGATGAATGGCGCGCCCGCCGAGCAGACCTTGCATTGCATCAGCGTGGCTGCTGAAATCTGGGGCGAAAGCTGGCTGAAATCCCGCACGCGCAGCCAATTGGTCATTGAGGCGCATTTGCTGCGCTGCCTGCGGCATATCCACGCCGATGAACGCATTGACGCGCCCGAACGCGCCAACAATGCGCAAATCTTGAGCCGCCTGGCGCGGGGTCAAGCAGCGCGCGTGAATACAGGGAAGAAGATAGAAGCATGAAAAACCGACTGTTAAAACCGATGCGCTGGCTAGCTGCCCTGCTCATGCTGATACTGTGCCTGCCTGCCCTGGCGCAAGACGCGGATGTCGTGATCACGCGCGGCAACCAGCCCGACCGCTCTGCCATCAAGCTGTCGACGGTGATGGGTGGCTTCCACAGGCCCATCTATGCGACGCATGCCGGCGATGAATCGGGACGGCTCTTCGTATTGGAACAGAGCGGCAAAATCTGGATTCTGCGTGATGGCGCGCGGATGGCTGTGCCCTTCCTGGATGTTTCATCGTTGATTACGCAAGTCGCGCTGACGCAACGCTACACCGAGCAAGGCTTGCTGGGCATCGCCTTCCACCCCGATTTCGTCAGCAACGGCAGATTCTTCATCAATTACACCGATCGCCGCGGCGGCACGGTGGTAGCGCGTTACCAGGTCATGCCTAATCAGCCGGATCTGGCCGACCCCAGCAGCGGGCAAATCATCTTCCAGTTGCCGCAACCCTACGCCAATCACAACGGCGGGCACATTGATTTTGGGCATGACGGCTATTTGTATGTGGCGCTTGGCGATGGCGGCTCGGCGAATGATCCCCTGGGCGCCGGGCAGAATCGGCAGTTGTTACTGGGGACGATCCTACGCCTGGATGTCGATGGCGCTTTGCCCTACGCCATTCCCGCGGACAACCCCTTCCGTGGCGATGCGGCGGCGCTGGACGAGATTTGGGCTTATGGCTTGCGGAATGTTTGGCGTTTCAGCTTTGACCGTGTGACCGGCGATATGTACCTGGCAGATGTCGGGCAGAATCAATGGGAAGAGGTCAACTTCCAACCTGCAGATAGCCCGGGTGGCGAGAATTATGGCTGGAATGTCTACGAGGCGAATACGATATTCGCTGGCGGCTCCGCGCCCAACCATGTCGGCCCCTTCTACGCCTACAACCATTCACTCGGCTGCTCGGTGACAGGCGGCTATGTCTACCGTGGCCCGGCACTTGCCGAATTGCAGGCGGTATATCTCTTCGGGGATTACTGCACGGGGCGCATTTGGGCGTCCTGGCGCGATAACAGCATGACTTGGCGGACGCTGGAGCTAATGAAGACGAACCTAGCCATCAGCAGTTTCGGCGAGGATGAAGCGGGCGAGGTCTACGTTGTTGATTATGCCGGCACGCTCTATCGCTTTGAGCCAGCCAGCTAGTCGGTCAGCGGCGATTCGCTAGGCGCGGTGATGCCAGCGCGCGTGCGCTTGTACTGCGCGATCAGCGTCTTGATCTGCAACTCCAGCGGGTGATAGCGCTTCATGACCTGTTTGCCCTCGGTCTGCAGTTGGCGAATGCGTGTTTCCAGTTGGCGCAGCCGGGACTCCAGCTTGCCGTCGCGATTTTTCCAGTCAATGTAAGCCAGCGGCACGAGCAAGATGCAAAACGCACCCAAGCCGTACATGATTGCCGCGTAATCGGCCTCCCCGGTGTATTCGAAGTAGAAACCGACTGTGCCGCTGGCCAACACCAGCAGGAGATGCAGCAGCATGCGCCGGGCGAAAGCGCCGCGTCTTTGGCGTCCCTCCAGCCTCCTTTGCAGTTTGTCATACTGCTGCCGCAAAGTTTCCAGTTCGCCCCGGACTTCGTCGACTCGTTCCCGCAATGGCTGCGCTTCCTGAATGAAGCCATCAAGCCGCTTCTTCACCAGGCGCGCCGCCTCCCAGTTGTCCATCATGCGGTTGTAATGCACTTCCAGCGCTTTGATTTGCAGGTCGAGCGGCTGATAGGTTTGGCGCTGCTGAAGTCCCTGCGCGCGCACCTGCCGGATTTGGCGCTCGAGCTTGCGCTGTTTGGCGGCTTTGCGCGTGCGCGGGTTCTTCCAGTTGGCGATGGTGATGGGGATCATCATTGTGCAGACAGCGACCATGCCCCAGGCAACCAGGCTGAAGCCGCGATCGACAGTCCAGAATTGCCAGCCGACGATCGCTGAGGTCGAGCCAGCCAGGATTAGCAGGGCAATTTGACGGCGGATGGTGGCGGGCTGCATACGTCTGTCAATGCGCTGTTGCCGCTTTTCATACTCGGCAGTCAGCGCTTCCAGCTCATGACGGACGCCGCCCAACTGATCGCGCGCGGGCTGGCTCTTTTGCCGCAAAGCATCCAAGCGTGCCTTGAACTGCTGGATGCGCCGCCATTCGTCAATCTCGCTTTGCCCACCGATGAACCAGTCGCCGGTCGCTTCATCGCCGAAGATATAGCGTCCAAAATCAAAGCTATAGGGCATGGGCTTGCCAGCGCTCAGGCTGCGCTCCAGATCGCCGACTTCTTCGACAAGCTGTTCGTGCAGCAGCAGCAGCAGATTGTAGGGCGCGGCGCTACGACGGGCGGCCTCCGGCGAATTTGCGCCGTTCAACTCGATGCTGCTGTCGCGCTGCAACATCAATTCGCCACGCAGCCTGCCCAGTTCTTGTCTTGCCCGGCGGACGCCAGCGGCGCGATCCCGCGAGTCGATATGCGGCAAGAACAGCCGCGTTAGGCCAACGGCATGCAGGTCATCAAGGTAGTCCTGTGGACTTGACTGTTGCATCATCGCAGGCGGCGCATACCATCTGCAAGAGTGGTCGTATGTGGCGCATTATAACATATCCGCCCGCGCACCAAACAAGCTCGCGGAGCGCTGCTATACTCCCTTACAGGAGGCAAGCGGATGGGTGACGAATGAAGAGCCAGGGATTATATCCGCTCAAGCTGAAGGCGGCGCTGCACATCAAGGTCTGGGGCGGGCGGGCTTTGGAAACCCAGCTGGGCAAAGCGCTGCCCAGCGACGAAGCCTATGGCGAGGCTTGGGAATTGCACGACAGCTGCCTGGTGACAAACGGATATCTGCGCGGGCAGAGTCTCGGCGCGCTGACACGGCAATTCGGCGCTTCGCTGGTAGGCGCCGGGCACCCGCCTGCGGACGGATTTCCCTTGCTGGCCAAGTTCATCGACGCCCGGGACTGGCTGTCGGTGCAGGCACATCCGGACGACCAGCAAGCCCGCGAATTGGAAGGCGAATCGCGCGGCAAAACGGAAGCCTGGCTGGTGCTGGACGCCGAGCCGGGCGCACAGTTGGTCATCGGCCTGCGACCGGGCACGACGCGCGCGCAAGCGGCCGAGGCCATCCGGCGGGGCACCCTTGAGTCGCTGCTGGAATACGCGGGCGTCGCGGCGGGCGACCTGCTCTACATTCCAGCCGGCATGGTGCACGCCTTGGGACCCGGCATCCTCGTCTATGAAATCCAGCAGTCCAGCAACACCACTTATCGTCTCTACGATTGGGGCAGACTGGGGCTGGACGGGCAGCCGCGCCAGTTACATATCGATAAGGGTTTGCGCGTCGCCAATCTAGAGTTGCCGCCGCCGATTCAACAGCCCAAGGGCGATCTGCTGGTGGAATGCGAGTACTTCCGCGCCTGGCGACATGCACTGGCTGGCGCTGCACGGGAAATCGCGACGGGCGGCAAATTCCAGGCGCTCACCTGCATAAGCGGGTCTCTGCGCGTGGCTGCGCCAGGGCATCAGTCGCTGCAATTGGACAGGGGCGAAACCGGCTTGATTCCGGCCTGCCTATTCAGCTTCACCCTCTGCGGCGAAGGCGTCGTGCTGCGCGCTTGCCCGGCTTGATTTTGCTGGCAATCGGAGATTGCAAAGATTTTACGCATTGTTTACGCGCCTCTATCATCGCGAAGCCACACTGGGCTCAAAGTGGCGAGAATGCAAGGGAGGGGCGATGGATTTCAGCCGCTACACCAACAAAGCGCAGCAAGCCCTGCTCAAGGCGCAGAGCATCGCGGGCGAGTATCATCACAGCGTCATTGAACCTTGCCACATCTTCGGCGCGCTGATGCAGCAGGATGAGGGCTTGGCGCCGCGCATCATCCAAAAGGTCGGCGCGCAGCCAGCCGCCATCTTGCGCGAGCTTGACAGATCCCTTGCCCAACTGCCGCGCAGTACGCAGCCCGGCGCGAGCCTGCCACTATCCCGCAGCAGCCTGTCCCTATTCGCGCAGGCAGAAAAAGAAGCCAGGCAAATGCGCGATGACTACACCAGCAGCGAACACCTGCTCCTGGCGCTGGCGCGGAATGACGACATGGGCGCGCTGCTGGAGCGCAATGGCGTGGGCTATGACGACATTTTGCGGGCGCTGCAATCCATCCGCGGTTCTCAGCGCATCACCAACGCCGACCCCGAGGCGACCTACGAGAGCCTGAGCAAGTATGGGCGCGATCTCACCGCCGACGCGCGGGGTGGCAAACTGGACCCCGTGATCGGGCGGGATGACGAGATTCGCCGCTTGATCCATGTCATCAGCCGGCGCAAAAAGAACAACCCGGTACTGATTGGCGAAGCTGGCGTGGGCAAGACCGCCATCGCCGAGGGTTTGGCGCAGCGCATCGTCAATGGCGATGTGCCCACTGGCTTGCAAAACAAGACGATTATCGCACTGGACATGGCGGCATTGGTCGCGGGCAGCAAGTTTCGCGGCGAATTCGAAGAGCGTTTGCAAGCGGTCTTGAAAGAAATCGCCGATTCAGACGGTGGTATCATCCTCTTCATCGACGAGTTGCACACCATCGTCGGCGCGGGCAGTGCCGAAGGCGCGATGGACGCCGGCAACATGCTCAAGCCAATGCTGGCACGAGGCGAACTGCGCATGATCGGCGCGACCACGCTGGACGAATACCGGCAGCACATCGAAAAGGACGCTGCGCTGGAACGCCGCTTTCAGCCCATTTTCGTGGATGAGCCCAGCGTCGCCGACACCATCAGCATCCTGCGCGGCTTGAAGGAACGCTACGAGGTGCATCACGGTGTGCGCATCCAGGACGGCGCGGTGATCGCTGCCGCCACACTCAGCCAGCGTTACTTGCCCGACCGCCAGCTGCCCGACAAAGCCATCGACCTCATTGATGAAGCTGCTGCCCATCTCAAAATGGAGATCGACAGCAAGCCCGCCCAGCTCGACCAGGCGGAACGGCAAATCATGCAGTTGGAGATTGAACGCGAAGCCCTGCGAAAAGAAAAAGACGCGGCCTCAAAGCAGCGGCTGGCTGATCTCGAGGGCGAACTGGCGGACGCGCGCGAACTGCTGTCTAGCCGTCTGGCCATCTGGCAGCATTCCAAAGACGCCATCGACAGCCTGTCCCAAATCAAGGCGCGGCTGGACGATGCGCGACTGCAGCTGGAACGCGCCGAACGCCACAATGACCTGGAGGCCGCAGCCCGCTTGCGCTATGGCGAACTGCCAGAGTTGGAAAAGTCCCTGCAAGAGCGGGAGGCAGCTATCAATGCCATGCGGCAGGAGGGCGCGCTGATGCTCAAAGAAGAGGTAGACGCCGATGAAGTCGCCGCCATTGTCAGTCGCTGGACGGGCATCCCGGTGGCGCGCATGCTGGAAGGCGAAATCGACAAGCTGCTGCGCATGGAAGAGCGTCTGCATGAACGCGTGGTCGGGCAGGAAGAGGCCGTCAAGGCAGTCTCCGCAGCGGTACGCCGCAGTCGCGCCGGCTTGAACGACGTGCAGCGACCAACTGGCGTTTTCCTGTTCCTGGGTCCGACCGGCGTGGGCAAGACCGAAATGGCGCGGTCCCTGGCGCATTTTCTCTTTGATGACGAAGCGGCAATGGTGCGCATTGACATGAGCGAATACGGCGAAAAGCACAGCATCGCCCGGCTCATTGGCGCGCCACCCGGCTATGTCGGCTACGAAGCGGGCGGGCAACTGACGGAAGCTGTGCGGCGGCGACCCTACTCGGTGCTGTTGCTGGACGAAATAGAGAAAGCGCATCCCGATGTCTTCAACACCTTCTTGCAGGTCTTCGACGATGGACGGCTGACGGACGGTCAAGGGCGCACGGTCAACTTCAGCAACAGCCTCATCATCATGACCAGCAATGTCGGCAGCGCTTCGATAAAACAACTGGGCGCGGAAAACGCAGATCAACGCGCCGCCATCCTTCGCGAACTGGACCGGCACTTCCGCCCCGAGTTCCTCAATCGCCTGGACGAGATCATCATCTTCCACAGCTTGACGCGCGGGCAGATCATGGGCATCGCCGAATTGCAACTGGCGCGCTTGCGGGGCGCGCTTGCTGACCGCCGGATCACCTTCGAGCTGAGCGAGGCAGCACAAGCGCTGCTGGCGGAAGCGGGTTGGGATCCAGTCTACGGCGCTCGTCCCTTGAAGCGCGCAATTCAAAGCCTGGTTACCGACCCGCTGGCGCTGGCGATGCTCAATGGTCAAGTCAAGGAAGGCGACACGGTCTGGCTGGATGTCAATGCCAGTGGCGACGCGCTGGAAATTGTTACGCGGGAGGCGCTTGCGGCCTAGCGGGTCAATCGCCCGGAGGCGGCACGGGCAGGTCGGCTTCGGGCGTGTCCTTCCATCTCTTGCCTTCGTCGACCAACATCACTGGGATGCCGCCGCGGATCGGGTATTTGTAGCCGCTGTCGTCGCAGACCAGCCAATGGTCCTTAACGATGCGCAGTTTGCCCGGGTCCTGTCCCTTGTCCGTGAAATGCACAGCCACCGGACAGCGCAGGATTTCCATCAAGTCCTCAGCTACAGCAGCCATCGCGTCGCCTCCGGAGGCAAGTTTGGCATTGTGCTCGCAGTATAGCCTTGCGCCTGCGGCGCGTCAAATCCCGCGAAACGGACGCAGTCCCGCCAGTCGCTTGCGATTATAATGCTGCGCAGACATGGGCAGAGCCGGGGTGCCATGCGTAAGCGACAGCGACTCCTCATCCTTAGCAGCATACTCGTCAGCGCCGTCTTGCTGGTCGTGATTCTGCGCGATGTGCCAGTCGAGGATGTGGTGGAGTCCATGCGCGGCGCCGACGCAGGCTATCTGCTAGCGGCAGTTTTTGTCGCGTCGCCGCTGGCATTGTTCACGCGCGGCATTCGCTGGTGGCTCTTGCTGAGCCGGCGGCTGTCCCTGCCCCAAGCAGCGCACATGGTCAACATCATGTTCCTGGGCAATCAGCTGCCATTGCGACTGGGAGAGGTGGCGCGTGGCGTGCTGGCTGCGCGCGCTGGCCTACCGTTAGTAACTTCCGCAACCAGCATCGTGGTGGAGAGGTTAATAGACACGCTGGTGGTCGTGCTGCTGATCGCGCTGAGTCTCAGCCAACTGCCCGATGCCCCGCCGCAAGTCAACGAGTCGGCAGCCGCCGCTGGCATCGCCGCCTTGGCAGGCTTTGTGACGCTGCTGGCGCTGGCGTCAACGCCGCAAATTGCGCAGCGCCTGCTTGAGCGCCTGTTGTCTGCCCTGCCCCAATTAAAGCGACTGCGGCTGCAAGCGGCTCTGACTTACCTGCTGGATGGCTTGCGGCCGCTGACGGACAGACGCGCCTTCTTCGGTACAACGCTTTGGACCGCAGCGGCTTGGGCTGCTTCCATGCTGCACTACTACCTGCTGCATTTGGCGCTGGGCATCGAGTTGGACAGTCTGCTGGGCATCCCACTGGGCGTGGCGCTGGCGGCATTGAGTTTGGCGCTGCCGGTAAGCATCGCGGGTATTGGCGCGTTTGAAGCCGCTATCGTAGTTTCCGGCACGTTGGTGGGCGTTAGCGCGCTGGAGTCGCTGTCGTTGGGCTTTTTGCTACATGGCTTGACCGTATTGAGCTACACCATGTGGGGCATCGTCGGTATGCTCGCGCTGGGAGTCTCGCCGTCATTTGCCTTTGCCCGCGAGCCAGCCGCCTAGACACGCGTCAAGTATTCGTGCACCAGCGCCTGAAAGTGATGCACGCCATTTTCTCGCAAGACCGAGAAGCGTCCGCGCTCATAGGCATTGGATGATAGGCCCCGTTGCACCCATTCGCACAATTCAATATCTTCCTGCTGGATTTGGTCGCTGAAAGCGATGATCTGCTGCATGCTCTCCCAACCCTCGCCAGTGCCCGGCGCTTCAAAGTACCACTCGAAGAGCGTCAGCGTCTTGTCATGCCCCAGCGGCAGGATGATATTGATGGATGTGTTGTCCAGATAGACATTGAGCATGACATTGGGGAAGATCCAGTAATAGAGGGCGTCCTGCTCGGCTTCGCCGCTGCGGACATAACGTCTGTCGCGCACTTCGCCCGACGCTACCTCGCGGATGGGGGCATGCTGCTTAGAATAGTGGCGGTAGGTGTCGACGCGGTACTGGTCATAGTCGACTTCGCGGAAGAGATCGGGATGGGCAATGGGCAGGTGATAGCCCTCCAGATAATTGTCGACATAGACCTTCCAGTTGCAGTCGATCACATAATCGCGTTTTTCCACCAGGCGCATCTCTTCCAGGTTGAAGCCGGCGGCTTGTATCTCCTGGTTGATCGCTCCGTAGGTTTCGGTCATCGGCGCGGCGTCGGCATCCAGATTGACGAAGACCCAAGGTCCCCAGGCTTCCACGCGCACGGGCTGCAAACAGACTTCCCCCGCGTCCCAGTTTTTGACGCCTTTGAACTCCGGCGCGCGCAGCAACTTGCCATCCAGGTCATAAGTCCAGCCGTGATACTTGCACTGCAGGCTCTTGCGATTGCCGCGTCCCTGAGCGACAACGGCCGCGCGATGGGGGCAGACATTGTAAAAGGCGCGCAACTGCCCCCCTCGGTTGCGCAGGACTACCAGCGGCTGATCCAGCACCTCGCAGGCGAAGAAGTCGCCGATTCGCGCGACATCCTCCAGCCGACCGACTGGCTGCCAGGTCTTGTAGAAGATTTTTTCCGCTTCCAGTGACAGGAAGTCGGGGTCGGTATACCAGCGCGCGGGCATGGTATCGGCATATGCCAAGTCGGCGGCTGGTGTATAATCACTGAGGTCAAGCGCGGTCATCATGGCTGGCTCCACATTGGTCTGGCGCTAAGACTATGCTGGGATTGTACGAAATTACAAAGATTTTACGAATGCCGAAGCCCAGCGCGCGGCTTTTCGTATACAGTACTGATAGCGAATGGCTTGCGTTTATCGCCTTGTAGCATATCAACAAGGTTGCAAGCCGAGCCATTGAGACGGGGAAGGATCACCTTGCAGAAGTTTTTGCGCATCTTTTGGGCATTGATCTTCCTGGCTAGCCTGGGCTGGGCAGTAGGCGGAGCGCTGTTTTCCGCCGGCGCGTTGGATGACGGGGCGGCTAGCGAATCCCTGCGCGAGGGTTTCGTGGCGCTTGTGGACGGCTTGAATGTGGCTGTCCCGTCCGATCTGCCGATGACGGCAGTCTTTCTCGTCACGGGCTTGCCGCTCGCCTTGGCGTCGCTGTATTTGGCGATGCGCAATCACCGCGCCATGATCGCGCCTGTTGAAGCGGAAAAAGTGAAGAGTTCCAGCAATCGTGGTACGCTCTTCATCACGGCGCTTTCGCTGATATTTGCGCTGTTGCTGTGGAATGCCGGGCGCGTGGATAACCTGCTGGCGCAGCAGGGCGCGGCGCCGGAGGGCATCAATCTCACCGCCATCACATACCCAGTGCGGCTCTTCGTCACCTTCGTGCATGAGGCGGGGCATGCGCTGGCGGCATTGCTGAGCGGCGGGCAGGTGCTGGGCTTTGAGGTCTCGCCGGATGGCTCGGGCATGGCGACGACAGCCGGGGGCAGCAAGTCCCTGATATTGCCAGCCGGCTATTTGGGCGCGGCGCTGTTTGGCGCATTGCTCTTCTTGCTTTGCAGTCGCGCGCCTTCGATTACGCGGGGATTATCGCTGCTGCTGGGGATCAGTCTCATCGTGCTGTCCGTGCTTTATGCGCGTCCCGATGCTGCCGGCAACATCACCGCCTTGGTCATCGGCGTGGGCTATGGCCTGGCGATGGCGCTGCTGGGCTGGCTGGCGCCGCAGGCGATCAATGTCTTCCTGCTGAATACGCTGGCGATATTGACCGGGTTGAACGCCGTTTTCGATCTGGTGCATCTGGTATTCAATGCGGGTATCAGCAACGAGAATGCCCTCAATGACGCTGCGGCTTTTTCGCGGGAAATTGCGCCGCTGCTGCCGGCGTCGATCGTCGCGCTGCTGTGGGCGGCTATTGCTGTCGGCATGATGGGCGCAGCCATGTACTTCGGCTTGATCAAGCCCGCGCGCAGCCAATTGACCTGATATACGCAAGCAGAATGGCAAGTGCAGAAAAGGGGGAGGAGCGCCATGCTACGCATATTTGTTGAACGCAAGGTTCGCCGCCAGATCGTGCTGCGGAGCTTGACTATCTCGGTTTTGGGTTTTGTGGCGATTGTCGCGATGTGGAATACGCAGGCATTGGCTGGCGTCGTGCATCCGCTGCGCATGTTCATCAACAACATTCATGGCGGTCTCAGCGCCTTTGCCATGCAAATCAGCGGCGGCGCGGTGGACAGCTTCATGCTTTCGGAGTCTGGGGCGTATACGATCACTTTCGTTGCGGGGGCGGAAGCGCTGATCATGTCGGCGGGCTATTTGGGTTCGGCTGTTTTGGGCTCGCTGCTCTTCTACCTGGTCAATCGCGGGCCGCACCTGTTGCGCGGGCTGTCGATCGCTCTGGGCGCGTTCACGATCGGCTTCCTGGGGCTTTTTATTCGCCCGGATGCCGCCGGCGATTGGCTGTCGATGATTGTCTGCATCGGCTTCGGCGCGCTGTTGATTTTCCTGGGCATCACCGGCGCGGGCGATATCAACCAACTGCGCTCCCGCAAGTCCGTCACGCAGATCGTCATGTCCATCATCGCGCTGATGACCGCGCTGCATATCGTGCTGGACTTGCCGGCTGTGCTGCAAGTGCCGGCCACTAGCGGTGGCGCGATCACCAACCCAGTCGCCTACTTCGCCGAAAATGTTATGCCGGGCGTCTCTGTTGAAATGGTCGCCTATAGCTGGTCAGCCATCGCCATTGCGCTGCTGGCAGCAGCATTCCACTTCGGCATCCTGCGTCCGCTGCGTCAAATCCCCAACAACGACGACATCGTCTGAGCGCCGCAACAATAGGCAAATTCCCAAGGACTTGCCAATCGGCAAGTCCTTTTTTGCGTTTGTTGACAAATGGCTTAACTTCGGTTAAACTTCGATTTGTAGCTACGCATATTTATGTATGGCATGGGTATAGATGGGCATGAAGGCGAAGCTGAAAAAGACGGATGGCACATCTGTTATAGCAAGACTGCCCGCCGAGACCTGGCTGGCGCCGCGGCTGGTGCTGGTGACGCTGGCTGCCATTGCGCTGAGCCTGCTGGGCGAGCGAGCTGGCGCGCCAGCTGATCTGGTGATGGCGCTGAATATCCTGTCCTATATCGCTGGCGGCTATTATGGAGCACGCGCGGCTCTGGCAAGCCTGCGACATGGCGAAATTGATGTGGACTTGCTGATGATCCTAGCGGCTTTGGGCGCGGCGGTCATCGGCGAATGGCAGGAAGGCGCGACCCTGCTCTTCCTGTTTTCGCTGAGCAATGTCCTGCAAGATTACGCCATCGGCCGCAGCCGCAGCGCCATCCGCAGTCTCTTCACGCTCTATCCAGAGGTTGCGACAGTCAAGCGCGGCGCGGAAGTTATGCAACTGCGCATCGACGAAATTCGCATCGGTGACACGGTGTTGATTGAGCCCGGCGAGCGCATCCCGGTCGATGGCGAGGTCATCGCAGGCAGCTCGGCCGTGGACGAAAGCCCTATCACAGGCGAGTCCATCCCCATGGACAAGTCCTTCGGCGCGTCGGTCTTCGCTGGCACGCTGAATACGCTGGGCAGCCTGGATGTGCGCGCGCAACGCAAAGCCGCCGATACTACGCTGTCGCGCATCATCAAGCTGGTGGAAGAGGCGCAGGAGAGCAAAGCGCCGACCGAGCGCTACCTGGAGCGCTTTGAACAAGCCTACGCCAAGCTGATCATCATCAGCGTCGCGCTCATCATCATTTTGCCGCCAGCGCTGGGGCTGGTGGACTTCGAGAGTAATTTCTACCGCGCCATGGTGCTGATGACGGTGGCTTCGCCCTGCGCCCTGGTCATCAGCGTGCCATCGGCATTCATCTCAGCCATTGCCTCGGCGGCGCGCGGGGGCGTACTCATCAAGGGCGGCGCCAGCCTGGAGCAGCTTGACAAAATCAAAGCGGTCGCCTTTGACAAAACGGGCACGCTGACCGTCGGCAAGCCGGCAGTAACCGATCTTGTGGCAGCGGGGGGCATCAGCAGAGACGACTTGCTGCGCAGCGCGGCCTCGGTGGAAGCGCGTTCCGAGCATCCTCTGGCCAAAGCCATCGTTGAATACGCCAGCGAGAGAGGTCTATCTCTCCTGCATGGCGAAAAATTCTCTTCAATGACGGGCAGATTTGTGCGGGCGCAGTTGATGGGGACTGTAGTGCGGGTCGGGCGCGTTACGCTGCTGAACCAGGAGGTCCCGCTGCCCGGCGACTTGCGAGACGCGCAATCGGCATTAGAAGCGGCTGGCAAGACGGTGGTGGGCGTACTGCGCGATGACCAGTGGCTGGGTTTGATTGCGCTGGCGGATGAATGCCGCGCCGAAGCCCCACAACTTTTGCGGACGCTGCGAGCGCGTGGCATTGCCGCGGTCATGCTGACGGGCGACAACCAGCGCGTCGCCGACGCTATTGCCGCGCAAATCGGCATCGAGCGCGTTTACGCAGGGCTGCTACCGGAAGACAAAAGTGACATCTTAACGCAGCTGCGGGAGGAATACGGGGCGGTGGCCATGATTGGCGATGGCATCAATGACGCGCCGGCGCTGGCGCTGGCGGATGTCGGCATTGCCATGGGCGGAGGAGGCGCGGATGTCGCGCTGGAAACGGCCGATGTCGTGCTGATGGGCGACAAGCTGGCGCGCCTGGACGATGCCCTGGCGCTGGCGGCACGCGCAAAACGCGTCGTCTGGCAGAATATCGGCTTCTCGCTGGCGGTGATTGGCTTGCTGATTCTGGGAGTCTTCGCCGTGGAGCTGCCCTTGCCCATCGGCGTCTTGGGACACGAAGGCAGCACCGTCATCGTCGTGCTGAATGGCTTGATCAGCTTACTGATCCTGCCCGATTTGCGGCGTCGGCGCGCGCTGGAAATCAGCGGCGAAACTGAACCCGCTCCCACTCCGCGAAGAGCCCTTGCAGCTTCAGGCGCTGATATTTCCCTGTCGAGGTAACCGGGATTTCGCTACCGAAGACGATGGCTTTTGGCGATTTCTCGAAAGGCATTTGGACGCGGCAGGCGGCGATGATCTCCTCAGCCGACAAGTCCGCATCCGCCTCCGGCACAATGTAGGCGCCGACTTCCTCGCCATAATAGATATTGGGAAAAGCGATGGCCAGCCCGATTTTGACGCCGGCGATGCCCAGCAGCGTTTCCTCAATATCCAAGGGGCTGAACTTGACGCCGCCGCGATTGATCAGTTCTTTGATGCGCCCGGTGATGAAAAAGAACTGCCGCCCGCCTTCGCCGCGCAGGAAGAAGCCTTCGTCGCCGCTGCGAAACCAGCCGAACTTGAAGGTCTCGGCATTGGCGTCCGGGCGCTTGAAATAGCCCTGCATGACATTGTGCCCGCGGATGCAGATTTCACCGCGCTCGCCTTCGTCCAACTGCTCGCCGCTGCCGTCCGTGGAGAAGATCGCCATTTCATTGGCTTCGATTGGGCAGCCGATGCTCGGATAGCCATGCTCAAGTAGCCAGCGCTGGTTGGCATTCCAGGACAAGCCGATGGGCAAAAAGCAGGAATAGCAGGTGGATTCGCTCAAGCCGTAGCCGTGCAAGACGGTCAAGCCGAAGAGCTGGCAGAACTCTTGCGCCAGCGCCACCGAAAGCGTGCCAGCGCCGCAGATGAAGTGGCGAAAATGCATCAAATCGCGCCGATTGATGCCCGCGCCAAAAATCGTGTCGCCGGCTGCCGCCTGCTCGCGCCCGTACTCGATGAGAAATTGCAGCAAAGTCGGCACAACGCTGACCACATTGACACGCTCGCGCAGGACCCTGCCCCAAAAGCGCCGCGCGCTAAACCGGCTGTTGAGCACAGTCGAACCGCCAACCAAAAGCGGCGTCATGATGGTCACCACGATGCCATTGACATGGTGGATGGGCAGGACGCACATGGTACGCTGGTTGCCGGTGATGGCCTGCCACTGCGCGATGCCCTGCGCGTCCACCAGTAAATTGTATTGCGACAGGATCACGCCTTTGGGTGTACCGGTGGTGCCGCTCGTATAGACCAGCAGCGCCTCGTCATCCAGGGTTGGCGTCGCCGGGTTACCGTCACTGATGGGCATGTCCGCGGCTTTGGCGCCGGAATCGTCGCCGAGGAAAGTCGTGGGGCGGTTGCGCAGCGCTTCCTCAAAGTGGATGTGTTGCCCATCGGGCTCACCGCCGACTTGCACAATTTGCTTTATGTTGGACGCGCCTTTTCCACCATTTCCGCTGATGATGCGCCTGGCGCGCTCCATATATTCGTCGCGGGCAAAGCAGACTTTCGCCTCACTATTGCGCAAGATAAAGCCAATGCGGCGGTCATCCTCGGCGACATTTTGCGGCGCGACGGCTGCGCCTATTACCCAGCACGCAAAATAAATGATGACGCTGTCGCTGTGATTGTGCGAAATCGTCGCCACACGGTCGCCGCGGCGGAGGCCCAGATCCTCGTACAGGAAGTTGGCTGCCTGATGCACGCGCGCGGTGAAGGCGGCGTAGGTGAGTTCGCTACGCGCACCGTCCGTATCATAGAAGATCAGGAAGGGCTTGTTTGGTGAGGTCTTGCTGTGCAGCGCCAGCGCATCGCGGATATTACGGTGAGGCACCTTGCGCATGGATTGCGGCACGCCATCTTTGATATGCGCCTCGTACAGTCTGACTCGCGTCTCCGCATCCAACTCTTGCAACATGGTTTTGCCCTCTTGCAGCAGTGTCAATCGCGCTAGTTTTACCACAGAAGTAAAACAAAGTAAGTCATGCGAAAGTCAAGCGCAAATCGAAAATCCAAAGCCGCACGAGCGAGCCGGTGGCTCGCCCCATGCTTGGGAGAGCAGCGAGGGATGGGTTATGCGGGCGACACAAGTGTCGCCCCTACGGCCTTCTCTCTTCGGCACCTTCTGTATACTCTGCGTCCTCTGTGGCAAAGCTTTATTAATTGTCTTACTCATGATGAACTTGGACCTATTGACAATCCCTCGCCTGTCAGATTCGCCGTCCAGGGTTACAATGCGGCATTGGCGTAAAGGATTGCTTAGCGCCGTGGTGTACAAAGTCGCGACAAGGACGAGCGGGAAACGAATATGAGAAAATTGTGTGTCGTTGGCAGTGGCTATGTCGGCTTGGTCACGGGCGCTTGCTTCGCCGATTTGGGCAATGATGTCACGCTCGTGGATATCGACGAGCGCAAGATCGAGCTGCTGCAAGCGGGCAAAATGCCGATCTATGAACCAGGCTTGGCGGAATTAGTGCAGCGCAATACCGCTGCCGCGCGCATGCACTTCACCACCTGCTACCACGAGGGGCTGGATGAAGCGGAGTTCGTCTTCGTCTGCGTTGGCACGCCCTCCGGCGTCGATGGCGAGGCGGATTTGCAGTATGTGCGCGCCGCCGCCCAGACCATCGCCGAGACGATGCGCCACCCGCTAATTATCATCAACAAGTCGACTGTGCCCGTTGGCACCGGCGACTGGACCCGCGAAATTATCAGCAGCAAGCAGCCGCAGCCCATCGATTTCGCGGTGGTCTCCTGCCCCGAATTCCTGCGCGAAGGCGCCGCCATATCCGATTTTATGGCGCCCGACCGCACCGTGCTGGGCTCGACCAATCTCGCGGCAGCTGAGTCAGTGGCCGAGCTCTACGCGCCATTGAATGCGCCGGTGGTCATCACCGACTTGCGCACCGCCGAGATGATCAAATACGCGTCCAACGCCTTTTTGGCCACGCGCATCAGCTTCATCAACGAAATCAGCATCATTTGCGAACGGCTGGGCGCGGATGTAACCGAAGTGGCTCGCGGCATGGGCTTTGACAAGCGCATCGGTCCGCATTTTCTGGATGCTGGCATTGGTTTCGGCGGCAGCTGCTTCCCCAAAGATGTCAAGGCGCTGGCCAATATGGCGCAGACGCACGGCATGCACCCGCAACTATTAAACGCGGTCATGGAAATCAACGCCTTTCAGCGGCGGCAGATCACGCTCAAGGCGCGCGAAATGCTGGGCGGCAGCGTCAACGGGCGCACGCTGGCAATCCTGGGCTTGGCATTCAAGCAGAACACGGACGACACGCGCGAATCACCATCGCTGACCGTGGCGCGTTCGCTGCTCAATCAAGGCGCAGTCGTCAAAGCCTATGACCCGGTCGCCATGGACAACGCCAGCCGTGAGCTGCCGGACATGCAGCTTTGCCAAAGCCCCTACGATGCTGCGGACGGGGCGGAGGCGCTGCTGGTGCTAACGCCCTGGAACGAATTCAAGCACCTGGACATGCGGCGCATCCACGCGGCGATGCAGCGACCCATCCTGATAGACGGGCGTAATATGTACAACCCTGAGGAACTGCGCAAAATCGGCTTCGAATATCGCGGGGTTGGCAGGGGTTACAACGGCGAGGGCTGAAGCGCCGGAAGCTCGCTTCGCAGCGGCTGACCCAGCGTTCCGCCGATAGCGCTGGCAGCGCCGCGACCACATTGACAGCCAATTGCCAGGCAGGTCTCCAAAGGCAGCGCATTCAGCCAACCAGCCAGAAAGCCGGCGTCAAAACTGTCGCCAGCGCCAATGCCATCGCCGCCAGGCCGCGCAGCTTCGACTCCTTGCGCGACTTCTCGATCACCCTGCCAGGCCGTGGCGCCATGCAGATCGCGCTTGACGACCAGAAGCGGCACAGTAGCGCGCAGCCAGTTGACAGCCGCTTCGAGCGTCTCCCGTCCGCTTAAGTGTAAAGCCTCCTGCTCATTGGGTAGTAGCACATCCACATAGCGCAGTCCGTCCGCTAAGCCATAATCCCAAATTTCCTCAGGATCCCAGTTGGTATCCAACGATGTCGTCAAGCCCAGCTGCTTGGCGCGCCGCACAATCGCTGCCCAATCCGGCAGCAAGCCACTGTGCAGATACAAACTGCCGTAATGCAGATGACGTGCTGATTTCAGCAGATCGTCGGTGACATCGGCGCGCGTCAAGCTGTTCAACGCGCCCAGATGAGTCAGCATGGCGCGGTCGTCACCTTGCACGAGATGCACGGTGATACCAGTGCGCAAGGCGGGGTCGATGGCGATGTAGCGTGTGTCTGCACCCGCAGCCGCCAATGTGTCGATGATCAACTGACCGAAAGCGTCCGCGCCGACTCGCCCGAGAATAGCCACGCGCAGCCCCATTTTTGCCGCCTGCGCCGCGAAAATGCAGCAGGAGCCGCCCATCACCAGCTCATAGCCGCCGACCAGTTTTTCGACTTGTCCGAATTGTGGCGCGACATCCCCATCGCGCAGGATCAAATCGACGCAGGCATCGCCGAAAACGACCAGATCATAACGCCGTTGCGACATTCACTCGTCCTCATCCGCCAGCAGGGAGACCAAGTCTGGCGCAAGACCGATATAGGTCGCGGGACTAAGCTGCAGCAAGCCTCGCTTCTCGTCTTCCGGCAGCGGCAGCGCTTCAATGAAGCCCTGCAGATCCTCGACTGTGATTGACGCTCCGCGAGTCAGCGATTTCAATTGCTCGAATGCATCCGGCAGGCCATGTTTGCGCATGACCGTCTGTGCCGCCTCCGCCAGCACTTCCCAGGCCTTGTCGAGATCTGCCGCCAGCGCCGCGCGGTCAACAGCGATTTTGCCCAAGCCATGCCGCGCCGCGCCCAGCGCCAGATAACCGTGAGCGATAGCGACTCCATAGTTGCGCAGCGCCGATGAATCGCTCAGGTCGCGCTGCAGGCGGGATACAGGCAGCTTGTCAGCCAGATGCGCGAATAGCGCGTTGCAGATGCCCAGGTTGGCTTCGGCATTTTCAAAGTCGATGGGATTGACCTTGTGTGGCATGGTGGAAGAGCCAGTCTCGCGCGCGACGACTTGCTGGCGGAAGTAGCCCAGCGAAATGTAAGTCCACAGATCGCGGCAGAGGTCCAGCAATCCCGTGTTGAACCGCATCACGCTGTGAGCCAACTCGGCCAGATAATCGTGCGGCTCGATTTGCGTGGTCAGGGGGTTGTGGGTCAAACCCAACCCCTGCACGAAATCCCGCGAAAGCGCCAGCCAATCGACATTGGGATAAGCTACCTGATGGGCGTTGTATGCGCCGACCGCGCCATTGAACTTGCCAAGATACTCTTGCGCTTCAACATGCCGCAACTGCCGCCGCAGACGATGCGCGAAGACCGCCAGTTCCTTGCCCAGTGTGCTTGGCGTGGCCGCCTGTCCATGCGTGCGCGCCAGTATGGGTACCGCCGCAGTGCTGCGCGCCATCTCCGTCAGGTCATTAAGTAGGGCGCGCGCTTGGGGCAACCAGACAGCTTGCATGGCGCCGCGGAACATCAGCGCGTAAGCCAGGTTGTTGATGTCGTCGGATGTGCAGGCGAAGTGCAGCGAAGCCGACGCATCAGCCAGGCTGGTCGTCTCCAGCCGCTCGCGCAGGTAGTATTCGACCGCCTTGACATCGTGATTCGTTCGCGCTTCGAGGGCTTTGACGCGTCGAGCTGCCTCCAGGTCGAAGTCGGTTTCCAGCGCTGACAGCAGTTCCAGTTCGGCGGGCGCAAACTCGCGTACATGCGTGATGCCGGGCTGCATTGACAGGACACGCAGCCAGCGCAACTCCACTAATAGGCGATGCTTTATCAGCGCCCATTCCGACAGATACTGTCGCAGAGGCGCAACTTTTTCGGCATAACGCCCGTCCAGCGGTGAAATCGCCAGCAAGCTCATGCGGCATCCCCCTTGCCCGCGCAATCGCCCGTATTGTACATGGCTTGCGCGCAGATTTCCCCTGCCCAGCCCGCGCCCAGGAGGCGATAATGGTTGCTGGATTTAGCTGCAAGGGAAAGGCGAGATGCCACGCAGACTCAGTTCGACGCCGCGCGCAGACGGCTTCCGCATGCCGGCCGAGTGGGAGTCGCATGCCGGCTGCTGGATGCTCTGGCCCCAACGCCGCGACACCTGGCGCAACGGCGGCAAACCAGCCCAGCATGCCTTCGTCGAGGCAGCGCGGCAGATTTCGCGCTTCGAGCCAGTCACCATGGGCGTCAATGCAGAGCAGTATCAGAACGCCCGCGCTATGCTGCCGCCGCAAATCCGCGTGGTCGAGTTGAGCAACAACGATGCCTGGATGCGCGATACCGGCGCAACTTTCGTCGTCAACAATAAAGGCGAGGTTCGTGGAGTCGACTGGCAATTCAACGCCTGGGGCGGGCTGGACAAAATGATGTATTTCCCCTGGGACAAAGACCAACAGGTGGCGACCAAAATGCTGGAAATCGAGGGCTTGGCTGGCTATCAAGCGCCGCTGGTGCTGGAAGGCGGCTCCATCCATGTCGATGGCGACGGTACGCTGCTGAGTACCGAGCAATGCCTGCTGCATCCCAACCGCAATCCCCAGCTCGAGCGCGCGCAAATCGAGCAACTTTTGGCGGATTACCTGGGCGTTCGACATATCATCTGGCTGCCGCGCGGCGTCTACGAAGATGAGACCGATGGGCATGTGGACAATCTCTGCTGCTTCGTGCGAGCGGGCGTGGCGGCGCTGACCTGGACGGATGACCGCAGTGACCCGCAATACGAGCGCTCGGCGGAGGCTTACGAGGCTTTGATGTTGGCGCGGGATGCGATGGGCCGCCGGCTGGAAGTTCACAAAATCCACCAACCCGAGCCGATGACGATGACGGCGGAAGAAGCGGGTGGCTTGGATGTCACTGACTCGGCATTTCTACGCCCGGAAGGCGAGCGCCTGGCTGGTTCCTATATCAACTTCTATATCGCCAACAGCGCCATCATCATGCCGATTTTTGGCGACCGACACGATTCAGCCGCGGCCAACACGCTGGCGACTCTCTTCCCCGAGCGCGAAATTGTGCGGATACAGGCGCGGGAGATTCTGCTGGGCGGCGGCAACATCCACTGCATCACGCAGCAGCAACCGGCTGCGCAATGAGGACGCAACCCCATGTCCGAATATGTAATGGTCGAACTAGAATTGAGCGATGAGGCACATGTCGCCGAGTTATATGTCAATCAACTGCTGACTTCCGAAAGCGAAGAGCGCTACGCCAATCGCGATGAAGGCGATTTGGGTTCGCCGCTGGCGCAAATGCTTTTCGCTGCTGTCGATGGCATAACGGCTCTGACGATAAGCGAAGATTGCCTGGTTATCCGCCGCGCGCCCGATCAGGCTTGGGAAACGATCATTGACGAAGTGCGCGATGCCCTGCGCGATTGGTATCTCTAGTCGCTCGCAGTCTCGTCCCCCGCACTGCTATTGACCTGGCGGAACATCTCCTCGACCTGCCGCTTCTCGCCCGATTCCAGCACGCTCAGCATTTCGCCGGAAGACATCTTACGGTAGTCGCGCTGTGACTTTGGGATGGCGGCGCTCTTAATCACGCGCGTCAACTCGGTGGAATCGCAATCCGGGCAGCGTGGCACGGCTTTGGCATAGTCAGCGATGCTCTTGAAATGGAGGCCAAAGCGGCCGCGACAAATCTCGCAGCGAAAGTCATATTGCGGCATGCGCTAGCGCTTTCCCCGCCGCTGAACCGCATCCGCCTGGCCCATATCGGGGTGCCACTCGTCCAGCAGGGCGTCGGCATGGCGCGTGGCGATCCAGCCGCCCAGGTCACGCGCGATGCGTTCCAGCATCTTCGGTTGCGGCCAGGTGGCGGTATCAACTTGCACGGCCACGGCGCCGGCTTCAATGTAGTCACGCGCATCTTGGGGTGAATGAATGCCGCCGCAGCCGATGATGGGCATGTCCGTCGGCAATTCACGCCGCAGCCGCCCGACCATGCGCAGGATCATCGGTTTGACCAAGGGTCCATAGATGCGCCCGCTGACCAGACGCCCGCCCTGCAAATCACGAGCCGTGCCGCGTGGCGCCGCCGTCATCACCAAGGCGTCGGCGCCGGCATCCATAAGCGGCTGAGCAAGTTCGTAGCAGGCGTAAAATGGCAATCTCGCCAGCAGGGGCTTTTCTAAAACTGCCGCCGCTTTGACCAGGGACACAGCCTCACGGGGGCTGGCATCATCATCCAAACCCAACTCTACCGCCGCGACTTCCTCCACTGGATCCAGCAGTTCCACAGCCTGTTTCACCTGGTGGGGGCTTGTACCGACCAGGTGCAGAACCACCGGGATCGGCAACTTGCCCCAGACGCGCCGATGTTGACGGATCGCCTTCGCCAAGCCGGGATTGGGCAAGCCCGTATGAATGAGCAAGCCGCCATCCAGCACTGCGATGCGCGCGCCCGAAGCCGGCTGCCAGGGCTCGATGGTTAGCGGATTGGTCACCAGCGCGCCCAGTTTGGCAAAGTCGATTAGGTTGCGGTATTCGTCGGCGAAGCCCAAAGTGCCCGCCGCTGGCATGACCGGCGTCTGCACGATCAAGCTGGTCTTGCCGGGTCGCGTGATTTCGATCGCCATACCACTGCCCGCCGCTAAGCCAGCCGAAGCTGCGTCAAGTCAAAGGCGGGTCCGTCCAGGCACTGCAATTTGGCTGCGCCGCGCGTGGGCAGCAGACAAACTTGGCAAGCGCCGACGCCACAGGGCAACTGCCGTTGGAAGATGCCGAAAATCGTATTGGCTGGCACATCGCTGCGCCGCCGGCGAACCAACTGCATCAGTTCACCGAATAGCGCCAGTTCCACACCCTGCCCGACCACAGCGAAGATTTGATCCGCCCAGCCCAGCGTCATCACCATGTCGCGCCAACTGCCGTCATCGTCCGCCTGCGCCACTTCGACTTCTTCCGGCAGATGCGCGCAATCGTAGTCCCGCGCCGCACCTAGCAAAACCAGCGTGACGCTCGCGCCCTGTGCCAGCAGCGGCTGCAGCATCAGCAGAAACGGACTTGGCGATGTTTCGTAAGCCAGCAACAGCAAATTGCGCAGCTTGTGCCGGTAACGCAGCGGCTTGCCGACCGGTCCCAAGAGACTCAGCAACTGTCCCGGCGCGAAGGGCTCAGCAGCTGGTCGCTCTACTATCAGGATGTTCTTGGCGGGGATCTCAACCGGGAACCACAGATCGCGCAGATATGGATGCCAGTTTTCGGCTTCGTAATCGCGGGAAATGCGCCGCGCCAGGAGGGACTGCCCAGGCAGCAGCGAAGTCAAGGAAGGATCCACCGCTAACTCCAGGCGTTGATAGTCGCGATTGACGCGCTTGATGCGCTCAATATAGGCTTGCGTCTCTCTCATTGCAATTCATTATAGTCAGCTTGACGAATGGCGCGACTGAAGCTGGCGGCTATCAGGCATCGTAGAGCGGGCGGTACAGCTCCCAGGGAATCACGCCGGCATCGGTCAGGCGCGCGGCAAGCTGAAAACGTGGGTCGGTCTCCGCGCCCAGATAGAGCGGGTCGAGGGCGGGACGCGCAGCTGGAAACATCAAATAGTCGATATCGTACCGTCGCGCCAACTCCAGCGTGCCGTCGCGCGTCGTCAGCGGCATCATGATCGAGGCATAGCCGACGCTGCTGAAGACATAGGGGTCTTGCGCCATCAGACGTTTCTCGCCATCGCCATTGGTATCGGGCAGCCTCTCCAGCGCCTGCACAAGCACATCAATGCTGGCGTAATAAGTATCAGCAAGAGCGGTCTGCTCCTGGACGAGGTGCACGCTGCGCCCGCCAAGCCAAAGCAGCGCAAACATCGCCAGCCCCCAGCGCAGCATCGGCCGCTCCGTCAGTTTCATTATCCCCAGCGCCGCCAGCGGCATCAGCAACGGCAAAATGGTGATGAAGGCTTTCTTGAAGCTGCCGCCCTGGTTGTGCACGGGCAGCAGCAGCGGATAAGCGATCAGAATGCCGAGGGTCCAAATCAGCGCGGGAGAGAGGCTCAATAGACGCCGCCAGTCGCGATCTTTGAGCAGCCAGCCTATGCCCGCCGGCGCCAAAATCAGCGCCGGCAACTCCAGCGCCAGCCCCATTTGCTTGACGCTGGCCGCCAGTTCAAAGAGCCGCTTGCCAAACAGTTCCGGCAGCGTGCGCCGCGCCAACATGGACTCCAGCGTGATGGGAAACTGATAAGCATAGAGGTCGATCGGCTCGACCATGAATGGCATGCGGCTAGACTCGGGGCTGCCCAACATGCCGATTTCCAGCCAATTCCGCAGTAGCCAGGGCGACACTGTCAACAGCGCCGCGGCGATAGCGATGGCGGCGCCGGCAAGAACTGAGCCAGGACGAAACCGCCGCCATACCAAGGCAAATATCAACAGCATGGGCACGAAGAGGATCGAGTCGTTACGCGTCAAATAGGCACAGCCGAAGAGAACACCAGCGCCTGCGAAGAGGAATCGTTTCTGCGCGTCAATCGCGCGACAAAACACCAGCACGGCAGCGCAAATCAGCGCCGCGTTGAGAATGGTGGTGTCCGTGCGCAGCGAATTGAGCACTAGCTCGGGGTTTAGGGCGGTGAAAGCTGCCGCGACCCAGCCACAGGCGTCGGGCAGGTCAAGTTGCCGACAAGCGCAGAATGCCAGCAGGGGCAATAGCGAACCAGCCAGAACGAAAACTGCCAGCGCGGCATGAATGTTCACGCCGCCAAGCGCCATGCCCAGCGCTGCAGCCACACCCGGCAGCGGCATCCAGTGGTCGGTCGCATGTACCAGCGGCACAGGCATGCGGCTGTAATGCCAAACATAATCAATGGTGAAGCCTTGCCCTTCCGCAAGCCGCCGTCCCAGGTTGAAATAATGCACGGGATCGCTAATGCCGGGATTGTGCACCAGGCTCAGCAACGCCAGGCGAAAGAGCAAGCCAGCTAGGATGGTCGCCGATAAAATTGTCAGAGTCTGTCGCGTGGGGCGGCTCAAGACATCAGTCCATCTTGCGTTTTGCCAGCCACAATACTACCATTTGCGCATTGCCGCCCCTATAGCCAGATAGGTGTCGAATGCTCGCTGCAGCGCGATATGATCGGCTGCTGCCGTTCATCCTGCTGCTGGGTCTGCTGCTCCGCCTCGCCTATGCGCTCAGCTTGCCGACCGTCAGCGAGTTCACTGGCGCCGGCGGCGGGGACAGCAGTTGGTTCCTAGCCAATGGCTACGGATTCTTCAGCGGCCAGGTTCACGGCCGGGTCAACGGCATTACTTTTTACAATGGCACATTGCCGACGCCGCCCCTCTACATCATTTTCACGGGCCTCGTACAGGGATTCCTGCCTAAGCACGAGACGGTCGTAGTCCTGCGTTTGCTGCAATGCCTGGCGGGAATCGCGATTGTCTGGCTGACCGCGCGAATCGCCCTGATTCTCACGGACGACAGGCGCGTATGCCTGCTCGGAGCTGGCTTGTCTGCTTTTCACCCGGCCATGGTCATGGAATCGGGCAATATTGCCACGGAGACTCTTTACATTTTCTTTCTGGCATTGGCGCTGTGGCTCTACACGGACTATTTTCTCGGCGCGCGCTTGTACGAACGCCCCAGCCACATTTCTGCGCGCCATGCCTTGGCGCTGGCGGCGCTGGCCCTGGGCTTGGCGACGCTGACGCGGGCGGTGGCGGTGTTGTTTCCGCTGGCGCTCGCCGGGCATTTGCTGCTACTGGGGCAACGGAAACTGCTAGCCAACTGGCGCCGCGACTGCCTGCTGCTGCTGCTGGTTTATGCCGCGCTGGTATCCACCTGGACCTTGCACAATCTGGCGCTGTGGGACAGGCTAGTGATCGTCAGCGACCAGCTCCTGGGGGCGGTATGGCGCGGGGCGGAAGTCCGCGATGGCTCACCGCAAGAAAACGATGCGCTGCTGCTGGCGGGCGTCGAGCCACCGGATTTGGGCGATTGCCAGATCGACTGCGGCTATTCGCACCCGGCTGAGCTCTACCTGCAGAAGATATCGGACATTGTCGGCGCGGATCCAGCCAGGTTCCTGCTGCGGCGCGTCGGTGAGCTTGGCTATTCGCTGCTGCAGCCGCATGGGACGACGACGCTTGGCGATGTCAGTGTATGGGACGCGGCGCGGGAATGGCTGCATGGGGATCGCTCGCCAGAGGGCTTGCTTGACTTGCTGCGTATTGAAGGTTTTGCGAGCAAGCTGCTGGTCTGGGCATTTCACGATATCGCGCTTGTGTTCGGCGCGCTGGGCATGTGGTGGTGGCGCAAGCGCTGGCAAATCGCGTTGCCACTGGCGGGATTCGTCCTCTACACGCTGGCCGCTCATCTGGCGCTGCTGGCGGAACCGCGCTATCTCTTCCCGATTGAATTCGCGCTGATCGTCTTTGCCGGCGCAGCACTGGCGCAAGTCCATGACAATTGGCGAAAGCCCGGAGGCAGCCGCGCATGAAGATCTACACAAAGACCGGCGACAGTGGCGACACAGCGCTCTTCGCAGGAGGGCGCGTGCCCAAACATCATCTGCGCGTGGAAGCCTACGGCACAGTTGATGAACTCAACGCGATGTTGGGCGTGGCGCGAGCCGAGAGACCGGGACCGCAAGTCGATGCCTGGCTGGAAAGCGCGCAGAACCAACTCTTTCACCTGGGCGCGGATCTAGCCACGCCGAAGTCGGCCAAGAGCGACTGGGTGACGCGAATCAGCCGAGACGATATCAATTGGCTGGAAGCGAGCATCGACGAGATGACTGCGGAATTGCCGCCGCTGCGCAATTTTATCTTGCCCGGCGGAAGCCGCTGCGCCGCAGAGCTGCAGGTCGCGCGGACGGTCTGTCGCCGCGCCGAACGCATCATCGCCGCCTTAGCAGCACAAGAAGATATCGGCGCTGCTGCGCTGGCCTATGTCAATCGACTGTCGGACTGGCTGTTTACGCTGGCGCGCTACGAAAATATGCAGGCGGGCGAAAGCGAGGCCAAGTGGAGCTCGCGCTCATGATGATGCCGGAGGTGGGAGTCGAACCCACACACCCGAAGGTACACGAGTTTGAGTCGTGCGCGTCTGCCAATTCCGCCACTCCGGCATGTGGCTGGGCAGTCTACGCCAGCACCGGCAGCTTGTCAATGGACAGGCGGGCGGGGGCATGAGCCGCATCACCAATTTCTGTGCGGTCTGTGGCGGGCGCCTGACGCAGCAACATCACAGCGGCCGGTTGCGACCCTATTGCGGGGCATGCCACCTGCCGGTCTTCTTCGACCCCAAGGTGGCAGCGGTGATCTTCGTCGAGCGCGCTGGAGAGGTACTGCTGGTTCAACGCGCCATGCAGCCAGGCATAGGCAAATGGGCGCTGCCGGCCGGTTTTGTCGACTATGACGAAGCGCCAGAATCCGCCGCAATCCGCGAAACGCTAGAGGAGACGGGTTTGCATGTCAAGATTCGCAAGCTGCTGGCGGTATTCCCCAAACGCGGCGACGATCTGGCCGATATCGTCATCGCCTACAGCGCGGATATCCTCGGCGGGATAGCGCGGGCGGGCGATGACGCGGCCGCTGTCGCTTTCTTCGCGCGGGATCGTCTGCCGCCACTGGTCGATTATCCTTCGACCTCGCTGATCTGGCTTTGGCGCGATGGCGAGTTGAGGCTGTGAGTTCCGCTAGTCGTGCTTTGGTCCCATGCCAATCAGCTTCATGATGCGGCTGGCGACAGCGAGCAGATAGCTATAGACGATGGACGCGCTGACGCGGGTGGCGTTGCGTCCGTCATTGAGCGCCTGGTATATCGCCCTGGCTTCCTTGAATTGCGCGCGCGCCGCCGGGAAGTCCCATTGCGACTGGTAGACCGCGCCCAGCGCGTACAAATAGCGCGCCTCATAGGCGGGATTGCCAACCGCGCGCGCCGCATCCACCGCCCGTCCGTAGAAGCTGATGGCGATATCTGGTTTTCCGCGCAGCTCCTGCCACTGCCCCAGCATGCCCAGCGTGTACATTTCATAGGGCTGGTGCTGGACATCTTGCGAGAGCGCCAGCATCTGGTCGAAGTAAACGCGCGCCTCCGATAAGTCCTGTGCCGACAGCATGGTCATCGCTAGCGTGTAGAGACGCATAAACTCATGAAACACCGCTTCCATGCCACGGCTGACTTCCAGCGCCGTCAATTGCTGCTTGATGCCGCGTTCAAAACTGTCCGTATCCTGCGCCAAGATAAGTCCCTGCTGGCCGATAATCACGCTTTCCAACAGACGGTCGCTGACAGATTGCGCCTTGCGCAGCGCCACCAGCAGCCCATCACTGGCTTTGTTGAAATCGCCCTTGCGGATCAGCGCATTCGACAGCAGCAGAATCGCGCGCGCCTCCAGCTGGGCGTCGTTCAATTCGCGGGCGATATCAATGACGCGCCAGGCGTGCTTGCTGGAATCGTTCGGGTTGGCGGCAATCTCGCCCATGCCCAGCAGGGATTGCGCATAACGCCGCATGTCGCCTGCTTCAAAGGCGACATCAACCGCGCGACTGTAGTCGTCAAAAGCCTCGCCGGTCTGGAAATAGCCTTCGCGGGCGATCCTGGCGCGCAGGTTCAAGGCATCCACCATCAGGCTTGTTGAGCGGATCTGGTCGGCGCGTTCAATGGCTTGATGACTGTAGTCGCGGGCGAAGTCAAAGTGCCCCAGCGAGCATTGTGCGCCGGCCAGCCCCAGCAGGGCAATGATTTCAATGCTCTGCCGTTTTTCCCGCCGCGCCATCGTCAACTCGACATGACAGCGGTCGACCACTTCATGGAAAGCGCCGGCCTTCGCCAATTCGCTGATATCGTGGCGCAAGCTGTTGGTCTTGGTCGGCATAGAGAACTCTTCCTTTATATCTGGGCGCATGTCTAGTATACGGCTAAGAACGGGAAATGGCGCGGGCAATGCGGCTTATCCAGTCAACGGAAGCGGCCGGCAGCAGCCAGCTAAAGAGCCAAAACAAGCGCCGGCTACGCGCCTCGGGCGGGTAAAGGCTGATGGCTTTGCGGAAGTGCTGTCGCGCCAGCTTACGTTCGCCAGTTTGCCACAAATACACCGCATAAACATGATGACGCGCCGCTTCTTTGCGGTCAAATTCATCAACGCTCATGCAGTCTTCCCAACCATAGTGGCGGGCATTCTGCACGGTCTTCAGCCTGCCCCAGGCGCCGCGCAGCTTGTCATCCGACAGCATGTCATCGTGCATGCGGCGCAACACCAGGCGCTGGTCGATGGCGTGAAATTTGTATTTGGTCGCCAGCCGCAGCAATAGGTCCCAGTCTTCTGCGCTGCGGAAGCGAGTGTCGCGCTCAAAGCCGCCGACATCGCGCAGTGCCGCCGCGCGAACCATGCTGGAACTGAGCAGGATATGATTACCGGTCAGGCGCAGCATCTCGCAGAAGGGACTTTCCGAAAAGCGCTCGAAGGGCGGCGTCTCCAGCGGAGTTTGCCCGTCCGGCGCGACAAATTGGAAGTGCGTATAGACCACGGCGATATCCGGGCGCTGGCGGAAAATGTCCAGTCCGATGGCGACCTTTTCTGGCTTGAGCTGATCATCGGCATCCAAGAAGTGGATGAACTCGCCGCGAGCTGTCTCGATGCCGCGGTTGCGCGCAATGCCCGGTCCTTGATTTTCCTGTGATATCAGACGAATACGCTCGCCGTAATTTTCGCGCAGGAAAGGCAGCGTATCATCCCGACTACCGTCATCAATCACGATGATTTCGCAGCGCGCGTGGGTCTGCGCCAAGCCGCTGTCTATTGCGTCGCCGACATAATGCCGGCGGTTGTAGGTCGGGATGATGATGCTGACGAGGGGCTCAGGTTGCATGGCTCAGGCCTGCGCTATCGTCGGGCGTCCGCCGACCACGCCAGCGATCCAGCCGAAGCCGTCGCCCGCCGTCTGCATCCGCCACCATCGATAGCCTTGATTGTCGTATAGTCCGGCGAATACCGAACGCCGCCTGCCCTGCTGGTCATACAAGACGAACGGGCCGCTGCCCGGAGCACCCTGCCTGCCCAGGCTGGCCAGCGCTAGCAGCAAAGCGAGTCCCTTGCCAGACAAAGCGCGCAACATCCACCCCTGCGCCTGGAGCCACCAGATGTCCGCGGAGTATAGCAGGCAGCGTGCCTAAGTCTGGAGCAGCCCCTCCAGTTCGTCCGTCAGCGCAGCCTCGTCAATAATGCCGAACCAGCGCGCCACAATCTCGCCCTGGGCGTTCACCAGCACATATTGCGCCTGCGCGGTGATGCCTAATTGGCGGCGTATGTCATCTTGAGCCGAGTTATCCAGGTCAAGCAGCACGAAGTCGATCCTGCCGTCGAATGTCTCTCGAAGTCCGCTCACGGCGGGCTTATTGCGGCGACAGGTCGGTCACCAATTGGCGAAGGAGTCATAAAAAGTAAAGCTGGGCGCGGCAGGCGCTGCTACCACATCTTGCGGCGCGTCGGTTGCTTTGCCACCCAACACGGCTTCTATGGTTGCACAGCCAGCCAGCGCGACCAATCCAAGCAGCAGCGCGGCGAAAAGTCCGAGTCTGGATTTCATCATCCTGTCCTTTGTCGACTTGGCAACGGATTAAGTCTGGCGCTCAATGCTAACAAAATGCTTACGCGCTCAGGAATTGGCAGCTGCAGTCAATCGCTCGGCAAATTGCAGCTCGGCGTGGCGGCGGCGATAGCTCAAAGGCGGACTAAGCGGATGGGCATCAAAATGCGCGATCAGCACCGCAAGATACTCGCGCAGCGGCGTATAATTGAAACTCAGCTCGGACTTGCCGCGGCTGTTGTCCAGAACGCTCATCCAACGTTCGCTGAAAGTGCAACAATCTGGCAAGAACCCGTTCGCCACCAGGTCGCTGCGTTTGGCTCTCAGGCTGCGCGCGCTGACACCCATGAGTTCCGCCAGCAGCAGCAGGAAATCCGCATGACTGATGTGCTCATCCTGGGCGATATTGTAAGCCTCTCCCAGTCCGGCCTCCGTTTCAATGAGGCGCATGATGATGTCGACAACATCCGGCGCGTAGACATGGTTCAGCGCGTAATCCGGCGTCTCTGGTACTAGTATCGCGCCGCCATCTCGCAGGCGCAGATAGTAGTTGAACAAGCGGTTGTAGGGGTCGCGCGCGCTGTTGACCATGGGCAGGCGCAATGTTGTATGCGGGAAGTTATCGCGCTCCCAAGCCTCGGCCAGTCGGTCTTCAACTTCGCGCTTTTGCATGCCGTAGCGCCATTCTTCGTAGGCGTAGGAATTGGCTTTGGGCGCGGGCATGAGCCGCCCGGCGTAGTCCCTCTCGCGGAAGGGGCGGTCGATGCCCTCGCGCACTAGGTAGACCTGCCCGCTGCTGATGGCGATGTAACGCTCAATATTGCCCTGGAAGAGCTCGATAGCCGTTTGCGCCTCGTCACCACTGAAGAGCACGAAATCGACGACAATGTCAAAGGACTTCGCCAGCAGGGCGCGCCGCATCTGTTTGTGATGGGTGCGGTCGACATGCAGCCGGAAAATGCCCGCTGGCAGGTCGTCCTTGGTGATGCCGCGGTTGAGCAGCGTCAGGTCGTAGCCGGATTCGTACAAGCGCCGGGACAGGTAGTAGCCCATATTGCGTGTGCCGCCGATGATGAGAATCCGTTTCGACATGTGGCGCGCCCCCGTCTGAGTGGCGGTTGACGGGCTGCAAGCCGCCCGCCTCATCCGGCTTCATTGTAGCAGGGGAAAACGACATTCGATGTCCGCGCGCGGAACTTTGTACAAATTGCACGCAAACACGCCGCGCCGAATGTCCCTTGCCGACGGCGCGCCCGCCTCGTTATAATGCCCGTCCGCAAGGTGAAATCTGCGGGAGGCCCTGTAGCTCAATTGGCAGAGCAAGCGACTCTTAATCGTTAGGTTGGAGGTTCGAGTCCTCCCAGGGTCATACTCTTGCGCAGCGTCCCTAACCGATGGCGCGTTTCAGCGCATCCATGTACCCCATTCGCATGCGCTGGCTGACACCGGCAGTCGGCACCATGCCTTCGCCACCATGAAACATGCCAGGATGTACTTCAAGCTGAGTCGGCACGCCGGCCGCCATCAGTCGCTGGGCATAGTCGATGGATTCGTCGCGGAAGAGGTCTTCTGTGCCGACAGTGACAAACGCTGGCGGCAGCCCGCTGAGGTCGCTGGCGCGCGCCGCGGCGGCATAAGGCGAAACCATGTCCGTGCCGTATTCGTCTCCCAGATACATCTTCCAGGCTTTCAGCGAGACATCGCGATTCCACACATTTGGATGCGTGACTTCGTAACCCGATGGCGTTTCGTGGGTATCGTCAATCATGGGATAGACGAGCAATTGAAAAGCTACATCGGGCCCATCGTTGTCGCGGTTGTACAGCGCCAAACCCGCCGTCAATCCACCACCCGCGCTCGCCCCGCCGATAGCGATGCGACTGGCGTCGACACCCAGTTCCTCCGCGTTGTCAAACATCCAGGTCAAGCCAGCGAAGCTGTCGGCGATGGCAGCCTGGTAAGTGAATTCGGGCGCCATACGATAGCCCACCGAGACGACCGTGCAGCCGACATGGTCTGCGTAGCCGATGCCATTCAAGTCTTCGCGCTCGCTGCCGACGACATAACCGCCGCCGTGCACCATCAACAGGCCTGGGCGTGGCGCAGGCGTGGCTGGTTGGTAAATCGCAATCGGGATATCACCATCGGGACCAGGAATGGTCCGTTCCTCAATCTGGACTTCGGTTGGCGGCAACATTTCCGCCATAGCAGCCATGAGAGGCGCCAGCATAGCGCGGGCCGCGGGCGGATCATCGCCAATGGCTGTGACCATTTCGGCGGGGAAGAGCGTAAGGGCTTCCCGCAATTCGGGGTCGAGGCGGTCAACGAAAGACATGGCTTGGCTCCTGTGAATAAACGGGGCGAACAATGGGAAACTGTCTGTGCCTGTAGATTATCGCAGTTGGCAGGCCTAGGCAATTTTGCAATAATCGGTGGGACACAAGGAGGATGTGATGCCTTGGATTTCAGTACAGTTAGAAGTTGCCCCGCGGATTATGGAAGGTCTTGCAAACGGGACGTTGACACGAATGGGTGGTGTCGTTCGAGATGCTGCCACTGGTGAAATCGTGTCACACTTGAAAGAGATCGGGAATATCGTCAACAACCCTAATCTTGCCGGCGGAGGTCTGAAGATGCTTATGGACGCCAGCACTGGTGGCTTGGCCAGCGTTGGCTTCGGCGCATTGGATACGGTCATTTCTTCACAGCGGCACAACCAGATCATGCAGCAATTCAGCGCGCTAACGAACCTGACGACGATGGTCGGCGGCATCGGCTTGATAAATCTAGGCGTTTCCGCAGTTTCATTGGCAGTCATGGTTCGCCGCTTCAATGACATCGAGAAGAAGATTGACAGGCTCTTCGACGAATTTGAGCAGGATCGCGAAGCCAACCTGCAAGCCGGACTCGATGCTGCGAATGATGCCTCAACTGCCGCAGAAGCGGGCGATATGTCAAACGCGCGCGAATACGCTGTCCAAGCCATAGACAGATTACGTGAAGCGCGAAAAATCATTCATGACAATGTCAAGAAATCGCAGTCCAAAAACGATAACAAACTGCTTCTGGCGCATCTCTCGCGAGCGATGCAGGTGGACGCCGTGCTAATTCGCAGCTATCTCGAAAATGAAGATTTTGCCAACGTGAAAAGGCGTTTGAGCCAGGGGCTCCCCGAATATAGAAAACAGGCCCAACTGACAGTAAACAGGCTTCTTGGAGATCGCCGCGCAGTGTTCTTTCATCCCACAGTTAGCGACAAAGATTTGTGGCGATTCGTTGAAATCCGCCGCTGGCTCAGCGACCGGGATGTCGACCACAACGCGCTGCTGGCCGAAGCCGTGCTGGCCGAGCGCCACGACTTCTGGAACCCGGATGTCATTGCTGATATTGATGCCACCAAAAAACGGCGAGCAATTCGCAAACGCCTGTCCAGAGACAGCGGAAGCGACTACGAAAACTTGCCGCGGCACTTGCGCGCACTTGCCGACTGCGACGGACTCATCGAAAACTATCGGCGAATGCAGGGCTTTCAAGCCGAAATCGAAGCGATTGAGCGACTCGGAATTTCGCACTCGGAGTGGCAGAAAGCGCAGGACGAAGCGCTGGCAAAGGCGGGGATAGACTTCGCTGAGTACGACGACTATGTATTCCTTGTCAACACAGAACAACTTGAAAGCCTCGACCGCAACTCTTGATAATTCGCGCCAATTTCAAGCGAAAAGCGACCAACCCCATGAAAATCACCCGCATCGCCGCCTACCAAGTCCACCTGCCCCTGCACGAAGGCAGCTACAAATGGTCGGGCGGCAAGTCCGTAGAAGTCTTCGACAGCACCATCGTCCGCGTCGATACTGACGCGGGCCTCGCCGGCTACGGCGAAGTCTGCCCGCTGGGTCCCTTCTACCTGCCCGCCTATGCCGAGGGCGTTCGCGCCGGTATCCGCGAGCTGGCGCCGCATCTGCTGGGCAGCGACCCGCGGCAGTTGTCCAAGCTCAATCGCCTCATGGACGCCGCTTTGAAAGGCCATCCTTATGTCAAATCGGGCATCGACATGGCTTGTTGGGATATCCTGGGCAAAGCCGCCGATCAACCCGTCTGCACGCTGCTGGGCGGGCGCTACGGCAAGGACTTCACGCTCTACCGCGCCATCTCTCAGGAAGCGCCCGAAGCCATGGCACAGCGCGTGGCGGGCTATCGCAGTGAGGGCTATCGGCGCTTCCAGCTGAAAGTGGGCGGCGATCCGCAAACCGATATCCAGCGCATCCGCCAGGTGGCGCAGCTGCTGCAGCCGGACGACAAGCTCATCGCCGACGCCAATACCGGCTGGCTGATGCACGAAGCGGCGCGCGTCGTACGGGCGGTCGCGGATGTCGATGTCTATATCGAGCAGCCTTGCCTGAGCTATGCCGAGTGCCTGGCGATCCGCCGGCGCTGCACACATCCCTTCGTGCTGGATGAGTCGGTCGACGGGCTGGATATGCTCTTACGCAGCCACGCCGACCAAGCCATGGATGTCGTCAACATCAAAATCAGCAAGTTCGGCGGTTTGACCAAAGCCAAGCTGGCCCGCGATCTCTGCGTGGAAATGGGCGTAGCGCTGACCATTGAAGACAGCTGGGGCGGCGACATCACCACGGCCGCCATCGCGCATCTGGCGCACAGCACGCCCACAGAATTCCTTTTCACCGCCACCGACTTCAACAGCTATGTCACGGTCAGCACGGCGGAGGGCGCTCCTCAACGGGAAAATGGACGCATGGCCGCCTCCAGCGCGCCGGGCTTGGGCATCGCGCCACGCCAGGAAGTGCTTGGCGCGGCTTTGGTTGAGGTCCACTAGCGACTGATGACACACCTGAATATCGAAGATCACGCCAGCTTGCTGTGTTATCTACGCGGCGCGGGCTGGATTACTCGGGATGAAAAGCCTGACTTCAAAATGTTGGCGGGCGGCGTTTCCAATCGCACTGTTTGGCTTAGGCGGGCGGGGCGCGGCGATTGGGTGCTCAAGCAGGCGCTGTCGAAATTGCGCGTGCAAGCCGACTGGTTCAGCGCGCCCGAACGGATTCAGCGGGAAGCGGCTGGCTTACGCTGGCTGGCGAAGATCATCCCGGAGCATGTGCCAGCCTTCATTTTCGAAGACAAGCCGCAGCATGTCTTGGCGATGAGCGCCGTGCCACAGCCACATGAGAACTGGAAGACTGCTCTACTGCAGGGGCGTACAGATGCCGATGCGGCGCGTCAGTTCGGGTATCTGCTGGCGTGGATGCACAGCGCATGCGAGCGGCATCCGGCGCTGGAATACGAGTTTGGCGATACGCGCTTCTTTGAAGAGTTGCGCCTGGAGCCCTACTACAGCTACACGGCGAGTCAGTTGCCCGCCGCCGGGGAATTCCTGCGCGAATTAATCGTCGATACGCGCTCACGCCGACTCGCGCTGACGCATGGTGATTACAGCCCTAAAAATGTGCTGATCCAGGCTGGCAAACTGATCATCCTTGATTTTGAAGTCATCCATTTTGGCGACCCAGCCTTTGATCTCGGCTTCGCCATGACGCATCTCTTGAGTAAAGCCCATCACCTGCCGGCGCAGCGCCCGGCCTTCCTGAAACTGGCGCAAGAATTCTGGCGCGCCTATCGGGAGCAGTTGACGCTAGACTTTCCCGCCCACGAGCAATACGCCCTTCGCCATACTTGCGGCTGTTTGCTGGCGCGTGTGGCTGGTCGCTCGCCACTGGAGTACCTGGACGCCACCGAACGAAAACGCCAAGCCAAAATTGCACTGGCACTGATCGCGCGAGATATCCAGACCATGCCCGACTTGATCGCCGCCTTTGGTGAGGAACTTGTGATGACCGATGTCTGAGATTCAATCCTTCGCGGCCATCGAGATTCTGGACAGTCGTGGCAAGCCCACCCTGCTGGCGCGTTGTCAGCTGGCGGATGGCAGTGCAGGCGAGGCTTCCGTGCCGTCCGGCGCGTCTACGGGCGCTGCGGAAGCGCTGGAATTGCGCGATGGCGGCCAACGCTATAGCGGACAGGGCTGTCTGCAAGCCGCAGCCAATGTGAATGGCGAAATCAACGCGGCGCTGGCCGGGCGCAACTTCGCGAGCCAGTCGGCGCTGGACGAGGCGCTGATTGCCCTCGACGGAACGCCCAACAAGGCGCGGCTGGGCAGCAACGCGATTCTGGGCGCCTCACTGGCATTCTGTCGCGCGAGTTCGGCGCAGGCTGGACTACCGCTCTATCAGCACTTGGCGAAAATGGCGGAAGTCGAACCATGTCTGCCGCGCCCCATGATCAACTTGTTTAGCGGTGGCGCGCACGCTGGCGGGCAAGTCGCCATACAAGATGTGCAACTGGTCGTCCCGTCCGCCACGAGCACGCGTCGCACGTTGGAAGTCGTTTCGGATGTCTTCCGCGCCGCCGCCGACATGACCCACAGTCGTTATGGCATGCGTTTGCTTACAGCGGACGAAGGCGGATTGGCGCCCCCATTCGAGTCATCAGAAGACGCCTTGCAAGCGGGAGTGGATGCCATTAATGCGGCTGGTTATCGAGTCGGCGACGAGGTTGCGCTAACGCTGGATGTAGCCGCGTCGCAATTTCACATCGACGGATGCTATCGTCTGGATGGCGAGCAACTGGCTACAACAGACATGATCGCGCGCCTGGACGACTGGTGTTGCGCCTACCCCATCATCAGCCTGGAAGACGGCTTGGGGCAAGAGGACTGGGCGGGTTGGCGGCAACTGAAGGCAAGGCTGGGCGGGCAGGTCATGCTGCTGGGCGACGATCTGCTCTGCACCAACACCGCGCGGATGCAACGCGCCATCAGTGAAAATGCCGCGGACAGCCTGCTGCTCAAGGTCAACCAAATCGGCACGCTGAGCGAGGCGCTGGCGGCGATGAAGCTGGCGAGAAAGGCGGGCTGGCAAGTGGTCGTCAGCGCGCGCAGTGGCGAGACGGAAGACAATTGGCTGGCGGACCTGGCTGCGGGCTGGGCTGGCGATTACATCAAGGTCGGCTCTATCACGCAGTCCGAGCGACTAGCGAAATACAACCGCCTGCTCGCGCTGGAGCAGTGGGGCGGGCTGCGCCTAGATCAGAATTGACAGCAAGCCGCCATCAATGCGATAGAAGGAGCCTGTGATAAAGGACGCATCATCGCTGGCCAGGAAGAGCACCAGTTTGGCGACTTCTTCCGGGCGTCCCACGCGACCGATCGGGTGCAGGTCGCCCCAATGCGCAATCATGCTGGCGGGGTCATCCGGACCGAAGAGGTCGGCAGCCTGATCCAGCAAGGGCGTGTGAATCGAGCCGGGCGCGATGCAGTTGCAACGGATATTCTCCCGCGCGTGATCCAGCGCCACCGTAGTCGTGAAGCTGATGATAGCGCCTTTGGACGCGGAATAGGCGGGTACGGTCTGCTGCGAGGCCACTGCCTGGACGGAAGAGGTGTTGACGATTGCGCCGCCGCCGCGCTTTCGCATTTCCGGTATGCTGTATTTGCAAGTCAAAAAAGTGGCGCGCAGGTTGATATTCATCTGGTAATCCCAGTCTTCGACCGACTGATCGACCACCGTGCCATAGCGCGCGACCCCGGCATTGTTGTGCAGCACATCGACGCCGCCGAAAGATGCCACCGCCTCGCTCACCAGGCGCTTAACATAAGCCTCGTCCGCGATATCACCAGGCACAAAATGCGCGCGACCGCCCCGTTCGCTGATATGCCGCGCTGTCGCCGCGCCCGCCGCTTCGTCAATATCGGCGATGACCACGTTGCCGCCCTCGTCGGCGAAGGCAATGGCGCAGGCGCGACCGATTCCCTTGGCCGCGCCAGTGATGATGATGACTTTGCCCTCAAATCGCATGTTCAAACTCGCTCCTTCTCATTTCTGTATCACCCTGCCCTCCGGCGTGATCTCCGCGACGCCCCGCCGCGATTCGTAGAATACGACTTTCAGTTCGACTTCCTTGGATTCGCCCGGCTGCAGGGTCAAATGCGTGCCCGTTTTCTCGATGACGGCGCTCAAACCCTGCCCGGGGATCGACGAAGCCGGCTCGATGGCGATGACATAGCTGCGCTTGTAGAAGGGGAAGCCCGGCGACGAATTCAGCTCCTGCCAGAACCAGGCGAAGGGAAAGACGCTCGCATCCCAACACAAGCCGATGCCCATGCCCAACTGCTGGTTGGTGATGGCGTACCAGCCCGACTCAAAGTCGCTCAAGTAAGCCAGCAGGTCGCGCGGTTGATCGGGCGCTGGCACAGTCGACATGTCCAGCCCTTCCGCCAAAGACCAGTCATGGACCGCGCCGGGACGCAGCGGATTGGCTTCGCCAGCATAGTCGTCATCAACCAGCAGCCGTCTCGCGCCCGTGTCAATCAGGCAATGCTCGCTCAAAAATGGCGCGCCGTAAGCCGGGTGGTGGCTCCACATGCAGTCCATGGGCTCGCCAGCCTGGTTGGTGATGACTTCGCGCAGATGCAGAACAGGATTGCCGGAGTCCAGGCGCAGCCAGCGCTCAATCGTGTAGGGGCTGCGCGACAATTGGGCGCTGAGCTTGACCACGACCTGATCCGTCGACTCGCAGCGGATTTCGTGCCGCCAAGGGATCATCGACGCCTCGCCATGGAAGCCCAGGCGCGCGCCTTTGTAGGTGTTTTCGAAGCCGCCATTGGGGAATAGCACCTGCCAGCCGCCAGCGTAAGCCTCCAGCCAGGCGGTCTGCGAATCGAAGGCCGAGTCAAAGCCGCGACCGCTGGCTTTCATACCCCAGGGCGCCTTCCAAAGCACATCCACCTCAGTTGGCTTGTAGACCAGGCTATAAATATCCGCGCCTTTATCCAGCAAGATCGCCGCCCGCAGCAAATCATTTTCCATGCGCAGCGCGCGGTGATTCTGACCGAGCTCGATCTCGGCAACTTGGCAAGTCATGGCTGTTTTCCTTAGATGCGAATGGTCAAGCCGCCGTCAGCCACGATGGCCGCGCCGGTGATGAAGGAGGCAGCATCGCTGCACAAGAAGAGGGCGACTTGCGCCATCTCAACCGGCTGCGCGATACGCCCCAGCGCATGCAAAGCGCCCCATTCGTCCAATGCGCCGCCTGGATCCTGCGGGCTGAAGAGCTTCGCCGAACTGCGGAGCATGGGCGTATCAACCGAACCGGGACAAAGGCTGTTGGAGCGGATGTTATCCGCCGCGTGATCCAGCGCCATCGTGCGCGTCATAGCGATGACCGCGCCTTTGGAGGCCGAGTAAGCCGCGACATTGGGCTGGCTGTTCAAGCCCTGCACAGACGCGACATTGACGATTGCGCCGCCGCCCCGCTTGACCATCTCCGGAATGCAAAAGTGAGCAGCCAGGTAGACGCCTTTGGTATTGACCGCCAGTGTGCGATCCCAGGTGCCTTCATCTGTGCTGACGACGCTGCCGTAAGTCTGGATGCCGGCGCTGGCGACCAGATAATCAATGCCGCCAAAAGCCTGAACCGCTGCGTCGACCATCCGTTGAACGGACTGGGCTTGCGATACATCCGTCACCACGGCGAGTGCGCTCCCGCCCGCCGCTTGTATCTCAGCGACGCGTTCATCCAGAGCCGCCTGATTGACATCCGCCAGCACGACATTTGCGCCCTCCGCGCCAAAAGCCAGCGCTGTGGCCGCGCCAATACCGGTGGCCCCGCCGGTCACGACGGCTGTCTTGTTTAAGAATCGCATAACCGCCTCCCTTATTCGCGCGCGAATTGTGGCATATTTGCGCCCCCCTGTCGACTGTGACAGCACTCGCGTAGGCTCACCCTTTGTGGTCAAATGCTTGCGGACTTGCGCAGCAATTTCAATTGATTGGGACGAGAGCCGTGGCCAAGCGAGCGCCGGGCAGCGCAAACGCCTTTAACATCAGCCAGCCAATGCGCTATCGCTGCCAGATTCTGCACTATCATCGGCGGCTATCGCGCTTGTATTTGGCCGTCTATCAGGGGCAGCGCAGTGAACCGGCCTTCTACCTGCTCTTCACCGATGTGGCTTACCTGGACGCGCCGATGAGTTGGCAGGGCGCGGACTTCGACATTGCCGAGCAGCAAGATTGCATTGCGCTGATGCTGGAAACGGGTTTGGTCGGCGCGGCCATCCACCAGTTCCCCGATGCCTACGCCTCGGTCACGGATTATGCGCGGCTTTACCTGGCGCGCAGTCCGCATCGCCAAGTCCGCATCATCGCCAGCAGCGGCTCGCTCCTGACTGCCATCCCCGCAGAAATCGCTTAGTCGCTAAGACCTGAGCGGGCGGCTGTGGTATACTGCTGCGGGCGGCAGCGCCCCCTCAGCGCAAACCCGACACGGACGGCGAATGAGACACCCACCTTCGAACCCACCCAATCCCAATGCGCCAAAACCCAGCCTCAGCATCGTCATCCCCTGCTACAACGAGGTCCATACAGTCAAGGATCTCGTCGGGCGCGTGTTGGCGGAGGATATCGTCGACCAGGTCATCATCGTCGACGATGGCTCCACGGACGGGACGCGGGATGTGCTGGCGGAGATCAAGGCTCAGGGGCACAGCCGCGTACAAATCGTCCATCACGAGCGCAATCGCGGCAAGGGAGCGGCACTGGTCACCGGTTTCGAGTTGGCGACGAGCGAGGTCATCATCATCCAAGATGCCGATTTTGAGTATGACCCGCGCGAATATGGGCGCTTGCTGACGCCCATACAGGAAGGCTTGGCGACCGTGGTCTATGGCTCGCGCTTTTTGGGCGGCACGCGCAAAGCCATGAACTTCTGGAATATGGTGGCCAACAAGGGACTGACGCTGATCACCAACATCCTGTTCAACGCCATCCTCAGTGACATGGAGACTTGTTACAAGTGCTTCCGCCGCGAGGTGATCACGGGCATGACAATCAATGCGCGCGGCTTCGAGTTCGAGCCGGAGTTCACCGCCAAGGTGCTGCGGCAGGGCATCCGCATTGTGGAAGTGCCGATTACTTATTACGGGCGCGAGTATGACGAAGGCAAGAAAATCAAATGGACGGACGCGCCTATCGCGGCCTGGACGCTGCTGCGCTACCGATTCTTCAAGTAGCGCAGTCGTGTAGAAGCAAGGTCAAGCAAGCAATTGACTGACAGATGTAATTCCAGGACAGTAATGCAAACTCTTGCCACAGAATACACTAATATACAGAATCCGCAGAGAAAAGTAAGCCGTGAGGGGACACTTGTGTCGCCCGCAAAACCCATCCCCTAGCCACCCCGCCAGGCATGGGGCGAGAGACCGGCTCACCCGCACAATTCTTAACTTGCGATTTGCCGTTGGCTTTCGCAGGACTGACTTGGGCTTGCTGAGAATCCGCGAAAGGGGCAAATGTTAAAGATTTACTAATTTCCGCGCCATGTATTGCCAAACGGCATTTTGCCTTGTATAGTCCTATAGAGGCGAGTTGATTCACGCAATTGGCCGCCGAAGCTTTGAAGCGAAGCGCCTTTTACGCGGAGGCGTCAGCGACAGAGCGCCGTTTGCACAATGGATTTCAGGAGCAGTTCCAGCATGGAAGAACGCATTACCGGAACGGTGAAATGGTTTAGCGCTGAGAAGGGCTATGGTTTCATCGAACAACAGCAAGGTCCGGACATTTTTGTCCACTATTCAGCCATCGACGGTGAGGGTTATCGCAGCCTGGATCAAGGCGAAACCGTCGAATTCACCATCACCGAAGGTCCAAAAGGGAAACAGGCAAGCAGGGTCCTCCGCGTATAACCCCGCTTGAATGGGTCAATTCACCGCCCCTCGCGCCCTTGATGCGGGGGGTTCTTTTTTTTCTGCGCCTCTTTCACATCGGTCCGCGGCGCGGCGGTCCATGATACTGACTCATCACAGCGGCATCCAAACTCTGCAAGGCCAGTTCCGCCTTCACTCCCTGATGCGCGGCGCTGTCCCACAAATCACAGAACTCTTCCGGATCCGCCTGCAAATCATAAAGCTCGCCCAGATCGTGATTGTGATAACGGATGAACTTGTAGCGTCCGTCAAAGAACATGGTCGCCATGGAGCCACCGGGCAGATCCAGCGCGTCAATGTATTCGCAGCGGACGAAATCGCGATGCTGCTCCGGCGGGTGTTCTCCTGATAAAATCGGCAGCAGCGACTTTCCCGTCATGTATTTCGGCACGGGCAGTCCGCAGATCTCCAGCAGCGTCGGCGCAATATCCGTCAGCTCGACCAGCGCCGGGCTGCGCAAGCCTGCCACGAACTTGCCGCGCCAGGCGAAGATCAGCGGCACACGGACCAGCCCTTCATAGAAGCGACAGCCCTTCTGGATTAAGCCGTGGTCGCCAAGCGTCTCGCCGTGATCGCTCGTGAAAATGATTAGCGTGTTGTCGCGCTGCCCACTGGCCTCCAGCGCCGCCAGGATGCGCCCCAGTTGGTCATCGATCAGATTGATCATGGCGTAGTAGGCGGCAATCAGGGTGCGAGCGTCGCGCGCCCCAGCAGTTTCCGATTCAATGAGCGAGCGGCGTGGCGATTGCGGCAGGATCGGGCTGCTGATATCCAGTTGGTCCGGGTATCGTGCCCCCGACTGAAAATCGACAGCCGCCAGTTTCGCTTGCTGCGCCAGATCGCTCTCGCGGAAGAGCGGCGGTTTGACGGCGGCCGGGTCGAAGAGCTCGCGGTAGGTTTGCGGTGGGTTGAAGGGCGGGTGCGGGTCGTAGATGTTTACGCTTGCCAACCAGGGGCGGTCGGCATTGGCGCGCATGAATTCGATAGTCTTTTCGGCACAAAAAGTGGTCTGATGCAGTTCAGCCGGTAGTCCCTTGGGGTCCTTGGTCAACTCGCCCAAATCAGCGCCTTTGTCCCGCACCCAGTCCGCGTAGTCATGCCCGCTAGCCCAATCGTCGCGCGGGGCATGGCTGTACTGCCAAAAACTGTAGCCATCATCAGCGCGAGCTTCCACGCGGTCGTAGGCGCTGCTGAGATGCAGCTTGCCGATCAGCCCGCAGGTATAGCCAAGATCCGCCAAGCGGCGGCTGACCAGCGGCGGGAAGTCGGGGAATCTGGGATTGCCGTTACGGTTGACGCGGATAGCGCTGGGGTACATGCCGGTGAGGAAGCTGGCACGGCTGGGCGTGCAGATCGGAGCTTGGCAATAGGCTCGCGTGAAGGCGACTCCCTCGCAGGCCAGACTGTCAATGTTCGGCGTGGACACATGTGGATTGCCCAGCGTGCCGATGGTGTCGTAGCGCTGCTGGTCAGTGCAAATCCAGAGGATGTTTGGCTGGGACATCATGCAGTCCTCGCGAACTCTGTAGTGCCAAGTAAGTAATGCAAAAGCTTAGCACCGAGGACACCGAGTCTAAAGAGGGCGCAGCGATGATGACTTTGTAGCCCCACGCGCTGCGTAGCAGCCGCCCAAGAAAAAGGATTCTCGTCGCTACGAAGCTTGGAGAGCAACGGCCCCCGTAGGGGCGCCTCTTCGCGGGCGAATAAAACAGGGGCGACACAAGTGTCGTCCATACAACAACCCCAAAGTCTCTGTGCCCTCTGTGTTGCCTCTTTGTCCTCTGTGATAAAGCCTTGCAGCATGCCAAAAGGCGCCCCTCCCAGTTGAAGGGGCGCTGGATATCCGGGTCTGCCGCATAAGCCGCATTCTGTCCGTCCGAGACGGGGAGATCATCTATCTGGGGTCGGCGTCGCCACCGACCTCTAGCGGCGCACCCGGCGCTTTCTGCGGGAGGGGCGCCCCCACTGCGCCTGCTTCGCCTTGCTCCCGATGGGGTTTGCCTGGCCAGCGACATTGCTGCCGCTGCCGGTGCGCTCTTACCACACCTTTTCACCCTCGCAGTCGAAACTGCAATCTGCTCTCTGTTGCACTTGCCGTCAGGTTGCCCTGCCCGGTCCTTAACCGGCATCGTCGCCCTGTGGAGTGCGGACTTTCCTCGGCAGGCACAGGACCTGCCGCGATCCCCTTGGCAAACCCGGATACTGTATTCTAGCGCAATTTCGCCGCGGACTGCCAGCGCAAAGGCGCACCCGCCACAGTTGCCGCCCCGTCAAAACTAACATAAGCTAGACATACAAAGTAGCCATCTACAGCGACCTGATGACCGCAGCCACCCTGCCCGCCAGCCGCCGGCGGCGATCCCGCTGGCGCAGCCCTATAGCGCCCGACACGATCTCCACGCTCGTCGTCGCCAGCGTGCTGCTGCTGATGCCGCTCTACGCCATGGCCGGCGCGGGCTGGGCGGTCGACCTCGAAGTTGCGCTGCCCATCACGCTCTATGGCCTGCTCTACGGCGCAATCATCGCGCACAGTCGCTTTGGCGAGATTCGCGCGCTATTCATCACGCTCGTCTTTGGCTGTGGCGCTGTTTGGGTCGCCTCCGCGCTGCAAATCGATATGCTCCTGCCCGAAGCGCTGACGGAAGTGCTCAGCCGACTCTACACTTGGCTGCTGGATGTCATCGGCAGCGGTATCAACACGGACGAGTTAGTCTTTACCTTGCTGACGAGCTTGCTGTTCTGGTTCCTAGCATTCAATGCTGCTTGGCATTTGTTTCGCGCGGAACGAGTCTGGCGGGCGATTCTGCCGCCGGGGCTGATCCTGTTGGTCAACATCGCCTTCTTTACGGGCAGGACACCGCTGGATCGCTATCTCTTCGGCTATTTGCTGATGGCGCTGGTGCTGCTGGTACGCTCCAACCTGTTGAGCCGCCGCTGGGATTGGGGCGCTCGCGGCTTGCGCGTGCCACTGCTGGTGCGTCGGCAGATCGCGGCGATGGGTTTGGTGCTGTCCCTGACCTCACTGGCGCTGGCTTTTAGCGTGCCCAGCAGCGATTTGCAGCAGCGCTTAAACGAATTCCAGGACTTCCTGGCCTCCGACCCTTTGCAGCAAATCGCCGACGCCTGGAGCCGTGTCTTCGCGCCCATCGAAAGCGATGGCCCGGCCACCACCGACTATTACGGCGCGGACATGCTGAACCTGCGCGGGGCGATCAGCCTGGGCGACGATGTCGTCTTCACTGTCCAGGCGCCAGCGATGCAACAGCGATATTACTGGCGGTCGCGCGTGTACGAACGCTACAGCAACGGGCAGTGGTCGCCATCCGCCGACCTGCGCATCACCGATCGCTCCGCGCCAGTCGAAATCACCATGGACGACGAGGTGCTGGGCACGAAGAGGCAGGCGGTCCAGCAGATATTCACCATCGGCGCAGCCAATACCCGCATCTACTATGCCGCGCCCCAACCGCAGCGCATCGACCGCGATGGCAGGATCGACCTGCTCTTCACCGACAAGCCGAAGAATTTCGCCATGAATGTATCGGTGATCCGCCCATTGAAAGTCATGCGGCAGGGCGAAAGCTACAGCGCAACCAGCCTGCTCAGCAAGGCCACTGCCGATGACCTGCGCCGGGCAAGCGTGAACTATCCCACTTGGGTCAGCAGCGCCAGCCTGTATATTGGCGTGCCCAATACGCGCGTGCTGGAGCTTTCGCAGCAGATCGTAGCTGAAGCTGGGGCGGCCAATCCCTACGACAAGGCGCGCGCCATCGAAAGCTGGCTGCGCAAGAATATCCGCTACAACGAGACCATCAGCGCGCCGCCCGCGAATACCGACACCGTCGAGTGGCTGCTTTTCGATGTCAAGGAAGGCTATTGCACCTATTACGCCACCGCCATGATCGTAATGCTGCGGCATTTGGGCATTCCCGCGCGTTTGGCGGCCGGCTTCTCGCAGGGCGATTATGACGCCGCCAGCGGTCAATTCATCGTGCGCGAACGCGATGCCCATACTTGGGTAGAGGTCTATTTTCCCAGCTATGGCTGGATCGACTTCGAGCCAACATCCGCCCAAGCGCCTATCAAGCGGGATGGCGATGACGAAGCGCAAGAATCACAAGACCCGCTGACGCCGGAAGCTACCACCAGTCCGACGCCAAGTCCCAGCCCGACCTTGCAGCCCAGCCCCACCGCCGCGCCCAGTGAAGAAGGCGCGCAGAATTATTTAGAAGACCCGACGCCAACGCCGACTCCGCCGCCAACAGCCACTCCGCCGCCGACTTCGACGCCAATCATCACGGCTACGCCTTTCATCCTGCCCACAGTCGAGCCGCCAATCCCGCCTGAGGATCCGCCGCCGCTGACAGAAATCCAGCCGCTGATCCTGATCGCGCTGGCGGCCATGTCGCTGGCAGTCCTGCTGGCTATCATCGCGCTGTTGATTTTTTGGTGGTGGGAGTATCGCGGCTTTGGCGGCTTAAGCCCGATATCGCGCGCCTATGCCCGTTTAGAGCGCTATATCCAGCTCATCGGCATTAGTGTGGGCAGCCAGCAGACGACCTTGGAGAAACGCCGGGAGTTGCAGCGCAACATTCCGACCGCGCGTGAAAGCATCCGCACCATCAGCGATTTGTACACGCGCGAGCGTTATGGCGGCGTGTCCCAGCAAGCTGGCGAAGACGAGGGCTATGCGGAGTCAGCCGACCGCGCCTGGAATCGCGCCCGCGGCAACATATTGCGGCGCTGGTTGTGGCGCTGGCTGCCCTTTTTCCGCCGCGAGTAGCTAGTAGTAAATCCAAGTTAGTCATGCGAAAGCCATAAGCGTCACTAGAGTCCAAAGCAGTACGGGCGAGCCGGTGGCTCGCCCCATTCTCGGGGGGAGGTCAAAGCAAGTTATGCGGGCGACACAAGTGTCGCCCCTACAACCGACTATTCTCTGTGCCCTTATTTGACTCGGTGTCCTCGGCGGTAAGTCTTGGCATTACTTACTTGGCATCACTGTGTTTCTGCACGACTACAAAATGTGAAAGCGCCCAGGTATCCAGGAGCGTACCTTCGCAGCGCTGCAGGAGATCCCGCAGCCAGCGCGCCGGACTGCCCAGCCGGGCGATGATATTGTCGTAGCCGCCATAGATGCGCTCTTGATGCAGGATGCTGGCTCGCTCGTCGTCCACCAGCCGTTGGATGTCGCCATTAGTGTAGGCGCGTACATGCGGCGCGAGAAGGTCACGCAGTCTATTCGGCAGGTAATTGATCAGGGGTGTATTGCCGAAGTGATATTCTCCGCGCCAGTAGTGTCCGTGTGTCTCAAAGGGATACCAGCGGTTGGGACAGAAAAGCAGGATGTGCCCGCCAACTTTGGTCACACGCAGCATCTCCTGGAAGGCGCGCCGATCATCCGCGACATGCTCGAGGACTTCGTGAGAAAGCACCGTGTCATAGCTGCCGCTGGCGCAGGGGATGTGCTCGCCGGCGGCTGCGAAGGCGCGGATACGGCTTTGGCTGGCGCTGCGAGCGCGCTGAACTTCAATGTCGAAGGCATCTACATCGGGCGTGTAGCGTTGGCGGATTTGCCCGGCGTACATGCCGACGCCGCAGCCAGCCACCAGCACACGGGCGTCGTTCAGTTGCGCCCAGCGCGCCATCATCTGCAAACGCCGCTCTTGCCCCGCGCGCCATACATAACTCGGCTCGCCACGCAGCGCCGCTTGCTCAGAATGGGACATGCGCGCCGCCTGGCTCAGCTGCCTTGCGCCAGCGAAACCAGGTATTGATACAGATTGCGCGAGCCGCTGTTGCTTAGGCGGTCGGTCGAATATTGGTGACCAGTGCCCAGGTCGCCTCCAGAGCGCACGAAGGTGATGAAATCTTCTTCCGACAAGCTGAAATCCAACAGGCTCTTGGCTTCGTCCGTGCCCTCGCCGTCGCCGCCGTGGCAGCTGCCGCATTCCAGCGCTTCGTAACGCCCGCGCCCGCGATTGACCAGTTTGGGATCCAACTCGATTTGCGTTTCCGGCCTGGGTTCGGTGGTGGCGTCGTCAATTTCAAAGGCAGCTTCGGTAGTCGGTTCGACATAAGCAAAAGTGGGGAAAGGCGTACGAGTCGGCGGTGGCTGGGTTGGCGTCGCGGCCGGACCACTGCTGCAGGCCGACAAAAGCGCTGCCGTCAACAGGCAAATGATTGAACAGGCGAACCTCGCACGCTTCATCGCCGCCTCCAATTACTCGCCGCGCGCCGGATCCAGCGCTTCTTGCATGCCATCGCCAACGAAAGAGAAACTCAACATCGTCAGAGCCACCAGCAAAGTCGGGAAAAGTGCCAGGTGATAGTCGACGATGACGGTCGACGACTTCACGCTGCCACCCACCATTTTACCCCAACTTGCCGTCGGCTCGGTAATGCCGATGCCCAAAAAACTCAAGCCGGCTTCGGCGAAGATGGCCAGCGGCACGGCAAAGGTGAAGGACACCAGCAGCGGCGTCAGCGAATTGGGCAAGATATGCCGCGCGATGATCTGCGCTTCACTCGCCCCCAGGGCGCGTGCCGCTTGCACAAATTCGGTCTCGCGGAACTTGAGGAACTGCGCTCGGGCGATGCGTGCCGGCTCGATCCAGGAAGTAACCGCCAACACAAAGATAACATTGCCCAAGCCCGCGCCGGTGATGCTGATAAGAAACATGGCAAAGAGTAGCGACGGGATGGCTGTGGCGATTTCAATGACGCGCAGAATAGCGAAATCCCAGTGTCCGCCGCGGTAGCCAGCGATTGCGCCAAGCGGCACAGCGAAGGCAAAGGATATCAGCGGAACCAACAATCCCACGAAGAGCGAGGTGCGAGCGCCGTAGATTAGCCGCGTCAAGAAGTCGCGCCCGACGCCGTCACCGCCCAGAATATGCGCTGGATCCTGGAAGGGGCGCATGCGCACAATGCTGAAATCGGGTTCGTTGAGCCCGTAGGGAGCGATGATATCGGCAAGAATCGCGATTAGGACCAGCAGAAGTAGTACAAACGCGCCGAGCATCGCCAGTCGATTCTGCCCAAAGCGCCGCAGCGCGTCCCGAAATAGCGAACGCTGTTGCAGCTGTTCCGCTTGCAGGGTCGGCGGCGCCTGTTGGCTGGCGCTGGACATCTCCTCAGGCTCCTTTGGTCTCGCCCAGGCGAATGCGCGGATCAATGACCGTGTAGAGGACATCGGTGATGAGATAGGTCAAGCCCCAGAGCAGCGCGATCAGCAGCACCAAGCCCATGATCATCGGATAATCACGATTGAAAATGCTGGTTACGAAGAACTTGCCCAAGCCAGGCACACCGTAGACGACCTCGATAAAAAGCGAGCCGGTCAGCAAGTTGGGGATCTGCGGCAGCAGCACCGTGATCATGGGAATCAGCGCATTGCGGAAGACATGGCGCAGCATGATGAAGCGCTCGGACAGCCCCTTGGCGCGCGCTGTGCGGATGAAATCAGCCGTTAGCACATCGCTAAAGCTGGAGCGCGTATAGCGGGAGACCAAAGCCAGGGGCGCCAGCGCATAAGTGAGCACAGGCAGAAAGTAGTCCCAGGACAGAATTGCCGCGCCATCCGGCACAATAGGACCGATAATCCACTTCGTTTCCAGACCCCAGCCATTTTGAAAGCCAAATATCAATAGCAGCCAGGTAGCAATGATGAAATTGGGCACGGCGATGCCAGTCGTGGCCACGAAAGTTACCAGGTTGTCGATGATGCCGTTGTGATGGTAGGCGGCGATAATGCCCAGCGTGATGCCCAAGCCAAAGGACAATAATATCGTGTAAAGCCCGAGTTGAAAGGTGACGGGCCAAATACGCGCGATGAGCTCGGTCACGGGTGGATTGCCCGCCACGGAGAAGGAATTGCCGAAGTCCAACCGCAGCGCACTGGTCAGGTAATTGATGTAGCGCACATGCACGGGCTTGTCCAAGCCGTACTTGCGCTCCAGGTTTTCCAGCGCCGCACCGCTATAGCCGCGGTCCGCCAGCGTGAAGGGTCCGCCCGGCACGAGGTTCATCAAAATGAAGACCAGCACGGAAACGACCAGCAGGACAAAGCCCAGCGAAACCAGCCGGCGCAGAATGTAACCGAGCATCAGGCGGGGGATTCCTCTGTACCAGGCATGCCGCGAAGGAGAATGGGGGCGAGCGCCCTGCCCGCCCCCGTCTGTGTTGCACCCTCAGCGATTACTCACTGCGATGCGTGTCGTAATCCATGACCGCATCGGTGATGTAGTATTCGCCCCAGCAGTGCTCGTTGCCCCAGTGTGTGGTCGCTAAGCCCTGACGATCCGGTTCCCAGCAGTTGCCGGTCGCGCCCATGTAGGGGTGCCAGAGATCGCCCTGGATACGGTGCACGAGGAAGATGCCACCGACATCGGAGACCATGATGCGCTCGGCTTCCTGATACATGGCGGTACGCTCGGCCGGGTCGCCAGTGAAGGAATTAGCTTCGCGCACGAGGCTGTCGAATTCTTCGTTGCGCCAGGAGTGACGCCCGGTCGATACCCAAACGCCCATCATATTGGCGGGATCCAGGTAGTCCATGCCGTAGGAAACGCCGCCAAGGGTCAGCGTGGTCGGGCGTTCCAGCAAGCGCGACATATAATCCTGGAACTCCAGGTTGTTGACGGTAATTTCGACATTCAGGCACTGGCTGATGGAGGCAGCCGCGGCGATGAACCAGTCCTGGATGAATGCCGATTCGCCGCGGAGCGCTAATTCTTGCGCCGGGAAGCCCTCGCCGCCAGGATAGCCAGCTTCAGCCAGCAAGCCCTGCGCCGCCTCGCAGTCGTAGTCCTGGATGTCTTGCAAGCCAGCACTGTTGGAGGCGGGAAAGCCGGGCGCCAGGAAGGAGTAGGCGGGGATGCCGACGGTCGTGCCGACAACATTCTCGACGATGCTTTCACGGTCCAGCGCTTTGGCAAAAGCCAGGCGAACATTGACATCGCTGAAGGGCTCGGTGTAGGTGTCCATCAGCAGATAGTCGGTGCGGAAGTCGCCGGCGTGCTGGCGATAATTCTGGCCCATCACCTCATCGGCGAAGATCACATCAAAGTCGGCCGGGCTCAGCAAAGACTGATGCACCTGGTCAATTTGGTGATCCTGGAAAGCCAGGAAACTGCTGTTGAGCATGTCGCCATAAACGAACTCCATGCGCCGCAGCCAAGGCATGCGCGGACCGACATAATCCGGGTTGGCTTCCAGCACGACATGGCTACCGGGCTCAAATTCGCGCAGGACGAAGGGACCGGAGCTTACATGCGTCTCGGGGTCGAGGATGTAGTCGGGTCCGATTTCCGCCAGCGCCTTGGCTTGCATGGGCGGCCAGAAGAAGAAGGTAGCGGGCAGCGGCGGGAAGGGCGTCTGCGTGGTCACAGCCAGCGTGTTGTCATCGACAGCTTCCAAGCCGATCTCTTCGACCGGGATCTCGCCAGCAACGGCTTCGTCCCAGCCGTCAATAATGCCCAGCCACAGCCAGACAAAGTCATAGGCGCTGTCCGGATTCGCCATGTGACGCCAACTGGCGACCCAGTCATGGGCGGTAACAGGCGTGCCATCGTTCCACATCTGGTCGCCGCGCAGGCTAAATGTCCAGGTCCTGCCATCTTCCGACACGGACCAGCTGGTGGCCGCCGAGGGGATGATGTTCATGTTGTTGTCGAGAACGACCAGCGAATCCGAGAATTTGTCGAAGGCGCCGGTGCTGCAAATCCGCGAATAGACCGTCACGATGGACGATAACGAAGTTTCCTGCCGCGCCGAATCACAGAGGTTGCGGTAGACTTGCATGTCATAGGGAGCGGCATCCGCGGGCAGTTCACGCCCATAGATGTCGACATTGTCCTGCGCTAACCCGGGCAGCGCGGACAGCAGCGCCAGCAGCAGCGCCAGCGTGATTAACAGACTCTTTCTTGACATGTTGACTTCCTTTCTTTAGGAGTATCGACTAGAACAATTCCCAGTGAATTGCCAGCGGGCATTGTATCAGAATTGCGGCTGGATTCAAGCGCCTGTCTATGCCCGGCGCCAGCGCGAAAGACCCTATAAAGCGCGCCAAAACGCGCTACACTGCCTGCCGGTTACAGCAGCCCACAAGCGAAATGACGAGGACGAACGATGCCATCACCAACTCAACTGGCAAAGCGGATTGGCAAGTCACCGACTATCGCCATGAACGACAAAGCGAAGCAGCTGGCCGCCGAGGGGCATGCGGTCATCGGTTTGGCGGGCGGCGAACCGGACTTTGATACACCGGCTCATATCGTCGAGGCCGGCGTCAAGGCGCTGCGGGATGGCGAAACGCGTTATGCCGCGCCTTCCAAAGGCATCAGCCCGCTGTTGGCAGCCATCGCCGAGCAAATCGCGCAGGACAACCATCTGCGCCTCAACCCCGCCACGGATATCATCGTCACGCCCGGTGGCAAGCTGGCGCTCTTCCTGGCGCTGAAAGCCATGCTGGACCCCGGCGACGAGGTGCTTATCCCCGCGCCCTATTGGGTCAGTTATCCATCGGTCGCCACCATGGTCGGCGGCGTGCCGGTGAGTGTGGAAACCAGCAGCGCCGGTGGCTACAAGCTGCATCTGGAGCAGCTGCGCGAGCATGTGACCCCGCGCAGCAAAGCCATTATCGTCAATTCCCCCAGCAACCCCACCGGGCATATGCTCTCGTCGGACGAGTTGGAAGCGGTCGCCAGTCTGGCGCTTGAAAACGACCTCTACATCATCAGCGATGAGATCTACAACAAGCTCAACTTCGACGGCCGCCCGGCGGTGTCGCTGGCCTCCGTGCCGGAACTCGCTGACCGTGTTGTGATCATCAACGGTATGTCCAAAGCCTACGCCATGACGGGCTGGCGTTTGGGCTGGTTGGCGGGAGCGAGCTCCGTGATCAGCGTGGCCGGCATGTTCAATTCGCAGACCGCCACCTCCGCCGCCACCTTCACGCAGCATGCCGCCGTGGCTGCGTTGACGGGTCCGCAAGACTGCGTCGGCGTCATGCGCGAAGCTTATCAGGAGCGCCGCGATTATATGGTCAGCGCCTTTAACAGCATCCCGAATATGTCCAGCCCCGACATTGAAGGCGCGTTCTACGCTTTCCCCAAAGTCGACGAGACCGACAAATCCAGCGAGGAAGTCGCCAATATCATGCTGGAAGAAGCGCTGGTGGTGGGCGTGCCGGGCAATGCCTTTGGCGTAACCGGCGAGGCGCATGTGCGCTTCTCCTTCGCCGATGACATCAACAAGCTGAAAGAAGCGGTCGAGCGGATTCGCGGCATTGCACACTTGCTTGCCTGAGCGGCGTCTGCGCCAGGCTGCCCTGCCGAGAATGCTGAAAACGTTCATTGAGCTTGCGCTGCTGGTCCTCACGCTGGCCGGCTGCGACTTGCGCACCATCTCGACGCCCGCTGCCACAGCGGATCCACAGTGGCAGCGCATTGAAGCTGGACTGCACTGGCGCATCCTGACGCCCAATGACGACGCCAGCGCGCAGATGGCGGTTGTGCGCATCGATCCGCAGCGCTTCCGTTTCCAAGCCTTGTACCGCCCCGGCGACGCCTTGAGCTTGGCTGACTGGCGCGCGCAAGCTCCAGACGCCAGCCTCATCATCAACGCCAATTTCTTCGACGATTCCGAGCGCGTTTTGGGGCTGCTGGTCAGCGATGGGCAGGCGCATGGTCCTGCATACAGGCAGCGCGGCGGCAGTTTTCTCGTACGCGGCGAGGAAGCGGCTGTCATCGCCAATCGCGGCGCTGCCTTGCCGACCAACCTCGACCAGGCTGTGCAAGGCTTTCCGCTGCTGGTGGATTCTGGCGCGCCAGCCTACTTTGACAGTCGCGGTGCTGAGCGCAACCGCCGCACCGTGATCGCGCAGGACAGCCGCGGTAATATCCTGATCATGGTCGCGCCTTATTTTGGGCTCTCGCTGGCGAAGTTGAGCGCTTACCTGACAAGCGTTGACCTGGGCATCGTAACCGCCTTCAACTTGGACGGCGGCGGATCAACAATGCTGACGCTACCGGGCGCGGACTACAGGCAGCCCTCTTTTGATGCTGTGCCAGCGGTATTGGCGGTCTTCCCGCGCTAGCACCTTTGCACTTTCGCCGCTGGGCGACTTGGGCTACCCTGCTGGCGACAACTGACGAGACGGAAATTGCATGCCGCATTTGGCGCAAGTGGCGACAGCCCGCACAGCCCGGCTCAGCGACGGACGGCAGCTGGGATTTGTGGAACATGGCGACCCGGCCGGCATGCCGGTCTTCTTCTGCCACGACTTGTTTGGCAACCGCAACCTGCGCCACCCCGACGACAGCATCCTCAAACGACTGGGCTTGCGGCTGATCGGCATTGATCGACCGGGCTACGGCTTGTCCGCGCGCAAAGTCGGTCGCGATATCCTGGCGGGCGCCGCGGATATGGACGCGCTCTTCCGCGCCATGGAGCTGGATCGCTGCGCCGTGCTGGGCTACTCGGCGGGCGCGCCCTTCGCCCTGGCCTTCGCGCATCGCTATCCGCAGCGGGTGAGTCGCTGCGCGGTGGTCGCCAGCCTGCCGCCGCTGGATCAAACGCAGAGCTACGGCGTCATTCATCCTATGTACGGGCGGCTGATGCAGTTGGCGCGCGGCAATGACATGCTGTTTCGGCTGCTGCTGCGCGGCTGGTTCTTCTTTGACGGTCAACGCGGTCCCGATCAATTCATCCGCGATTTCGGCGCGACATTGTCGCAGGTTGATCGGCACGCGCTGAGCCAACTGCCGCTATTCAATTTGCGCCGCGATATCTGGGACGAGATTCGCCAACAGGGCAGCGACGGCCTGGCGGATGACTTAGCAGCGCTGACCAACTCCTGGGGCTTTCACCTGCAATCGCTGCGCCCGCCTGTGGATGTCTGGTGGGGCGAGGCGGATGTCTTCAGCCTGCCGGTTGTGGGCAAGCGCATGGCGGAATTGATCCCCAAGGCGACTTTGCGCCTGGAACCGCAGGCCGGACACTTGATTTTGTTTTCGCACTGGGAGGCGATCCTGCGCCAGTTGATTTCGCCCGCCTAGGCGTAGCTACCCTGCCCATTGACACGGTCGTACTCGGCTGTCTCCAGCGCCAGCGAATGCAATTCCATGACGGCACGCTCCAAATCCGCCTCCGCCACCACGAAGGAAATGCTGCATTCGGAAGAGCCCTGCGCAATCGCCAGCACATTGATGTCGTGCTCGCCAAGCAAGGAGAAGACGCGCCCAGCCACGCCTGGCGTCCCACGCATGCCGCTGCCGACCACAGTTATGATGACGATATCGGGCAGCATCTCGACGCTGTCGATGGCTCGATGCTGAATTTCCTCCTGCAGCTCAGCTTCGACCGCGGCTTTGACCCCCGCCGCCAGCGGATCGACGACTGTGAAACAGAAGCTCTGCTCGGACGACGACTGCGAGATCATCAAGATGCTGGCGCCGGCCTGGGCAGTGGCCAGGAAGGTGCGCCCGGCAATGCCCGGCACCCCCAGCATGCCGCGCCCACTGACCGTCAGCATGGACACATCGCGGATGCTGGTGACGGCTTTGATGACCGAGGCGCTCGGTTGCGTGCGGTCGCCGATGAGCGTGCCGCGATGCGACGCATTGAAGGTGTTGCGGACGCGCAGCGCGATGCCGCGGCTGATGATCGGCTGCACGGTCTTGGGGTGCAGCACCTTGGCGCCATAAAAAGCTAGCTCGCCGATTTCCCGATACGAGACATAGGGCAAAACGCGCGCTCGCGAGTCCAGGCGCGGATCGGTCGTCATCACGCCATCGACATCGGTGAAAATGATCAACTCGGCGCTATCCAGGCAGGCCGCGAAGATACTGGCGCTGAAGTCACTGCCGCCGCGCCCCAGGGTTGTCAGCGTGCCATCGGGCGTAGCGCCAATAAAACCGGTGATGATGGGCGTCGTGCCCGCCTCGATGGCTGGCAGCAAGTCACTGCGAATCCGCGCTTCGGTCTCGTCCCAGAGCGGCTCGGCAGCCTGGAAATTGTTATCGGTTACGATGAAATCCTGGGAATCAATTTGCCGGGCGGGGATACCTTGTTGGCGGATCACTGCTGCAATGATCCGGCTGCTGAGTCGTTCGCCGAAGGACACGATGGCATCCGAAATGCGCGGGCTGACTTCACCCAGGATGCGCACAGCGTCGCACAATTCCAACTGCCGCTTGAGCAACTCGCGGACGGATTCCAACACCGCGTCGTAATCAGCGGGCGCGTCGATGAGTTCGTGAATGACCGCTTCGTGCTTGGTCCGCAGATCCGCGTTTATCCGTCGGTATGCCGCTTGGTCGCCCGCTGCGGCAGCTTTCGCGGCACTCAGTAGCAAATCGGTAACGCCAGCCATGGCGGATACAATGACAGCCAACTCGTGCCCGGCCCGCAAGTGATCGCCGACGATCTGCGCAACCTGGGCGATTGCCGCGGCGGAACCAACCGATGTGCCGCCAAATTTCATCGTGTATCTCGCCATTTGTACCCCTCGCTTCCCTCATAAGAAAACAAAAAGGGCGTGTGGAGGTTTTCCACACGCCCTTTTGCTGCTCTGTCTGTTTCGACTACAACAAGCGGAAACCCCCACGCTGCGCGCATCTGCGCATCATAGTCATCGTCATAGTAGTAGTCGTGCCGATTGTGCTCGCGAACATCATCTCGCTCGCTATTCACGCAATCCAGCGACAGCATAGCATGCGCATTATCCGCTGTCAAGACACGAAGAGAAAATCGTGAATCCGATCAGCGCCGCGAGGCTTATCTGGTTTCCGCCCTTGTGCTACAATCTTGCCTTCATTGGCGGAGGCAAGATAAGCGTGGCGTCGGCTTCACAGGGGTCCCGCAGCGGGGGCAGGCGCATATTTTCACGACGAACGCTGCTGATGCTGTGTCTGCTGGCGCTGCTGGCATTGGTCGGCGCAAATCTGCTGTATGCGGCGGTTGAGAGCCGCGAATCAATACTGACAAGCGCGCCGGGCGAACTGCTCTACGCGGCCGCCTTTGATGGATTGCTGGACGAATGGTCATTGTATGAGGGAAGGCAGCGCGCGGCGATTGTCGATGGCGAACTGGAAGTACTGGTCAGCGCGGCTCAAACCGCCACTTGGTCTGCTGCGCGGCATAACTTCGGCGACTTCGACATGCGCGCAACTGCCCGCGCCATCGCTGGACCGGTCGACAATGGCTTCGGCATCATTTTTCGCCTGAACGATACTGACGAGCGAGGCTGTGATTTGCCGGTCGTCGTCTTCTGCACCTTGGAAGACCTGCTGCCACTAGCGGGCGCGATGCTGCGTCAAGTCCTGCCCGCGGCCTACACTGAGGGCTACTACGCTTTCTTGATCAGCAGCGATGGGTATTATTCGCTTTGGCAGGCAGAAAACGGCAGGACCCGCCAGCGCAGCGCCTGGATGCCTTCTACCCAGATCAACATTGGGCTGGAGGCGGGAAACAGAATCCGCGTCATTGGCGAAGGCTCAGCATTTCGCTTTTTCATCAATGATGCTCCTGTATCGCTCTGCCTTCCCGATAACCCCGAGGCGGCCAGCACGTTCTACGCCGGCGATTGCCTGGACGGCTTGCTTAGCCAGACATTCATGAACGAATCGCTTCTGACCGGCGCGCTAGGCTTGATCGTGCAGACGACCCCTAGCGGCGGCGGCGGTGCGACCCTGCGCTTTGATGATGTGTTGGTCTTCGCTCCCGGCGAAGGTCGCCAGGACGCGCGCTTATGAAAGTGCATCTGCGCATGGTGGGCTGCCGCCTGAACCAAAGCGAAATTGACGCCATGGCGCGGCAATTCCGGCAGCTGGGGCACGAAGTGGTGGATGCGCCCGCGGATGCCGATCACTTCGTGCTGAATACCTGCGCGGTTACGCAAGAGGCGACCAAAACCAGCCGCAAGTTGATTCGCGATTTTCAGCGCGTCAAGCCAGGCGGCGGAACGACCGTGACTGGCTGTTACGCGCAGCTCGCGCCACAGGAGATTGCGGTTCTGCCGGGCGTGCAGCGCGTTATCGGCAACCGCGACAAAGACCAGCTTGTCTCTCAGGTCACGGGTGAAGCCATCGAAATCTATGACAGCGAGCCTTTTGAACGCGCCATTTCGCCGGGACTGTCTGGACGCACGCGCGCCTTCGTCAAAGTGCAGGACGGCTGTGACAATGCTTGCACCTTCTGCGTTACTACGATTGCTCGCGGCAGAGGCGTCAGCCGACCGCTGGGCGCTGTCGTGAGCGAGGTGAATGCGCTGCATCGCGGCGGCTGCCAGGAAGCGGTGCTGACAGGCGTGCATCTGGGCAGCTACGGGCATGATCGTGGCGAGCGCGACGGACTCTTTGAGTTAGTAGGGGCGCTGCTCAACGATACGGACATGCCGCGCATCCGCCTGTCGTCGCTGGAACCGTGGGATTTGTCACCGAGCTTCTTCGACCTGTGGCGCAATCCACGCCTCTGCCGCCATCTGCACCTGCCTTTGCAAAGCGGCTGCGACGCCACGCTCAAACGCATGCGCCGCAACACCAGCCAATACGAGTTTCGCGATTTAGTCGCGTCGGCGCGAGCCAGCATTGCGGAATTGCGCATCACCAGCGATGTCATCGTCGGCTTCCCTGGCGAGACAGAAGCGGAATTCGCCGATTCCGAGAGCTTCATCCGCGAATTGAACTTCGGTGGTTTGCATGTTTTCCGCTACAGCAGCCGCCCCGGCACGGCCGCCAGCCGCATGCGCGACCAAGTCAGCAGCGCCAGCAAAAAGCAGCGCAGCGCCCGTCTCTTGGCGATATCGGCCGCGGCGGAACAGGACTTTGCCAAGAGCCTGCGCGGCAGCATACAAAGCGTGCTCTGGGAGCAGATCACAGGGGCAACGCCGGAGGGCTTCCTGCACGGTGGCTACACTGACAATTACATGCGCGTGCGAGCGGCGCATCCGCGCGACCTGAGCAATGTCATCACGCGCGTGAAATTGGGCGACTACATTGACGGCGCGATTCATGGTACAGTGGGGGAAGTCCTCACTACGCCGATGAGCGCACAGACAGCAGGCGCCGACTGATGTCAAATATCAAAGCGGATTTGCAGGACGGATTGAAAGCAGCCATGCGTGCGCGCGACAGTCAGCGCCGCAATGCCATCCGCCTGCTGCATAGCGCCATCAAACAAGTCGAGATCGACAGTCGTAGCGAGCTGGACGACGATGCCGTGCTGCGCATCCTCCAGCGTGAATCCAAACAGCGCCGCGAGACCATCAGCGAATTGGAAGGCGCCGGGCGGGCGGAGGAGGCTGCCGACGCGCGTTACGAATTGGCGCTGATCGAGTCCTTCCTGCCCGCGCAAATGTCGGCCGATGAGCTGCGCGACATCGTGGCGGCGGCGGTTGATGAGATCGGCGCGACATCCATGAAGCAGATGGGGCAAGTCATGCGAGTTGTCATGCCGAAGGTGCAAGGACGCGCCGATGGCAAGACAGTCAACGCCATCGTCAGGGAGCTGCTGGGATAAACGCGTGGTCTACCACCTTTCGGATTGGCTGGACGAGCACTTCAGCATCGCGCCGACGGCATCTCGGAGAGCCTTCCGCTATATGACGCTGGGCTTGGCGGGGCTCGTATTCGCCCTGCTCTGCACGCTGATCGTGGCATTTGACGAAATCGCACCCGGGCTCAACAGCGTCGCCAATTTGACGCTGGGCTCCGTGCCTACCGAAGACATCATCGCGCGTGAAGAAGGCTCCTTCGTCAGTGCCATCCTCACCGAGCAGGAGCGGGCGCAGGTCCTCGCGCAGGTGCCCACCGTCTATTATCCGCCTGACCCCAATGTCGCCCGTCAGCAGCGCGAACTGGCAGTGGCGATCCTGGCTTACATTGACAATGTGCGCGGCGATTCCTACGCCAAGCTGGAGCAGCAGGTTGCCGATGTTAAAGCCATCACTTCGCTGCAGCTCAACGAGAACGAAGACGCCATCATCGCCATTTTGCAGTTGCCGGAGGACAACTGGCTGCAAGTGCGCAGCGACATCGTCTCGGTGCTGGAGCGGGTTATGCGGAAGGAAATCCGCGAGGGCGGCTTGCAACGGGAACGCGAACAGCTGCCGGCGCAGGTCAGCCTGCACATGACGCCGCAGGAAAGCCAGATCGTCACCTTGATCACCGCCGATGTGCTGCGCGCCAATACCTTCGAGAACCCCGACCAAACCGCGCTGGACCGGGCGGCGGCATTGGACAGCGTCGAAGACCAGCAGCGTCAATTCATCGCTGGGCAGACTGTTGCCCCAGCCAACCAGCCCATCGACGCGCTGTCCTACGAAGCGCTGAACGAATTGGGCTTGCTCGCACAGCCTGGCAACCGCGCTATCCGCATCCTTCGCGCACTGCTGGCCAGTATTCTGGTGGCGATGCTGCTGGGCTTGTACATGCTGCGCTTTGAGCCGCAACTGCTGCGCGACGCCAAGAATCTGCTGCTGATTGGCGCCTTATTCTTGCTGGCGCTGGCTTTAATGCGCGCCTTCGGCGTCAACAACATCTACTTGATGCCGGCGGCGGCGTTGGGCATTGTCTATGTCGCCATCAGCACGCCTAACCTGGCTATCGTGGCGACAATTGGATTCGCTTTTCTTTGCGGTCTGCTCAGCCGCAGCCCCTCGCTGGAGATCGTCAGTTTGATATCGGCTGGCGGCATCGGCGCGATATTGACGCTGCGCAATGCCGGGCGGTTGAACAACTATTTCATCGCTGGCGCCGTTGTCGGCGTGGCGAACGCGGCTGTCGTGGCAATTTTCGCGCTGCAAGTCGGCTTGGAAGCGGTCGATATCAATCATATCGCGCAGGCATTTTTCAGCGGTGTGGTGCTGGTGCCGACCGTCGCCTTCGCCGTCATGTATGCGCTGACGATATCGTTGAATCTGGCCACGCCCTTCAAGCTGATGGATCTCAGCCAGCCCAGCAAACCGTTGCTGCAACGGCTCCTGCGGGAGGCTCCGGGCACCTATCAGCACTCGTTGCAAGTAGCGAACTTGGCTGAGCAGGCGGCGGAAGCCATCGGCGCGGACACGCAGTTGACGCATGTCGCCTCGCTCTATCACGATATCGGCAAGATGAACCAGCCCTTCTTCTTCACCGAAAATCAGCAGCACATCCACAATCCGCATGACACCCTGGACGACCCCTATCGCAGCGCCGCCATCATCATCAATCATGTGGTAGACGGTGACAAAATCGCCAAGAAATACAACCTGCCCATGCGCATCCGCGATTTCATCCGCGAGCATCACGGCACAACGCGCGTCTTCATCTTCTATCAGCGCGCCTTGGCTGCCGCTGGCGACGAAAATGACATTGATCCCGCGGATTTTGCTTATCCCGGTCCTATTCCACAGAGTCGCGAGACTGCCATCGTGATGATGGCGGACAGTTGTGAATCAGCCATCCGCGCCGTCCAGCCGGAAAGCAATCAGGAAATCGCCGAAGTCGTGCACAAGATCATTGAGGGCAAGCACAGCACGGGCCAACTGGATGCCAGCAACCTGACGCTAAACGACTTGCGCAAGATCGAAGATACTTTCATCGATATCTTCCGCGGTTTGTTCCATCCGCGCATCGACTACGCTCGCGCTGTACAACCCGCAAACAGCCGACCGGAGGCGCCTCGCAGATCCCCGCCTTCCCGCGTCGCCCCCGAAGCAGTCGCCTCCCCCGCTCCAGCCACCGAGAGCGCAGGCAGCGAAATCTCGCCCCTGGAAACGCCTGTCCCCGCGCGAAGCGCAGTCAATACCCAGCCAGCCATCAATGACGAGGAATCACTCTTTGAAGTGCCGCCACTGCCCAAGCGCAACGGCAGCAAGTTGCCACAGAATGTCAAGGCGCCGTCCAAACCCGAAGAAGCGGACGCCAAGGCGTGAGCCACCACATTGACCTGCAGAACGAACAGCCCTTTGCCATTGACGAAAAGCGTTTGATCCAAGCGGCGAGACTCGCGCTGGAGAAGCAGTCCAAAGCAGAAGCTCGCTTGACCATCGTCATTCAGGATTCGGCAGCTGTCGCTGCGCTCAACCAGCAGTATCGTGGCATCAACGCGCCAACGGATGTGCTGTCATTCCCCGCGCCTGCCCTTCCCCCAGAGTTCGACGCGGCGGGGGGTTACCTGGGCGATATCGTCATCGCGCTCGACTACGCGGCTGCGCAAGCCCAGGCGAATGGCGCGGACCTCGGCGAGGCGCTTTGTCTGCTCGTCCTGCATGGGACCCTGCATCTGCTCGGCTACGACCACGACACGGAGTCGGCGCGGGAGGCCATGTGGCAGGCGCAAGCCGATGGTTTGCGGGAACTGAAAATCGACCCGGATTTGGCGAGTCAATACGGCGGCGCTGATGTTTAGGCGGCTGCGCCAACACTGGCGGCGCGGCATAGGCAGCGACCCGCGAGACTTCAGCCCCGTCACCAGCGAAACGCGCGCGGACAGCTTCGGCTATGCACTGGCGGGTTGCGCGCACATGCTGCGCTATCAGAAGAACACCCGCATCATGCTCCTTGCCACTGTGAGCGCTATCGCCATGGCTTTATGGCTGGGGATTGAAACGCGCGACTGGGCGGTCCTGGCCTTGACGACCGGGCTGGTTTGGATCGCCGAGTTCATCAACGCCGCGCTGGAAGCCGCCGTGAACCTGAGCATGCCCGAACTGCATCCCCTAGCGCGGCTGGCGAAAGATGTGGCGGCTGCGGCAGTGTTGTTGGCGGCGCTCCTGGCATTGGCGGTCGGCGCGCTGATTTTGTTGCCGCCCTTGCTGCAACGGATTGCATAGCCTGTCTCGCGCAATACGTCCCGCCAGCGCCTGCCAGAAAATCCAATCATGCTATACTGCTGTCATTGCCGTTGAATTGAAGTTGTGAGTAATCCGATGTCGATGGCAAGCAAACCAAGCCAAGCCAATGCGAGCGCTATTCAGAGATTGTGGCGACAGGCAATCAGCCTGATTCCCGGATTGACTGCCAAGCGCGGGCTTTCGTCCCAGGTCAGCGATCGCCGGGGGCTGCGAGCCTGGATGGTGCCGCGTCGATCGCTGCCAGTGATCTCGGTCATTGCCGTGGCGATTGTTGCAGGCGCGCTTGCCAGCCAGTTCTTGCTGCCGAGCAATGAGCCGCTCCCGCGCAACAACGCCATCTGGCTGGACCGCGCCTGGACCTACGGCGGGATGGACGGGGGCGCGCTGAACTCCGCAATCGCTGCGCTGTCAACGCGTGGTATCGGTAAAGCCTATGCCTATGTGAGTACGCTGGGCGTGGACGGTCGCTGGGTGGGCGGCATGGATGGCGGGAGTTTTATGGATTTCCGCGCCGATGTCGCCGCCTTCGTGACGGCAGTGCGAGAAGCCGACGAGGCACTGACGCTCTACGCCTGGATGGAAATCTGGACGAGCAACAACGAGGCGGATGGCTATCAGCTGGATGGCGAGAGTCTTCACCAGAATATCGCCGATTTCAGCCGCCTGCTGATCGACGAAATGGGCTTCAGCGGCTTGCTGCTGGAAGTGAAGCCGATGTTCAGCGACAACGGCAATCTCATCAGTTTGATCCGGCGGGTGCGCTCGGCCATCGGGCTGGATACGCCAATTGCGATTGCCGTCAGTGCCGATTTAACGCCGCACAACCTGCGCACGCAGAATGTCGCCGCCATCGCGCCGGGCACAATGTGGTCGGACGACTTCAAAAAGCGCGTCATGGTTTCCGCCGATGAAGTCGTGCTGATGTTGTATCAAAGTTATCGGCAGGACGCCCGCGAATACATCGACTGGGTGGCTTACCATGTCGAAACTTATGTCAGCCTGCTAGAAATCGCTACCGTGGTCTACGCCAGCATCCCCCATTACGATACCGCCAGTGCCGCACACAATCCCGCTATCGAAACGATGAGCACCGCGTTGGATGGCGTCAAACAAGGCTTGCAGCTCCTGGACGAGGATTTGCGCTCGCTGCTCACCGGTGTGGCCATCTATGCCGATCAGCAGCTCAGCGAAGCCGATTGGAACGTCTTCCGCGAGCAGTGGCTGCTGCTCTGAGCCATGCCCGCCCTCATCAAGCGTCTGACCGCGCGCGGGCTGGCAGATGTCGTCTATGCCGCCGATAGCCTGAATCAAGCCGCTCAATACGAAGCCAGCGCCGGCGTCTACACCGTTAGCAATACACGAAATTGCACGCAAACCCTGCTCTTTGACGCCCACCTGGATCGCCTGGAAGACTCGGCCCGCCGCGAGAGCATCCCTCTGCGCTACGATCGCCAGCAGCTGCGCGGGGCATTGCGCGAAGTGATTCTCGCGTCCGGCTACGGCGATGTCCGTTTCCGCATTTCTGCATCGGCCGCGGCGCCGGACGAGTTGCTCTTGTCCATTGAACCCTATACGCCACCATCAGAAACGCTGCTTGGACTGGGCGCGCGCTGCAATACTTCGTCGCAACTGGCTCGGCAGAACCCAGCCTCAAAGTCCAGCGACTGGATGCATCGGCGCAAAACACTGGAAACCACCAGACCCGCCGACATTGTAGAGACATTTCTGGTCGATGCGCGTGGCAACATCTTGGAGGGGCTGGGCAGCAATTTCTACGCCATCGTGGCTGACGAATTGCGGACGGCGGGCAGTGGCGTGCTGGCGGGCATTTCGCGGCGCATCGTCTTTGCCGTCTGCGTGGACATCCTGACTCTGCGTCTGGACGCGCCCTGGCTGGATGAACTGCCGACATTCAGCGAAGCTTTTTTCAGCAGCAGCAGCCGCGGCATCATCCCCGTGGTCGAGATTGACGGATTGGCAATCGGCAATGGCGCTCCTGGCGAGAAAACCGGACAACTGCGGGAAGCCTACGAGCGCTGGGTGGTGGCGAACCTGGCGGAATTGTGATGTCGCGGACGGACAGGCTCTGGCGCGCGTTCAAGCTGCTTGGCGCGGCATGGGATTTGACGGTGCAGAAGCGCCGTTATCAGTGGGATGTGAGGTCCCCCAACACACTCTTTCTGCAAGCCGAGAACGCCGACATCCGTCTGGCGCCGCATGACAAATCGCAAATCCTGGCGACGATCGAGCTGCGCGGCGGGATTGGCTGGCAGCTGACGACGGAACAGGACAAGGCTGGCGTCTACATCATCGCGCGGCGGAAAGCGCTAATCGGCAGTATCGCTCGCGGCAAATTCACGCTCTGGCTGCCGAGAGGTTTGCATATCTCGCTCCGGTTGACGGCTTGCCAACTGCGCCTGGATGATCTGCATGCTAGCATCGACTTCGCGCCCGACTTGTATGAATCGCCATAGACTCGCCCATCGCGCTTGAAATACCAGCGCAACTCTGTTACAGTGACAGTATGCGCAAAATTGATGCTCATGATTGCACTTCGACCATCTGTTGTAAGGATGCCCTTTGCTAGGCGGGCGTGCCGCGTTTGCGCGCATGGACTGGTCGACAGCCATCAGTCAACCCGCAGCGGTTGGCTTTTTTTGTGCAGGCGGCGTCCACAACAGGGCGCCAGGCGCGAGACATAAACGAGACAAGGAGCAATGACCATGAGCGACATCAGCAGCCGCGGCTATACCAATGCCGACAAACTCGTATCCACCGACTGGGTCGCCGCCCACCTGGGCGACGAGAATGTGCGCATCGTCGAATCCAACGAAGACCCCCTGCTCTATCCCAGCGGGCATATCCCGGGCGCTGTCGAGGTGGATTGGGTCAAGGATCTCAACGACCCGCTGCGCCGCGATTACTTGGACAAAGACGGTTTCGCCGCCTTGGCCAGCCGCATCGGCATCACGCCCGATACCACTGTCATCTTCTACGGCGACAAAAGCAACTGGTGGGCGACTTATGCGCTGTGGGTCTTCCAGCTATTTGGGCATAGCAATGCCCGCATCATGGATGGCGGACGCTTGAAGTGGGCGGAAGAAGGACGCGAGCTCACCCGCGAGAAGCCAAATATCGCCGCCACCAGCTACAGCGCGCCCGAGCGTGACGACAGCGCAATCCGCACCTTCCGCGATGGTGTCCTGCAGCATATTGAAGCGCAGGGGCAGTTGGTGGATGTGCGCAGCCCGGGCGAATTTACCGGCGACTTGCTGCATATTCCCGGCTATCCACAAGAGGGCGCTGTGCGTGGCGGGCATATCCCTGGTGCCAGCAATGTGCCCTGGTCGCGGGCCGCCAACGAAGACGGCACCTTCAAAAATGCCGCCGACTTGCGCGCCATCTACCTTGATGAACAAGGGCTGGACCCCGATTCGCCGACCATTGCCTACTGCCGCATCGGCGAGCGCAGCAGCCACACCTGGTTCGTGCTGACCAATCTGCTGGGCTTCAGCGATGTGCGCAACTATGATGGCTCATGGACGGAATGGGGCAACAGCGTCGGCTTGCCCATTGAGAAGTAGGCGCGTTGGCGCAGATATCGCGAGGGACAGCGATGGGGGCGCTTCCGCCGAAGTTGCAAGAATACCTGGATGACTTCAGCTTCGTCACAACACGGGAAGAGCGCGCCGACTTCCTGATCGATATCGCCGACGAATTCCAACCGGTGCCGCCCGCCATCGCCAGCAAGCCCTACGACGAGGCGCATCGCGTCGTCGGCTGCGAGTCAGAAGCCTTTGTTTGGGCGATTGACCGACCGGATGGCCGACTGGATTACTACTTTGATGTGCTGAATCCGCAGGGACTGTCGGCGATGGCCATGAGCGCTATATTGGAGCAAGCTTGTTCCGGCGCGCCACTGGAGCAAGTGGTGAACATCAGCGGCGAGGTCGTGTTTAGCTTCTTCGGGCGCGACATCTCGATGGGTAAGGGGCGCGGTTTAACCGAGCTGATCAACGCGGTAGTTTTCCACGCCCGCCAGCGTCTGCAGCGATAGCGCTACTCGTCCAGGTAGGAGCCGCTGGGCGCGCCTTCATGAAATACGGCGTGCGTGCCCAGCATGCCGCGATAGCTGCCGGGCGGTTCGGCTTCGGGGATCACAATAGCGTTTACGGTCTTCTCATAATATTGGTACGGACCCGCCCAGCCGATGATGCCGTACATATAGCCCGCGCCACGCATGGCATGTAGCGCCGCCAGCAGCAGCGCCTTGCCGACGCCTTGCCCGCGTTCGGCTTCGTCCACGCCGGTGGGGCCAAAGAAGTTTTTGTGCGTCGTATCGTAACAGGCAAAACCAATCATCTGTTCGGCGCGATGAGCCAGCATAATGGTCGGCGGCTGATGCCCAAAAGCGACATCCGCTTCACTGACCCAGTAGTGGCTGAAATGCTTGCCGATCCACTCCAACGCGATGGCTTTTTCGGGCGCCATGCCGCGGCGGATGGTGATGCCGCGCTCCTGCATTCGCCCGATCGCTGGCTCCAGCGGCGGCAGATCATAGAGTTTGACGAGCATATCGGGCATGGCGCAGTCTCGCTGTATGGCCGTTGATAATGGGCGCATTGTAACCGCATTTTGCCAAAATAGCATTTTGGCTGTACGGGCGAGCCGGGGGCTCGCCGCAGTCCTGGCAGAGGGACCGAGGGATAGTAAAGGCGGGTGATACAAGCGTCGCTCCTACGACTACCTTATCTCGCGAACTCCCGCGCCAGCGTGCTAAACTCCACAGTATGATCCCACTCCCGTGACAGACAAAAGGGGAAGACCGTGAGCTACCGACCAGAAACCGCTGCCGTGCACCATTCGCCAATCGACCCGAGCAACGGCGCTATCGTCCCGCCTATCGTCCTGAGCACTACTTTCCGTTACGAGACGACCGGGCAGGAGCATAGTCCTGACGAACTCATCTATACGCGCTACCAGAATCCCAACCGCGCCGCGCTGGAGTCAACTTTGGCAAAGCTGGAGGGCGGCGCCGCCGCGCATGCGGTCGCCAGCGGCTCGGTGGCCATGCTGACTCTCTTCCAGGCGCTGCAACCGGGCGACCATGTCGTGGCCAACGATGATATGTATTTCGGCATCCGCGTCCAGCTCAACGAATTCTTCGCGCCCTGGGGCTTGCAGACCAGCTATGTCGATATGAGCGATCAGGACGCTGTGCAAGCCGCCATGCGCCCGAATACGCGCCTGGTCATTCTGGAGTCGCCGACCAACCCGCTGATTCGCCTGGCGGACATCGCCGCGGTCGCCGAAATTGCCCATACCAGTGGCGCGAAGCTGCTGGTGGACAACACCGTCGCCACGCCCGTCGCGCAGAACCCCATTGAACTGGGCGCGGATATCGTGGTCATGGCGCTGACGAAATACATCGCCGGGCATCACGATGTGCTCGGCGGCGCGATCATCTTCGCGGACGAGGACGACCTTGCCGAGCGCGTGTTTCGGCTGACGCGCATCGGCGGGGCGGTCTTGTCGCCTTTGAACAGTTGGCTGGCGCTGCGTGGCTTGCAGAGCATGGCTTATCGCGTCCGCGCCATCAGCGAAAATGCGCTGCAAGTCGCCTGTTTCCTGGACCAGCACCCCAAAATCGCGCAGGTGCTCTACCCACATCACCCCAGCCACCCGCAATATGACTTGGCGAAACGACAAATGCGCGTCGGCAGCGGCTTGATGTCGATCCTTGTCGCGGGCGGACGGGGGGCAGCCATCGACCTGGTCAACAACCTGGAACTATTCACCAGCGCGACCAGCTTCGGCGGCACGCACAGCCTGATTGAACACCGCGAGTCCATTGAAGAAGATTCGGAAACGCCGGGCAATTTGCTGCGGGTATCCATCGGTCTGGAGCACCCGGCTGACCTGATCGCCGATTTGCAGCGGGCGCTGGCATGATCTACCACATGACCAGCCGCGACGAATGGGCAGCCGCGCAGCAAGCCCGCGAATACCGCACGGAATCGCTGGCCAGCGAAGGCTTCATCCACTGTTCGACGCGGGCGCAGGTGCTGGCGGTTGCGGATGCCTTCTACCGCGGACGGGGCGAAATGCTATTGCTGTGCATCAACGAGCGCCGCCTAACCGCGCTCCTAGTGTGGGAAGCGCCGGCGCCTCCAGAGCAGGCGCCCGCCGCTGGGGACTTCCCGCATATTTATGGCGCGCTGAACCTGGATGCTGTGGTGGAAACACAAACCCTGCGCGAAGACAGCGATGGCTACGCCTGGAGCTAGCCAATGCCGGTTATCTTGGCGCTGAAATCCCAAAGTTTTGCCTGCTGCTCGCGGTCGTAGGACTGCTTGCTGGAACGCTTTTGCGTCTTTTCGTTCCAGTATTCACCGCTTATGCCGGCGACCTCTTCTGCTGTGGCAAGATAGACCAAAGTTTGCGCGCCTCTCTCCGTTGAAATCGCAAACAGCTTCTGCAAGACCTTGATCATGGCAGACCAGATCCGGGATGTATTGTGTCCGAAGCCGGTATCGACCAAGCCGGGATGCACCGCGTTGACGGTCACGCCGCTGCCTTCCAGGCGCCGCGCCAATTCATAAGTAAACAAAACATTCATCAGCTTGCTTGCGCCGTAGCTGTTCATGAAGCCGTAGCCGCTTTTGTCTCGCAGGTTATCCAGGCGCAGGGTCGCGTTTCGATGGGCGCTTGACGAAACATTGATGATGCGCGCCTCGCCCTCTTCCTGCGCAGTCCCATTCAACATATCGAGAAGCAGCATGGTCAGCAAGTAATAGCTGATGTGATTGAGGGCGAAGGTCATCTCGTAGCCGTCGGCCGAGGTTTGATACTCGGAAAAGACCGCGCCGGCGTTGTTCAGCAGCACATCCAGCCGGTTATGTCGAGCGCGGAACTCTTCAGCGACGCGGCGCACCTCCGCCATGGACGACAGATCGCCCAAGAGCCAGTCGATTTGCTCGTTGCCGCTCCCCGCTTGCAATTCGCTGCAAACAGCGCGCGTTTTGGATTCGTTGCGCCCGACAATCGTGACGGACGCGCCCATCTCCGCAATTTCCAGCGCCGCTTGCTTGCCGATGCCATTGGTTGCGCCCGTGACGAGCACATGCTTGTCTTTCATTTGCTTCGCCCCCGCCGCGATTAGGCAACGGCATCATACAACGACAGCGCAAGCAATTGAATGGTCTAGGCGACCGGGTCCTGCGGCTGGCGGCGATACAGCGGGACGACCGGCAGCAGCGCCAGACTCGCGGCTGTCAAGGCAGCACGCAACGACGACAAGGACCCGATTGCGCCAATGATGGGCGCGCCGACGATATGCCCTGTTGCATTGGCTTGCCAATACATGGATATCACGGTGGCGCGAACGGCGGTTGGCGCCTGGCGGTTAACCCAAATCATAAAGACAGGTTTCGTGGCTGTGCGCAAGACCTGGCTGAAACAAAAGGCAATGGCAGCCACATAGAACAAGGGCGTCCAGACAAAGACCAGGTTGCCCAGAATCGTTCCCACCGCCAGCAGCGCCAGCCCACGCGTGAGGGACACTTGCTCCCTGTGCAGCAGCCGCCGCTTCAGCAACTCGATCGCTGGTATGGTTAAGATTGTCACACTTGCGAATAGAATGCCGAACCAGACCTCCGCATCAAAGAGCGGCAAGTCATGGTTTTGCACAATATGCGGCGTGTAGAGCGCGTCAAATCCCCCGACGGAGCTACCGATGACGAGACCAATCAGCGCAATAGAACGAATCACCGGACTGCCTCGCAGTAGCCCAATGGCGGTCGCGCCAGTCTGTCGAAGATTGTCCGCGATTCTGTCGCTGCGCCGCAGGGGCGTGAAGCCGTCTTCGGGCATGATCACAGCCAGCAACAGCGCCAGCACTATGGTAGCGATGCCGCCCGTTGCAATGGGCAAGGCAAGATCCACGGTCGCCAGCAGCGTCGACAGCGCGATGCCCAGCAGCGTCGAAAGCTGCCCAATTTGCGCGCCACGCATATACAAAGCCTGTGCTTCATCTTGGCCCAGTTCATCAACCAGCCATGCCTCTGGCGCGCCACTGACGAAGGTAAATCCCAAACCCCATATCGCCTGTGACAGCAGTGTAATTTCGTAAATGGGTACGAGCGCTTGCAGCAGGAAGCCACCGCCCCATATTACATAGCCGACGACTATAGACCACTTGCGGCTGAAGCTGTCGGCTATGATGCCCGTGGGGACTTCAAAAATGAATGTCGAAGCCTCCAGCGCGACAAGCAGCGCCGCCAAGCGGAAAGGGTCGGGGGTGATAGCTTTCGCAAAGTAGAGGTTTGCCATCGTCAGCCACATGGCGAAGACGAGAGGCGCAGTGATGCGGAATGTGTAGAAGGTAACGCGAGCGCGTCGGCGGCTGCCGCTCACTTCAGCGAGCTTCCGGGGACAGCAGCGCCCTCACGACTCGTCATCATTGCCATAGCTGTGGCCCGCGAAGATGGCGCGTAGCTCAGCGGCGGACTTGGCGTTTTGCAAGGCTTTCTGGCGGGCGGCTTCTTCTTTCTGCAGTGCGCGCGCGTTCGCCAGCACGGCTTCCAACTTGTCAGCGGGGAATTTGCAAGCGCCGTTTTCATCCATGTGAATCAGCTCGCCCGGCGCGACATCCATGCCGCCGACCGATACTGGCACATTAACCGCCTGTACAGCCATGGCGCCATGCCCAGCCGTGACGCCGCTGAGCATGTACTGGAAGTCCATCTCGCGCACTTCGTCCAAATCCCGCGAGGGACCGTTGGAAATCATGCCCAGGCAGCCCAGCGCCCGCATCGCCGAGACCATGTTTCCGCCCGCCAGCCCCACCTTGTCCCTCAGCCGCCGCGGAAACTTCTGCTGGATGACCAGGATGGTCGGCTGCGGAGACGCTTCCAGCGCCTCCAGCACATCCAGGAAGCTCAAGCGCGCGAAGTTCGGGTCGGGCAAGCTGTAGACACAGGTAACCGCGTAACCAACCCGCCGTCCCAATTTGGGATACATGCAGCGGATGCGTGTGTCGGTATACCAGTTTTCGCTCCAAGGGTTGTAGAGCCCCAGGCAAAGCGGCGACTCCGGATAGGTGGCGACCACATTAGTGATCGATGGCGTGTCGAAGTTCTTGAGCTCTTCCAGCATCGCTTGCGTATCCATCGCGCCCCCGCCAGGTCATGTTGAATTCGGCGTAGTATAGCGGACGGAACGGCGGAATACAGGCAGGATTGGCAGCAGCAGCAGCGCCGATAAGGATATCGCCAGCCGCAAAGACGACAGCAGACCCACCGCGCCCACGACAGGACCGCCCGCAATCTGCCCGAGCGCGTCCGTCTGCCCCTGTATCGACAGCACCGTCGCCCGCAGTTTCGACTCGATGTGCTGGTTGATCCAGGCTTCCATCAGCGGATTGCGGATGCCGCGCATGGCTTGCGCCAGCCACAAGCCCAGCAGCGCCGCGCCGAAACTGCCGCCAAAGACAAAGAGCAGCACACTGCCGATCATGATGGCGTAGACTGCGATTAATGTGCCCGCCACTTGCCGCCCCTGCGCGAAATCCAGCCGCCGACGGATCAACTCGGTCGCTGCCAGGCACAGCGGCATAGACACCGCGCTGATGATGCCGAACCAGACAATCTGATCCAGTTCGCCCAATGGCGGGAAAGCGAAACTTCCCAGCAGATGCGCCGTCCACAGGCGGTCGAAACCCTCGGAGAACGCCCCATGGCAGAGCGTCGCCAGCAAGAGGAGCAGCAGAATGGGACGGCTGCGAACCAGCGACATGCCCGCGCGAAAAGTGTCAAACAGCGCGCGCCAGTCTTCGCGCTCTTCCGCTGGACGCCGCTTGAATCCTGTTTCGGGCATTGTCGCAATCAGCAGCAGCGACAGGCTAAGCAGCAAGAAGCCACCAGCGATAATGGCTATTTGCAGGTTGATGCTGGCCAAGGCGACACTGATGAAGATAGCGATGAAACTGACCACTTGCGAAAGCTGCGCTGATCTCAGGAAGGCGTCGGTCGCGCGCGCCTGCCCTATCTCGTCGACAATCCAGGCCGATGTCGCGCCGCTGAGAAATGTATAGCCCAAGCCCATGATCACTTGCGCCACCAGCAGCGCTTCAAAGAGCGGCAGCGCGCCTTCGACCAGGAATCCAGCGCCGAGCAGCGTGAAACCGATGATGACCGAAAGCCGCCGGCTGCGCAGATCCGCCACCACGCCAGTGGGAATCTCGAACAGGAAGGCAGTGAGCTCCAAAGTCGTGCCGACCAGGACAAGCTGTAAAGGATTCAAACCGACGACCTGCACTTGGTAGACCAGGTTGACCGTGAAGACCAAGGTCAGCGCGCAGGCTTGCGCCGCCATCATGAGGAGATAGAGCGTATAGGCATCGGCTTTGCGCCGCACAATCCCTCCGCTCACAAGGTTGCCGTAAGCCGCTGCAATCGGCCGCTGGCGAGAAATGCGCGCAGTTCGTCAATTCGATCCTCAAGCAGCGCCGATGCTACTTCGCGCACTTGCGGATGATCTCCTTGCTGCAGCAGCCAGCGACAGGAGGCTAGCTGCCGCGCAGCGATGAAAGTTTCCAGAAACTCGCGCTCGCATTCAACTTCTGGTCGCAAGGAAACATAGCCCGCCCACATCGCGGCCTCGAGATCTTCGTATTCGTCGGGGCGTTCACCCTTCAGTTGCCAGAGCAAGGGCGCAAGGTCATAGAGAAAATATCCCCAGGCGCAGTATTCGAAGTCCAGCGCCGCCAAGCCTGCCTCGGCAAAGAGAATATTCTTCGCCAGCAAATCCGCATGAATCAGTCCAAAGGTTTTAGGCTTTTGCGCCAGCCGCTTCATGGCAGCGTCCACTGCTTGCGCCACTTCCCGGCAGATGGCTAGCTGCTCCTGCGTGAGCGCGCCGCCCTCTCGACTCGAAACATAGGGCGAGTCGTCGCCGAACAAGCCTTCGGCATCCAGACGCGGACGCTCGAAATCGCTTGACGGCTGGACTTGCGCATTCTTGTGCAACGATGCTAGATAGTGCCCGATTCCATACACATCTTCGTTTTGCAGCGCCTGCGCGGGCTTGCTGTCGCCGGGAATGTATTCGAAAAGGCAGATCAGCGCCTTATGCGGCGGCGGCAGCACAGGATTCGTCAAATTCAGGAAGGAAGCCGGCCGGCCAGCGTGATCAACCCGCACAGGAAAAGGCGCCAGCAGACGCGTATTATCGCGGATGACGCGCAGCCATGTTAATTCACTGCGAAGGCGGGCCGTTTTCATGCGCCCAGGCGGGTGCAGCCGCAGCACGAACTCGCCCCTGTCCGTGACGGCTTTGAAAACGGCGTTGCTGCTGTAGCCGAGCCAACTGAGCTCATGCGCGCGCAGACCCCAAAGCAGCAGTGCCTCTTCCGCCAGCCGCCGCCAGAGCGCTTTCTGCTGCGCCAGCGACCATTCGCCGAAGGGATTCATACTCGCCATGTCTGCTACAATAGCCTTGAGTTGGCTCAATCGCCTGGGAGCGCAGGATGCGCAAGTGGATTATACTGCTGCTGACGATGTGTCTGGCCGCGGCGCTGGATCAAGCCGCCAAGGGCTGGGCGCTGCGCAATTTGCTGCCCTATGACACTATGCAGCCCATCCCGGCGCTGGCGCCATTCTTCCAGTTGACGTTGACCAGCAATACCGGCGCGGCTTTCGGCATTTTGCCCATGGCTGGCGAAATCTTCCCGGTCCTGGCGCTGCTGATCGTCGTGGGAATGCTGCTGAGCGCGCGCAACATGGCAGCCGATGCGCGGTTGATTCCCTTCGCCATCGGGCTGGTGACGGGCGGCGCTATCGGCAATGTGCTGGATCGCCTGCAGCACGGGCATGTCATCGATTTCATCCATTATCAGATACCGGCTGTGATATCCAATGTCTCCAACCTGGCGGATCACGCCATTGTGCTGGGCGTGCTGCTAATCCTGGCGGAAAGCCTTTGGCGGCGGAAGCGCGACTAGAGGCGTTTTTCCAACTCGATTTCATCGCGGATGGGGATGCCATTCAAGCCAGTGATCGGGATCTGCGGTTTGATGCGGCGGGCGGCGGCGATGGCGTTGCGGTGCACGGCGACCAGTTCATAGCCACGCTTCTGCCAGAATTTCAGCGCAGCCAGGTTGTCGTTGGTGGTGACCAGCCACAAGCGCTGCAAGCCCGCCTCCCGCGCCCGCTCTTCCAGCGCGTTCAGCAGAGCGCTGCCGATGCCCATGGATTCCACCAGACTGTCCAGCGTGAGGATTTCGCATTCTCTGGCGTCATATTCAATGGTTAATAAACCGATTCGTTCGGGCGACCTCTCATTGTCTTCTGAGTCCGTAGCAGCTTCATCCTGGCGCTCGGCGATTAGCCCTTCCAGAAGGTGCCCGTAGCGCATCTTGCCGCGTGAAACGATGGTTGTCGTACCCCAGCGCTCATCCAGGAAGTGGGCGACCCACTCGCGGTCGGCACGCTCTAGCGGGCGGATTTCAAACATGGACATCAAAGGGACCTCGGTAATTCTGGTCAGCACAATTTGAGTATAACGCAGTTGCAGGCTGGCGGCGAAAAGCGCGCAGAATGATGCCATTGCGGCTCACATAAAGAGCAGGGCGATGCCAGCAATAGCGACGCAAGTGCCGATTATCGCGCGGGGGCTGACGCGCTCGCCGAAGACCAGCCAGCCGATCGGGATCAGCATGATAGCGGTGGTATGCGAAAGGGTCGTGGCCACGCCGACTGGAATGCGCTGCAGCGCCAGCAGCAGAAAGGAACCAGCCATCACTGGTCCCAAGATCGCTGCGCCCGCAATCAGCATGAATGTTTGCCGGTCGCCGTGGAATACCGACACGGTCGCCTGCGCTTCGCCACGCCAAGCCAGGAATAGCCAAAGCGTCACGATGCCGGCGCTGATGCGCAGCAAAGTCGCGCTAAAGGGATGAAAGCCATCAGCCACGCCCTGCGAAGAAAAGACAAATGCCGCTCCCTGCGCCACAGTGCCCAGCACAGCGAAAACCACGCCACGCCGCAAGTCTGGCTGGACGCTGGTGGATCCTCCCCGCTCCGCCACCACCCAGACGATGCCGGCGATGACCAGGGCAATGCCTAAAGCCGAGTTGGCTGGCAGCGCCTGCCCCAGCAGCACAAATGCCAGTAGCGCGCCCAGCACCGGCGCAAATGACGCGATCAGCATGGTCAAACGCGGACCGATGAATTGATAGGCGCTCAGCATAAACCAGGCGGAAACGACAAAAGCCAATATGCCGGAGGTTGCCAGGGGCAGCCAATATCGCGCCGAAGCGTGAAAGGGAAAGGGCGTGCCAAGCACAGCCTGATGCAAAATCAGCATCACCAGCCAAGACAGCGGTAAACTGGTCGCCAAAGTGACGACCGCGTTCAGCCGCCGCCCCGCCAAAGTGAAGAGCACAGAAGTCAGGCTGAAGCTGAATGCCGCCGCCAAAGCCGCCAACTCGCCGATGAATGCGTCCATACGCGCCGCCTCAAGCCGCGAAAAGCAGTGCCACGCCAGCGATAGCCACGAATGTGCCGATGACCGCCCGCCCAGTGATGCGTTCGCCGAAGACGATTAAACTGATTGGAATTAGCAGAATCGGCGTGGTGCCGGTCAGCGTCGAAGAGATGCCAACGCTGGTGAATTGCAGCGATACCAGCACCAGGGTCGCGCCGATGACGGGTCCGGTCAGCGACGCCAGCAGGATGAGACCCAGCGCCCGCGGCTCCGTCACAATGAGCTGCAAGTTGTGGCGCAGCTTCCCACGCGCCGCGATGATCAGCCAAAGCAGCGCCACGCCAAAGACCGTGCGCATCAGGCTGGCGCTCATGGCGGGGAAACCATCAGCCACGCCCTCGGACATGAGCACGAAAGACGCGCCTTGCATGCTCGCCGAAACGATTGCCATCAGCACGCCTTTGCGATAGTGCGCGTCCTGCCGCCAAACCGTGTCACCAGCGCCATCGGATACCACAGCAAAGACGCCGCCCAAGACCAGGGCAATGCCCAGCACGGCATGCGCCGGCAAGCCCTGCCCCAAGAAGAGCCAAGCCATGGCCGCCGCAAATATGGGTGTGGTCGCCCCAATCAACATGGACAAGCGCGGACCGATCAATTGGAAGGCGCGCAGCAGCAGCAAGGAAGAAATCACAAAGCCGGCCAGGCTCGAGGCGCTCAAAATCAGCCAATGCTGCGCGGATGCCGCAAAAGGAAAGACCTCGCCCTGCAGCGCCTGGTGCAGCGGCAGCAGGAAGACCAGCGAAATCAGCAGACTGAGTGCCATGGACACGCTGGCGCCAAATTTCCGCCCGGCCAGCGTGAATGTGGTCGATGCCAGACTGAAACAGAGCGCCGCGCCCAGCGCCGTCAACTCGCCGATGAAGTGTTGCAAGCGCGCCAACTTTCCTGCGACCGTGCCGGCCGCATACGGGATTAGTTTCTCAACAGCGCATATTCATCGTCATCAAAAGGCCAGCACGATCAGGCTTTGCGCGTCCAGGCTCTCCACTGGCGCATAGGCGTCGAATCCGCCTGCCGCGTTCAGCTCCGGCATCCTCACTTCGCCGCCGCCGTAAACTAGCGCTGGCATGGACAGGGCGAACTCGCTCTCCGCCAGGCTCAAGGTAAAGCCATCGACCGTCTCATCCTTTAGATTGATGATCACCAAGAGCTGCTGCTGGTCATCCTGTCGCAAGAAAGCGTAAATGCCGCGCTGGGAGCTGGCCACCGCCGTCAACCCGCCCCGCCGCAGCGCCGAGTTGTTGTTGCGCAGGTGAATCATGTCGCGGTAATGGCTCAGCAGCGAGTCGGGGTCGATGGTCTGTACGGCGACGTTGGCGCTCGCGATATGCGCGGCGCTGTTCAGAGGCTGCCAGGGGCGGTCGGCAGCGGTAAATCCCGCCAGGCGCGACCCGTCCCACTGCATAGGCTTACGGATGTGCTCGTCCGGCTTCGTGCCGATCATGCCGATTTCTTCGCCGTAATACAGGAAAGGCAAGCCCGGTCCCGCCAGCAGCAACGAGGCGGCGACTTTGTTGCGCCCGACATCCTGCAGCAGCTGATTCGCCAGGCGATTCTGGTCATGGTTGGTCAGGAAAGTAGCGAATTGGTTGAAGGGATAATCGCGCATGGCGGCGCGGTGGGCGCGGGCGATTTGGCGATTGTCCCCGCGATTCGCCGCGCTGATCATCTCATTGGCGAGTTTGAAGTCGAAGCCCATATCAATTGCGCGTTCGTTGACATAGCGCGCGACCACGAAGGAGGGGGCGCCATAAATCTCGCCGACGGTGAAGCTGCCAGCTTTGACAGACTCCAAATGCGCCTCGTAAGCCGTCAGCCATTGACGGCTCTCCGGCAGATTCTCCTGACGCTCGCCATCTTCAATCAAGTGCTTGATGGCGTCCAGGCGAAAGCCATCTACGCCAATGTCACGCAGCCAAAATGTCGCCACTGCCTGCATTTCTTCGCTGACAGCGGGGTTGCGATAATTCAAATCGGGCATGCCATCCCAAAACACGCCGTAATAATAATCGCCGCCGGCGCGATGCCAGGCCACCGCGCCCCAAGGTCCACGATAACCGGGGTCCTCATCCGCCCAGATGTACCAGTCGCGGCGAGTCTCGTCCCCGATGCGCGCCTCGAGGAACCAGGGATGGCGGCTCGATGTGTGATTCAGCACCATATCAACGATGACAGCGATGCCGCGTTTGTGCGCCTCGGCAATCAACTGCCGCATGTCCGCCAGCGTGCCATAATCGCGCTCGACCGCGTAATAGTCCATCACATCGTAGCCGTGGTAGCTCCGCGCTTCAGCCGGCGGCATCAGCCAGATGCCCGTGATGCCCAGGTCGCGCGTCGTATTTGGATCGCCGTCATTCAGGTAATCCAGGCGCGAGATCAATCCCTGGATGTCGCCGATGCCGTCGCCATCACTGTCCTGGAAGCTGCGGATGAAGATCTCGTAGAAGACACGGTCGTTCCACCACTCCAGCTGCGAATGATCCTGCGCCGCCAGCGACATGCCGCTCGCCAGCAGCCATAGCAACGCGAAAAACAGGCCGCGCTTTGCAAAACTCATGACTGCTCCTGCTGCAGGGCGATAAGCTTCTCGAATTCGCGCATCCAGCTTTGGCAGTGGCGCCCGCGGTGGTCGCCGGCTTTGGCGAAGCTCTCTTCTGCCGCGGCCATCCAGCGCAGCGCCTCGACATTGTCCCCCAGCCGGTGTTGTGTCATCGCCAAATAGTAGAGCGTTTCCGCACGTTTCGGAGCTGCCGCCAGGGCATTGGCAAAGTGATTCGCAGCGGTCTGCCATTCTTTGGCGCGATAGGCTGCTACGCCGCGTCCATAATTCGCCAACATTTCATAGGGGTTCAGTTGCATGGCCCGTTGGTAACAGGCTTCCGCGCAATCGAAGGCTCTGTCTGACTGGGCGAAAAAGCCCTGCGCGGCGTGATATTCGGCGTGACGGGGCAGCAGTTCCAAGGCGTCGGCTATCGCTGATTGCGCGCTCGACAAGTCGCGCTGGCTGAAAGCTCGCAGCGCTGCCCGATAGTGTTCATCCGCCTGGTAGCGGCGGATGCCCAGCCACTGCGCCAGCTTTGCCATCGCCCGGCTAGCTCAAGCCGCAATTGCGTTCAACCGATATTGACCATACGGCGACGGCTGTGGCTGCGGACGACAACGGTGCGCGCCAGCTTGTCGTGCCAGGTCTGGTTTTTGCGGTCAATCACCGCCCATAGATAACCCAGCCCGAAGAGCACAGCGCTGACCTGATAGCCGATGGCGCGAATCACGGCATCGACATCGCTGATGGGACTGCCATCGATTTTGACGACGCGCAAGCCCAGCGCGAACTTGCCCGGCGTCTGCCCATCGCGCTGCGTCCAAAAGTACCAATAATAGAAAACCGGCGCCGCCAAACTGAAAAATTGATAAAGCTGAACCGGCGCGTCGCCCGCGAGAGACAGGAGCGCCGTGAGCAGAAGCATCAACAGCAATAGCAGGAAACCGTCAATGATGCCCGACATCAGGCGCGGAACAATGCCAGCCAACTCGTGAGCGTTGGTCCCGGCGTCCTTTGATTTCTTGCCCATAGTTCGTTCCTTCCTGGACTCGCCACGTGGCAGAGCGCCACGCATCATCCCCAAGTCTACACTGAAACCAGGCGTCGCGTCAAAACTGAAGTCGGCAAACCCAGGGCAACCAACTATTTTATAGGGCGATTGGCGCTCACTCCACTAGTTGGTAGAGAATAGCTGGATTGTCTTCGGCTTCAAATTCGCGCAAGTTGGCGATGCGCAGGTGGGCGTGCTGGTAGAGGTATTCGATGTGGGCGCCGGCTTCTTCCAGCGCCAGCAGCACATGATAGCCCTGCACATCCGGATACATGGCTGCCGAGATTTGGCTGATGGTCATGGGCGCGCCCTCCGCTCGCATGATGTTGCGGATGCGCTCCAGCTTGCGGTTGTGACTGGCGCGGATAGCCTGGATGCGCCCGTAGAGGTCGTCCATGGGGTCTTCGTGCCCGCCCAGCGCCAGGCGGATCCCCTCGACGCGCAGCAATTTGCGCAAGGAATCCGCATAGTGATCCAAGCCCATGTAGTGCGTGATGCTCTCCGGCGATTGATGCGGCGTGGTGTGCGACAGCACATGGTCCGCGCTCAGCAGCACATCCCCCAGCCGAATGCAAACCTGGCCAGGGCAATGCCCCGGCGTGTGGATGAACTCCAGGCCGTCAATCACCTGCTCGTCGAGAAGGTTGATGTCAACATCAATTGATGTCACATGTTTTTTGGCGAAACCGTACATGGCGAACAATTCATCGCGCAGCTCCGTGTCAATGCCAGCGCGCCCAAAATAAATGCCCAGCGCCTTGGTCGCCACGACAACGCGCTCTTCGTAGTTCGTCAGCACGCGCCGGTCCAGCTCGTGAATAGCGACCTGAGCGCCGGCCTGCGATTTAACGAAGGCCAGCCCGCCGAAGTGATCGATGTGCCCGTGCGTGATGATAACCCGCTCGACATCGCTCAATGAGTATGACTTGCCAAAGCGATCGCCAAGCTGCTGGAAGCCAGCCTGCAAATCCTCGTTGCTTTGCGGCATGCCGGAGCCAGTATCCACCAGCGTCAGCGGGCCAGCGCCATCCAGCAGATAAGCGTTGCCGGTGAAGTCGGGCGGGAAGAGCAGCATAGGTAGCTGGTAGATATCGACGCCGCTGCTGCTGCGGAAATGTGCCGTCGGCGCCGCTTGCGTCATAGTGCGTTACTCCTCTCTGTTCAACCATCAAGATGACGGAGAACCCTCACTTAAGTCATTGTAGCAGGTTCGGAGCGCTGCCCGTGGTCAGGCTGTACCAAATGAAGAGCGCATAGGCAAACAGAAAGGTCGCCGAGGCCCGCCGTCCCAGCCGCTGTGTGCGCGCAAAGGGGATCAGCAGCGCGGCGAAGCCAATCATGATCAAGAACTCCAGCTGCACCTCGGCGCGATCGACCGGGATAGGTTGCGCGAAGGAGGTCATGCCCAGAATCAGCAACAGATTAGCGATATTCGAGCCGACGATATTGCCGATGGCCAAGTCAGTCTCTTTGTGCCAAGCCGCCGAAAGCGATGCCGCCAACTCCGGCAAGGAGGTACCGAAAGCCACCAGCGTGATGGCGATGACCAACTCGCTGATGCCAATCATGCGCGCCAGGTTGACCGCCCCTTCCACCATTAACCACGAGCTGATGAGCAGGACGACGATGCCAGCAACAAGAAAAGCCAACTCTCGCCAGCGGCTGATTTCGTCCGTCGACGGCATGTCCGTATTCGCTGCGGGACGCCTCTTTCGCTCGCTCCGCGCCTGAACATAGAAAAAAAGATTGAAGGTTGCGAAGCCCGTCAGCAGGATCAAGCCATCCAGTCGGCTGATCTGTCCATCGGCGGCCAGCGCAAAAGTGGCGGCGGTGATCAGAATCATGATGGGGACTTCCCGCCGCAGCAACACCGCCTGCACGGCCAGCGGCGTGATTAAGCCAGTCGCGCCCAGGATCAGCCCGATATTGGCGATGTTGGAGCCGATGACATTGCCGATGGCCAAGTCGCTTTTGCCCGCCAGCGCTGCCTGCAGGCTCACCAGCAGCTCCGGCATGGAGGTGCCCAGCGCGACGATCGTCATGCCGATGACCAGCACCGATACGCCAAAGGACAGCGCCAAATTGGACGCGCCGCGCACCAGCCAGTTGCCTCCATAGAACAAGCCCGCCAGCCCCAACAGCAGAAAGGCAATATTGGCGAACATCAGCCGGTCGGTCCTGCGCCGCGGGTAGCAAAATCAGGCATAGATGACATGCTGCAGCAGGAAGCGCTCGATGCGGTTGTAGTAGGTTTCTATGGTTTCAGCCTTGCGCCAGCCGTGCCCTTCGCCCGCGAAGAGATGATATTCATGCGGGATGCCCCGCCGCTTCAGTGAGGCCACGATGCTGTCCGACTGATCTTGTGGCACCACTACATCATCCGTCCCTTGGAAGACGATCAACGGGTCAACAATCTTGTCCGCGTGGAAAATCGGCGATCTTTCGCGATACAGCGCAGCCGCTTCCGGCAATTCGCCCAGCAGCCAATAGGTATAGCGTTCCTCGAACTTGTGCGTGTCCATCAACAAGCCGAATTGATTGGAAACGCCGTAGGAGCAAATGCCAGCCTTGTAGAAGCCGGGCTGTTCAACCAGCGATTGCAGCACCGTGAAGCCGCCAGCGCTGCCGCCCATGATGACGGCTTTGGCGCCATCGGCCAGCCCAGCCTCCGCCAGGTGCTTGACGCCGGCCAGCGAGTCCGTCACATCGTAGACACCCCAGTTGCTGCGGTGCATGTCCATATAGGCTTTCCCGTAGCCGGTGCCGCCGCGATGATTGACTTGCAGCACAGCATAACCGCGCGTGGTGAAGAATTGGACTTCGCTGTAGTAGCCGGCGCAGCGCTGCGAGGTGGGTCCGCCATGGATATTGACGATCAGCGGCGGCGCGCCCGGCGGCATCTCGTCCTGCAGCACTGGCGGGTAGAAGAGCCCGTGCACCGTGCCGCCATCTTCCGCCTGCCAGGTAATGGCTTGAGCTGCCGATAGTTGGTCTGCGCCCAGATTCTCCGTCCCGCGGCGGCGATGGACTTGCGCCTTGCCATTGCCCAGCGAAATCACGCGCGGCGGGATCAGCGATGAAGATGCGATCATGGCGATAGCGTCACCCTTTGGCGATACGGCAATCTGCTCCATTTCGGTGTAGTCCTTCAAACCCGCCACCGTGTCGCATGCGCCCGTGTCGATATCGCAGCGCTGCAAGCTGAAGAAGCCCTGTTCATTGCGCAAGCTGTAGATAGCGCGGCTGTCGCTGGACCAACCGTATGTGCGCATGCCCTGCGCCCAAGCCGGACTGCCATGCTCGGCTGCCGCGGTCGTCAGTTGGCGGCGTCGCTGGCTTTCCAGGTCATAGAGATAGATTTGTCCCCAGCCGCTGGCGTCGCTGATGTAAGCCAGATAATTGCCATCGGGCGAGAAGGCTGGCTGGAAGATGGCGGTTTCCGTATCGCCTGCCAGGGTGATGATGTCTTCGGCGTAGGGCAGACCAGTCGCGTCAAAAGCTAGCTGGATCAGGCGCAATTCGCTGCCATTCCAAGGCATCTGCGGGTGATTCCAGGCGATGCAGGCGATATGTTTGCCGGCCGGGTGCCAAGCCGGCTGCATGACGAAATCCGTGCCGTAAGCCAGTTTGCGCGGGAAATGCGCGCCAGCCGCATCCACGATCGCCAGCCCGTCCACATGCTCATAGCTGTGCACATAGACGACCCAGCTGCCATCGGCTGAAAGCGCCGGCGAGGCCTGGTCGCCGAACTTTGGCGTGATCGCGCGCGCAACGCCACTATGCAGCGCCTGGCTGTAGAGCCGGCCATTGGCTGCGAAAATGACATTGCCCGCGCCGACAGTGAACGCGCCGCCGCCATAGCCAACACGACCAGCCACATTCAGCGCCGAGTCGGTCAAGTCGCGTGGAGCCTGGCGGCCGGTCTGGGCTTGCAGGACGCCGGTCTTTTCGCGGTTTTCCCACCAGACCAAGGTTTCGCCAGCCGCATCCCACTGCACATCGCGCAGGCTGACACCGCTGGCGATGGACGCGCCGCTGACAGGGCTGCTCCATGTACCATAGGCTTTGCTCATCGTTTGCGCCTCCCTGCCCCGTTGACAGGCGTTCATTCTACCGCAGGCGGCGCGAATCAGAATATGCTATCGCAAGAGTAAGCAAATATGACGCGAGCGGTGATTTATGCCGAAATAGGACGATAATTGGTGTCGATGGTGCTGATGTATTCCAAGGCGTATCTCGCCAAATCGCTTTCGGGCCGAAACTCCTCGGAGACAATTTCCACTATGGTGCCCGTCTCCGCCCAGTGATAGAGCTGCTCAGCTTGCGTATCCAGGGACATGATGCAGCCGAAAGTGGTCGGTTCGTAGACGCCTCCGCCGCCGAGGAAGTTGCCGTTGGGCAGTTCCACCGCGCCATGAAAGCCGTTCATCAAGCCGGGCACGACTTCGTATACACCCATGAACCATTTCATCTTCCAGTGATTGCAGCTGGTGCCGGCTTCGTTGCAAAGCGCGTAACTGCCACCGGAAGCCACTTCGTTATGCGACAGGATCTGGAAGATGCCCGGATAGGTCGGCGCCTGCTCCCGTCCCGACGATATGGGCCAACTGAAGACCAGTTGCTGATTGTCGAAAGCCAGCAGCCACTGCGTTTCCAGGTCGACGACGATACGCTTGTGCGGGATGGGGTCATCCGGTATCAAGAGGTCGCGCGAGGGGATTTGCACGGACTGACCGATGACCAACTGATTCCAATTGACCATCGGATTGGCGCCGCGAATCAGTTCATAAGGCAGACCCCGCTTGCGACCGATGAGGAAGCCAGTGTCCTGATCCACGATCCGGTATTCGGAGGGCAAGTACTTCAAGCGCAGCAGGATATCCGGGTTGCCATCAATCAAGGCAGCTTGCAGCTTGTCGACGGCTTCCAGCTCGTCGATGTAGCGCCCGCCAGCCAACAATTTGACATTTTCGCCATCAATGTATTCGCGGAATGCCTCCGCCCGCACGGACAAGCCATTTTCACCCGCGGTCAGCCATTCCGCCGCCAGCTGATCATTGACGCTGAAGACCAGGGTTTTATTTTTGAAGGGGTCGTAACCGCGGATGCGCAAACCACGATTGAGGAAGACGACCGCTTCGTCCAGGAAGGGCGAACTGTCCAGCACGGTCGGGTTGAGCGCATTGGTTGACAGTTCAAATTGTCCGTAAGTAACGACATTGATAATGTCGTCTTTGAGACGTTGCAAGCTGCCAGTCACATCCAGGTGTCTTCCGCGGCGTCCAGGCACGGCGATCAACGTGCCGCCCGACCATTTGTAGCCAGCTTCGTAATGCTGCAAGTAGATGTCTTCCGTCATGTCCAGCAGCACCGACTGGGCTTTGGCATGGGATACGCTGATCCTGGGAGCGATGTTCGCGCCGAAGGGGATGCCCGCGAAGCCAGCCGCCTTGGCTTCTGCCGCCATCGCCACCGCGTCAATCGATAGCCCCATGGCTTCTGGCGTTATGCTTTGCAGGCGCTGGCCATCTACTGTAATGTCAATTGCCATGTCCTGCTGCCAGCGCGCCAGAATCTCCTCCGCGGCTTGTTCCGGCGTCAACTCGCCCAGCGGCAAGCCCAGTGCGTAAACATTGGGGAAGATGCGCCCGGACACCGCGTAGCTACCGATGAAGAAGACCAGCACTGAGACCGTCACCAGCGTCGTCAACTTGGCTAGTGGCGAGCGGCTGGAAAACAACCAGGCCAAGGCGCGATGTGCGATGTTGTTGTCATCATAGGTGGGGAAACGCCGGCGAAAGAAGGCATGCTCGACGCCAGCATTCTGCCGGTTTTCCAGCGCGGCTTGGCGACGCTGCTGACGCGCCAAAACCCGCTCGCGCGTGCGGCTGGCTGGACGGCGGCGACTCTTGCGATTCTGCAGACTCATCCCGGCTCGCGAGTCAATCAAGAACGATACGACCATTGTATGCGCATCCGCGAAAGAGGCAAACGCGCTAAGGGCGGCAATCTTAGAAACTCGTCATAAATCGGTGCACCAGGCGAACGCTGATACCATTTTGACGCGGCTATCGCTAAAGTAGGTGGGAGCGACAAACTCTCGTTGCTGCTGAGCCCGCTCACCGGATGAGGACAAACGCGAATGCAATATCGGGATTACCTGCTGGACGATGAAGACGCGCCCACGCCAGTCATCGAAATCGAACTGGCTGATGACCTGGGTGACGACGGCAAAGCGATCGACCTGCCGGAAGAATTGCCCGTCCTGCCCCTGCGCGGCTTGGTCGTCTACCCGCAAACGGCGATCCCGCTAACAGTCGGGCAAAAGCGCAGCATCCAACTGGTTGATGATGTCGTGGCTGGCGACCGTATGGTGGCATTGGTCGCGTCCAAAGACCCCAACCTGGGCAGTCCCGCACCCGACCAGGTGCAAAAGACCGGCACGCTGGCGACTATCCATCGACTCTTCAAAGCGCCGGACGGGACGATTCGCTTGCTGATCCAGGGTTTGCAGCGCATCCGCATCGATGAGTTTGTCAGTCAAAGTCCTTATCTCAAAGCCCGCGTGACGCGCATCCCGGAAGACGAAGTCGTCTCTGCCGATGATATTGAGATGGAAGCCTTGGTGCGCAGCATCACCGACCGTTTTAGCGCGTTGGCGGATCTCGTGCCAAATATCCCGGACGAACTGGTCAGCAGCGCCATAAATGTCGAGGAGCCGCTGCAACTGGTGTATTCCATCGCCACTTATGTGCGCATTGAACTGGATGACGCGCAGCTGCTGCTGGAGTTGGATAGTGTCGGCGACAAAAGCCGCTTGCTGCTGAAGTTGCTCAACAAAGAGGTCGATGTGCTCTCGCTGGGGCGCAAAATCCAGGAAGACGCCCACCAGGAGATGGAGAAGTCGCAGCGCGATTACTTCCTGCGCGAGCAAATGAAAGCCATCCAGCGCGAATTGGAAGAAGACGAAGACCAGAAAGAGATCGAGCGCTTCCGCAAGCTCATCGACGAAGCGCATATGCCGGACGAGGCGCGTAAAGAGGCCGATCGAGAGCTCAACCGTCTCTCCAAGCTGTCGGTGGCGGCTGCGGAATACGGCGTCATCCGCACATACCTCGACTGGATATGCAGCATGCCCTGGGACGCGCGCACTGAGGACAAGCTGGATATCGCCAATGCGCGCACCATCCTCGATGAAGATCATTACGGGCTGAGTGATGTCAAACAGCGCATCCTGGAATTTCTGGCAGTGCGCAAACTGCGTGCCGAGCGCGAAGCGGATTTCGCCGAGTCCGAGGAGTTGGATCCAGTGCGGCGGGATCGCTCGGGCGCAATCCTGGCTTTTGTCGGTCCGCCGGGCGTTGGCAAGACCTCACTGGGCGCGTCGATTGCGCGGGCGATGGGCCGCAAGTTCATCCGCATGAGCCTGGGCGGCATCCGCGATGAAGCGGAGATTCGCGGCTTCCGGCGCACTTACATCGGCGCAATGCCTGGGCGCATCATCCAAGCGATCCGCCGCGCCCAATCCCGCAACCCACTGATCATGCTGGACGAAATCGACAAACTAGGGCGGGACTTCCGCGGCGACCCCGGTTCTGCCCTGCTGGAAGTGTTAGATCCCGAGCAGAATGCCGAATTCCGCGATCACTACCTGGATGTGGCTTTCGACCTCAGCGACTGCATGTTCATCACCACCGCCAATTCGCTGGACACCATCCCGCGTCCGTTGCGCGACCGCATGGAAATCATCCAGCTCAGCGGCTACACCGAACGCGAGAAACAAGCCATCGCCGCGCAATATCTGGTGCCGCGCCAGCGCCGCGAAAATGGCTTGCATGCCGACGAGCTAGAATTCAGCGACGAGGCACTGCTGCAAATCATCCGCGATTACACGCGCGAGGCGGGCGTGCGCAACCTGGAACGCGAGATCGGCAAGGCGGCGCGCAAAGTGGTCACACAGATCGCCGAATCAGCAGCGAAAACAGTTCGCGTGACGCCAGATGAAGTGAAAGAGCTGCTGGGCAAGACGCGTTTTGGCTATCGCAGCGAACTGCAAGACCGCACTGAGATCCCGGGCGTGGCGACGGGGCTGGCTTGGACGCCGGTAGGCGGCGACGCGCTCTTCATCGAAGCGACCAAGATGCAGGGTGGCAAAGGCTTCCAATACACCGGACAGCTGGGCGCTGTGATGCAGGAAAGCGCCAAAATCGCTTATAGTTTCGCGCGCTCACGAGCGGAGCAGTTGGGTGTCGACCCGGCCTTTTACCAGAACTTCGATGTGCATTTGCATGTGCCCTCTGGCGCTGTGCCCAAAGATGGACCGAGTGCTGGCGTAACCATGGCGGCCGCACTGGCATCGTTGCTGACCGGGCGCCGAGCCAAGAGCAACATCGCCATGACCGGCGAGTTGACGCTTAGTGGGCAGGTGCTGCCGGTGGGCGGCATCAAGGACAAGGTGCTGGCAGCCCATCGGCTGGGCGCGGACACGGTGATTCTGCCACGCAAAAACGAAAACGATCTCGACGATGTGCCCGACGATGTGCGCGATGAACTGACTTTCATCCTGGTCGAAAATCTGGACGATGTGCTGGATGTGGCTCTGGATGGGGAAGCGCCAGCGTCATGACAGTCGCTGGCTTGGCGCGCCACTCGCTGGTCGCCTGTGGCATTCTCATTCTGCTGTGGTCTGGCTTGGAAGACAGCGACTCCCTCGCCGTAACGCTGCTGGGACTCACACTGGCGCTGGGCGTGACGGCGCTGCTTTGGTCGCGGATAAAGAATAGCAAGCTGGTTTGGATTTTGGCTGGGGCGACTTGCGGCGCGCTGGCCAGCCTGCTGACAACCGGGCTGATGCTCTTCAAGGACTTGCGACACATGCACGCCTTTCCGGATTATCCGCCGGGCATGCTGCTGGCCATGCTGGAGCGTCTGCCGATATGGGCGCTGGCGGGCGGGCTGGCAGGGCTGGGCTGCGGGATACTGTTGGCCGTGCGCGCGGGACGGAAAACCTACCCCCTCGGTCCCCCGGAAGCATCGGGGAGGGAGGTTTCGGCGAGCCTTCGCAAAGACACTGAAATGCAAAGGGAGTCGCAGTTGCGCTTGTCTTAGCTCCCCTCCAGCGGTCAGTGTTTATGCGACCTCGATGCTTCGGGGAGGGGTAGACGGGGATACATGCAGCCGCGACTGAAGTCAGTCTTTAAGCTACAATAGTTTCATCAGTTGCAGCCCTCGGCAGGAAGGAGAATCACGCTATGCCAGATTTCATCCTGGCGCTGGATCAGGGCACGACCTCCTCGCGCGCCATTCTGTTTGACCGCGCGGGCAGAATCGTCCGCAGCCAACAGCAAGAATTCCGCCAGATCTATCCGCAGCCGGGTTGGGTCGAGCATGATCCGCGCGATATCTGGGAGACGCAGTTGGCCGTGGCGCGGGGGGTCATGGGGGATCCCGCCGATATCGCCGCCATCGGCATCAGCAACCAGCGCGAGACCACGCTGATTTGGGATCGCCAAACCGGCGAGCCCATACACAACGCCATCGTCTGGCAAGATCGGCGTACGGCGGGCTTCTGCGACCAGCTCAAAGCCGAGGGCTTTGACGAGGCGATCTTGCAGCAGACCGGCTTGGTCACCGACGCCTATTTTTCCGGCACAAAGGTCGCTTGGCTGCTGGACAATGTGCCGGGCGCGCGTCAACGAGCCGAGGCTGGTGAACTGGCTTTTGGCACGGTCGACTCTTACCTCGTTTGGCAGCTCAGCGGGGGACGGCTGCATATCACCGATGTCAGCAATGCCGCGCGCACCATGCTTTTTGACATTCACCGCGTCGACTGGTCGGAGGAAATCCTGGCGCGGCTGCAGATCCCGCGTTCGCTGCTGTCGGAAGTGCGCCCTTGCAGCCAGGTCTACGGCGAGAGCAATGCCGAGATTCTGGGCAGATCAATACCCATCGCTGGCATGGCGGGCGACCAGCAGGCAGCCACCTTCGGGCAGGCAGCCTACCAGCCGGGCATGGCAAAAAATACTTACGGCACTGGCTGTTTTATACTGATGAACACAGGTGAGGTCCCGCAGCAATCCCAGAACAATTTGTTGACCACCATCGCCTGGCAAGTCGGCGAGGAACCAATGCAATACGCGCTGGAAGGCAGCATCTTCATGGCGGGCGCAGCGGTGCAGTGGCTGCGCGACGAGATGCGCCTGCTGGACGACGCCGCCGAAAGCGAGGCATTGGCGCGCAGTATCAACAGCACGGATGGAGTCTATGTCGTGCCGGCCTTTGTGGGCTTGGGCGCGCCCTACTGGGATCAATATGCTCGCGGCGCAATCGTCGGCATGACTCGTGGCAGCGGCCGGGCGCATGTCGTTCGCGCTACCCTGGAATCCATCGCCTATCAGACCCGCGATGTCATGACAGTCATGAGCGCCGACTCGGGCTTGGCGCTGGGGTCGCTGCGCGTGGATGGCGGCGCTGTCGTCAACGACTTCCTGATGCAATTCCAGGCCGACATCCTAGGCGTGGCGGTGGAACGACCGGAGGTAACCGAGACGACCGCGCGCGGCGCGGCTTATCTGGCTGGGCTGGCGGTGGGCTTTTGGCGTTCGCAGGCCGAAATTGCCGCGCAATGGCAGTTAGAGCAGCGTTTTGAACCGCGCATGTCCGCCGACCAGCGCGAGACGCTCTATGCCGGCTGGCAGCGGGCGGTCGAACGAGCGCGCGGCTGGGCAGCGGAGTAAGCGACGGCGATGTTGAAATTTGCCCTGCGGCGGCTGACTTTCTCCATTCCTGTTCTGCTGGGGATTTTGATCGTCACCTTCACGCTGGCTCGTGCCATCCCCGGCGACCCCTGCCTGGCGGTGCTTGGCGAACGCGCGACCAAAGATATATGCGAGACCTTCTTCCGCCGCAACGGCTTAGACCAACCAGCGCCGGTGCAGCTGCTGATTTACATGCGCAATTTCGCGCAGGGCGACCTGGGCGACTCCATGCGTTTTCACCGCCCTGTTATAGATCTGCTGGTGGAGCGCCTGCCAACGACTGTGGAACTGGGAGGCTTCGCCCTGCTTTTCGCCATCAGCGTCGGCGTACCCATCGGCGTGCTCAGCGCCTATCGTCACAAGTCGGCGCTGGATGTCGGCACGATGATCGGCGCGAATATCGGCGTGTCCATGCCGGTCTTCTGGCTGGGCTTGATGCTGGCTTACCTCTTCGCCGTGCTGCTGAAGGATACGCCATTAGCGCTGCCGCCATCCGGGCGCTTGACGCCGGGCGCCAATCCACAGCCCTTCTATGAGCTTTGGGGCTGGGTGGCTGAAGGGCAGGAACCGGCTGGCATCCTGTTCTTTTTCTCCCGCATCAACACACTGAACGCGGCGTTGACGCTGAATAGCGAGCTTCTGGTGGACGCGCTGCGGCATTTGATCTTGCCAGCGGTGGCGGTGGGCACTATTCCATTGGCAATCATCGCGCGCATGAGCCGCTCCAGTGTATTGGAAGTGCTGAGCCAGGATTATGTGCGCACGGCGCGGGCGAAGGGGCTGCGCGAACGTAGCGTGGTCGGCAAGCATGCCCTGCGCAATGCTCTGCTGCCGGTCATCACGGTCATCGGCTTAAACTTCGGCCTGGTCATCAGCGGCGCGGTGCTCACAGAGACGATCTTTAGTTTGACGGGCGTGGGGCGCACGCTGGTCGACAGCATCACTTCGCGCGATTACACGCTGGTGCAGGGCTTCACGGTAGTGATCGCGGCGGGATTCGTGCTGATCAACATGGTGGTCGATATTATGTACGGCTACCTCGATCCGCGGATTCGTTTCAACTAGGGGGCAAAGGTGGAATCCAAACCGGCGCGATTGGCAGAGGCAGCCCATGCGCGTTCCGCCAACCTGTGGCTGGAGGCGCTGTACAACCTGCGCCACAGCCCCTCTGCCCTGCTGGGTATGAGCATCATTGGCGCGCTGGTGATTATCGCTGTGGCCGCGCCAGTCTTCGCCACGCACGACCCCATCAAAACGATGATCGGCGTCCCGGGCGAAACCGGCCGGCTGCCCAGCAAACCACCCTGTATTCCGTTGTTCGGCTGTGAGGATCCGCAGCATATCCTCGGTTTGGACTTGAACGCGCGCGATCTCTATAGCCGCGTCATCTACGGTACGCGCACCTCGCTGTCGGTCGGCGTCATCACCATCAGCCTGTCCATTGTGTTGGGGACGGCGCTGGGCATCACCGCTGGCTATGTGGGCGGGCGCGTGGACAATGTCATTATGCGACTGATGGATGTGGTGCTGGCTTTCCCGGCGCTGCTGCTGGCGATATCGATTGTGACGATCCTAGGACCCGGCTTGACCAACGCGCTGCTGGGCATCACCATCACCTTCATCCCGCAGTACGCACGTTTGTCGCGCGCCAGTGTGCTGTCCATCAAAGAGCAGGAGTTCGTGGTGGCGGAGCGAGCCATCGGCGCCAGCCCTTGGCGCATCGTCCTGGCGCACATCCTGCCCAACGCCATCACGCCAATCATCGTGCAGGGCACGCTGGGCGTAGGCACGGCGATTTTGGATGCGGCGGCGCTGTCATTTCTGGGCTTGGGCGCGCAGCCGCCAACGCCGGAATGGGGACAGATCCTCAGCGAGTCGCGCAATTATCTCTTCACTTCGCCGCATCTGGTCTTCTTCCCCGGCATCGCGATCATGATCACGGTGCTGGGTTTCAATCTGCTGGGCGATGGCATGCGCGATGCTCTGGATCCGCGCTTGAATCGTAATTGAGCTCAGCCCTGGCTCTAACCTACCCCATCCCCTCGGTCTAACCGCAAGGCAATCGCATCAATTTCCATTTCGCCACAGAGGCACAGAGACACAGGGATTCGCGAGACTAGCCCTCTCCGAACATCGCGGAGAGAGGAGCTAAGGCAAGCGGAATCGTGACTTCGTATGTGTTTCAGCGTCCATGCGAATGCACGGCGAAACCTTCCCCCAATGATTTGGGCGAGGGGGCAGACCGAGAGCGGGGCGACCTAATGGGTCGCCCCTACATCGCCCCGCAGTAACTGAGGGGATTTGTGAGCGCCTCTATGAGACGCCCACAAACCGATCAGATCAAGCTAGCACTGATCGGCGTTGATGAACTGCTGGAAGATGGACTTGTAGATGGCGAAGGCTTGACCGGTGCCGGTGTGGTTGGGGCTGGCGCAATCCGCGGAGGCTTGCCAGGAAACCACCACATCGTTGGCGTCCAGCGACGAACCATCGTGGAAGAGCACGCCATCGCGCAAATGGAATGTCCAGCTCAAGCCATCATCGGACACTTCCCAGGCATGCGCCAAGCCCGGGATGACATCGACGCCGCCCCGTTCGAAGTCCAGCAACGCTTCACTGACCTGGTGGCAAGCGCGGAAGGTCTCGCCGTCCCAAGTGTCATTGCAGTATAGCGAGATGGGCTCCGCGTTTTGCATGTAGATGACATTGTTGTCGTCCGGGTCTTCGATGCGGGAGAATTCTTCCGTGCCATCCAGCAGACCGGGGTGCACGCCGATCATGCGCACCTGCCAGACATCAGCTGCGCCAGCATGCCCGAAGGGCACCCAGGGCACATGTTCAGCCATCGCATCGGCGACTTGCCGGAAGTATCCCATGCGTTCTTCAGGATCGAGCACCTGGGACGCAGCCACCAGCGGCTCATACAGCGCCGGATTGGGAACGCCCAATTGTGTGTTGTTGGGACCAAAGCAGCAACTGTAGAAGTTGGAGGCATCGGGGAAGTCAGCGTGCCAGCCCAGGATGTGCAGCGGCTCGTTGCCGGCATTTGCCGAGGCGAGGAAAGTGCCGGATTCCACCACTTGTACATCGGCAATGACGCCGATATCCGCCAGTTGCGAGGCGACATCGTTAGCGATAATGCCGGGGTTGGGCAAGTAACCGCGCACAACATCGCGCCAGGTCAGGGTCAGACCGCGCTCCTCACCGCTGCGTGTGTCGACCACAGAGTCCAGCGGCAGCTCAAAGCCCAGATCAGCAGCGGCTTCCTCGAGAAGCGCTTTGGCGGCGTCCTGATCGAAGCCGGGCACGCCACCTTCGGACACATGACCGAAGACTGCGGGCGGCGCAAAGTCCGGCGTCAAGGGCGAGCCAGGCGGGAAGAAGTTGTCGACGATGCGCTGACGGTCAATGCCCATGGCGATGGCTTTGCGAACGCGCACATCGTCCAGCGGTGCGAAGTAGTTGCTCATGGCAACATACACGCCGGTCAAGGGCGGAATGTCGATGAGGTTGAAGTTGGGGTCGGCGCGGAAGATCGGTATGTCATCGGGGTTGGCGAACTTCATGCCGTCGATGGCGCCAGCGCGCAATTCTGTGGCGCGGGCAGCCGCTTCCGAGTTCCAGCGCAGGATGACCGTGTCTTCTATCGAGGGCTCGCCCCAATAATCATCAAAGCGCTCAAAGACAATCTCGTTGCCTTGATCCCAGTTGACCAATTTCAGCGGACCTGTGCCTATGGCTTTGGTCAGCAGATCGCCCTCGCCTTGCGTGGCATTGACATATTCAGCGGGATGCACGGACAAGCCCAGGCTGGCTGCCTTCTGTTCAAAGATCGCGTCTTGGTTGCAGAGCGTGACGCGGACGGTCAGGCTGTCCAGCGCTTCCACCGATTTGAGATTGCCGCCATAGTCGCAATCAGCAGCGGCAAAGCTGAGCAATTCGTCCTGACCGGCTGTGGGCGCAAGCATCAGCCCCAGCAGCAGCAAGACCAGCAGGGGCAAAATACGATAACGCGTTTTCATCAGTCTCCTCCATGGTTATGAATCTGTGCCATCGCCCTCGATGCGAGAGCTGGTCAAATTGTAACGCGAATGGCGCAAGGGACAAAATAGTGCGCGGCAGAGCGAGTCCCTGGCTGCTGCGCTAGCTGTAGGGACGTCTCGCTGAGACGCCCAGTATTGATTGGCTTGCGATTAGCCTGTGGGCGACCCATCAGGTCGCCCCTACAAGTCGAATCCCTCTGTGCCCTCTGTGTTGCCTCGTTTCCTCTGTGGTGAAGACAAATTCTCGCGCGTTGTTGTCAAAACTCGAATTCGTCGAAATCGCGGCAGAGATAGATAGGACCGGCGTAAGCCTGCGCCGCTTCCGGCGCCAGCAACTCTGGATCGTGATTCCACACCTGATAATGAATCAGCCGCAATTCCTTGGCGCCCGCCTGGGTGGCCGCTTCACCAGCCATGCGCGCCGTGCTGTGCCCGGGCGGCGGTCCGCCAGCCTCGTGGATGAAGATGTCCGCGTCTCTGCCAATTTTCACGGCATTGGCGCAGGGCTCCGTATCGCAGCTGTAAGCCAAGACCTTGCCGTTGTGCTTGTTCGTGATGCGCATGCCAATGGTAGGGAGAAAGTGCACAACCGGAAACGAACGAATGACAAAGTCGCGATTCTCAAAGAGCAGGGTGTCGTCCTGCATGCCGATGCGCGCGAAGGACACCGGGAAGAAGCCGGGCCAATATTCCCATCCATACATGTCCATAGTGCCTTGGACGCGGTCGATGCAATGCGGGATTCCGTAGAATCGCATAGGCGCTTTGCGGCCCATCTGCCACATGTGCATCAGCATATTGGGAATGCCGGCGACATGGTCGGAATGGAAATGCGTAACGATAATGTCACGAAGCGAATTGTCGTCTACGCCCAGCGCCTTGAGCTTGTCCAGCGGATTCGAGCCGGCATCCACCAGCAGGGGACCGTCTTTCTCGCCGATCAACAGGAAATGCGAATAGTCGTGCTGGGCGTTGCTTACCGCGCCGGAAGAGCCGAGGATGATTACGCGCGCCATGACGATGCCTTCAGGCTGCCAAGCGGGAACTAGAGCAGTATACCAGACTCATGCGCCGCCTTCCCGAATTGCTCCCAGTCGTTTCATCAACTGGCGGCTCATTGCAAGCCCTCCGCCCGTTCCGCCGCTTTCAACTCGTTGAAGCGCCCGCCATGATGCCGGCGCAGCAGCAGCGCCACCGCCGCCACCAGAGCGATTGCCGTGATGGCCTGCGAGCTATTGACGCCCGTCGCGCCGATGGTGGCAATTTCCACGCGCATGAACTCCAGCAGGAAGCGTCCAAAGGCGTACTGCCCGATATAGAGCAGCAGAATGTCGCCGCTGAGCAGCCGTCCGCGGTATTGGTGGTAAACATGCCAGAGCACGACGAACGCGACCAAACTCCACAAAGCCTCATAAGCCCAAAGTGGGTGAAAAAGCGTGTCAATTGGGTAATCGATCAGGCTTTCGTAGGGCGCCACGCGCGCTTCCCGTGGGATCTCGATACCCCAGGGCAGATTGGTGGGACTGCCGTAAAGCTCCTGATTGATGTAGTTGGCAAAGCGGCCAATTGCCTGCCCTAGCGGGATGGCGACGCCAGCAATGTCCATCCAAGGGCTCAGGCGCATGCCCTCATCCGGGAAGCTGCTGAGTGGGCGCCGGTAACGGAATGGCGAGACACCTTTGCCGCGCAGGCCATCCATACCTGCATTCAGCAGCCATTCCAGCAGTTGATAAATCCAGAGCACCGGCGTGGCGATGGTGGTCAAGGCGCCAACGATGCGGTTATGCCAGCGGCTGAGGTAGAGCCAGGCGCCCAGCGCGCCGCCAATCACCCCGCCGAAGATGCTTAGCCCGCCATTCCAAATCGCGATCGCGCCGTTTTCGCCATCAAAGAAGTTTTGCAGCATCCAGGCGGTATCCTGGCAGATTTCGCCCTCAATGCCACAGCCGGCCGTCAGTGAAATGGGCGGGAAGAGCACAAACCACAAGCGCGCGCCGACGATGCCCGGGATGATCGCCCAGGTCAAGCCGCCCCAGATGTGGTCCGCATCGCGCCCGCTGCGGCTTGCCAGCAATGACGCGACATAGGCGCCGGCCAGCAGCGCCAGCACGATGATGATGCCGTAATAGCGTATCTGCAAATTGCCGATGACCAGATGTGCTTGCTCGAACTCCATTTACTCACCTCGGTCTTTTAACATTAAATGTACATGCCGCAAACGCTGCAGCGCCGTGAAATTCGTGCCGAATGCCAGCGCCAGCAGACCAATCTCCAGCGGCGCGATGCTGTCCAGCACGCCAGCCGCCAAGGTCATCGCCAGCAGGACAAACACCCGTTCCAGCCGCGAGAACAACCCCACAGTGGCGATGACGCCGACTTTGGCGTCATCGGCGCGGGCGCGCACATAACTGACCATGAAGCTGCCCAGCAAAGCCGCAAGCGCGATAGCCAGCATGTCCTGCCGCCCCTGCCCCGCGAAATAATACCCGAAAGCCGCGAAAATAAAACCGTCAGCATAACGGTCCAGCGTCGAGTCCAGCACCATGCCGAAGCGGCTGCCCTTGCCCGAGGCTCGCGCGACAGCGCCATCTAGCGCGTCCAACGGCAAGCTGCCAAGCAGAACCAAGGCGCCAAGCAGCCACTCGCCCTGCGCTAGCAATACTGCCGCCACAAACACCAGCGCCAAGCCTACAACCGTCACCAGATCGGCGGGCAGTCCCAGCCGAGCCAACCCGGCGCCAGCGCGCTTCAGCGGAAAATCCGCGGCGTCGCGCAGGCGGTCAGTCAGGGTTCGCGGTTCTGCCTTCGACATAATCAAACCTTGCCAGCGCTTGATGCCTCAGCTAGACTGCGCGACATGTCGGGGCGTGGCGCAGCCCGGTAGCGCGCACCGTTCGGGTCGGTGAGGTCGTGGGTTCAAATCCCGCCGCCCCGACACAGAACTCGAGACTGCCATGCTTTTGCTGGCAGTTTTTCATTTTGCCGCCACCGCTAGCGCCCCGTCGCTGGCCGCATTCCTGCGCGACCACGACCACAGAAAAGCAGCCGGCAGCATCGCCAGGCAGACCAGCGCCCCGCCTAGCCAGTTTGGCAGCGCTGGATCCAGCGCAAACAATCCGCCCGAGACCGCCGTCGCGATGATGACGCCTAGGCTCATCACCGATTGGTGCGCGCCCAGGATGGCGCCCCGCAATTCCTGTGCCACGGTCTTGGTAACCAGCGACTGCAGCGCTGGCAGCAGTAAGCCACTGCCCACAGCGAAAGCGACCATGCTGACGGAGCCCAGCCAAGGTTCGGTGGCGACAGCTAGCGTGAACATGCCAATCGCGCGCGCTATACCGCCCAGGATGACGATGGCCGGATCGCCAAAACGCCGCAGCGCCGCCGGCAATATAGCGACCTGCGTGACGAACTGCCCCACGCCCACCACCATCAGCAACAAGCCCACGCCCAGACTAACCGCTGCGAAGTCTTCGCCAGCGAAAAGCACGGCTTCCGCAAACAGAGCGAAGGTGCCGATGAGCAAGCCGAAGCCAAATCGTGAGAGGAAGGACACGCCCATCACCGCTAGCAGCGGCACATTGCTCAGCATCGCCCCCAAGCTGATTTTGGCATCTTGGCTGCCGCGGTTGCGCGCCTTGTCGGCCGGGCTCAAGGTTTCCTCCAGCGTGAACCAGGTCAGCAGCACAGTGATCAGCGCCGCCGCCGCCGCGATGAGGAAAGGCATCTGCGGTCCCAGGGCGCTGGCCAGCAGGCCGCCAACGGCCGGTCCCACGATGAAGCCCAAGCCAAAAGCCGCCATCACATAACCCAGAGCTTGGGTGCGCCGTTGCTCGGGCATGATGTCGGTTACATAAGCCTGCGCCACCACGATATTGCCGCCGGTGATGCCATCGAGCACGCGCGCGAAAAAGAGCAGCCAGGTAGACTGCGCCAAGCCAATCATGACGAAGGCGATGACCGTGCCGATCTGGCTGATCAGCAATATGGGCAGGCGCCCACGCCGGTCCGACATGCGCCCGATGTAAGGACCCGCCAGGAATTGCGCGCCGAAGAAAGCCGTCAGCAGCAGCGTGATTACCTCCGGCGACATGTCGAATTCGCTCTGCGCATAGAGCGGCAGAATGGGGTTGACCATGGCTGTGCCGATCATCTGCACGAAGACGATGAGCAATATGGTCAGCATGCGGCGGTCGAAAAAGCGGGCTTCAGTCTGCAATTCCGCTGATCCTTCGCGGGGATAGTCCTGTAACCTCGCATAATAGGCGATTGCGAGGCGAAAAGTTAGCCGCAAATATCATCGATTGCAGAGGCGCGGTGCGGCTGCTAGACTGGCGTGACTCCACAGAAAGGCGTAGCTTTGACCACCACCCTCTACCTGATGCGGCATGGCGAAGTGCACAATCCGCAGGCGATCCTATACGGACGTTTGCCCGGCTACAAACTCAGCGATGCGGGCATTCAACAAGCTCGCGCGGCTGGCCAGTGGTTGGCTGACAAAGCCATAAGCGCCATCTATAGCAGCCCCATGGAACGCGCGCAGCAGACCGCAGCCATCGTTGCCGGCTGGCAAGACAATATCAGACCAGTCGTGGACGAGCGGATCATTGAAGTCTCGACGCCCTACGAGGGGCGTCCCACTGCCGAGCTGGCGAAAATGGGCTGGGATTTGTACACCGGCAACCAGCCGCCACATGAAACGCCGCCGGTCGTCCTAGCGCGCGTGCTGGATTTCTTCGACTTCCTGCGCGTCGAGCATCCAGACGAATCCATAGTGGCTGTCGGGCATGGCGACATTTTGGTTTTTCCCTGGCTGCATGCGCAGGGTATCGAGCCGGAAGCGCATTTGAAAGATCGCCTGCGCGAATGCGGACTGCCGGTCGCCTATCCGGCCACCGCTTCAATCATGCGCTTTGAGATCAGCGGCAGCCCGCGAAAGGCGCTCCCGGTCGTCAGCTACCACTGCCACTACTGAGCCATTCAGAACAGCGGCGCAAATGGGTTGTTGTCTTGCCAACGCGCTTTTGCCTCCTCCACGCGATCAGGCTGCACTTCCACGCCGATGCCCACGCCCGGCGGCAAAGTCAGGGTGCTGCCAGCACCAAGCGCAAAGGGCGGTTCCGTGATATCGGGATCGTAATAACGGTCGGTGGCGGAGATATCGCTGGGCAGCGTGACGGCGGGCAAGGAGGCAAGCGCCAGGTTCGCGGCACGTCCAACTCCCGTCTCCAGCATGCCGCCGATCCATAGCGGTGTAGCGGTCTCGGCGCAGAGCTCAAGCAGTTTCAGACTTTCGCTGAAACCGCCGACGCGCCCCGGCTTGAGATTGAGGATTCTGCCCGCGCCCAGCTCCAGCGCCACTTGCCAGTCATGCGCGGAGTGGATGCTTTCGTCCAAGCAGATGGGCGTCCGCAATTGCGGTTGCAAGCGGCTGTGCTGGTAAATGTCATTGTAGGCCAGCGGCTGTTCAACCATGAGCAGATTGAATTGATCCAACTGTTTGAGACGAGCGGCGTCATCCAGCGAATAGGCGCTGTTGGCGTCCAGCATCAGCGTGATATCGGGGAAGCGTTCACGGACTGCCTGCGCTAGCTCGATATCCCAGCCGGGCGCGATCTTCAGCTTGATGCGCCCATAGCCTTCGTCCAGACGTTTGCCGATCAGCGCCAACTGCGACTCCAGCGACTCCTGGATGCCAATGCTGACACCAACTTCAATTTCTTCCCGTGGACTGTTGCCGGGCGGCAGATGCGCGGCAAAATAATCCGCCAAGCGCATGTCCTTGGCTTTGGCGAGGAGGTCCCAAACGGCGGCTTCAATGCCCGCGCGAGCGTGATTGTTGCCGCGCACAGATCGCAGTAGCGCGGGAACTTCGGTCGGCGAAGTCAGAGTCTGCCCCAGCAACTTTGGCGCCAGAAAATCGCGCAGGACATGCAGGGCGGTCAGGATGGTCTCCGCTCCGTAGGAGGGCTGCGTTTTCAGCGCGCTTTCCCCCCAGCCGACCAGTCCATCGCTGCTGCGCGCTTCTACCAAGATGGCGGACTTGTATGGCTCCGCGCCATAGCTGGTGGTCAGCAGCTCGACCAGCGGCAGCGCCACTACATGCAGCTTGATGTCTTCAATAGTTACCGAGCGCATAGACCCATCTCCGTTTGCAGCGATTTGGGGATTTTAGTCGCCTGGCCCCGCAACCGCATAGGCAAAAGCGCCTCGTCGCGGCTGTCTGGCTTCTCGCTTTGTATACATTGCATTAGAACCGTCCGTCCTTCCCTGTATGACCTGCCTAATTATGATAGGATGCACGTATAGACGACCGATGAAAGAGAGGCGCATCATGGAAAACTTGAGCTTCACAGGCGCGAGCTGGCACAAGCAGCGCATGCGCACGCTGATGGAAGAGGCGCGAGTCGAGCGCTTCTTGCAACAGAAGCGGCAGCGCAACGCCGAAAACTGGCTGCAGCGTCAGTTGTGGCGGGAGCGCAAATCCAGCTAGGCCTGGACAAATCAGCGGGAGCCTCGTTTCGGCGGGGCTCTTTGCTTTCTTGCGAGCATGAAATTGCCGCGAATCGCCGCCAGCAGTATAATCAGCAAACAAGAAACAAGCTCGCGAGGGGCGATCGTCTTCCGCCCCTAGTTGACAGATTTCTATGCGCATACTGCTCTGCGCCCTGATGCTGCTCTGCGCAGCGTCAATCTCCCTGGCGCAAATAACGCCGCCAGCGCAACGCTGGGAAGTCTACTTGCGGCACGACGATGCGGTGGACACGGCTATGCTCAGCTTCATCAACCTGCTGGATGGCGAGATGACCAGTGTCGAAGCCAGCGGCGACAACTTCAGCCTGACTAAGAGCGGCGTCATCTTCCTCGACAACGAGACCAGCACTGTCATGCTTGCTCAGAGCGATGGCAGCGTCCGCGCGCACCCCTTCATCCGCTTCATGCCGGACGAAGCCCACATCGACTGGGTCGTCTCGAGGGATGGCGATCGCATCGCCTGGACAATCGCGCGCCAACTGGACGACAATTCGTTTGCCTCCACCACTTGGCTGGCGGACAGTGATGGGGATGAAATCCGTGAACTGCTGGTCGATCGTCCGCGAGCGGGCATCCGTCTGCTGCCGGTGGCTTTCCGCGAAGGCAGGGACCAGCTCATCATGGAAGCGCGCGCCAATGACGCCCCGGAGGCATCACCATACCGCCAGCGAACCGGCTTGTTCCTGCTCGATTTCAGAAGCGGAGACTTGGTCTCGCGGCAATTGCCCGGCGAGCAGACTTGCTATTGCGCCTACGGCTTTGGGACCGATGTCATGCTGCGTCTGCGACCCGAGAGCGGAGGAGGGGGTTTTGCCGCCGAGGTCTTTTCGCTGGATGGGGGCGAAGCGCTTGTCATCCCCCCGCCGCTGGAAACTGACTTCACTTACGCCGGCAATCTGCTTTTGAGCCCCGACCAGAGCATCGCCATTTATGCCTTGTCGCGGGTCAATGACGAGTCTGATGAAGACGGCGCGATGCGAACGCTGCTGGCGCGCATTGACTTGCAAGCGGCTCAGCAGGACATCATCAGCCGCCCCATACCGGCCTTGGCTCGCCCCATCGCCTTCAGCGAGGACAGGAGCGCGTTGATCTTCACGATTGCCGCGGGCGAAGGCGGCGCCTGGAAGCTGCGGCTGTCGGACGGTCGCATCGTTAAAGTGGCGGATGCGGCTTATCTCGGGCAGATCATAGAAGCCTAATCTCGGCGGCGGGCGTGGCGCGGGCGCTTGAACTTGGGGCGGTGCGCCCAATCCCAGACGGCATCGGCAATTTCCCAAACGGCATTGGGGCACGCGATGCGGCGGGCATTGTCGGCACGCTGCTGCAAGGCGGCTGGACCTTCCCCCAGCCATTCGCGGACGCGTTGTGCCGCCTGTTCCGGCTTGGGCAGATAGACGCCGGCGCGGTTTTCGGTAACCAGACGCACATTGCCGCTTTCCTGTCCAGGGATACGGTCGCTGATGATCATGGGCAAGCCAGCGATGGCGGCTTCGCTAATGGTCGAGGGGCCGGCTTTGGTTACGATAATGTCGCAGGCTGCCATGATGCGCGGCATCTCATGATGGTTGCTAACAAAGCCGAAGAGATAATGGCGGTTCTTCCAGGCGCGCGCGCCCAGTTTGGCTCGCAGCGCGTCATTGCGCCCACAGATGACCACCAATTGCGCGTCCAGAGCCTGCGCGTCCAGGGCGGCGACCAGCTTGTCGATGGTGCCCATGCCTTCGCCGCCAGCCACCAGCAGCACAGCCGGCAACTCTGCATCAAAGCCAAATTCGGCGCGCGCTTCTTCCCTGCTGGTCATAGAATCGAGGAAATGCGGGTTGACCGGCAAACCTGTAACTTGCATCTGCGAGGGCGACATCCCCAAGCGCAAACCGCGGCGATACGCGCTTTCGGTGGGCACAAAGCAGTGATCCACGCGCGGGTCATACCAAAAGGATGGCGTGGTAACCAAATCGGTGACGACGGTCAGGAAGGGCGGTCGCTCGTCCAGAGTCAGGAAGGCGCGGAAGGTCGGGTTGGCGATGACCGAATGCGTGCAGACGACGACATCGGCTGGCCGCTCGCGGACCAGGCGACGCAGCTTGCGGCGGTTGTTGCGGTAAATCAACTGGCGCGCCAAGCCCGAACGGCGCCGGCCGTCAAAGCTGTGATACATCAGCGCCCACAGAAACTTGGACGTGTTGACCACGCGGGGATACAATTCCGGCTGTTTGTTGAGGGGCCAGCGCAACTCGCGCAGGACATCCACCGCGTCAAATTCCACCGCGTCCCCATGGCGAATCGCCAGCGCGTCCTGGATGGCTTGGAAGGCGGAACGATGCCCGCCGCCAGTATCGGAGAAAAGGAAGAGCACGCGTTTCTTCAAAGGCAACGCCTTCCTGACTAGCACATCGCAGCCGTCGCACAAGGCCAATACTGTAACATTTTATGCCGCAAATCGGTTTAGTTGTCCCTCGCCATCCGTCCGTCTGACAAATGTAAGAAAGGGACAAATCCCTGCCTGAGGCGCGACAAATGCGCTATAGTAGGGTGAGAACGCTGAACGCGAGGCAGGCAAATGCTGCTAGATCTTCACCCGCTGGTCATTCTCATCAATCTGGTCGTGCTTGGCGCCGCCATGACTGCGCATGAATTCGCGCACAACTTCGTCGCCTGGAAGATGGGCGATGAAGTGCCCAAGCTGCAAGGCCGACTGACGTTGAACCCGCTGGTGCATATCAACTGGGTGGGCTGGCTGATGTTCGCCATTATCGGCTTCGGCATACTTGGCAGCGCGCCGATCTCGGCCGAACGCATGCGGGATCCGCGGCGTGGTTTTCTGGCGGCGGTGGCGGCCGGTCCGCTATCCAATCTGGTGCTGGCCATCGTGGCGGCGCTGGCGCTGCGCTTGAGCGGGCTCAGCGCAGCTGGTTATTATGCTTACCACCTGCCCGACCAAATCAACGATCCGCTGCTGGTGCTGGGGGCCTTGCTTTACGCGTCGGTGTTTTGGAATGTGCTGCTCTTCGTCTTCAACCTCATCCCGCTCTTCCCCATTGATGGTTGGCATATTGTGCAGGCGCTGCTGCCCGGCAAGTGGCTGGATCGCATGCAAATCCCGGTCGTCATCCAACAGAATCTGCGCCCGCTGTCGGAATTCCTGATGTTCCCGGCCTTCAAATGGCGCGACTGGCGCATGGCCAGCTACTATGTCTTCATCGCGCTTATCTTCCTGTCCATCTTGCCCTTGGGCGGGATCAGTCCTTTCGGCATGTTTGTGGGGCAGCCGTCCAGCGCCATCCTACGCCTGCTGATTTTCTAGCGCCATGCCGCGTCTGCGCTATCGGCTGGCGCAGGGGCTCCGTGCCCTGCTCGCATTCGCCGCCCCGCCCGACCTGCGACCGGCAAAGCAGCGCCTCAGCGATTGCGAATATGCCGCCTTCCGCCGCTTGTCGCGCGCCGACCAGTTGCACAGTTTGACTGTGCTGCACGCAGTGCTCAGTGCCGATCCGCAAGCGCCGGAAGCATTGGTCAAGGCGGCGCTGCTGCACGACATCGGCAAGTCACGTTATCAGCTGGCGGTTTGGCAGAAGACCTTAGCAGTGTTGGCGAAATCCATCGCGCCGGGGCGGGCCCGGCAGTGGAGCGCGGGCGAGAGTCTGAGACCCTGGCGAGCCCCCTTCAGCGTGCGCGCGCACCATCCGCGTTGGAGTGGCGAAATCCTGCGGGCTTGCGGCACGCAGGACGTTGTTGTCTGGCTGGCGGAACATCACCAGCGCGATGCTGATGATCTGCGCAGCCATCCGCTCCATCCCCTCCTCGCAGCGTTGCAGCGCGCCGACAACGCCAGTTGAATCACCGCAGCGATGCCAAGCAATATACTGCGCCGTATGTGCTAGAATGAGCGGATGCCAAACATGGGGAAGACCGCATGGCAGAGTTGACGGTAGCGATTTTGGGTTTGGATCGGCTGGGTGTGTCCATCGCCTTGCGGCTGCGAGCCTATGTCGAGAAAGGCGGGCGGCATCGCTTCACGCTGATCGGGCATGACAGCCGTGACGACTTCGAGAAGCCAGCGCGCAAACACAAGGTCTTCGCCAAAGTTGAGCGCAAGCCGCAAAGCGCGGTCGCTTCCGCCGATATCGTGATCATGAACCTGCCCTACGAAGATCTGCGCGCGGGTTATGAGTTGGTGGCGCCGGCGCTGCAAGACGGCGTCGTCATCTTGGATACCGCCGTCGTCAAACAGCCGTCGCTGGCTTGGGCGGAGGAACTTTTAAGCGGCGAACACCATGTCATCGGCTTCACCCCAATCGTCAGTTCGACATACATGCTGGAGCATCAACTCAGCCCCGAGCAGGCCAGCGATGATTATTTGCATGAGGGCGCCGTCTACTTGTCGCCTGCTTTGCGCAGCCTGCCAGAAGCCATCGACCTGGCGGTCAATTTCGCCGTCATCCTGGGCGCGAAGCCTTTGTTCCTTGACCCCGCCGAACACGACAGCCTGACTGCGTTGACGGAAGGCATCCCACAGATTTTAAGCATTGCCGCCTACAGCGCCGCCATGAATCACAGCGCCTGGGGCGATGCGCAACGCCTGACCAACCCGCCTTTCAATGTGCTGACGCGCTACCTGTTGACGCACCATCCCGATGCCCTGCGCGACGAATGGCTGGCCAATCGCGACGGCCTGGCGCGCGCCATTGACGAATTGACGGCACAGCTGCGAGAATTGCGCATCGCGCTGGCGGATCAAGACCAAGACGCGATTGAAGCCTTCCTCATCCGCGCATCGGACGAATATCAGGAGTGGATCAACCGGCGGCACAAAGGCGACTGGGATGACCAGCCGAAAACCAGCGTCGGCATCGAGAGCACCATCGCCGGCAGCCTCTTCGGCGGCGCAATCACGCGGCGGCTCTTCGGCAGCAAGGAGGACAAGCGCTGAACAGGCGCAAGCCAAATTACGGTCAATTGTTTGACGACTTGGCGAACATCAGTTAAAGTAGTTGGTAGCGAAGGTTCCGTTTACTACTAGGCACAATCTGAATGGGTATCGTAGACAAGAGGGAGCGTCTCACCATGAAAGCTCTATTGGGCAATTTGATTCGTTTGCTGGTCCTGGCAGCGCTGATGCTGAGCTCGGCGGTGGCATTTGCGCAGGACGAAGCGGACGCGGATACTTCCGCCGTGCCATTCATGGGCATCCGCTACACAGGTGTAGAGGAGGGCTTGTTCCTGACCGGCGTCATCCCCAACACGCCCGCGGCCGCCGCTGACCTGCAGCCCTTTGACATCGTCACAGCCGTCAACGGCAATGCCATCCAAGTGGAGACCGTGCGCGACCTGGTCTGGATTTACGATGTCGGCTCCAGCATCACGCTGAGCCTGCTGCGCGATGGCGCGGCATTGGACCAGCCGCTGACGCTGATGGCACGCCCGGACAATATCTTCCACAACCCCGACTACCCCATGCCGCTGGATCTGGCGAGCATCGGCTTGTATGTCGGCGAATGCGGCGATCATGTCTTGATCGTGGACGCGTATCACGGCTCTCAAGTGGCTGACGCTGGCTTCCATCGCTTTGATGAAATCCTGGAAATTGATTTCGACCGCGTCAACAGCATCGCGGAAGCTGACGCTGCTGTATCCGACCTCAACGTTGGCGACGAACTGAGCTTCCTGGTGAAGCGCGGGGAGCGCGAATTGGTTGTGAAGACCCTGGTCGAAGACCAGCGCCGCCGCCGCAACCCGCGGCATCGTCCGCGCCCGCGTCCACGCGCCGAAATTGAGTCGCGCTATACAACTGAGACGCTGAGCCTGGGCTATGGCGAAGACTTCGTGCAAGTGCTGGCGCTGAGCAACGCGCATGAACTCTATGAAGCTGGCTTGCGCCAGTACGATGTCATCACGGCAGCCAATGGCGAGCCGGTTGCGGAAACCGACGGTCTCTTCGACAGCCAGACGATCGACCTGACGGTTGAGCGCCCCGCTGGCAGCCTGCACTTTGCTGTGCCTGGCACGAACGCCGCTTTGCTGATGTTTGGGCAGGATGCGCCAGAAGAACAAGACCAGACGCAGTGGCTTGGCTTGCACGAAAAACAAGTCACGCTGGGCGTGCGCTACTTGCAGCTGCCGCCGGATAGCGAGCATTTCGCCAATACCGAGATCGCCAATGGCGCTTTGGTCGTCGAGGTCATCGAGGGTTTGCCGGCCGAAGCCGCTGGCATCCAGGTCGGCGATATCATCATTGCGGTCGCTGGTGAAGCGGTCACGCTGGAACTTGACTTGCGCAATCGCATCTATTTCCACGAACCGGGCGAGCTTGTCATGCTGGATGTGCTGCGAGATGGTCAGCTGCTGAATATCGAGGTGACGCTGCGCGTGGCGAAGTAAGCTGCGCCCGCGCAATTCCTCAGCAATACGCGAGCCCCTGCCACATGGCAGGGGCTTTTTTGTGATTAGATGAAAACTATGAGCGCGCGTTAGTCAAACAGATCGTCCAAAATATCACTAATCGCCCGCATATCCAAACCGCCGTTCTCACCATCTCTTGTAGCTACCAGAACATGGGATGCCCCATCATTATCTTCGTAAGGTAGGATCCCTTTGTCCATATACCACCGTCGTTTCGCTTCCCATTTCTGTTTGTAATGTGGAACATGAAGCATACCCAAGTGTTCCCAATAGACTGTGCGACCCAAATCGGGATCTTCAATAGTGAAGTCGGGTAGTCTTCCGTCAAGAGGTCGTTCGTATTCCCATTCAAGTTGTCGAGCGTCAAACTCCTGCGCCAGACTCAGCTCGGACTTAGAACGCACACGAACGCCGCCAGCAGTGGTATGAATGAGACCTCGTTCCATAAACACGGTCTCGCCCGATTCATCGACCACCGGCTGCATGTTCGGTAAACGGAACAAGTTGGTAATTCGTCGAGCGATATTCGAATGCAAAGGATCGGCGTAGTCCCGCAACCTCGTCAAATCCCCTTGGTGAAGTAGGATTACACGCTCTCTTTGACGCGTGAGAGCGGTATACAACAGCTCGCGCGAAAGCAACGGACTTGATTTCGGGAGGATAAGGAATACGACGCCAAACTCGCTGCCTTGTGATTTGTGGATAGTCAGGGCATATGCCAGTTCAAGCGGCGGTGTGCGGTGCCCGCTGAATTCCTTAGATTGGAATCTGTACTTGAAGCCTCGTTGAGATGCGAATTCGACTTCCAAATCCTTGGGAGTATAGTCTCTCCCTGTCCGCTTGCGATGATCAACTACCAGTCCGATTTCGCCATTCGCAATGTATCCCAAGCCTCCGTTCGGAAACATTGCGTAGTCTCTACCACCCGGGGTGTCAGCTGAATTATCTCGCCGGTGATTGACAACATTGATTACCTTGTCACCGTAGAGTATTCCCTCGCTGCCAAACGGCAGTGGGAACTTACGGCCTGACCTGGGTGGGCTGGCAAGGTGTGCACGAACTTTACTCTGAAAATAGTGCTGAATCGCCCGATTTATAGCCTTGACGCCATAGGCCTCGCCACGAACTGGGGAGAGAATCTGCCAGCTTTCGGCGCTGTCTCCCACGCGCCCACGGTCGAAGAAAGGATAAATGGTTCTGTCGCCAATTTTCCCACCGAGCGAATGAGCAAATCGATCACGTTCGTCATCCAGTCTGACGTCCGCCTTAATCGCAAGTTCTTCAAGATATTCACTGATTGCTTCTAGGAGAATGGCTTGCAGTTCATGTGGCTCATCCCATCGCTTAGCCACAATATGATCGGATTCGCCTCTCGCTATTATCTGCCAAATATCATCTTCGCCCGCCGGGATCTGTTCACTGCCAAACCAATGCGCAAGTGCGAGATCAGTGCGACCCCTGCCCCGCTGACGCCTGCTGATAGTCAGTTCGCAAAACGCATCCTCATGGTTGTCACTCATGTATTCCGCTAAATCGACAAAGGGGCGGCCAGTGCCGATTGGGGGCAGTTGTTGCGGGTCGCCAACGAGAATGATGCGTCGTGCTCTGTTGACTACGCTTAGCAACGATGCCAACTGTTGTTCTGTCAGCATGGAGCATTCGTCTACGATGACGGTGCTTGGAACTTCTATACGCTGCCCTCTTTTCGCAAGCGAATAGCGATTCGTGTTACCGTCATAGAGACCATGTCCGTAGAGAAACTGCGATATCGTTTGAGCTTTTGTAACACCTATCGTAGACTCCATGCGGACTCGCGCTTTGCCAGTTGGAGCCAGCAGCAACACATTGCTTGCGATATCGTCCGCAGCGTTGCAAAGGACTTTCAAGACCGTCGTCTTGCCCGTGCCTGCCCTGCCTACAAGAACAGACAGCGGCGCACGGTAGAGCTTTCGCAGCGCAGTCACTTTCTCGTTGCGCGATAATTCCTCCAACTCCCTGTCTTCGGCAGTATGCGCATCCGCACGAAATTCTCCCTCAAGGAACTTCTCCCAATCGTGGTGTCCCCCGTCATGTGGATGAGCTCTTTCCAGTTTTCGTTTCAACCTATGAATCTGGCATACGCATTTGGCAATGTACTCCAATTGATAGAACTTGTCTTCTCCATGTGGGACAGTGCGGATCTCGTCATCAAACGACTGTTCAGCATAGTCCAAGACAATATCATTCATGGGAAATGGGGCCGAAGAAATCTTGTTTTCTCGCAAGCGCTCCATCAAGAGATCACGAGAGAGCAGGCTGTGGCCTTCAGCTTGTGAGGCTTCTTCCAGATGATAGACAGCGAACGCTCTAACACGCCGAGGGTCTGTAGGTCCTTCTAGATTGGCCAACTCGGGAAGTGGGAACTTTTCCTGTACGACTGTATCTGGTTCTAGTCCGCGGTCTATCGTGCGCAGAGATATACCATCGTCGCTAAATCGATCGCTTTCGTACAAGAAATACGGATTTTCCAATATGGCGTCCGAATGCTTTCGGTCAATATACTTCGCGGCCTGGTCTTGCGTGATACTAAACCGCGACAACAGTTTGAATCGCTGATGATCAGATTCTGTCGCTGACTGCCACAGATCTCGTTGGTGCTTTCCCAAGTAGCGACCTACACTCGGCAGGCGGTCGGGCTTGTCCAGCGCACGTTCAAAGAGGTCCCAGGGGTCTTCACTTAATGAGGTTCCAGACTGCCGCTGAAGCTCGCTTATCTCGTAGGCGACAAGAGTACCATTTTCTATGCCAAATGCGCTGAGAACGGAGCCCATTCCAGGATACGGACCTCGCATCTCCCAGAGGCGGTTCAATTGCTCATCTATCCATTGAATGCAGCGATTCCAATTGCCCACAATCGCTACCTTATCTGCTGTCAAGCGTTCAAAGATACTCTTGCACTCCAAAAGCGCACTGATGGCAGTGTCGTGTGACACATGTTCCGCCGCGTACGAAAAGCTTTCCCATGCTTCATCAGGTACAAACGCGACATATCGTTCCATATCCAATGAAGGGTCGCGCTTACCCGCTTTCATGATTTCCTGATAAGGCAACAAGAATCCACCTGAGTAAACGTTTTGGTCATCCAGACGGATTGAATGACCGATATTTCGTTCCCAAACATAACTTCCTGGGCCTGAACTATTCTCAACTGGATATTGCATAAGGTCGCCAACAAAACTTACTGTGCCTACTCCAATTAGTGCACGGCGCGGGTCGGTGGTCAGCGGAATGTCGTTAGAATAGAAGAAGATCAGAGACACTTCTTTCTCTATTGCACTCGCGAACGCGTTGAGCATATTGGCTTGGTTACTTGGGTGTTCCACCCACGTATAGCTAGGTCTTGGCTCAAGTCCGCGATCAAATGGGATGCCGAATCTATTTATCGGGTCAAAGCTCCCTGGCTCATTTTGGCTTTCATTTGGCATCACTTTGATCTGATGCTTGTTCATCCATCGAAACGGTGTAGCTAGCGCAGAGTACTCGGGGATCTTGATTTCAGCTTCACCATATTTGCCAGAGTAGTCAGGGTGCCTTTGCGCATAACTGTATGGAAATGGGGCCATGAATGCGCCATTCTCACCTGCATGGCATCCTACGCCGGCAAGGTCGATATCCGACCAAACCTTGCCAGCGTTTTCCTCCTCGAATTTATCATTGCGTCGCTTAGCAATTCGGTCGCGAACGAGGCACGATGTGTTGGCTAGAGGATTGTTGCAAATAGTTCCCGTCCAACCGTTGTCGTGCCACGGCACACGAATTGACAAGTGTTTAGTTGGAAGTGTTGGACTTGACGACATGCCTGCCCCCGTTGGCTTGGTCTCCCCTACTTCGCGTATTCCACGCGGCGGGTCTCGCGGATGACATGCACCTTGATCTGCCCCGGATACTGCATATCGGTTTCGATCTGCTTGGCGATGTCCCGCGCAAGCTGGATGGACGCGTAGTCGTCGACGACTTCGGGACGGACAATGATGCGCACCTCACGACCGGCTTGCAGGGCATAACTCTGCTCGACGCCGTCAAATGAGTCGGCGATTTCTTCTAGCTGCTTGACGCGGCGGATGTAGCCGTCCAGGCTTTCGCGGCGGGCGCCGGGTCTCGCGCCGGAAATGGCGTCAGCTGCTTCGACAATATACGCTTCGACGCATTCTTTTTCGACTTCGTGATGGTGCGCGGCGATGCAATTGACGACCGCGTCCTTGACGCCATAGCGCTTGACGAAATCCGCGCCGATCATGGCATGCGTGCCTTCGACATTGTGATCAATGGCTTTGCCGATGTCGTGCATCAAGCCGCCCATTTTGGCGATATCGACATTGGCGCCCAATTCCATGGCGATCATACCAGCGATATGCGCGGTCTCGATGGCGTGGGCGTGCTGGTTCTGCCCATAACTGGTGCGGAACTTCAGCGTGCCCAGCAATTTCAGCACTTCCGTATGCAAGCCATGCACACCGGCTTCGTAGGCGGCTCGTTCGCCCTCTTCGCGCACGATTTTCTCGACTTCGGCGCGGGTGTCTTCGACCAGTTTTTCGATGCGCGCGGGATGGATGCGCCCGTCCACGACCAGCTTGGCCATGGTGCGCTTGGCGACTTCGCGGCGGACGGGATCAAAGCTGCTGATGGTGACCGACTCTGGCGAGTCGTCAACCACGACATCGACGCCGGTCGCCAGTTCAAAGGAACGGATGTTGCGTCCGTTGCGCCCGATGATGCGCCCTTTCATATCATCGCTGGGCAAATTCACCACACTGACCGAGATCTCGCTGACATGCTCGGAAGCCAGGCGCTGGATGGCCATGGCGATGAGGCTGCGGGCGCGGGCGTCGGCGGTTTCACGGGCTTCGGCTTCTACTTGGCGGATGATGCGCGCCATGTCGTTGCGGGCGTCCAGCTCAATCGAGGCCAGCAACTGCTGACGCGCCTCGTCCACCGTCATCTGGGCGATGACCTGCAGCTTTTCCAGCATGACGGCTTCGGACTTTTTGACTTCGTTTTCTTTGCGGTCCAGTCGGCTCTGGCGTTTGTTCAGTTGCTGATCGCGCTGGTCGAGGCGCTCGACGCGCTTTTCCAGGTCGCCGCGGCGCTTGCGGATGCGCTCGTCTTCTTCGTCCAGGTCGCGGCGGCGGTGGGAGATTTTGCTGTCGGCGTCGCTGATGCGCTGGCGAGCCGCCCGTTCGCCCTCAGCGATGAGCTTAGCTTTCTCGGCTTCGGCATTCTGCAGCAGCTCCTTGGCGTTCTCCGAGACACGGACTAGGGCGCTGTTGCCTTCCTCTTCTTGGCGCTTTAGCAGCTCACGTTCGGCGCGACGGCTACCCAACACATAACCGACCACGCCGGCCACAACAACGCCGACAATCTCAATGAGGATTGCGATTTCGATTCCCATATGTGTTTGACGGTATCCAGCGGATACATTCGTCAAGTCTCCTTTCCCGTTAAGATCGGCTACTATCAGCCGACATCAGTCTTCGTCATCGTTGCTATCGTTGTTGAAGTAGTTCGGCTCGGTCTCTTCAAGCTCCTGCAAACAACGCAGTGTAACATCGTTGATGATTTCGGCATCAAAGCCGCGCCGCGCCAGCATGCCGCCCAACTTGCGACGAAATGCCCGCCGATCCAGCCCACGATAACGCGAAAGCCGTCCCTGCGCCGCGCGCCAAGCCGCATCCGCCTCGTCTAATTCGTCCAGCGCCCTGTCAATCTCCGCGTCGGCGATGCCCTTCCCCCGCAGTTGATAACGCAGGGCTCGCGCCGCCAGTGGCTTGTGACGCTGCCGCTGCTCAACCCAGTAGCGGGCGAAGGCGGCATCATCGACATACTCGCGCTGCCGCAAGCGATCCAGCACGACGGCGATCACCGAGGGCGAAACTGACTTTGAGGCCAGATTGCGACGGACTTCATCAATGCTGCGCGGACGGTAGGACAAGAAACGGACAGCCTGGTCATAAGCCTGCTGCAACGCGCCCGCGTCCATCAGCGACGCGATTTCCGCCTCGTCCAGCGTTTGCCCGCGGCGCAACCGGGCTGCTTCCAGCAAAGGCAGTTGGAATGCGTATTCGTCATCCAGGTAGAGTTTGACGCGTTCCTTATGGCGCTGATGAGTCTCCAAGGCGGTGATGACCGGCATCGCATCCTTCCGACAAGCATAACGGGACTCGCTCTGCGCGCCTGCCGGGCAAATTACGATGTCTTGCAACACAGCTTGGGCATTTCGCGCCGCACCAGGTTGTAAGCCTCATCCCTGGGCGGCAATTCCTTTTCAACCGTAAGGGCGCTGCGCCGTTGCTTCTCGATTCATTGCGCTTGTCTTATTTACGCTCGCCAGCCCCAGACTGCGTCTCACGGTTGGCTGTTCACTCGCTCGTAATTCGCGCGGCATATCCCGCAGCCGCCAGATTCACCGCTTCCGCAACGTTTCCGCTGCCGTGAAACTGGCGCCGTTCCGTTCTCGAACCGACTACTCCCACAGATGAAGGCAAACTTCGTCGGTGGTCTTGCTTTACTACACACATATGCCCGCATTTTCTCTTCGTTGCGAGCATACTTATATTATTGTACTGCAAAACCAGGATTAAAGTAGCGCTATCGAGCGCATTTGCCAGGACAGCGACTGCGGTATTATCGGGGCATGGCAAGAAGCGCGGGCGGTATACTGATTACTGGCGGCGGCAGCTTCCTCGGCGACTATATCGCTTTGGCGCTGCTGGCGGAAGGCGCGTCTGTAAGTTTGCTGGTTCGCCCGGGCACGGAAGACAAGCTGGGCGGGCTGGCGCAGCACACACGCTGGTCGCTGGCTGATGTCTGGAGCCCCGGCAGCCTGCGCGGCAAGGCGCGCAACCATGCCGCGGTCATCCATACCATCGGCAGCCTGACTGCTGACCCCGCGCAAGGAGCCTCATTCGAACGGCTCAACCTGGTATCAGCGCGCAACGTTGCCAATATGTGCGTCAGCGATGGCGTCGATCACCTGATCTACCTTAGCGGAGCGCGCGCGCCCTGGCACCAGCGCGGCTACATCCAGTCCAAACGCGCGGCGGAAGGTTTCCTGCGGCGCAGCGGCTTGCGGACAACCATTGTTCGCTCGCCCTTGCTTTACGCGCGTGAAGAGCAGCGCTCGCTCTTCTTCCGCCTGATGACACGATTGGGGACGTTGCCGATTGTCAGCCGGCTGGCAGCGGGGCATGCGGCGCCGCTGGCGGTCGAGGTGCTGGCGCGTGGTGTGGCGCAACTGGCGCTGTCTCCGCAGCAGGACAATGCCATCATCTACGGGCGGGATTTGCGGCGTTTGGCGCGGCTGGCATCGCCGGCAATATTCGACGCCCTGCCCGGCGACAGCCCGGCCAGTTCCTTCGAGTCCAGTGATGAAGAACTGCCCTTCGGCTGGACGCCACAGGATGCGCCGCGCTAACTGACACTTGAAAACAGGCGCGCGGCGCTGATATAATTTCGACAAAATAGGCGACGTAGCCAAGTGGTAAGGCAGAGGTTTGCAAAACCTTCATTCGTGGGTTCGAATCCCACCGTCGCCTCTCCTTTAGAGCCAAGCTCGCTTGAAATGAGACTCCCGCAGCAGCCATCAAAGAAAGCACAGAACACTCAAATCGCGACTGTCTATGCCCAGCCGACGCCGGGTCCCTTGAGCAATTACACGCTCAGCAGCGTCTGCCCGGCCTGCAACAGCCAGACCGTGCGCCTGCGCTGCAAAGTACGCTGTCGGAAATGCGGCTTCGTCTGGGATTGCAGCGAGTTATGAGGTGGGCTGCCAGAAGCGCTCGACATAGCCGCCCGCTTGCGGGTCAGTAAAAGCGCGGCGTACTTCGGCCTTCATTTCGCCCAACCCGCTCCAAAATGTGCTGATCTGCGAGTGGTAACAAGCGATGGCTTGCAGCTTGGCGCGCATATCCGCCTCGCTGAGCGGGATATCCGCGGGCTGCAGCGCCATGTCCAGGTTCGCCAGCGCGATTTCAGTGGAGCGGTCAGCCTCAGAATAGGGATATTCGGCATAAAAGCGCAGCGACCAGCGTCCGGGATTTTCCTCAATCTGGCGCAACCCCCAGTCCAGCGCGATCTGATGGTCGACATGACCCCCGACAGCCAGCGGCAGATAGACAGTGGTGCTGGTTCCAATCTCGGGCACGCCAATCCCTTGCAGCAATCGCGGCGCAGAATCTGCTTGATGCACCTCGCCGAAAAGCGACTCTTCCGATGGATACAGCGCCGTATTATCCACAACGCGGTAGACGCAGTCCGTCAGCGGAATATGCGAAAACTCGACGCCCAGCACTGCCGCGGCGCGCTCATCTTCCAGCTGGCGATGGCGCAGAGGATCTGCGCCAGCCTCCCAGCGCCGCAGCAAATCCCGCAGGATGGGCGTATCCGGCGCTTGTCCCTCCAGTACGCCGCCCATCATGGTGACGATGGTGACCGTGTGGCCCGCCGCTCGCAGTTGATTTGCCGTGCCGCCGCAACTGAAGACGCCATCGTCAAAATGTGGCGAGATGATGACATGGGATTCCGTGTTGGCTACCAAGGGACTCCTCGCGTTGGCTAGGCGAGCGTGGCGAAATGGTCGCAGTGGTCGCTGATGACACAGCTTTCGCAGGCTGGCTTGCGCGCGTGGCAAGTATCGCGCCCGTGTTGGATCAACTGGATGTGAAATTGATAGTAGTCCTCCGGCGGCGCGATGGCTTCCATGACCGGGTGAGCGTTGTCGGCCGAGATTTTGGCGGGCAAGAAGCCGATGCGCTTTGAGACGCGAAAAACATGCGTGTCGACGGGAAAAGCCGGGCGACCGTAAGCAAAGCAAAGCACAATCGCCGCGGTCTTGGGTCCGATACCGCGCAATGAGACCAGCCAGGCTTTCGCTTCTTCAAGCGACAGCGATTCCAGGAAGTCGATGCTGTACTCCCCAGCATGCTCGTGTATGGCGGCCAGCGCTGCTTGGATGCGCGGCGCTTTCTGATTGGCCAGTCCGGCCGGGCGAATAACCTCAGTAAGCTCGTCAAGCGCGGCGTAGCGCACTGCTTCCCAATCTGCAAAATGCTCTTTGAGGCGGGCGAAGGCGCGATCGCGGTTGGTGTCGTTGGTGCTCTGGCTTAGGATGCAGCTAATCAACTCATCCATGCCATCCTGATTGCGCGACCAATCCAGCTGTCCGTAGCGTTCGGTCAAGGCAGCGGAGACGGGCGCATATTTGGCTTGGCGCGCGGGCAAGTTATCGACTTTGGCGAGTGGGTCGCGCTTTCGTGGCATAGCCCTATTGTACTGCTGCACGGCTTTGCTGCAAGCCTGCGCAAGATAGCGACTCAGTGCCTGTGGCTAGTTCGATCCACAGGCAGCAAGCGCCAGGTCACCAGCGCGATCAAGGCGAAGACCAGCGCTGCCGCGAAGAATGTGCCGCGCATGCCCAACATAATCGCCACCGAGGCGCCGACCAGGGGAGCGGCCGCCCGCGACCCGCTGATGACAGAATTGTCCAAGCCATAAACTGCGCCAGCGGTTTCTTTGCTGGTGTAACGCGAGAGCAAGGCGCTTGGGGCTGCCACGATGCCGCCCGCCGCGAAGCCCGCCATCGCCTGCAAGATCAGCAGTTGCCAAACATCAGCCACGAAGGCTTGCGGCAGATATAGCACGGTCGCCGCCAGCGCACTGAAGAGCAGGACTTTTCGATGGCTGATGCGATCGCCCAAATTGCCCAGATAGACCGCGCCCAGGGTCGATGTCGCTGCCGAAGCCGCCATGACCATGCCAGCGTAGGTGTTGCTGGAAGCGGCGTCATTGGCAATCAGCGATACGACGAAGAGCGGCGCGATTGGGATGATGACGGTGCGTGCCAAGCCCGCCAGAAAGCGCATAAAGAGCAAGAGACTAACGCCCGATGTCGACAGAATGTCCCGCCAGCCGCGCAGAATGGAACCCATGGCAAAGTGCGCCTCGTGCGCTGGCGGCGTGAAATCTTCACTGACGCCCAGCAGCACAACCAGCCCGCCCGAAGCCAGCAGCAAAGCCGTCAGCAGGAAGGGCATGCTGTAGCCGAATAGATCCGCCAGCACGCCGCCCAGCAAGGGACCAACTGCCACGCCCGCCCAGAGGCCAACTTGCAGCGTGCCCATGGCGAAGCCGACCCGGCTGCGCGGCGTCACCGAGGCGACCAGGGCATTGTTTGCCGAGATCGTGCCCGTCAGCAAGCCTTGCAGCGCCCGCACGGCGATCAATTGTTCAGCCGAAGTTACAAAAGCCATCATCGCGAGCGTGATGCCGCCGCCAAACATCGCCCGCATGATCATCTTTTTGCGCCCGAAGCGGTCCGCCACCACGCCCCAGAGCGGCGCAGTGAACATCATCGTCAAACCCTGCACGGAAATGACCAAGCCCGAGAGCAATTCCGTGCTGTAGCCGCCGGCGCTGCCCAATTCATCCACATAGAGCGGCAGGAAGGGGAAAATCATCGAGAAGCCCATCGCCGAAAGCACCTGCGCGATGAAGACCACACTGAGCGTAAACTTCCAGTTATTAAGAAAGGGGAAGGCGCCCCGATGGACATTGCCTCGCAGCGCTAGAACGCGTGCCATAGGATACTTACCTCGTGAATGCCGGAACCAGTCTTAGCCGCTTGCGATGTGGCGCCGGCAGGTAGACCGCGCCTATCAGCAGCATGGCCAGGTAGTAGATAGCGACCAAGGCAAAAACAACGCGTAAACCAAGGACCGCCGCAATAATGGACGCGCTCAAGGGCGCCATGCCGTTGGCGAAGGAAGACACCGACGCATCCAGCCCGTAGACTGAGCCTTCATCGCCCAGCGCCGTAAACCGGGCTAACATGGCCGCTGGCGCGGACAAAACACCGCCCGCCGCAAAGCCCGCCAACCCTTGCAGGACAAGCAACTGCGTTACATCGCTGACGAAGGCCTGCGGGATGTAGAACGCCGCCGCCACCGCAGCCGCTCCCAACAAGACCATGCGATAGCCGACGCGGTCACTTAGCCAGCCGAGACTCAAGGAGCCGGCTGTCATAGTGATAGACGAGACGGTCAAAACCAAACCCGCGTAACTGCTTGCGCCAGCCGCCATGGCCGTGGGGATAAGCGCCATCACGAATAAGGGCGCTACCGGCATGATGGAGCGCTGCGAAAAGCCATTCAGGAAGCGCAGCAGGTAGACCGTCTTCACGCCTTGCAAGCGCAATATCGCGCGCCAGCCCCGCATCATTTTGATCGGGTTCAAGTCCAGTCGCTGGCCGAGGGACGGCGCATAAGTCTCGCGGACGCCAAATGCCACCAGCAAGCCCGCCAGCACCAGCATAGCGGAAGTGAAGAAAAAGGGAATTTGAAAGCCGAAGCGCTCCGCCAACAAGCCCCCAACAGTTGGACCTATGGCGACGCCGCTGAATAGCCCGACTTGCAAGCTGCCTAGGGCGAATCCAATGCGCTCGCGGGGGCATTCCCCAGCCACCAGCGCCATATTGGCCGCGATGATGCCGCTGGTCAGCCCTTGCAGCGCGCGCAGCAGAATCAGCGCCAGCGCTGTTTCCGCGAAACCCATCAGCGCCAGGACGATCGACGCACCGAAGAGGGCTCGCATGACCATCTTTTTGCGCCCGTATTGATCCGCCAGCCGTCCCCACATAGGTGTGGCGATGGTGGCGACCAGGGGCGGGGCGGCAATCACGATGCCAGCCAGCAACTCCGCGCTGACGAACTGGGCATCGCGCAGCGTCTGAACATAGAGCGGCAAGAAGGGATAGACCAGGGTGATGCCACCGGTGCCAAGCGCCTGAGCTATCGATACCACCACCAGGGTGGCAAGCCAACGCTTCGCGGGCTGAGGGTCCTCAGCATCTGGCATAAAAAAAGCGCAATCCAGGAATACGCCTACGCTCGCGCAAGCATAGGCAGCGGACGCGCAAATGCAAGCGCCAATTTGCGCAATCTTCCAATGTCATTTCCATCTGTAATTTGGACGACTCCTGTACTATCGTTTGCGTCGAATCTCTTCCATCTGAGGAGGACTTGCCCGCATGTGGCAGCCCAACAAGCTGGAGCTAGAGCGCCTGGAGAAAGCCGCGCGCTTGACAGATGCTGGCGTCGATCTTTATCCCGCGCGTACGCAGCGCAGTCATCGCATTGCGGAGGCTGTCTCCGCATTCACCAGAGACGAAGAGGCCGGGCAGCTGCTGGAAGTCACCCTGGTTGGCCGCATCCGCCGGTTAAACACCAAGGGCAAATTGTCCTTCGCCCATATCGAAGACGAAAGCGGACGCGTGCAGCTTTTCCTGCGGGTCAATTCGCTGGGCGAAGAAGTCTACAATCGCGTCCGCCGCAAGCTGATCGATGTCGATGACTTTGTGGAAGCGCGCGGGGAGATGATGCGCACGCGAGCCGGCGAAATCAGCGTGCATGCGCGCCAACTGCGCCTGCTGGCCAAGTCGCTGAGCCCGCTGCCCGTCATCAAAGAGCAGCGCCTGGATGATGGCTCGCTGGTGGAATATGGCGAGTTCAAGGACATGGAAACGCGCTATCGCCAGCGCTATGCTGATCTGGCTGTCAACAAGCCGGTGCGGGATGTCTTCGTCAAGCGGGCGCGAACCATCAAGGCATTGCGCGACTTCCTGGACGGCGAGGGCATGCTGGAGGTGGAAACGCCGATTTTGCAGCCACTCTATGGCGGCGCGGCGGCGCGTCCCTTCACCACGCATCACAATCAGCTGCATCAGGATTTGTACCTGCGCATCAGCTTTGAACTCTATCTCAAGCGGCTGCTGGTGGGCGGCTATGACGCAGTTTACGAAATTGGGCGCGACTTCCGCAATGAAGGCGTCAGCTACAAGCACAATACCGAGTTCACCATGCTCGAGTTCTACAAAGCCTATATTGACTACGCCGGCGTCATGGACATCACCGAGCGCATGTTTGCTTATGCCGCCGAGCAAGTCGCGGGCAGCGCGACCATCGCCTATCAAGGACATGACATCAATTTGACGCCGCCCTGGAAGCGACTCAGCATCCGCGAGGCTGTGCTGGAATTGCTGAACTTCGATTACATGGATTACCCGACCGGTGAAGCGCTATTTGCTTACCTGGACTCTCGCGGGCTGGCGGCCGGGCTGGACGCGAACGATACCTGGGGGCGGATGATCGTCGAGCACCTGCTGGGCAATCACATCGAGCCGCATTTGATCCAGCCGACCATCATCAAAGATTACCCGCGTGATATGTCGCCTTTTGCCAAGCGCCTGGCGAGCGATGCGCCGGCGACGGACGCCAAAGAGCGCCGCTACATCGACAGCCACACGGAGCGCTTTGAATTCTTCATCGCCGGCATGGAGATGGGCAACGCCTTCACCGAGCTCAACGACCCGCGCGATCAACAAGCGCGCTTTGTGGAGATGAAGCGCCTCTACGCCGATGAAGCCGATGAGACCACGCCGCTTGACGAAGACTATTTGAAAGCCATGCGCTATGGCATGCCCCCCAACGGGGGTTTTGGCGCTGGCGTCGACCGCCTGGTCATGCTACTGACCAACCAGGTGAGCATCCGCGATGTGCTGCTATATCCTCATTTGCGCGCCCCCGCCCTCAGTGAAGGCAACCTGCGCGGGCAATTCATGCTGGACGCGGCCGTGCGCGGGCTGGAATACCAACTGGATGCGCCGCTGCCGGTGAAGAAGCGCAAGCTCGCGCTGCTGCTGCCCAAATGCGGAGTCGGCGTCGAGTTCCGCATGGCGAACGCGCTGGAAAGCGCCCTGCCCCAGTTACAGAATCTGCGCCGCGTCTTTGACGGCGAGCTCTATGTGATGACCGAGGCAGAGATCTATCGCGTGGCGGAGGAATTGCAGCCGATTGATATGGCACGCTTTTGGGAATCGCTGGTTGGGCCGGGAGACCAATGATGGCGGACCTGCTCAAGCCCGAGGTCTTTGATTTGCTGATAGTCGCCAGCCTGGTCTTGGGCGCGCTGCTGGCGGGGCGCCGCTTCCGCGAAGACTTACGCAGGACAGCGCCTGACGACGCGGCGCAATTTACGGAAAATCGCGAACACAGGAGAGCCGACGACCATGCTTGATATTGCGCTGATTCGCGCGCGACCGGACTGGGTCAAAGCAGAGATTGCCAAGCTGGGCGATGAGACCGCTCAAGCGCGCATCGACCGCATCCTGCAGCTGGACTCCGCCCGCCGGGGGACCCGCGCCCGCAGCGAAACTGCGCAAGCCGCTCGCAACAGACTCAATCGCGCCATGGGCAAACTGCGCGGCAGCAAAACCATGTCAGTGGATGAAAAAGCTGGGCGCGCCAGGGAGGCTAGCCTGGCTTTGCAGAACGAAGACTACGATGCAGCCTTGAGCCTCATGGACGGAAGCGCGCCTGTTTCTGAAGAGCCTGCCGACGAAGATGCCTTCCAGCAACTGATCGCCGCGCTTAGAGCCATGGGCGATGGTATTGACGCCGGCTACACAGAGGCAAAGCAAATCGAAGCCGAGCTCCGCGACGCAATGCTTTGGCTGCCCAATCTGCCGCACGAGAGCGTGCCCGTCTTCCCCAGCGAAGAAGACAATATCCCTAGCCCACCCGCCGGCGAATTCCGCGAGTTTGACTTTGAGCCCAAGCCGCACTGGGAGCTGGGACCGGCGCTGGGCATCATCGATTTCGAGCGTGGCGTCAAGCTGGCAGGCAGCCGTTATTATGTGCTGCGGGAGTGGGGCGCGCGCTTGCAGCGGGCGCTGATCAGCTTCTACCTGGATACCGCGCGAACAAATGGCTACAGCGAGCTTTATCTGCCCTATATCGTGCCCGGCGGCATGCTCTATGGCAGCGCGCAATTCCCCAAGTTCCAGGACACGGTTTATGGCCTGGACGACGGCGACAAATTCCTGCTGCCCACCGCCGAAGTTGCCATCACCAATTTGCACCGCGACGAGATATTGGAAGAGGCGCAGCTGCCGCTGAGTTATGTGGCGCATACGCCTTGCTTCCGCAGCGAGAAAGCCAGCGCCGGGCGGGATGTCCGCGGCATCAAGCGCGTGCACCAGTTCGAAAAAGTCGAGATGTACAAGTTCGCCACGCCGGAAACCAGCTACGCCGAACTGGAGACGATGACGCGCCAAGCCGAAGCCCTCTGCGCCACGCTGGAAATCCCCTATCGTCGGCTGGAGATTGTGACGGGCGATCTCGGCTTCAGCGCGACCAAGAAATACGATGTCGAGATGTGGGCGCCCGGCTGCGGCGAATGGCTGGAGGTCAGCTCCTGCAGCAACACCGAAGACTTCCAAGCGCGGCGAGCCATGCTGCGTTACTACCCGCGCGGCACGCGCAAAACGCGCTATCTGCATACGCTGAACGGCAGCGGGCTGGCGATCCCGCGCTCGATGATCGCCATACTGGAGAATAACCAGCAGGCGGACGGCAGTATCGCCATTCCGGCTGTATTGCAGCCTTATCTCGGCGGCGCGGAGCGCATCAGCGCGTCCTGACCCCCCAGTTATTGGGGGCTTGCCGGCATTTGACAGGCGATTCTCGCGGAGTCTATAATTGGCGTCAGTTGTGCGCTGTAATCCGAGCGTGGCAGCGCCCCCGTTCAGTTGTCCTAGGAGTGATAAATGGCAGCGTCAGCTGTGATTGATACCAAGGGGCTGTCCAAGACCTATGGCAGCGGCGACAAAGGCACGGTCGCGCTGGATAAGCTGCACCTGCAGGTGCAGCCAGGCGAGATATTCGGCTATCTGGGTCCCAACGGCGCCGGCAAAACGACCACCATCCGCCTGCTCTTGGATCTCATCCGCCCCAGCAGCGGCAGCGCGACGATCTTCGGCATGGATGTGCGCGAGCAGAGCGTGGAGATTCACCGGCGCATTGGCTTCCTGCCCGGCGAGTTGAGCTTGTGGCAGGGGCGCAGCGGGGCGCAGATCATCCATTACATCGCCAGCGTGCGCGGCGATGCCAAGGGAATCGCCAAATATGCCGACGAACTGGCGGCGCGCCTCAAACTGGATACCAGCAAAAAAGTGCGCGATCTGTCGTCCGGCAACAAGCGCAAGTTGGGTTTGGTCATCGCCATGATGCACGCGCCGGACCTGCTGATCCTGGATGAGCCCACCGGCGGCCTGGACCCACTGGTGCAGCAGACTTTTCACGAGATGATGAATGAGTTTCGCGACAAGGGCAAAACCGTCTTTCTGTCCTCGCATGTGCTCAGCGAGGTGCAGGCGATCTGCGACCGTGTTGGCATCCTGCGCGATGGCGAGTTGAAAGCCGTGCAAACGGTCGATGTGCTGACCAATGTCGAGTTTCGCTGGGTACATGTACAATTCCGCAATGGCCTGCCGGGCGATGTCGCGCGCCAACTGCAAGACCTGCCCGCCATCAGCGAGCTGGTTACAGATGGCAATACCGCGCACATGCGGCTTTCCGGCGACTTTGATCCCATGCTGCGCATCATCAGCGCGGGTTATGTCGAGCAGATGCAAATCGAAGAGCCGTCGCTGGAAGACATCTTCCTGGCCTACTACAGTGGCGAAGGAGACGGAGCATGAGCGGCATCATCATCGGACAAACACTGCGCGCCGCCTGGAAACAAATGCTATATTGGGGCTTGGGGCTGGGCGTTCTTGGCGTTTACATCGTCTTCATCGCCTCCAACTCGGACATTGTGCAGGGGTATGCTGACTTGTTCGAGTCGCTGCCGCCGGCGCTGCTGAATGCCTTTGGCGCGAGCACTGTGGATCTCTTCCGCTCGACCGAGGGCTGGGTGGTCTCAATCCTGGTGACGGAACTGGTGCTCTTCCTGTCGGTCTATGCGGTGATGGCTGGGCTGAACATCGCCGCCAACGAAGAGCAATCGGGTATCATGGATGTGATTTTGTCACTGCCGATTTCGCGGAGTGTCTTCTTGCTGGAAAAGTGGCTTGCCTACGCCCTGCTCTCCTTTGGCATCGTGCTGATCACGGCGATTTTGCCCACCATCACGGCGATGTCGCTGGGGATTGACGCGGATATGGGCATCATCTTCGGCAGCATTTTAAATGTCTTCCCGGGCATTCTGATTGTGTTGACGGTCACCATGCTGCTGGCGACGATCTTCCGCCGGCGGATTGTGGCTGTCGCGGCCGTGGCGGTCTTCGTCATTGGCAGTTATATCTTCAATCTCATCGGCAATGCAGCCAGTGGCGCCTTGGCCGACTTGATGCGGGAACTGTCCTATTTCACGCATGTGGGCGGGGAAAGCATCGTCACCGGCGCTTACGAACCGACCCGCACGCTGGGCTTGCTGCTGGTAGCGGGGCTGGGCTTCGCGCTATCCATGCAGTTGTTCAACCGACGCGACATTGGACTCTAGGAGCGTATCATGACAGGCGCCGTCTTCATCGAGACTTTCAAACAAACCTGGAAACAGATGATCGGTTGGGGCATTGGCTTGGCGGCGCTGGCTTTGCTGGTCGTGCTGATGGTGCCGCTTTTTGACATGCAAGATATGCGCAGTCTGCTGGAAAGCTTCCCGCCTTTCATTCTGGCTATGGTCGGCGTTGGCAAGGATCTGGAGGTCTTCGCGACCAATGAAGGATTCGTCGCCATCGGCTTTTTCGGCAAGTCGGCGCTGATTTTCGCCGTGTATCCTGTCGTGATGGGCATGCGCATCAGCGCGGAGGACGAAGACAACGGCATCATGGATGTGCTATTGAGCCTGCCCTTGCAGCGCGCGCAAGTGTTGCTCGAGAAGTTCCTCGCTTACTGCGTGAGCATCGTTGGCGTGGTCATATTGATTTATCTGGGCGTGGGCATCGGGGCGAGCCTCGGCAATGTCGAGCTGGAAGTGTCGCGCCTGCTGGAAGTTACCTTTTACCTGATTCCGCTGATGATATTCGTGATGGCGGCGACCATGTTTGTGGCGGCGCTGGCGACGCGGCGGCGGGTCGCGCTGGGACTGATTACCGCCTTTGTCGTGGCCAGCTATATGCTGCAGACCATTGGTTTGGCGGCGACGGACACCATTGCGGAGCCCATCGGCGCGGTTTCCTTCTTCACCTATTACAACGCGGGCGACATCCTCCGCGAGGGCTTCATCTGGCCGCATATCGGCGGCTATGTCGCGCTGTCCCTGGCGCTGCTGGCAGCCGCGCTGTATCGCTACGAGCGGCGCGATATCGGCGTCTGAGAAGGCTGGCACCTCTTGCCGCGGCGACGAGTTTTCACCGGCGGACAACCGAAACTTAACCGCCCTCGCTTTTGCAGCGGGGGCGGTTTGCGTTAGACTGCAACTGCTAGAGTCTCCCCAACCGATACCGAAGACAAGGAGAAATCATCGTGTTCAAACAAAAGAAGCTATGGCTTGCGATCTGCCTGCTGTTGATCTGCGGCGGCGTGTTTCAGGCTCAAGATAACATCGTCATCGATTTCTACTTCCCTTCCGCGACCGCCAATGATGCGGAAGGCATCTTCCAGCGTTACGCTGAGATGTTCCAGGAAGAGAACCCCGGCATCAGCATCAACCCTGTTTTCACCGGCAGCTATACGGATACGCGCAATACGATCTTGACCGAATTGCAGGGCGGCGGCGCAGGACCAGATGCCGCGGTGATGCTGGCGATTGATCTCTACAGCTTCGCGGAAGAAGGCTATATCGTGCCGGCCCAGCAATTCATTGACGGCATGGAAGACGGCGACGCCTACGCCAGCGACTTCTTCCCGGCGTTGATGCGCAACAGCCTGGACGAAGAGGGCAATATCTGGTCGATCCCCTTCCAGCGCAGCACGCCCATCCTCTATTACAATGCTGACCTGCTTGCGGAAGCCGGCTACGACAGCCCGCCCACCAACAATGCCGAGCTGGTGGAAATCGCGCAGGCATTGACCACCGACGACCGCCACGGCTTGCTGGTGCCGGTGGCTGGCGGCTTTCCTATCTGGATGTACCAGAGTTTCGCCATCGCTTACGGGCGCAACATCGTCAGCGACGACCCGACCGCGGTACATTTCAATACGCCGGAAGCTGTGGCCGCCGTTGAGTTCGTACGCTCGCTGGGCACGGATCTAGGTGTGGGACCAGCTGGCGGCGCAGCCTGGGGCGATACACCGGTGGCTTTCTTGGCTGGTCAAGCCGCCATGATCTATCACACGACCGGCAATCTCACCCGCATCCTGAACGGCGCGGACTTTGAAGTGGGCGTCTGGTACTTGCCCAGCGGGCCAGCCGGCGAAGATGGTACGGGCTACGGATCGCCAACCGGTGGCGGCAATCTCTACATCTTCGACGATGGCAGCAAATCGCAAGCCAAGTTGGATGCCATCTGGAAGTGGGTTACCTTCCTGTCCTCGCCCGAGATTCAAGCCGACTGGGGAGCGACCACCGGCTATATCGCCGCCAATGCCAGCGCCTGGGAGACCGAGCCGTTAGCCTCACGCGCGATGGAGCATCCGCAGTACTCGATCGCTCGCGATCAGCTGCAGTACGCCGGCAAGGAGTTTTCCAGCTATGCGACCATCACCATCCAGGGCATCATCAACGGGACGCTGGAGAGCATTTTGACTGGCGAAGCGGAAGATGCGCAAGCGGCCATGGATGCGGCACAAGCGCAAATTGATGGCATCCTGGCGGATTATCGCTAGCAACAACGGGGCGTGCCACATGGCGCGCCCCAATGCCCTCGTCCCTGGCCAGCCGCGGTCATGTCTGCGGCGCTGGCACAGCGCGAGGCGACGAACTCATGACGAGAAGCCCATATCGGCGGGGTCTCAGCGCGCGAGCCCTGCCCTATTTACTGATCGCGCCGACGCTGATCCTGGTGCTGATGTTCAATGTCGCGCCAGCCTTCAACACCGTCCGTGACAGTTTGTACAAACCCGCGCGCGGGCTGAATGCGGCTGGCAAGCCTCCGCAATATGTCGGCTTGCAGAACTTCGCCGATATTTTTGATGACAGCCACTACATGGGCTCGCGCTTCTTGCGCACTTTCCGCAATACCATTGTCTTTGCGTTGGCGACGGTGCTGGTGGCGGTGCCCTTGGGGCTGTTGCTGGCGCTGCTTTTGAATCGGCAACTGCGCTTGCTGAGCCTGTGGCGTTTCGCGGTCTTTTACCCCGCCCTGCTGCCTTTGATCGGCGCGGCCAGCATCTGGTCCTTCATCTTCTCCGACAGCATCGGGCTGGCGAATGCTGTGCTGCGCAGCTTTGGGCAGCCCGGTTTGAACTGGCTGGGCGACCGCAATCTGGTGCTGTTCTCGGTCATTGTGGTCAATGTGTGGAAGCAAGCCGGCTATTTCATGATCTTCTTCCTAGCGGGCTTGCAAAATATCGCTCGCGAGCTTTATGAAGCAGCGTCGCTGGATGGCGCTGGACATTGGCAGCAATTCCTGTGGCTGACCCTGCCTCTGCTGCGCCGCACCCTGCTCTTCGTCAGCGTGATTTCCTTCACATTCGCCTTTCAGACCGTTGAGCAGCTGCAAGCCCTGGGCGAAGGCGGACCAGCCGACAGCGCCAATCTGCTGCTGTATCTGATCTTTCAGAACATCGCCGAGCGCCGCAACTGGGGCTATGTCAACGCCATGACCATGGTGCTCATCGCTGTCGTGCTAATTTTCACACTAGGCAATTTCCTGCTATTTGAGCGGGATGAGGGCGAGCGATGAGAAGCAAGGGGGGCATGGTGGGGCGCCTGGCTTCCGTCTTGACCTGGGCAATCGCTCTGATTTTCCTGATCCCACTGGTTTTCACCGTGCTTGTCAGCATCCGCCCGGAAAGCGAGCCGGTCACGCGCGGCAGCATCTTCTTCGGCAGCGAAATCACTTTCGGCGCGTATCAGCACGCGCTGGGTATCGCGCCCTGGGGCACGCATTACCTCAACAGCATCATCTTTGTCGGTGGCACATTGTTGGTTCAGCTCTTCACAGTGACCTGCGCCGCCTATGCCTTCGCGCGCATGCAATTCCGCGGGCGCAATTTGCTGCTGGTAATCATCCTGCTGCAGTTGATGATCCCGGCTGGCGTGCTGTTGGTGCAAAACTTCCGCATGATCAATCTGTTGGGGCTCTTCGACACGCGGGTGGCACTGATGCTGCCTTACTGGGGGTCGGCTTTTGGCATGCTGCTGCTGCGCCAAGCCTTCCGCGAAGTGCCCCTCGAGCTGGAAGAGGCGGCGCGCATCGACGGCGCAAACCTAGCGCAGGTCATCCGCCATGTTTACATCGTCAACGCCATCCCCGCCTATATCGCCTTCGCGCTGGTCTCGCTCAGTTCGCATTGGAACGAGTTTCTCTGGCCCTTCATCATCACGCGCTCCGAAGAAATCCGCCCCCTGACTGTGGGGCTGAACAAACTCATCAAGACCACCGATCAAGGCGCATTCTATGGACAGCTTATGGCGGGCACTATCATCGTCATTGCGCCCCTGGTCATCTTGTTCCTGCTTTTTCAGCGCCAATTCGTGGAGAGTTTCGCCCGCAGCGGCATACGCTGATTTCAGCCTATAGCGCAATTCGCGGGGCGTACTATAATGCTAATGCTGCCTGCAGGACGGAGGCGTGGGGCGTATATGAGTCATCTGCAAGAGCTGCTGGCGAAAATCAAGGGGCGGCGGGCGCAAATCGGCGTAGTCGGTTTGGGTTATGTGGGCTTGCCGCTGGCCACTGAGTTTGCAGAGGCTGGCTTCTGTGTGTTGGGCGTGGATGTAGATGCCGACAAAGTGGCGCAGATCAACGCCGGGCGCAGCTATATCGCTGATGTGCCCGATGCGCGCCTGGAAGCGCTGGCGAGTGCCGGGCGGCTGCGCGCGACCGGCTGCTACGAAGACCTGCGCACGCTAGACGCCATCAGCATTTGCGTGCCAACGCCGCTGCGCAAAACGGGCGACCCCGACATGTCCTATATCATCCAGGCGGCACAATCCATCGCTGCCATCCGCCGTCCCGGCATGTTGATCGTACTGGAAAGCACCACTTATCCCGGCACCACCGAAGAAGTCATCCTGCCGCGAATCGCTGGCGATGACCTGGTGGTGGGGGTGGATGTCTTCATCGCTTATTCGCCGGAGCGCATTGACCCCGGCAACCACGAGTACTCCGTGCGCAATACGCCAAAGGTGGTCGGCGGCATCACAGAAGCCTGTAGTCAAGTTGCCTCGTCGCTCTACGAAGCGGCGGTCGAGCGTGTGGTTACGGTGTCCTCACCGACAACTGCCGAGATGGTCAAGTTGCTGGAAAATACCTTCCGCGCGGTGAATATCGGCTTGGTCAACGAGATGGCATTGATGTGCGACAAGCTGGACATTGATGTCTGGGAGGTCATCCAGGCGGCGGCCAGCAAGCCCTTCGGCTATATGCCCTTTTATCCAGGTCCCGGCTTGGGCGGGCACTGCATCCCGGTCGACCCGCATTACCTGAGCTGGAAGCTGAAGACGTTGAATTACAACGCGCGTTTCATCGAACTGGCCAGCGAAATCAACACTTCCATGCCCTTCTATGTGCTGGGCAAGATCACCGAGGCGCTGAATGACCGGGAGCGGTCGGTGCGCGGGTCGCGGGTGGTTGTTTTGGGCGTGGCTTACAAGCGCGATGTTGATGATGTGCGGGAGAGCCCGGCGCTGGATGTCCTCAGTCTGCTGCGGCAGCGCGGCGCGGATATCTGCTATCACGACCCGCATGTACCGCATCTGCGCCTGGACAGCGATACAACACTGGAATCGCAGCCCTTCGGTACGGAGCTGCTGCAAAACGCGCATTGCGTCGTCATTTTGACCGACCACTCAGCAACTGATTGGGACGCGGTGCGCTCCGTCAGTCGACTCATCGTGGATACGCGGCATGTCTTCCGCAATGGGGATGGCTGCCACATCGTCAGCTTGTGAGCTTGCGCATCGCCATTGACGCCAGCCGCGCCACGGCAACCCAGCCGACTGGTACCGAAACTTATACCCTGCGCCTGATCACAGCGCTGATTCAAGCCAACCAGCAACAAGCCACGCCCTTCCGCCTGCGACTGCACTTCCGCGAGCCCCCGCCCGTGAGCCTATTGCCAGATTCAGCGGATGTCGAGCAAGTAGTCATAGGCATGCCGCGTTTGTGGACGCATCTGGGCTTGGCTGCCTCCCTTGTGCGGAAGCGCTGTGATGTCGTCTTTGTGCCGGCACATACGCTGCCCTTGGTCTTCCCGGGCAAAGCCATCGTCACAGCGCATGATCTGGGCTACAAGCATTTCCCGGCTGCTCATCCAGCGCGGCAGCGACTGTATCTCGATATGACAACGCGCTACAGCCAGGCGCGCGCTGACATCGTATTGGCTGACAGCCAAGCCACAGCCGCTGATTTGGCTCGTTTCTATGGCACGCCGCGCGACAAAGTCCGCGTCGTGTATCCAGGCGTAGCTGCGGCGGACTTGCAAACCTCGTCACAGCAGATCGAAGCCGTTCGCCAAAAGTATCAGCTGCCGGCGCGTTATTTTCTGTTCTTGGGCACTTTGCAGCCGCGCAAGAATATCGCGCGACTCGTACAGGCATTTGCAGCTTGGCAGGCGGCAACAGGCGATGATGAGGCGGCGCTGGCTCTGGCGGGCGGGCATGGCTGGCTCTTCGATGAGTCTTGGCTGGCTGGCGCGCGCAACATCCGAATGACGGGCTATATCGACGCGGCTGACAAAGCGCCCCTGCTGGCGGGGGCATTGGCACTGGTCTTCCCCAGCTTATACGAGGGATTTGGCTTTCCGGTCATCGAGGCGATGCACTGTGGAGCGCCGGTCATCGCCAGCAATACTTCCAGCCTTCCCGAGCTGGTTGGCGAGGCGGGACTGCTGGTCGACCCGCTGGATGTCGCCGATATCGCGGCTGCCATGCGCCAAATCAGCGAGGACGAGCCGTTGCGGCAGGCATTGAGGCGGCGCGGGCGCCTGCAGGCGCGGCACTTTACCTGGGAGTCGGCGGCGGCGCAAGTGCTGGATGCCTTCGCCGAGCTGGGCAGCGCAATCGGTTAAAATGGGCAACTATGGCGAGCGAGCGGATTCTGGCGGTGCAGCTGGCGGATATTGGCGACCTGGTGTTGACGACGCCTGCCTTGTCGGCGCTGCGAGAGGCGCATCCGCAGGCAAAGATTGACCTGCTAGCCTCGGCACATGCCCTGCCTATTTTGCCCGAGGGGCTTGTGGACAACAGGCTACCCTTTGAACGCGGGAGCCTCAGTGCCAGCCGAGCCCTGTTCGCGCCAGAAAACTTGCGTCTGCTGCTGAGAATCAAACGTGTACCGTACACAGCGCTGATCGTTTTTCATCATTTTACTCTGCGCGGCGGCTTGCTGAAATTTCGGCTGATCGCCGCAGCCAGCGGGGCGCGGCGCATTATCGGTTTGCAGAATGGCGCAGCGAAATTCCTCACCGACTGGCTGCCAGACGCTGGCTTCGGCGCGCGGCATCAAGCGCAATACTGGCTGGATTTGGTCACTCTGCTGGGCGCAGACAGCGATGCGAGGCCCGCCCAAGTCCAACGAGAAAGCTGCCCCGTTCCCAAAATACAAGGCAATGCGCCGGTCGTCGTCATGCACGCGGGCAGTGGCGGTTACAGCCTGGCGCGGCGCTGGGATGTCTCGAAGTTTGCGGCGCTGGCGCGGCAGCTAAAATCACAGCGCGATGCCGAGATCGTCATCGTTGGGGCTGCGGCGGATGACGGGGGTACGCTGGCGGCGGCGCTGGACTTCCCCATCCACAACCTAGTTGGGTCTACGACTTTGCCACAGTTGGCGGATGTCATCGCGCGGTCTGATCTCTTCGTCGGCGCGGACAGCGGCCTCATGCACATTGCGGCAGCGGTGGGCACGCCCGTGCTCAGTATCTTCGGTCCCAGCAACGCCCAAGCCTGGCAGCCTTGGATGCCAGGCGGGCTTTCGGCGGTGCTGCGCAGCGGTGTAGCTTGCAGCCCCTGCAGTTATGTAGGGCACAATATCGGCGCGAGAGACGGCTGTGCGGCGCGCACCTGCATGAAGCTGGTCAGTCCGGCGCAAGCTGAGGCTGCCGCAACAGATCTGCTGGCTGGACGACAAGGAACAGGACTCGCAGGTCCAGAACCAGCGCCCGCCACCAACAAGCGCATTACACTGTTGGGCGTGCCGGTTGACGCCGTCACTTACGGCGGCTGGCTGGCGCAAATCGACAAGTGGTTGCGGCATGGCGGGCAAGCGCGGCATGTCTGCACGGTGAACCCGGAATTTATTATGATCGCGCAGGGCGACTCTATTTTCCGGCATATCCTCCAGCGGGCGGCGCTCTGCGTTCCCGATGGCGTGGGTTTGCTCTGGGCTTGTCGGCGCTTTGGTTTCCCTTTGCAAGAGCGCGTGACGGGCTCGGACGGCCTGCCTATGATTGCGCGGGTGGCGGCTGAGCGCGGGTGGCGGATTTTCTTGTTGGGCGCGGGACCTGGCGTCGCCGAACGCGCAGCCGAGATTCTTAGGGCTCGCCATCCAGCGCTGGAGATCTCGGGCGCCCACGCCGGCAGTCCAGCCGCCGAAGAGGAAGACGAGATCGTTGCGCGCGTCAATGCCAGCGGCGCGGACATCCTCTTCGTGGCTTATGGCGCGCCGCAGCAGGACAAGTGGATCGCGCGTAACCTGCCGCGCCTGCAAGTGACGATGGCCATGGGCGTTGGCGGCTCGCTGGATTTCATCGCTGGCGTGACGCCGCGGGCGCCACTGTGGCTACGCAAGCGCGGTTTAGAGTGGTTGTATCGGCTGTTTCGGCAGCCCTGGCGTTGGCGGCGGATGTTGCGCCTGCCGCGCTTCGTCATCGCCGTTTTGCGCGCGCCTGATGTACACTGGACGCCGGACGAGACGACACAAGGGAGCGACAATGTCGGCAGCGCTGGTTGATTGTGTCCCGCGGCTGGCGGGCAAGACCGTGCTGGTTATTGGCGATGTGATGCTGGATGAATACATCACCGGCGCCGCGACGCGCATGAGCCGGGAAGCGCCCGTGCCTGTGCTGGAGCTGGAATCCAGGCGCTTTATTGCCGGCGGGGCAGCCAACCCGGCCGCCACCATCGTCGGGCTGGGCAGTCGCGCGCTGCAAGTCGGTGTGGTCGGCGAGGATGAGGCAGGTCCCCAATTGCGACAGCTGCTTCGTGAGGGTGGCATCGACGCGGATGGCGTCATCACCTGCGCGGGACGCCCGACCACGGTCAAAACGCGCATCCTGGCGCAGATGGGCTTGCGCTTCCCCCAGCAGATCGCTCGCATCGACACGCTAACGCGAAAGCCCATTGACGCTGATGCCGAAGCGCAAATCATGGATTGCGTCAGCGCGCAGATTGAAGCGGTGGACGCCGTCCTGCTGTCGCATTATCACGGCGGTCTGTTGACACCGGGGCTGGTGAAGCGCCTGCGGGAGCTCTGCGCGGAGCATGATGCGTTGCTGACAGCGGATGTGCAAGGCGACTTCAAGACCTTTGCCGGGCTGGATGTCATCAAATGCAACGCCGACGATGCGCGGCAGGCGCTCAATCGCGCGCTGGAGACGGACGATGACTTTGCCGCGGGCGCGCTGGACTTGCGGCGGCATTTGGGCATCAAGCGGACGACCATCATCACGCGCGGTGGAGAAGGCGCGACCCTGGCGGAAGGCGCCATTGCAGCGCACTATCCCGCGCCGCGTGTCAGCGATGTCTACGATACTGTCGGCGCGGGGGATACTGCCATCGCAGTGATCACGTTAGGGCTGGCGGCCGGGCTGTCCGCGCGCGATGCGGTCATGCTCGCCAACACAGCCAGCGGAATCGTCGTGCGCCACCTCGGCAACTATGCGCCCTCGCCTGATGAACTACGGCGGAGTATCCTGGCCGCGTTATGAGACCAACTGGACAAATTCAATGGTATTGCCGTCGGGGTCGGCCAGCGAGGCCACCTTTGCGCCTTTGTACTCGTCGATCGGGTTGATCTCGCTGCCATGAACCGCCAAACCGCGCTGCACTACCGCCTCAATGTCGTCCACCACAAAGCGCAACTGCTGGCGATTCTGCCGCGCCACCACGCCGGCGACGCTATTCGGGCAGAGGGTCAGCTCCAACGCGCCGAGTTTGCCGCCGTAGAATTGCGCATCGCCGATATGCACCGTGGCTTTCAAGCGCGCGTCGAAGACAGCATTGTAGAAACGCACCATCTGGCGCATATTCACAGTCGCAATGGTCAGCCCGGTCAAGCGCATGATGTTCAACCCGCCTAATCCTCAAGTTTTCTTCGCTACGGTCTGGGATATCGTGCGACAGATCCCGCCCGGCAAAGTCAGCAGCTATGGGCAGATCGCCTCAATGATCCCGCCGGAGGGCTACGCCGACCCGCAGCAAATGCGGCGATTGGCGGCGCGTTGGGTGGGTACCGCTCTGCGAAAATCGCCGCGCAGCCCTGCCGTCCCCTGGCAGCGAGTCATCAACAGCCAGGGACGCATCAGCTTCCCGCCGGGCAGCCCGCAAGCCAATGAGCAGCGCCGTCTATTGGAAAGCGAAGGCTTATGCTTTGACCGCAGCGGCAAGGTCGATCTGGCGCGCTTTGCCTGGCAGGGCCCAACTGAATCATACTTGCTGCGACACAATTTGCTGCCGCCGCGCCCGCTAAAATGAGCTGAATAAATGAGTTGAAAATCCAGTTGCGCATACTTCTACCCACCTAGAATTGCACATAGCTATTTTCCGCCAGGACAAAGCGATGCGCATCGGGCATGTTGGTGGCGGCGGCGACGCGCGCGTTATCAGCCAGCAAACTGCGGTCGATGCGCCCGACAATGTTGCGAATCTCACAATTCTTCATCACGATGCTGGCTTCAATCTCGCTGCCAGCCACCACGACATTGTCGCCCAGCGATGTATAAGGACCGACATAGCTGTCGCTGATCACTGTGTTGTCGCCGATGATGACAGGACCGCGGACCACGCTGTTGATGATGCGGCTATTGCGCCCGACGAGCACGCGATGGGAAACTTCGCTGTCGCCTTCAATTTGCTCGCTGTTTTCCGGCGCGGGCGTATAGGGCAGCGCTTCCAGCACCAGCTGATTCGCCATGATGATGGCATCGGGCTTGCCAGCGTCGATCCACCAGCCGTTCAATTCGTAAGAAGCCACGGGATTACCATCGCTGATGAGCACCTGGATGGCGTCGGTGATTTCCAGCTCGTTGCGTCCGCTGGGTTTGATGCGCTTGATGGCGTCAAAGATGGACGGGCGGAAGAGGTAGACGCCGGCGATAGCCAGGTTGGAGGGCGGCTGCTGCGGCTTTTCCACCACGCGCACGATACGCCCGTTCTCGATCTCGGCGATGCCGAATCGAGTAGGATCCGGCACCTTGCCCAGCACGACAGCGGCTTCGTTATTGGAAGCGGCGAAGCTGGTCAGCAGACCGGTCATTTTGTCCTGGAAGATATTGTCGCCCAGGAAGACGGTGAAGGGCTCGCCGGCGACAAAGTCCTGGCAAAGTGCTGTGGCATGCGCCAAGCCGCGTTGTTCGTCCTGCACGATATAGCTGATATCCACGCCCAGCCCGCCGCCATCGCCTAAATTGGCGACGATTGGTGAATCCAGGCTGTTGACGACGATGCCTATGTCGGTCAGACCGGCTTTTTTGAGCGCGTCGATGGCATAGCTGATGAGCCAGCGATTGGCGACGGGCACCAGCGACTTGGGCATGGTCAGAGTAACTGGACGCAGGCGCGTGCCTTGCCCCGCCGCAAGTATGAGTGCCTTCATCGCCTGTCTCCCGCTGTGATGGATGTGCGCTTGCAGTCAGCATACTAGCAGAGCTTGCAATTTTGCGACAGGCGCAGGCGGCTCAGCTGCGTTGGCGCATGACTTCAAAGGCGATGACGGAAGCTGCCGCCAGCGTCCCCAGCGAGCCAAGGAACTCCCGTCCGTAAGGGATGCGCAGCCGCAAGTCGGCGCTATGCAACAGCGAGCGCGTGATGCCGCGGCGCTCCCCACCAATCAGCAGGAAGAGCGGCTGGGCCAAGTCGGCAGCGTAGAGAGAGGTCGCTGCGGCGCTTGAGGTGGTTTCCACGATTGTCAGCCCGCGCGAGCGAAAGAAGGCGGCGGCTTCGGCAGCGTTTTCCGCCAGCGCCATGTGGATGCGTTCGCTGGCGCCGGCGCTGGAACGTCCCACAATGGCGCTGGCGCTAGCCCAGTTGCGCGGCGTTACCACCAAGCCATGCGCCCCGGCTGCGTAGAGAGCGCGGATAGACCCGCCGAAGTTGAAGGGGTCTTCAACGCCATCCAGCATGACGATGAAGGCGGGCGACTTAGCCGGCAGCAGCGACTCCAGTGGCGCAAAGCGCCGCTGGCCGACGACCGCTACGATGCCGCCATGTGATTTGCCTTGGGCGATAGCGTCAATCTCCGCGCGCCCGCAATAGGTCAACGGGATACCAGCACCATCAGCTTGCCGCGCCAGCTGACTCAGGCGCCAGTCGTAGCGCTTGTCCTCGTCGATGAGCAGTTGCTGGATCCTCCGCGAGCCCGCTTCCAGCGCAGCCTCTACCGAAAGCCGGCCTTCCAGCAGCCCCTGCGCCGACATCAATGCTCCTGTCGTTTGGCTTCCTGCCACCAAGCTTCCAGTTGCTCCAGCGAGATGTCCGAAAGTGACAAGTCAAGCTCCCGCGCGCGCGACTCCACATGGCTGAAGCGGCGATAGAACTTGGCGTTTATTGAACGCAGCAGACTTTCCGGGTCATCCATGCCCAGCCAGCGCAGCCAATTCACCAATACGAAGATCAAATCGCCGATTTCAGCGACACGCGCCTCAATGGTCTCTGCTGACCAAATTTCGCCCCATTCTTCGCGGGCTTTGGCTTCTACGCCAGCCACATCTTCCCAGTCGAAGCCGACTTTGGATACGCGGGCGGAGTATCGCTGCGCCACAAAGAGAGCCGGCGCCATCTTGGGGACACCGTCCAACAGAGAGCGCTTGGCGGCTTCTGTGTCCGCGCGTTCCGCCCGTTTGATGTCTTCCCAATTGCGGGTGACCCGCCCGCTGTCGCCCGCCACATCAGCATCGCCAAAGACATGGGGGTGACGCCGTATCATCTTTTCGTTGATGAGCCGCATCACATCCGCCATTTGGAAATCGCCATCGTCGGTCGCGATTTGGGCATGCAGCATGATTTGCAGCAGCAGGTCGCCAAGCTCGTCGCGCAAAGCGGCCGGATCATCCTTGTCCAGCGCTTCCAGCACTTCCCAAGCCTCTTCAATGAGGTAGGGACGCAACGATTGATGCGTCTGTTCGCGGTCCCAAGGGCATCCTTCCGGCGAGCGCAGGCGAGCGATGATATTCTGGAAAGCTTGGAAGCTGCTAAGTTCGCCGAGCGGCGGCAGGTAGAGCGCGGTCATGACGCCGATATGCGAGCTGCGGTCGATTGTATAGAGCGGCAGTGCCTCGACCAGCGCCTCTTCCGTGCCAACCGCATGCAGCAGCTTGACGGGAAACTCGTCCGGATACTGGTTCATCAGCGTCAGTTTGAGATTGGAAGCGACCGCGCGGCTGTAAACTTGCGCCAGCAACACCGGCAGGGCTGGATTGATAGGGGGATGCCAGGCGTCGGCGATGCTCAGCGCGTCCAGGATTTGCAAGCCGTCCAAGGCATCCTGCCCCAGTTGCGCCAGACAAGGCTCGATGAAGCTGATACCATGGACGATATCGACCGGGATTTCCACTCGTAGCGCCAGATCGAGAATGCGCGTGACGGTGGCCTCGCCGACGAGTGGGTCGCCAGGCACTGCGTATACAGCTGACTCGCCGCTCTGTGCGGCTTCCAGCAGCCGATTGCTAATCTCTTCGTAGACATCCTCAAAGCACTCATGCGCCTCGTAGATGTCATCGAAACTGACGGTATCTATGGATGAAGGCAGGTCGGCGACGCAGGGATGACGGCTAGTGCGGAGGTAAACGCAGTCAGCAGATTGCAGAGTCCGCCAAGCCTGCAGGGACATCTGCTCTAGCGAGCCAGGTCCCAAACCGACAATGGTGATTTTTGCCTTGGCGCTGCTGGAAATGGTGCAGTCCCTTCCAAAACGCCTTTGCGATTTAGCGCTTGGTGTAGGTGGGCGCCTTGCGAGCCCGCTTCAAGCCCGGTTTCTTGCGTTCTTTGACACGGGCATCGCGAGAAAGGAATCCTTCGCGCTTGAGCGTGCCGCGCAGATCAGGGTCAACTTTTTCCAAGGCGCGGGCCACCCCCAGCAAAATAGCGTCTCGCTGCCCGGTGATGCCGCCGCCATTGACATGCACGGAGACATCGTAGCTGCGCTCCTGGCCGATATGCGCCAGAGGCGCTAGGCAAACCTGCATGTCGCCGAAACGCGGCAGGTAGTCGTCCCCAGCCTTGCCGTTGATGATGAACCTGCCCGTGCCGCCAGGGAAGAGCCGCACCCGCGCCGAAGCCGATTTGCGCCGCCCGATTCCCTCGTAGTATTGTGCTGACATCCCGTCTCTCCTTGTTGCCCGACTATATCTCGAGCGCTTGCGGCTGCTGCGCCTGATGCGGATGCTCGCCGCCAGCGTAGATTTTCAGTTTGCGGTACATCTGCCTGCCCAGCACGCCCTTGGGCAGCATGCCTTTGATGGCGAGACGCAGCGCCCGCGTAGGGAAGCGCTTCATCATCTCGCGCAGGGTCATCTGCTTCAAGCCACCGGGATAGCCGCTGTGCCGGTAATAGATTTTCTGGTCGAGGCGTTTGCCGGTTACATGGATTTTGTCGGCGTTGACGATGATGACATAATCGCCGGTATCCAGGTGCGGCGTGAAATAGGGTTTGTGCGTGCCGCGCAGGATGGGCGCGATCTTGGATGCCAGGCGCCCGAGCGTCATGCCCTGGGCGTCGATGACCCACCAGCGCCGCTCAATCACGGCTGGCGTGGTCGCATACGTCTTTTGCACTGCTTGTTTCATTGCTGTTCCTCCAGCGATGCGCCGGCTGTCCTTGTCACGGCCTCGCCGATTGCTGCGTTATCCTGTTTGCGTGGGGATAGCCCACCGCCTCCATCGTCAAGCCCTGTGGCGGCGCCAGGTGTTTGGCGCGCTCTAGGTCACGGCTGCGCAGTATCGCGGCAAACTCGGCGGGTGTCAATTTGCCTTTGCCAACCAGCGCCATCATCCCGACCAAACGCCGCACCATGTGATACAAGAAGGCCGTGCCGCGAATCCGGTAATGATAGACCTTGCCATCGTCCCTCGCGTTCATCGTCCAGCCTGATTCAAATACCTCACGGATGGTGTTGCTGCTGCCGGCTTGCGGCGCCGTGCCAAAGGCGGCAAAATCCTGCTCGCCCAGGCAAAGTTCCGCCGCTGCTTGCATTCCCACCATGTCTAGTTCCACACCTGCCAATTGCCATTCATATCGCGCCGTCAGCGGATTGCGACCGACCCGCGCCCCGATCCTGTATACATACTGCCGCCAAAGCGCATCGTAACGCGGATGGAAGCCTGGCGCTGGAAACACCTTCCGCAGCGCGATGTCCGTCGCCAGTTGGCTGTTGACCGCCCGCAGCAATTCCCCTGCGCTGTGCCGCCATGCCGCATCAAAGGCGATGACCTGCCCGACCGCGTGAACGCCTGCATCCGTCCGCCCCGCCGCCACAATCCCGACAGGTTGACCACATACCATTCCCAGCGCCGTTTCTACCGCCGCCTGTATGGTTGGCCTTGGCGCCGGTTGCCGTTGGAAGCCTTGGTAGGCAGTGCCGTCATAAGCCAGGATCGCGCCGTAACGGGACATCAATTGCCGATGGCTCAATCCTCTTCTTCGTAATCCACCAGTTCGATCAGCGCCATTTCGGCATTGTCGCCCTTGCGCGGACCTAGCTTCAAAATGCGCGTATAACCGCCGGGGCGATCAGCATATAGCGGCGCCAACTCGTCAAATACCTTGCCGACCAGCACGCGGTCGTTGTTCAGCCGGCGCGCCACTTGTCGGCGAGCATGCACGGCGATGAGATCGTCGCCGCGGGTTTCTGCCCGCGCCAAGCCACGCTTGGCAATGGTGATCAGCCGCTCGGCATGCCCCTGCACGAACTTAGCTTTGTGAAAGGTCGTGCGGATACGCCCGCGTTTCAGCAGCTCCGTCGCCAGGTTCATGCGCAGCGCTTTGCGGTGGCTGCTGCTGCGGCTGAGCTTCTTCCCGTGATGTCGATGTCGCATGACTTGCGCCTCGCCTGTCGTTTATTCCGCCCGGTCCAGGGGCCAGTAATTCTTTTCCGCCAGCTTCTCGGTAAGCTCATCCAGCGATTTTTCGCCGAAGTTGCGGATGGCCAGCATGGCCTCATCCCCGCGATGCAGCATATCCAGCACATCGCCAACTGAAGTGATGCCAGTCCGCTTGAGTGAATTGAAGACGCGCACGCTGAGGTCTAGCTCTTCAATGGGTTTGTCGTAGAGCTGCGGATAGGTGGGTTCATCTTCAATGGGGGTCGGCAGCTCAATAGCCTGGAACCACTCCTCATCGACGCCGGCAATCACTTTCAGGTGATGCATCATGATCTGCGCGGATTGCGCCAAGGCATCCTGCGGGCGGATCGTGCCATCCGTCCACAGTTCCAGCACCAAGCGGTCGTAATTGGTGCGCTGACCGACGCGAGCGCGCTCGACCTCGAAATTGACGCGCTTGATGGGGCTGAAGATGGCATCGACCGGCAGCTCGCCAATAGGCAAACGTCCCCGCTCTTCGGCCGGGCTGAAGCCGCGACCCTCGTTGACTTCAAACTCCATTTCGATGTCCACATCGCGGTCATCTACCGTGAAGAGGTAGAGGCTGGGATTCTCGATTTGGACTTCGGGCGGGGCGGAAATGTCGCCAGCGGTCACGGTGCCTTCCGCGCCGCGATGCGCCAGACGCATACGCGAGCTTTCCACACCGTGCAGCAAGAGGCGCAACTGCTTGATCTGCAAGATCAATTGCGTCATATCTTCGCGCACGCCAGAGATCTTGGAAAATTCATGATGCACATCGGAGACGCGGATGCTGGTTACGGCAGCGCCCGGCAGCGAAGACAATAGGACGCGCCGCAGCGCATTGCCCAGCGTCAAACCATAGCCGCTCTCCAGCGGACCGATGACAAAGCGCCCATAATCACGGGCGGGGTACTCGCACTCCACTTGATGCGGCAGTACCATATTGGCGGTTACGGTGTTCGCTTCCGCCACAGGCGCGCCAAAATCGACTGGATTTGCTGGAAATACCATGGGGTCGTCTTTCCCTTTCGCCTAGACGCGCCGACGCTTGGGCGGCCGTACGCCATTGTGTGGTACAGGAGTCACATCGGTAATGGAGCGCACTTTTAGACCGCTCTGCTGAATAGAGCGAATGGCGGCTTCGCGACCGGGTCCCGGTCCTTTGACAAAGATGTCGACCTCTTTCATGCCGTGCTGCTGGGAATTGGCGGCGGCGGTTTCGGCAGCCATGCGCGCGGCATAAGGGGTGTTTTTGCGGCTGCCGGTGAAGCCGGATGTGCCCGCGCTCGCCCAGGTGATGACATTGCCAGATTGGTCGGTCATGGAAACGATGGTGTTATTGAAGGTGGCGTAGATATGCGCCTGCCCGTAGGGGATGTTTTTGTAAGCGCGCCGGGCTGTACCGCGACCGCTTCTTCGTGCTCGTGCCATGCAGCTGCTCCAGATGCCTTACTATAGCTTGCCGGGTTGGGATATTCGCGCGCCTATTGGCGGAATCGCGCTATTTCTTGGTGGCGCCGCGCCGGCGCCCGCGCCCGGCAACGGTTTGCTTTTTGCCGCGGCGTGTACGACCATTGGTGCGGGTGCGCTGGCCCCGCACCGGTAGACGCCGCCGGTGTCGCAAGCCACGGTAGGAATTGATCTCCATCAGCCGCTTGATGTTCAACTGGGTCTGCCGGCGCAAATCGCCCTCGGTGGTCAAGCCGCCAATCAACTCGCGCAGACGCTGCACCTCGCTCTCGCTGAGATCGCGTACGCGCGTGCTGTAGTCGATGCCGGCGCTGTCCAATAAGCGCTGGCTAGTGGAGCGGCCGATGCCATAGATGTAGGTCAAGCCGATGACGACTCGTTTGTCGCGCGGCAGGTCTACGCCTTCAATTCTGGCCATGGATGCGCCTCCTGGTCGCCTGCAGGGCTTAGCCCTGCCTCTGCTTGTGCTTGGGATTGTCACAGATGATCATCACGCGGCGCTTGCGCTTGATGACCCGACACTTGGGGCAGCGCCGCCTGACGCTGGCTGATACTTTCATTACAAGATCCTCAGTTTTGACTGGCTTCCAATTGACGCAAAAACCCGCGCCGCCCAGCCTGCTGACAACGAAGGGGCAGTGTAACACAGACTCGCGGAATGTAAAGGACAAATTCGCGCCTGGTCAGATTGTCATCGGCGGTAGAAATCTGGCGGACGCAGCGCATCCACACAGTCGTCATCGGGGCGCGCCGTCGGGTCATCCAGGAAGGACCGCAGCAAAAGATCGGCGCAGGCGTGGCTGCCCAGCACGCCGTGCCCGGCCGCGGGAAAGACATAATGCCAGCCTCCGCTCAGCGTGCGCGCAGCCAAGGCGCCCCATTCCCCCGGCGTGATCGGATCGTAAGCGCCGGACAGCAGCAACGCCGGGATATCGCTGTGCACTGCATTAGCCTCGCGCGGGTGCGAGGCCGGTACATTCCAGAGATCGCAGGAGTCAAGCAACCAAATTGCGGCCGTCGTCAGCGCCTGGTCCATTCGCGGTTCGAGTTCCTTGCCCGCCTCTAGCGCCGCTTCGTAAGTGTCGAAAGCGACTTCGTCGGCGCAGGTTACGCTGTGGAACATGCCCTCGCTGTCGCTGTCCAGCTCTTCGAACTCGGTGGGTATCTCGACCCAGTCGTCGGATTCATCTTCACCTGGGAAGGGCGCGAGGTCATTATGAAAGTCACCATCCGCGTGCGCCGCAATGAAAGCCGGCAGATAGGGCAAGACCGTGCTGTCATAGAGCAGGCTAAAGAAGTAGTTGATCCACTCAACACCGTCCATTTCGCGCTCTTCGTAAGTATTCCAATCCAATACCTCGGCGGGTGATTCGTTCAGCTTGTCCACGGTAGCATTGAACTGTTCGCGCAGGTTGGGATAGGCGCTAGCGCAAGCTGGGCTGTTGGCGCAGTCTTTGAATAGTTGGTCAAATGCGCCCTGCCCATTCTTGCCCTGCTCGCTGACCAACTGAGCTTGCGGCGGGTAGACGCCATCCAAGATGAGAGCGCGCAGCCGCGCCGGGAAGTCGCGCGCCAAAGTCAAGGCCAGCCGCGTCCCATACGAAATGCCGTAGATGTTGGCTGCGTCAATGTCCATCGCGACCAACAAGTCCTGTACATCCCAGGCGTTGTTGGCGCTGTTGTAGGCGCTTAGGTCGATGCCCTCCACCAGCAGGCGATTACGGCAATGCTGCAGAGCAGCGGAGTCCCCGCCCGCCTCAGCGGCTTCGTCCATCTCCGGGCAATTCAGAGACGGTTTGGAGTAGCCCGTGCCGCGCTGGTCAATCAGGATAAGCTCGTTTTCTTGGCGCAGCGCCGATTCCAGCACATCCCATGCCGCCGCCGATGCCGCGCCGCCTGGTCCGCCATCCAGATAGATGACAGGCGGATTGCCCATGTCGTAAACTGGCGCGACGCGCACGACAAAGAGCTCCAGCATGCGTCCGTACGCGCCATTGCGGCGATTTTCGGGCACATGCAATAGGCCGCAGCTATAGGCTTCTGAGTCAACTTCCAGCAGCCAAGCCGCGATCTCTGCGCAGTCACGAGCTTCATATCGGCTCTGTGCCTGCGCTGGCGTCAGCGACAGCAGCAGCGGTAGAAGCAACAGCGCAAGTATTCTCATAGCAGCGTCAATATGCGCGGACCACTTTCTGTAATGGCGACGGTATGTTCGAAATGCGCCGTCAGCGAGCCATCTTTGGTCACCACCGTCCAGCCGTCGTCTAGTTCCTCCAACATAGGACGCCCGGCGATGAGCATAGGCTCAATGGCGTAGGTCATGCCGATTTGCAGCGGGTAATCCTCCCACTGATGTTTGCTTTTGCGGCTGTGCCACCAGTTGGGGACTTGCGGCGCTTCGTGCATTTCCCGCCCGACGCCGTGCCCAGTATATTCCAGCGCCACGCTGTAGCCGTTGCGCCCGGCGGTTTTGGCGGTCGCGCGCGCCACATCACTGATGCGTTTGCCCAACCTTGAGGCCTCGATAGCCGCCGCCAGCGCCGCCTCGGTAGCAGCCATCAGCCGTCTCGCCGCGCGGGAAATCTCGCCCACCGCGTGCGTATAAGCTGCATCGCCGACGAATCCCTGATAGAAGCAAGCCAGGTCAATACCGATGATGTCGCCCTCACGGAGGATGCGCGACTCGGACGGGATGCCATGCACGAGTTCGTCATTGACGGAAGCGGTGATGGTGGCTGGATAAGGAGGACGCTCACCTTGCACATAGCCGAGGAAGGCTGGTTCCGCGCCATGATCGCGCAGGACAGTTTCGGCGATGGTGTCCAGCGTTTTGGTGCTGATGCCGGGGGCGACGGCTTGACGCACGGCTTCATGCGCCCTGGCGACGATGCGCCCTGCCTCGCGCATGATGTCGATTTCTTCAGGAGTCTTTAGCGTGGGCTGGCTTTGCCGCTCGTCAGTCCCTTGGGAGCACATTAGTCCCCGTCCAGCGCGCGCGTGATATCCGCCCAGACCGCGTTGATGCTCTGGTCGGCATTGATCCTGCGCAGCAAACCTTTGGCGCCGAAGTAATCAATCAGCGGCTGTGTCGTCTCCAGAAAAGTGTCGATGCGCTTGATGATGGCATCAGCGCTGGCGTCGTCAGGACGGCGTTTTAAGGCCTCGCCATTTTCGCGCAGTTTTGCTTCCAGCCGCGGCGGATGCATTCCGCTCTCGTCGGACAGCCAGTCAAAGTCGACGCCCTTGTCTTTGAAATAGTAGTTGTAGCTTGTGCCATCACTGGCTGTGACCCGCCCAAAGGCGCGCTTGAAGGCAGTGAACAAGTCGAGCTCCAGCAGCAGCACGGCATCCACACCCGCGCCTTTCTCAGCCAGATGCCCTTCCAGGAAGGCAGCTTGAACCCGGTTGCGCGGGTAGCCATCCAGGATGACGCCCTTGTGCGCGTCGGGCTGGGCGAGGCGGTCGGCGACGATGGCGTTGGTCGTATCGTCATCGATCAGGATGCCCGCCGCCATGAGCTCTTGAACTTTGCGCGCCAGCTCATCGGTCCGCGTCTGCATGGCGCGGAAGAGATCGCCAGTCGATACCTGCGGGATGCCGTAGCCTTCTTCGATGCGCCTGGCTTGCAAGCCTTTACCAGCGCCCTGCACGCCCATCAAAATCACATATAAGCTCATCCGGCGTACTCCATTTCTGCCCCGCGTTGGGGACAAAAATAAAGCCGAGCATGTACAGCGCCCGGCTCTTCAAGTTCCCATTTGCGCGTCGGTCTAGCGCATGAAGCCTTCGTAATTACGCATGACCAACTGCGCTTCCAACTGGCGCATGGTGTCAATGACCACGCCGACCACGATGATCAAGCCCGAACCGGAGATGACCAAGCCGGCGTTGATGACCGCGCCGCCCGCCGAGGCTTCCAGCGGGAAAATGATGCGGTTCACCAGGTCGACCGCCCCAGGGATGATGGCGATGACGCCTAGGAAGAAGGCGCCCACAAAGGTGATGCGCCGCGTCGTCGACTTGATGAAATCTTCCGTGCGCTTGCCAGGCCGTATGCCAGGGATGAAACCGCCATTGCGCTGCAAAGTCTCCGCCAAGTTCTGGTTGCCAACCATGACTTCCGCATAGAAAAAGGTGAAGCCCACCGTCATCAGAAAGAAGGTGCCCCAGTAGAGCAGCCCCTGCTGGTTGCCGAAGGTCGTCTGGATAGTGTTGCCCACCACGCCCGGCGGGAACAAGCTGGCGATGATGGCGGGGAAAGTGATGATGGACTGGGCGAAGATCAGCGGGATCATACCCACGGGGTTGACGCGCAGGGGGATGAAGCTGTCCTGCTGCGCGAATTGCCGGTTGCCGCGCACGCGCCGACCATATTGCACGGGGATGCGGCGCACGCCCTCTTGAATGATCACCACCGCCAGCACGCTCAGCACCGTGATGACGATGAAGAGCGCCAAATTGTACAATGTGCGATCGGGCTGTTGCGTCAACAGTTGGATCAGGTTCTGTGGCGCTTGCGCCACGATGCCTGCGAAGATGATGATAGAAATGCCGTTGCCGATGCCCTGCTCGGTGATGAGTTCGCCGAGCCAAATGGCAAACATCGTGCCGGCTGTCATGGTCGTCAGCACGGATACGGTCAGCAGCAGGTTGCTGCCTATGCCGAAGCCGAAGCCGGGGATAATCTCCGCCCCTGTGCCCGTCGCCAGATTGAAAATGCTGATCTGCCCCAGCGCCTGCAATACCGCCATGGGGATGGCGACATAGTAGGTATAGCGCTGGATCTTCTCTTGCCCGCCTGGCTCGCGCTGAATCCGTTCCAAAGCCGGCACGATGGGCACCAGCAATTGGAAGATGATGGAAGCGGTGATGTAGGGGTAAACGCCGTTGGCGATGACGCTGAAATTGGCGACCGCGCCGCCAGACAGTAGGTTCATCACCTGGATCAGGTTGCCGGCGCTGCTGCCGCTTTCGAAGACCTGCCGCAGCACATTGCGATCGACGCCAACCACCGGCACATGCGCCGCGAATTGGTAGACGATCAGGATGAATACGGTGAAGAGCAGCTTGTTCCGCACATCCGGCAAGCGCCAGGCGTTACGCAATGCTTGAATCATCAGACCTTGTCCTCATCACTACTGTGCCTGCGGGCACGGGGACGAGCCTACTCCGCCTCGCCATAGAGCCGCTGCAGATCGACCTTGCGCAGGCGCTTGACTGTGGCGCGCGCGCCGGTAACTTTCAGCGCGTGGGCATTGACTGAGCCGCCAGCCGCCTCGATCTTGGCTGCGGCGCTCTTGGTGAACTTGTTGGCGTGCACTTCCAGCTTTTTAGACAGTTCGCCACGCCCCAGGACCTTGATGGGGTCACCGGCTTTGCGCACGAGGCCAGCAGCCAGCAGCGATTCGCCATTGACCACAGCGCCATCGTCAAAGCGGTCATCCAGCATATCGACATTGACCTCTTGATAGGTGATGCCGAAGATATTGGTGAAGCCACGCTTGAAGGGCAGACGCCGCACCAGGGGCAACTGCCCACCTTCAAAGTAGGGACCCTTGCCGCCGCCACTGCGCGCGCCCTGGCCCTTGTGGCCGCGCCCGGCAGTCTTGCCGCCGCCCGCAGCGATGCCGCGCCCGACGCGTTTGCGCCGCCGCTTGGAACCTTCGTCCGGCTTCAAATCATGCAATTTCATTCGCTAACCTCTTCCACCGCCACCAAATGACTCACTTTGGCGATCATGCCGCGGATCTGAGGCGCATCGCCGATGAGCACCGACTGACGTATGCGCCGCAAGCCCAGCGACTGCACCGTCGCCTTCTGGCGGCTGTTGTAGCCAATGGGGCTCTTGACCAGGGTTACTTTGAGCAACTTGCCGCTGCGCTCAGGCATTGTCCGCTCCTTCACGCCGGCGCTCCCAAAACGGGGCGACTTCGTAGGGTCGCTTGCCGCGCATCTCGGCGATTCGCTCGCTGCTGCGCAGCTGTTTCAGCGCGTCCAAAGTCGCCATGGTTACATTCAGCAAGTTGGCGCTGCCCTGGCTCTTAGTCAAGATGTTGCGCACGCCCACCACCTCAAGCACAGCGCGGACGCCGCCGCCAGCGATGACGCCAGCGCCGGGAGCGGCCGGTTTCAGCAACACCCTGGCGCCGCCATGACGCCCAGTGACGGTATAGGGAATGGTCGTGCCAGAAAGGGAGACGGACTGGATGCTGCGCCGCGCCCGCTCGGAGGCTTTGCGGATGCTGTCCGGCACGGCGCGCGCCTTGCCGATGCCGATGCCGACATTGCCCTTGCCGTCGCCAACAACTACAACAGTGCGAAAGGCGAAGCGCCGCCCGCCCTTGATCACTTTCGCCACGCGGCGGATATCCACCACGCGCTCGTCAAATTCATCGCGCTCTTCGTCTCGGTTGCGGCGCGAATCCCGTCTTCTGCGATCTGCCATAATCCAACTCCAGCCTATAGTTGCAGCCCAGCGTCGCGGGCAGCTTGCGCCACCGCCGCCACTCTGCCAGTGTAGGTAAATCCGCCGCGGTCAAAAACGACTGCGCCGATGCCAGCAGCCTTCGCCCGCTCAGCGACCGTCCGCCCAACCAGCTTGGCCGCTTCCAGCTTGCTGCTATCCGCCAGCTGCGGCGTCAACTCGCGGTCGATAGTCGAACAGGCGACCAGGGTGTGCCCGGCGACATCGTCGATGACCTGGACAAAGATGTTGCGATTGCTGCGATAGACGCTCATGCGCGGTCGCCCAGCCGTGCCAGAGATATGCCTGCGCACGCGCCGGTGCCGTCTTTTGCGCGCGATGCGTTTCTTGCGACCAATAATATCAGCCATGGTTCCTTATCCTCGTCTCGCGACCGGCTAACGCTTGCCAGCCTTGCCGGCTTTACGCCGCACATACTCGCCCAGGTAACGCACGCCCTTGCCCTTGTAGGGCTCAGGTGGGCGCCAGCCGCGGATATCCGCCGCCACCTGCCCGACCACCTGCTTGTCGATGCCATCCACATGAATGATGGTGCCGCGCGAATCTTTCGGCACATCAAATTGGATATTCTCCGGCGGCTCCACGATGACCTCGTGCGAGTGCCCCAGGCGCAGTTGCAATTTCGAGCCTTGCAACTGTGCCTGGTAACCGACGCCCTGGATTTGCAGGGTCTTGCGGTAGCCCTTGGAAACGCCTTCTACCATATTCGCCAGCAGCGCGCGCGTCAAGCCATGCAATGCCTTGTGGTGACGCTGGTCGCTGGGCCGCTCGACTACGATCGAGCCGTTTTCCTGGCGGATGGCCATCTCCGGGTTGAAGTCGCGGCTCAACTCTCCCTTGGGTCCGCTGACCGTGACACTGTTGCGGTCGATTTTGATGCTGACTTTCTCCGGCAGCGCAACCGGCTGCTTGCCTACGCGTGACATGGCGCTTCCCCTTCCGTCACCAGATGTAACAGAGCACTTCACCGCCGACGCCATCGCGCCGCGCTTGCTGCGCCGTCATCACTCCCTTGGGCGTGGTGACGATGGCGATACCCGTGCCACTGAGCACAATGGGCAGCTCCCGGCGCTTGCGGTAGACGCGCCGTCCGGGCTTGCTGATGCGCCGCAACTGCGTGATGACCGGCCGGCGATCGCGCCGGCTGCCGAAGTACTTGAGCCGCACTTTAATCAATGGCACCGGGCTTTCATCGCCGATGCTGAAATCCTGGATATAACCCTCTTCCATGAGGATACGGGCGATCTCCACCTTGATCTTGGATTTGGGCACGATGACTTCCGGTTTGCCACGGGTAAGCGCGTTGCGGATGCGCGTCAGCATATCGGCAATTGGATCATTTGTGACATTCGACACGATAACCGCCCCCTACCAACTCGACTTCACAACGCCGGGAATCTCGCCTTCGAGCGCCATCTCGCGGAAGCAGATGCGGCAAAGGCCGAAGCGCCGATAGTACGCGCGTGGGCGACCGCAGACCTTGCAGCGGTTACGCACCCGCACCGGGTACTTGCGCCGTTGTTCCCGATATTGCATACATTTCTTCGCCATATAATCCCCTCTAATTCCCCTGGAAAGGCATGCCGAGCAGCGCCAGCAAACGCCGCCCTTCCTCATCCGTTTTGGCGGTGGTTACGATGGTGATTTCCATCCCCCGCACTTTGTCGATTTTGTCAAAGTCAATCTCCGGAAAGACCAGTTGCTCGCGCAGGCCGACGGTAAAATTGCCGCGCCCGTCCAGTTTGTTGGGCACGCCGCGGAAATCGCGGATGCGCGGCAGCGCGATATTGACCAGCCGGTCGTAGAGCGCCCACATCCGTTCGCGGCGCAGCGTCACCTTAGCGCCGATCGCCCTGCCCTCGCGCAATTTGAAGGTGGCGATGCTCTTCTTGGCGCGAGTCACGACTGGCTGCTGCCCGGTGATGGTCTTGAGGTCTTCCACAGCGCCATCCAGCGAACGCGGCTCGTCAATGGCTTCGCCTACGCCAATGTTCAGCGTGATTTTGCTGAGGGTCGGCACCTGCATCCGGTTGGTGTAGCCGAATTCCTGCGTCAAAGTCGGCACAACTTCTTCCATGTAGCGGGTGTACATGCGGTTTTCCATAATCGCCTCGCCCTGGCTATTCAATGTTTCTGCCGCTTTTTTTGCTATAGCGCGTCTTCTTGCCATCTTCCGTCATGCGATAGCCGACGCGCGTACGCTCGTCGGTGTGTGGGCAGACCAGCATCACATTCGACAAGTGCAGCGGCGCCTCGAATTCCATGATCTGGGCGGGGATTTGTTGTCCACCCGGACCAGGACGCGCCTTGCGGTGCCGCTTCAAAATGTTGACGCCATTGACGATGACGCGGTTTTTCTTTACCAGTACCCGGACGACCTCGCCGCGCAAGCCTTTGTCTCGGCCGGCGATGACTTCGACCATGTCTCCTTGCTGCACTCGTTGCATTTGTCTGTCCTCTGCTACAAAGTTTCGGGCGCCAATGAAACGATCTTCATGAAGCCCTTATCACGCAACTCGCGCGCGACGGGACCGAAAACGCGCGTCCCGCGCGGATTTTCCAGGTCTTCCGCCAGCACGACGGCAGCGTTGTCATCGAAGCGGATGCTGGAGCCATCGGCGCGGCGGTATTCCTTGAGCGTGCGCACGATCACCGCGCGTACCAGCTCGCCTTTTTTGACCGCGCCGCTGGTCGATGCCGATTTGACCGTGGCGACCACGATATCGCCGACATAGCCGTACTTGACTCGCGAGCCCCCAATGACGCGGATGACCAGGATTTCCTGCGCGCCGCTGTTGTCGGCGACTTTCAGTCGCGATTCCGTCTGAATCATGTGTATGCTCTCTCCGTTCCCACAGCTGGATCGCGCTTGGCTCAGCTGCCCAGTTCGGCTGGCGCTTCCAGCACTTCTTCAACCACCCAGCGTTTGCGCTTGCTGATGGGTCGGCTCTGTACAATGCGCACCAGCGCGCCAATGGGAGCGCCGGTTTCATCATGCGCCATCACCTTTTTGGTGGACGAGACAACCTTGTGATAGACGGGATGCATTTTGCGGTTCTCGATGGCGACCACCACCGTCTTTTGCATTTTGTCGCTGACGACAGTGCCGACCAGACGCTTGCGATTATTCGGCATGGTTCCCCCCTTGGGCTACCAGTTCCGCCGCCAGCTCCCGTTCGCGCAGGGCGGTCTTCAGCCGGGCGATATCGCGCCGGGCTTTGCGGAACAAGGTGGTGTCTTTCAACTCGCCGGACTCTTTCTGAATACGATAGGTATACATCTCGACCTTGAGATCTTCGATACGATCCAGGATGGCATCGTCGGAAAGCGCGCGGATTTCGTTGATGTGCATTAGCTAACCTCCCGCCCGGAGATGGGATCAAAGCGCTTGACGAACTTGGTTTTGATGGGCAGCTTGTGGGAGGCGAGGCGCAGCGCTTCCCGGGCGTCATCTTCCGGGACGCCGCTCATCTCAAACAGGATGCGCCCCGGTTTGACCACGCAGACCCATTTCTCGACAGAACCTTTGCCCTTGCCCATGCGGGTTTCGGCGGCTTTTTGCGTGACCGGCTTGTCGGGGAAGATACGAATCCAGACTTTGCCGCGGCGGCGGATATAGCGCACCATGGCGCGGCGGCAGGCTTCGATCTGCCGGCTGGTGACCCAGCTGGGCTCCAGCGCCTGCAAGCCATAGTCGCCAAATTGCACGACAGCGCCACGCCGGGCTTTGCCGCGCATGCGACCGCGCATCTGTTTATTGTATTTCCTGCGTTTTGGCATCAACATGGCTGTTGTTTCCCTTGTTATTAGTCCGCTATTTGCGGCGGCGGCGTCCATCGGGCTGGTTGCTGCGTTGGGCGCCGGTGCTGAAGGGGTCTTCGCCCGGCAGGATGTCGCCCTTGTAAATCCAGACTTTGACGCCGATCTGCCCAAAGGTCGTGAGCGCTTCGGCAAAGCCATAATCAATATCCGCGCGCAAGGTGTTGCGGGGCACGCGCCCGTCAAAGAGCCACTCGCGCCTGGCCATGTCCGAGCCGCCCAAGCGGCCGCTGACTTCAATGCGGATGCCGCCTGCGCCCTGTCGCATCGCCTGCATGATGGCTCGCTTCATGGCGCGGCTGTGACCGATGCGGCGCACCAGTTGCCCGGCGACATTTTCCGCGACCAGTTTGGCGTCCAGGTCGGGCTTGTCGATCTCGCTGACTTCGACCTTGACCGTTTTGCCGGTCATCTCTTGCAGTTGCTGGCGAAGTTCCTTCACCGCCTCGCCCTTGCGCCCGATGATGAGACCGGGGCGCACCGTATTAATGGTAATGATGACAAGATTGGGCTGGCGCTCAATTTCTATGCGGGAGACGCCGGCGCGGACAGTCTTCTGGCGGATGAACTTGCGGACCTGGCGATCCTCCATCAGCAAGTTGACAAAACGCTCGCCCTCGGCGTACCAGCGCGCGTCCCATTCGCGGATTACTTTTAGACGAAAGCCCTTGGGATGAACCTTGCGACCCATTAGTCTTCTTCCTCTCGTTCTGCCACCATCACCCAGAGGTGCGATGTCCGTTTTAGACGCGGCTTGTAGCGACCGCGAGCGCCAGCTTTGAAGCGCTTGAGCGTGGGACCGTCGCCGGCATAAATCTGCGAGACATAGAGCTCTTCGCGGTTCAGGTCAAAGTTGTTGACCGCGTTGGCCATTGCCGAGTTCAAGGTCTTGCTGACCAGTTCAGCGCCCTTCTGCGGCATGAATTCCAGCACGATCAGCGCCTCTTCGGCATCCATCCCGCGCACCTTGTCGCAGACCAAGCGCAGCTTCTGCGGCGAGATAGGCAGGTAACGGGTAATCGCTCGAACTTCCATGGTCCTGATTCCTATCGTCTGCTATCGGTGATATGCCCGCGGAAGGTGCGCGTCGGCGCGAATTCGCCCAGCTTGTGCCCGACCATATTCTCGGTGATGTAAATGGGCACATGCCGGCGACCGTCGTGCACGGCGATGGTATGCCCAACCATCTGCGGAAAGATCGTGCTGGCGCGGCTCCAAGTGCGGATGACCACTTTTTTGTTCTGCCGGTTGAGGCGCTCGACCTTTTCCAGCAATTTGGGCTGGATGTAATAGCCCTTTTTGAGTGAGCGTGACATTGCGCTGCCTCCTGATTAGCGGCGCTTGCCGCGGCGGCGGATGATGAATTGGCCGGTGCGTTTGTTGCGGCGTGTGCGCACGCCCAGCGCCTTTTTGCCCCAGGGCGTCTTGGGAGCGGCCATGCCGATGCCGGTTTTGCCTTCGCCGCCGCCGTGGGGATGGCTGGCCGGGTCCATGGCGGTGCCGCGCACAGTCGGACGCCAGCCCAGCCAACGTTTGCGACCAGCTTTGCCCAGCTTGACATTGCCATGTTCGGCATTGCCCACCTGCCCGATGGTGGCGCGGCAGGCGCCCAGGATCATCCGCATCTCGCCACTGGGCAGACGCAGGGTGACATACTTGCCTTCCGCCGCCAAAATCTGCGCCGATGTGCCAGCGCTGCGAGCGATCTGCGCGCCTTTGCCAGGGCGCATCTCAATGTTGTGCACGACAGTGCCCAACGGGATATCCTTGAGGGCGCGGCAGTTGCCCGGACGTAGCGCGCTCATGGCGCCATTGCCGAGCGTGTCGCCAACGGAAACGCCCATCGGCGCGATGATATAGCTTTTGACGCCGTCTTCATACTGTAATAGGGCGATGCGCGCCGAACGGTTGGGGTCGTATTCAATGGCGATGACCTCGGCGCGGCAATCTTCTTTGTCGCGTTTGAAATCAATGAGGCGGTAGCGGCGCTTGTGCCCGCCACCCCGATGCCGGACTGTGATGCGCCCGGTGTTGTTGCGCCCGCCCTTTTTGCGCAAGGCGCGCGTCAGGGAGCGTTCCGGCTTACTCTTGGTGATCTCCTCAAAGGAGTAGCCGGTCATGTCGCGGCGACCGGGCGATGTGGGTTTGTAGACCTTGATGGGCATCGCTCATGCTCTCCTAGACATTAAAGAGCTCAATCGACACGCCTTCTTCAAGCGTGACGATCGCTTTTTTCCATTGACGCGAGCGGATGTAAGAATTGCGCCCGCGGCGTCCACGTTTGGCTGGCATGACCATGGTGTTGACTTTGACAACCTGCCCGTCCAGCTCAAAGATTTCTTCGACGGCTTCCTTGACCTGGATTTTGTTGGCTTTGCCCGCCACTTCAAAGACATACTTGTTCTGCGCCTCCGCCAACTCGGTCGACTTTTCCGTGATGACCGGGCGGCGAATGATGTCGTAGATATGCAACTGCGCCATGTCAGGCTCCTTTGCCCCAGAGGCTGGCAACGACTTCCAGCGACGCCAGCGGCATGATGACTTTGTCGTACTTCAGCAAGTCGCGAACATTCAGGTAATTGACGACGATGCTGTGCGCATTGGGTAAGTTGCTGACGCTTTTTCGCAGGGCTTTCTGCTCAGCAGTTAGCACAAGCAGCGCCGACTGCTCGCCCACCAACGTTTCGAGGAGCTCGCGCATCGCCTTGGTCTTGGGCACGTCCAGCGCCAGTTCGTCCAGCAGCAGCAGCTGATCATCGCGGACCAGCGCGCTCAGCGTGGAGCGGATGGCGCCCTGTCGCATTTTGCGGGGCATTTTCTTGCTGTAATCGCGCGGTTTAGGTCCGTGGGCCAAGCCGCCGCCGACAAAGATGGGCGCGCTTTGCGCCCCGTGACGCGCTCGGCCCGTGCCCTTCTGGCGATACCACTTGCCACCGGTCGCGCGGATTTGCCCGCGGGAGCGCGTGCTGTGCGTGCCTTGGCGCGCATTCGCCATCTGCCGCACATAGGCTTGATGCATCAAGCCCACATTGATCTTGGCTTCAAAAATATCGCTGGGCAGCTCGACTTGAGAGACCTCTTGCCCGGCGCTGTTCATCACTGGAAACTGCATGGCGCTAACTCCTGTTTGTGGCGCGGGCTCAGGCGCGCTTCCTGGCGGGCTTGATCATGACGATGCTACCCTTGGCGCCCGGCACCGAGCCTTTGACCGCCAGCAGGTTCTTCTCGGCATCGACGACCACCAGCGGCAAGTTCTGCACGGTGACGCGGTCGTTGCCCATGCGCCCCGCCATCTTCTTGCCTTTGAGCGTCCTGCCCGGCGTAGCGCACATACCGATGGAACCCGGTGAACGCATACGATCCGATTGGCCGTGAGTCTTGGGACCGCGTGCGAAGCCGTGCCGCTTGATGGTGCCGGCAAAGCCGCGTCCCTTGCTGGTGCCGATGACATCCACCACATCGCCACGCTCAAAGACAGACACCGTGATCTCCTGCCCTTCTTCGACATCGACATTGGCGCTATCCGCCAGGCGAAACTCGCGCAGGTGGCGTAGCGCCGGCAAGTCCGACTTCTGCAGATGTCCCAACTGTCCCTTGGTCAGGTTCTTGGGCTTGGTTTCGCCAAAGCCCAGCTGCACCGAGACATAGCCATCGCGCGCTTTGTTGCGCACTTGGGTGACATAGCAGGGACCCGCCTGGATGACGGTCACAGGGATGACCGTGCCGCGTTCGTCGAAGACCTGGGTCATGCCCACTTTTTTGCCAATCATGCCTTTCATGAGCGTAGCCTCCGTCCGGGCGCTGGCGAATGATGCGCCGTCCAAAACGCCCGAATTTTATCGCAGCGGCTGCACAGCGCCGCTCTTAGATCTTGATTTCGATATCGACGCCAGCCGGCAGATTCAGCCGCATCAGCGTGTCGATGGTTTTGCTGTCCGGGTCGAGTACATCGATCAGCCGCTTGTGCGTGCGGATTTCGAAATGCTCCTGCGAGTCCTTGTCGATGAAGGGCGAGCGCCGCACGGTGAAACGTTCAATGCGCGTTGGCAGCGGCACCGGACCCACCACCCGCGAGCCAGTGCGCTCGGCCGTATCCACAATGCGCACCGCGGATTGGTCGAGCACGCGATGGTCGTAGGCTTTCAAGCGAATGCGGATTTTGTTCTTTGCCATGCTGCCACCTTTGGCTTTTCAGAGGCGCGGACGAGATCGCGATTTGCCCCGTCCGCGCCTGGAACAGGCTTACTCAAGGATCTCGGTGATACGCCCGGCGCCGACGGTCAAGCCGCCCTCGCGGATGGCGAAAGACGAACCGCGCTCCAGCGCAACCGGCGTGATCAATTCCACATCCAGGTTGACATTGTCGCCGGGCATGACCATTTCCACGCCTTCGGGCAGAGTGATGGTGCCGGTGACATCCATGGTGCGGATGTAGAATTGCGGACGGTAGCCGGTGAAGAAGGCTTTGTGACGCCCGCCTTCGTCGCGGCGCAGCACATAGACCTCGCACTTGAACTTCTTGTGCGGGGTGATGGAGCCGACTTTGGCGATGACCATGCCGCGCTGCACATCGGTGCGGGCGACGCCGCGCAGCAAAATGCCGGCGTTGTCGCCAGCTTGCGCCTGGTCCAGCTCTTTGTTGAACATCTCGATGCCGGTGACCACAGTTTGGCGAATCTCGTCGCGCAAGCCAACGATGTCCACTTCCGTGCCTTTCAGCAGCGTGCCGCGGGCGACGCTGCCGGTAACGACCGTGCCGCGCCCCTTGATGGAGAAGACATCTTCAATCGCCATCATGAAAGGCTTGTCAACATCGCGCAGAGGGGTCGGGATCCACTCGTCAACAGCTTCCATCAACTCGAGGATCGACTCGTACTCGGGCGCGTCGGGGTCGGTGCTGCTGCATTCTTCCGCCGCCAGCGCCGAGCCTTTGATGATGGGCGTATCGGGGTCGAAGCCGTAGCCCTCCAGCAATTCCGCCAGCTCCATTTCGACCAGTTCAATGAGCTCTTCGTCGTCCATCTGGTCGGTCTTGTTGAGGTAGACGACCATGGCCGGCACCTCGACCTGCTTGGCCAGCAGGACATGCTCGCGGGTTTGCGGCATGGGACCGTCGGGCGCGCTGACGACCAAGATAGCGCCGTCCATCTGCGCCGCACCGGTGATCATGTTTTTGATGTAATCGCGGTGGCCCGGGCAATCGACATGGGCGTAATGGCGGTTGTCGGTTTCGTACTCGACATGGCGGATATTGATGGTGATGCCGCGAGCGCGTTCTTCCGGCGCGTTGTCAATGTCGCCGTATTCGCGCGCCTGCGCCTGCCCCTTGAACGCCAGGACCTTGGTGATGGCGGCGGTCAAGGTCGTCTTGCCATGATCGACATGGCCGATTGTGCCGATATTTACATGCGGTTTGCTGCGCTCGAATTTTCCCTTTGACATCGGTCTGTCCCTCTTGTGCACTCCTCGACTTGAATAGGTGATAACGATCGATATGGGCGGCTTTGCCTGCCCAGCCCCTACCCTAGCGCGCCCCCGATTTCACCAGGTCGGCGATGGCGTCGGGCGCGATGGTGTAGGTATCGAACTCCATATTGAAATTGCCGCGTCCCTGCGTGTTGTTGCGCAGGTCGTTGGCATAGCCGAACATCTCGCCCAGCGGCACCTGCGCCTTGATTACCGAGATGCCTTCGCTGTGCGGCTCCATGCCAGTGATGACGCCGCGCCGCGCCGAGATATCGCCGACAACCGCGCCGGTGTAGCCATCGGGCACGACCACTTCCACGCGCATTGAGGGCTCCAAAATTACCGGCGCGCCGTTTTGAATGCCTTCCTTCAGGCACATCGAGCCAGCGATGGTAAAGGCGATCTCGCTGGAATCGACTTCGTGGAAGGCGCCATCAATCAACGAGGCTTTGATGCCCACGACCGGATAACCCGCCACAACCCCGCCTTGCATGGCTTGTGTGACGCCTTTCCTCACGGCGGGGACGAATTCCTTGGGGATGCTCCCGCCGCGTATGGCATCGACAAAGTACAACTCGCCGACAGCCTCATCCTTCTCAGCGTCGGGCAGCGGCTCGAAGCGAATTGTGCAGCGCGCGTACTGCCCAGCGCCACCGGTCTGGCGGCGGAAGGTGGTATCGACTTCCGACATGCGCGTGATAGTCTCGCGGTAGGCGACGCGGGGTCTGCCGACGCGGGCGTCCACGCCATATTCGCGCATCAGCCGGTCGACCAGCACTTCCAGATGCAACTCGCCCATGCCTTTGATTTTGGTCTGCCCCAACTGGTCATCGACCTCAATCTGGAAGGTCGGGTCTTCTTCCGCCAGTTTGCGCAAGCCGATGCCCATTTTGTCCTGGTCGGCTTTGGTGTTGGGCTCGATGGCGACCTCGACGACGGGCGCCGGGAAGCTGATGTTCTCAAGCAGGATGGGGCTGCTGGGCGCGCAGAGGGTATCGCCGGTGAAGGTCTCTTTCATGCCGATGACGGCAGCAATATCGCCAGCGCGTACTTCTTGGACATCTTCGCGGCGGTCAGCAAACATGCGCACGATGCGCCCGATGCGCTCGCGGCGACCATTGCCCGGGTTGATGACCATGCTGCCAGCTTTCAGCACGCCAGAATAGACGCGCGTGAAAGCCAGGCGACCGTATTGGTCGGACACGATTTTGAAGACCAGCGCCGCCAGGGGGTCATCGTCGTCCGCGCAGCGTAGCAATTCCGAACCATCCTTGGGGTGCTCGCCTTTGACCGGCGGGATATCCAACGGCGAGGGCAGCAACGCCACCACCATATTGAGCAGCGCTTGCACGCCCTTGTTCTTCAGCGCTGCGCCGCACATAACCGGATGCAGCGCGCCCGATATCGTGCCCGCCCGCAGCGCGCCGATAATCTCTTCGTCAGTGATTTCCTCTTCTTCGAGGAACTTCATGGTCAAGTATTCATCGTTCTCGACGACCTTTTCGATCATCTCCTCGCGGCGCGTCTCCGCCATTTCGCGATGGCTCTCAGGGATGATGTGATAGCGTATGTCCGTGCCTTCATCGTTGCCGTAGGTGATCAGCTCCATGCGCAGCAGATCAATGATGCCCTCGAAGTTTTCACCGCTGCCATAGGGAACCTGGATGACCACCGGATTGGCTTTGAGGCGGTCGACCATCATGTTGACGCAGCGGTCAAAGTCAGCGCCGACGCGGTCCATTTTGTTGACGAAGCACAGACGCGGCACATTGTATTCCGAGGCTTGCCGCCAGACTGTCTCTGACTGTGGCTCGACGCCGGCCACGCTGTCAAAGACGGTGATGCCGCCATCCAGCACGCGCAGGCTGCGCTGCACTTCGGCAGTGAAATCGACATGCCCTGGCGTATCGATGATGTTGATCTGATGCCCGTCCCAGCCAGCTGTAACCGCCGCCGAGGTGATGGTGATGCCGCGCTCGCGTTCCTGCTCCATATAGTCGGTGGTGGCGGAGCCTTCGTGCGTCTCGCCGATTTTGTGCACCATGCCAGTGTAATAGAGCACGCGCTCGGTGACGGTGGTCTTGCCGGCGTCAATATGCGCGATGATGCCGATATTGCGCACCTTATCGAGTTCAAAGCTGGGGTTCAGCGTCGTCATTTCCCGTCCATTTCCCGATGATTGGCGCTCGGGATCATGCGCTCATTGCGCTAACGAAAATGGGCGAAGGCGCGGTTTGCCTCCGCCATGCGGTGAGTTTCGTCTTTGCGGCGGATAGCGTTGCCCTGCCCGTTGTAGGCGTCCAGCAGTTCGTTGGTCAGCTTCTCGGACATGCTGCGGCCGCTGCGGCCGCGCGCAAACATGATCAACCAGCGCATCGCCAAGGTGATGCCGCGCTCATGCGAGACATCAATGGGCACCTGATAGGTGGAGCCGCCGACGCGCTTGGGCTTGACTTCGACCGCCGGCGCGACATTGCGAATGGCGATCTCGAAGACTTCGACCGGATCTTTTTTGGTGCGCTCTTCCATGCGCAACAGCGCGTCATACATGATGCGCGTTGCCAGGCTCTTTTTGCCGCCGCGCATCATGCGGTTGATGAACATAGCCACATGCAAATTGCCATATTTGGCATCGGGCGCCGGTATGCGTTTGGGCGGACGATTTCTTCTGGGCATGCTGCTCTCTCCCGCTTACCTGGGACGCTTGGTCCCGTATTTGCTGCGTCGTTGCCCGCGTCCTTCGACGCCGTTGGTATCCAGGCTGCCGCGCACGATGTGGTAGCGAACACCGGGCAGGTCTTTGACACGACCCCCGCGCACCAGCACCACGCTATGCTCCTGCAGGTTATGCCCCTCGCCACCGATATAGGCGGTCACCTCGATGCCGTTGGTCAGGCGGACGCGCGCTACTTTCCGCAGCGCTGAATTGGGCTTCTTGGGCGTCATAGTCTTGACTTGCGTGCAGACGCCGCGTTTCTGCGGAGCGCCCTTCTGTTGGCGAGCGCGCCGATTCTTCAACGCGTTAAAGGTATACTGCAGCGCTGGCGCCTTATTCTTCTTGCTTTTGGACTTGCGTCCCTTGCGCACCAACTGGTTGACTGTTGGCATTAGGTTCTCCGCATAATTCTTGATTGGCATTCCCGCGCTTAGACAAACAAACAGGCGCACCAGACGCCCATCCCTTCGTGTCTATGGCGAGATGCCCCGCCACTGCTGGGCTCTGTCGCCATATCTGCTCAATTCAGCCTGCCTTGCCTCCCGCGCGGAGGGTGCTGGCTGTGAGTGCGAGGACGGATGCTAGCAGGGGCGCAGGGGCCTGTCAAGGCGAATCTTGCGCGAAATTTGGAATTAGTTTTCAGGCGCGAATTACCGCTGCCCGGCTTACTGCCCGCGAAAGAGCTCCCGCACGATGATATTGCGCTGGATCTCGCTGGTGCCTTCGTAAATCTGGAAGATCTTGACATCGCGCAGCAGCTTCTCGACCGGGTATTCTTTCATATAGCCGTAACCGCCAAAGACCTGCACGGCATCCACGGCGGCTTTAGTGGCCATGTCCGCAGCAAAGGCTTTGGCGAAAGCCGGGATGCGCGGATTGGTTATGCCGGCGTCTACCTGCCAGGCGGATTGCCAGGTCAACAAACGCGAGGCTTCATAGTTGATGGCCATATCGGCGATTTTGTGCCCGACAGCTTGATGCTGATAGATGGGCACACCGAAGGCTTCTCGTTCGGCCGCGTACTTGACGCTTTCGTCCAGCGCGCGCCGCTGCAAACCGCAGGCCGCCGCCGCCACACCAGGTCGACTGGCGTCAAAGACCTTCATGGCAATGTAGAAGCCCTCCCCCACGCCACCGACGATGTTTTCTTCGGGGACTTCCACATTTTCAAAGACCAGCTCGGCGGCGTCCGAAGCGCGCTGGCCCAGCTTGTCAAACTTCTTGCCGACGCTGAGCCCGGGCATCTCGCGGTCGATGATGAAGCAGGTCATGCCGCGATGCCCCGCCGATGGGTCGGTCTTGGCAAATATCGTATAGAAGTGCGCGTGGCTGGCGTTGGTGATGAAAGTCTTGCTGCCATTGATGATGTAAGCTGCGCCGCGTTTCTCCGCGCGGGTCTGGATGCCAGCGACATTGCTGCCAGCGTTGGCTTCGGTAACGCCATAGGCGCAGAATTGCCCTTGGTCGTTGATGCGCTCGCCCATCCAGTAGGCTTTCTGCTCGTCTGTGCCGGCCAGCAAGATCGGCAGCAGCGCCAAGGAATTGGTGCCCACACTAGAGCTGATGCCCGTACAGCCATAGCCCAACTCTTCTGATACCAGCACTTCTTCGAAGGCGGTTGCGCCGACGCCGCCATATTCCTCCGGCACCAGCATATTGGCGATGCCCAGTTCGCGGGCTTTGTGGAAGATTTCTTCGGGGAAGGTAGCGTTTTCGTCATATTCCGCTGCCACCGGGATGATGTTGTCAGCGGTGAATTCGCGCGCCATGCGCACAAGCATTTCTTGCTCGTCATTCAGTTTGAATTGCGGTCCCGCCATACCGTCCATCTGCCCTGCCTCCAGCGCCAGTTGCCAGCGCCAAATCTAGCACGATTTCCGCCTATCTGCCAACCGCGTCCATGAGCCGCAGTACGACTTCGAGCACTTGTTCATGTTGCTGCATACGGCTGATTAGCGCGAGCTTGTCACCATCTTGCTCGCCGTACCAGCCGAATTGCGCGTGATTGCCGCCGGCGATTTTCACTCGCAGCGCCTCATCCGGCAGCAGCGCAAACGAGGCTTCGACTTCCGCGACGGTCGCCAAGCCATCATTTTCGGCATAGATGCTCGCCACCGTAAGGTCGCGCCGGCTGAAGTCGATATGCGCCTCGGGATAGGCTGCCAGCAATGCCAGTCCGCTAATTGTGTCGGGGTTGGCATGGGCATAGCGCGCCGCCATCGTGCCGCCCAGCGAGTGCCCGCCGATGACCCAGCGCTGAATTTCGGGATGCACCGCCAGGATGCGATCCGCCGCCGACACATCCAGGATCGCCAGGTTGAGCGGCATGGGCGCGATAACCGTCAGGTAGCCGGCTTCTGCAAGGTCGCGTGCCAGCGGGGCATAGGCTTCCGGCTGAACGCGCCCGCCAGGGTAGAAGATGAAGCCGCTGCTTGGCGACTCCGCAACTGGCGAAAAGCTAAGCCAGTCGTCGCTGGAGACCTGCACGCTCGTGTCCGATCGCATGGCAGCCTCGGCTTCCGGCATGAGCGCCCCTTGCGGCGAGCCGACAAAGACCAGCGCGGCCACCATCAGCACGGCAACTGCGGATACTAGGAAAAGGGCGACGCGAAATCCAAGCCTGCCAAGCAGTTTCATCTTGCACTTTCCCCAGCTTCAACCTGCTCTTATCATACGCGCGCTTTGGGCAATCTCGCCGAAATGTTCCCTGCGAACAATTGCTTTACAAACTGGCGCGAATGTGATATGCTGTATTTGCGCAATTGACCGAAGCCGGGTTGGGTCCGGCCGAAGTCTTCAGCCAGCAGGGGAGCGAACTAGATTCGACGTTGGTGGCTGAAACCGCATGGCAAGCCGTGGCGCCATAGCACGCTAAACTGGCAACGCACATAGGTGCAAAACCCAACTTCCAACCCCTCCCGATGGTAGCTTAGGCTACTAAAGGAAGGGTGTAGAGGCAGAAAGTCCTCTACCGCTCCCGCAGTATCGTTTCCCGGCACGATCTGCGATGAGTGTCATAAAAAGCCGCGGTGCCCGCCGCTGACGCCGATAGCGCGGCGCTAAGACTGATCGGCTAGTGCCTTGTGAACCGCGCCTACTGGGTGCGCAAGGCGTGAAACAAAACAGCGGGCTAAGCTTGTAGAAGTGCGCGTTTCGAAACCAGCGGACCCGGGGGGCAGGTCCCCGGCGCTTCCACTCCGCGAGCCACCTCGTCAGTCTTGAGGTGGCTCGCTGATTCTAGGCTATACTACAGAGTATGATGTCGCCTCGCATGCGCCATGCTGGCCTTGGTATATGGCTGCTGCTGGCGGTTGCGCTGGCTGGCTGCAGCGCTTCTACAGTTGAGTTAACCGCCACTGCCGCACAAGGCGCTGCCCTCGCCGAACTCGAGATTCTGCGCGCGACTAGCACCGTGGCACGAGCCCGCATGCAGACCACGCTGGATTACGCCCGCGCCCGCGTGACAGAAGCCGCCGAAGCCCGTGAGTTCCTGCGCTACAGCCTGATCAACTTGGGCACAGAAAGCGCCTACATCGCCACCAGTGTCAGCCAACTGGACACCATGAACGAACCCGCCACAGCCACCGCGCCGTCCGTGACAGTCGCTGAGGACGCTGGCGAACCCACCTCCGAAGAATTCATCCCAGTCGTGACGCCGCCAGCCACAATACGCGCGGGACCGCGATTGGAGAACTTGGTGATGGCCAGCGGCGTCGACAGCAGCGACTGCGCCCGTGATTCCAACCCACGTTTCACTCCGAGCAGCCAGCAAATCTATGTGGTCGCATGGGCATTTGCCGTGCCAGCCGGCGCGACTATTTCATCTGTCTGGCGGCGAGGGGACAGCCAGGTCGCCACTTTCAGCTTTCAGCCGCGTAATACCATCAACGGCAGTTGCATCTGGTTCTTCATCGACCAAACGGACGCGGATTTCACGGTCGGAACATGGAGTGTAGAACTGGCGGTGGATGGCGAGCGCGCTGCGCCGGCATTTGCTTTCGAGATCGTACCGGAGTGAGACGCCCGCATACCCCCTCGGAACCACCAGCAAGCGAATTGCACACGGAATCTGTACGGGCTGTGCTTCCCCCCGATGCTTCGGGGGGACCGAGGGGGGTATGCGGGCGAGTCACCGCCTCGCCCCTACACTAGCCCTCTGTAGTTCAATCTTTATCTTGATGCCATTTGTGCTAAGGTAAGGCTGGAATCAGCTGCGGCAATTGACTTATTTTCATCGCCGCGAAAGGCATGTTGAGGGACGGACAAGATGGCGATCGTCACGCGCTGGGATAACAAGCAGAAGTCAGCGATTATTCTGGAATTCGAGTCGGAATGGACGCGCGCCGACCTGGAAGCCGCGGTGCAGAAGGCGGACGGGCTCATCGGCAGCGTCGACCGGGTGGTGCATCTCATCATTGATTTGGAAGGCACTTCCATCCCCAGCGACTTTCTATCGCTGGCGCGGGACTTGCTGTCTAACGGGGAAGCCCGACCAAACGAAGGCGCTCGGGTAGTCGTGGGCGCGAATGGCGCGATACGCACCGCCTATCAGGTGCTGCAGAAGACCCTGCTAAGCGCTGTCGAAGGGCGTGAGGCGCTTTTCGCCGACAGCCTGGCCGACGCACGAGCCATCCTGCGCGGCATGGCGCTGGACAGGTAGCCGAATCCCGACACAACACTGCCTAAAGAGACTGCGCGACACCTGACCGAATTGGCAGGCAAAGGCGATAGCTCGACCGCCTATACTTAAGACAAATGACATTTGAGGACGGCGACGATGATGCGTGGCGGCGGCTGGTTCCGCTACATGCACGGCGTGGACAACGCCAAACCAAATGTGACGCGGCAACTGCTGCTACGCGTGCTGGCTTATGCCAAGCCTTACCGTCCGCAGATCGCCGGCATGCTGCTCACCATCCTGCTGACAACTGGGCTGGGCTTGCTGAACCCGCTGATCTTCCGCGAGATCATCGACGGCGCGCTGGCAGAGAAGGACATGGACAAGTTGCATGTCCTGGCTCTGGGCTTGGTGGCCATCCCGATAGCCAGCGGCGCAGTGCGCGTCGTGCAGCGCAAGTTGAATGTATCCATCGGCGAGGGCGTCATCTACGACTTGCGGGTGGCGCTCTATCTTCACTTGCAGCAGATGTCGCTACGTTTCTTCACCAATACCAAAACCGGCGAGCTGATGAGCCGGCTGAACAACGATGTTGTTGGCGCGCAGAACGCCATCAGCAATACCATCGTTTCCATCATCACCAATGTCATCACGGTGCTGGCGACGCTGGCGGTGATGCTGAGCATGGAATGGCGGCTGACGATTCTAGGCGTGCTGGTGCTGCCTTGCTTCATCTTCATTGCGCGGCGCTTGGGGAGGCGCTTGAAAGAAATCGCGCGGGAGCAGATGAGCCACAATGCCCAAATGAACGCCATGATGAACGAGACCCTGAATATCAGCGGCGCGCTGCTGGTCAAGCTCTTCGGGCGCATCGACCAGGAAGTGGCGCATTTTGAAGAACGCGCCGCCGACGTGCGCGACGCTGGCATTTTGCGAGCTGTGCTGGGCAGCCAGTTCTTCGTGCTGATTGGCTTGGTCAGCGTGGTGGGCACGGCGCTTGTCTATTGGGTCGGCGGCATTCTAGTCATTCAAGACGCTTTCACCATCGGCACCATCGTAGCTTTTGGCGCTTATCTGACGCAGCTGTATACGCCCCTGCAAGCCCTGACCAACGCGCCGGTCGATTTCGCGCAGAGCATCGTCAGTTTCGAGCGCGTTTTCGAGATTATTGACCTGCCACTGGAGATCGCCGAACGGGAAGATGCCGTTCATCTGGAGGATGTCCGCGGCGCGTTGGACTTTGACAAGGTCAGTTTCCGTTACAGCGTCAGCGAAGACCAATTGCTGACGGATGTTGAGCGGGTGGGGCGCATGGATAATGTGGCAGCCACGCGCACGGGACGTTTCAAACGCGGCGATAATGGCTTTAGTCCAACCGGCAGCGTGCATCAGGCGCGAGATCTGGCGCTGGATCGGCTGTCCTTCCGCATAGAGCCGGGGCAGCTGGTGGCGCTGGTGGGTCCTAGCGGCGCTGGCAAGACCACGCTGACTTACCTCATCCCGCGCCTCTACGACCCGACAGCCGGGCGGATCACGCTGGATGGCTATGACCTGCGCGATCTGTCGCTGCGAACCATGGCGGAGAATATCGGCATGGTCACCCAGGAAACCTATCTCTTCCACGACACCATCCGCACCAACTTGCTCTATGCCAAGCCGGAAGCCAGGCAGGCTGAAGTCGAAGCGGCGGCGAGGGTCGCGCATATACACGACTTTATCATGGGCTTGGGCGAAGGCTACGACTCGATCGTCGGCGAGCGCGGCTATCGGCTAAGCGGGGGCGAGAAACAGCGCATGGCCATCGCGCGCGTTGTGCTGAAAGACCCGCGCATCCTGGTGCTGGATGAAGCCACCAGCCACCTCGACAGCCAATCCGAAGCCTTGATCCAAGATGCGCTTAGCCACATCATGCGCGAGCGCACCAGCATCGTCATCGCGCACCGGCTCAGCACCATCCTGGCGGCCGACCTTATCCTCGTGCTGGATCGCGGCGCCATTGTTGAGCAAGGCACACATGACCAACTGCTGGCGCTGGCTGGGCTCTACGCCAAACTCTACGAAACGCAATTCAGCCAGCAGCGTCAACTGGCATGAAAGCGACCATCACGCAGATCGACGCGCGTCAGCTGGAGCGCGACTGGCGGCGGCTCTCCGCGCATGTGGCGGCGCAGACCAGCGAGTTGGTCCTGTTGCCCGAGATGTGCTTCGCGCCCTGGTTTTGCACGACGCCCAAGCGCGACGATTCGATTTGGATAGCGGCAGTCAAGGCGCATGAAAGCTGGCTGTCGCGTTTGAACGAGCTTGGCGCGGAGATCGTGGTCGGCACTGCCCCGCGCGATGTCGCCGGCAAGCGTTACAACTGCGCCTATTGCTGGACGCCTGCGCAAGGCTTGCGCTGGATTCATAATAAGACCTACCTGCCCGAGGATGCCGGCTATTGGGAAGCGAGCTGGTATGACCGCGCGCCCATCGATTTCCAACCGGCGCAAGTTGGCGAGTTGCGCATCGGCCTGATGATCTGCACGGAAATCTGGTTCACCCAGCACGCGCGCGACTACGCGAAGGCAGACGCGCAGCTGCTGCTGAATCCGCGCAGCACGCCCTGGCACACCAACGGCAAGTGGTTGGCCGGCGGGCGCACCGCGGCGGTCGTGGCCGGCGCATTCTGCCTATCATCCAATCATGTCGGGCGCGCGGCTCATGTTCAATTGGGCGGCGCCGGCTGGATCTGCGAGCCGGATGGCGCTGTGCTGGCGACCACTTGCCAGGCGCAGCCCTTCGTCACGCTGGAGTTGGATTTAGGCTTGGCTGATGCTGCCAAATCGACTTATCCGCGCTATGTCGATGACAGCGCCCTGTAAATTGCGCTATAGCATCCGCCTCCTCAGCAAGTCCAACTTCGTCCTTAGAAAACCAGCCACAGATCGCAAAGAGTACAATGAGCCTAGTTCAGCGGGCGACACAAGTGTCGCGCCTACAAAGTCCTTTTCTCTGTGCCCTAGTTAGACTCGGTGTCCTCGGTGGTAAGTTTTTCATTACTTACTTGGCACTACTTCTGCGGAATCGCTCTGTGCCGCCTGCGCGGGCTGTGGTTAAATCAGGCTATTGAATCCAGCACAATGAAGATGCTATGTCAAGCAAGCGCCTCATCGTCGGGCTGGGCAATCCCGGCCTCAAGTATCAGCACACTCGGCACAATGTCGGCTTTTGGGTGGTCGATGAACTGGCGGGGCGTCACGGCTTGGGCAACTCACGCGGCGAGAAACGCGCAAAGACCTGGGATGGCCGTATTGCCGGCGAACGCGCCAAGCTGGCGCAGCCCCAGACCTTCATGAACCGCAGCGGCGAGGCAGTTCGCGCCCTGGTCGACTACTACGACATTGAGTTGGGCTGCCTGCTGGTGATTCACGACGATCTGGATACGCCCTTTGGGGGGATTCGCCTGCGCAAGTCGGGTGGCCACGGCGGCCAAAATGGCTTGCGCAGCATCATCCAGCACCTGGGCAGCCAAGATTTCGCGCGATTGCGTTTTGGCATCGGTCGCCCGCCGGGCAGGATGAATCCGGTCGATTATGTGCTGCAGACTTTCAAAGGCGACGAAGCGATACAGGCGCGTGAACTGACGTCGCGAGCCGCCGATGCTGTGGAGGTCTGGCTGCGCGATGGCATCGAGGTTGCCATGTCGCGCTTCAATGGCGATGCGGCTGCTGCGCAAGCGGCGCGCCCCGTCGTAGACCTTGAGGCGCAGATGAACCTGGCGCTGCGGGCGCATGAATTGTCCCCGCGCGACCCCAAACCGCTGGCCAAGCTGATCGCCCTGCAAAAGAAGCTGGGCAGGCTGGATGAAGCCGTGGGCAACCATCTCAAATTGGCGGCGCTGTATGACGCGCTAGACGAGGGCTGGCTGGCCAATGCCGAACGCGTCAAAGCCGTGACCATGCAGCCGGATCTGGTCGATATACAGCAGCAGATCGTCGACTGGTTCTTGACCCGGAAAGACACTAGAAAAGCCGTGGCTCGCTATCTGATTTTGGCGGAATACTACCAGCAAACTGGCGAACTGGTGTCGGCACGGGGAATAATCGAGCGGGCGCTGGTCCTCAATCCGCAACATCCCAAAGCACTGAAGATGCTGGCTGCTTTGGGGAACAGCACAATCAAGGAGATCGTCCTATGAACCTCATCGCGCCGGAAGCAGTCGGCATGTCCGCCGAACGTCTCAACCACATCAACAGCTGCTTGCAGCGCTATGTCGACCGTGAACAGGTAGCGGGATTCGTCACGCTGGTGGCTCGTGACGGCGAGATCGCGCATTTTGAAACCTGTGGCTGGCGGGATGCCGCATCGGCACTGCCCATGGAGCGCGATACCATCTTCCGCATCTACAGCATGACCAAACCCATCACTTCGGTGGCGCTGATGATGCTTTACGAAGAAGGCGCCTTCCAGCTGTATGAGCCAGTCAGCCGCTATATTCCAGCCTTCAGACGCAGCAAAGTCTTGAAGGCACAGGGCTACATGGGTCCGCAGCTCGTCCCGCAAGAGACACCCATGACCATTCACCATCTGCTGACGCATACCGCCGGCTTGAGCTACGGCTTTTTCTACGATACGCCCATTGAAGAGATGTACCGCGACTCCATCCTGCGCAGCGAAACCGCCACATTGGAAGAGAAGATGCTGGGTTTGGCGGAGTTGCCGCTGCGCTTCCAACCCGGCAGCGGCTGGAATTACAGCTACGCGACGGATGTTTGCGGCTATCTGGTGCAGGTTTTGGCGGACATGCCTTTCGAGGACTTCCTGGCAGAGCGCATATTCCAGCCCCTGGGCATGGTCGATACAGCATTTCATGTGACGGCGGACAAGCTCGATCGCTTTGCCAAGTTATACCTGCACGATGTGCAGAGCGGTGACTATAGCGAGTATCCAGGCGCGCCCAACATCCCCTTCCACGATTATACACAGCGGGCCAGCGCTCCCTCCGGCGGTGGCGGGCTGGTTTCCACCACTAGCGATTATTGGCAGTTCGCGCTTATGTTGCACAACGAAGGCGAACTGGAAGGGACGCACATTATCGGGCGCAAGACCCTGGAATACATGACGCGCAATCACATCGCGCCGGAGCTGCTGCCGCTGGCGATTGGACCCGAAAAGATACCGGGCACGGGCTTCGGCTTGGGCTTCAGTGTCATCATGGACGCGGCGGAGACGGGCGTGCTTAACTCCGACGGCAATTATGGCTGGAGTGGCGCAGCCGCCACCAACTTCTGGGTTGACCCGCAGGAGCAGCTGGTCGGCATCATCATGACGCAGTTGATGCAAAATATGCTGCCCTTCCAGGATGACTTCCGCGCGCTGGTCTATCAAGCGCTGGTGGAATAACGCGGCGTCAGCAGCAGCCTTCAAAACCAATCGCGTCTAGCCCGGCCTCCGGCGCCCTGCTATAGTGACGCGTCCCAATCTGACAATGGAAAGTGGCTGCATGACGCTGCAACTGGCTGGCTTGCTCGACATTTTGCGTGACAGCCCCGCCTGGCGACAGCTGCGGAACGGCTTAGGCAGCGGCGAAGTCGACGCGGAGGTCAATGTCCTGCGGGCGGCACGCCCCTATGTTTTGGCGGCGCTGGCGAAGGACTGGGCTGGACCCGTCATTTACCTCACGGCTACGGCGCGGCGCGCTTATAATGTCAGTCAGCAATTACCCATCTGGCTGCACGATTCCAGTCGCTTGCATCGCTTCGCCGAACCATCCGGGCAATTCTATGACCGCGCGCCCTGGGACGCCGGCGTCATCCGCAGCCGCATCGCCACCCTTGAGGCTCTTGCCTACGCCAATCCGGCGCGGCAGCCTGTCATCGTGGCTTCGGCGCGCGCGCTGATGCAAGCCAGCATCCCGCCCGAGACCTTCCGCGAGAGCGTCATGACATTGCGCGTCGGGCAGCGCCACAACATGGAGGCTTTGATCGCGCGTTGGCTGGGCATAGGTTACGAACCATCGACGCTGGTCCTGGAGCCAGGCACATTCAGTCGGCGCGGCGGCATCCTGGATATCTTCCCATTGGCCAGCGAATTCCCGGTGCGCATCGACTTCTTCGATGACGAGATCGACGAATTGCGCCATTTTGATCCCGGCGACCAACGCAGCCGCGCGAAACTGATGTCAGCGCGCATCGTGCCAGCCCGCGAGGCGCTGCCTCTGCATGCGCCCGCTGTCGGCGCGAAACTGGCGGATTGGGCCAGCGAATTCACCACTGACGATGACGACTTCTCCAGCATCAGCGCCGATATTGGCGCGCTCGCAAGGGGGAGCGCTTTCGCTTGTTTGGAACATTATTTGCCCTATTTGTATCCTGAGACCGCCTGCCTGCTGGATCACGCGCCGGACAATTGCCTCGTGTTAGTCGAGGATCCCGAATACTTGGGGTTGACTTGCACTGACCTTATCCAGGATGCCAAGATCAACCATGGGGATGCGTTGTCGTCGCGGCAGATCGCGCCGCGGCACCCCGCGCCGTATCTGGGATGGGCTGATTTGCAGAAGAAACTCGCCGGCATTCCAGGCCTGGCTCTAGGCAACTTCGGGGATTCCTCCCCGCTATTCCAGCCGGGCGAGCGATTTGGCGGGCAGTTGCGCACGATGCTGACGCAAGTACGGAGATATCATCAGCGCGGCGAACGCATTGTCATTCTCACCGAGCAGGTCGAGCGCTTGGCGAACCTGTGGGTCGAGCAGGACGCCTCGACCTTCGTCCCGACTGTCATGCAGATCGACTCAGCGCCCGAGTCGGGCAGTTTGCGATTCCTGCGGGGAGTCGCTGCGGAAGGCTGGACGCTGCCTGGGGTGGATGGCGGGCTGCGCTTCATCACCGATGCGGAGATCTTTGGCTGGCAGCGCCCGGAACCGCGCCGACAAGCCGATGCTGCCGCCTCTGGCAGCAAACGCGCGCCGGATATCCGCTATGCCGATTGGGACGAGGGCACTTATGTCGTGCATGTCGATTTTGGCATTGGACGATTTGCCGGCTTGCGCCACCGCACTGTCAAGGGCATGCCCCGCGAATTCCTGATGGTGGAATATCAGAATGCCGACAGCATCTTTGTGCCCATCCACCAAGCTGACCGCCTGTCGCGATATGTAGGCGCGGACGGTAAAGCCCCGAAACTCAGCGAATTGGGCAAAGCCAAGCTGTGGCTGAAAGCGCGCGACAAAGCCCGCCGCAATGCCGAAGAAGAAGCCAAAGAACTGCTGGCGATATACAGCCGACGCGCGGCTGCCCAGGGACATGCCTTCAGCCCGGACAGCGCCTGGCAGCACGAGATGGAAGCGGCTTTCCCCTTCGTGGAGACGGAAGACCAGCTGCGAGTCATCCAACAGGTGAAGGCAGATATGGCCGCGCGCAAGCCGATGGACCGGCTAATTTGCGGCGACGTCGGCTTTGGCAAGACCGAGGTGGCGCTACGGGCGGCTTTCAAAGCGGTGCAGGATGGCATGCAGGTGGCTGTGCTCGTGCCGACGACGGTACTGGCGCAGCAGCATTACGACAATTTCAAGGCACGCCTGGCCGCCTTTCCGGTTTGCATCGAGATGATGTCGCGCTTCCGCACCAAGCCGCAACAAAGCGCCATCGCCGCGCGGCTGGCCAGCAGCGAGGTCGATATCATCATCGGCACGCACCGCCTGTTGTCCAAGGACATCAAATTCAAGAATCTGGGTTTGATGATCATTGACGAAGAGCAACGTTTCGGCGTCAAGCACAAAGAGCATTTCAAGGGGCTGCGCGCGCGCATCGACATTTTGACCCTGACCGCCACGCCCATCCCGCGCACGCTCTACCTGAGTCTCAGCGGCATCCGCGATATCAGCATGATCCAGACGCCGCCGGAAGAGCGCCAACCCATCATCACACAGGTAGGCGCCTGGGATGACAAGCTCAGTCGCTTGGCCATCCGCCGCGAGTTGGATCGTGGCGGGCAGGTTTTCATCGTGCACAACCGCATCAAGTCGATAGAGGGCATCCGCCACAAGCTGGAGCGACTGGTTCCGGAAGCGTCCATTGCCGTGGCACATGGGCAGATGCCGGCCCGCAACCTGGAAACCATCATGTCCGAGTTCACGCATGGAGCCTACGACATTCTGCTTTCCACATCCATCATCGAAAATGGCATCGACATGCCGCGCGTCAACACCCTGATTGTCGATCGCGCTGACCACTTCGGCGTTTCGCAGTTGTATCAATTGCGCGGGCGGGTCGGGCGTTCGGCGCAGCAAGCCTATGCCTATTTCTTTCACAGCCCCGGCTCGCTGACCGAGGAGGCGCGTGAACGGCTGGAGACCCTGGCGGAAAACACGCAGTTGGGCGCGGGCTTTCAAATTGCCGTGCGCGACCTGGAATTGCGCGGCAGCGGCGACATCTTGAGCATGCGCCAATCGGGGCATATTGCCAGCGTAGGCTTGCACCTCTACACGGAAATGCTGCAGCAGGCGGTCAAGGAGCAGCGTGGCGGCGCGGCAAAGGACAGTGAACCGGCGCTAGCCTCGGCTCGCGAGCGCATCATCATCGATTTGCCGCTGCCCGCCTACCTGCCCGGCGACTGGATTCCGGAGATGGCGCTGCGCTTGCAGATATATCGGCGCATCGGCAATATCGCGCAACTGGACGAGGTCGAAGCCATGCGCGTCGAATTGAAGGATCGCTTCGGCGCGCTGCCACAGGCTGTCGAGGGGCTGCTAACCCAGATTCGCGTCAAGGTTCTGGCGTTGAACCTGCGGGCTACGCATGTGCAGCTGCGGCGCGGGCAAATCCATATCAGGCTGCCCTATCTGGCGACCCTGAAGCGCGATTTGCTCGGCATCGTGCTGGGCGATGATATCGAGGTTACTCGGACGGATGTTCGCATGAGCGCGGACGGGGATTGGCAGACGCGACTGCTCAAGCTGCTAACGGCGCTGGAAGACCGCGTGCGGCTGATCGGCGGAGGTTAGGCGTCGCGAGTCAAATCGGCGAATTGGGCGCCGGTGATGCGCTGCAGAGAATCCAGCGGCATGGGGAAGATGGCGTTGGCGGCGCCGGCGGCGGCATAGACGATATCAAAGCGCCGCAGCGTGTCATCCATGAGAGTGGGAATGTCGGGTCTGCGGTGCGCAATGGGCGGGACCCCACCGGGCGCGTAGCCCAGCAAATCCAGGCATTGTTGAGCCTTCATCATGCGCGCGCGTTTGCGCCCGACCCCATACCACGCCGCCAGCTTGCGGTCGTCAACGGACTGGTCGCCGCTAACCAGGACTAGCACAGGCTGGGTTTTGTCGATCATGAAGCCCAAGCTCTTGACGATTTGCCCGAGCTGGCAGCCGACATTGTCCGCCGCTTGCTGTGATGTCGCGGTGGAACTGTCGAATTCGCTGATGGCGGCATCCAGCCCCAGCTTGTCCAGCGCCGCCCGCACATCCGCTACGCCCATCGCTTGCATAGCCGCGCCCCCTTCGCTACACTTGGCACATTCGATTGTAGAGTTTGGCAACGATTGCGCAATGGCTGGTTGCGGGAGTAGCGACATGCAGGATTATGCTAAGGAATTCCAGGAGCGCGGCTGCGTCACAGTGTCGGGCTTGTTCAGCGATGAGGAAGTGGCGCATTTGCGGCAGCACTTCATGGACATGCGCCACAGCGGCAGTTTCCCGGGCGATTTTGGCGCCAGCAGCGCCCTGAGGAATGACCCGCTAAAGCGCTACCCGCGCCTGATACACATGCACCGCTGGGACGAGCTCAGCCTGGAGTGGATGCTGGATCCGCGTTTGGCGGAGGTCTTTGAACAACTACTGGGCGATTTGCCGCTGGCGGTGCAGACGATGCTCTACTTCAAGCCGGCTGGCGCGCGCGGGCAGGCTTTGCATCAGGATCAGTATTATCTGCGCGTGGAGCCGGGCACTTGCATTGCCGCCTGGATGGCGCTGGACGACTGCGATGAAGAGAACGGCTGCTTGCAGATTGTGCCCGGCAGCCACAATTTGCCCGTTCTCTGCCCCATCGAGGCGGATGTCAGCCAAAGCTTCACCGATGTGACGGTGCCGTTATCCGCGGATATGCAGCCGGAGCCGGTCCGCATGCGAGCGGGCGATGTCTTCTTCTTCAATGGGCAGTTGATTCACGGCAGTTACCCCAACCGCTCGGAATCGCGTTTTCGGCGCGCCCTGATCGGCCACTACATCGCCGGCGACGCCTATCAGGTCGCCAAGTATTATCACCCTGCCCTGCGCTTTGACGGCAGCACGGTTGACCTGGGCGTCAGTGCCGATGGCGGAAAATGCGGCATCTGGGTGGAAGAGGACGGCCGCGAAGTGCTGGAGATGGCTGGCGCGCTGAACGCCCTGCCCTAGTCGGCGTAGAGCCGGCCGCCAGCCCGCTCGAAACTGCTGGTGGGTTCGGCGACTTCCGCGCGCGGGTGATTGCGCGGCAGCATATTCAACATGATGCGCCGCCCGTTCTGCTCAATGAAATAGACATGCAGCGATTGGTCGGCTTCTAGTTGCAGGCTTTTGCCCAGGCGCTGGTCAAAGCGGATTGCCTCGCCCGACTTGCTGGTGAGCGTGGTCTTGCGCCAGAAACGCCAACGCGCCGGCATCTGTTCAGCAAATAGCACACGATAACTCAGCTTGACGCGGGCAAAACGCCAGGCGCGCATGCCCACCGTAACTGCGAATGCCGCCACCAGAGCCAGCACGATCAATCTGCCCGCGGCGCCATAGCGCCCCGCCAGCAGAATCAGCGGCAAGGACAATAGCAAAAGCGCCGACAACGGCTCGGTAATCAGCGCCATCCATTGCCGCGATGACAAACGACCATCGCGGTTGCGCTGAAAGTCGCTGATCAAGTCGGCTGGCAAATCATCTGGCGTGACCATGCGTCTATCCCGCTTCATGCGCGATACTGATATCGATTCGGTTGCGCGGGCGCAACTGCAGCGCGATGACACTGCCGATGATCAACGCCGCACCCACCCATTGTAACGCAACTATCAGCTCGCCTAGCACGATCGTCGAGACGATCATGGACAACGGCGGCTCGACCGTGCTGATGAGCGAAGTCTGCGCCGCGCCGATGCGCTGGATGGCCAGATTGATGCCGAAGACCGGTAGCACCGTGCCCAATGTAGCGATGCCCAGCAGCATCAACAGCGACAGGACATTGGGCGGCGGTTGCAAGCCTCGCAGGGGAATCAGCAGCAGCATCATCAGCAGCGTGCCCAGCATCATCCAGGCGCTGGAGCCGGAGATATCCAGCACGCCAGCCAGCACTCGCTTGGACAGCAGGTAGTAGACCGCCACGATGAAGGCGTTGGCCAGGGCAAAGACCACGCCCAGTTGGTCGATGCCGCCCGGCACGCTTATATCCGGCACGGTCAGGATGATGCCCGTAAGCGCCATCGCCAAAGCTAGCCAAGCTCGGGGACCGATGCGCTCGCCCAGCAGACGCGACATCAGGACCACCATGGCTGGATAGGAATAGAAAAGCACGATATAGGTGCTGCCCGGCAGGCGCTCCAGCCCAAAGAATGCCAGCAGCACAGCCACAGAAAGCAGCATGCCTATCAACAACGCTGGCTTGACAGGCGCATCGCTCTTGACTTTGCGCGGGGCTGCCCGGCGCAGCCAAATCACCATTGCCCAAATCAAAGGCGCGGCGAAGAGCATTCGCCATATCGCGATGTCCATGGGCTCAAAGGTCGAGTGCTGATAGACAGTTTTCACCATGGCGGGCGTAAACGAGAAGCCGCAAGCCGCGACCAGCGCCCAGATGAACCCCGCGCGTTCCCTAGCGGACATGTCGTGGGTGGCTGCAGCGAGCGCTTATCAAGCGATGCTGACCATACCGACCAGGTTGCTGGCCAGCGGATAGAAGATGCCGAAAATCAGCGTGCCAGCCAGCGCGATATTGATCGCCCAACGCACATAGGGCGTCTCCAGCGCCGGCACGAGCTCGCCAGTACTATCGCGCAGGTACATATTGACGACCACGCGCATGTAGTAGAAAGCGCTGACCACGCTGGTCAAGACGCCAATGAGCGCCAGCCCGTACAAGCCTGCCTGTACTGCCGAAGCGAAGACCATGAACTTGCCGACGAAGCCAGCCGTTAGCGGTATGCCCGTCAAGCTCAACATGAAGACCGTCATCGCCATAGCCAGCAGCGGACGCGAGCGCGCCAAGCCGGTGATGTCGTCGATGTTGCCACCGCTGCCATCCACACGCTCAATGGTCATGACGACAGCGAAGGCGCCCAGGTTAGTGAACATATAGGCGAGGATGTAGACCAGCGCGCCTTGCGTAGCTGCGTCCGCAGCGCCAGCCGTGCCAGCCGCCGCCAGCGCGACCATGATGTAGCCGGCGTGCGCGATGGACGAATAGGCCAGCATGCGTTTGAGATTGCGCTGGGATATCGCCACAAAATTACCCAGCACCAGCGTCAGCACAGCGATGATGGAGGCGGTGTTCTGCCAGGCGGCCGCCTCGCCTGCGGACAGCACCAGCAGCGACAGCCCAGTGACCAACACGCGCAGCAGCGCCGCAAAGCCACCGATCTTGGCGGTAACGCTCATCAAGGCGGTAACGGGTGTGGGCGCGCCTTCATAGACATCTGGCGTCCACATATGGAAGGGCACAACCGCCACTTTGAAGCCCAAGCCGACCAGCAGCAGCGCCGCGCCAATCAGCAGGTAGAAGGTCGCTGAGCTTGCCGCGCTGACGACCGCGCCGACCACTTCGAAGATCTGCGGGATGTTGGTCGTTCCAGTCGCGCCATATACCAGCGCCGCGCCAAAGACCAGGAAAGCGCTGGAAAACGCGCCCAGGATGAAGTACTTCATCCCGCTTTCTTCCGACTTCAGTGCCATTTCACTGCCGTCATTCTTGATGGAGCGGAAGGCAGCCAGGATATAGAGCGGAATGCTCAACAGTTCCAGCGCTACAAAGACGACGATGAGGTCATTGGCAGCCACCATGAACATAGCGCCCGCCGAAGACAGCAAGGTCAAAATGTAGTACTCGCCGCGGTGGATGTCGGCGCGCTTCAGGTAATCCCAGCTCATCAACACTGCCAGCAGCGTGGCGACCAAGATGACGATATTCAGGAAACCGGTGAAGGCGTCGGCGATGAACATGCCGTAGAGCGCGACCTGCTGGTCCGGGGCCGGCGCATAGACGAAGAGGTTGGCGACAAAGCTGATACCCAAGCCCAGACAGGCGGCCAGCGGCGTCCAGTGTTCGCGCTCGTCGCCAGCGAAGAGATCGACCAGCACCAGCAGCAGCGTCCAGGCCACCAGCAGCGTGCCGGGCAGCGTCGAAGCCAAGTTGGATTGCGAGACGAACTCCGCAATAGTCGGCGCTTCAAACATAAAGTCTCCTAGCGAACGAAGATCGCCACGATGCTATCCACCGAGATATCCAGCATATTGAAGAAGACGATCGGCTGAATACCCATCCAGAAGATCATGATCAGAATCGGGATGTAGGCGGCGACTTCGTACCAGCGCAGCTTGTAGCCATCCTCGTCTTTCAGCGGGTTCTTCACTTCGCCCATGAAGACATGCTGGAACATCTTCAGCAGGTAGACCGCCGCCATGATGACGCCCAGCGTGGCGAATAACGTGAAGGCGAATCCCAGGAAATCGCTGCCTAGCGAGCCGAGCAGAATTGTGAACTCGCCGATGAAGCCATTGAGACCCGGCAAGCCCATGCTGCTCAACGAAATGACCAGGCTGATGGCGCCGAAGGCCGGCATGACCTTCCAGACGCCGCCATAATCTGCCATTTCTTTGCTGTGCCAGCGTTCGTAGAGCATCCCCACGATAAGGAACAAGCCGCCCGTGCTGATGCCATGATTGACCATTTGCAGCGTCGCGCCCTGCAAGCCCTGCGCGTTCAAGGCGAAGATACCCAGCACCACAAAGCCAAGATGGCTGACAGATGAATAAGCGACCAGCTTTTTGACATTGTTCTGCGCATAGCTGACCCACGCGCCGTAGATGATGCCAAGGACACCCAGGAAAGCGATGGTCGGCGCCCAGGCCACCGTCGCTTCCGGGAACAGGTTGAGGTTGAAGCGCACGATGCCATAAGTGCCCATCTTTAGCAGCACGCCCGCCAAGATGACGGAGCCGGCTGTCGGCGCTTGCACATGCGCGTCCGGCAGCCAACTGTGGAAGGGGAAGATCGGCACTTTAATGGCGAATGCCACTAGGAAGCCCAGGAACAGGAAACTCTCTACCGAGCTGAGCAAGAAGCCTGCATCACCATCTGCATCGGCGTCGGCAGCGTCCCAGTAGGTGCCCGCGCCCTCGTGCGTCTGCACCATCTCAATCACGCCGACATCCCCCCCAGCGCTGTAGGTGCTGAAGGTGCCAGCCGTATTGCCGACATAGAGAATCGCGATCAGCATCAGGATGGAGCCAGCCATCGTGTACAGGAAGAACTTGACGGCGGCGTAAATGCGCTCTTCCGAGCCCCAAATCCCGATCAGGAAGTACATCGGCACCAGCGTAACTTCCCAGAAGACATAGAAGATGATCAGGTCATGCACGACAAAGACGCCGATCATCGCCCATTCCAGCAGCATCAAGAAGATGTAGTAGAGCTTCTCGCGTCCGCGCTCGGCAAAGATATGGCTGCCGAAGGAACCCAGAATCGCAATCGGCATGATGAAAGTGGTCAGCAGGACCAGCAGCATGCTGATGCCATCGACGCCGACAAAATAGCTAATGTTGATGACCGAATCGCCCAGGGACACTTCCGCCCAGGTATTGCGCTGCACCATTTGCAGTTCGGCTGTGCCGGGGTCGAAGTTGATCCACATCACTACCGAAGCGACGAAGGTCACCAGGCTGGTCGCGAAAGCTACCCACTTGAGGTTTTCCCGCTGCGTTTCGCCATTCAAAAAGAGCAGAATGGCAAGCCCCAACATCGGCAGGAAGAGGGTGATGGTTGTCAGCGAGAGTCCAGTTACATCCATAGGACTGCGTTCTCCTTAAGAGCCTGTTTGCAGCAGGGACTGAATAAAAGGCAACAGCATCAAAATGATGACTGCAGCCACGCCGAAGAAGAGCACCACCGCGTACAGGCGCACATAGCCCGTCTGCGAGCGGCGCATCCAGTTGGCGGCGCGCTGCACCAGCGAGCCCAGGCCATTGACCGCGCCATCAACGACGCCGAGGTCGACCGGCTGGCTGAGCAATTGGGCGATGCTGTCGAAGCCGCGCTTGATGAGGCTGTCGTGAAAATAGTCATGCAGGAAAGCCCAGTCAACACGGTCGGCCAGAAAGTCCGCCAGGCGGTTGAAGGGCTGCTCGATCAAGCTGGAATAAATCTCATCCCAGTAGAGCCGCGCGTTTGCCAGGCGGAAAACGGGACGGGAAGCGCCGCCGGTCTCCAACTGGTCACGCTTGTTGCTGGCGAGGCCCTTGCCTTTGTAGATGCGATGCGCGGCCAAAATCGACGCGATGCCCAGCGCCAGCGCGATGCCGGCGATTAGCAAGTTGAAGTCCAGCACATGCCCCTTGGATACGCTGGAAACGCTGTGCTCCAGGAAGTGCTTGAATTCGTAGGGATGGTATATGCCATCAAAGACGGGCGTGGCTTTGGGCACATTGATGAAGCCAATGATGAGCGTGAACAGCGCCAGCACCAGCAGGGGCAGCAGCATAGCGCCGTTGCTTTCCGGGGCGCGTTCCGCGGCTTCACTGCGCGGCTGGTCAAAGAAGACCAGCACGATCTGCCGCCACATGTAGAAAGCCGTGAAAGCCGCTGCCACCAGCAACACGCCAAAAGCAATAAAGCCACTTGTCTCGTTCAACTGGAAACCCTCGTACCAGGCATCGGCCAGGATCTCGTCTTTGGACCAGAAACCGGCGAAGGGGAAGATGCCAGCCAGCGCCAGCGTGCCGACGAGATAAGTGATATAGGTGATGGGCATGCGCCTGCGCAAGCCGCCCATGTTGCGCATGTCCTGCGGGTCGAAATCCTCCTCGGTCCCCTCATCGCTATGGGGGGAAGCATGGTCGCCGTGGTGAGCGGACTGTCCATGATCATGCGCGTGATGATGCCCATGTTCGACGCCGTGAATCACCGAGCCACTGCCCAGGAAGAGCAATGCTTTGAAAACGGCGTGCGTCACCAGGTGGAACATAGCCGCCACATAGGCGCCGATGCCCACCGCCGCCACCATAAATCCCAACTGCGAGATGGTCGAGTAAGCCAGCACGCGCTTGATGTCCCACTGCCCCAGCGCGATGTAGCCCGCTATGAGGGCTGTGCCCGCGCCTACGAGCGTGATGATCAAGCCGATGATGTAGCCGGCGTGAGTTAGCTCCCACAAGAAGACATTGGCGCGCACCATCATGTAGACGCCAGCCGTCACCATGGTCGCCGCGTGGATGAGGGCGCTGACCGGCGTGGGACCAGCCATGGCGTCCGGCAGCCACACGAAGAGCGGAATTTGAGCCGACTTGCCAGTTACGCCCAGCAGCATGAAGAGCGACGCCAGCAATATCACATCTTCAAAAGCCAACTGGAAGCCGCCGAAGTCGACAGGCTCGCCCGTGCCAAAGCGCTCAGCCGTCTGGCCGAATACGCCCAGCAGCGAAATATCGAAGTGATGATTGTCGCAATAGATGTTGCGGATATCGCTAGCCAGCGGATTGGGCGCGCTGTGACTGTCGTCAGCACCGTGTCCAGCGTCCGAGCCGTGTCCATCATCGGCAGGCGCAGGCGCAGGCGCTTCGTGGGCGCGTTCGGCAGCGGGAACGCAGGTTACTTTCGCGCTATGCCCGTCATGGGCGCGGTCTTCAGTCGCTTCGCTGTGGCTGTCCCCGCCATGTGCCAGCAAGCCATTGTGCTCTTGCCAATGCACCAGGTATTTGGCGCTGGTATTGGGCAGTTCGCCGGCTTTGAAGAAATCCAGCGTGCCAAAAGTCCAAAAGATAAGAAACATCGCCACTAGCAAGCCGAAGTCGCCGATGCGATTCACGATGAAGGCTTTGCGGGCGGCATTGCTGTTCTTCCAACCTTCGGGCGCTTTTTTGTCCCACCAGAAGCCAATCAGTAGGAAGGAGCACAAACCGACGCCTTCCCAGCCGACGAAGAGCATCAAGAAGTTGTTGGCGGTAACCAGCACCAACATAAAAGCCAGGAACATGTTCAGGTAAGCAAAGAAGCGCGGATACCATTTGTCGCCGTGCATGTAACCGCGTGCATAGAGATGAATCAGCGAGCCGACGCCGGTGACCACCAGCATCATCGTCACGCTCAAGGAGTCGACGCGCAGTTGCCAGCCGATGTCCAATCCGATGGACTCGATGCGCAGCCAGCCATCCAGGAAAGGCGGATTGACCACTGCCGCCGCGCCATTCGTGCCAGTAACATAGGTCAGCAGGAGCAGAGAAATCACAAAAGCGAACAGGGAAGCGAAGCAGCCGATGTAGCCCGACCACTTTTCACCCAGGCGCGCGCCGAAAAAGAAATTGATGACCGCCCCCAGCGCAGGGACGAAAATGACCAGCGGGACCAACAGTGGCAGGTTTTCCATATTCAGACAGCCTCTTCCGTCGGTGTACGCCTAGCCGCGCATCTGCTGCAGATCATCGATATTGATACTTTGGCGCTCGCGGAAAATGTTGACGATAAGCGCCAAGCCAATGGCAACCTCCGCCGCAGCCACCGTCATCACAAAAAAGACAAAGGCATGCCCGTTGACCTGCCCCCACTCGCGAGCGAAAGCCACCAGCGCCAGATTCGCCGAGTTCAGCATTAGCTCGACGGACATGAAAAGCAAGATGGCGTTGCGGCGCATCAAAACGCCCAGCGCGCCCATCAAAAAGAGCACCATGCTGAGGATGATATAGGGCTCAGTGCCGATTGCGTTCATGGTCGCTTGCTCCCGCGGCTACTCGGCATTGGGCTCATCGCCGCCGGTCAATTTGGGCATGTATTCGCCGCTAAGCACATCCGCGCCTGTCTGCTGCGCGATGACGCTGACTAGGGGGCGGTTGACGCGGCGGCGGCGGTTGATGCGGCGACGCTCCGCTTGCGCCAGGGCATCGGGTCTCGCCAGGACGATCACGCCGATCAAGGCGACCAACAGCAGCAAGCCCACCAGCATCACCGGCAGCACATATTCGATGAAGAGCACCTGCCCGACCGCTTCCGGACTGCCGAATGCGGGCACAGCAAAGGCATGATAGACGGCGGCGCGGTAACTTGGCTGGCTGCCTGGACTACCTGGTTCGCGGACTAAGACTCGCGTTTCGATGAGACCGCGCTCAGCCCGAAACTCCGACAGCGTCCGCAGCACATTGAAGTCCTGGTCGACGAAAGCCAGGTTGTAATCACCTTCGTCCAACTGGATGCTGATGTCGTCGCCCAGCGGCAACTGCGCAATCAAAACGCGATGCGGCAAGAGCGAGCTGCAGGAGTCGTTCTCGCACAAAGTACGGATAGCGGTGTACTGCCCGACATCCACCAGCGACACCTGCTTGTCAGCCAGCGCGTTGATCAGTGTCAGGCGCATTTTTCCGACCTCCGGGGCGCTGACATCGTCATCCAGCAGCGCGAACTGCAGGGTGCCTTCAGCATTTTCGTAAAGCAGGACGCTCTGCGCGGAATCTGCCCCCAAGCTAAGGCTCTGGCTGTAGACCTCACCCGACTGGTATGTGCCATCGCTGACAGTGGCGCTTAGCGTGTAATCGCCGGCTGGCAGTTCCATATACTCTTGACTGCTCTCGCGGGGATCTTTGTAAAGCACCTCGCCAATGGTCGCGCCAGCAGCGCTTTCATCCAGGGGCATCAAAGCCACAGTCGCGCTGACATTGCCAGCCAGAGGCATATCAAAGCCCATCTCGCGCACAGTGAACTCTTGGGCGTCGCCGCCCGGCACAGCATTGACCAGCCGCAGCTTGGCGCTGGTCCCGGCACGTTCTACAGAATTGCTGCTGAGCATGTCCGAGGCGATAGGGAAGGCGAAGATCAACAGCACGACGATGGCCACGAGCGAGCCCGCCAAGCCCAGCCAGCGCATCTGACCTGAGGTATCTGTAGTCGTCTCCGCGCCCAGCAGCATGATGACAAAAAGAAATAGCACCATAATGGCGCCGGTGTAGACGGTGACCTGCACCATAGCCAGGAATGGCGCGTCCAGCATCAAGTAGAGGAAAGCCACACAGCCGAAGTTGACGATGAGGAAGAGCGCGCTGTGCACGGCGTTTTGCCGCGTCAGCATCATGCCAGCCGCCAGGACCGCCACGAAGCTCACCACCAGGAACAACCATTCCATAGGATTCAGTTCCCATCCATGATGCGTTTGTGCATTTTAGCACAAGTGAATTTGCGCTTCAATTTGCTTTTCCTCGCCGCTTAGGTCGGGTCTTCCATGTCGGGTATCGAGCGGTCGTAAGCGCCGGCTTCGACCTGCTGCGGGGTGCTGGACGCGCCTTCCTGCGGCGGGTCAATGAGCATGTCCTTGGTGTAGATGGCGTCGCGGCGGTCGGTATAGGACATCTGATGCTCATGCCCCAGCTGGATGGCTTCGGTAGGGCAGGCATCTTCGCAGTAGCCGCAGAAAATGCAGCGCAGCATATTGATTTCGTAAGTCTTGGCGTAGCGTTCGCCGGGGCTGTAGCGCTCTTCGTCGGTATTTTCGGCCGCTTCCACCCAGATGGCGTCAGCTGGGCAGGCGGCCGCACAGAGCGAACAGCCAATGCACTTTTCCAAGCCGTTATCGTAGCGCCGCAGATGGTGACGCCCCTTGTAGCGCTGGTGGAATTTTTGCACTTGCTCCGGATACTGAATGGTCACCGCATCGTCCATGAGGTGCTTCAGTGTCGTTTGGAAGCCTTTTATTACACTCATCGTCGCCCGCCTTTGGGTCGTCTCTTGGCAGAAAATCTGGTTATGCGGCTAATCGCCAGCACGTTTTAGGGCAGTTTCGCTACTATGCAGGGCGCGGTCTTCTTCTGGTGTGCGCCCGAAGCTGGCCATACCCTCTAGTGCGCGCACCTGGAAACGGATATGCACCAGCGGAATCGCGACCAGCATACCGACCAAGTGCACCAGCGCCCAGCCCAATCCGCGCCGTTCGCCCGTATAGGCCGGGTCGTCTTCCAGCGGGATGGCGGCTTCGCTATCGCGGTCGCGGCTTATGCGTCGCAGCGCCAGCCAACCAAGCAGCAGCGCCAGCACAAATACAATACCTGAAATGAAGGGATAGGCTGTACCGCCTAGGGCATCGCCAACGACAATCGCTACTGCCGTCCAAGCCACCGCCAAAAGCGCCAGCGGGATCATCACCTTCCAGCCGAATTGCATCAGGCGGTCATAACGGATGCGCGGCAGGGTCGCCCGGATCCAGATCATGCCGCAGAGCATCAGCACGACTTTGACGATGAAGATCAGCGGCGCCAGAATCGGCAAACCATCCATGGGCCAGAGGTGGTAGCCGCCGAAGAACATGGCTACCGCCACCAGGCTCACGGCGATCATGCCCAGGTATTCCGCCATCATAAACAGGGCGAACTTCATGCCGCTGTATTCGGTCATATAGCCCTGCGTGAGTTCTTGCTCGGCTTCGGTGAGGTCAAACGGGGCACGGTTGGTCTCCGCCAGCAGCGCCAGCAGCAGCACGGCCGCCGCCAAAGGATTTTGAAAGACGAACCAGTCCCAGATATTGCGCTGCGCGTCCATGATGTCCCCGAGCGCCATGCTGCCAACAATCATGACCGGCACAGTCAGCGTCAGGGCGAAGCTGAGTTCGTAGCTAATCATCTGCGCCGATGCCCGCAAAGCGCCCAGCATGGCATATTTGTTGTCGCTGGACCAGCCAGCCAAGACCACGCCATAAGTGGCGATGCTGGTGATGGCAATGACCCAAAGCACGCCGACATTCGAGTCGATGAGCCCTTGCGGCACTTGGAACCAGACATCGCCCAGTGACGGCGCGAACCAGGGCAGCACCAAGTCGGGTCCCATGGGGATAACGGCTGCAATCATCAAAATCGGGATGACCTTGATCATGGGCGCCAGGCGGAAAACCCACTTGTCCGCGCCAGCCGGCAGCAAGTCTTCTTTGAAGACCAGCTTAACGCCATCGGCAGCCGGCTGCATGAAGCCCAGCGGTCCCACGCGATTGGGTCCCACGCGGTGCTGTAAGAAAGCCAGCAGTCGCCGCTCCAGCAGCGTTGTATAGGCGAAACCCGTCACAATGACGAAGGCGAAGCCCGCCGCAAAGATGATGGGCCAGAGCGCGGAACAACCAGCGTCATCTTCGCATTGCACGACCTTGCCAACGCGCGCTTCCGGGTTCAGCAGCATACCGATCGCGCCCTGGCGTCCGTCCAGGTTGCCGGCTTCGTCAAAGCCGATCCAAGTCACGATGGCGCTCAGGTTGGCGATGATCAACACGACGACCAGCAGCGTTACCACCAGTCCGATGACAGCTGCCGCGATGCCCAGCTTCACTTTAAAGCTCATAAACTGATTCCTCTGCCATCATCAACGGACAGCCGCTGGCTCGGTGACGCGGCTGATCGTGCCGGCGGACGGCATCAGCGGCACGGCTTCGTCTACAAAATGGCGCGGCAGAGCGATGACGCCCGCGACAATCTCGTCGCTGACGCTGGCGCGCACTCGCACATTGGAGTTGCCGGCGCGAATCTCGACTGCATCGCCCTGGATAATGCCCTGCGCCGCGGCATCGTCGGGGTGAATCAATGCGTAGGGCGCCAGAATGCGCGGCTCCATAAGCAGGGACGGGCGGAAAGCACGCTGTCGGTTGTACAGGCGCGTAATCGGCATGATGATCAACTCGCCATCGCCAGCGACAGGCCCATCCGTGTCCGCGACTTCCACTGCTTGCAAATCGTCGCCGCGATCGGCCGCCGTCGGGATCTGCATGCCGACGCCACCCTCATTTTCGTAAGCCGTGCCGCCGTAGTAGAGATCCCGCCCCCCAACATCGGGGAATTGCCGCTCAGTCACCCCCAGCGCTTGGTAGCTCATGCCCTCAAAGGCAGCCAAGGACTTGCTTAGTTCCAACATCACCGCGGCCGCGGACGGTTTCAACATGTCAATGCCGGCGCTTTGGCTGATGCCGCCGAAGAGCTTCCAGGCCGGCAGCGCTTGCCCCATGGGTCCCTGCGCGGTGTAGAAACGCTGCACGCGCCGCTCACCATTAACAAAGCTGCCATCGCGCTCGGCGAAGGATTGCAGGGGTAACATATAATCCGCCCGCTGTGAGATGCCGTCATCAAAGAGGCCCGCGTAGATGATGGTTTCCACCTGGCTAAGCCATTGCTGCGCGGCGGGGTCGTCGTCCAACAACTCGGCCTGAGCGACGATCAGCGCGCGCGGCGGATTCTGCATAATGTCGAGAGTCGTCTGCGGGCTGAAGCCCAGGTAATGCAAGCCCATGCCATTGGCGCCCGGCAGCGGCGACAGCAAGCCATTGTTGGCGCGCCCGGCATGTCCACTTTCGATCAAGAAATTGGCGGCTGCTGTTGCCAGCGCCTCGCTGCCCGCCAGGTCCAGCCCCTCCGCGCCGGCGACAATGACAAGATTGTCGGCTTTCGCGAGTCCTTCGGCGATGGCGGGATGCCGCTCTTTCAAGTCGCGCATGATAGCCACAGCTTCGCCAGGTGCATAGCGGATAGCATCGCCCTCCACGACGCGGTCATTGCGCGCGCCCTGCAGGGCGAAGTCTTCCAGCCGCGTGTCCCGGGCATTGGCGACGACCAAGTAGGCGCCGCGGTCTTGCGCCTGTTTCAAGCGCAGACGCCAAATCGGCACTTCTTCTTCCAAGTCGCAGGCGATGACGAGAATGGCGTCGCCCCTGCCCAACTGACTGAGGTTCGTACCAGCGCCGACGCCGACTTGCGCGACCGCCGACGCCCCGCCATGCGTGGGCGGCCAGGCGCCCAAACGCGAGCCGCCGACGCCCTCGACCAACTGCCGCAGCGCCCACAAGTCTTCGTTGGACATGCCGCTGCCAGCGATAGCCGCCACAGCCCCCTCCGCGCCTTTTAATGTCGCCGCCGCAGCCGCCAGCGCTGCCTCCCAGTTGGAGTCGCGCAATGTGCCGCCGGTCCGCATTTGCGGCTGCTGCAAGCGGTCGTCGCTGCGGGTGAAGTGATGCCCGAAGCGCGTCTTGTCGCTGATCCAGATTTCGTTGACCCATTCATTTTGGCGCGGCATAACCCGTTTGATCAGCGCCTTGCCGCCAAAATCACGATCTAGGCGCATGCTCAGGCTGATATTTTCGCCGGCGGCATCCCAGGGCGAGATGCTGGGCACTTCGTTCAATTCCCAAGGGCGAGCGCCAAAACGGAAGTCCGCCGTTGTCAACGCGCCAACCGGGCAGATGTCAGTGGTATTGCCGCTGAAGTAGGTATCGAAGCCGGGCTCGGAATGGGTGATGATTTGCAAGCGCCGCCCCCGCTCGTGAAACGCCAGCACATCATCGCCGACCACTTCGTCCTGGAAGCGGACGCAGCGCGCACATTGAATGCAGCGCTCGCGGTCGAGGAAGATCAACTCGCCCAGCGGATAATGTTTTTCAAGCAGTTGTTTGTCTTCAAAATACATGCGCGAGGCTTGCGGACCGTGGCGCATGGTCAGGTTCTGCAGCGGGCATTCGCCACCTTTGTCGCAAATGGGGCAATCCAGCGGGTGGCTGCTGAGCAGGAACTCCAGCACATCGTTGCGCGCGGCGATGACTTGCTGCGTATTGGTCTTGATGTGCATGCCATCGCTGACGGTGGTGGTGCAAGCCGTCTGCAGCTTGGGGAAGTAGCGGATCAGCGGGCTGCCGTCTTCGTTGCGCATGAGCTCGCCGGTAGCACGGTCGCGTCCCGGCGTGCCCAGCTCCACCAGGCACATGCGGCACATGCCGACAGGATCCATTTTGGGGTGGTAGCAGAAGACGGGGATGTCGTTGCCCGCGTGCCATTTGGCGGCGTCGACCAGGTTAGCGCCGGCCGCCACTTCATAATCCTTGCCATCGATATTGATGGTCACTGTGTCGGACATCTATGCCTCCACATTTGCCGCCGGCTCACTCGCAGGGGGCAAGTGGCGGGCCACAATTTCCAGTCCAAAGAGCGCGCGGTCGCGCATGACTTGTTCTTGCAGCAGCCAGCCTGCGCGCATGTCCAGCCTTCCCGTCAAGTCCAGCGCCGCCTCAAAATCCGCCCCCGCCAGCGCATAATCCCGCCGCTCCAGCAGCAGCTCGCCACGCAAAACACGCGGAATCATGCCCTCTGGCGCCGCGGCGATCTGGTCGCTTAGCTCGTGGTGACGAGCGAAAAAGTCACGTTCGCGCGCCAGAGACGAGCCGAAGAGCGCGCCAAGCAGGTTTCTTGGCAAAGAAAGGACACTCACGGGCTAAGCCTGCACATGCTGGGCAAAATCATCGGGAAAATGGCGGATGGTGTGAATGATGGGGTTGGCGGCGAAATCGCCCAAGGCGCAGAGGGTCGTCCCCGCCATATTTTCGGCGACATCGGCGATACGCTTGACATCGTCCGGACTGCCGCGCCCGTCCAGGATACGGTCGATCACCTTATCCAGCCAGTAGGTGCCTTCGCGGCAGGGCGTGCATTTGCCGCAGCTTTCGTGCTTGAAGAACTTGGTCACTTTCGATGCGACCCAGGTCATGTCGACGCTTTCGTCCATGATGATGATGGATGCCGAGCCGATGATCGTGCCGATGCTGGCGCAATCTTCGTAGCTCATGCAGGTATCCAGCACTTCGTCGGTCAGCGGCACGATGGGACCGGAGCCGCCCGACGGCAGCATGGCTTTGAAGGCGCGGTCGTCGTGCAGCGGTCCGCCGGCGTGTTCGTAGAGCAGCTCGCGGAAGGTCGCGCCCATGGGCAGTTCATAGTTGCCGGGGCGCTTGACATGCCCGCTGACGCAGTAGATTTTGTTGCCGGCGCTCTGTTCTGTGCCGATGGCTTTGAAGGCTTCCGCGCCCTCGGTCAAGATGTAGGGTACATTCGCCAGAGTCTCGACATTGTTGACGACGGTGGCTTCCTTGTACAAGCCGCCACCTTTCTGCGCGGGGAATGGCGGGCGCACGCGCGGCTGCCCGAGATAGCCCTCCAGGCTGTTGAGCAGGGCGCTCTCTTCGCCGCAGATGTATGCGCCAGCGCCGAGATGCGTGTAGACCTCGCAGTCATAGCCCGATCCGAGGATGTTTTGCCCGACCAGGTTCTGCGCGCGCATGGTTTCAATGCAGTCGTCCAACTGCGTGCCGATATCCCAGAATTCGCCACGCAAATAGATGTAGACGGCTTTTGCCTGGATAGCATAAGCGCAGATCAAAGAGCCTTCGATTAGCTGATAGGGATTCTCTTCCATGATTTCACGGTCTTTGAAGGTGCCAGTTTCGCTCTCGTCGGCATTGACCGTGACATATTTGATAGGCTCGTGCTGAGGGATGAAGCTCCATTTGACGCCAGTGGGGAAGCCCGCCCCGCCCCGCCCCCGCAAGCCAGAGGCTTTGACGACATCAATGACCTCGGCCGGCGTCATCGCCAGCGCTTTCTTCAAGCCTTCGAAACCGGCATGCGTCTGGTAGACATCCATGTCCTTGAAATTAGGGATATCGCGTCCGCGCAGGAGTATGTGCATGGTCGGCTGTGCTCCTTCGCCCGCCTGCTAGCCGCGCCCGTTGGCTGCCGCTGCCGCTTGGCTGCGCCATTCCGTCAGCAGTTGGCGCATTTTGTCCTGATCGAGATTCTCTACATAACGAAAATTGCACTGCAGCATGGGCGCTTTGTCGCAGGCCGCCAGGCACATGACATGCTCGACGGTGAACAGGCCATCATCGGTCGTGCCGCCTTCTTCGACGTCCAGTTCTTCCTTGAGCCAGGCGTGGAATTCGTCAGCACCCTGCAAGGCACAGGGCAGATCGGTGCAGACTTGCAGCCAGTATTTGCCCTTGGGCTTCTCGCTGTACATGGTGTAGAAGCCGGCGATGGATTTGACCTGGGTAGGGTCCAGGTTGAGTATCTGCGCCACTTCACCGATGCCGTCGTTGTTGACCCAGCCGTATTCTTCCTGCGCGATGTAGAGCAGGGGCATGACGGCCGAGCGCTTAGTTTCGTATTTGGCCAGGTGCTGCTCAATGCGCTGCGCATATTTCGGGTTGCCGATGATCGCCATGTGCCTTCCTTCGTCCCCCAGTCCAGCGCCGGCTAGCGGTCGCAATCGCCCAGCACGATATCCACGCTGCCGATGATGGCGACCATATCGGCTAGCAAATAGCCCTTCGACACGACCGGCAAAGCGCTGATGTGCATGAAGGAGGGCGTCTTGAAGTGGACGCGGCGTGGTTTGTTGGCGCCCGTGCCATGGATGTAGCAGCCGATCTCGCCGCGCGGGCTTTCGATGGCGCAGTAGATTTCGTCATCGGGCGCGTCATAGCCATAAGTCCACAACTTGAAGTGGTGGATGACGGCTTCCATGCTCTGCCCCAGTTCACTGCGCAGCGGCGGGCAATACTTGCGATTCTCCGAGCGCGTCGGTCCTTGCACCCGTTCCAGCCGCGAAACCGCCTGATTGAGGATCTTCATGCTTTCGCGGAATTCGTGAATGCGGATCAGGTAACGGTCGTAGACATCGCCATGCTCGCCCAGCGGCACATTGAAGTCATAAGTCTCGTAGCCGCTGTAGGGCTGCGCCTTGCGTAAATCCCAGTTGACGCCGCTGCCGCGCAGGGCGGGACCGGTCATGCCCAGCGCCAGCGCCACATCCGGCTCGACTACCCCGACGCCTTGCGAGCGGTCTTTCCATATCGGGTTCTGCGTCAAAAGCGCTTCGTAATCGTCTACTTTGTAGGGGAAGTCGTTGAGAAACTGCTTGATGGTCGGCAGGAAGTCCTCCGGCACATCCCGCCAGACGCCGCCGGGACGGATATAGCTGCTCATCATGCGCTGCCCGGATAGCATCTCGAACATGCCCAGGATGCGCTCCCGCTCGCGGAAGGCGTAGAGCAGCACGCTCATGGCACCCATATCGATGGCGTGGGTGCCCAGCCAGACTAAATGACTGGCGCAGCGAGCCAATTCCAGGCAGACGACGCGGATGATCTGCCCGCGTTCGGGCACATCCAGATCCAGCAATTTTTCCACCGCCGCCGCATAAGCCATGTTATTAGACATCGGCGACAGATAGTCCATGCGGTCCGTCAGCGGGACGGCTTTCTCGTAGCTCTTGTCCTCGACCGACTTTTCGATTCCCGTATGCAAGAAGCCCACATCCGGCAGGCAGGTGACGATTTGCTCGCCATCCAGTTCCAGCAGCAGACGCAAGACGCCATGCGTGCTGGGATGGTGCGGACCCATGTTAAGCAGCATGGTATCGCCAGTGATAGCGCGTTCGCTAACCAGCCCGCGCAACTGGTCAAGGTCGCCCTCCCAGCGGCGCTGCTCTTCAATGGAAGGCGATGGGGCTTGCTCTCTAAGGGCGGCTGCCATAGCGACCTCGTCTAGTCCTTGGCGAAGGGCTTGTGCGCGTGAATCTCGTTGACATTGAAGGAGAAGGCGACCGTTTCTTTGCCCAGCGGATAATCGCGCCGGTGCGGGTGGCCATGCCAATCTTCCGGCATCAGCAAGCGCCGCGGATCCGGGTGGTCTTCAAATTCAATGCCCATCATGTCAGCGATCTCGCGTTCCAGCCAGTTGGCAGCCGGATAGACAGCGGTACCGGTGGGCAAGCGCGGGTCGTCCGCCGCCGCAAAGGCTTTGACGCGCAGCCGCCGATTGTAAAGCATCGACAAGATGTGATAGGAAACGCCGAAGCGCTCAGGGCGGTAGTCGCTGGCTTCCCCGTCGTAGCCATCACCATAGTCGCTCGGGTAATAGTCCACGGCACTGACATCGGAGAGCATGTTGTAGACCAAGCCCGGGCTGCTGCGCAGAAAGCTCAGCAGTTCGGGCAAGCGCATGGCGTCGACGATCAGGGTAGTTTCGCCGCGGAATTGCTTGACATGCAGAATCGCGTCGCCAAAGGCATCGCGGGCCGCTTGCGCCGGGTCTCTTGGGGCAGGGATTTCCATCGACCGCTTCCTCAATTCCGCGCTGGGCTTAAGCCCAGTCCGCAATGCGCTCGCTCTTGACCTTTTCGTGCAGGGTCAAGATGCCATGCAGCAATTGTTCCGGGCGCGGCGGGCAGCCCGCGATATAGACATCGACCGGGATGATTTCGTCCACGCCCTGCACAATGGCGTAGTTGTTGTAGACGCCGCCGCAGGAAGCGCAATCGCCCATGGAAATGACCCATTTCGGTTCCGCCATCTGGTCATAGAGCTGGCGAATGACGGGCGCCATTTTGCGCGTCAGCCGCCCGGACACAATCAGCAAATCCGCCTGGCGTGGCGTGGCGCGGTTCAATTCCATGCCGAAGCGCGACAAATCATAGCTGGAGGCTTGCGAACTCATATATTCGATGGCGCAGCAAGCCAAGCCAAAGAGGAGGGGCCACATCGCGCCAGTGCGCGCCCAATTGACGGCTTGCTCGACGGTGGTAGTGACAACGCCCAGGTTGCCCAGCTTCTCGCTTACTCCCATTCCAAGCCGCCTTTCTTCCATTCGTAGACGAAGCCGACGATCAATATCAGCGTGAAGACGGCCATGACCGCCAGCCCGTAGACGCCCAGGTCACGCATGGAAACGGCCCAGGGCAAAAAGAAAATCACTTCAATATCAAAGATGATGAAGAGCACAGCCACCAGGTAGAACTTGACTGGCAGACGGCGCGTGGCGGGTCCGATCGGCTTCATCCCGCTTTCGTAGGGGACGGCTTTGCGGTAGGTCGGGCGCTGCGGACCCATGACGCGGGAAATGTTGGCGATGATCAGCGCCAGCGCGATCGAAATGACGAGCAGCGCGCTCACAGGTCCGAATTCAAGGATGGTCATCGCGGCAAGCCAGGCACTTGTGCTTTTTTGAACAAGTCCAACTGGCAGTGAGGCTAGCACACGATAATAGCAGAGTCAAGCAACATTACGCGCGGTTTTGGGAAGCGGCAGGCGAGCATGACAAGCTAGATAATGGTAAATATACAGTATTGACATTTCTAGACTAGAATGCTATATTACGCGTATACAGATAAGCTGGTGGGCGGGCAAAAGTGGATGAACGAGAACGGAGACAAAGAGGCGGACGCGCTGCAGCAGTCTCTGCTCAACGAGCGCGACCGCTTGCAGACGGAGATAAACCTGCTGCGCCAGCAGCTAGATATCAAGGAGCAGCGCCTTCGTCATGTGCTGGCCTTGCTCTCCAACGGAACTGTCGCCAACGAGCCGCCACCCAGGCGCGCGCGATCGCGCAGCGGTTCGACACCGACAAGTGAACTCCTCAATATGGCGGAAGCGGTACTGCGCGAGCGAAATGCAGAGCCGATGCACTATCGGGATTTGGCGGACGAATTGATGCGGCGTGGCGCGGTGATAAAGGGCAAGGATCCGGCTGGCGGGCTGGTATCGCGCATGACGCAGGACGACAAAGGGCGCGCCGACGCCGATAAGCGCTTCATACGCCCGACCAGCAAGGGATTTTACGCGCTGCGGGATGATTATCCCAATGCGCGGAATGTGGGCGCGAAACGGCGGAGAAGAAACGCCAACGACTCAAGCAATGACTAGATCAATTAACGGGAAGGCGAACGATCCAATGCAGTTTGAAAATACATCAACAGATATGGTGCAAACGATTAAAAACACTATCCAAGCCTACAAAATGGGAGCATTGCGCGCATTGGCGCAAGAACCTGTGCAGAACGCGCTGGATGCTGCCCGCGCTGGGCAGCAGACGGTTGTGGTGGAATACCGCTTGCTGCGGCGGCGAATGCCCGATGGAAGCGGATGCTATATGCTCACAGTAACAGATACTGGGACGACGGGCTTGCGCGGCCCGATGGTGACTGTTGAAGAATTGAAGAGACGGGACTACAAGCTGAAGCCTGAAGAGAATTGGGCGGCATTTGAAGCGCAGGGCTACACCAAAGAAAACGAAGACGCTCTCGGCTCTCGTGGGCAAGGTAAGGCGGCATTCCTCTATCACTCGCATGTCCCCGGCGCATGCTGATGCTCTATGACACCTTGCTGGAAGATGGCGAATATCGCTTAGGGATGCGTTTTGCGCGGCCGATTGACCAGGTCATGACGCCGCCTGTGTTTAACGATGAGGCGCGAGAATGGATACGCAGTGAGCAGTTCCGCTTGGACGACGGTCTGTCCGTGCCTCTCGGTATCAAACCATTGAGCGAAATCGGCACGCGAATTATTGTGCCCTTTATCCCGGCTAAGCAGGTTGCAACGATGCGCCCAGGAGGTGAGCTTTCTCGCTGGTTGCAGCGCTGCTGGTGGCGAGCTATCCAGACTAACAGAGTACGCATTCGCGTCATTGATGTGCATGGCGAAGCGGAGGAGATCGCTATACCGAGTTGGTGGTCGTCTTTGCCTCGAGAAAGAAGCAAGCCTTCATCTGAGGGTAGCTGGCTAGACATGCCCTATGGCGACCGCGCGTGTGTCTGGGGCAACCTGCCATTGGATGATGAGCACGAAATCCGCCGCTTAGTCCTGCTGTATAGCGATACCATCCCCGAAGACGAAATCTCGAAGGAACCTGAATGGTCTGGCATTCAGCTACTGCGCCACAGACAGTGGATTGAGACCTACGGAGCCAAAGAAGAGTATGGAGATCTGATCCCGGCGGAGAAACGCGCCGGCTTCCGTGGCTATGTCGAATTTGCCAAATTTACCGAAAGCGCGCTGCGACACCATGAAATTGAAAACCCGCAGCACGATCGCTTCAACCGCAAGAAGAAGATCATCAGTAATATTCGCAATTTGCTTTCAGAAAGAGTGCGCGACTTCAGCCATGACATGGGCTGGATGGAAGCTGTCTCAACTTCACAGCAGCAGGTCTCTCAGCGCGAAAAAGACACGCATGCGAGATTATTGGAGACTTTTTTGAATCCAAATGGACGCAAACCCAAGCCTGGACGAGGCAAAGGTGAGTCAGATGGCAGGCAGCTTATCTGGGATCTCCGCCTCGACCTGGATTATCCAGACCCGAAAAGCGCGCGGGTAAATTGGGGGCAGTCGGTCCGAAGTGTATATGTCGAAGTGGGCTGCGAACCAGGTGATGAATTCATGGGCAGCGCTGACTTGATCCTTGAATGGGTGGATGAAGCTGGCAACGCGGACGAAATATTCAGAAAAGAAGCAGCCATCAGCAAGCAGTGGAGCAAAGACCGCATACAAGAGCAATTTGAACTTGGGGACTGGCATATCCTGCGCGGTAAAGTCAACGGTGACCGGCAAATCAAATGTCCGGTACCCGGTGAATTCCGGCTGCGAGCTGTGGTTATACACCGCGGCGAACGGGTGAAAAGCGCGGCACGGACTGTCTATGTAGAGACCGAGCCACCCCCTCCACCAGACAAGAATCCGATCACTTTGTCTATCAACGCCGTGAATGTCGATAATGGAAAGAAGCAGCGCATTGACCATGGCGAGGTCTTGCACATTGAATTCAAGGCGCGTAATCGATTGCCCGATGCCGCCACAGTCTACTTGAACGCGACATTTTGCGACGAAGTCTTCGCGCGGGAAATGCCGGTCGTACTGCCTGGCACGCCGGCTGGCGACACCCCTACCCCGCAATCCATCTTGACTGTGAAGCGCCAATTGCTGGATCCGCAACAGGAATCGCACTTGCCAGTCACAGACGCAGCCAGCCTGAAGATGCCTGAGTCGAGCGGCATCTTTCGTGTGCGCGCCGAGCTTGTCAATGAAGAAGTAGACCGAATCGCACATGACAGTAAGCCAGTGTACTTTCAACGCGATCCTGGCCGCGCGAAGAACGACTTGCCATTTGATATTCGGCAAGAATCCGAACAGAAAGAGATGTGGAAGTTGAATATCGAACTCTCTGAACTAACCTATCCAGGAGATTACCCGCTGCGCAAAGCATTGCCAGATGTACAGCGTCTGCGGAGTCCTCTACAAGGCAAGAACGCCTTCATCGCCGAGATCAGCGCCAACGGCTTGCTTGAATGGGCACTGCGGCCGAAGGAACACGGCAGTGACAGCAACTTTGACCAATTGCTCGATAGCATAGGTAGCCCAGATGATCCCAATTGGGAACCGTATCGCCGCCGGCTGGAAAAACTAGGCAACGGAGCAATGGAATCCCCAATTGAATTTGCCCAGACATGGCGCGAAACTGTCGCAGTCATGCTGGACATCTTTTCGCAGGAGTTTGCCTAATGCCCGTCCTCGTCTGGAGCGACCGCGATTGCGCGCTCGGCAACAGCATCCGCACTGGCAGACGAGTCGCCCTTAGCGCCGAAGAGTTCCGCCCCGAAGCCGAAGAACTCGACCGCGCGCTAGACGACCTGCTAGATATGGCTTGGCACGCGCTGACGGTCATAACGAAACGCGAGAATGGCAAGCCGCGCTTTGACACTTTGGAGCAAGCCTGGGTGTGGGGACGAACCATACATTTGTCCAACATTATGCGGAATCACGCTGTAATCGGTGAGCCAAGACTCCTTCTTTGGCAAGCCCTTACAGGAAAAGCATGGTACGGCGTCCGCAGTGATTCCACTCGTGACCAGCGCTGGAGAGAACTCATCCCAAGCAAATCACGAAAGTGGCAGACCCAGCCCACAGATGTTGATGCATTTCGCTTTCTCGAAATCGGATATTGGCTGCGCGAAGATTCTTTGCAGCAAGTTGGCGAACTGTTTTGCTGGAAGTTCAGTAACGCCAATGACTTATTCGACCGAACTTCACTGCATTCAATTGAGCTGCGCTGAGTTGTTTTGAACTGGATACAGCAGCAAGATGGTAAAGTGCGTCAATTCTTAGCCACTCCGATTCACGCTGGGAAACGACATGCCCTCATCGCCAAAGCTCTGTACCAACGCTTCCCCGCCCGCGGTCCCGGTTCCGCGCTGCTGCCGCAGCATTATCCGCAAGCTGAATTGCAGGCCATCGTGGATGACACGCTGGACGCGGCGCGCGATGCGCATTTTGCGCAAGCGGGAAACTAGTCCGGCAGCCCGCCAAGCTCGTCTACATTCTCGACAAGGAAGGCCGCCAGTTGCCGCGCCATTTCGGCGGCGCCCTGCGCGCTTTGGTGCACGCCGTTGTACCAGTATTCGCGGTCAATTGGCAGCGTCGCCGCCATGTCATAAAGCATGACCCCGCGTTGGCTGGCGAGTTCGCGGATGATGGCGTTGTGCTCGACGACGGCAGCTTGCTGATAGGCATGGGTCATGACATTGCCGCGGGGCGCATCGTATGGATATGGCGAATATGCCCAGGTCAGCAGCAGCGTCTCGATATCGCGCTGCTGCGCCATGCCGATGATGTTGCCGAGATTGCGCTGGAAATACACGGGCGGGTTGGCGGCCAGCACCTGCTCCGCCGTCAAGCCCAAGTTGGCGCAGACCGCTTGCTCGCCGCTGGTATCCAGTTGGCAGCGGCGAATAGACTCCGGCGCCGGCAACTGTTCGTTCAGCGCGTAGGCTAAGGGCACAGTATTCCCCAGTTTGTGCATGAGCAGGCGTTGCAGCGCGCTGATGGGCAGCGGATCGTCCAGGTAACGCCAGGTGCCGCGCCCCTCGTAGCCGCCGCTGTAATAGGCTGGGTCAACCAGGCGCGGCGTAACATCATTGACAGCGTGGTAGATGATGATCATGTCCGGGTCGAGGTCTTGCACGCGCAGCATGAAATTAACGGCGGACTCAAAGCTGGTGTAGGCAGGCACGCCAGCGTTGACGACCTCAACATGGTTCAAGCCGTAATCGGCGGCGAGCGTCTGTCTAAGCTGGTGGGGCCAAGCAAGGTCGTAAGTATCCAAGTAGCCTCCGTAGGTGGTGCTGCCGCCCAGCGCTGCGATGCGATAGCTGGCTTCGGGTTTGGGCTGGGCGATTTCAGGTCCGCGATAGCCCAGGGAATTGATGTCATCGCGCGTCGGCGACAAGCCATAATTGACGAATGGCAAAGGGCGGTAGATCGATTCCAGAGCGTCGATTTCGGCGCGAGAATACAAATAGAACACTCTTTGATACTCTGTGCCGAAGTTGGCGACATAGAAGCGCCAGCCGATCTCCAGCGCCAGCAGGCTCAACAGGACAGCAACGATAGCTGTCGCCAGATTCTTACGCACTTGGCTCGCTCGTTTCCGATTCGCGTGGGCGAATCGGGGGCAACTGCCAACAGCGCCCCCGATTGCAAGCAGCTAGAACTCGGCGGAACGCGCAGCGCCCAAGCCCAGCAGCCCCGTTTCCGGTTGGGGCTTGCGGTACTGCTCATCATATTTGCCGAAGCGGATGACATCGCCTGTGCCGGTGATGGCTTCGACCGACAGCCCCAAGCTCTGCAATTCCTTAACCAGCACACGGAAGCTGGTAGGGATGCCCGGCTCTTCAATTGGTTCGCCCTTGACGATGCTCTCGTAGGTCTTGACACGCCCCTGCACATCGTCCGACTTGACCGTCAGCATCTCCTGCAGGATATGCGCCGCGCCATAAGCCTCCAGCGCCCAGACTTCCATCTCGCCGAAGCGCTGCCCGCCAAATTGCGCCTTGCCGCCCAGGGGCTGCTGCGTGACCAGGCTGTAGGGACCAGTCGAGCGGGCATGCGCCTTGTCTTCGACCAGATGCGCCAGTTTCAGCATATGCACATAGCCAACCGCCACAGGACGGTCGAATGGCTCGCCGGTGCGCCCGTCGTAGAGGGTCATTTTGCCATAATGCGGCACGGGTTCGTTGGTGGCGAACATAACGCGGTCAGCAACTTCAAAAAGCTCGCGCGCGCTCAGATCCGCATCCAGTTCGATGGGTTCGGGTGCATTTGTCTGAATCCACAGACGGAGAGAGACATCCAGCGCGTTGGCATCGCAGTGGTCGCGCGTTTGGGTCGACAAACCGTGATTGTCATAGATCATGATCTCGTCCGGGTCAAAGCCATGTTCGCGCAGGATCTCGCTGACAGCCACGCGCCGCACATAAGTTGCCTGGCGTTCCAGGATGATCTTCTCGTTGTCGTAGCGCCCCGACGCGCCGACGCTATCCACCAGGTAGGCGCAGATGACATGCATGTCGTCGTCAAAGTCTTCGGCGCTCATGCCAGCGCTGGCAGCCAGTCGCTTCTGATTTTCCCAGGCGCGCGCGGTCGTCAGTTTCCATGCCCAGTCGATCAGCCAGGCTCTGCCCAGCTCCGCCTGGATTTCCAGTTCGTTGACGCCGTCAAATACCGGCGTGATAGCGCGGAATCCCAGACGATCCGCCGCCCAACCCAGGTGCAGCTCCAGGATCTGCCCGATGTTCATGCGGCTCGGCACGCCCAGTGGGTTGAGAATGATTTCGCAGGGGATGCCGCCGTCAATATAGGGCATATCCTCGACGGTAACGATTTTGGAGATGACGCCTTTGTTGCCGTGACGCCCGGCCATTTTGTCGCCGACGGTCAACTTGCGGCGCTGCGCCACACTAACGCGCACCATCTTTTCGACGCCAGCTGGCAAGTCCGGGTGCTCATCGCGGTTAAAGACCTTGACATCGATCACTTTGCCGCGATCGCCATGCGGCAGGCGCAATGACGAGTCTTTCACTTCGCGCGCGTGTTCGCCAAAGATGGCGCGCAACAGTTTCTCTTCCGGCGAGAGTTCTTTTTCACCCTTGGGCGTGATCTTGCCCACCAGGATGTCGTTGGGTCCCACTTCCGCGCCGATACGCACGATGCCGTCCTGGTCGAGGTCTTTCAGCGCTTCCTCGCCGACATTGGGGATGTCGTAGGTGATTTCTTCCGCGCCGAGCTTGGTGTCGCGAGCCTCGATCTCGTACTTCTCGATGTGAATGCTGGTGAACTTGTCACTGCGCAGCAAATCTTCGCTGACCAGCAAGGCATCTTCGTAGTTGCCGCCATCCCAGGACAAGAAGCAGGTCAAGACATCCTGCCCCAGCGCCAGATGCCCGTTGTAAGTCGAGGAGCTGTCGGCAATGATGTCGCCGGGCTGGATGGTATCGCCTTTTCGCACTTGCGGTCGCTGGTCGATACAAGTCGACTGATTGGAGCGCTCGTACTTACGCAACGTGTACTCTTCCTCCTTGCCAGACTCCGTGCGCACAATGACGCGGTGCCCCTGCACGCTGATGACCTCGCCGGCCACTTCCGAGACCAGCACTTGCCCGCTGCTAGAGGCGGCTTGGCGCTCCATGCCGGTGCTGACCACCGAGACATCCGGCGCGATCAGCGGGACAGCCTGGCGCTGCATGTTGGAGCCCATCAAGGCGCGGTTGGCAGCGTCATGCGACAGGAAGGGGATGAGCGCCGCGCTAATGCCGACGATCTGGCGCGGAGCGACATCCATGTATTCGATGCGCTGCGGCGTCACCGACATGAACTGCTGATTGAGACGCGCCGACACGCGCCTGGATACAAACTGGTCGCGTTCGTCCAGCACGGCGTTGGCTTGCGCGATGGTGAATTCGTCTTCCTGATCCGCCGACAGATAGCTGATCTCGCGCGAGGCAAAGGGCGCGACCGGCGCTTCGCTGAAGCCTGCCAGCCGCAGTTTTTCCAGCGCGCTTTCATCAATCAACTCACCCTCGTCCAGCACCAGGGTTTCGCTTTCGACAGGTTCATGCAGCACACGCCCGAGCAAGGCGTCGCTGACGGGCAGGTCTTCCGAGACGCCATCATCGCTGAGCACAAGCACCGGCGCCTGGACAATGCCATGTTCAGCCAGCGCCTCGAGCAAGTCCGCGTCGACAATGGCGCCCTTTTCCGCGAGCATGCGGCTCTCGGTGATGACATCGGATCTCAGCAAGTCGTCCAGTGGCTTGCTGGCGCGTTCAATGGCTTCATCAGCGCGCGACATCTTCTCATGGAAGAGACGGATACAGTTGTAGGCGGATTTCATGGTGCGGTTGACTTCGCGGGGCGTGAGCGGCTCGCCGCTCAGCGCTTTTTCGGCCATGCGCGTGAAGTCCGCGACCTTGTCAGCAAATTTGGCAGCTTCGTCATAGAGTTGGTCAAGGCGCTTGGGCACATCCACCAGGCGGCTGGACGGCTTGTCTAGCGCGGCAGTCAGCGAGTCAATGGCGCTGCGCAGTTCGGCGCGCGCGTTCAGATAGGTGGAGACAATGCCTTCCAGTTCCGCCCCGCGCGGACCGACCACTTCGTCGAAGTGATGCAGATGCTGCGGGGTCAGGCGGTCGCGATTCTCCCAGAGTTGATCCGCGGCGCTGATGATTGCGCCAGTCAACTCGCCGTAAAGCGCGTCGAATTCTTCACGATTCTCATTCAAGGCGCGGCTTTCCAGTTGGTCGCGCACAGCGTCAATCAGCGATGTCAACTGGCTGCGCACAACGCCCACACGGATGTCTGCGCCAACGCGCAAGCCCACCAGCGATTCGTCAACAGCCAACTCACGGACGGCTTCCTGCTCGCCCCGCGCATGCACCGCGACCTGGCTGAGGCCGTGATAGCGCAGCAAGGCGAGGATATCCTCGGTGATCAACGCGCCCTTGGGCAGGGACAGGCTGGCTTCCACATCATCGTAGAGGACGCGCCCCAGCAAGCGCTCGTCATCCAGCGGCAGGCTGTGAATCACCTTGCGATAGGGGGTCTCGATGAAGCCGAGCTCGTTGACACGCGCGTAGCTGGCCAGGCGTCCTATCAAGCCGATATTCGGTCCTTCCGGCGTTTCGATCGGACAGATGCGCCCGTAGTGGCTGCTGTGCACATCGCGCACATCAAAGCCGGCGCGCTCGCGCCGCAAGCCACCGGGACCCAGCGCCGACAGCGTACGCTTGTGCGTCAGCTCCGATAGCGGGTTGGTCTGTTCCATGAATTGCGAAAGCTGCGACGAGCCGAAGAACTCGCGCACAGCCGCGACAATCGGGCGGATGTTGATTAGCGACACGGGCGCCAGTTGATCAGCTTCCCGGATGGACATCCGTTCGCGGACGACGCGTTCCATGCGCCGTAGGCCGACGCGCAATTTGTTGCCGATTAGCTCGCCAACGGTTTTGACGCGGCGGCTGCCCAGATGATCGATATCGTCGAAGAAGCGCGCCGGGTCGGCGTGGTTGTTGATTTCCACCATGTGCCGCACCAACTCAAGGATGTCATGCTTGGTCAAGGTGCGATGCTCGCGCGGGACAGTGTCTTCCAAACCCAGCCGCCGGTTCAGCTTGTAGCGCCCGACGCGCTCCAGGTCGTAACGCCGCTTGTCGAAGAGCTGCTCCTCCAGGAAGCTGCGGGCATTGTCCAGCGTGGGCGGGTCACCGGGGCGGATGCGGCGGAAGAATTCGATCAGCGCCGCTTCGCCAATCGTCTGCTTCTTTTTCAAGTCCCAGACGGGTTCTTGTTTGAGGCAGGTTTCAATGTAGCGATGCGCTTCGTCGGTATCGACATCTTTGAAGAGCGCCAGGATTTCGTCATCTTCGCCGGTTTTGATGGGCGAGCGCGAGGCGGGCATGCCATCTTCCGCCGCAGCCAATGCCCGCAGCAGGATAGTCACGGGGATGGTGCGCTTGCGGTTGAACTTAAAGGTGATGTAGTCGGTTTTGCGCGTCTCGAACTCCATCCAGGCGCCGCGATCGGGGATCAGCTTGCAAGTCGCCAGATAGCGACCAGTAGTGCGCTCTTCTTCGCCGTCAAAGTAGACGCCAGGCGAGCGGATCAACTGGCTGACGACGACTCGCTCGGTGCCATTGATGATGAAGGTGCCCTTTTCGGTCATCAGCGGGAACTCGCCCAGGAAGATCTCCTGCACGATGAATTCATCCGCCTGTTCGTGATTGACCAGGGCGACTTTAGCGTGCAGCGAGGCTGCGTAGGACATATCGCGTTCGATGCACTGGTCTTCGTCGTACTTCGGGTCGTCCAGGCGGAACTCGAGCCCAAACTCTTGCGCTTGCGGGTCATTGCCGGGGAAGTAGAGCGACAGGTTGCCGTTGAAGCTGGTGATGGGGTTGATCTCGTCGAAGAGCTCCAGCAGCTTGCCGCCGCGCAGGAAGTGATCGAAGGACTTGAGCTGGATGTCGATCAGCGAGGGCAGGTCCTGGATCTCGGGCGTGCGAGCATAATTCTTCACATTATAATAGTGTTTCAAGGCGCGGCTCCTTGGCTGAACGATGAACTCGGCTGAGGGACTGCGGCGGTGCGCATGGGGCTGCGCGCTGTGATTCGCAGCAATGCGCTAGACAAGAACACAAATTGTGCCTCTGGTCGATTCTCATGTACTCGCAACAATGCGTCGGCAAGCGGAAAGCAAGCGGACAGGGTAAAGGAATACCGAAGGTCTTGTCAAGGCAAACCTTGGCGCGGGGCGTTATCGAATTTAGCTTGACCGCAGTTTACCAGAATTGCGCGCGATTGCAAGAGGTATTTCCATGACAGACGCAAAGCGGGGCAGAGCGCAGCCAGAAGCCCAGGATATCCAGGCGCAGGTGCGGCGGCAATTCAGCAATGTCGCCCGCAACTATCGCTACAGCAAAGTCCATGCCGCCGGCGCGGATCTCGATCTCATGGTGGCGGCTGCCCAGCCCAGTGACGACTCTCTAGCGCTGGACGCCGGCTGCGGAGCGGGACATGCGGCGCTGGCTTTGGCGGCTCGGGCGGGCAGAGTCATCGCTTTTGATTTCACGCGCGCCATGCTCGACCAACTGGAGGCGCTGGCGCAGGACCGCGGCATCAAGAACATCACCCTGCAGCAGGCTGATGTCGAACGACTGCCCTGCCCTGCTGGCAGCATCGACATCGTCGCCACCCGTTACAGCGCGCATCACTGGCTGCATCCGGCGCGGGCTCTGGCGGAGTTTCGGCGCGTGCTGAAACCGGGCGGCGTCTTCGTCATCAGCGACATTATGTCCAGCGAAGATTACGCCCAAGATACCTTCCTGCAAACCATCGAACTGCTGCGCGACCCATCGCATGTGCGCGACTATCGCGTTTCCGAGTGGCTGGCGCTGCTGGAGGCAGTTGGATTTTCGGCCGGGGCGCCTCAGCGTTTCCAACTGACGCTGCATTTCGCTACATGGACGCGCCGCATGCGCACCCCGCAACCCAATCAAGCGTTGATCAAGTCCTTGTTCGCAGGCGCATCCTCCGATATCCGCCGCGGATTCCGCTTGCCCGCGCAAATTACCGACGACGACTTCACCTTTGTCATCCCAGGCGCTGTGATCCCCGCGAGGCTGCCCGCCTAGAGCCGACCGGTGGCTTGCAGATATTCGGTGTAGCCGCCGATGTACTCGCACAATTCGCCGTCGCGCAGCTCCACCAGCCGGTCGACGGTCTGGTCGAGGAAATAGCGGTCATGCGAGACGATGACGACCGTGCCGACGAACTCGTCCAGCGCGTCTTCCAGCACTTCCACCGAAGCGATATCCAGATTATTGGTCGGCTCGTCCAGCAGCAGCAAGTTAGGCTCCTGCAGCATGACCAGCGCCAGTTGCAAGCGGCTGCGCTCGCCGCCGGACAAGCTGCCAACTGCTTGACGAACTTGCTCGTAGCTAAAAGCCATGCGCAGCAGAAAATTTACCGCCGTGGCCTCGCTGCTGTTCTGCGTGCTGCGGATCAAGTCCAGCGGCGTCTTGCTCAGCCAGTCGTCCAGGGTTTGATGTTCCTGCGAATAGTAGCCGATGCGTACGCTGGGTCCCACTTTGACCGCGCCGAGGGTCGGCTGCAGCTCGCCCAGCGCTAGCTTGAGCAGCACCGTCTTGCCCGCTCCATTGCTGCCGATGACGCCGACGCGCTCGCCATGGCGGATGAGCAGATTGACGTCCATAAAGAGCGGCTCGTCGTCAAAAGCCACGCTCAAATCCTCAAGCTGGAGCACATTTTTGCTGCCGCGCCAGCCCGCCACCTTGAAGTCCATTAAGCGCCGCTCGCCGACCTTCTCGATGATTTCGCCGCGCTCGTGCATCTGCTGCAATATGCGCCGCCGCTGACGCGCCGCCAACATGTGCTTGCGACTCAGCACCTGGCGCGCCCAACGTTCAAAACGCTCGATCATGGCTTCCAGGCGGGCGATTTCTTTCTGCTGGGTGACATATTGCTGCTGCTGGCGCAAGCGGCGGCGTTCGCGTTCATTGATGTAGTAAGAATAGTTGCCGTGGTAGACCGCCAGCTTGCTGTCTTCCAGCTCGATGGTTTGCTTGGCCACCTCATCAAGCAGGTAGCGGTCATGCGAAATGATGACGACGGCGCCGCGGTAGCTGTGAATAAAACGTTCCAGACGGTGCTTGCCATTTAAGTCGAGGTGATTGTCCGGCTCATCCAGCAGCAGGATGTCCGGCGCAGCCACCGCCAGTTGCGTCAAAGCGACCAGTTTCTTCTGCCCGCCGGACAGGGTGTGGTTGGGGCGCGCGTAGTCCTCGGCATCAAAACCCAGCATAGCCAGCAATTCGCGCACATGGCTAGCATGGCGATGGCCGTTCATGCGCTCATAACGCGCCAGTTGAGCTTCGTGCTGCGCCAGCACCTCGCTCAGGCGAGTCGAATCGTCGTAGACGGCCGGGTCAGCCAGCTGGGCTTCAATGACATTTAGCGCATCTTCCGCCTCTGCCAACGCCGGCGGCTTGACCAGGGCGGTCTCCAGCAAGGTCTGATCGGGCGACAGGGCGATATCTTGCGGCAGGCAGGCGATGCGCGTATCCGGCTGTCGCGTGATCTGCCCGCGCTCGGCTGCGACTTCGCCAAGCAGCAATTTGAAGAGCGTCGACTTGCCCGCGCCATTGGGTCCGACCAGGGCGATGCTGTCCTGCGCCTTGATCTCCCAGGACAGCCCGCGATATAACTCGCGCCCGGCGAAGTTGACGCCGACATTGTGCAGTTGCAGGAGGCGCATGAGGATTGGCTCGCGATCGCTCTGGCGGCTTTCTCTTGTACCATAGCGGCTGCGCTGGCGGTAGACTAAGGACATTATGATCATCGTAGACGCCATGGAAAATATCGCGCCGAACGCCCTGCAGCGCGGACGCGACTACGAGCGCTGGGCGTGGCTGCAGCGCCGCGCCGAGACGGACAAGTCCGCGCCGCCAGCCATATCCAGCCTGCCCGACAATTTGCTGGGGCGGGTGGCGCTGGTCTTCGGCAGTATCGAACTGGTCGCCGAGTCGCCGCCGCATTTGCCGCAGCGAGCGCGCTACACCTGGCAGAGCCTGGCGGACGCGCAGCGATTGACACGCTGGCAACTGGATCATTATCAACGCCTGGCGGACGAAAACGAGCGCATCCGGCTTGTCACGAATCGGCAGGAACTAGACGATGTGCTGGACTCCTGGAAGCAGGAAGACGACCTTGCCAATCGCCTACAGGGCATCGTGCCGCTTTTGCAAGGCAGCGCGCCAATCAGCGAGCCTGCGCAGATCGAGGAGTGGCTGGAACAGGGAGTCCGCATTGTGGCGCTGGCTGATGGCGAGGTTGAACCGGGCGATTTGAGCCGCTTTGACTATGAACTGTTGGAAGCGCTGGCGGATTCCAATACCCTGCTGGATATCACGGGATTGAGCGAGCGCGCCGCCGGGAGCGCCATTGAACGCTATGAAGGCGCCATCATCGCCAGCCACAGCAGCCCGCGCCGCTTCTGCGACCATGAGCTTTGCCTCACCGACCAGATCATCCGACAACTGTGTGAGCGCGACGGCGTGATGGGTATAATGCTGTATAATCGGTTCCTGTGGCGGGGCTGGCATCCCAGCGACCCGAAGAGACGGGTTACGTTGTCGCATTGGGTGGATGCGGTCGATTATGTCTGTCAGTTGACGGGCAGCGCGGCGCATGCGGGCCTGGGCAGCGATATCGACGGCGGCTATGCCTACAGCAGCACTCCCGCCGAGATCGACACCAGTTGCGACTTGTGGCTGCTGCGAGACGCTTTACGGGAACGCGGCTTTTCCGACGGCGATACGGCGAGAATATTGGGCGGCAATATGCTGCGGAAGTTGCGAGAAAGCCTGGGGGACGGCTAAAGGACAATGTGGCGATTTGCGCAAGTCGGTATAGCTTTGGGCGCTTTGGGGGCGATGATCTGCTTCATGGGACTCTTCCCTGGTGTCACGGGCGCGGAGACCGCGACCGGTATCGGTTTGGTGCAAGTGCTGATGATACTGATTGGCTACGGGTTTTTGATCATGGGTGCGCTGATTTACCTAAAATGCACATTTTTCCTGGGCGTGCCGGCGCGGCTCAGCCAACAGGTCGGCGTGCGCCTGGCGATAACGGGCATTCTCTTCGCGGCTATAGCGGGCTTGGCGGATATCGTCGGCTTGGGCACGCATATCCGCAGCGATGTCACCGATCTCTTCTTCGGGCAACTGCAGATGATTGGCATATTGGCGAGTTTTGGGCTGTCGTCGCTGGGCGTGCTGGTGTATGTACTGGCGGGCGCTCGCTATGCCCGGCGGTCGCCATTAGAAGCGTTGAGCCACAGCATCGCCGGCGTCGACGATACCAATGAAGTGCAACTGTTCGACCCGGACGAGCCAGTTTAGGGCTTGCCATCCAGCTGCAAAGGGGCGACTTTGCCTGAGAAGCGAGCCAGCCTGCTCTTTGTGGTTAACATCCCGCGCTTTTTTCTGTCGCATCGGCTGCCACTGGCGCTGAGGGCTCGGGAGGCGGGCTTTCAGGTAGCGGTGGCCTCATCCGCGGACGACAGAGAATCGGTGGCGCGCATCCAGGCGGCGGGATTGCCTTTCCATGCCCTGCCCTTGAGTCAACACGGCGCTAACCCCGTGACTGAACTGCGGACGCTGCTGGCGCTGCGCAAGCTTTACACGCGGCTGCAGCCCGATTTGCTTCATCATGTCAGCATCAAGCCCGTGCTCTATGGTGGCATTGCCGCCAGGTTGAGCGGTCGCCGGGCGGTCATCAACGCTATGAGCGGGCTGGGCTATGTCTTCGTCGGCGGCGGCTTCAAGGCGCGTCTGCTCAGCCGACTGCTGCAACCAGCGCTGAAGCTGGCGATGTCGGGCGCTGACAGCCGCGTCATATTCCAAAATCCGGACGATATGCGACTGTTTGTTGAGCAGGGACTGGTCGACGACGCGCACGCGCGTCTCATCCGCGGTTCGGGGGTCGATGAGACAGTCTTCCGCCCTGCGCCTGAGCCAGCAACAGGCCTGCCGGTCGTGCTCTATGCCGGACGACTGCTGTGGCAGAAGGGCATCGGCGAATTTGTCGAGGCAGCGCGGCGGCTGCAAGGGCGAGCGCGTTTTCGCGTTATCGGCTATGAAGAACCCACCAGCCCGCTGAATGTGCCGGCGGCGCAACTGCAAGTCTGGCATGATGAGGGACTGATCGAGTGGCTGGGCAAACGCGACGATATGCCCGCGCAATATGCCCAGAGCCGCATTGTCTGCCTGCCCTCGACCTATGGCGAGGGCGTGCCCAAGGTCCTGATTGAGGCGGCTGCCTGCGCGCGAGCTTGCGTCACTACAGATACGCCCGGCTGTCGCGAAATTGTGCATGACGGGGTCAATGGCTTGCTGACGCCACCCGGAGATATCGACGCGCTGGTGAATGCGCTGGAAAGCCTGCTGGAGGACCCCGCTGCCTGCCAACGCATGGGAGCGGTTGGGCGGCAGATTGTGCTGGACGGCTTCACGCAGCGGCGGGTCAGCCTAGCCACCATCGACCTGTATCGCGAGTTGCTGGCGGGCGGCTAAGCAGCCGATATAGCAGCGGCGCGATGCGCGGCGCGAATAGGCTCGGGCAGGCGATAACGTGGCGTGCAGCGCAGAGTCAGCTCCACCGCCGAATCGATGTCAGCCAGGTGGCCGACCGATACATAGACCGGCTTGACGCCGACGCGCGTGCGCAGGACGACGCCCAATGTCTCACCGCGATGCACAAGCGGGCTGATCGCGCCCTTGACATCCTCCGGCTGGACATATTCGCCGATCAAGTATGATTTACCGCAGCCGATGGTCGGGCGCCCCAGCCACAAGCCAAGATGCGCGGCGATACCCAGCCGGCGCGGATGTATCCGCCCCATGCCATCAAACAGATAGACATCCGGCTGGCATTGCAACTGCCGCAGCGCCTGCAGCGCGACCGGTCCCTCACGAAAAGCCAGCAAACCGGGAATGTAGGGAAAGCGCGTCTCTGTCTGGGCGTGGACGGTCTCGATGATGTCCAAAGACGGAAAGCGCATCACGACGACAGCCGCCTGCGAGAGGCCGCCCTTCACGCTGACATCCACGCCAGCCACGGTGTTGATCAGCCGCAAATCCAGGGGCTCAGAATCGCACAAACGTGGCGCTAACTCTCGTTGCAGGGACACCGCTGCTTTAGGGCTGATGTCCCAGTCATGCAGGTCTGCGAATATCACGGCGCAGGCGGCTACATTTCCAGGTAATCGCGCAGTTGTCGGGAGCGCGTGGGGTGACGCAGTTTGCGCAATGCCTTGGCTTCGATCTGGCGGATGCGCTCGCGGGTTACGCCCAGCAAATTGCCGACTTCTTCCAGCGTATGGTCCTGCCCGTTGGTCAAACCGAAGCGCAGGTCCATCACAGCGCGTTCGCGTTCACTCAAGACGCCAAGCGCGGCGCGGATCTGCTCCTTGAGCAACTGCTTGCCAGCCGAGTCGACGGGGCCCGGCGCGTTCTCATCCTCGATGAAGTCGCCGAGTTGGCTGCTGTCTTCTTGCCCGACCGGCATGTCCAGACTCATCGGCTCCTGGCTGATGCGCATGATGCGGCGCACCTTTTGAGTGGCGCGGCGGAGTTTGCGGGCCAGCTTCGTGTCCGGCTCTTCGCCATTATTGCGGCTTTCTTTGATGTCGCGGCGCTCATCTTCGCTGAGGAAATCCATTTCCAGCGCGATCTGCTCGGTGGTGGGCTCCGCGCCCAGGCTTTGGATGAGGTCTCGCTGCACGCGCATCATGCGATTGATGGTCTCCACCATATGCACGGGGATGCGGATGGTGCGCGCCTGGTCGGCGATGGCACGGCTGATGGCTTGGCGGATCCACCAGGTCGCGTAGGTGCTGAACTTATAGCCCTTGGTGTGATCGAACTTGTTGACGGCGCGCAGCAAACCTAAATTGCCTTCCTGGATGAGGTCCAGGAAACTGATGCCCCGCCCCATGTAGCGCTTGGCAACGCTAACCACCAGGCGCAGGTTCGCCCGCGTCAAGGCGTCAATGGAGATGGCGGCGTGCTGCTCGACTTGTTCCTGTTGTTGTTTGGCCAGGCTGACGGGGTCCAGCGTGTCTTCGATCCAGGCATCGAATTCGAGCAGGCTGGGCAGTTCACCCGCGCGGCGGAAGTAGCGCTGCATGCGCCGCTGGTGCTCGTAAGGGAAGAGGTAGAGCGCGTGCACCACCGCGAAGACTTCCCGCGCCAGCCCCGACCAAGCCTCATCCTTGCCCCATTGCCGCTGGCTGAGGTAACTGCGGATATAGGAATAGGCGTCGCGGTCCCAATTGGCGACCGTCTCTTCCACTTCCGCCAGTAGGCGAAAGAAATCCGGCACGTCAACATCCAGCACTTTCGCTGTTTCTTGCAGCTTTTGCCAATCATCCCGCAAGCGCAGGTAGGCGTAGCGCTCGACATCCAGGTGATCAGGTTCGCGGCTTTCGTCGCCTTGCTTGTCCAGGCTGGCCAGCTCATCACGCAGGGCTTCCAGGTGGCGTTCGGCGGCGATTTGCGTGCTGAGCCACATCTCGCGGTTGCTGTCCAGCAGAGCCACTTGCCCGATTTCCTTGAGGTACATGCGCACCGGGTCGTCCGACGGCGGCAAGCTGTCGTGGTCGCTGGCTTGCGCGTCGTCCTCTAGTCCGGAATTAGCGATTTCCGTTGTGGTGAAGTTGTCGGTTCTCGCCTCGTCGGCGCTGCGCCCGGCATCCGTTTCCAGTTCAGCGCTGTCATCCTGCGCCCGGATGCTGGCGGTTATGCTCATTTTCATCAAATGGGCTCCTGTACAAGGAAGTGCGACGGCGTTTTAGGGGTCATAATCAGCCAACCGCCAGATCAATGCGCGCCTTGGCCAGCATCGACAGACGGATGTCCGCACTGAGACGCCCCTGGCGCACTGGGTCGACAACCGTTTCAAGCTGCGCTTCTTCCTGCAAATACTGCATGTCCACTCGCTCGTTGCTCAGTCGTTCCAGACGAAGCTGTAATGCCCGGTTGATGAGCTCGTCCTGCAAGCTGCGGTCGGGCTGACGGACGCGGCGGCGCTTTTTGACTATATCGCTCAAATCGACCTGAAAGTTGCCTCGCAGCGACTGCGACAAGGTCACCGACTCGTCTTCCAGCAGCAGGCGCAGTTCCGTATGCAACTCGGCGTCGACTTGCTGGGTCAAATATTCCAGGGGTTCCAGGTCGTCCTGCGCCAGTGAATCCTGCAGATAAGCCATAAGGGCGCGGTAACGGCTGTTGGTGAAATCCTCTGCGCCCAGCTCGCGCAAGGGACCTCGCCGCAACTCATAGTCATTGCCGGCCAGTTCGCGAAATTTGCGATTGACTTGCGAAAGCAAATCCGGATGCCGCAGCAAGAGGCGGAGACAATAGCCCTCGGCGGCGCGTAGAGTCCGCATTTGGGTTGGTATTGCCCCTAGGGCTTGGTCGGCGTCCGGTGGCGCGTCATCGTATTCGCTGGTGAAGTATTCGGGCGGCAAGTCCGGCGGGCTAGGGGGCGGTGGCGGTCTGGACGGGGCAGCGGACAGCGCCCATGCCAGCATATCGCGTTCTCTGATGCCCAGACGCCGCGCCAGTTGCTGGATATTTTCTTGTTCATACGGTTTGTTTTCTGTGGCGCGGAGGATAGACAACAAGGAAAGCGCGACCGACTGGCGCTCTTGCATGCTTGCATTGTCCGACAACCCCGCCGTCGTGGCATCAATCACGAAATCCGCCACTTCTTGCGCGTTTTCGACCAAGTCCTCCCATTCATGTGGATATTCGCGAATGAAGTCGTCCGGGTCTTTGCCGGCCGGGACTTGCAAAATGCGGATATCGACTGACAGCCTGCCTATGTAATCCTTATCCAGCACATCGATAGCGACATCCAAACTGCGGCGGGCGGATTTTTTGCCGGCTTCATCGGCATCCAGCGCCAGCACGATGCGTTTCGCCAGCCGCGGCGCCACCAAGCGGAGTTGGGATTCTGTCATGGCGGTGCCCATTTGCGCCACGACATTCAAATGCCCGGCTTGATGTGCCTGCACAACATCAAAATAGCCTTCCACGATGACTGCTCGTTCCTGGTCGCGGATGGCCCGTCTCGCTGCGTCCAAGCCAAAGAGCAGCCGACTCTTGTCGAAGAGCGGTCCTTGCGGCGAATTGATGTATTTGACATTGTCATCAGGGTCAAGCGCCCGCCCGCCAAAGCCAAGCACTCGCCCGCGCGCATCCCGAATGGGGATCATCAGGCGGTTGCGAAAACGGTCGTAGACCCGGCCGCGGTCATTGCGCGCAGCCAGTCCGCATTCAATGATTTCATCGTCTGCGTAGCCCAAACCTCGCAAGGTGCTCAGCATGAAATCCCAGACGGGCGGCGCATAGCCTAGTTGAAAAGCCCCAACGGTCGCGTCGAGAAAGCCACGCTCGGCATGCAGGTAATCGCGGACGGGCTGGGCATCCGGCTGCTGCAGGCGCTGATGATAATAGTCGGCGGCGCTAGCCAACATGCCGCGCAGTCGCTCAAGCCGAGCATCTTCGCTTTTCTGCTGCTCAGTCTGCGCGCGCAGTTGCACGCCGGCTTCCTGCGCTAGTTCTCGCAGCGCCTCTTTGAAATCCCAACCATTGACCTTCTGCGCGAAGGTGAAAATATCGCCGCCTTCGGCACAAGCGCCAAAGCAATGCCAACTGCCGCGCTCGGGATTAACGATGAAGGAAGGCGTTTTCTCGTTATGGAAGGGGCAGCAGGCTTTGTAATTGCGCCCGGCCTTCTTCAAGCTGGGTACATGGCGCTGCACATAGCTAACGATGTCGATGCGTGCCTTGATCTCGTCCGTGACCGACATAGGCGAATCCGAGGCTAGTTAAGCGGAAAGTATAATCATCGGCTGCAGCGCGCGCAAGAAATGCCGCGCCCTAGAAGTCCGCCAGCAGACTCAAATCGGCGCGCCCTCTTTGCATGCAGCTGATGCGCTGCAGCAGGGCGATGCGGTTGTGACGCAGGGACGGATCGTCGGCGTGCACCAGCACATTGTCGAAGAAGGCCGTCACTGCCGGCGTCATGGCTTCAAATTCCTTGAGAAAGCCCGTCACATCGCCCGGGCACAGATCGGCAGCTTCCGCGGCTCGACAAGCAGCCCAAAGCGCCCCTTCATGCGCGTCTTGCAGCAAGGCGCTGTCAAAAGTTTGTGGCGCTTCCCCACGGGTGATGCGCGCGCAGCGGGCGAAGCTGTCCAGGATCGGCTCCCAATCATCGCGCGCCACCCACTGCGCCAGTGACTTGATGCCTTCCAAAGCGCGAACTGGATTTTGCGCTTGTTCGGCCAGCACGGCATTGACGACATCGCGGGGAAAGTCGAAGGTCTCGCCCAGCCAATTGTCAAAGCGCCCACGCAGAAAATCGAGAATCTGCGCCTGTACGGCTTCACTCACGGAAACGGGCTGTCCAGCCGCGACCAGAGCGACCATCCCGCGCAGGTCAACGGAAAACGCCCTGTCCAACACGATCTGGATGATACCCAAGGCGCTGCGCCGCAAACCGTAGGGGTCAGATGTCGACTTTGGCGCCAAGCCCACGGCAAAGAGACCAACTAGGCTATCCAGTTTGTCCGCCAGCGCCAACAGACGCCCGGCATCACTGGCCGGCAGCCTATCCCCCGCCCCGCGCGGCAGCCAATGTTCGTAGATGGCCTCCGCGACAGCCGGGGCAATCCCTTCGCGCAAGGCATATTCGCGACCCATCAGTCCCTGCAGCGAAGTCATCTCCACGACCATATTGGTGGCCAAGTCGGCTTTGGCGATTGCGCCAGCCCGCTGAGCCATGTCTATGCTCGCCGCGTCCAGCCCCAGCAGCCCGCCAAGTTCCGCCACCGAAGCCGCCACGCGGTCATTTTTCTGGCGCATGGAGCCGAGCTTTGCCTGGAAGGTCAGCGTGTCCAGGCGCGGCATGTGATTAGCTAGCGGCTTGGCGATGTCGCCTGTATAGAAGAAACGCGCATCCGAGAATCGAGCGCGGATGACCTGCTCGTTGCCGTGAATGACCTTGTCCAGATGCAGGCTGTCGCCATTACGCACGCCGATAAAATAAGGCAGCAGCTCGCCCGCCGCATCCTCCACGGCGAAATAACGCTGGTGCTTGCGCATGACGGTGATCAGCACAGCGCGCGGCAAGTCTAGGAAGTCGCCCTCAAAGCTGCCGCGGAAGGCAGTAGGCGCTTCCACCAAATTCGTCACTTCCGCCAGCAAATCGGAGTCGTCCGGCACAATCCCGCTCACTTCCGCAGCCAGCGCATTGACTTGTTGGCGGATCTGCTCCCTGCGCTCGGCATCGTCCAGGACGATGCTCTGCTCGGCGCAAGCGTCAAAATAAGCCGCCGCGTCCTTTATCGCGATTTCCGGCGAGCCCTTCGGCCGCAAGCCGCGGGTCAACCTGCCGCTGGCGACATCGGCGTAGGCACAGGGGATGACCGCCTCGCCAAGCAGTGCCACAATCCAGCGAATCGGACGCGAGAATGCGATGCCACTTTCGTTCCAGCGCATGGATTTGCCGAAGCGCAAACCGGCGATGAAGCCCGGCAGCGCCTTGGCCAGCGCCTCGGTGCTTGGCTTGCCTTTCGTCCGCACTAACGCTGTCACATAGCGCCCGCCATCCAAATCTTTGACGCGCAGAGCGCTCACCGAAACGCCCTTGCCGCGCGCGAATCCCTGCGCAGCGCGAGTCGGCTGTCCGTCCGCATCATAGGCGCGGTCGGCTGGCGGACCTTTGGCCAGGAATTCTTCGTCTCGCTGCCGCGGCGCTACATCTCGCCCATGCACGACGATGCGGCGTGGCGTGGCATAAGCTCGTATGCCGCCGTGATCGAGCCGCAGCTCCGAGAACATCCCGAGGGCCGCCTCACGCGCCTGTTGCAATGCCGCTGCGACATCTTGCGCCGGCATTTCCTCGACGCCGATTTCCAACAAAAAGTCGGCTGGCTGCCCCGGCGGTTCTGGCATGGCGGGCGGGCTTTGGAGGGGCGCCCCGCGCCAACGATGAGCCATCTTCAGCAATGGATGCCCTAGTTTCTGGCGTTGGGTTACGTATTCGCTGGCGATCTCCCGCGTCATATCCCGCATGCGGCGGAAGTAATTGGCGCGTTCCGTAACGCCGATTGCGCCGCGCGTATCCAGCACATTGAAGAGGTAGCTGCATTTGAGCACATAGTCATAAGCCGCGATCAGCGCGTCGCCTTCCAGCGCCCGCGCATATTCGCGCTCATAAGCATTGAAGACTGTCTGCAGCGCGGCGACATCAGCGACATTGAAGTAATAGCGGCAGTGTTCGACCTCGTCATTGAACATGACATCGCCGTAGCTGATGCCGTCCAGCCAGTCGATAGACCAAGCGCTGTCCACCCCTTGCAGCGCCAGCACAATGCGCTCGATGCCGTAGGTGATTTCCACGCTGACGGGCTCCAGGTTTTGCCCACCCGCCTGCTGAAAATAGGTGAATTGCGTGATCTCCTGCCCGTCCAGCCAGACTTCCCAGCCCAAGCCCCAAGCGCCCAAAGCCGGCGATTCCCAGTTGTCCTCGACAAAGCGGATATCGTGCTCGCGCGCGTCAATGCCCAGCGCCGCCAGCGATTGCAGGTAGAGTTCTTGCGGGTTGCCAGGGTCAGGCTTGAGGATGACCTGGTATTGATAGTACTTCTGCATGCGGTTGGGGTTTTCGCCAAAGCGGCCATCGTCAGGGCGCACGCTGGGTTCGACATAAGCCACGCGCCAGGGCTCGGGACCCAGCACGCGCAGTGTGGTGGCGGGGTTGCCCGTGCCCGCGCCAACTTGCACATTGTGCGGCTCCCAGATCAGGCAATCCTGCGCCGCCCAGTATTCGTGCAGCTTGAGGATGGCTTGCTGAAAAGTCAGGGGATTTGGCATGGCTGCTCCCGCTCGCCGCGAGTCCTGTGCATTGGCGCTAAGTCTACCCCCCTCGGTCTCCCCATATCAATGGGGGGAAGGTTTCGCCGAGCTTTCTCATAATCACTGAAACGCATACGGAGTCGCTGTTCCGCCCGTCTTAGCTCCCCTCCCCGTTGATACGGGGAGGGTCCGGGGAGGGGTAGACGGGTGACCCACCGGGTCGCCCCTACAATTCTCGCGCCAGGGCGGGCTGAGGGATGGGCAAATGCTCCGAGCTTGTTCTATTCGTCGCTCTCCGCCTCCGGCAGTTTGATGAAATCAGCGCGCTCAAGTTCGCTGAATGCCGCGTAGACCGTGTCGCGCACGGCGACGAAGTATTCGGACTCGCTGGATTTTAAGGCGATATGCCCGTCGTCCAAATCCGCGCCAAAGGTCAGAATCAGCGTCTCGTCGCTGTATTCGACTTCGGCTACCGTTGCGGATTCGTCCGTCTCTGCATCTTCATCCTGTTGAGTTTCTAGCAACTGCCGGTAGCTTAGCGTAACTTCCACGCGCGGGTCGTCCATGCCATAGGACCCCTGCGCCGTCAGCCCCAGCGGTTCGACCAAGCGAACAGTCGCGGCGTTGCGCAGGATGCCCGGTATTCTGGTGTCTTCAAAAAGCTCGCCCTCGTCCAAGTCCGGCAGAGTCCAGGTCTCACCGTCTCGGACGAGGGTGATGCTGCCATTGGCGTTGTCCACGCGGATTTCCCGCACATCAGCCTGGTCAATGCTGACATAGTTGGCATCCACCCAGGTCGCCACTTGCGTCGACAATTCCCAGGCATTCAGCCCACGCCCCAGATAAACTTCGTTCTCGTCCGCGCGCCGCGTGTAGACCGTGTCGACTCCGCCACTGCCACCCAAATAGATCACGGCGTCGTTATCGCCGCTACTCAATTCAATGCGCCGCCGGTAATCGTCGTCCTTGACCTCCAGCCGCGCGAAGTTGACCGGGTTGGAGGCCACCAAGCGGCTCGTATCCAAGCCCAGCAGCTTACCCAGCATCTCTTCAACTTTTTCGCCATTGACGGGGAAGTTGTCGGCATCGGGAAGAACCCAGCCCTCATCCTTGCGAGCGAAGACAAGCTCGTCGTCCGGCGCGCTGACGATGAGCAGACGCTCGACCTCAGCCGCGCTCAACCCAAGCGCAATCGGCTCGACCGGGCGCGATTCGCTCCCGCCCGTCGATACGACAAGGACGGCCAGCAGAACGATTTGCGCGGCCAGCAAAAGGGCGAGATAGACATTGCTGCGGCTGATCATGAGTCGTCCCCCTGGCTGGATGTCGGCGCGAGTTCAGCACCGGGCGGCGGCAGTTCCAGCGGTTTTTCACTGCGGCGCTGGACTTGCCAGACGATGCCGATGGCGATCAAACCGAGAATGGCGACCGCGTAATTCAGCAGCGCCCATTGGTTCTGCGCGTTTTGGCTGATGGGCGGCAAGATGCGCGCCACACTGCCGCGACTGCGGATGGAAGCCAGCGATGCGTCTTCCGTGAAGGAATCGATGGCGTTGGCCACCAGCTGCAAATTGCTGTAGAAGCGGTCGCCACCGAAGCTGGAAGCGATCTGGTAGACATTGTCGTTGACGAATTCGCTGCTGCCCAAGACCACCAGACGCGCGCTGTCCGGCGAACGCTCAATTAGGCCGATGGTCTGGCTGGCGTCGGTCTGCGCCTCTTCCGCTTCAAATGGCGATGGCCTGTCGATGAAGTAGCTGTCAAAAGCGCCCTCGACGACAACCGCCAGCGGATAACGATCCAGCTCGCCACCAATCGGGAATCCCATTTCCGGATATAGCTCCAGGTCGGGCTGGGGGTTGGCTTGATCCGTGAGCCAGGCTTTTTCGCTGGACCAGATCAGCGTGCGCGCCTGCGCCTCGTCTAACAGTTCGGCATCTATCGTCACCGGGGATGTCCAGGGCATGGTAAGCAAGGGCAAAGTATTGACGATGCTGCTTTCGGCATCCATGCCAGCCGGGCGCACATCAATGAAGAAGGGATAAGGCAGATCGACAATCTCGGTCACCAGCATGCCGCCGATATCGCGCTGAATCTGCTGCGGGAAGGGCGCGTTCTGGGGGTCCATGACCAACTCGTCGCCGATCTGGACACCGTAGCCCGCCAGCATGTCTTTGACGCCGTTCTCGTTGGAATCAAGCAGCAGCGCGCCGCTATAAGGATCGATGCCGAGGCGATATTGACCCGCCATGGCGATGATCGTGCCGCCGCGCATCAAATACTGATCGATGGCGTAGCGCTGCAAATCCGTCATGCTGTGCGGCGCCAGCAAAATCAGCACATCGATGCCGGCTGGAATCTCGCCGTCGTCCAGCGTCAGGCGGCGCAGATCGTAGGCTTCGCGCAGGACATCTTCCAGGATGGCGTATTGCTGCAGCGTGGGCAATTGCTGGCCGAATTGGTCGGGCGCGTTGGCGGGCGGCATCCACAGGCCAATCACCTTGAGGAAGCCCGATGAGGAGCGCTTCAAAGACGCTTCAATAGCGTTGCGGATTTCGACCTGGCTCAGCGCGCCAGCCGGATAGATGACCTGGATATCGCCCCCAGCCTCTATGACCAGATGCAGATAGAAGGTTTCTGTGGCGAAGAAGCTGGCCGCGACAGGCTGGATCTGGTAGCGATCAAAGAGTTCCTGCTCGCTGATGGGGACCTCAGCGGCGGACATGTCGATGATTTCCAACTGCAGCGCATCTGGGTTGCTGTCAGCGAGCTCCTGGCTGACGGTCTTCATGGCCTCGCTGACATCCAGCATCATCTCCGGCATGGTCGCCGACGAGTGATAGAGCGTCAGGCGCGCCGGCGCCTCCAGCGTGGCTAATGCCGCGTCCAGACTCTGGAAGCCGTAGACCACCCGCTGGATGGCGCTGGTCAAGTCGTATTCCAGGTTGCGCAGGCGGATTTCCGCGCCCAACGGCGAATCCAAGATTTCGATCAGATCCGAGAAATTTAAGGCAGCCGTCTGGTCGCCGTAGGCAATCAGCACATCAAAATAGACATTGACCAGCGAAACGCCGCCGCGTTCATTGACTTGCAGCGGCGTAGGACGAATGCCATAGATTTGCATGGCTTCCCGCTCCAGCTCGAGGTTGGTCAGCGGGTCGATGAATTCCAGCTGCAGCTTACCGCCGGAAAGCAGTTGATACTCGCGCAAAGTGTCCTGGATGCGCGGCACGAGGGGCGCCAACGCGGGGTGGCTGTCTTCGCTGAAGTAACCGCGTATCAGCAGCGGCTCTTGCAGACCAGCCAGCAGGTTGCCCGTCACATCGGACAGGCTGTATTCGCGGTACTGCGTCAAATCCAGGCGGGCGAAGCTGGCGGGGGCAAGGAGCAGATTCAGCGCCAGCAGATTCATGCCGACCAGCGCGGCGCCCAGTCGGCCGTTCAGTCGATGCGCGCGCAGGTGAGGGGCGCCGCTCCAACGTTTGCTTTCCAGCGACAGCATATTCAGCGCCAGAAAGAAGAGCGTCAGCGAGGCGTAATACAACAGGTCGCGAAAGTCAATGACACCACGCTGGATGCTTTCAAAGCGGCTGCCCGCGCCAAATTGCCGCAGGAGATCGCCAGCCGTCGCGCCGAAGAAATCGGTGATGACCGGCGAGCCAATCGCCTGGAAGGCGCCGCAGATGGCCACCGTGCCAATCAGTGCCACCAGTTGGTTGTCCGTCCGCGACGAGACGAACATGCCGATGGCAATATAGCTGGACGCCAGCAGCAGCGCCGCCAGGTAGCCACCGATGACGGGTCCCCAGTCCAGGTTGCCAAGCGAAGCCACAGTGATGGGCAGGAAGAGCGTCAAGCCCAAAGCCACCGTCACCAGCGCCAATGCCGACAGGAACTTGCCCGCGACCAGTTCGCTCAACCGCACGGGCATGGTCAGCAGCACTTGCAAATTGCCGCTCTCTTCTTCGCGGCTCCACTGGTGCATGGTCAGCGCCGCCACCAGCAAAATCATCAGCAGCGGCATCCATTCAAAGAGCGCGCGCACATCGGCAATGCCCCGCGCAAAGAAGGAGTCGACCCAGAAGAAGACAAAAAGCGTCAGCGCCAGAAATACGCCCACGAAGATCAGCGCCATAGGCGAGCCGAAGTACAAGCGCAGTTCCTTGCCGGCGATTGCGAGCAATTTCTTCATCATCGCCTCCTAGGCCCCGGTCGCCACTTGGTTGAAGAAGGATTCCAGCGTGACGGTATCGCGCCGCAACTCGCGCAGCGCCCAGTCGTTCTCTCGCGCCAGCTTGAAGATCTTGGGCGTGATGTCGCCAGCCCCGCTGATGCGCCAGGCCGGGTAGCCATCAACCGAAGGCGCCGGTCGCACCTGCGCGATGCCATCCAGCGCCGCCAGTCTCCCCGCCGCATCGGCCGGCTCGCGCTGCAAGACCAGTGTGGCGTCATTGCTTTGGCCGAGATCGCCCAGACTTTGGTCGGCTCTGACTTCGCCATTGATGATGATGATGACACGGTCGCAGATGGACTCGACTTCGGAAAGGATATGCGAGGAAAAGAGAATGGTGCTGTGCTGTGCTAGAGACTTTATCAACGCGCGGATTTCGACGATTTGCGTGGGATCCAGGCCGACTGTCGGTTCGTCCAATATCAAGAAACGCGGCTGATGCAAAATCGCCTGCGCCAAGCCGACCCGCTGTCGCAAGCCCTTGCTCAACGAGGCGATAGGGCGCGCCAGATAATCTTGCAAGCCCGTGCCATAGACCGCTGCCGAAAGCAAACGCGGCAAATCCTCGGCGGGCAGTCCGCGCAGGTCGGCGACCAGCTTCAAATAGTTCTGCACCGAAAGCTCGGGATACAGCGGCGTGTTCTCGGACAAGTATCCGATTTTGGCTTGCACGGCGCGCAGCTGGCTCAAGACGCTGAGCCCATCAATTTCGACGCTGCCAGCATCGGGATGCAAAAAGCCGGTGATGATTTTGATGGCTGTGGACTTGCCCGCGCCGTTCGGTCCCAGTAAACCGACGATCTCGCCCGGCTGGATGTCAAAACTGACCTCTTGTAGCGCCACAATATCGCCGTAGTTCTTGGAGATATTCTGCACATGAATCACGCGTTTCACTCCTTTCTCGCTGGCGCGCGACTGCAAATTCTCGACCGCGCAAGATAGTGTCTGCGCGTTTGAATCGTATATGAAGAGCTTAAAATCTTTGTAAAATCTGCAGTTGCGTTTCCGCGAGGATCTCAAGGAAATGGTGGTGGCTGAATTGTGCACCGCCAGCATAAAGCGCGTTGACCGTGCCGGCCGCCACGCCACGCCGCAAAGCCTCCCCAGCACCCACGCCTTCCGCCAGCGCCGTCACAATGCCCGCGTGCAGGCAATCGCCGCTGGCGATGGGGTCGACTGGCTGAATGCGCGGCGGAAGGGCTTGCGCGACCAAGTTTCTGGTGATCATCAGCGCTGGGTCCGCCCCTTGCGAAATCACGACAATAGCAATGCCCGTTGCGACCAGGTCTCTGGCTGAGGCAATGATGGCGTCTTGTGTCGGCAAATCCCTGCCCAGAGCGCCGGCAAACTCCTCGCGATTGACCTTGATGGCGTAAGGCAGGGCCGACATGGCATTGACCAGCCATTTCCCGCTGCTATCCACCCAGATGGGCACGCCTAAGGCATTGACGCGCTGGATGAGATTGGCCGGCGCATCGCTGGGCGCGCCATCGGGCAGACTGCCGCAGAGGCAGACCGCGGCGATATTGCCGCAGCCTGCGGCGGCGCAAATGTCGTCGGCCAGTGCATGCCAATCCCCCGGCGCGATGTTCCCAGATTCATTGATGACGGTCGACAGTCCATCGGCATTGGCGATAATCGTGCAGGTGCGTGTTTCGCCGCAGAAGTTCGTCCATTGCGCTTGATAACCGCCTTCCGCCACCAAAGCCGCGACCATCCGCCCGGTGTGACCGCCCAGCAGACCCATGGCTACCCCTCGGCCGCCCAGAATATCGACCGAGCGCAGCACATTCAGCCCTTTGCCGCCGGGCACGGCAATGGCGCCAGGGATGCGGGAGATGCGCCCGATGGCGAAATCCGGCACGACCATGGTGCGATCCAAGGCGACATTTGGCGTAACACAGAGAATGGTATTCGGCTGCATGCGGGGCTTAGGTCACCTTTTTTCGAGGGAATCGCCTGCGTAAATGAGCTTCACGACGCTGATGCGCTACCATTTCGCACCGGGTTGCCTTCGCGCTCCCAGTACTCTATACCGCCGATCATCTCCTTCACGGCGTATCCCAATTTCGACAATTTCAGCGCGGCCTTGGTCGATCCATTGCAGCCAGGTCCCCAGCAGTAAACGACGAAGAGCGTATCCTCATGGTATTCATTCATTCGTTTCTCCGTGATGCGGCTGTGTGGCAAGCTGATGGCGCCAGCGGCATGTTTGGCGGCGTAGTCTTCCTCACTGCGGACATCAAGCAGGATGAAATCATCGATGTCATGCTGCATGTCATACCAGACATCGGCAGGGTCGGTTTCGCCGCGCAGCTTGGCGGCAAAAAAGTCGATTGACTTCGCATCAGCGACTGCGGGCATAGCATTCACTTGCGGTTTGCGTTTCAGTGTCAAGTTCCGTCTCCGTGTAGATAATTGTGCGATGCGGGCGATTGTAGGCGGAATGGCACAAGCTCACAATTGTCAGCTCCAGCGCCCTCCCTTATAATCGCCGTTTCAATGTAAGGCAACGAGGCAAAAACGGAATCGTCATGAGCAATCGACCGCCTGTTTACCCCTTCACCGCCATCGTAGGGCAAGACATGATGAAACTGGCGTTGATTTTGAACGCCATTGACATGCGTATAGGCGGCGTGCTGATTCGTGGCGAGCGCGGGACCGGCAAATCCACAGCAGCGCGCGCCCTGGCTGCTCTGCTGCCGCAAATCCAGGTCATTGCCGACTCGCCCTTCAATGATGACCCCGCCCGCCCAGAAAGCTGGTCGGATTTCGCCCGCCAAAAGTACGCCGAGTGCGACGAGATTCCCAGCAAGAGCCGCCGAATCAGCTTCGTCGACTTGCCCGTCAGCGCCACCGAAGACCGCGTTGTCGGCACCCTGGATATCGAGAAAGCCATCCAGTTGGGCGAGCGACATTTTGACACGGGCGTGCTGGCCAACGCCAACCGCGGCATCCTCTATGTCGATGAAATCAACCTGCTGGACGACCATATTGTCGACCTGCTGTTGGACAGCGCGGCTATGGGCGTCAACATCGTCGAGCGCGAGGGCATCAGTTTCAGCCACCCGGCGCGCTTCATCCTGGTCGGTACCATGAATCCGGAAGAAGGCGACCTGCGTCCGCAACTGTTGGACCGGTTTGCGCTGTCCGTGGATGTCACCGGCATCAAGGAAGCCCGCGAGCGCATCGAAATCCTGGAGCGACATATCGCCTACGAGAACGATCCTGTGGACTTCAAAACGGAGTGGCAGCCAGTTGATCAGCAGTTGTCGGATCGCATTGCCGCCGCCCGCGAGATCATCGACCAAGTTACGCATACGACTTACGACCTGCGCGTCATCGCCAGCATCACCAGCGACCTGCGCATTGACGGTCACCGCGCCGACCTGGTAATCCTCAAAGCGGCGCGCGCCCATGCGGCCTACGAAGGCAGAACCGCCATCAACGACCGCGATATCACGGTGGCCATCCGCCTGACCATCCCGCACCGCCTCAAGCGCGGACCCTTCAGTGACGCCCAGGCCGACCTCAACGCAATCGAATCCGCCGTGGACGAAAAACGCCAAGAACTTGGCGAAGGTGAAGAAGCCGGCGAATTCAGCGAAAACAGCGACGAACAGGCATCGCAGTCTAAAAAAAAAGTGAGTCGGTAAGCGGCGAGGGCGAGCAGACCGAACAGGAGCTCAGCCAGGCGGAAGCCGCGCCGCAAGATGTCTTCCCCACTTCCGACGCGCGCTGGTGGGAAGGCGGGCAGCAAGTCGACTCCCGCGCCGAGTTCGAGACGCGCAAGCTAAACACGCAACTGGATCGCATGACGCGGCGTCAATCGGGACGGCGTTCCACCACGCGCACGGATCGCAAGCGCGGGCGCTATGTGCGCGCCAAGCAAGCCGGCGAGAAACCCCGCGACATCGCCTTTGACGCCACGCTGCGCGCCGCTGCCCCGATGCAAGTCGAGCGCGCCGAGCAAAAGCAAGAAACCGGCATGGCTTACGCGCTGCGCAAGAGCGACCTGCAAGAGAAAGTGCGCGTCCGCAAAGCCGCCAACCTTATCATGTTCACGGTCGACGCCTCCTGGAGCATGGCGGTCTCCGAGCGCATGCAAGCCACCAAGGGCGCCATCATGTCGCTGCTAACGGATGCCTACCAGCGCCGCGACCGGGTTGGGCTGGTGGTCTTCCAGAAAGACCGCGCTTCGCTGGTGCTGCCGCCGACCAACTCAGTGGTGCTGGCCAAGCAAGCCATGGCCGATATCCCCGTTGGCGGCAAGACCCCGCTTTCGGCGGGCTTGCTGATGACCTACGAAGCCGTCCAGCGCGAGAAGAGCCTGAACCCGGATGTCATGCCGATGATGATCCTGCTGACGGACGGCGCCGGCAATGTGTCGATTAGCGATAGCGTGTCGCCGCAAGACGAGGCGCATTCCATCGCGCGCAAGATTCACGAAGCCGACATCCGCACCGTGACCATCAATATGGAGCATGTGGCTTTCGACCAGGGCTTGGCGCAGCGTCTGGCCGACCAACTAGGCGGACCCTGCTATACCCTGGCGCAGATCCGCGCGGAAAACCTGCTGGATACTGTGCGCGCGGAGATGGGCAAGATATAAGACATTCACCACAGAAGCGCAGAGGCATTGACATTTCCGTAAGGGCAGGGCGACCCACCGGGTAGCCCCTACGGTCGCCCGCAGACCAAATTCGCGACTAGTGCCCCTTGATTATCAGCAATAAAATCACAACGATAGCCGCAAACATCACGAGACTAAGAATCTGCCCAAAGTCGTTGGCAAGCAAATCCGTAGCCAGTTCATAATACAGACTCATCATCTCCCCCTGCGCAAACCCTGTAGCCCTGCGCGCTGCAAAGCAGCCGCCCAGGCAAAAGGATTCGCCTTGTTTCGAATCCCAAAAATACAGAAGTTGTACGGGCGAGCCGGTGAGTCGCCCCTACGGCTTTATCAATATCTCTGTGTCCTCTGTGGTTCAATCTTTTTCTTTGGCTTGCATCTGTGGTTACAATAGCTCGAGAATGACAGCCTCGCCGAATCAAGAGAGCGAAAATGACTGAACCCATCCGCGTCATCCACCTGGCCGGCAAGCCTTATGATATGGGCTATGCGCACGGACAGCGCTTCCACGACGAGATTCACATGTTCACCGAAGAGCGCCTGCGCCTGTGCATGGACGTCAAATGGACAGGACGCAGCCTCTCCCGCGAGTCCGTCATGGCGCTGGCGGAAGCCTGCGTCTATGAGCATATCTGCTACGCGCCCGAACTCATGGACGAACTGCGCGGCATGGCTGACGCGACCGGGCTGAGCCTGGCTGAGTTGGTCATCAACAACGGCTTCACAGACTTCATCGATGTCGTCTACAACTGCGGCGCTGCCGCCCAGCCGACATCCCGCGTCGCCGACAATTGCACGGCTTTCATGCTGCCCAATTCCCGCAGCGCTGGCGGACAGGGCTACCTGGGGCAGACTTGGGACATGCACGCCTCGGCCACGCCCTATGTGATATTACTGCATGGCGAACCCGACGACGCGCCGAGTTTCCTGGCTTTCACCATCACCGGCTGCGTGGGCATGATCGGCATGAACAGCGCCGGCATAAGCGTTGGCATCAACAATTTGATGGCGACAGACGGCCAAATCGGCGTCACTTGGGTTTTCGTCATCCGCAAGATTCTGCAGCAGAGGACCTTGAGCGCGGCGCTGGATTGCCTGGTCGGCGCCGATTTGGCTGGCGCGCACAATTACTTGCTGATGGATAAGCATGGCTGCGGCTACGAGGTGGAAGCCATGTCGACGCGGCAGCACATCCGCCCGCTGCGAGACGAGACCATCATCCATACCAATCACTGCCTGATCCAACAGAACCTGGATGTCGAGCGCGAACGACCGCCCGAATCACAAGCCAGCTCGCGCAATCGCTTGCGGCGCGCGCAGGAATTGCTGGTGAATGAGACCGCCACGCTGGACGATCTGATGGCGCTGACCCGCGATGAGGTAGCAATTTGTGCCAGACCCGCGCCGCCCATGCATGTGGAAAGCTGCGGCGCCGCTATCATGTGCCCGCCAACCGGCGAGTTCTGGTCGGTTTGGGGACCGCCTGCCGACGGCAATTACGAGCGATTCGTCATCTAGCTGGCGCGGTCCTGCGCCCATCAACCCCCTCGCCCCTACATTCCAAATTCGCGCGGATTTAGCCTCCCCCCGACTTGACGGGGGGCGAATGGGTTACGCGGGCGGCCCAATGGGTAGCCCTACCCGATCCGCATCGTGCTGTTCATGCTGGGCAATCTGTACGAATCATGCTTGATTTTTTCCTACATCATGTATCATGGTGGTGTAGGCATGATTCAGGAGAAGCGTGATGAACATCGGCATCCCTGCAGAAATTAAAAGTGATGAACAGCGCGTATCCCTGCCGCCAGCGGCTATTCGCGAGTTCGTCCGCCGCGGGCACCGGGTCTATGTGCAGCAGGGCGCGGGCGCTGGCAGCGGCTTTTCGGATGCCGAATATCACAGTCATGGCGCGCTGCTGCTGGAATCGGCGGATGATGTCTGGGCTCGCGCGGATATGGTCATCAAGGTCAAAGAGCCGCAGCCCAGCGAATTCGGCCGCCTGCGACCGGGCTTGATCCTCTTCACTTACCTGCATCTGGCCGCCGACGAAGCGCTGACCTATGCGCTGCTGGACAATGGCGTCAGCGGCGTCGCCTACGAGACGGTGCAGGATGCGCGCGGACGCTTGCCCTTGCTGGAGCCGATGAGCGAGGTGGCCGGGCGGATGGCTGCGCAGGTGATTTCACATCATTTGGAAACGCCCCATGGCGGTCGCGGCGTGCTGATGGGCGGCGTGCCGGGCGTAGCGCCGGCGCATGTGGTCGTCCTGGGCGCGGGCACTGTCGGCGCCAATGCCGCAAAAATCGCCCTGGGCATGGGCGCGCGCGTGACCCTGCTGGATATCAACCTGGAGCGCCTGCGCTATCTCAGCCAAGTGATGAGCGGCAATTTGACCACCCTTTACTCCACGCAAAGCAATATCGCCGAGTCGCTGCGGACGGCTGACGCGCTGATCGGCAGCGTGCTGATCGCCGGCGCCAAGGCGCCGCTGCTGGTGACGCGTGACATGCTGCCGCTGATGCCGGCCGGCAGCGTCATTGTCGATGTCGCCGTCGACCAGGGCGGCTGCGTCGAATCCACGCGTCCGACCACCCACAGCGACCCAACCTATACCATTGATGGCGTGCTGCATTATGGCGTCGCCAACATGCCTGGCGCAGTCCCGCGGACATCCAGCCTGGCGCTGGCCAACGCCACCCTGCCCTATGCGCTGAAAATCGCGGATGGCGGCTCGGCGGCACTGCAGGCCGACCCAGCGCTGATGGCTGGCGTCAACACCGCGGCCGGCGCCTGCACGCATGCCGCCGTCGCCAGGACTTTTGGCTTGGAGTACCTGGAACCCTGGCGCGCCCTTGACGAACGCAGTCCGCTGGCTCTCCCCGCCCTCTGAGCCAGCGCCCTTTCCACTGGTCATTCGCGAGCCAATCTGCCAGACTAGCGCAAGTTTCGCCTTGATTCTGCTGCGGTAGCGAGCGCCGGATGAATACAAATCGCAAAGGCCTGGCTTTCCTTGTCGGTATGCTGGTCAGCGCCCTGTTTTGCTATCTTGCCTTCCGCGGTCTGCAGCCGCAGCAGATGCTGGACAGCCTGGGCAGTATTGACTTGATCCTGCTGCCGGTTGCCATGCTGACCTACAGCCTGGCCATGGTGGTCATCGCGCTGCGCTGGCAATTTTTGCTGCGGGCGGTCAAGCTCGTGCCATTGGCGGCATTGAGCCAGTTGGTCGCCATCGGCTACATGGGCAACAATGTCTATCCGCTGCGGGCAGGCGACGGCTTGCGCATCGTGCTGCTGCGGCGCAATCACCAGGTGCCGCTCCTGCGCGTCACGACTATCGTCGTGCTGGAACGCGCCTTTGACGGCTGCGTCATGATCGCCTTCACGATCATTGGCTTGCTCTTCATTGACCTGCAATCCCCCGAAGTCGCTGCCATCGTGCGGCTGGCGGCGCCCATCTTCACGCTTGCCATGCTGGTGGCGCTCTTCCTGGCCGCCAAACCGAATCTGCTGCGTGCGCTGGTGACCTGGCTGGCACGGCAGCTGCCCGGGCGGCCGGGCGAGAGTTTGCAGCGCATTAGCGAGGATGTCATCGCGGGCTTGGAAGGGCTGCGCAATCCCTTGCACCTGTTGGGCGCGGTGATCAGCTCCTTCCTGACCTGGGGCATTGAAGCCGGCGTTTACTGGCTGGTGATGCAGGCTTTCACGCTAGAACTGGACAACGCTTATGCCGTCGCGCTCTTGATTTGTGGCGCGATCAACCTGGCTGGCGTCATCCCGGCTTCACCCGGACAAGTCGGCGTCAACGAATTCGTCACCGTTGCCATTTTGTCAGCGCTGAACCTGCCTGCGGCGACGGCTGGAGCCTATGCCATCGTCGCGCACATCATGATCTGGCTGCCGGGCGTGACCGGCGGTTTGTTCTTTTTGCTGCGGCAGGGGCTGGGCTGGGCGGATATCGGGCGCGCGGGGCAGCCGGACGGCGCCCCCTAGACGGCGATCGCGGTATCAAAATGCCGCAGCAGCGGCTGCAAGTCCTCCCATAGCGCCGGCGGAATCTCGAGTTCGCCGGCGGCCAAGCTGGATTTGGCTTCGGCCGGGATGCGCGCGCCGGGGATGGTCGAAGCCACCTGCGGATGCCGCGAGCACCATTGCAGCGCCACTGCCAACATCGGCACCGCGTAGTCGGCGCATAGCTGCTGAATCCGCGTCACATGGTCGAGGCAATCCTGGCTGAAGACGCGGTTGAGATAGCGCGTGTTGGCCTGCGGACCGGTGACCAGCAGACCGCGTTCCAGGGGTGTGGCGGCCACCAAGCCCACATCATGTACAGCAGCAGCGGTGAAAATCTCGCGCTCGGCGATTTGATTGATGAGACTCCAGGAATCAGCGATGACGGCGCAGTCAAATTCGCCAGTTTTGATGTATTCGAGATTGGTGGCTGGGTCGTTGGATGCCGTGCCGATATGCTCGATGAGGCCTTGCCGCTGCAAATCCCGCAATGCTCCCAGCGCGCCCTCCCGCGACAGCACGAAGTCCATGGGCTGCCCCATGGCGTCGTGAATGTAGACGATTTTCAGGCGCTGCAAGCCCATGCGCTCCAGGCTGGCATAGACGCTACGCAGGACTCCGTCAAAGCTGAAGTCGTAGCCCTCGTGCCTGCGTCCAGCTTTGGTCGATATGATGAGGCGGTCTTTGGCTTGCGGGGCTTGGCGCAGCGCAGCGCCGATGATGGATTCGCTCTCGCTGCGACCGTAGAGCGCGGCTGTGTCAAAGAATATGCAGCCGGCGTCGATGGCTGCCAGCATGGTCGCGACGCCCAGTTCGTGGTCAACCTGGCTGGGCGCGCCTTCGTATTCACCGACCGTCTTGTTCTGCGTGGGGATGCCGATGAATGCCGTGCCGATGCCCACGATGGGCAGTTGAATCTCGGTGCGCCCAAGTCGTTTTGTCCACATCAGGAGCGAGCCGCCGTCGCGCCGTTGCCATTGCCATTGCGATATTCGGCTTCGATCTGCTCGTCAGTCTTGCCGAAGCGCCGGCGGCGATTGCCGTATTCCACCAGCGCAGCGTAGAAGTGCTCGCGGTCGAAATCGGGCCAATAAGTCTCTGTGGTATAGATTTCGCTGTATGCGCCTTGCCAAATCAAGAAGTTGCTGAGGCGGAATTCTCCGCTGGTGCGGATGATCAAGTCCGGGTCGGGCAAGTCGCTGGTGTAGACATAATCACTTATGGTGGCTTCACTGATATCCTGGGGCGGGATGCCATCGCGGACGATTTGCTGCACCGCGCGCACAATTTCGTCGCGACCGCCATAGTTGAAGGCGACATTGAGGATCAAGCGACGGTTGGCGCGCGTATACTCGCAAGCCGCCAGCATTTTGCGCGCCAGCCGCTCTTCCACGCCAGCCAGCTCGCCAATATGTCGGATTTGCACGCCCTCACCATGCAGTTCCGCCAGTTCACGATCGATGACCATTTCCAAAATGCGCATCAGCAGCATGACTTCCCGGCGGGGGCGCGACCAGTTCTCGGTAGAAAAGGCGTAGATAGTCAGGATCTGTACGCCAAATTCGACAGCCGCGCGGATGATGCGGCGCAGGTTCTCGGTGCCCTGGCGGTGCCCTTCACTGCGCGGCAAGCCACGCTGACGCGCCCAACGCCCGTTGCCGTCCATGATGATGGCGACATGCGCCGGCGCTTTGTTCAACGCTGGCAGGGCAGTTAGCGCCCCCTCAAGATGGTTCTGTCTGGTCAATATCGCCATAGGACTGTCCCGCGCTGGCGTCCCTCCATTTGTCCGTTGACGCTACCGTATATATACACTGCTGACTCGCAGATGGCGCACGGTCGCTAGACTTCCATGATGTCCTTTTCTTTGTCCGCGCCCAGCTCGCCGATCTGCGCGATGAAGCTGTCGGTCAGCTTCTGCACTTCGCTTTCGCCGCGTTTCTTGTCATCTTCCGAGATGAGTTTCTCTTTTTCAAAGTCCTGCAGATCGCTGTTGGCGGAGCGGCGGATGTTGCGGATGGCGACGCGCGTGTCTTCCATACGACGGTTCAAAAACTTGACCAGTTCCAAGCGGCGTTCGCGCGTTAGAGCGGGCATATTCAGGCGGATATTCTCGCCATCGACATTGGGGTTGACGCCGATATCCGACATTTGGATGGCTTTTTCGATATTGCGGATGGCGGATTTGTCGTAGGGGCGGATGAGAATCTGCATGGCTTCCGGCGTGGAGATGCTAGCCAGTTGTCGCAATTCACTGTCCTGCCCGTAGTATTCGACCATCAGCCTGTCGACCAATGCCGTGCTGGCGCGACCGCTGCGCATGCGGCTCAACTCGTCGCGGAAGACCGACAAGGTCGATTTCATTTTGCCGTTGGCTTCGTCCAGGATGTCTTCAATCATAGCGCGTACTCATTTCACTTTTGCCCAGCCGTCAGCATCAGCGCTTGCCCACGCCGCCAACTTCCCCGATTATAGCGCATCTGCCCGAATGTGTAAGCGGAAACCAGACTGATGACCCGTCTGCGGGAATTCGCGCGAGGCACACGAGACACCATCCCGCTGATGGTCGGCGCTGCGCCCTTTGGCATTGTCTTTGGCGCGTTGGCGGTCAGTGGCGAGGGAGCGTTAACACCGGCCGCCGCCATGGGCATGTCGCTGATCATCTTCGCTGGCTCCGCGCAATTCATCGGCTTAGGCTTGTACGTGCAGGGCACGGGGCTGGCGCTCATTGTCTTCACTACTTTCATCGTCAACCTGCGGCATGCGCTGTACGCGGCGTCGCTGGCGCCTTATCTGCGGCATTTGGGCGCGCGGCGTCTGCTGCCATTGGGTTTCTGGCTGACGGACGAGACCTACGCCGTGGTCATCCGCCGCTATCAAAATGAAAGCGACCGAGCCATGCGCCACTGGTACTACCTGGGCTCGGCGCTGCCCTTTTACGCCAACTGGCAGCTCTGGACGCTCATCGGCATCATCGCCGGCACGCAGTTGGGCGACGCAGCCAACTGGGGCTTGGATTTCGCCATGACGGTCACCTTCATTGGCATCGTCGTGCCGCTCATCACCAGCCGCCCTATGTTAGCCTGCGCTTTGGCTGCCGCTGCCGCCTCGCTGCTTTGCGCGGATATGCCCAACCGCCTCGGCTACATCATTGGCGCGCTGGCTGGCATCCTGGCGGGGCTGCTGGCGGACCTGCGCTCGCGTCAGCTTGACAAGAATCAGGACTCGACGGATACTGACTGAGAAGTTGCCGTAAAGCCTGTAGAGGCGGGCGCTATGCGTGAAGGGCTCGTCAGCGACTCCGCGGAATCCACCAATCTGCGTGACCGCATCATCACTGCCAGCGTGCTCGTACCGGTGGCTGTGTTGGCGTCGCTAGCCGGTGGCTGGCTCTTTCTGTGCCTGGCGCTGCCGGTGATGTGCATTGGTATGCTGGAATTCTTCGTGATGGAGAAGGACACGCCCATGCAGGGCAGCTCGTTGACGGGCATCCCGACGGCGGTGGCGGTGGTGCTAGGCTTCTTCTTCGGCGCCGACTGGCTGTGGCAGTTGGCGCTGGCGGTGGGAACAGCGCTGACCCTGGCGCTGGAGATCGGGCGGCAGCCAAAACAGCCTGGGCGCGCGCTGGCGCAGGTGGGCACGACGCTCTGCGGCATCATCTATTTGGCTTTCCCGGCCGCCTTCTTGATCAGCTTGCGCAACCGCCCCGACGATGGTCTGATGTGGCTCTTCGTGGTCTACGCCATCACCTGGGGCACGGACACTTTCGGCTATGTATTCGGCAAGATCTTCGGCAGGACGAAACTTGCGCCGCTGATCTCGCCCAACAAGACGGTGGAAGGCGCAATCGGCGGCATCTTGTGCGCCTGGGCACCAGCCTTCTCCATCCTGCTGCTGGCTGGCGAATTTGACGCGCGCTTTGTGCCCATGATCGTGGTCGGACCCTTCCTAGCCATAGGTGGCGACTTGTTCGAGTCTGGGCTGAAGCGCATCTTCCGCGTCAAGGACAGCTATGTGGCCGGCTTCAATATCTTTCCCGGGCACGGCGGCGTCCTGGACCGCATCGACGCGCTGGTCTGGGTGGCCAGCTGGGTCTTTCTTTACCTATTGAGCAATGGCGTGGCTTAGCGAGGCGCATCAGACCTGGCTTTGTCGCGCGGGCGCAATGCGGTATAATCACGGGCGCGACGCGAAAAAGCTGGTGCCACATGCCCAAATTTGAAACGCAGGTCTTGGTCAACCGCCCGGTCTTCCAGGTGTTTCGCTATGTTGGTGATTTCAACAACGATGTGCATTGGCGCAATGTGCAGAATGTCGGCATCACCAGCGGCGACCCTATCCGCACGGGCTCCATGGTAGCGATGACACGGCGCATCCTGGGGCGCAAGGGCTTCGTCAACAGCGATGTCACCGACTTTGAGCGCAACAAAAAAATCGAACTCAAAGGCTCCTACTGGGGCTTTCCCTTCATTTCGACCATTACCTTTGAGCACCGCGGGCAGCAGACCAACATCCGCGAAAGTCTGGAAATCCGCACGCGCTGGTTCTTCTGGTTTGGCCTCTTCTTCAATTTGACGCTAAAGAGCCTGCTGCGGCGCGAGTGGGAGGCGCTGAAGCACTTGCTGGACTCCCATGCCGACTTGAGTGCCAAATCCAAGCGCAACTAGACGATCAACGTCTCGCCCATTTTCCCTTTGCCGCCGCCAATGCCAATCGCTTCGGCGTACTGTGCGATTAAATGCTGCGTCGAGAAGTGCTGCATCAGGTTGAAGAAGTAATAGAGGATGATCGATATGGTCATGTAAGCCTCGCCGACCAAGCCGCCAAACAGGTTACCCACCAGCGAACTGAAGACGCCATAAATCATCGTCAGCAGGAACATGTAGAGCAGCAGGAAAGCGCCCCACTTCCAGTTCTGCCGCGCGATACCGATGTTATAGCGGAATTGCCAAGCCGCCCGCCGGTCGCCCTCCGCCGCCATGCGCGCCATGCCCACGAAGTACGCCCAGCCCATCACCGCGACCGCCGCAATGCTCAGCGCGAATGCCGCCAAGCCGAAGAGCCCAGCTAGAAAACCGAGCTGACCGACGATGCTCAGCACGATGAACTCAACGACGAGCAGCACAACGAAGAGCAAGCCATAAGCCAGGCTGGCCAAGAACAAGTAGATACCATCCACGAAGTCGCGACTGAAGGCGATCATGGGAAGAAGTCGCTCCCCCTGCATCAACGCGCGCAGCACGGATACGCTGTAGCCGGACAACCATAAGCCGCTGACAATCGCCACGCCAATGATGCCAGCCACGCCCATGACAGCGTTGCCGCTAAATGAAAATGGCGGCAAGTCCAAATGGCTGATGCCATCCCAGGCGCTCAGTTCCGTGATGGAACCTTCCAAATCGATGGCATTGAAGAGCAGTCCAGTGAACAAGGCCATAGCGATGGTCATCACCAGGACGATGCTGAACACCTTGGCGAAATTGACAAAGGGATACCGAATTGCGCTGGAAAAGTTCATTTCTCGCCTCACTTTGGCTAGGTCTTTGCTATAGCGGATTCAGGATGCGCTGTAGTCTCATCCGTTGCCGACTATTCGACGATGCTTGCCGCAAGTCTAGCACAGCCCGCGCCCGCTAGCGAACTTCATCCAAGCGGTCATGGGCGGGCGGCGGACTTGGCGAAAGCGCCGAAATCTCCGCGTACCACTCCAGCGTCAGCGTCACATCCAGCGCCGCCAGCGATGCCTCCAGCTGCGTCAGGTTGCGCGCGCCGATGATGGGCGCCGTGACCGCCGGATGCGCCATCACCCAAGCCACCGCCAGCGTGGCCGGCTGCAAGCCGCGTTCCCGCGCATGTTCGGCGAAATCGACAGCTGTGCGATAGTAATCGTCGACTCCATAGCGCTTGCTGTACATGGCGTTTACGACCAGCCTGCCTGCGTCTGGCTTGGACTCCGGACTATATTTGCCCGTCAGCAAGCCGCCGCCCAGCGGACTGTAAGGGATGACGCCGATGCCTTCCTCTGCCGCCATGGGCAGGATCTCCACTTCCGCCTGGCGTTTGACCAGGTTGTACATCGGCTGCACGCATTCGATGCGAGCCAGCCCAGCGCGCTCGGCTATCCCTTGCGCCTTGGCCACTTGCCAAGCCGCCCAGTTGCTGACAGCCGGATAAAGGATTTTGCCCTGTCGCACGAGATCATCCAGCGCGTGCAGCGATTCTTCAATCGGCGTTTCCCGGTCGTAATGATGCAAGAAATATACATCAATGCGGTCGGTCTTGAGGCGGCGCAGGCTTTCTTCCACAGCAATTTGAATATGTCGGCGGGAGGCGCCGCCGGCGTTGATGTCATCCCCTGTTCGCGAAACCACCTTGGTCGTCAGCACGATCTCGTCACGGCAATCGGCGATGAGATCGCCCAGGATCTCTTCCGAGCGTCCGCCGGCGTACGTGTTGGCGCAGTCGAAAAAGTTGATGCCGAGTTCGCGGCAGCGCTTGAACATGAGCGCCGACTCGGCTTCGTCGGCGATATCGCCAAAGGACATGGTGCCAAAGCAAAGCGGCGAGACCTTCACGCCTGTACGACCTAAAATGCGGTAGTCCATCTTCTGCTCCTCAGCTTGATTTCAATTGCTAGTCGGAAGCCAGCTGTCCCCGCGCCACCAGCTCAACTTGTCCGCCGACGCGAATGATGATTTCCTGATCCTCTCGCGACGCTTCCATGTGCAGCAGGGAGGGGCGCCCGATCTGGTAGCCCTGCTCCGCGCGCAGGCTGAGTCTATCGCCGGCAATATAACCATGCTCCAGGGCATAAGCAGCGATGCAGCCAGCGGCGCTGCCCGTGGCCGGGTCTTCCGGCGCGCCATAGATGTCGTCCAGCACCCGCACATGCAGGTCATTTTCGCCGTGCAGAGTCTCGCGGCAGAAGATGGCAGGCCCGATCGCCTCATGAGCGCCCAGCAGCGCCCGCAACCGATCGAGATTCACCCAGGCGCGCTGCAGCGCATCCAACGAGGTTATCGGCACAAGCACAAAGGGCAAGCCCGTCGACACTTCCAGGATCGGATAGCGCGAATCGATGTCGTCTTCAGCGATGTTAAGCACGCGCGCCAGGTCCGCGGCGGAGAAGCGATGACCGAAGCGTGGCGCCTGCTGTCGCATCCAGATCACTTCCTCCGCGCCGAAGGACACCTTGATGGGACCCAGCGCCAGGTTCAGCGTCAGCTCGGCGACCGGCTCGCCGATGAGTTCGCGCTGGATGACATAGGCAGTGCCCAAGACCGGATGACCGGCGAAATCGACTTCCACTTCGGGCATGAAGATGCGCGTGTTGTAGCCGCCATTTTCCGGCGCCTCCGAAGTGACGAAAGTGATTTCCGAAAAGTTGATCTCCTTGGCCAGCTGCTGCATCAGCGCCGTGGGTGGATTGCCCAGGTAGACAGCCAACTGGTTGCCAGTATATTTGCGTCCGATAGTAAAAACATCGACGATGAAGAATTCCATCTGCGCCATTTCAACTCTCTGCCTCGCTCGTCAATTGCCCCTGCCAGCGCGACGGTGGCGTATCGTCAGCGCCACCCAGCAGCCGCGCGTAATGCTGGGGTTTGCGCTGGTACATCAGCGGGAAGAGCGCCAGGTATTGCTCGCGAACTTCGGCGCGCAGCAGGGCATGAATCACCTGGTCGCGGTCGCGGCTGGCTTGCGCCAGGATTGTCCCCAGCGGATCGCAGATGAAGCTGCTGCCATAGAAAGTCACGGCATTTTCGCGCCCGACGCGGTTGCAAGCAGCGATGAAGAGGCCGTTGGCCACAGCATGCCCGCGCATGACTAGCTGCCAGGCGGCGGCCGAATCGAAATCTCGCGCGGTGGGCTCGCTGCCGATGGCGGTGGGATAATGGATGAGCTCTGCGCCTTCCAGCGCATAGATGCGCGCCAATTCCGGGAACCATTGGTCGTAACAAGTCGGCGCCGCCAGCTTGACCACGCCGATGTCATGGACGGGGTATTGACTTGCGCCGCCAAAATAATCGGTCTCGTGATAGCCCTCGCCAGAAGGGATATGCACCTTGCGCGTGAAGCCGCAAAGCGCGCCAGTCGGGTCGTGCAATGTGGCGGTGTCCCAAAACTCGCCAGCCGCGTCCTTTTCGAAGATGCTGCCGATGAGGTGAACGCCGTGCTCCCGCGCAAGTTCGCTGAAGAAGCGCTCGGATATGCCGCCCGGCAGCGCTTCCGCCCAACGGTAGCCGGCGCTGTCGCGGACGCCAGGGAAGTACGGCAATATCGTAAACTCGGGCAGGCAGATCAAGCTCGCGCCTGTGCCAGCCGCTTCCGCTACCAGGTCGCGGTAGAGCGTCATTGTTGCAGCTTGGTCGCCAGTCCAGTGGCCTTGCGCCAGCGCAATATGCAGGTCCTTCATGCTTGCGCCCCCGTGCCGATTTCCTTTGCCGCGCGCTGCCCAGTGAAGAAAGCGCCATGCACGGTCGCCGTCAAGTGATGCGGCGCGCTGGCTTCACCCGCCCAGTATAGCGGTGGCGTCGGTCGCGCCAGTTTGTCGCGCGCGTCATAATGACCGGGCAGGCAAGCGCTGTAGCCACCCAGGGCAAATTCGTCACACGGCCAAGCCACCCAACGCGCTTTTGTCGCTTGCAGGTCGGGCTGCCCGATTTCCGCGCGCAGCGTCGCCAAGCCTTTTTCCAGCGCCGCCGCTTCGCCCAGTTGCAGCAATTCCCGCGCATAATCGCCGGTGGCAAATGCCGTCCAAACCACCGCGCCGCTCTGCCTGCCCAGCGATGGCGACCACCACATGGGCGGGCTGCCCGCCGCGTAGATAGCGCCGATTTTCGGGTCGAGAATGTGCGCGTCAAATTGATAGACCAGCTTCATGACCGGTCCCATGCGCAAGCCCGCCAGCGCTTCTTGCTTGTGCCGTGGCAGCGCCGCCGCAAATTGCACACGCCCAGCTTGCATCACACCCAGGGGCAACGTTATCACCGCGGCGTCAGCAATATATACAGCGCCCGATTCTGTAAGCGCCTGGATACCATCCGACCAGTCAATTTGGCTGACGACCGTGTTGAGGCGGATATCCAACCCGGAAGCTAACTGCCTGTAGTAGGCATCGTAGCCATCCAGGATGCGGTGATCGCTGTAGTCGCCTGCTGAATCGCTGTCATGGAAGAGTTGGGCATGTGCCTTGGCGTTGAGATAACGCATGGATTCGCCTTCCGCATTGGCGAAGGAGCGTTGGACATAGCGCAGTTGGGCGTCGCTGAAGCCGATGCGCCGCAAGTAGCTGCCCAGGTCTTCGTCATCGCGCGGCAGCGCCACATCGCCCAGCTCCCAAGAGCGCGTGGCATCCAGCTCGGGGGAGTTCGCCCGCGCCTCGCCCATGGTCAGCCAGTCGCCCTCTTCCGTGCGAATCATCGAGTCGTCCAGTTTGTTCCAGTGCCAGGTACGCAGATTCAGCTTGCGAATCCATGCCCAGGTGTTGACTTCGGGCCCGCGCCCGTGGATCAGCTCCGCACCGAATTCGACGGGGATATCAGCAAAGTCGCGGCTGGTCCAGACCCGCCCGCCGATGCGATCGCGCGCTTCCAGCACAGTTGTTTCTATCCCCGTTTGGGACAGATGCCAGGCCGCCGACAGACCGGCTATGCCTGCGCCTATGACCAAAACATTCATACGCGCGCCCTAGGCCTCATATTGCGGATTTTCCCAGACGATCAGTACGCCTGCATCCGCCGCAGAAGCCTCTTCGCAATAGTTCGTCACCACTCGCTTGGCCAGAAAGCCGCGATTCATCTGCATGGTCACGGTCGGATCAACCAGTTCGCCAGCGATGACCCTCTCGCCATATTCGACCACATCCATGGCGTCGGCATGATCTTTGTATCCCATGAGCATGCCGACCGCGTACCAGCCGCGCAGGTTCAAATCTCGCGCCATCTGGAAGCGCGCCTTGTACAGCCCCGTGCCAATGCCCTTGCGACGATACCCGGTATGAACCGCCATCTCCACACCATAGAGCCAGTCGCCGTCGGCTTCGTGATGGGCGATTCGCAAATCACCGATCGCCTCGAGCCAAGACAATATGGGCGCGGTGGGCGGACGCGATGTGCGCATGGTGATCGCCATCCCGACAGCGTTCCCTGCGGCAGGCCCGCTCGTGCGCATGGCCGCGAACTGCCCCTGCGGGAAGCGCGCTATCTGCGCCAGGATGTCGTCTTTGGTGAAGCAGTCGTCAGATGTATCGTCGCGCTGGATTCCGTAGGCGTCTCGAAAAGTGACGACCACCGAGTTGGCGTGCCAATGTTGGGTATTCATAATGGCGACGCCGTTCACATGCAGGATGACATCTTTCTCGTCATAATTTTCCAGCCACCAGCTGTCCAAACTCAAATTCAGCACCCGCGTGCCGTCTGCCTTGGTCGTCCAATATGGCTCGTAGGGGTCGTCCCGCCCGGCTTCTTCAGCCGCTTTTTTAAGCAGATGCTTCTGGATTTGGGGCCAGTCGCTGTCGAGGGCTTGCTTGAGCGCTGACTTATCTGTTTCGCGTTTTGACATGGGTAGCGTCCGTTCTGGCTGTCGCATTGGATGCGTGGCATTCGCCCCTAGAATAAGTTACTATGCGGGGGGTGGCTAGAGCAAGTCGCTGGCGGCAAGGCGGTACCTTTTTCGTGTCCAGGTGGTTTCGGCGCTCACAGAAGAACGGCTCGCTTTTGGCGCTGCCGACTGTCGCGTGGTTGCTGGTCTTTTTTGTGCTGCCGCTGGTGATTGTGCTGGTCGTCAGTTTGATGTCGCGGGGGCGTGGCGGCGTGGCGCAGATGCCGCTGACCCTGCAGCATTATGAACGCACCTTTGGCATCTTTTCGATCATTTTGTGGCGGTCGATTGGGCTGGCTGGCTTGACGACGGTCATTTGTCTGCTGGTGGGCTATCCGCTGGCTTTTTTCATCAGCACGCGCCGGCGGCGCATTGTGCAGCAAATCACGCTCTTTCTGGTCATCCTGCCCTTTTGGACGAACTTCCTCATCCGCACCTATGCTTGGCGCATCCTGCTGGGCGACGAAGGCACGATAAACGGCCTCTTGCGCTGGCTGGGGGTGATTAGCGAGCCGCTGCAGCTGCTAAATACACAATTCGCCGTGCTGGTTGGTTTGATATATGGCTTCCTACCCTTCATGGTGCTGCCCATATTCGCATCTGTGGAGCGTTTCAACTTTCGCTTTGTGGATGCCGCGCATGATCTGGGCGCCAACGAGGTCCGCGCGTTCTTGCGGGTCGTGCTGCCCTTGACCATGCCGGGCGTGCTGGCGGGCTGCGCATTGGTCTTCATCCCGTCGGTGGGCGCTTTCGTCACGCCCGACCTGCTGGGCGGCACCAAGGGGCTGATGATCGGCAACTTGATCAACAACCAGTTCGGCGGCTCGGGCAACATGCCCTTGGGCTCGGCGCTTTCCATCGTGATGATGGGCGTGGTGATGATTTCACTGCTGGTGTATGTCTTCGGCAATCGTCGTCAGGAAGGCGCATGATGGCGGCGCAGAGCCTGATCAACGAAGGGGCGCTGGCGCGCAACCTGCGCATCCGGCAGCTGGGCAAGCTGGGGCTGTGGCTGAATCCGGCCTTTTCCTACTTCTTTCTGTGGGCGCCGATTCTGGTGCTGGTGCTCTTCTCTTTCAACCAGAGCAAGTCAGTGGCCTCTTTCACCGGCTTCACACTGAAGTGGTACAGCAATATCCTCAACAATGTGGTGGGGGCGGAGAGCGCCTTCTCCACCGAGATCATGCTCAACGCCTTCCGCAACAGCCTGTTCGTGGGGACCTTGGCGACAGCCATCGCCACGGTGCTGGGCACGATGATCGCGCTGGCGATGGCGCGCGGCAAATTTCCCGGCAAACGTCTGCTGGATGGTTTGCTCTTTCTGCCGGTCGTCATCCCCGAAATCACGCAAGCCATCTCGCTGGCGATCTTTTTCAAGGTGGCATTCGATTGGATTCATCTGCTGAGTGGCGAGCGCGTCTTCCCGGGCTTCCATACCATCATCATGGCGCATGTGACCTTCAACATTTCCTATGTGGCGATTGTGGTGCGAGCGCGGCTGGCGGATATGGATCCGACCTTGGAAGAAGCCGCCAAGGACCTGGGCGCCAACCCCTGGCAGACTTTTTGGCGCGTGACCTTCCCGTTGATATTGCCGGGCGTCATTGCCGGCGCGCTGCTGGCTTTCACGCTGTCGCTGGACGACTTCGTCATCACATTTTTCACCTCTGGCGTGGGCACGACCACCCTGCCCGTCTTCGTCTATGGCTTGCTGAAACTGACCGTAACGCCGGAGGTCAACGCCATCTCGACAATTATGATGCTATTAAGTACGCTATTGATAGGCATTTCGCTAGCCATGCAGGGGCGCAGCGCTTCCCACGGCTAGTTCATATTCGCAATCATTCAGGAGGAGACCGATGAAACGCATATTGATACTTATCATGGTTCTATTGCTGGCTGTGCCCCTTGCCGCCGACGACATGGAAGCCTGGAGCTGCCCGGAAGGTTATGAAGGGCAGACTTTGAGCATCTTCAATTGGTCGACCTATATCGCTGAAGACACCGTGCCCAATTTCGAAGCGGCTTGCGGCGTCACCGTCAATTACGACATCTACGAAAGCAACGAAGCCATGTTGGCGCGCATCCGCCAGGGCAACCCGGGCTATGACCTTGTCGTGCCTAGTGGCGGTACGGTCCAACGTATGGCGGAAGAAATGCTGCTGATACCGCTGGACTTGGATATGATTCCCAATGTCGCCAATGTCATCGAAGACTTCCTGTCGCCCGCTTTCGATCCCGACAATATGTATTCCCTGCCCTATCAGTGGGGCACCTTGGGCGTTGGTTATCACGTCGATGCCTTCCCCGATGGCATCAGCAGTTGGGACGACATTTGGGGCTATGAGGGCAATGTCGCCTGGATTGACGACCGCGACTCAATGTTCGGCATCGCGCTGACCATCTTGGGCTATGACCCCAACACGACCGACGGCGGCGAAATCAACGAGGCGCGAGACTTCCTCATTGAGCGCGGCGGCAATGTCGTGACGGTCGCTGCCGATGACGGGCAGGTGCTGCTGGAGCGCGGCGAGGTCGATATCGCGGTCGAGTACAGCGGCGACATTTCGCAGATTCTGTGGGATTGCGAATGCGAGGACTACGCCTATACCTTGCCGGGCGGCGTGGGCAATGTCTGGTTCGACAATATGGCCATCCCCGTAGATGCGCCCAACCCCGAGCTGGCGATGGTGTTTATGGATTACATCCTGGACGCCAAAGTCGGCGCGGACCTGACGAATTACATCTGGTACGCCTCGCCAAACCAAGCCGCTATCGACTCGGGTTATATTGACGAAGAGATCCTCAATGACCCGACGGTCTTCCCGCCGGCCGACCAGATGGCGAGCCTGTTCGTCATCATCGACAAAGGCGCCGAGGCTGAGCAGCTTATCAACGACGCCTGGGACGAATTGCTGATTTTCCTGGGCGCGTAGTTGGTCTACCCCTACCCCTCCCCATATCAACGGGGAGGGGAGCTAACATCGACGGATTTGGGATTTCGGTCCGGGATTGCGAAAACCGTGACATTCGTCGGCAAAACCTTCCCTCCGATGATTCGAGAGGATTGAGGGGGGTAGACAGTCCATGTCCAGCTTTGATGTCGAACTCATCGACATCGTCAAAGATTTTGAATCGGGCGGGGGTCGCGTGCGGGCGGTGGATCATGTCAGCGTGCAGATTGCCGACGGCGAATTCTTCGCGCTGCTGGGTCCCAGCGGCTGCGGGAAGACGACCACGCTGCGCCTGATCGCCGGTTTTGAACAGCCGACGGCCGGGCGCGTGCTGATCCGCGGGCGGGCGATGGAGGGCATCCCGGCTTACCATCGCCCCGTCAACACCGTCTTCCAGGATTACGCGCTCTTCCCCCATCTGACCGTCGAGCAGAACATCATGTTCGGCTTGCAGATGGAAGGCGTCGCCAAAAAAGAGGCGCTGGAGCGAGCGCTGGATGCGCTGGAGTTGGTGCGGTTGCCGGGCGTGGGCAAACGCAAGCCGCATCAGCTATCCGGCGGACAGCAGCAGCGGGTGGCGCTGGCGCGGGCGCTGGTCAAACAGCCGGCTGTCCTGCTGTTGGATGAGCCGCTGGGCGCGCTGGATCTCAAGCTGCGCAAGAATATGCAGGTCGAACTGAAAGCCCTGCAACGCGATGTGGGCATCACCTTTATCTATGTGACGCATGACCAGGAAGAAGCCATTACCATGGCTGACCGCATCGCTGTGATGAACAATGGCGAGATGCTGCAGGTCGGTACGCCCAAAGAGATCTACGAGCGCCCAGACAGTCACTTCGTCGCCGATTTCATTGGCGAGACCAACTTCATAGACGGCATGCTGCTGGAGCGCGAACCCGGCGGCTACGGGCTAGTCAGGCTGATGAACGATCAGGTTATCCGCGTGCAACTGGCAGCGTCGTTGACCGAGGGCGATGGCGCAGTGCTGGTCACCATCCGTCCCGAGCGCATTGCCATTCTGCCCCCCGACGGCAAACCCGCCCCGCCAATGACGACTACCATGACAGCAACCCTGGTCGATAGTCAGTACATCGGCACGGACACGCGTTACACACTGCGGATTGGCGAGACAGTTGAGCTGGTGGCTCGCCTGCAGAATGTCGATGAACAGCCCGATTCCGGCTTCATAACCGGGCAGGAAGTCACGGTGAGTTGGCAGGAATCCAGCACAACGGCGCTGAACCGCTGACCGGCGCTGCATCGTATATATAGCCATGCCACGCGCTGCCGCGAGCCTTGCCGACGAAATCATGGCGCGGTCTGCGTCTATCGATTACGATATAGACACTATGGAAGCGCAAAAGCCCGCCACAATCTCCGCAGCGACAAATGGACGCGGTGCATGCGGCTGCCAGTCCTGCAGCTGCAAGAAGCCCGTCGACAGCTTGACCGGTTTCCAGGTAACGGACGAGTTCGAGCGTTTCAACCAGAAATACGACATGTTCAACCGCGCGGTCTGGGACGAGGGGGTGCGCAGCGACCGGGCGCGCAGATTCTTCGAATCCTATTTCACCGACCTGGCGCAATTCCGCAAAGTCGAGGGCTTCCAGCATCGCGATTACGCCCTGCGCAACGCCGCTTGGTATATCGCTGATTTCACCGCCGACCTGCTGGAAATGTCCGACGACCGCAAGGAAGGCTTCCTGGACAGCTACACCATGTTCCGCGAAGGCGCCACGCGCAAGCTGGAGGCGGCGCCCGAGCAGCACAGCGCCGAACTCAAGCGCGCTGCCAAATTCCTGGGCTGCGACGAAGTGGGCATCTGCGATTTTGACGAGCGCTGGGTTTACACGCATAACTATAGCCGCCAACAGCTGCGCGACAAGCCCATAGACTTGCCCGACGATTTGACGCATGTGGTCATCATCGTCAACGAGATGGATCACGAGACGATTCGCACCGTGCCGTCGGCTTTGAGCGGCGCAGCCACCGGTCAAGGCTACAGCCGCGACATCATCGGCGCGCTTTCCTTGGCACAATACATCCGCAATCTGGGCTACCGCGCTATCGCCAGCCTCAACGACACAGCGCTGTCCATCCCGCTGGCGATACAAGCCGGCTTGGGGCAATATGGCCGCCACGGCCTGTTGATCACGCCGCAATTTGGACCGCGCGTGCGCATCGCCAAGGTCTTCACAGATTTGCCGCTGGTCGCCGACCAGCCCATCGACTTCGGCGTTACGGAAACCTGCAATATCTGCCAGAAATGCAGCGCGGGTTGCCCAGTCAAGGCGATCCCCTTTGACGCGCCAAAATACAAAACGCCCGACGAGATCTCTCACCTGAGAGGCGTGCGCAAATGGACGATTGACGCCAGGCGTTGCTTCCAGTTTTGGGCGAATCAGGGCACAGATTGTTCGATTTGCATCCGCGTTTGCCCCTACAACAAAGATTTCTCCAAGCCTTTTAATCGGCTGCTGCGCTGGATGCTGAGCAATCGCTGGCGGCGGTTGGCGCTGTGGCTGGATGAGAAATTGAAATACGGCGGGCGCAAAACCGCTGGCTGGTGGTGGCGGCGGATCGCAGATGGCTAGTTGGCTGTCGCTATTGCTGCGCGGCTGTCTGGCGCTGGCTTGGACGGCGCTGCTTTGTCTGCTGCTGTTGCAACCGGAAGTGGATCCCGTGCTGGATTTGGGCATCCCCGATGGCGACAACACCCTGGCGCGCGAGTTGGCATTCAGCGCCGTGCACCTGGTCGCGTTTGCAGTGACATGCGGCATTTGGAACTGGGCGCTGTCGCCAAAGATGAGAACGCATCACAGTGTATTGACGGCTGTCATCATCTCGCTGGCGCTGGGCGGCTGCACAGAACTGGCGCAGAGCTTCACGCCCGATCGCCATTTCTCCTGGCTAGACCTGGGCGCCAATGTCGCGGGGATTCTGCTGGCGGCACGCATGATCTGGCAGCGACAAGCGCGTTAGCCCTCCCACGCTCCCGTTGTGTCTACCCCTCCCCGTTGACACGGGGAGGGACCGGGGGAAGGGTAGACGGGCTCTTTGGCTACCCGCGATAGTCGGGATTTTCCCAGACGATCAGCGTCGCCCAGTTGTCGCTGGCTTCATCCTCGATATAGTCGCGCAGCAGACCGCGCACTTCAAAACCCTGCCCCAGCTGGAAGGACAGCGTGTTGTCGCGCAGCTTGCCCGCCACCACTTTGTCGACATATTCCGGCGCCGTCATGTCTGGTTTGTGTGCCGCGTAGCCAGGGATTAAGCCTCCAGCCACGATGCCACGCCGGTTTAGCCGCTGTACGATGCCTTTGCGCGCCGCATACAATCGCGAGCCGACGCCGCGCCGCCGAAACTCAGGATGCACGCTGATGTCGCCGCCGTAGTACCAATCGCCCTGCGGGTCGTGATGACTATACCAGCCGCCATCAATGATCTCCTGGAAGCTGTGCTGGGCATGCGTGAAGTCGAAGTCGATGAGGAAGCCCGAACCGAGACCGATGACGCGCTCGCCAGCCAGCGCCACAAAATTACCTTCGGGGAAGAGCCGACAATGATTGCGGAAATGCGCCGCGTTCATCAACTCGCTGTCGGCCAGCGTGGGGAAACAATCGCGCTGCAACTGCTGCAGCGCCTCCGCATGTTGGGGGCGGATGATGTCGATGCGGATCGCGTTTGCCACTGGCGCTGCCTGTCTGTCTTGCCGCCGCATCAAATGTAACGAGTCGCCGATATGCGCGCCAATCCGCGATAAATTGGTCTGCAATGGACATACCGACTTGGCATGCCCTATACTAGCATTGTCAGCAGCGCGACAAGAGTAGCGAGGTGCAGAAATGGCGACCAATGGACAGCAGCCAAATGGAAGCGCGACCGGCACGGACAAAGTGAAGCGCGGCTTGGCGCAGATGCTCAAAGGCGGGGTCATCATGGATGTGGTCACGCCCGAGCAAGCCAAAATCGCCGAAGACGCTGGCGCGGCCGCCGTCATGGCTCTGGAACGCGTGCCAGCCGATATCCGCGTGCAAGGCGGCGTCGCCCGCATGAGCGACCCCGACATGATCGAAGGCATCATCAAGTCCGTGTCCATCCCCGTCATGGCGAAGGCGCGCATCGGGCACTTTGTCGAAGCGCAAATCCTGGAAGCGCTGGGCGTCGATTACATTGACGAAAGCGAGGTGCTGACACCCGCCGATGAAGAGCATCACATCAACAAGTGGGGCTTTTCCGTGCCCTTTGTCTGCGGCTGCCGCAACCTGGGCGAGGCGCTGCGCCGCATAAACGAAGGCGCGGCCATGATGCGCACCAAGGGCGAGGCTGGCACCGGTGATGTCGTCGAAGCCGTGCGCCACGCTCGCGCAGTCAATGGCGAAATCCGCCGCATCAGCTGCATGGACGAGGACGAGCTTTACACCTATGCCAAAGAAATCCGCGCGCCTTACCATCTGGTCAAAGAGACAGCGCTGCTGGGACGGTTGCCGGTGGTCAATTTCGCGGCCGGCGGGGTCGCTACGCCGGCTGATGCCGCGCTGATGATGCAACTGGGTGTGGATGGCGTCTTCGTGGGCAGCGGCATTTTCAAGAGCGGCAATCCAGCCAAACGCGCCAGAGCCATCGTCAAAGCGGTTACGCACTTCCGCGACGCGCAGATCCTGGCGGATGTCAGTCGCAACCTGGGCGAGGCTATGGTGGGTATCAATGTGACGCCGGACGAAGTTGTCCTGGGCAAACGCGGCTGGTAACTCCCACTCGCTTCCAGCCCGCAGCAAACGATGTAGAGGCGAACCAATGGGTCGCCCGCCTCTATCCCTGAATCCTTCAATTTACGAACCGTGTAGGGGCGTCTCGCTGAGACGCCCCTACAGCGAACTATCTGTTCATGGGGATCGGAAAGGCAGCCGACATCCGCCCGACTGCGATACAATTTCATCAGCATCTCGCGAAACAGGAGACAAGGCGCATGTCCATACTTACCCTCGATGAGCTGGAAACGCCCAGCGTACTCATCAACATGGACATTATGGAGCGCAACATTCAGGCCATGCAGCGGCGCTGCGACGACCTGGGCATCCACTTCCGCCCGCACATCAAAACGCACAAGATACCGGATATCGCGCGGCGACAACTCGAGGCAGGCGCGGTCGGCATCGCCTGCCAAAAAGTCAGCGAGGCGGAGGTGTTTGCAGCGGCGGGCTTCCGTGACATTCAGATTCCCTACAACATCGTTGGCGCGCGCAAGACTGCGCGGCTGGCGGCTTTGGCGCAGCAAGTTGATCTCAGCATCACCGTGGACAGCCTGGCGGTCGCGGAGGGCATTGCTGCAGCGGCACAGTCCGCGGACGCCGAGATCAGCGTACTGGTCGAACTGGTATCGCTGGGCATGCGCACGGGCACGACGCCTGAGGACGCCTTGGCAATTGCGCAATATGTCCAGGCGACGCCCGGTTTGCGTTTCGCCGGCCTGATGATCTATCCCTCCGATGCCGCTATCCGCCCGCGCCTGCAGGCGACGCTGGCGCTACTGGCCGATGCGAACCTGGCTGTCGAGACCGTCAGTGGCGGGGGCAGCGGCGCCATCCGCGAGTCGCATCTGCTGCCGGAGCTGACGGAAATGCGCGTCGGCACTTATGTGTTTTGGGATTGGGGCAGCGTCGACCAGGATTACACGACATTCGAGAACTGCGCCATGCGCGTGCGAACGAGCGTCGTCAGCGCCAATGATCCCGTCCGCGTCATCCTGGACGCCGGCAGCAAATCCCTGCATTCCGAGACAGTGGACGGGCTATTTGGCTACATCGAAGAGTACCCGGGCGCGCGGCTTTACAAAGTAAACGAAGAACACGGCTATGTCGATTTCAGCAACGGCGAGGGTATGCCCAAAGTCGGCGATATCGTGCATGTCATCCCGGTTCATACCTGCGTGGTCACCAATTTGCACAACCAGCTCTATGGCACCCGCGGGGGCCTAATCGAGCAAGTCTGGGATGTGGCGGCGCGCGGGTTGGTCTGGTGAGCGATACAACGAGGAAACGACCATGCTGGTGATTGACGCTCATTTGGACTTGTCGCTGAATGCCCTGCAGTGGAATCGCGATTTGCGGCAATCCGCTTACACCATACGCGCCAACGAAGCAGGCACGCCGGGCAAAGGACGCGCCAAAAATACAGTCGCCCTGTCGGAGATGCGGCGCGGGCGAGTGGCGCTAAGTTTCGCCACGCTGCTGGCGCGTTCCACCGGGCACAAAGTCCCGCACATGGATTATGAATCGCAGGCGCAGGCTTACGGCATGGCGCAGGGGCAGCTGGCTTATTACCGCGCGCTGGAGATGGACGGCTTGGCGCGAATTATCGAATCAGCTGCGGACCTGCGCGACCATATGGCCGCCTGGCAGGCTTGGGAAGGCAGGGGCGCCGATACTGACGCGACGCCACCGCTGGGCTTCGTCATCTCCATGGAAGGCGCTGACCCCATCCGCGAGCCTGAGCAATTGGAAGCCTGGTGGGATGCGGGACTGCGGCTGCTGGGGCCGACGCATTACGGACCGGGGCGCTATGCCGGCGGTACCGGCACCGAACTGGGACTGACCGAGCTTGGCGAGCCCCTGCTGCGAGAGATGACTCGCCTGGGCATGCTGCTGGATATGACGCACTTCAGCGACCAGGCATTTTGGCAGGCGGCGCGGATAGTTCAGGGGCCAGTGCTGGCCAGCCACAACAACTGCCGGGCGCTCGTGCCTCAGCAGCGACAATTCAGCGACGCACAGTTGCGTTTTATTATTGAACGGGACGGCGTCATCGGGGCAGCCTTTGATGTCTGGATGCTGCAGCCGGGCTTCGTGCGCGGCGAAAGCAATCAGAGCGTCTTCATCGAGACAGTCATCGACCATATCGATCATGTCTGTCAACTGGCGGGGAACAGCTGGCATGCCGCGATCGGCAGCGACCTGGACGGCGGATTCGGGCGCGAGCAGTCGCCTTGCGACCTGGACACCATCGCCGATTTTCAGCATTTGCCGGGCAAATTGGCGGCGCGCGGCTACAGCGCTGACGATATCGCCAATATCCTGCATGGCAACTGGCTGCGACTGTTGTACAGTGCTTGGTCGAGTTAGCGCAGCAGCGGCATCAGCCTGGCCAGGGCGCGTTCCAGCAGGGGCAATTCCACAGCAAAGCACAGACGCAGGTAGCCCTCGCCCTGCGGTCCAAAGGCCGCGCCGGGCGCCAATCCCACGCCACATTCATGCAGCGCGCGGGTGGCAAACTCGTAGCTGTCTCGCACCCCGTCCACCGCGAAGAAGGCGTAGAAGGCGGCGCTGGGCAGCGGGCAGCGCACTCTCAGCAGCGAAGCGAAACTCTCCGCCAGCAGGTCGCGAGCGGCGCGATAGCGCTGCAACGACTCTTGGACGAAAGTCTCCCCCTCCTGCAGCGCAGTGATGCCAGCCACCTGCGTCGGCGCGAAAATGCACGAGAAGTTATATTCTGACACCATTTCCAAGGTCTGAATCAAGGGGCGCGGACCGGTCAGCCAACCCAAACGCCAACCCGTCATCGCCCAGGATTTCGAAAAGCTGTTGACGATCAGGTACTTGTCGCCTTCGCTTACTTTGTCGGCGAAGCTGGGCGCAAGCTCGCGGTCGTAGACGATGCGCGAGTAGACCTCGTCCGAAATCAGCCAGATGTCGCGCTCGCGGCAGAACTCCAATATCCGCTGCTGTTCGTCGTCCGATAGCATCCAGCCGGTGGGGTTGTTGGGCGAGTTGATCAGCAACGCGCTGGTATCGGGCTGGACAGCGGCAAAGAGCTCATCCAGATCGAGGCGCCAGGCGCATTCCTGCGGTTGGATCGACACGCGAATGATGCGCGCGCCCAGGATCTCCGCCGCGGCTGGTAAGTTGGGCCAAACCGGCGAGGGCACGACTACCGAGTCGCCGTCGGAGACGATGCATTGCAGCGCCAGCGAAAGCGCCGTCATGCCCGAGGGCGTCACACCGACATTGGCGGCACTGTAGCGCTCGCCATACAAGCCGTTCATGTATACAGCCAGCGCTTCCCGCAAGGGCGCGATGCCGAGGTTGGGCTGGTAGAAGGTCTGCCCCTCGTCGATGGCATCTATGGCTGCCTGGCGGATGAAGGCGGGCGTAGGCTTGTCCGGCTCGCCAAACCACAGTGGGATGACATCCTGTTTATCAATGGCGCTGTTGGCCAATTTGCGGATTAAGCTGGGCTGCAATGCCTGGACTGTCGGTCGATTGGGACGAACCATAGCCTTTAGTCGCCTTCCTGTTTGTAGAGCGCCACCGCCGCAACGATGATCAAGCCCTGTATCAATCCCTGTATGAATTGGTTCACGCCCAGCATGACCAGCAGATTGGCTGTGATACCCAGCAGCAAAACGCCCCCCAGCGTGCCCAGGACGCTGCCGCGACCGCCGAAGAGACTGGTGCCGCCGATGATGACCGCTGTGATCGTCTGCAACTCGATGCCGTCGCCGATGGCCGGGTCGCCAACGCCCATGCGCGACAGCCACAACAGGCCTGTCACCACCGCCGTCAAGCTGCAAATGACATAGACACCATAGCGCGTGCGTTTGACCGGCACGCCAGACAGGTGCGCCACCTCGACATTGCCGCCGACTGCCACCAGGTGCTTGCCAAAGACCGTGTAACGCAGCAGCAGCATCGTCAAAATCACCAGCGCGAAGAAGAGCAGCGCGATGATGGGCACGGGACCAATCTTCTGCACATAGAAGCGCATGACCTCGCGACTGGCTTTGCCCACCGGCGATGAAGAAATCGTCAAGCCGATGCCACGCAGAATCACCAGCGACGCCAGCGTGACAATGAAGGGCGCGATACGCAGTTCGTTGATCAAAAAGCCATGAGCCAACCCGACCACCACGCCCAGCGCCAGCGCCGCGAGAATGGCCGGCAACACATTGGCGCTTTCACCATTCATCACGATCGCCGAAACCAGGATGGATACCTTGACCAGCGAGCCCACTGACAGGTCGATGCCGGCCGTCAAGATGACCAGCATTTGCCCCAGCGCGACAATCCCCAGAAAAGCCGACTGTCGCGCCACATTCGCTAAGTTGCGCTCGGTCAGGAAACGCTCGGATTGTGTCGCGCCAATGACGAATAGCAGCAGGATGAAGGCGTAGACCATGATGATGGGACCGTTGCGCCGCAGGAACAAGGCGCGGCTTTGCGTCCCGCCACCCAATATGCCCGGCAGGCGAATCATGCCGGGATTGCCTCTGCGCTCATGGTCGCCAATTCGATGATCCGCGCCTCGTCCGCTTCCGCCTGCGTCAATTCGCCGACCACTTTGCCCTCGTTCATCACCAGGATGCGGTCGCTCATGCCGATGATCTCCGGCAATTCGGAAGAAATCATGATGATGGCGATGCCGCGGTCGTTTAGCTGGCGCATCAGCTTGTAAATCTCAAACTTGGCGCCAACATCCACGCCGCGCGTCGGCTCGTCGAGAATGATGACGGCTGGGGCGGTTTCCAGCCATTTCGCCAGTACGACCTTCTGCTGGTTGCCGCCGCTGAGGTATTGCGTTTCTTGCTCCGGCGAGGTCATGACGATGGACAGACGCTGCTGCGCGTCGATCACGACTTGTTCTTCTTGCGCGCGCCGCACAATGCCCAGTTGGCTCAAGCGCCGCAAAATCGGGATGGTAATATTGATGCGAACGGACAGCGCGGTGAAGAGCCCTTGCGATTTGCGGTCTTCCGGCACCAGCACGAGACCGGAGCGTATGGCTTGCGATGGCGTCTTCCACTGTAAGCCTTTGCCAACCAGCCGCACTTCGCCGCGAGTCAGTGGATCCGCGCCAAAGAGCGCCCGCGCCAGTTCCGTGCGCCCGCTGCCCACCATGCCGGCGATGCCCAGGATCTCGCCCGCGTGCAAGCGCAGACTGACGCCGTCCAGAATGCTGTCGGTAGCAATATCATCAGCGGTCAGGATCAAATCGCCCTGCTCATGCGCCGTCTGTGGGAAAATCTCGTCCAGCGACCGACCGACCATCAACTTGACCAGCGTGGGGCGGTCCAGTTCGTCTATGGGGCGGCTGTCGACAACTTCACCATCCTTCAGCACGGTCACCTCGTCAGCGATGCGGAAGACCTCCTCCAGCCGGTGTGAGATGTAGACGACGGTGACGCCCTGTGCCTTCAAAGCCGCGATGATGTCGAAAAGCTGGTCGAGCTCGCCGCCAGCCAATATCGCCGAGGGCTCGTCCATGACGATTAGGTCGGCGTCCTGCGAGAGCGCCTTGGCGATTTCGACCAGTTGTTGTTGGGCGATAGTGAGTTCGCTGACGGGCAAATGCGTATCCAGCTGGACGCCCAGCCGGGAAACCAGTTCCGCAGCGCGCTCGTGCAACTCGCGCAGGTTCAGCAGCCCCAGGCTCGTGAGCGGCTCCCGCCCCAGAAAGATATTTTCGGCGACGGACATCTGCGGCACCAGCGCCAATTCCTGATAGATGATGCTGATGCCGCTGTCGATGATTTGGCTGGTAGAGGCTTCTTCACGGCGTTTGCCCTTGTAGATGATGTCGCCGACGTCGGCTTTGTAAGCGCCCGCCAGGATCTTCATCAGCGTGGACTTGCCCGCGCCGTTTTCGCCGACCAGCCCATAGACCAAGCCCGCCTGACAACTGAAGGACACATCCTTCAGCGCCTGCACGCCAGCGAAGGATTTGGAAATGCCGCGCATCTCCAGGATCGTTTCGCTCATGCCTCCCCCCGCCGGCGTGAGGCTGTAAGTCAACGAACTCGCTAGCCGTCGTCTCCCATCATGGTGAAGCCCAGCTCGGCTAGTTTCTCGTCGGGCATGGTGATGGGACCGTGCACATCATCGCTCCATTCCTCGCGGAAGTAATCCGCGCCTTCGACATCCGTGAAGGGTTCGCTGTTGGGGATGACGCCCGAAAAATCGATGAAGCGCGGGGTCGGCTCGCCAGCCAGGATCTGCAGCGCCGCGTCAATACACATGGTGATCATGGCGTTGGGATACTGCCAAGCCAGGTACTTGATGTCGTGCTCCAGCGCCAGGCGCAAGAAGCCGTTCTGCCACTCGCCACCGCCGATGGGCGGGATATCCAAGCCCGCGTCCAGGTAGGCGCTGATGATGCCTTGTGACATCTGCGCGCCACCCGACCAAATCCCGTCGATGCCATCGCCATATTGCGCTATCCAGGTCTCCATGATGCCCTTGGCGTCGGCAGGCGACCAAAAGCCCGGCTGCTTATCCAGGACATTGATGCCCGGGTTGGCGGCAAAGACGGCGTCCGCGCCTTCTTCCATGATGTCCGAAGTCGTCACGCCGGGGATGCCCGTCATAATAACGATATCGCCCTCGCCACCCAGTTGGTCAACAACATACTGCGCCAGGCTGGCGCCCACGACCCAGAGATTGGTGCCGACCTCGGTGACGAAGTTATCGGTCTCGACGGCGCTGGCACAAAGCACGACCGGCACGCCCTGCATCATGGCGCGCTCAACCGGAGCGGAAAGCGCAGCCGCGCCCATGGGCACCAGGATCAGCGCATCCGGCTCCTGCGCCAGCAAGTCTTCCACCTGCGGCACTTGGATGTCTGCGCGCGCCTGGGCATCGCCATACAGCAACTCGCTGATGACCTCTTCGCCCAGGTGTTCCACATACCAGTAGGCATGCGCGTCCATCAGCGCCGACCAGGCATTGCTGGTGCCCTGCGCCGCAAAGGCGATGCGGTAAGGTCCGTCCTTGGCGAACTCGCTGGTGTCGTATGTCTGATCCAGGCGCAATAGCACGCTCTGCAAATAGGGCGAGGCGGCGATCTGCTCTTCGGTAAACTCGAAGTCCAGCCCACTCATGTCATCATCATCCGCCAGGGCCGCCACGCCAACCGTCAGCAGCAGCGCCATGACTAGAAGTAAATTCAGCAGCTTTTTCATGTTCTTTTCCTCTCTGTACTCAAGCGTTCCGGCGAAATTGTCCTGCCCGTCTCACGCAGTCGATAGATTCCTCCTTTCCCTGTCCCGGCTGATTTTCGCTTAGCTTGTTTTTCCCGCAAACCAATTCGGACCCTGCCGAAGAGTTCCATTACTCTTCGACATTGGCGACGCTGTAGAGCGTGACCGCGCCCAGGATGACCAAGCCCTTGATGATGTATTGCACTTCCACATCCAAACCCAGCAGTACGACCATGGTGCTAAGAATCTGGATGATGAGCACGCCAGCGACAGTACCCAGCAAGCCGCCGCGACCGCCGATGAAAGCTGTTCCGCCGACAACCGCTGCTGCAATCGAATCCAAATCCAGCCCGCTGCCGATAAAGCGATCCACATAGAGCACATAGCCGGTCAGTACCACGCCCGACGCAACCGCAAACAGGCTGCCCAGCACATAGACCGAAATGCGGATGGCGTCCACAGGAATACCTGACAAACGCGCCGCCTCGATATTGCTGCCCACCGCGTAGACGCGCCGCCCGTAAGTCGTGCCGCGCAAAACAAAAATGAAAATGGCGTTCAAGCCCAGCCACAGCGCCAGTGGCACAGAAAGCACAAACCAGGACTGATTGACGATGCCCAGCGCTTCCGGCACGAAGCCGCCCGGCACACCGCGCGTCCAGGCTTGCGTCGCACCCTTGACCAGCACCAGCATGCCCAGCGTCGCCACAAAAGGCGGGACGCGCCGCTTGGTCACTAGCCAGCCATTCCCCAAACCCACCAGCCCCCCCAGCGCCAGCGCTATCAACACCGCTGGCAGGATCATCTCGTTGCGACCATTGCCCACTTCCGCCACCACCACCGAGGTCATGATGAAGATGCCGCCGACAGACAAATCCAAGCCCGCCACCAGCAGCACGAGAGTCTGCCCGATGGCGACAATGCCCAGCTGCGAGGCTTGGCGCATGACCACGGCGATGGTGTCGACAGCGTAGAGTTTGGGCGTCAGCACCGCCGCCGCCAGCAGCAGGACCAGCAGCGCGATGTAGACGCCGTAAGCCGCGACGAACCGGCGCAGCCGCCAACGGCGATCGCGCGACAGAAGCGGGGCTGGCTTGCGTTTTGCCAGTGCCATCAGCCGGCGCTCAGGCTCCTAGTCTTCCAGGTACTTCGCCGCCCATTCCACGCCTTCCCAGGAAATTGTCTTCTCCGGCGTGATTTTGACCAGGTAACGCGGGCGCACGCGCGACGGCTCCAGGTATTCCGGACCGCGCTCGCCGAAGTAGCGTGTCGCCATGCGCCGTGCGATTTCCAGCCATTCACCGTGCATCAGCGCCGGACCCTCCACGATCTCCGCGCCGCCGCGGAAAAGCACGCGCGTATAGGGGCTGCTGTCCAGCGCGCAGGACACGGAACAACGTGGGAAGCGGATGAGATGCTGGGCGAAAATGGTCTTGGCTCGCGGGATGACCCACATGGCTTCGCCGTCCCATTCCTGCCAAACAGGCGTGATATAGGGGTCGCCCTGGCTGTCGACGGTGGCGATGCGCGCGACGACCGGTCCGTCCAGGAATTCCTGGATTTCCTCTGGGTACAAGGCGCGCATCTTGCCCATCCATTCGGGATATTTGCGTTGCTCGCTCATAAGCCATCCTTTCCGCAGCAGCGCTTGTCGATTGCGCGGGAGTATACCCAAAGTCCTATTGCCTGCCAAAATGGCGCATCGTGGCCCCTCTACCCCCTCAGTCCTCCGAATCATCGGGGGGAGAGGCCAAGAACCTATCCCCCTTGCCCGCTCAGATAAGCGCATTGTAGGGGCGAGCCATTGGGTCGCCCGCCAAACCCATTCTACGTTTCAACAGATCGGCGTAGGGGCGCAAGGGGCAGCGGCATTTTGCCAACTCTCGCGCCTGTGGCTAGACTTGTGCCAGGCTGAGAATCGCGATAAGGGGCAGCACATGGATGAGCTTGAATTGCAGCAGTATCTCTTTGACTTGCAAGGTTACCTGGTCATCGAAAACGCCTTGAGCCCGGCGGAGGTGGTCGAGCTCAACCGCCTGATCGACGCGCAGAATCTGCCGCCGCCGGAGGAATCGCCGCGCTTCGGCAGCGCGCCAACTTTGGGCGCATCGCTCATCAAGCCCGAGGATGCGCCGGAGAGCAAGCGATTGCAGGATCGCGCCGCGCCGGTGGGTTCGGGCTTCCTGAACTGGGGAAAACCTTTCTGCGACCTGCTGGATCATCCCGCCATCATGCCGGTGCTGCGCTTTCGGCTGGGCGACGCCTTTCGGCTGGATCGGCTCTATGGCATGTACATGCGCAAGGGTCAGTCTTATTTCAAGCTGCATGCCGATTATGGCGCCAGCTCCCCGCAAGAAAATGTCGCGCCGGGCGAATATTACGCTTTCCGCAGCAACCAGATTTACGAGGGCTTCATCGTGGTCGCCTGGGCGCTTTCCGACGCCGGACCGGAGCATGGCGGTTTCTGCTGCATCCCGGGCAGCCATAAAAGCCATTATCGTTTGCCGCGGCTGATCAGCGAGGCGGATCACAGATCGCCGCATATTGTCCTGCCGAATATGCCAGCCGGCTCAGTCATCCTCTTCAGCGAAGCGCTGACTCACGGTACGGCCGCCTGGCGCGCCGAGCACGAACGGCGCACCCTGCTTTACAAGTATTGTGTGTCACACTTGGCCTGGACATCCAAGCGGGTCGAGCCGCCGCTGGATGTCGAACTGACGCCGCGCCAGCAGATCCTCCTGCGCGAGCCGGGCGATCCGCTGCGGCACTTCCCGTCTCTCTTTGAAGAAGCCGCTGTTTGAAGCGACCAAGTCCATAACCGTTGTCAGACGAATTCGATGCGCAGGTTTGCCGCGGGGCTTGGCGCCTCGAATGTCGCGCCCGCCGCCCGTTTGAAACGAATCCGCCAAGGCAGCGGCTTATTCTGGTCCAGATGCGCCTGCAGGGGACTACTTTCTTCCAGCGGACTTAGATATTCCAGGCGATGCAGACCCACCTGATAGACCAGGCCCGATGCCTTCAGTGACTCGTCATACACTCCCTCGCCATTCGAGCGCAGCGCCGCCCGCATAATGCGCTGCACCTGCGAAATGTCCCGCGCGGCAAGCGTGATCGAGTCGATGCCGATGACGCCGTTGGCATGTCCATACTCTTTGGGAACGCGCTCTTCACGCGGAGTCTCGTCTTCAATGACAAAGGGGATCAACCCCTGATAGTCGCCATAGATTTCGTTGTTCAGCCAGGCGAGCTGGTAGCCATCGAAGCGAACACGACTCAAACCGACCAAGGGGCTCATCTCGACGCCCTGCGCTTCAAAGTTGGCATAATCGCCGCGGATGTCGTCAGTGCGCATGCAAAAATCAATCAGCCCGCCGCCACGCGCATGCACAGCCTCCCACCAGTAGTGGTCGGGGCTGTCTCGGTAGAAGGACAGCAACTCAATGTACGCGCCGTCTGTCAAGCCGACCAGTTTGTTGTACGAGCCGATGGGATGCTTGCCGCCGCCAACGACCGTGAAGCCCAGCGACTCAAACTGCTCCGCTAGCGGCTCCAGCTCCGCCGCAGCGATGACAATATGGTCGATTCCCAATAGCATCTGTGCCTCCCGCTTTAATCCCCCTCAGTCCCCCCGACAAGTGAGGGGAAAGCCAACTATAGCATGCCGCACTCGCCAGTCGCTTGACGAATCTACGTCGATAGGGTCTATTTACATCGGATACGGCAAGCGGGATGTAGATGATGAAACTGACAAGCGATCTGCATGTAGTTGGCGGCGGCTATTTTGGATTTGGGTTGTCGGGGCATCTAGACTGCCATGTCTACCTGCTCAACAGCGGCTCGGAATTGGCGCTGGTCGACCCCGGCATGGGCATGCCGGGCGACTTCGACACCATCCTGGACAATATCCGCGCGGATGGCTTGGATCCGCGCAATATCCGCAAGCTGATCCTGACGCATTACCACTGCGATCATATCGGCGCGGCGGCGGAAGCCTGCCAGAAGTTGGATGTCGAGGTCTATTCCTCGGCTCTGGCCGCGCCCGCTATCCGCACAGGCGACGAACAAGCTGTCGCGCTGGATGTCGCCAAAGCCGCCAAGTTCTACCCCGATGATTATGCGCTACCGCCCTGCCGCGTCGATGTCGAGTTGAACGAGGGCGATGTCGTGAGCGTGGGCAACTTGCAGCTGGAGACCTTCGACACGCCGGGGCATTGCGATGGGCATCTCAGCTTCATGATGCGCGGCGGCGACCGAACTTACCTGCTGGGCGCGGATCTCTGCTTCTGGGGCGGCAAGGTCGTCTGGCAGAACATTCACGATTGCCGCATTGATGCTTATGCCGACAGCATGTTCAAGATGGAGCGACAGGAGTTTGACGCGCTCGTGCCAGGGCATTTGCAGATTTCGCTGAGCGGCGGCAAAGCGCATGTGGACGCGGCGGCCAATGCCTTTCGACAGTTGGGAATCCCACCGAATCTGCTTTAGGCGCGCCGTAACCCACGGCGATCTTTCAACAAGCTGATCCAAATTGCTTGACACAGTAAAGGTTTTCTGATACCATCAAGCTCAGCAGTAAACGATTTCTATAAATTGAATTGCGGCTATTATCGTGGTCACTATAAAAGAAGTCGCGCATATCGCCGATGTTTCCATCGCCACTGTTTCGCGTGTCCTCAGCAATAGCGATTATCCTGTCAGCCAGCAGACGCGCGCCAACATCCTCAAAGTCGCGGAGGAAGTCGGCTACTCGACAAATCGCGCTGCACGCAGTTTGCGCACTAAACACTCATCATTAATTGGCGTGATTCTCGACAACTTTTATTCCTTATGGGCACCAGTAATCGTGCGCGGCATTCAAGACGTCCTGCACACGCAAGGTTACCTCACGCTGGTGGTCAACATCCCTTGGGAAAAGCATTCACGAGCGGATGTCTTGAAGGACCTGTTGAGCTTTTCAGTGGACGCCTTTGTCTTTGTCGAGACCTGGCATCCCGTCCGCGAACACCTGAACATGCTCAACAACAAGCCCTATGTCATTGCCCATCGTCTCTTTCACGAATCCGATCCGCACAGCATTATCCCGGACGAAACCTACAACAGTACGCTGGCGGTGAAACATCTGCTGGGCTTGGGGCACGAAAAGATCGCGTATATCGCTGGCGACGGCGACTATTTTGCTTCTTTGCAACGTTTGGAGGCTTACATAGATACCATGCGGGCTGCTGGCGCCGACATTCGTGATGACTGGATCGCCCAAGGCAAGTGGAGTATACCGAGCGGCTATGCCTGCGCCCAGCGAATTCTATCCTCTGATGAACGGCCGAGCGCCATCGTCGCCGCCAGTGACGCTCTGGCTTATGGCGCTTTGCTGGCGGCAACCGACGCCGGCTTAAAAGTGGCGGAAGATATCGCTATCGTCGGCTATGACAACAATGACATATCGCGCATCTCGAACCCGACGATCACCACCATCTCGCTACCACTCTTCCTCATGGGGCAAATCGCGGGGGAAAACCTGCTGAGCCAGCTGCAAACGAGCGACCGCGAATTTGCGGAGCAGTTGATTCCCGGCGAACTTATCATTCGCCAGTCTTGTGGCGCGCCCGAGGGCAAAGCAGTCTATGCCCGGGATTTCGTGCGCGCGACTTAGGAATGGAACTTGTGTTATATTCGCGAAAGGAGGCTTGATTGGAGAAATCGAGGCGAGTTGACACATTGTGCCCTAATATCCATATCATAAGGAGATGAAACAGATGACCCCCCGCAGAATTGTATTCCTAATCTTGATCATGGCGCTCTGCATCGGCGCGCTGCCGCTTTCAGCGCAAGACGAAGGCGTCACCATGACCATGTGGGTGCGCAACATCGGCGACCAGGTGCAAGAACTGGTCGATGCCTGGAACGACCTGGGCGGCGCGCAAATCGAACTGACCGTCATCCCGCCCGCCGAGTTCGTCACCAAGATGGGCGCGGCCATCGCCGCGGGCGAATCGCCTGATATCGCCAGCATCGACCTGATCTACGCGCCAGCCTTTGCCGCGGCCGGTCAACTGCTGGATATCACCGACTGGGTGGACATGCTGCCCTATGCCGATGATTTGCTGCCGGCGCATTCGGAGCTCGGCACATATGAAGGGCGGAAATACGGCGTGCCCTTCCTCATCGAAGGCTCGTTCATCATCTACAACAAGGACCTCTTCGCAGCAGCGGGCTTGGATCCGGAAGTACCGCCCACGACCTGGGACGAACTGCTGGAGGCGGCGCGCGCCATCTCCGCCATTGACGACCAGACCTACGGCTACTACTTCGCCGGCGCTTGCGCTGGCTGCAACGCCTTCACCTACCTGCCCTTCATTTGGGCCAGCGGCGGCGATGTGCTTAGCGACGACTACAACGAAGCCACCATCGCGACAGACCCAATCGTGCGCGAGGCGCTGGAATACTATCGGCTGATGTGGGAAGAAGAGCTCATCCCTGAGGGGGCGAGCATCGACAACGGCTCCGGCTTCACAAGCGCCTTCGCCACCGGCACAATCGGCATGGCTGGCACTGGCGCCTTTGGCATCAACAACTACCGGACCAATCATCCCGAACTGAATCTGGGCGCCTTCCACATTCCCGGCAAGGACGGCGGCACGGCTTCCTTCGGCGGCGGCGATGTCATCGCCATCGGCAGCGGCACACAACATCCCGAAGAGGCTTGGGAGTTCCTCAAATGGATAATGAGCGACGAGACCCAGCTTGAGCTCTACGCAGCCAGAAACCGGACGCCCGTGCGCGTTTCGATGCTCGAAAATGAGTATTCGAAGGATGACCCGCTCGTGCTCACGGCGGCAAGCGCGCTGGCAGTGGGCAAGTCGCCCTACTCGCTGGTCTACAACGACCTCTTCAACGACCCCAATGGTCCCTGGCTGGAGATGATCCAGATCGCGATCCTCGATGGCGACATCGACGGCGCGCTGCAGCTCGGACAAGACCGCTTCACGCAGATCATCGAAGGCTAAGCGCCTATAGCTTGAGTGTCTGCCGATTTGGAGCTTCGCGCTTCAATCGGCAGGCACCCCCGCTCCCGGCTGAAAGGGTTCCGCTTTGACGACAGCGCTCTCGCTCTTCAATCTCAGTTGGGAGCAGCGCCGCAAGCTGACTGGGCTGCTTTTCGTCCTGCCGACTGTGCTCTTTGTGACGGTCTTCTTCATCATCCCGCTGGCGATGACGCTTTTCATGTCCTTTCACGACTGGCCCCTCATCGGCGAGCAGACCTGGATAGGCACGACCAATTACAGCGACCTGACCGAAGATCGGCAGTTCCGCAAAAGCCTGGATTTCACCTTTCGCTACACGTTGCTGGTGACGCCGCCCATATTTATTTTGGGTTTCATACTGGCCTCGCTGGTGCGCCACAGGATTCGCTTCATCGGCATCTTCCGCACGATATTCTTTATGCCGGTCGTCATCGGGCTGGGCGTTTCCAGCTTGTTGTGGGTCTGGCTGCTGGACCAGCGCGTCGGCATCTTCAACAAGATCTTGCTGGATTTGCATTTGATAGCCAAGCCGCAGCTATTTCTGGCGAAACCGACCATCGCCATGAATGTCATTATTCTCTCGGTCGTTTGGAAGACTGTCGGCTTCACCATGATCTTGCTGCTGGCTGGCTTGCAATCGATTGCAGATGAGCTATACGAATCGGCGGAAGTCGATGGCGCGGGCTACTTCCAGAAGTTGTTTCACATCACTTTGCCGCTGATGCGCCGCACCATCGCGCTGGCGCTGATCTTGTCCGTGATTGGCTCGGTGCTGGCTTTCGACCAGTTTTATATCATGACGCAGGGCGGACCGCGCAACAGCACCATTTCCATCGTCTACTGGATATTCAACAACTCCTTCACTTACTGGAAGATGGGCTATGGCGCGGCGATGTCCATCGTCCTGCTCGGCATTTTGGTGGCGCTGACCAGCATTCAATACTATGTCTTGCGGGAGAGAGACTAGATGACGGCGCTGACCACAAGTAGCCGGCCAGCCAGCCCCGGCCTCGGCGCCCAGCAGCGGAAGAGGCGCATCCGCCGGCGCGCGCTGCTGGCCACTCAGTATTTGCTCCTCACGGTCCTGGCGATTCTATTTCTGTTCCCCATTGCATGGTCGCTGCTCAACTCGCTGAAGCAACCATCAGAGTCGCTGGCGATTCCGCCGACCTATCTGCCGACGCGGATTGTCTTTGACAACTACACGAAGCTGACCGCCTTCGGCAATTACGGCGTCGTCGGGCATGTGGAGAACAGCGCGCTTGTTGCGCTGATGACCGTGTTTGGCAGCCTGGTCTTGAGTACGCTGGGCGGCTACGGCTTCGCGCGCTTCAACTTTCCGGGCAAGAACGCGCTCTTCATCATGGTGCTGTCAACTTTGATGATCCCCTTCCAATCGATATTGATTCCACTCTTCGTGATGCTGGTTCGCTTCGAGCTCAGCGACACGCTGGTCGGGCTTGCCCTGGTTTACATCACTTTCCAGCTGCCCTTTGGCATTTTCTTGATGCGCAACAGCTTCCTGGCGGTGCCGCGGGAAATTGAAGAAGCGGCGCTGCTGGATGGCTGCAGCTCGTTGAGCCTACTGTATCGGATGATGCTGCGGCTGGTCTTGCCCGGCATCGTGACGGTCGCCATTTACGCCTTCATCAACTCTTGGAACGAGTTTCTAGCCGCGCTGATTTTCATGTCCGACCAGGACAAGTTTACGCTGCCGGTTTTCTTGACCCTGGTCCGCAGCGGCATATATGGCACGGTGGATTGGGGTGCGCTGCAGGCGGGCGTCATCGTCGCCATCGCTCCTTGCCTAGTGATATTCCTGCTCTTGCAGCGCTATTACATCAACGGGTTGATGGGCGGCGCGGTGAATCAGTGAGCGCGCGACAAATCAAACTGGACGACTCATGACCAAACACGACTATCCGATACAGCCCCTGCCCTTTACGCAGGCGCACATTGATGACAACTTCTGGCGGCCGCGCATTCGTACTGCTGCCAGCGTCACTGTGCCCTACGACTTCCAGCAGTGCGAGCAGACTGGGCGCATCGCCAACTTTGACAAAGCCGCGGGCGCGATGCCGGGTGCGCATGAAGGCATCTACTACAACGATTCCGATGTCTTCAAAGTGGTCGAAGGCGCTGCCTATGCCCTGCAAGTCGCGCCGGACCCAGCCTTGCAGTCTTATGTCGACGCGCTGATCGCCAAGTTCGCCGTCGCCCAGGAAGATGATGGCTACCTCTATACCGCCCGTACCATCGACCCGCAGAACGCGCCAGAGCCCTGCGGCCCCGATCGCTGGTCTAATCTGCGCGTCAATCACGAACTGTACAATGTCGGGCATATGTACGAGGCAGCAGTGGCTTGGCGGGAAGCGACCGGCAACGACAACTTCCTGTCGGTGGCGCTGAAGAACGCTGACCTAATCGACCGCGTCTTCGGCGAAGGCAAACTGCGGGATGTGCCAGGTCACCAGCAGATTGAGCTGGGCTTGACGCGCCTGTACCGCACCACTGGCGACGCCAGGTACCTGCGACTAGCCAAGTTCTTCCTGGACGAACGCGGTCAAGGCAACGATCGCGAGATCTACGGTCATTACTGCCAGGATCACCTGCCTGTGACCGAGCAGCGAGAGGCGGTCGGACATGCCGTGCGGGCTGGCTATCAATACGCGGCCATGGCGGATATCGCCGCGCTCTATGGCGATACGGATTATGCGGAGGCGGTGAAGGCGCTGTGGCGAAATGTCGTCGGGAAGAAGCTGTCGCTGACTGGCGGCGTTGGCGCGCGCCATGAGGGCGAGGCTTTCGGCGACGCCTACGAACTGCCCAACTTGACCGCCTATAACGAGACTTGCGCCGCCCAAAGCATGATTTACTGGAATCAGCGCCTCTTCCTGATGACGGGCGACTCGAAATACATTGATGTGCTGGAGCGCACGCTCTACAACGGCTTCTTGTCCGGCGTCGGGATGGACGGGCGCAGCTTTTTCTATGTTAATCCGCTAGCTTGCGATGGCGAGTACCAATTCAACCGCGACGAGTACATGACGCGGCAGCCCTGGTACGGCACGGCTTGCTGCCCGACCAATGTTGTGCGTTTGCTGCCGGCGCTGTCCGGCTATGTCTACGCGACTCGCGGCGACGCGCTCTATGTCAACCTGTATGCGTCCGGGCGCGCGCAGCTGGACCTGGCGGGCGCGGACGTCACGCTTGAGCAGCGCACGGACTACCCTTGGGACGGCGCGATCGCTATAGATGTCACGGTCGCGCAGCCTGCCAATTTCACGCTCAAGCTGCGCATCCCGTCTTATGCGCTTGGGCAGCCTTTAGCCAGCGACTTATATGCCTACCTAGATAATGCCGCCGAAGCTGTGGAACTGGCAGTAGATGGCGAAACTATGCCGCTGAACATGGAAGCGGGCTATGCGGCCATCGCTCGCTCTTGGCAAGGCAGGACGCGCGTTACTTTGCAGCTGCCCATGCCGATTCGCCGTGTATTGGCGCATCCCGCCGCCGCCGAGTTGCGCGGGCAGGTGGCGCTGGAACGCGGACCGCTTGTCTATGCGCTGGAATCCGCTGACAATCCCGCAGGTCTGCTGGAACTGGCGCTGGCCGATGGCAGTCCACTGGAATCCGAGCATCGCGACGATTTGCTGGGCGGCGTGACGGTGCTGCGAGGGCAAGCGCTGGATGCAGATGGCAGACCCGCCGACTTCAAAGCGATTCCCTACTACGCCTGGGGACATCGCGGGGCTGGACAGATGACCGTCTGGCTCAAGCGCGTCTGACTGCCGCGCCCCAAGTATCCGACAAACGATAGCCTTGCGGCCAGGGATCTTCCGGATCCAGCATGAGTTGCTGCGTGCCGGTGATCCAGGCGCGGCCGCGCAGGCTGGGCAGGATGGCTTTTCGCCCGCCGACCGTGGTCTCACTGACCAGCCGGCAATCAAAGCGCGAGCCGATGACGGACAGCCCCACAAAACGCTCGCCGACGCCCAGTTGTCCCCGCGCATGCAGCACAGCCATCCGCGCCGAGCAGCCTGTGCCGCAGGGCGAGCGATCCAGCTTGCCCGGGTCGATGGCGACGGTGTTGCGCCCCGTCAGCAGTCCATTCACGCGCTCGGCAGGTAGCATAAACTGACAGAAAGAGATGGCGTCCCATTCCGCATAGTCGGGATGCTGGAAGCCGATTTGCTCGTTGGCGGCGGCCGTGATTTTCGCGCCCAGCCCAGCCAGGTCAGCGGCTTCGTCCGGCGCAATTTCGAAGCCTAGCGCCCGCGCATCCACCAGCACGAAGCTGTCGCCGCCGAATGCGATATCGACATTGAGCGTGCCGTATCCCGCCAATTCCAGCTTGGCATCCAGCTTGTCGGCGTAGCTGGGCAGATTCTGGATTTCGATGCTCCGTGCCTTGCCATCTTTGCAGAAAGCGCGCACGGGCACGAGGCCTCCCGGCGCTTCCAGCGTGAAACGCGTTTCCGGTTCCTGCATCGGGATCATGCCAGTGTCCAGCAGGACGGTGGCTACGCAGATGGCGTTGGAGCCGGACATGGGCGGGCTATGCTCCGGTTCCATGATGATGAAGCCCCAAGCCGCCTCTGAATGCTTGGGCGGTACGAGCAGGTTGATGTGCTTGAAGACGCCGCCGCGCGGTTCATTCAGCAGGAAACGGCGCAGGCTGCCCTCATTGGCGATGAAGCGCGCTTGTTGCCACAAGCTGTCGCCGGGCGGCGCGGGCAGGCCGCCCACGATGACATTGCCGACCTCGCCCTCGGCATGACAGTTGACGATGTGGATCAGCCTGCTGGAGCGCATGACGACATCCTCGGCAGCCGGATTTGCAAGTAGATTTAACCACAGCGGGCGCGTGCGGTACAACGCCTGATTTTGTGGCGGGCTGGCAATTGTGCTTTAATCACAGGCTGACAATATGCCTATGGAGCGATGATATGACGATTGATTACCTGGCCCGGCTGGATGCCTTGCTGGAGCGCAGCGGCGCGGACCTGGTCGGCTTCGTCCCCGGCGAGAACATGGTCTATTTCACAGGCTTGCATTTTCATCTGTCGGAACGCCCTATCCTGGGCCTCTACAGCCGGCAGGGCTTGTCCTTCATCATCCCCGAGTTGGAAGTAACCAAGCTGGATGCGCGCCCGGAGCTGGAGGCGCGGCGTTTCATGTGGACGGATCAGAGCGGCTACCAAGTCGCCTTCGACGAGGCGGTGGCAGCGCTGGCGGAAGCTGGAGGCAGTTACGCGCTGGATGGAGAGACCCTGCGTTTTTTCGAATGGCTGGCGCTGGAGAAAGCGGGCATGTCCGCGGCGGGCACAAGCGACATCGGCGAGTTATTTCTAAATATGCGCGCGCGCAAAAGCCCGCAAGAGATCGCCAATATGCAGCATGCCATCGACATCAGCGAGGCGGCGCTGGCGGCGACTATGGATTGGGCGCGACCGGGCATGACCGAGCGAGAAATCGCCGACAAGTTGTCCGCGGAGATGCTGGCGCGCGGCGCGCAGGGGCTGGCTTTCTTGCTGGTACTGACGGGCGAGAAGAGTGGCTTGCCGCATGGCAACACTGGCGACCGCGTCTGGGGCGAAGACGAGTTTCTACTCATCGACTTCGGCGCGCGCTATAAGGACTACCCCGCCGACATCACGCGCACCTTCTGCGCAGGCGAGCCGACGCCGCAAATGCGTGCCATGTATGACGCCGTCTATGCCGCCAACCTAGCTGCCCGTCAATTTGCTCGCCCCGGGGTCAGTTGCGAAGCAGTCGACCGCGCCGCGCGAGACGCCATTGAAGCGGCTGGCTTGGGCGACTATTTCATCCACCGTCTGGGACATGGCTTGGGGCTGAGCGTGCATGAGCTGCCCAATATGGTGGCGGGCAACAAGCAGCTGCTGGAGCCAGGCATGGTATTCACGATTGAGCCGGGCGTTTATGTGCCGGGCGTCGGCGGTGTGCGCATCGAGGACAATGTGGTCGTCACGGAAGACGGTATTGATGTATTGACATCGTATCCGCGCGAGTTGTGAAGTTCAGACGCGCATCACACCGCAGACGGGCGCCAACCAGGGCAAGCTCTCGTGCCGCGCTAGCGCCGCATCCAGCGCCGCTCTGGCGGCCGGCGGATAGGGTGCGCCCCGGCGTCGATTCATCGCCACATTCATCTGCACAACTTCGACTGTCGCCGCTAGTTGTTCGCGACTGTCATTGACCAGGAAGCCCATCAAATAGGCGCGTTTTGGCATCAGCTCCAGCAGGCGGATGTAGACGCTGATTTGCTCATCCATCAGGATTTCAGCTAAGTAGCGGATGTGCTGCTCCAGCGCGAAAGTGCCGTATTCATCCGCCGCCGCGTAAATCTCGCCCAAGCCCATACGCTCGAAAAAAGCTGTCAAGCCCAGATCGACCAGATGCACATAGAACTGCACATTGACATGATTGTTTTCGTCCAGGTAGCCAGCAGGGATAACCTGCCGATGCGCAAGCTCCAGTTGCCGGATTTCGGCTAGGGTCGTACTGACTCGGCTCATGGCGGCTCTCATTGCTACGGATTCTGCGGCATTATAGTGGCTGCCTGCCGGCCATAAAGGGAGAGCCTCCATGGCAGCTTCTCGCTTATCGCCCTCTAATACGCCAGATTTTCGTCTGCTGGGCGCAGTCCGCTTTGGCTGGATCGCGCAGGTACGCTGGTCACCACAAGGGGACGGGCTGGCGATTGCGGGCGGCGACGGGATAGCGGTATACAAGGGCAGTTTCGGTGGCGCGCCAGATATGCGACTGACTGGTCACGACGCGCCGGTCAAGGATATTGCCTTCCATCCCGCCGGCCACCTGCTGGCCACCTGCAGCGCCGATACGACCATCAAGCTGTGGCGGGTTGATGTGGACTCGCCCCTCGAGGTAGCGACGCTAGCCGGTCATGATGGCTCGGTCGAGGCGCTGGCTTGGCATCCCAGCGGCATGCTGGCGAGTGGCGGCGCGGACGGCACGATCTGGCTCTGGGATGCGGCGACGGGCGCGCGGCAGACAGTGCTGTATGGACACAGCGATGAGTTGACTTCCCTGGCTTTCGGCGCAAGCGGGCGCTGGCTGCTGTCGGCTGGGCGCGACAAATCCATACGCCGCTGGGACTTAGAAGCGAAACCTGCTAGCGAAGTCATCAGCTGGCACGACGACTGGGTTCGCGATTTGGCGCTGCAGCCAAGCGCAGATGTCTTGGCATCGGCCAGCAAAGACATGACCATCCGCCTATGGGATTTGCGGACTGGCGAGATGCTGCGTGCGATCAAAGGGCATGCGGGCGGCGTCGATGCCTTGGCGTGGTCGCCGGATGGCAGGCTGCTGGCCAGCGGCGGCCGCGACAATTGCCTGCGCATCTGGGATGCGGGTGCGGGCAAAGAATTCGCGGCGCTGGATGAACATCGCAAGCCTGTGCTGACTCTGGCCTTTCATCCCGCAGGGGCATGGCTAGCCTCGGGCAGCGGCGACCACCGCGTTCTGCTGTGGGAATGTCCCCAGGCGCAGCCATTGTGATACAATGCGGCGCGAGACTAGGAGGCATGGCATGAACGAATCGGCAGAGCAAATGCGGCAGGTACGCGCGCGGCAGGTCATCGCCATGCGCCTCTCGCTACGAGCGCTTGGGCATATCGTGGCGACTCTCAGCGACGAACACGCCCGTGCGCTGCGCGATGGCGACGATGGTTGGTCGATCACCGAGATCGTCTGCCATCTGCGCGATTTTGACGAGATCTTCTATCAACGCGCGCAGATGATGCTGGCGGAAGACCACCCGCAGCTGCCCGCTTACGACCACGAAGCCATGGCCATTGAGCGCGACTACCAGGCGGAAACCCTGGCGGATGCCTATGGCGCGCTGCAAGAGTCGCGGGCGCGCTTCGTCGACTTCTTCAAGTCGCTGAGTCCGGAACAATGGGCGCGCGGCGGCATCCACCCCGAACGCGACAGCTTCAGCATGACCGACGCGGCCATGCAAGTCCCCCTGCACGATCTGGATCACCTCGAACAGATCACGCGCGTTTTGGGGAAGGGCTGAGCGCAGGATGCGCGCCGAAGAAATCGCATTGATCGCCGGCATGACGCTGGTCACCTTTCTGGCGCGCTCCCCGGTGCTGGCGCTGCTGGGACGTGCGCAATTGCCGCCGCCGGTGGTTCGCGCGCTGCAATTTGTGCCGGTGGCCCTGCTCTGCGCCATCATTGCGCCGGAGTTGCTCGTACGGGATGGCGCACTTGCCATCTCGCCGGGAAATGCCTATCTTGTCGGTGGCATCGTGTCGCTGACGGTTGCCTGGAGCTGGGGAAATCTGCTCATCACCATCCTGGCGGGCATGGGCAGTTTTTTGCTCTGGCGCGCCATTGCAGCCCTGCTCTAAGTCAAAACTGGAGGCAAATGTGCAAGCGCTAATCGAGCGAATTCACGCGGAAGGCGTCAACCTGGGCAGCGGCATATTGAAGTTGGATAGCCTCATCAATCACCAACTTGATCCGCAGTTGATGTCGGACATGGGCGCGGAGTTGGCGGGGCGCTTCGCAGACGCGCGCGTTGACCGCATCTTGACCGCCGAGATTTCGGGCATCGCGCCGGCGCTGATGACGGGCATACAGATGGGGAAACCAGTCGTCTACGCTCGCAAACGCAAGCCCATCACCATGGCCGGTCCAGTCTATCTGGAGACGGCGCCCAGCCATACCAAAGGCGGCGAGACCCTGCTGCTAGTCTCGGCGGAGTTCCTGCACCCTGGCGAAAATGTGCTGATCATCGACGACTTCCTCGCCAGCGGCCTCACCTTATTGGCCTTAGCTCGCATCGTGATGAGCGCGAAATGCAACCTGGTGGGCATCGGCGTAGTGGTGGAAAAATCCTTTGAAGGCGGGCGCGCAGCCGTGCGAGCCCAGTACGATGTGCCCATTCACGCCTTGGCCACCATCACCGCCATGGAAGGCGATAGGATCACCATTCGGGATACTCGACAATCGCGCCTACAGCTTGATTGAGCGTCCTAAACGCGCCGATTCCTGGGCAGCTAGCGCGAAGCGCAGCACTTCCCGCCCCTGCTCGCCCGTCAGTTGGGGTGGCTGGTTTTTGAACCAGGCGTCGATGAAATGCCGCGTCGAGTTGATGAAACTGTATTCCCAGCCAACCGGCATATCGGAGAAAGTGCGCGTCGAGCGGTCTTTGTAAAGCACCACCGGCGGTAGATCCATCATCTTGCCATGCCCGCGCGTCACCCAGATGACGCCCTTTGTGCCAGTAATTTCGATGCGGTCGTCCTGCGCGTAATGCTGCGTATCCAGCCTCAACTGCGGCGAATACACGCACTCCAGCGAGCCGTAGCGATTGCCCGGAAACTTCCAGGACACGATGGCTGGAGCGTCCAAGAACTCGCCGGGCGCGACTTCCGTGCTGCCGATCCAGGCGTGCACTTCCTTCGCCATGCCCATAAAATGCCAGCCCAGCGCGAATTTGTGATGACCGTCGTCAAAGACCAGAGGGCCGCCGCCGCATTCGTCCGGGGTGAACCGCCAGGCGCGCGCGCCGCTGGGCACCTCCCATTCGTTGGGGCTGATGCCGGAATTGCTCTTGATACGGATGGTCAGCGGCTCACCAATTTCGCCATTGTCGATCAAGGCTTTGGCGCGCTGCACGGGCGGGTAGAAGATGAAATTCTCATAGACCTTGAGGATTCTGCCGGCCGCTCTAGCCGCCGCGACCATTTCCTCCGCTTCCGCCAGGGTCAGCGCCATGGGTTTTTGCACCGAGACATGCTTGCCCGCCACGATGGCATCTAAAGTCGCCCGGTAATGCAGGTGATGCGGCAGCAAAATCTCGACCAGGTCAATGTCGTCCAGCGCCAGCATGTCCCGATAGTCGCTGAAAATCCGTGAGTCGGCCAGGCCCCATTTGCGCCCGCGCTGCCTCGCCAACTGGATATTGTTGTCGCAGACGGCGACGATTTCAGCACGGTCATCGTCCAAGTAGGCTAAGGCGTGCAGGTCGGAGATGCGTCCCGTGCCGATAAAGGCGGCGCGCAGCTTGTCCATGGCATTTTCCTCGCTTGATTGCCCCCGCTAGTGTAGCTTTTGGGGCGGCCAGTTGCCAAATGGATAGGCTTGGCGGACTGCGGCGCATCTTGCGCGCAGCGTTGTCGCAATCTCGCGGGCAGTGCTACAATGGCAGCATGATGGAAAATCAAATTGACGCCCACGCCATGAAGCTGCTTGACTTGCCGCTGATGCTGCGCATGAAGCAGAACGCCATCGTCTTGCACAGCGAGCTGGGGCTGACCGAAGACGCCCGCGGGCAGAACAGCGCCTTGCTAAGCAGCATTGTCATGCCGCGCGGCTTGCACACCCTGCTGGCGCAGCGCGACGACCGCAATGTGGTCGGGCAGTACCGCTATCGGCAGGGCGAAGTCAACGCGCATATCGTCTATCTGTCGCCTACGCTGGACGATAACGAGGACGACGCCATCTGGCTGCACATGCTGGACGCTATGGCTTCGCAGGCGGGCAAAAGCGGCGCGCAGTCCCTGGTTGGCGAAGTCGAACTCAGTCATCGCCTCTTCGAGACCATGCGTCGGGCTGGTTACGCGGTCTACAGCCGCCAGGTGATTTGGCGCTGTGGACCCATCGGGGGCAAGATGGCGCCGTCCTCGCTAAGCGTCCATCCCGAAACAGCCGATGACCAGATTGGCGTGTCCGCCCTGCTGGGCAGCACCATCCCGCGCATCATGCAGGCGGTGATGGGACCGTCGCCGGATATGGCGGGCTTGGTCTATCGCAAAGAGGGGCGCATTGAAGCCTACCTAGCCTACTCTGAAGGCAAGCATGGCGTGTATGTCCTGCCCTTCCTGCATCCGGAAGTGTTGGGAGAAGCGCCCGACATCATCGCCGCCGCCTGGCAGAACATCGAGCGCTGCCGCAAGCTGCCGGGGTATGTTTGCGTACGTGGCTATCAAGGCTGGCTGGAAAATGCCATGCGCGACCTGGGTTTTGACCCTTGGCTGGAGCAAGCCGTGATGGTTAAGCATCTGACGGCTGGCGTGCGTCAAACATCGTTTGAGCAAGTCGGCCTCAGCGCAGGTGGCGGACGCAAACCAGCCGCAACCCTGAACATGAGAGGCGATGCCGAGATTCGCCACGACCGCATATAGCTGCCTGGAGGGTGATTGCCCGCTCAATGGATAAACGGATAACAGACGACTTCGACATTTTGCGGCGCGTGCTGCCACAACGGATTCGCAGCGCTATTGATGAACTGGGCAATACCAGCCAGCTGCTGGAAATCGTGCTGGACTTGGGGCGAGCGCCGACCGCCCGCTACATCAGCGGCGAATACGAACTATCCCAGCGCGAAGTAACTGACGACGACCTGCAGCAGTTGGTGGACGAACTGGGCGACTTTGACGCCGACAACCGCGCCGGCATTGAGCGCTCCTTGCACCGCATCTCCGCCATACGCAACCGCCGCGGCAAAATCGTCGGCTTGACCGTGCGCATCGGGCGCGCTGTCTACGGTACCATCGACATCATCGCCGACCTGATCGATTCAGGGCAGAGTGTGCTGCTGGTGGGTCCGCCGGGCGTGGGCAAAACCACCCTGCTGCGGGAGGCGGCGCGGGTGCGGGCGCGGCAAAAGCGTGTGGTCATCGTCGATACTTCCAACGAGATTGGCGGCGATGGCGATATCCCGCATCAGGCGGTGGGCAAGGCGCGGCGCATGCAAGTCTCCAAGCCCGACCGCCAGCATGAAGTCATGATTGAGGCGGTGGAAAATCACAATCCAGAGGTCATCATCATCGACGAGATCGGGCGCGAGCTGGAAGCCAAAGCCGCGCGCACTATTGCCGAACGTGGCGTCCAGTTGATCGGCACGGCGCATGGCAATACGCTGGAAAACCTGATGCTCAACCCGACTTTGTCCGATCTCATCGGCGGCATCGAGTCGGTGACGCTATCGGACGATGAAGCGAGGCGGCGCGGCACGCAGAAGGTCGTGCTGGAGAGACGGACTGCGCCCACCTTCGACATCATGATCGAAATCCAAGCGCGTGACCGGCTGGTCGTGCATGCCGATGTAGCCTCGGCTGTCGACGCCATGTTGCGCAACCGCCCGCTGCCCACGGAATTGCGCGAGCGGGACGAAGCGGGTCTCATCAATATCAGCGAGCAGTTGCAAGAAGCCGACGCCCGTTCCGCCCCCGCCCGTCAAAGCGCTCAGTCCAGCGCCGCCCATGTCGTGCGCGGCAACCGCGACAACGGCAAGTCCCGCAGCGAGCTCATTGACGACTTGGCCAAAGCCGACTCGCGGACTCTGCGCGCCATCCGCGTCTATCCCTATGGCGTGGCGCGCAACCGCCTGGAACAAGCCGCCCGACGCCTGGCTGTGCCACTGCTGCTGACCGACGACTTCGGCGAGGCGGAAGCCATCGTCACGCTGAAGACGCACTACCGCCGCCGCCCGCGTTTGATCTCCGATGGCGAGAAACGGGGCGTGTCGATTTATGTGCTGCGCGCCAACACCGTGACGCAGATGGAAAACTTCCTGGTCGACCTGTTTCGCTTGAATTCGCGCGAGTCGCCGGAGGCTTTCGGCGCAGCGCTGGAAGAAGCCGAACGCGCCATCAGCCGCATCCGCGCGGGGGAAGACTACATCAACCTCAAACCGCAAGCCTCGCAGGTTCGCAAGCGCCAACACCAACTTGCGCGTCAGGCGCATATGCAATCCGCCAGCGTCGGCGATGAACCGCGGCGCTATGTAACCATCTATCGCGGCGCGCGTTGATGCCACCGCCGCCGATCCGCACGGACAGCAGCAACGCCTTCGCCAACAACACCATGCGCCTGCGCCTGCCAGCCATCATTGATGAGACTCTGGCGCTGAACCCGGATTACGAGGAGAGCATCGTGGCAAGACTGCGAAAGCTGCGCGACGACATCGCCAATGCCACGCCGATCCAGCCGCTGCCAGCCACCGAAGCCGACTACGACGAATGGCTGGCTGCCATCACAAGACAGCGCGAGATCGTCACAGGCGAGTTGACCTGGCAGAATGCCGAGTGGTTCTTCGCCGAGACCTACGCTTATCGCTGGCTGTTGCAAGTCCCGCGCTGGGACGAAACTCGGCGCGACCCCTTTCTGCCCAAGAAGCTGGAAGAATTGCGCGGCGATGCCTTGTGGCGACTGGTCGAGCGAGCGCTGCAGCCCGCCAACAGCCATGACGAGGCTCTTCGGCGGACGCTGGCGCTGGATTTGTGGGCGAACCGCATTGATCTCAGTTATGCCGTTTCCATGCAGCATGGCACGGACATCAGCGCCGATGACTTGCTGGTCGACGACAGGCAAGCGGCGATAGACCACCTGGCTGGCTCGGCAGATGGTGTCATAACCCTGATCGCCGACAACGCCGGCTCCGAACTGGCCATGGATTTGGCGCTGACGGACTTGCTGCTGCGGGAGGAGGGCGCGCGCGTTGTGCTCTGCCTGAAATGGCGCCCCACCTTCGTCAGCGACGCTACACCGCAGGATGTCTGGATGATGCTGGCGGAAATGCAAAATCGCGGGGGGCAGTCAGCGGCGCTGGCAGAGCGATTGCGCGCCGCCTGGGCAGCCGAGCGATTGCGCTTCCTGCCGCATCCCTATTGGAACAGCAGCCATTTTCTTTGGGGTATGCCCGCCCGACTGTGGGATGCGCTCAATGCCGCGAGACTGGTCATCATTAAGGGTGACGCCAATTATCGCCGCGCCGTCGGGGATTGCCTTTGGGAAGCACATACGCCCTTCGCGGATGTGCTCAGCTATCTGGATGCGCCTGCATTATGCTTGCGCACGCTGAAGAGCGATCCCGTCGTTGGCTTGCCAAGTCCGCAAACAGCAGCGCAACTGGATGCCAGCGACGCGACCTGGCGCGTCAATGGCAAGCGCGGGCTGATTCAATTCAAAGCACGTCAATCGAAACGCCAGGCTGTCGCCGAGCTCGGGAAGTCTTTTTCTCGCCAAGCCATGACTTTGCGCGGATGCAACTGAAAAACAAGCGAGTCGCTCGTTTCCAGTTCGGGGCTTAAGTCGTATTTCTTGGTATAGATGGCATCGAGGCGGGACATATCTTCGGCGGAGAGTTGCGCTAGGGACAGTTCGCCTTCGAAGATGACGACATCGTCGCCGCTGTCCAGGTGCATGACGACGCGCGGATCGCGTCGGATATTGGCAGCTTTGACCGAATTCTCATCCGTACCGAAGTAGAATGCGCCGCTATACCAGGCGCCCCAGACAGGCGCGGCGTGTGGTTGACCGTCAGCGCGCGTCGTACAAAGCCAATAATTGCGGGCGACGGACATCCGCTCCGCAACCCAATCCCAGGACAGCATGCCGTCTACAGCATCGGGCATGACGCCGTAATGCGGCATGTCGGGGCGGACGCGACGGGCGCCCGGCGGAGCAATCATCAAGTTCACCGGCTATTTGCTCATCGGCATGATGACATGCGTGAAGTCGTCGCGATTCTCCGGCTTCAATACGCCGGGATTTTCCGGCCCGTTGCTCTGGAAGACCACGCGCTCTTCCTTGATGACACCAAGCACATCAATGAGATAGCGGATGTTGAAGGAGATATCCAGCGGATCGCCCTCGGCGGTCGCTTCGGCAGCGCCTTCGGTATCGCCGCGTTCGGCGCTCCTGCCCACGATTCGTACATCGGCCGGTTCGCCAGGGTTGTCGGCGGGGCGGACGATCATACTGGAACTATTGGCGTTGTCCCGCGCGAAGATCTCGGCGCGCCGGCATACGGCCAGCAGATTGCTAGTGTAGAGCATGGTGGTGGTGGCGAAGGAACGGGGGATGATGGCCGCGAAATCCGGGAAGCGCCCGTCCAGCTTCTGCGAGGTGATGTACACATTTGGCGACAGGAAAGTGATGTGGTTGCGGTCTGCGGGCAGGGCGATGCCGATTTCGGTTTCGTCTTCGCAGATGCGGGCGGCTTCGTTCATGGCGCGGGCGGGGATGACCATGTCCAGCGTTTCCTCAAAGGTCTGCGCTATCTCGCTGCTGCGCACCGCCAGCCGGTAGCCATCTGCGGCTGCCATGGTCAGCGTCGTGTCGTCCAGCTTGACATACACCCCGGTCAGAATGGGGCGGTTCATTTCGGTGGCGGCAGCGAAAACTGTCTGGTTGATCATCTCTTTGAGAGTCGCGCCAGGAATCTGCAGATCAGCCTCCTGGTTATGATTGATCGGCGGGAACTCGTCGGCGTCGATGCCGCGGATGTTGCTGGTCTGCACGCCGCAGCGCATTTCAACGGTATGCGTGGCCGAGTCCAGGCGCATATCGACCCGCTCGCGAGACAGGCTGTTGACCAGTTCGCCCAAGGTGCGCGCCGGCAAGGTGATGCTGCCCGCCTGCTCGACTTTGGCGCCAATCCAGGCCGAGATGCTCATCTCGAGATTGGTCGCCGACAACTTCAGCCGCGAGTCTTCGGTTTCCAGCAATACATTGCTAAGCACGGGCAGCGGCGGGTTGCTGTCAATAGCGTGATTGACGATGCTCAGGCACTTTGCCAAGTTTTCCTGGAGGACACTAACGATCATGGTCTAACTCCTGCATTGCTGGCGCACGCGAAGGGCGCTCGTATGATTCCCAATCCCTGACGCGCAAGTATAACGCAGCAGCGCGCCTATTGCACCACTCTTATTGAAGCAACTCAAAGAGCATTGCTTTCCAGCGCGCCGCGTCCAAATCCCAGCAGATGGACGGCTTGCGTGGCGCTTGCCTGACCGGTCGCCAGACAGCCCGGTTGCGCTCGTCGCCGCTGACATCCAGCTTGTCGACGACGGTCATGCCGCGGGTCAACTCACTGTCGCATTCCACATCGACATAGTGGCGGCTGGAACGGCGGCAGATGGACGGGTCTATCGCCACAGCCATGGCCACGCCATCCGGCAGCGAGATGCCGATTTCTCCCGTCTGCACTTCGTAGCCGCGCATGCCTTTGATATTGGAATCGACGGCAAAATCGGCATAGGGACTGCCCAGCTCTCGCAGCGCGGCGATGTCCGCCAGCGAGAGTACGAAATCCCCCTGGCTGAACTCCCAGCCGACCATCTCGATAGCCATGCCCGAGCGAAAGACGATACGCGCGGCTTCCGGGTCGCACCAAATGTTGTATTCGGCGGCGGGCGTCACATTGCCGTTAGTACAGGCTGCCCCGCCCATAATCACGCAGCGCGCGACTTGCTTGGCGATATCCGGCGCCTGACTAAGCGCCAGCGCCAAATTCGTCAGCGGTCCCAGTGTAACGATGGTCAAATCCGGCGTGGATTGCGCCAACTCAATAATGGCGTTGACGGCGTGCCCGGGCGCGGCTTGACTGTGGCGCGGCTGATAGCGGTCGCCCCAGTCCCCAAGTCCGTCCGCCCCGTGAAACCAGTCGGCGCTGACATACTCTCGCAACAGCGGTTTCGCAGCCCCGGCATATACAGGCACATCGTCAGCGCACAGCTCAACGAAATACAGAGAGTTTTGCAGCGCCTGCTCCAGCGGCACATTGCCAGCCACTGTGGTGATGGCGCGCACAGCGACATCCGCCTGCCGCAGCGCCATGACCACCGCCACGGCATCGTCGGAGCCGGCATCGGTATCGATCAGGAAGGGACGCCGCATAGCTGCTCCACTGCCCTTCGCAGACGACTCAGCCCCAATTCCAGCGTGGCGCGTGGACAGCCGAAGTTGAGCCGCGCGAATCCCTCGCCAGCCGTACCAAAGAATGTGCCTGGTGATGGCGCGACACCAGCTGTCTCCTGACAGAAATCCATCAAGTCGCCATCGATGGGCAGCTCGCGCATATCCAGCCATAGCAGGTAAGTGGCTTGCGGGACAGTTGTCTTGATCATAGGCATGTGCTGACGAATGTAGTCGATGGCGTAATCGCGATTGCCTTTGAGATAGATCAGCAACTCGCGCAGCCAGTCATCGCCGCCGCAATAAGCGCCATAAGCCGCAGCATAGCCCATGATATTGACATGCGCGCTGATGCTCTGCAGCGCCGCCGCCAGCCCTTCGCGCAATTTGGGATTCTGCGCGATCAGCACCGAGCAAGCCATGCCCGCCAGGTTGTAAGTTTTGCTGGGCGCAATCATGGTGATGGTCTGCTGGGCGATCTCTTCCGAGAGTGTGGCGATGGGGATGTGCTGCCCTTCCAGGATCAAGTCGGAGTGGATTTCGTCAGCCACGATCAGCACATTGTGCCTTAGGCAGATCTCGCCGATTTGCTCGAGCTCGGCGCGCGAGGTGATAGAGCCGGCCGGGTTCTGCGGGCTGCACTGCAGGTGGATGGAGGTTTGCGGCTCGCGAGCCACCTGCTCAAATTCGTCATAATCGTTCTCATAATGAAAGGTATGGGCGTCTTCGGCGACATATTGCATATCGAGGTTGACGGCGAATTTGCGGTTGGCGCGGGCGGCTTTGAAGAAAGAGCCGTAGACGGGAGTCTGCATCAACACGCCATCGCCTGGCTTGCCAAAATCGCGACAAACGGCGCACAAAGCCAGCACCATGCCGGGCGAAAAGAGCACATCCGCGGGCGTGATTTCCCAGTTGTACAAGCGGCTCATGCGCTCAACGACGGCATTCTTCAACTGCGGCGGATCCAGCGTGTAGCCGAAGACGCCATGACGGGCGCGTTCCATCATCGCTTCAATGGCGCTGGGTGGCGAGCGGAAATCCATATCCGCTACCCACATGGGTAGGGCATCCCCCGCGACAAGATTCCACTTGGCGCTGCTGTGATGGCGGCGGTCGATGATTTCATCAAAATTGTATTGGGACATAGCGCGCTCTCGCCGACGAATCGATGGCGGCACTATACCTGATTCGTGGGCGCGATGCACGGGCGGTTTCGGCGGCAACTCACCAGAAGGACCGCCAGAAGAGCGTTTGCTTCTCCTCGCGGAAGCGCTGCGTCCACCGCTCGGCCAGCTCGCCACCGACCGGCTGATGACGCGACGCCGGCACTTCAAATCCGGACGGAAGTTCAATGTCCAGATAATCCAGGATACGCGTGACGGTCGCAGCTGGCTGCTGCGTGAAGTCTTCGTAAACGACCACCAGCGGACAAATGCCGTGGCTGGCGAAGTATTCTGCCCAGACCGCCTCGCGAAAGATGATCTCCTGCAGCAGCCCGTCAATAGCGTCGAAGTTGTAGGCCGGCGTCTCTGCGCTTGGCGGATCCAAGGAGCTCCAACGCCCGCTCTCGATGGCCAGCCAATGCGAGACGGCCTGCCGCACTTTGTTGCGCCGCGTCAGGTGGATATAGCGCAGATCCGGGAAATTGCGGTCAAGCGCGTCGGGCAGGGGCAAGTCCGCCAGGTTCGAGATGCTGCGCAGCCGCCGCGTAAAATCGTGCCAGTAGCCGCCGCCGACTTTGCTACCGAAGATGCCGTTCTTCGTGGTATCAGCCGCCAGCGCGCGCTTGATGTATGCGCTGTAGTCGGTGATGGCGTCGCCGCGTGGTTTGTCCGGACCGATATGGTGATAGAAATGCTCCTTTGGCGCGCCCGCCAAGCCCGTATCAGCCAGCAACTGACAGAGCAGGCTGCTGCCGCTGCGCACAGTGAAGCAGATGAAATAGCATTTGCGCGTCCGCATATGCGGCTAGATGGTTGCCTGCGCCAGCGCGGCGGGCAAGAGCAGCGCTCCAGCAGCCTGGCACTGCAAAGTCAACAGGAAGCGCGGGTCTTTATGCAGCCAGGTCACTTGGACATCCGCATCAAAGAGATCGCGCAGTATCGCCGTCAATGCATGCTGGGCCGCTTCCGCCACTTCGGGCTGATTCGAGTATTGCAGGCGGTCGAAAAAGCTGATTTCCGCCGCGCTGAAGTCGAAGGCGATGTCTCCCGGCGCTTCAGATTCTAGTGTTTTCGCCGCGATTTGAGCGTGAATGAAGCAAAGCCGCAATGCCTCCGTCAAATCCTCCGGCAAGGCACGCTTGCGGATGTAGCGCAGGCCCGCAGCGCCATCGCCCAGATCCCAGGCGTAATCGGCTTCATCGGCGATCAGCACGATGCCCGGTCCCTCCGGCACATGCTTGTAATCGATGACATCGATCAGCATGCCTGGCACAGCGCGCTGCTGAATCCAACGCTGGAAGATGGGCAAGATCTCGCTTGGCTGCAGTTTCGGCGCGCGCTTTAGCCAGAACTTCACCGCCAGGCGTTTGGGTACTGGTTGCATGTATTTTCCTTTCCATGTGGGCGACTCACAAAGTCACCCCTACAGACTTCGCATGGGTTTAGCCTCCCCCGACCGGTCGGGGGGACCGAGGGGGTAAAACGGGCGACACAAGTGCCGCCCCTACGGCTTCCCCAATCGCCTGAATCAGCCGACGATCACGCCATTGATGCGTTGCTCGGCGCTGTGGATGTTTTCGATGAAGAGTTGCGTCTCATCGATGATTTGATGCGCATAATCGACATCCAAGCGCGCCGGCGCGCCAGCATGCCGCTTGAAGAGGTAACGCGCGAACTTGCCCTTGGCGTAGCGGTCGTAAATTAGCTCGGTGTCGTAGAAGCGCTCGCGGAATTCGTTGACGATGCGCTCACTGTCATCCCCGACATCCAGATACTTGGTGCGCACCAATGCCCGCGCCGCCAGCACCATGGCGCGATAGGCTCGTTCGTCCGCGCGCCGATAATCGCCATCATCCAGCGCCAGCAGCGCCTCAAAATGCGTCGACTCGGCTTTGGAGATCTCCATAGAAAAGAGCGAAACCACCTCGCCAGCGCATTCGCCAACGCCGATGTCGTCAATCGTGTAGACCCGCGAATCGCCCCAATCGCTGAAGAATTCGGGCTTTTCATCAAAGGTAGGCAATTGCATGAAGGGCTTGAGCATGGCTTTGATTTCTTTGCGCCCCAGCTGCGCCACCCAGCTTTGGAAGTTCTGCCCTTCGCCGCGCTCGGCGACATAGCGTTCGGTCAGCGCCGCCAGCGCCGCCGGCACCGCCTTGGCCGGCACCGCGCCCACAGCCAAACCATAGCTGCCGGCGTTTTCCTGCCATTGCCCGCCCAGCACCACCTGGAAATGCGGCAACTTGTGATTGCCCGAGCGACGGCTGTTGCCGAAGAAGCCGATATCCGCGACATGGTGCTGCCCGCAGGAGTTGAAGCAGCCACTGACCTTGATCTTCAGTTCGCGAACGGCATCCGGCAGCAAGTTGATTTGCTCAATCAGCCGCGTGCGCAATTCCGCCGTCAAACCGCGCGAGGAGGCGATGCCCAGCTTGCAAGTGTCCGTGCCGGGGCAGGTGGTGATGTCGACGATCGTGCCGGCGTGGGCGTCGCCCAGCCCGATGTCGCGCAGGTCGTGGTAGAGCGCTGGCAAGTCAGCATCCGCCACCCAGCGCAAGACGATATTCTGCTCGACTGTGAGACGGATGTTGTCGCCGACATACTTGCGGGCGATATCCGCAAGCGCAAAGCCTTGCCGCGCCGTGAAATCCCCCAGCGGACTATGCAGGGTGACGACGCTGTAGCCGGGCTGCGCCTGGTGGTAGACATTGCTGCGATACCAGTCGACGAACCCCTCTGGCAGCGGCGCGCCATTCAGCATCATGCCGCGCTTGGCTGGCGCGTAGTCAAAGTCTACTTCGCTGTCCAGGTAGGCGGTGTGACGGGGGTCATGCGGCAGGGTCGTCAATTCTTCCTCGACCAGGCTGCGGAATTCGTCAATGCCCAGCTTGGCGACCAGGAATTTGAGGCGGGCGCGGTTACGGTTTTTCTTTTCGCCCAGGCGGGCAAAAACGCGCGCAATCGCCTGTGTCATGGGCAGCAGTTGCTCCGGCGTCACGAATTCCGCCAGCACCTTGGCTTGATGCGGGACGGTGCCCAAGCCGCCGCCAACAAAGACCGTGAAGCCGCGCTGCAGCTCGCCGTCGACGTCGCGGGTCTGCGCCAGCAAGCCAAGATCGTGCATTTTCACCAGCCCGCAGGCGTGCCCCGCGCAGCCAGAAAAAGCCACTTTGAACTTGCGCCCGAAATCCTGCACATCATCGTGCCCCAGCAGGAATTGCGTCATGGCATCGGCATAGGGGCTGACATCAAAGAGCTCGTCGTGGCAGACGCCTGCCAGGGCGCAAGCTGTGATATTGCGCACGGAGTTTCCGCAGGCTTCTTGCGTGGTGATGCCCACCGCCGCCAGCCGCCGCATCAAATCGGGCGTATCGTCAATGTGCACATAGTGCAGCTGGATATCCTGCCGCGTGGTGATATGCAGGATGCCATCCGCGTATTCGTCCGCCAACTCCGACAGGACTTCCAGCTGCCGCGCGCTCAAGCCACCGTAGGGGATTTTGATGCGCTGCATGCCGGGCGCGTCCCAAAGCGTGTCGGGACCTTTGACGATGTCGGCGGAGGGATAATCCAGCGCTTGTGTTTGCACGCCGTCGTGGCGCTGCCCGTTGTCGTAGCGCTGCCCGTAGACGCCCTTGCGCAGGCGCGCTTCGGCAAAGACCTTCTCGTCCAGTTTGCCCTGCTGCCGCAACTGCATCTGCGCCTCGTAGATGTCGATAAGCTTGGCCATTTCCGGCGGGATTTCGTCATGGAGCCGTTCTTTCCAGGTAGTCATTTTCTGCCCTTCCCTTTCACAATCCGGGTACAGGTTCCATAAGGCGGTTACAAAGCTGCGTATGTCTCATCACGGCAGCGCCAAAGTCGTGAGCAAGTCAAACCAGGCGATGCCCTCGTCGCGCAGGCGCACGACCTCGCCGATGATGGTGATGGCTGGCGGGCGAATCGCCCCTTCGCGCGCGATATCAGCGATATTCTCCAGTTGAGCGGTGAGCGTGCGCTGTCGCGGTGTCGCGCCCCATTCGATGACGGCCGCGGGCGTATCGGCGGGCAAGCCATGCCAAAGCAGCTTATCGGTGATATTCGGCAGCTGCTTGACGCCCATCAACACGACGAGCGTGCCACCCAGCCGCGCCAGCGCCGCATAATTGACCCCGTCTGCCTGCACTTCGTGCCCGGTGATGACCGTGAAGGCGCTGCTGACTTGGCGCTGAGTCAAGGGGATGCCAGCATAGGCGGGCACAGCAAAAGCGCTGGACACACCCGGCACGACCTCGAAGGGAATGCCCAGGCGATGACAAGCCATCGCCTCTTCGCCGCCGCGCCCAAAGACGAAGGGGTCGCCGCCTTTCAGCCGCAGCACCTGCAAGCCCCCCAGCGCCCGGTCGACGATCAGCGCGTTGATGGCCGCTTGCGAGAGGCGATGGCGGGTCGGCGCTTTACCAGCGTTGATCAACTCGGCATCGGGGCGCGTCTCTTCCAGCAGCGCCAATGGGATCAAGCGGTCATAAATCACCACATCCGCCTGCTGCAGCAAGCGCAATCCCTTGCGCGTGATCAAGTCGGGGTCGCCGGGTCCCGCGCCGACCAGAAAGACCTTACCAATTGTCATGCGCTACTCCTTTCGTTTTTTCGTGCCGCCGTCAGCCACCAGTTGCAAGCCGCGCGACAGGGCAGCTCACCACTGACTCCATGCCACGCAGGTTGGTGAACGCAAGCCCGGCAAACTTCGTTGAGCGTCCGGTTGATAATGCTGGCGGGCAACAAGTGAATGTCCTTAAACATGCCGCCTTGCCGCTTACCGATGTCGGACAGGGATTCAATCTGCAACTTGTTTCGCCTTTGCGCCGCCCAGCTCGCGATCATGCCAGGATAGACCGTCTCCAGCGCAGCATGGGCATCGTGCGGGTTGTCCAGCGGCACATGCCAGCCAGCGGGCAGGTCGTTGCTTGTCGGCAAGGGACGAAATGGCGCTTCCCGCACATGTCTTCGCAGGGTAGCCGGCCTGTCCAAGGCGATACCGTCGGCGCCGTCTTCAGGCCAGACTCGATTGCGACTGACTAGCACTTGCCCAAAACGCAGCAAGTCGGTCGATTCCAGCGCGGCTAGCAATTCGCGCCTGCCGGCCTTGGGGAATCCGCCCCATGCGCTAGCGACATCGCGCTTTTCAAAAGGCAGTCCGGTCGCTCTCGCCAGCGCCAAAATGACATCGCAGATGGACTCATCATCCCCCACCGGCGGGCAATAGTAGACGAGTCGGTCGGCTACGGTTTCCGGCGCGGCGGCGGGGCTGATGCCCAAGGCGCGAGGCAGGTCCAGTGAGACATGCGAGCCATCAGCCAGGAAATATGGCAGGGCGATGATGTGCCTGGCACGCGTGCGATCATAGATGCTGGGGATATCGGGCTGGTCGTCCAGATAGGCATCGATAACTTCGCGGAAGATGTTTTGTTCACGGACTCGCTTTGCTTGGCGGCGCGTGGCGGCGCGACTTTGCGGGCTGCGGGGCGTGCCATGGCCGATGAGGGCGGCGGCGGTATCTCCGAGAGGCAGCTCGTGCCGCGCCAGCATATCGTGCAAACGCGTATCGACAATGTGATCCAGTTGCGGATGTTCGCCGATGGGCTCCGTCAAATGGACAACTTTGTTTTCACGCTGAGTCACGCGCCCTTGCAGTCCCATCTCGCTGGGGATGACTTGCCGAGTAAAGTAGCCCGTCGCCGTGAAGAGCGGCACGACGGCGACCTGGGACGACTCCAGCATGTCCAGCGCGCTAGAAAATGCCGGCGGCTCCTTCCAGAAGCAAGCCGTGATTTCGTCGGCGACGCCCTGCTCCCGCAAGCGGTCGACATAGCCCCAAACCAAGCCTGCTGTGTTGGCACTGATATGGGAGCCGTGCCCCGCCAAGACAAGCGCAACTCCGCTCATGCTTCCGCGCCCTCGCTGGCGACGCGGTCAAACTGCCGCCGTGCCTGGTCTGCCCGCCCCTGACGCAGCAATGTCAGCACATCTGACGCCAGCACGCGCTCATAAACCCACTGCCGCTGCGCCTGAGTCGCGCCCGCCGAGCCAGACTCCCGCAGCGCGCCCAGCCAATCCGCCAGGGTCGCCAGTTCCGCATCCAACTCGGCAGCCAGGCGTGCCTTGAGCAGCTTGACCAGCAACGGGGACTTGCCCTGGCTGCTCATCGCAATGGTCAATGGCGGCTGTTCAATTTGCGCCATATTGCTGAAGTCGCCAAGCTCGCTGCTGCCGTCGGCCACATTGCAGAGCGCGCGAATTCGCTGGGCGTCTTGCGCCACCACCTGGTTCACGCGCGGATCGTCGCTGGCGGCGATGACCAGTAAGGGCATATCGCCATTGAAGCTATCGCGCTGGTAGGCTTGCCGCCGCCACAAGATTTCGCCTTCGCCGGCCATCTCGCGTAGCTCCGGCGTGGCTTGCGGGCTGATCAGCAGGATTTTGGCGCCAGCTTTGCGCAACTGCCGCACCTTACGCGTCGCCACCGCCCCGCCACCGATGACGGCCACTTGCTTATCCTGCAAGTGCAGCATGACGGGGTAGCCGCTAGCCATGGACGGCGCTCGCAGTTGGAGCGGGCATGTGAATGCCGCATTCGGTTTTGTCGTGGCGCGCCCAGCGTCCGCCGCGGCTGTCGTCTTTCGTCAGGGCAGGGTGCGTGCAAGTCCAGCAGCCGATGCTGGGGTAGCCCTGGTCGTGCAGGGCGTTGTAAGGCAGGTCGTGCGCGTGGATGTAATCCCAGACTTGTGCACCCGTCCAGTTGGCGAAGGGCGCGATTTTGATGAGGCCGTTGCGCCGATCGCGGCTGACCACCGGCGTATGCGCGCGCGCCTCGGATTGATCGCGGCGCAGACCCGCCACCCAAGCCTCAAAGCCATGCAGCGCCTCCCGCAGCGGGATGGTCTTGCGGATGTGGCAGCAGCGGTCGGGGTTGCGCTCCCAGAGGCGATCGCCATAATCGCGCGCTTGCTGCTTTAGTGTTTGCCGCGGCTTGACCCGCCGCAAATCCAGTTCGAAACGCGTTTCCAGTTGCGTAATCAGGTCGAGGGTTTCCGGGAAGAGCAAGCCCGTATCCAGCGTCAGCACCGGTGTGCGCGGCGCAATCGCTTGCAGCATGTGCAACGTGGCGATGCCCGTGATTTGAAAGCTGGTGACGATGGCCAGTCTGCGCCCGAAGGCCGCGCAGCTCCAACGCAGGATGTCTTGCGGGCTGGCGCTTTCCAGCCCTTGCGCCAAGGCTTCGATCTGTTGATTGGTCATTGAGATTCCCCCTGTTGTCGGCGGTGCATAAAACAAAAGCGCCTCGGTTTATCCGAAGCGCCCTGTACATCGTGCAGGTCCTGCTGGCAACATCGCGCTGCCAACCTCGGATAAACCGCCCCTTTGCGGGCGCCGCAACAACAACACATTGGGAATTGCACGCTTGCGATCATGGCTGCTCCCGGCTTTCGCCATGCAACAAAAAAGCCCCGTGTCATCACGGGGCTTTGCAAGTTCACTGCTATTTGGTCAAAAAAGACCTAGCAAGACGCCACCGCGCGACGATTGATGCATCGCATCTGACAACAACAAACGGCGGCGGAGCAAGCTTTCATTGCGGAATACATCCTTCTTTGACTATGGCAATTACTATATCGCGGCGCATGTCTCCTGTCAAGGGGAACTTCCACGTCATCAGACCATGCCCATCCGCAACGCGCCATCCAGGCGGATCGCCTCGCCATTGAGCATCTCGTTCTCGACGATCTGCTGCGCCAGTTGCGCAAATTCCGCGGACCTGCCAAGGCGCTGCGGAAAAGGAACTTGCGCGCCCAGAGAAGCGCGCACTTCCTCCGACAGTTGCCCCAGCAGTGGCGTATCAAAGATGCCGGGCGCGATGGTGCAGACGCGGATGCCGTAGCGCGCCAAATCTCGCGCGATGGGCAAGGTCATGCCGACGATGCCGCCTTTGGAGGCTGAGTAGGCCGCTTGACCAATCTGGCCTTCAAATGCAGCCACCGACGCCGTATTGACGATGACGCCGCGTTCGCCCGCTGCATTGGGCTCGCCCTGCATCATCAGCGCGCTGGTCAAGCGAATGGCGTTGAATGTGCCGACTAGGTTGACGCGGATGACGCGCTCGAAGATATCTAGCGGGTGGGGACCGCGGCTGCTTGTCGTGCGCATGGCCAGGCCAATACCCGCGCAGTTAACCAGCACAGTCGGCCTGCAACTCTCCAAGGCCGCCTGCATATCCGCTTCACTGGCCACATCGCCAGGCAGGAAACGCGCCCGCGAACCCAGATCCGCCGCCAGCGCCGCTCCCTTGGCCTCGTCGCGGTCAAAGATCAGAACATCCGCGCCCTGCTCGACAAAGCGAGTTGCCGCAGCCGCGCCCAAGCCCGATGCGCCACCGGTGATCAGCGCGCTGCTGCCAGCCAGCCGCATGGCGCTAGCGTCCGTTGCTGCCAGACAGGCTGTTGAGGAAGCTTTGGTTGGTGTCGTGCAGGCGGAAGCTCTGCAGCAGCATCTCGGTGGCGCCAACGATGCCCTCCGGCTGTTCCGCCAGGTGCGACCACATGCGCCGCATGGTGTAAACGCGCTGCAGCACATCCGGACCCAGCAGCAACTCTTCGCGCCGCGTCGACGACTGCTCAATATCGAAAGCCGGGAAGACGCGCCGTTCCTGCAATTTGCGGCTGAGGTGCAACTCCATATTGCCGGTGCCCTTGAATTCTTCGTAAATCACATCGTCCATTTTGCTGCCGGTGTTGACCAGGCAGGTGGCGACGATGGTGAGGCTGCCGCCCTCTTCGACATTCCGCGCCGCGCCGAAGAGACGTTTGGGCGGGTGGATGGCTTGCGGGTCCAAACCCCCGGAAAGCGTGCGCCCACTGGTAGGCACGACCAGGTTATAGGCACGCGCCAAGCGCGTAACACTGTCCAGCATCATCACGACATGCCGCTTGACCTCGACCAGCCGTTTCGCCCGCTCCAGCGCCATTTCCGCCACGCGCACATGGTGATGCACTGGATCGTCGAATGTCGAGGCGATGACTTCGGCGTCGACAGAGCGATCCATATCGGTAACTTCTTCTGGGCGCTCGCCGATCAGCGCGACCATCAGATGTACATCGGGATAATTGGTGCTGATGGCGTTGGCAATATCCTTGAGCACGGTGGTTTTGCCGGCTTTTGGCGGCGAGACGATCAAACCGCGCTGCCCGAAACCGATAGGCGCGATTAGATTGAGCATGCGCGTGGAGAAGACGCGCGGCGCTGTCTCCAGGTTGAAGCGCACCTCGGGGAAGATGGGCGTCAGGCGCTCGAAATTGGCGCGATGGCGGACTTCGCGCGGGTCCAGCCCATTGACCGCGTCCACGCGCAGCAAGCCGAAGTAGCGTTCGCTGTCTTTGGGGGGGCGCACCTGCCCGATGACCATGTCGCCAGTGCGCAGCTTGAGCCGGTCGATCTGCGAGGCGCTGACATAGATGTCGTTTTTGCCCGGCAGGTAGCCTTCCGCGCGCAAAAAGCCGATGCCATTTTCAGTAACTTCCAGCACGCCGCCGCGCAGTTCGTTACCGCGCCGTTCCGCTTCTTGCCGCAGCAAGCCAATGATCAGATCTTGCTTTTTCAAACGACTGAAGCGAGGCACATTGTGCTGGCGCGCCATGTTGCGCAATTCAGGCAGGGTCTTTGTTTCAAGTTTTGCAATGTTCATTCATTTCTTCCTGGGTTCTTTGCTCGTGGCGAGTCTGGTGGCGGGTAGCTTGCTCAATCAGGATATTCGACCGGGGAACGAGCGCTATCTGCGCTGCATGCACAGCGGGCAACACGAATGGCAAAACGCGCTACGGGTGATCAACGGCAGGTTCGCTGGCTGGGGACCGATGGTGGAAGGACTGCTTTCGTAAACAATATAACACAGTTTATTTAGAGCGTCAAATAATTGTCGGCATTCCTACATTTTGCTAATGTTTCGCGCGAGGCAATCGCCTTAGTCCGTTTTACAATAGGGTCAAGCAGTCGGCAAGGCAAGGTTGGAAGAATATGCCGCGAATTGTCGTCATCGGCGCGCTGGTCTATGACATGATCTTTGATGTGCCCGACTGGGTGCAGCCCAATCGCGCGGTGCATGCCTCGCAGTTGACCATTTCGCCCGGCGGCAAAGGGTTGAACCAGGCGGCGGCGGCAGCGAAACTGGGCGCAAGCAATGTGCGGCTGGTAGGCTGCGTCGGCGATGATATCTTCGGGGCGGAAATGGTCACGGCGCTGCGGGAGGTTGGCGTCTGCACGGAGCATATTCGCGTCCATCCCAGCGCACGTACCAGCATCGCCGCCATTCTCGTGCGCGACAAGTTGCCCGGTTTCATCGGCGCGCCCGACGCCAGCCGGCAGATCTCCAAAGCGCAAATCCACGCGGCGTTGGCGGATCTGCAGCCCGGCGATGTGCTTTTGGTCGGCTTTGAATTGCCGCAGCCGCTTGTACCTTTCGCCCTGGAGCTGGGGAAGGCGGCCGGCGCCATCACGGTGGTCAATCCAGCGCCATTCTTCACACGCGACAAGTTCGTCATCGAATACTTGCATCTCGTCGACTGGCTCATCCCCAATTTGCTGGAAGCGCAGTTGATATTGAATAGCAAGTCCACTGATGTCAGCGAGCTTGGGCGCGGGCTGCTGGCGCTGGGCCTTGGGCGAGTCATATTGACGCTGGGCGAGGCGGGCAGCATGCTGATTGACGCGAAAGGTCCCTACGCGCAAGAGGCTTTCCTGTTGAACGCGGTCGATACCACTGGCGCGAGTGATGCCTTCGTTGGCGCGTTCTGTGTAGGATTGGCGAAAAAGGGTCCGACCAAGCGCGCGCTGCGATTCGCCTCGGCGGCGGCCGGCTTGACTTGTACGCGTCGCGGCACCATGTTCGCCCTGCCCTGTCTAAGCGAGGTCGAGGCGCTGCTAGCGCAAGCGTAACCTGGGCTGCCCGTAAGGGTTAAGGAATGTACGGCATGAAGAATCCCTTCGCCAAGCCACGCGATTACCAGGCTTTGAACGACGCAGCGCTGGTTGCCTTGGCGAAGCATGACCGCGGCGCCTTTGGCGAATTGTACGAGAGATACCTCGCCAAAATGTATAGCTATATCTACTACCGCACCGGCAACAGTCATGACGCTGAAGACCTTACGGCACAAGTCTTCCTGAGGGCGCTGTCGCATATTGGCAGCTATGTCGACCGCGGTCTGCCCTTCCAGGCTTGGCTCTACCGCATCGCGCACAACCTGGTCGCCAACTGGCATCGCGACCAAAGCCGACGCAAAATCATTGCGCTGGAAGAGTATGTGGGACGCGCCTTGGAAACAGATGCGCCCGACAACCTGGCGGAACAGCGCGACGAGCACGAGCAGTTGCTGCGCGCCATCCGCCGCCTGCCCGCCGAACGCCAGCAATTGCTGCTGCTGAAGTTTGTCGAGCGCCTGCCCAATGCCGAAATCGGGGACATCATGGGGCGCAGCGAGGGCGCCGTAAAGTCGCTTTATCACCGCACGCTGCGGGCGCTGCGGGCTGAAATGCAATCCGAATCCGTCAACCGACTCAAATCACGAGCCAGTGGATAACTGCCATGACTCCAGACCAGCCCAATCCCCGCCAAGCGACCTTGCAACCCGCAGCCGACTTGCGCGAAGGGGAAGAATTCGCCGAGCTCACACGCGCGCTGCAAGCCGCCTTGACCTCACGCCAGCCGCGCGCCGCCTTTGCCGATGAGTTGCGCGCCCAACTATCCGGCGAAAGCAAGGGTGTAACATCGCGCTTGCGGGGATTCTTGCCAAGTTTACAGTTTGCTGCTGTCCTCGCTTTGTCAGCTGGATTTCTGCTGCTTATGCTGCGGCGCTTGACAGGCAGCGACAATGGCAGCGACCTCGCGGAAGACGCGCTGCCCAGTTCCGCCTGAGGACCCGCATGCCAGATTCAGTCCTCACGCTGCGGCAACTGAATCGCACGTTGCTCGCCCGCCAACTGCTGCTCGAGCACCATGTCATCAAGCCACTGGCGGCTATGGAGCAGTTGCTGGCATTGCAATCGCAGATTCCCAATCCGCCTTATATCGGCTTGTGGACGCGGCTGCAGCGCTTTGACAAAACTGAATTGACAGCGCTGTTGGACTCGCGGGAGGTCGCGCGGGCGCCTTGGATTCGCTCGACGCTGCATCTGGTCAACACCACCGACCACCAGCGCTTTCAGGCGGTCATCCAGCCGGCGCTGGCGCGTGGCTTGCGCTCCTTCTTCGGCAAGCGCGCTAAGGATCTGAATATCGAACGGCTGATCGAAATCGCCATTCCCTTCCTGGAAGCCGAGACGCCCACCATCGGCGCATTGCGCGACGAATTGCAGCGGCATTATCCGCAGCACGACAAGCAGGCCATGGCTTACGCCGTGCGCAGTTACTTGCCACTCGTACAAGTGCCGCCCAGCGGAAGTTGGGGCGTGGGCACGCGCGCCATCTACACCACCGCCAGCAGTTGGCTGGGCGATCCGCAGCCCTCCGATTTGACGGCGCTCTTCCGGCGTTATCTGGCAGCTTTCGGACCTGCCAGCATCATGGACTTCCAGACCTATTGCGGCATGACCAGCCTGAAGACAAAACTGGCGCCCGCCGTCAAATCCCTGGTCAGCTATCGGGACGAAAGTGGCGCGCAGCTCTACGACCTGCCAGACATGCCTATCCTTCCCGAAGAGACTGTCGCGCCTTTGCGTTTCTTGCCCGAATACGACAACATTTTGATCGCGCACAAGAGCCGCGTGCGCATATTGCCAGAAGCACACCGCAAAAAGGTCTTCGTCTCCGCGGGCAGAGTCCTGGGCAGCGTCCTGATTGATGGCTTCGTCGGCGGGATATGGAAGACAGGGCGGGATAAAGGCTGCGCTGTGCTGTCGATTACGCTCTTTGAGCCCACTGCCCCCGCCATACAGGACGAGATTGCCGCAGAGGGCATGCGCCTGCTGCGTTTCATCGACGAGGACGCTGCCGACTACCGCCTGGAGTTCGCTTGAGCGCTGGCGCGGCGGTCCCGTGCCTGTATGCTCCCGCGCCGCTTGTGCTACAATCCCTCTGATTGACTGGGGCCGCAGCATTTGCCCCTATGCATCCAACTGACAACGCGAGTCACTGGACAGCGACGCGAACATGGCAGCGGCAAATCGAATTTCCGCCTTGCGTGGCATGCGCGATGTGCACAGCGCTGAATATGCGCAGAATCGGCAGCTACAAGACGCCCTGGAGCAGTACCTGCGCCTGTATGGCTACCGCGCCATTGATCCGCCGCTGCTGGAGAATACCGAGCTCTATCTGCGCAAATCCGGTGAGGACATCGCGGCGCGCCTTTATGAATTCGACTTCAAAAGCCGGCGCTTATCGCTGCGCCCGGAAGTCACTGCTTCAGTGCTGCGCGCTTATGTCGAGCAGTTGCAGGACGAAGCGCTGCCGCTGCGCCTGCGTTACAACGGTCCCGTCTTTCGTTACGAGAAGCCGCAACTGCACCGCTACCGCCAGTTCACGCTCTGTGGCGCGGAGCTGCTGGGCGGGCCCGTGGACTATGCCGATGCTGAATTGCTGTACTTGGCCTGCAGCGGTTTGGAGCGCGTCGGCATAAGCGATTACAAGCTGGTCATCGGTACGACCGCCTTGCTGGAGGGCTTCCTGTCGACCCTGGGATTGCGCCGGCAGCTGCATAACTTCCTGCTGCGCAACATGGAGAATCTGCGCAAACGCGGTCTTGACTATGTGGCAAACTCGCTGCGCGCCATCTTCCCCGACTTTGAACTTGCGCCTGAATCCCAAGCCGATCCCGCCAGCCAGGAAAGCCAACAACTAATCAAGGTGCTACGAGAAATGACCGACGATGAGGCTCGCGGCGCCATCAGCGGCTTCCTGCACAGCCTCAATATCAATATCGACGCCAATCGCGCCGAGGGGCAGGTTATCGACCGTCTGCTGCACAAAATCCGCGAAGACCAGCAAGCGCCAAAACTGCAGACTGCGCTGGATTTCATGGCGCGCTTGAGCGCGATTGCTGGCGCTGCCGACGAGGCGCTGGAGGCCGCAGCCGCGCTTTGCAAGGAATACGCAGTGGCTGCCGGCGCGCTGGCTCAACTGGAGGCGACCTTGCAACGGCTGGCTGATTGCGGCGCGCTGGCGGGCGAAATCCAACTGGACTTCGGCTTGAGCCGCGGCCTGCATTATTACACCGGCATGATTTTCGAGATTCACGGCCGCACCTCCGCCGGCGAGGACCTTCAGCTTTGCGGCGGTGGGCGCTATGACCAACTGGTGAGCATCCTGGGCGGCGACACGACGCCAGCGGCCGGTTTCGCCTGGGGGATTGAACGCATTGCCGGCGTGCTGGGAGCGGACGCGGAAACAAGCTGTGATGCTATGGTCTGCGTCATCCCGGTGGCGGATGCCGATTATGCTGCCTGCCAGCGCCTGGCGCAGGACCTGCGCGCTAACGATATCGTCGCCGAAGTCAGCCTGGGCGCTCGCAGTTTGCGGCGCAGCCTCAAAGGCGCCGATCGGCGTGGCGCAGCGCTGGTCATCATCATTGGCGAGGCGGAGCGCGCACGGGGCAGCGTCACCATCCGCGACATGCGCCAACAAGAGGAGCGGCAAGTCGAAATGGGGGCAGTCCCCGCCGCCGCCGCCGACATGCTCAAGCAGCCGGAGCCCAGCCATGGCAGCTGAGAAACTCGTCATCGCCCTGCCCAGCAAGGGACAGCTTGGCGACGCTTCCGACCGCTTTCTGGCGCGGGCTGGCTTGACCATCTACAAGCCCAACCGCCGTCAATACAGCGCCACCATCCCCAGCCTGCCACAAGCCGAAGTCGTCTATCAGCGCCCGCGCGACATCCTCAACAAAGTGGGCGATGGCCGTGCCGATATCGGCATCACCGGCTTGGATATCGTCGCCGAGCACAGCGAAGATTCCGCCGATGTCATGATCATCGACCGGCTGGGATTCGGCAAATGCGCCTTGCTGCTGGCAGTTCCCGACGCCTGGATTGATGTGTCTTCCATCGCCGACCTGGCTGACCTCAGCCTGCGCCAGCAAGAACGCGGCGCGCAGCTGCGCATCGCCACCAAGTACAGCAATTTGACCAAAAGCTTTTTGTATCGCCAGGGGATATCGCATTTTCTGCTGGTGCATGCCGAAGGCGCTTTGGAAGCTGCGCCGCGAATGGGCTACGCCGACATGATCGCCGATCTCAGCGAGACGGGCACGACCCTGCGCGAAAATCATCTGCGCCCGATTGACGGCGGCAGCATCATCGACTCGCAGGCTGTGCTCATCGGCAATCGGCGGGGTCTGCGAGCGTCAGCCTCCAAGCTGGAAACGTTGCGTGAATTGATCGAACGCATTGAGGCGCATCGCCTGGCGCGGCAATTCGTATCGCTGCGAGCCAATATCGCCGGCGAATCCGTGGCGGATGTGCAGACGCGCATCCTGGCGAATCCCGCTTTGAGTGGCAGCAAGGGACCTGGCGTGGTCGCTGTCGCCAGCCCGCCCAGCATAAGCCAGCGCTGGTTCGAGACCAATCTGCTGGTGCGCAGCGACTTGATTCACAAGACCATGCAGCATCTGCGCGAACTGGGCGGCACGGACATCATCGTGACCCACCCCAACTATGTGTTCAACGCGCGTTCGGCGACTTACGACCGCTTTGAAGAATTGCTGCATTCTGATGAAAGGCGGCAAAAGGCATGAGCGCAGTCGGCATCATCAATCCCGGCGCCATGGGCATTTCTATCGCGGCTTCGGCGCGAGCAGCCGGGCACAGCGTGTATTGGGCAGCGGCCGGACGCAGCGACGCCAGCCATCAACGCGCAGCAGCGCACAAGCTGCTGGAAGTCGCGAGCCTGGCGCAGCTCTACGCCCGTTGTGAAATCGTCCTTTGCATCTGCCCGCCACATGCCGCCGAAGCTGTGGCGCAGTCCGCGCTGGACGAGGGATTCCGCGGCCTCTACTGCGACGGCAATGCCATCTCGCCGCAGAAAGCTTTGCGCATCGCTGAGCGATTGACCGCCGCTGGAATCGATTTTGTCGATGGCAGCATCATCGGGCCGCCCGCCTGGAAAGCTGGCACGACGCGCTTCTACCTATCGGGACCCACGGCAGCACGCATCGCCGCCTTATTTGCCGGCACAGTCACAGAAGCCATCGATATTGGCGGCGCAGTAGGACGGGCATCGGCGCTGAAAATGGTTTTCGCCGCGCAGACCAAGGGCAGTACCGCGCTGCTATCGGCAGTGCAGGCGACTGCGGAAGCCCTGGGGGTACGCAGCGAACTCGACCGAGAGTGGTCGCTGCGCCAGCCCGATGCTGCCGAATCGCGCGAAAGGCAGGTGCTGTCCGCAACCGAAAAAGCCTGGCGATTCAGCGGCGAAATGCAGGAGATCGCCGCCACTTTCAAGGCGGCTGGCTTGCCGCCGGGATTCCATCTCGCTGCGCATGATGTCTACCAGCGCATGGCGCATTTCAAAGACGCCGACCCCAAGCCCGCGCTGGAGGAGGCGCTGGCCGCGCTGCTTGATTCCGGCGGCTAACTTGAACGGATCCCTTCCAGCGCTTTTACCAGTCCCGGCAGACCTGCGTAGACATAATCCGGCTGCACGGCGCTTTTCGACAGACTGTCGCGTGTTTCCACCCCCGTCAGCACCAGCGCGGTCGGCAGGCCTAGCGCCTGCGCCCCGGCGATATCCGTGTTGATGCGGTCGCCGATCATCAACGTTTCGCTTGGTTGCGCGCCCAGTTGCCGCAGCGCTGCTTCAAACATTCCACGGCGGGGTTTGCCGATGATGGTCGGCCCGATCCCGGAGGCCGCTTCCACCAGCGCCAGGATGCTGCCCGCGCCCGGCACCAGCCCCTCCGGCGATGGGAAAGACGAATCGGGATTCGTGCCGATGAAATCCGCGCCGCCGCGAATCAGCAGCGTGGCAGCGCGCAGTTTGTTGTAAGTCAAGTCGAAGTCGATGCCACAGACGACCGCTTCCGCCCCGCTCTCGACCAGCTGAAAGCCGGCGCGCACAATCAACTGCTTTAAGCCGTCGCCGCCCAGGACATACATACCCGCTCCCGCCGCATAGCGCGCTTGCAAGTAGCTGACAGTCGCCGTGCCGCTGGTGACGATATGCCGCGGCTCGATGCCAGCTACGCCCAGGTCCGCCAGCTTGCGCACATAATCGCCCGGCGTGCTGCGGCTGTTGTTGGTGGCGAGAACGAAATCAATCTCGCGCGCAAAGAGCAGGTCGAAGAGGGCCTCCATGCCCGGCAGTTTCACCGCCCCGCGCCAGAGCACGCCATCCATATCCGAGATCACCGCTTTGATTGGGCTGCGCAAGAGGCATGTCCTTTCTTTGTCTCGCTCATCGCGGGGAAGAGCGCAATCATTTCAGCCGATCCAAGGTGCCGCGCTCCAACGCCCACAGCGCCAGCCGTTCCTGCGCTTCCAGCAGGCTGGATAGCTGCGGATAGCCGTTGTCGTATTCGCGCGACCATTCGACAGCGAACTCGCCGCGGCGGATTTCTTCCAGCGTGGCTTCCATCAAGCCTTCCAGCTTCAATTCCTTGAAGCGGTGCAGGCGGCTGAAGATGCCGTATTGCCCGGTCAGGGACGACAGGCGCAAAGCATACAGCAAGCCATTGTCCGAAGCCCGCGACAGATAATCAGTAAACTCGCCGGAGATAATCAAGTCCATCATGACGGCTTCGGCGGGATAACCCTGTTGCAGCAGCAGCTCGGCCGCTGTCGTCATCACATGTTGGAAGGCGGGCAGAATCGCCTGCTGCACGAAAAGATCCAACTGCGCCTCTTGCTGCAGCGAGACTTCGATTGCGCCCGCCCGCAAGCTGCCCATGGCCTTCGCCAACGCCAGCAGAGTCCCTAAAGTCGAGCCGCTAGCATCCTGCGCCACGCCGACAAAGCTGTAGAAACCGCTGCCATCCTTATAACGCGCGCGCACGGCAGCGCCAAAAGTACGCGGCGCGATCATGCCGACATCGACAAAAGGCGGCGGTTCCACGAATCCGAAGGCGATATTGTAGCCGCTGGCGAAGACCAGCAAATGCCCGCGCTGCAAGTATGGCGATACGCGCTCCAGATAAACTTCTGGCAGCACGACATCGGGCAGCATCAGCAGCAGGATATGGCAGCGGGTCACGACTCGTTCGATTTCGGCGGGTTCAAAGCCGTCCTCGCGGGCGTGATCACGAGTTTCGTCCTCCCGCAGGCCGATCATCACACGCAGGCGGGAGTCGCGCAGGTTGTTCGCCAGCGGACGCCCCAGATTGCCGTAGCCGATGATGCCGACGGTCTTGCCGCTGAGCAGGTTGAGGTCTGCGTCGCTGTCGTGATAGATAGTCGTCATGCGCCCTCTCCAACTGGCGGCAGCGCCTTCTGCCAGAGCGGATAATCCTTGCCATCGCGCAGGAAACCGAAGCGCGCGTAGAGCCGCTGCGAGCGCAAATTGCTACGCTGCGTGTTGACTGTGATGGCGTCGAAGTTACCTTCCAGCAAGTCACTTAGCAGCCCATGCAGCATCAGCGACGCCACGCCCTGCCCCTGACAGGCCGGATGCACCGCCAGCCGCGCCAAATGCGCCACATCGCCATGCCGCACGCAGAACTGGTAGCCGACGATGGCGCCCTTGACACAAGCGACGGTCGCGCTCATTGCGACGCGAAATGTCCGCCACAAGTCATCCCGCTCGATTTGCCAGGGCGGCGCAAAAGCCTGCTTGTCGATCTGCCAAAGGCGCTCCAGGTCTTCCACTTCCACCTCACGCAACCGAGCAGGTGAATCTGGCTCGCGGGGCAGACGACTGCCGATATGCTGCAGCGTGATGAGGTCGTCGTGGCTGCGGAAGTCCAGCCCGGCAAGGTATGTCCCCAGCCAATTACTTAGCGCCAGGAGAGCGACGCCAGCGTCGCCACGGCAGCGGCACTCGCTTTCGGCGCGCGCCCACATCTCCCGCAGCAGCGCGCCCGGCATACACCCATCACGGATGCCCAGCAGGCGAATCCAGCGCCAGCCCGCGGCGGCCGGCGACAAACCCAGGCAGCCCAGCAACTGCCGGTCCTGCCAAGCCAAGAGAAGCAGCCGGTCTTCGCCAGCCAGCCAGTCCGCCACGTCGACGAAATCGAGGTGGCTGTGCGCCCAGCGGCTGCTGCCCATCAGCTCCAGCAAGGAACGGCGATGGCTGCGCGAATAAGGGATGATCTGGATTGGCCTGCCCGGCATCAGCGAGGGGCGCTCTGGCGTTTGACATAGCTGCGTGTATCAATGGCGAAGGGCAGGCAGAGTCGCCTGTCCATAAGACGCGTCGCCAGCCGCGCGTCAATCTCGTCCATGTTCTCGGCAGTGGTGATGACCGTCGGCAGCCGCGACAAATAGCGATGGTCGATGATTTGGAATAACTTCTCTTTCGCCCAGGCGCTGGCGCTGGCAAGCCGCAGATCGTCCAAAATCAATATCGGGCAATGCTGGATGTCACGAAATCGCTGGCTGAAGCGGACCTTGACGCGCGGATCAAAAGCCTCGCGCAAGTAATCCAGCAAGTCGGGCACGGTAACAAAAGTGACTTCCAAGCCCCGCTCGTCAAGGTCTTTGGCGATGGCAGCTGCCAGATGCGTCTTGCCGCAGCCGTATCCACCTAACAGACAGAGCCAGCCTTCTGGCGCTCCCGCCCAGTTTCGCGCCCGTTTCAGCGCCCCCCGCAAATTATCGCTTTCCTTGCGGAAGGCGCTTTCGCATTGGAAGCTATCGAAGCGCATGTGCTTGTAGAGGGACAGGCTATCTGCCCGCTGCTCCTCCGAGACCGTCCGTCGATAATCCGGCGCGTCGATCGTCAGGTGCTTTACGACATCCCGCTGCATGATGCGGCTGCTGAGGCGCGGTTCCATGTCATTCAGCCGCACATTGGTGGTGATTACCGTCGGCATGCGCGCGGCATGACGATGATTCAGCAACTGGAACAATTTTTCCTGCGCCCAGTTGCTGGGGTTCTCCACGCCCAAATCGTCCAGCACCAGCAGCGGCACAGACTTGACAAGCTCAAAGTAGTCGTCGAAGTTGCTTTCTTCGCTGCTGTTAAAGCTCCTGCGCAGGTAATCAAGCAAGTCGGGCGCGGTCGTGAAAAAAGGCTGCTCGCCAAATTGCTGCAAGCGGCGGTTGGCGATGGCGACGGCCAGATGCGTCTTGCCCGTGCCATTGGCGCCCTCAAGTACCAGCCAGGGCGGACTGTTGTCGGCGAATTTCAAAGCCTGTTGTTTCGCCCGCTTTAGCGAGTCGACAGCCCGCTCGGAATAACCCCAGCCAGTCAGTTTGGTGCTGAAATTGTCAAAACTCAAATCGCGGTACATATCCAGATTGCCAAAGCGCCGCAGCCGCTCCAGCATGGCGTGGTCAGCTTCCACCGGGTTGTTAGGGCAGCGCTGGAGCTTGCCATAGCGCGGGTCGGTCAGCGGCACATCGTAGCTGAAAACACCCTTGCCATCGCAGATTGGGCAGGGAAGCTGCGAGTCTTCCGGGTCCTGGCAAACGAAGTCGAAAGGGACTGCTGCTTCCGCAGGCGCGTCAGGACTCGATGAAGTCCTGCCATTCTCCGCGTCGGTATGGCTGCCGTTGAGGATCTCCCCCATGGTTTTCACGGCTGCGTCCTTCCTGCCGCCAGGCCTCCAGCACTTTGGCGATGTAGCGCCAGTTGCGCGCGTTGCGTTCGACGGCATAGCGCAGCGCGTCTTCTATCCAGTAGCGTGGGTAGCTGCTCTCAGCGTCTTTGATCGCTTCGGCGATCATCGGGGTCAGCGCACCGATATTCTCTTCGTAAAGCTGGTAGAGCGATGGACGTGCCGGCAGCACCTGGATCTCGTCCGCCAGGGCGGGCTGCCATTGCCCGGTCTCGATCTGCGCTTGCCAGGCTCGCCCGCTTGCGTCGTTCCAGGTGAGTAATCGCCGCCGCTCGTCGCCGAGGTCAATATGCGCTTCCAGCAAACTGCCCCGCGCAATCGCTCGCGCCAGCGCGTCGTCCAGCGCATAGTCAGAACCCAGCGCGCGCGTCAAAACCTTGTCGGCTCGCAGCTCGTCATAGCGCAGATAACGATACTGCCCTTCTTTCTGTTGCAGCGCGGCCAGGCAATGCAAAGTCAGCTTCAACTCCGCCAAATGGTCAATCTCCGCCAGCGCCGCGGAGAATGCCCCGGCGGGCAGACGAATCGCTTCTAGTTCCTGGCGTCCGTTAGCAGAACTCATGGCGCTCAGTCCAGATTGCTCAAGTCGACGCGCTGCATTTTGACATCCATGAATTTGGTGATGGCTTTGTCAAAATAAAGCTGCACTGTGCCGGTTGGTCCGTGCCGATGTTTGGACAGCAAGACATCGGCTTGGTTCGGAAACTCGGTCGTCTCCGGATTATACACCTCGTCCCGATACAGAAACATCACGGCATCAGCATCTTGTTCAATGCTGCCGCTCTCGCGCAAGTCGGACAGCTGCGGGCGTTTGTCCTGGCGATTTTCCACCGCGCGGGACAGCTGCGCCGTGGAAACCAGCGTGATATTCAACTCGCGCGCCAGCTCTTTCAGCGAGCGACTGATATAACTGATCTCCTGCACGCGGTTGTTTTCGTAGGCTCTGCCCGCCGACATCAACTGCATATAGTCGACCATGACCATGTCCAGCCCGTATTCGTGCTGCAGGCGGCGGCATTTGGTGCGCATCTCCGCCGGCGTGATGGAGGGCGTGTCGTCGATGAAGAGCGGTAGATTGGAGATGCGGCTGATGGCTTCGGTGAGGCGCGTCTGTTCGCCCGGGCTGACTTGGGCGGTGCGCAACTGCTGGATGCGGATGCCAGTTTCCATGGAGATGATGCGCTGCACCATCTGCTCGACGCCCATTTCCATAGTGAAGATGGCCACACGCGCGCCCAATCGCGCCACATACAGCGCCACGGTGAGCATCCAACTGGTTTTGCCCATGCCCGGACGCCCGGCGAAGACAACCAAATCCGACTTTTGGAAGCCGCCCAGTAAGCCATCCAGCGCTTTGAAGCCTGTCGGCGTGCCCACCGTGCCCGCGCCCAGCGACAGCATGCGTTCAAACTCGTCATAATAGTCGCTGGCGGCATCCCAAAGCGGCACGAACTCGCGCTTGAGCTGCGTATTGCTGACCGCCATGAGCGCGTGCTCAGCATCGCTGATAACTTTGTCGATGGGCAGCTCTTCATCCAGAGCGGTATTGCGGATGCTGTCGGCCGCTTGCAGCATGCGGCGGCGCGTAGCCGCCCGCGAAACCAGTTCGCCATAGATTTCGGCGTGCACAGCAGTGGGCGTGTTGTTGACCAGGCTGGTGATATAGGGCGGTCCGCCGATCTCTTCTAGCCAGCCCAACGCCTCCAGTTCTCGCGACAGGGTGACATAGTCGATTGGCTCGCCACGGTCGTAGAGGCGGCTGAAGACCGTCCAGATGTATTCGTTGCGCTTGATGAAAAAGTCTTCGGCGTTGAGGAAAGCTGCCACGCTGAGAAAGGCTTTGGGGTCCAGCAGCACCGCGCCTAGCAGCGCCTCTTCCGCCTCTTGACTCATCGGCAGATGCAACTTTGCGAGAGATGGCGGCTGATCCATAGGAGCTTATCCGCAAGAGTTGGGGGAGCGCGCCCGACGGCAAGTCAAGCCATGAGGGAGCGTTGGCCCCGCTGTGGCTGGCTGCGCGGCGCGGCGCGCGTCTCTAGTCGTCTTCCAGGTCTTCTAAATTGAGCGTATCGACGAAATCTGCAAAGGCGCTAAGCTTGCTTTCATCGACTTGTTCACCGCTTTCCGAGGGCTCGTACATATCGTCGGGCAAGCCTAAAATTTCGGATTCGACATTGCGCTCTGGCACGATGCCAGCGTAATCCATGATCTCGCGGTCAATGAAGATCTTGGCGTTGAGGCGCACTGCCAAGGCGATGGCATCGCTGGGACGCGCGTCAATGTCGATTTCGCGGTCGGGCAGCGTGATGTTGATCAAGGCATAAAAGACTTCCCGTCGCAGCTTGTTGATGAAGACATAATTTACGCGGCCGCCCATGTCTTCAATCGTCGACTTGAGCAGGTCATGCGTCAGTGGGCGTTCGCGCTCGATGCCCTGCAACTCGAAGGTGATGGCCTCCGACTCGAATTGACCGATCCAGATTGGCAGATAGCGTTCTTCATCCACATCGCGCAGAACAACCAGGCGATGCTGCGACATCAAACTTACTTGTACCCGGTCGACGATCAACTCAATCATCAGCGCGCTGCCTCACTTTGCCCTGTCCCAGCCTCAAGTATACCAAGTTCGCCGCCATGCTTCAACAAGACTGCTGAGGTCAGCTTCGCCAGCCAGACGCTATACTAAAAGACATGGAAAAACGATGGTGGAGCGCGGTTTGCCTGTGTCTGCTGGCAATTGTGACAGCGGCCTGTGGACTGTTTCCCCGGCCGTCCGAGCCAGACGCCGGCTATCGATACCTTGAGTTCCTGCTGGACGAGCCCTTCCACAGCGCGAGGCATTGGCACAGTTACAATGGCGGGGACGAGCTGTGGCTGGGTGTCCTTGACGGCGTCTACCGCATAGACTTCCGCGGCCAGCGTTATGTCTGGACGCAGCACGATCACTCCTATCAAAACACAGTCATTGAAGTGGACGCGCGGCAGTCTTCCGATTACGACCACAATGCCTACGGAGCCGCCTGCCGCCTTCAACCAGACAATAGCGGACGCGGCTATTTCTTCCTCATCAGCGGCGATGGCTATGCCAGCATTCGCTGGAGCGACGGGCGGGCGCTGCAGCCCATTGTGGCGGCTTTTCCCAGCCAGCATGTTCGCCAGGGGCAAGAGCGCAACCAGTTGCGCGTCGTCTGCATCGACGACTACCTGGCAATGTGGGTGAATGACAAATTCGTGGCGGAGGCGCGTGATGGACGCGGGACCTCCGGCGCAGTCGGCTTGGCGGGCGTCATGAACTACGCGGGGAAACGCCTGACCGTCAACTTCGACAACCTGCGCGTCCATGCAGCCGCCATCGACGAGCGCGCGCGCTGACGCCGCAACGCAATGCCCGCGCCTGCGTATAGACGACAGATACTAGGCTGGCGTCAACGCAGGAAGCGACCATGGGACTGGAAGATACCATTGCTGAAGCCATCATCATGGGCATGGACGAACTGGCTGGCAACCCGCGGCGGGCTGTTGATGCCGCTATGGACTGCGAGTCGGCTGCACAGTGGATCAAGCAAGAGACGACCAAGCTGGCGCTGATCGGCGGCGCGGAGATGGTCGTGCCGGGCTTGCACGCCTTCACCATCCCCACCGGCATCAGCTACCTGCTGCACAAAATGGGTTATATCAGCTGGGGCATCGGCGCGCTAAAGGGCGCATTCATCATCGAGACGGAAGCCTATTCCGACTTGCGCAATATCCTGGCGCTTTGGGCCAACGAAGGGCATTTTGACGCTGCCATCATTGAGCATTTGGCGCTCTCGCTGGACGCGCTGACCTGGACTTTGAGCGCGGAAGGTCAAGCCGCCATGCCAGCCCTGCTGGACTCGTCAGGCGACGCCACGACCCTCCGCACTTATCACATCATGCAGCGCCTGGCGGAGAACTTCGTGGCGGGGGACGAACGCGGTTATGCGGTGATCGCGGCCATGCGCGGCGAAACGGAAGCGGCGCGCCTGCTGGAACTGGGCAAGCAGCATGTCCAGCACCTCAATTGCGAAGTCATGCTGACCAGGCCGCTGGGGCGCAAGGTAAGCCGCCGCTTGGCTTACAAGCTGGCTTCGCGGATTGGCACGCGCATCCCTGCCCGCATGATCGTGGGCTTTCTGCCCGTGGCTGGCGCTATCGCCAACGCCTTCATGAATGCGCAGACGATGGGCAGCATGGCGGAAGCCGCCGAGAAATATTACGACCGCCGCCTGCGCCGCGAGCATCTGTTAGCCATCACCGCTTGAGCTGCCGCGCGGCATCCAGCAAGATCACTTTGAGGCTTTCCAGCTTTTCGGCGCTGTCCAGGCATCGCAGCGGGATGGTATTTTGCCGCCGGGCAGTCAATTCCGGCAGCAGGGCATGCAAGTCGCGCAATACCGCCCGGCTGTCGATTTGGCTGCGACGCGCCATGCTTCGCCAGGGCAACTGAAGGGCTGGCTGCACCGGGTATGCCCACACGGAGAATAGTGTACAGCGCTCTTTCGCTAGCTGCAGCCGCACATGGAAGCCCGGTCGCCGCCGCCCGCCAAACTCCACCGCATCCGCAATTTCGCAAGCCCATTCATAGAGATCCCGCGCCACCAGCGCCGCGATATGTCCATGCGGCAGCTGCGTCAAATAGGGAAAGAAGTTGGCTGTTTGTGGCGAACTGGAAACCTCTTCTTCGGGATAATTCGACGCTTCGTCCACTTCGAGCAAGGCTGTCAGCGACTCCAGCAGCTTGTCCACGCCTGACGGTTGGCGGAGATCGCAATACTGCAAATTGATCAAATGCAGCGGAATCAGCAAGTCCGCCACGAGCGCCGTCAATACGGGCTTGCGCAGTTGGAAGGCGTAAAGGCATTCGCGCTCCACCCAGACCGATGCCGCGCTGGACGGCGACAGAATCACCAAAACGGCGTGACAGCGGGCGATGCCGGCTTCAATCTCGCAGAGCCATTCCGCCCCGCCGCGGATATTTTCGTAATCCACCCAGACGCGCCAGCCAGCGCTGCGCAGTCGCTCGACGATGGACCCGGTCAGAGCCTGGTCTTCGTTGCTATGGCTGATGAAAATCGTGGACATCGCGCTAGCCAGCGCTGTAACGCTTGATTACATCCCGCGCCACAACCATGCGATGCACTTCGGACGCGCCATCGTAAATGCGGAAGGCGCGCGCCTTTTCGTACCAGGTCGACAGCGGCAAATCCCGCGAGATACCACGCCCGCCGCAGATCTGCACACAGCGATCCAGCACGCGACAGACGATTTCCGAAACTTGCAGCTTGGCTATGGAGGTTTCTAGGCGCGCCTGTTCGCCCTGTGCCAGCAGCCAAGCCGCCTCGCGAGTGAGCAGCCTGCCCATTTTCAGTTCCATAGCCGAGTCGGCCAGCATCCATTGCACGGACTGATGCGTCGTCAGCGCGCCGCCGAAAGCCTCGCGGGAACTGGCATATTCTGCGGCGATTTCCAGGGCGCGTTGGGCGATGCCGGTCCAGCGCATGCAGTGCGTCAGTCTCGCAGGACCAAGCCGAGCCTGCGCCAGCATGAAGCCTTGCCCCGCCTCGCCCAGGATGGCGCTATCCGGCAGGCGCAGCTCGTCATAGACAATCTCCACATGACCGCCGAAATCTTTGCCACCCATGACCGGCACATCCCGCAAGATATTGATGCCCGGCGACTCACGCGGCGCCAGGAAAAGCGTGCAGCCTTGATACGGATGAACATCGGGGTCGGTAAGCGCCATGATGATGAAGAAATCAGCAATTTCGCCGTAAGTCGTCAGCCATTTATGCCCTTGGATAACCCAGTCGCCGCCATCACGCCGGGCCTGGGTCTGAATCATGCGCGGGTCGCTGCCGGCGCCGGGCGGCGGTTCCGTCATGGAAAACGCCGAGAAAGTCTCGCCGCGCGCCAGGGGCTGCAAATAGCGCTCGACCTGTTCGGGATTTGCCCAGCTGTGCAGCAGGTGCATATTGCCTTCGTCCGGCGCAGCGCAGCCCATTGCCAGCGGACCCAGCAAACTCCGGCCAGCTGCCTCAAAGACCGGCACGATTTCCTGGATATTTAGCCCCATGCCACCCCAGTCTTTTGGCATGGTCGGCGCCCACAAACCGGCTGCCTTGGCCGCCGCGCGCAATTCCTGCAGTTGCGTCAGGCTGAGGTCGTCGCCAGCGCGCAGCAGCTCGCTCTCCAGCGGGATGACTTGTTCATCGACGAAACTGCGGACGCGATGGGCGATCGCCTCAATGCGGCGCGGCGTGCTGAAGTCCATGGGCAACTCCCGGATTGGCTGGGTCGCGGGCGAGTATAGCATAGCCCTGGCAGAGGGGCGTGATCATGCAGTCGCGCGCGCCGGGGTTGCCCCTTGTCGACTTATGCTACAATCCGCCCATGCGTAACTTCATCATTGATACCGACACCGCTTCTGACGACGCTGTGGCGCTGGTCATGGCGCTGCGTCAGCCGGATATTGATGTCAAAGCCATCACTGTGGTGGCGGGCAATGTGCCGCTGCAGCAAGCCTTGCAAAACGCGCTTTATACGGTCGAACTCTGCGGGTCAGTCGCACCAGTCTATGCGGGCTGCGCCAAACCACTGCTGCGCTCGCTGGAAACCGCGCAGGAGGTGCACGGCGACGATGGCATGGGCGATATCGGCTTGCCGCTGCAGGGTCGCGTCTCCGCGCCGGGACATGCCGCGGATGTGCTGCGCAGCCTCATCAACCAGTACGCCGGCGAAATAACGCTGGTAACGCTGGGTCCGCTGACCAATGTGGCGCTGGCGCTGCTGCGGGAGCCGGAACTGGCGGGGCGCGTCAGTGATTGCTACATCATGGGTGGCATCGGCAGCGGGCACGGCAATGTCACGCCGCTGGCGGAGTTCAACATCTGGGTCGACCCGGAAGCCGCCAAGATCGTCTTCGAATCCGGGCTGCCCATCACCATGGTCGGCTGGGACATCTCCTGGAAATACGCCACCTTCGACGCCGCGCAGGCCGCCGATATCCGCGCCATCGGCACGCCGCTGGCCCGCTTCGTGGTCGATATCCAGGCGACGCTGACCGATTTCGCCATCGCCGAGACGGGCTTGAGCGGCTTCGACCTGCCCGACCCCATCACCATAGCGGCGGCTATCGACCCCGGCATCGCTGAATACGGTGACTTCCATGTCGATATCACGACGGGCGACGGCTTGGCGCGCGGGCTGACGGTGGTGGATGTCTTGGGCGTGACGGGCTTGCCCCCGCAAGTCAAAGTGGCGACAAAGGCTGACCGCGACGCCTTTGTGAAGATGTTAAAACGCTCGGTGTCCTAGTCGTCAGCGCCGCCCAAATCGGCATCTCCATGCGAAGCGAAGCCACTGCCGGCATCCGGGATTTGCAACTCGGTCCCGGCGAAGATCAGACGCGGCTCGACATGCGGGTTTGCCCTGATGATGGCTTCCACACTGGCTTGATAGGCACGAGCAATGCTGTAGAGGCTCTCGCCCCGCTTGACCACATGCTGGACGAGGCTGGGGTAGCGGAATGTTCTGGCATCATCCCAGCCATTGGCTTCCGCCGCGCGATTGAAGGCGGCCTGCGCGCGTTCGCCCCGCGCCAACTCGGCGTCCGAGGCTGGCAAAGCGCCGCTCCAAGCCAAGGGGTGGACAGCGTCGTCCTCGCCCGGCGCCAGGATGCCGATGGCGCTTTGTCCCTGTTCAATGCGCTGGCCGTAGACGGTCGTAACCGCGCCGCGATGCACTGTCAGGCTGAGCGCGCCTTTATGCGCTTGCTGGAAGCTGACCATAGAGCCGATGTGGATGTCGACGCCATTGACTGTAAGATTGACCGACGCGTCCTCGGGCGTTTGCACCGCCACCATGGGCTCAGCCGCCGCGCATTCGGGAAAGGCGCTGCCCGTCCGCAGCGAGAAGGCTTGCAAGGGATAGGGCTGGTTCACCGCCAGGCTGGGCAGGGACTCCATTGCTTGCAGGCGCGCGACTTTGTCCGCTTCCACCCACGCGACCAGGCCGCCGGTAACCGCGCGCAGCCAGTCCCCGGTGAGATCGTAGGCATCGACCGGGACAATTTCGTCAAGCGTCAGTTCGCCGACCGGTTCGGGGAGAAGGCCGGGTAGTCGATAGAGCGTCGCCCGTTCCAGCGCGGCTGTGCTCAGCGGCTCAGCGATGGTTATGACATCTGCCGCAGCGACTTGGTTGTGGATTTGGGCATCGCCAGCCAGCAGCGCCAGCACGCCAGCGCCCGTATATGTGCGCGGCAGATTGGCGCCCAGGCGCAGCAGCGCGAGCCCCCAAGTCTCCGCTGCCATGTCCAAGTCGCTCGTTGAGACGCTAGACAGCGCCGCCAGCGAATCCCCGGTGTTCTGCGGATGGATTTCCACTGGCGGGCTGGCCAGGCACAGGCTGTCGCGCGCCATGCCCACGCAGCGCTCTCCTATGGCATCCAGCGCCTGCGTCACGACTATCTCGCAGGCAGACTCTTGCGCCACCACGGGAAGGCAGAGCCACAGGAACAGAATGAAAAGAAGCCCAGGTTTCACAAGCGCCGCGTCACTCCCCGCCGTCAAAAGACCTTCAATATGCTAGCACATCAAGACGGGGGACGCTTGCGCCCTCGCGGTTTCTTACGGCGTGGTTGCTTCTGCTGCTGTTTCTTCCACTGATCGCGCAAGGTCACCGTGCGGTTGAACACGAGTTTCTCAGCGCTGGAGTCTGCATCGACCACGAAATAAGCCAGCCGCTCGAACTGGAAACGTTCGCCTGGGCGTGCCGATGCCAGGCTCGGCTCAATATAGATGGGATCGACCACATGCAGTGACTTTGAATTGATGAATTCGGTGAAATCTTTGTCGCGGTCGGAGTCAGGGTCTTCGGTGATGAAGAGCGTGTCATAGAGACGCGCTTCCGCCTCCAGCGCATGCGCCGCCGAGACCCAGTGCAGCGTGGCTTTGGGGCGTCTTCCATCTGGCGCGCTGCCGCCGCGGGTAGCTGGATCGTAGCTACAGCGCAATTCCACGATCTCGCCAGCCGCGTCCTTGATGACCTCATTACAAGTGATGAAGTAGCCATAGCGCAGCCGCACTTCCCGTCCCGGCGCCAGGCGGAAGAATTTGCGCGGGGGATCTTCCATGAAGTCTTCACGCTCAATGTAGAGTCTCTTCGCAAAGGGCACTTGGCGCGTGCCGGCGCTTTCATCTTCCGGGTTATTGATGGCCTCCAGCCACTCGACCTGGTCATCGGGATAGTTTTCTATCACGACGCGCAGCGGATTCAGCACCGCCATGACGCGGTCCGCGCGTTTGTTGAGGTCCTGGCGGATGTGATATTCCAGCTTGTGCAGCGCCACTACGCCCTTGACCTTGCCGACGCCGATTTCGTCGCAGAACTCGCGGATGGCTTCCGGGGTATAGCCGCGGCGGCGCAAACCCGAGATGGTGGGCATGCGCGGGTCATCCCAGCCGTCTACATATCCCTCTTGCACCAGGCGGATCAGCTTGCGTTTGCTGAGCACAGTGTGGCTCAGATTCAGCCGCGCGAATTCGATCTGCTGCGGATGGTAGATCTCGATATTGTCCAGGTACCAATCATAGAGCGGACGGTGGTCTTCGTATTCCAGCGTGCAGATGGAATGCGTTATGCCCTCCAGCGAATCCGACTGGCCGTGGGCGAAGTCGTACATGGGATAGATACGCCAGGCAGCGCCGGTGCGCGGATGGGGCGTATCGAGGATGCGATACATGACCGGGTCGCGCAGGTTGATGTTGCCGCTGCTCATGTCGATCTTGGCGCGCAGCACCGCCTCGCCCTCTTGGAAGCCGCCGTCGCGCATTTTTTCAAACAGTGCCAAGTTTTCCTCAACGCTGCGGTCGCGGTAGGGGCTCGCCACGCCCGGCTCGATCAAGGTGCCGCGGTATTGGCGGATTTCCTCGGGACTTAACTGGTCGACATAGGCTCTGCCAATACGAATCAATTCCACCGCCATTTCGTAGAGCTGGTCAAAATAATCGGAGGCGAAGTAGAGCCGCTCGCCCCAGTCATAACCCAGCCAGCGCACATCGTCGATGATGGCGTCGATGTATTCCTGCTCTTCTTTAGCGGGGTTGGTGTCATCAAAGCGTAAGTTGCAGAGACCGCCGTAACGCTGCGCGATGCCGAAATTTAGGCAGATCGACTTGGCATGCCCGATGTGCAAGTAGCCATTGGGCTCAGGCGGGAAGCGCGTATGCACCCGACCCTCAAAGCGCCCACTCGCGTTGTGCGCATCGATGATATCGGTGATGAAGTTGTGGCTGTTGTCGCTGTCGGACATAGCAGACGTCTCGATGGCTCGCGCGTGCAGGAGCGCCAGTGTAGTCCAGCGCGGGCGCGGCTTCAATAGGCTTTGTGCGGGGCATAGTCGACGCTGCGTCGGGGATTCCGCTGCCAAGTCATTCCATTACAATAGACCCATGGCAAAACTTGGCTGGCTCTTCCTGCTGATCTGCTTGCCGCTGGCAGTCCCGGCGCAGGCGCATGGCTATGTTGTGCGCGCCATCCCCGCCGACCGCAGCGCGCTGGAGCGACCGCCGACCCGCCTGCAGTACTGGTTCAGCGAAAGCCTGGAGCCGCGCTTCAGCGAGATTCACCTGCGCGACCAAAGCGGCCGCATCCTGGCCAGCGGCGGCGTCGATCCGCGCAATGATGCCTTGCTCACCATGCCGGCGCCGTCCGATCTGCCCGATGGCGCTTATATCGTGGAATTGCGACCTGCCTTCGCCAGCGACGGACATGTTATCGCCGAAAGCCGGGTTTTCTTCGTCGGCGAGGAAGTCGGCGGCATTAGCGGCAGCGTGGCTGAAGACCGCGCCATCCCGCTGGAGGCGCTGTGGCGGGCAGCATTGAATCTGGCGAACTTCCTGTTCTTCGGCGCGTCGAGCTTGTATACGCTGGTTCTGCTGCCAGCCTGGGGCAATCCGCGTCATGCGGAGGGCTTGCCAGGGCGGGTGATGCGCCCTCTGCGCTTGATTGTGGTCGGGGCGCTGCTGCTGGCTGGCATCGCCAATCTGCTCGCTTTGCTGCAGCAGTCGATGGTCTTCTTCAATACGGGCGCGGAACAAGTGCTGTCACAGAGCCTGTGGCAAGTCGTGCTGATTGGCTCGCGCTTCGGCGATGTCTGGACATTCCGCGTGGTGCTGCTGCTTTTCGGCGCGGCGCTGCTCTTCGCGGCGGCTTACTTTCGCGAGCTCTTCCCGCAGTTGACGGTCGGGTTCTGGCGGGGGATGCCCTGGCTTGGCGCGCTCTTCATCGGCATGAGCATGGTGACCAGCCACGCGGCCGGCTCGCTGCTGCTGCCCTGGGTCGCTATCGCTGTCGACTGGCTGCATGCGCTGGCGGTAGCCTTTTGGCTGGGCGGGCTGCTCACATTGACGCTGCTGCTGCCAGCCGCGCTTGACCCCTTGGACAGCCCTGGACGACAGAGGGCGCTGCGGACGGCACTGGGGCGTTTTTCCCGCCTGGTGGGTCCGCTCCTGCTACTAGTGATACTCAGCGGCATCTACAACGCGCTCAACTATTTCGCCTCGCCGGCCGAGCTGGACAGCAGCTACGCGCGGACGCTGGGCATCAAGCTGCTCTTGGTCGCGCCAGTGCTGCTGCTGGGCGGCTGGCAGCGCAAATCCCTGCGCTCGGGGCAAATGCGCAATACGATCGCCTGGCTGCGCCTGGAAGCGCTGCTGATGCTGGCGCTGCTCCTCGCTGTCGCCTGGCTTAGCGCAACTCCCCTGCCCGAACCGCCCCTACAAGCAGCGGACATCCCCGCGCCGCAAGCCAGCCAGCAGGTCAGCGAATATCAAGTTACGGCTGCCGTCATTCCAGGCGGACCAGGCGTCAACACTTATGACATCCTCATTGAGCGCGAAGATGAGGCCGTGGCGGATGCGCGCGTCTCTTTGCAGTTGGTCGCTCCCGCTCGCGACCGGCGTGGCGCTTGGCTGCTGGCGGAAGTGGTCGATGCCGGGCTGTATGTGGCGGCTGGCGACGAGATCGACCGCGCCGGGGAGTGGTGGCTGCTGGCGGATATCGCCGACATAAAGGGGCAGGTTGTGCGCGCGGCCTTCCGCTGGGATATCAGCGATGCAGCCTCCGTCATCGCGTCTCGTCCGCCTAACATGCTTCATTTCGGCTTGCTGACCGCGATTGCCGCGCTGCTATTGCAACTGGCTTTTCCTCGCCTGCGCAAGCTGATGGCGGCACTGCAATTGACCCCCGCCAGCCTGTTGATCGCTCTGGTTGCCATTGTCGTAACCGCCGGTGTCATGGCAGGCGGCGCAGCTTTGATCGTTGAGCGGCAACGCGAATATGAACGCACGCTGAATCCGCCACCCGCAGTCGTCAATAATGTCCTGCCCGATGCCGAATCGCTGGCGAAGGGAGAGAAATTGTTCCGCGAACAGTGCCACGTCTGGAACGACGATACCAGCGACTTTCCGTCCCTGCGCAAGCGGCTGGATGCGTCGCGCGACGACTTTCTGTATGAGGCGCTGAGCAACGGCTGGCGGACTCTGCGTGCCTGCGCGGCCGACCTGCCCGCCGAACAGCGCTGGCATGTCGTCAATTATCTACGAACTTTGGCGGGGCGCGACTGATTCACGATAGTGCCTTACCACAAAAGTAAATCCAAGTTAGTCGTTAGAAAACCAACTACAGAGCGGAATGAGTCTAGTTCAGCGGGCGACACAAGTGTCGCCCCTACAAAGTCCTTTTTTCTGTGCTCTCGTTAGACTCGGTGTCCTCGATGGTAAGCTTTTGTATTACTTACTTGGTACTTCTTCTGCGCCCTCTGTGTCTCTGTGGTGAATCTTTGCCGTGGGCTTAACGCAAAAACGCCTCGTGCAAGCCGCCATCGACATTGATGATCTGCCCTGTGGTCTTGCTGAAGGCATCGCTGATGAGCAGATAGGCGACTTCAGCCTGGTCTGTCGGATGGATGGCCGCCTTCGTCAAGGTGCGCTGAGCGTAGAACCCCGCCAGGCGGCTGCGCAGCGTCTCGGTGCCTTCGTCATCGCTGAAATCAAGCGAATATTTGCGCAGTGAACTCTTGACCCGCTCGCGCGGGAACATGCTGCTGCCGGCCACGACAGTCGCCGGCGCCAATCCATTGACGCGCACGAGGGGCGCCAGTTCTATCGCCAATTCGCGCAAAACATGATTGGCGGCGGCTTTGCTGGCGTCATAGGCAAGCGTGCCAGCCTTGGCCACCACACCATTGACGCTGCTCGTCAAAACCAGTGAGGCGGGCAATCCTTGCGCCTGCCAGACATCCCGCGCGGCCTCCGCGACTAGATAACCGCCGCGCGCATTGACATCAAAGGTCAAGCGCCATTGCTCCGCCGTATTGCGCCCCTCGGCATCCGGCGTGATGAAGACGCCCGCCGTAACGATAATGTCATCCACGCCGCCATAAGCGAGTATCGCTCTCCGCAGCATTTCCGAGGCGCTGTCTCCGCAAGTGATATCGACCCCCAGCGCGATAGCCGGACCGCAACTGGAAATACCGCTGCCGGCCACGCCGATACCCTGCCCGTAAATCTCGGTGAGGGCGTCGGCTGTGGCTTGGGCGGAGGCCAGGTTCAGGTCAGCGCAAACGACATGCGCGCCTTCTTTGGCGACGCGCTGGGCTGTCGCTGCGCCGATGCCGCTGCCCGCGCCGATGACTGCGACCACCTTGCGAGCCAGTGGCTTTTCTGGCGGCATGCGACGTAATTTGGCTTCTTCCAGCGCCCAGTATTCGATGTCAAAGGCTTCCTGCCGCGGCAGCGCCATATAGTCGCCGACCGCTTCCGCGCCGCGCATCACAGCGATCGCGCAGGTGTAGAACTCGGCGGTGACGCGCGATTCGCTTTTGTTCTTGCCGAAAGCGATCATGCCCAAGCCCGGGATCAGGATCACAGTCGGGTTGGCATCGCGGATGGGTGGGCTGTCGGCGCGCTTGCAGGCTTCGTAATAGGCCGCGTAGTCAGCGCGATATTGGCCGATGCCGGCTTCCAGCTTGTCCAGCAGCGCAGCGCTATCTTCCATCTGCGGATTCCAATCGGTGTAGAGCGGCTTGATTTTCGTGCGCAAAAAGTGATCGGGGCAGGAGGTGCCCAGCTCGGCCAGGCGCGCAGCATCGGCGCTGTTGACAAAAGCCAGCGTATCGTCGTCATGCTGCACGGTGGCGATGAAGCGATTCTCCCGCGAGACAAGACCGCGCAGCCGCGGCAGCAAGCCAGCCAGCAAGGCATCGCGAGCGTCCGCATCCAGGCTGCGATATTTCGCCCCGCCAAATGCCGTTTCAGCCTGGTCATGCGCCGCCAGATGGCGCGCCGCCATTTCAATCAGCGTCAGCGACAGCTCGTAGCAGGTCTTGTCGTCATCCGCCCAGTTGATCAAGCCGTGCCCGCCCAGCACGATGCCGACGATGCCCGGATTCGCTACGATGGCATCACGCAGCGCCAAACCCAGATCGAAGCCCGGTCGCTGCCAGTCCACCCAAGCCACCGCGTCGCCATAGATTTCGCGGGTCAACTCGCGACCGTTGCTGCTGGCGGCGATGGCGATGACGGCGTTGGGATGACTGTGATCGACATGCGCAGCCGGGATGAAAGCATGCAAAGGCGTGTCGATGGAACTGGCGCGGGGATTGAGATTGAAGACGCAATGCGGGTACATCGCCACCATTTGGTCTTCGATGGGCGTTTTGACTCCTGTGACTGCCGCCGACTTGTAGACCGCTTCCAACTGCATCACTTTGTCCATGTACAGCGAGGCGAAATTCTCGCGCTTGGCTGTGCGCAGGTCGCCGCCCGAGCCCTTGACGAATAGGACATCAACCAACTCGCCGCTTAAGGGATCGGTCTGGACGAGCTTGCTGGAAGTATTGCCGCCGCCAGTGTTGGTGATGCGTTGGTCGGCGCCCAGCAAGTTGGAGCGATAGACGAGACGCTCGACGGCATCCAGCGCGTCGGCGCGGGTATCGTCCCAGAGGTAGTTGATATGGCGGTAGTCGGCAGGATCGTACAATTGCATGGCGTCTCTCCAGGCGCATTTCTGGTCAGGGATTCCGGCGCGATTCAAGCGCGGGATCGGTAGTCAAGCTCTGGCGGACAGCACAGTCGCTTCGTAAGCGCGGATTTCGTCCATGAAGGAGAAGCCGACCGGCACGCCTTGCTGCAGGCAATGGTAATCCCATACCGCGCCGAATGGCAGCCCCTTCAACTCTTCCAGCAGCGCCAGCCGCCCGGTGTAATCGCCGGCGCTTTCGTAGCCGCGCAGCAGATCCCGCGGCTCCAGCAGCGCCATCAGCAGGGCGCGCAGGGCATTGCGCGTGCCGATCGCCCAAGCGCCGATGCGGTTGATGCTGGCGTCGAAGAAGTCCAAGCCGATATGCACGCGCTCCAGCGCGTCGCAGCGCACAATCTCCTGCATGATGGCTTGCAGATCGTCCGTCAGCGTAACGACATGATCGCTGTCCCAGCGCACGCCACGGCTGACATGCAGCAGGATCTCCGGCACGAAGAGCAGCGCCGCCGACAGCTTGTCCGCAATGGTCTCGGTGGGGTGGAAGTGCCCCGCGTCCAGGCAAAGCAGCTTGTTGCGAGAGGCTGCGTAACCCAGGTAGAACTCGTGCGAGCCGACCACATAACTTTCCGAGCCAAGGCCGAAGAGCTTGCATTCCACCGCGTCCAAGTTCTGCGCGGGATCAAGCGGCTTCTCGAAGATGGCGTCCAATGCGTCCAGCAGACGTTGACGCGGGGCGAGACGGTCGGCGGGACTATCTTTGTAGCCGTCCGGGATCCAGATATTGGTGACGCAGGGACTGCCCAGCGCTGCCCCGAAATACGCGCCAATCTCGCGACAGGCGATGCAATGCGCGATCCAAAAATCGCGGATGCCCCGGTCGGCATGCGCCAGCGTGAAGCCGTCGTCCGCCAACTCATGTGAAAAGAGCGTGGGATTGAAATCCATGCCGACGCCCTGCTCGCGCGCCCAATCCACCCAGGACGCGAAATGCTCGGGCAGGAGTTGGTCGCGTGGGACCTTGCGAGCGCTGTCCAGGTAAGAGGCATGCAAGTTCAAGCGATGCCGTCCCGGGATCAGGCGATAGGCTTGGTCGAGGTCGGCGCGCAGTTCAGCCATATTGCGAGCCTTGCCGGGATAATTGCCCGTCGCCATGATGCCGCCGCTGAGCCCGCGCTCCGGGTCTTCGAAACCCAGCACATCATCGCCTTGCCAACAGTGCAAGCTGATGGGCACGTGGACCAGGGTCTCCAGCGCGGATGCGACATCGACGCCCAGCGCGGCATAGCGTTCTTGCGCCATCTCGTAAGCGGCGCGAATCTGTAAATCGGAGGGTTGGAAGCTCATGTTGGATTCCTTTGCGGGCGACCCACTGGGTCGCCCCTACAGCGATTTGTAGCAGTTCCTTTTAGCGCGCGCCAGCCGCTTGCAGGCAGGCTTGCATGTGCCCGCGGGCTTCCGCGCCGATGATGCAGCACTGTTCCAGCGTGTATTCCTTGAACTTCGTGCCGATGACTTCCAGGTTAAGCGGGCCCGTGTAACCGTGTTCATGCAAAACGCGGATGTAGCCGACCAGGTCAATATCGCCGCGTCCGTTGGCTTGGTCATAAGGTTCTCCGGGACCCTGCTGCCGTCCCTTGCAATCGCGGATGTGGACATGCTTGATATGCGCGACCACGGCTTCGATAGCTTCGACAGGGTTTTCCCCAGCGCGGTGAATATGCGAGGGGTCCATGTCCAGGCCGAAGTTGGGCGACTGAATATCGGCGAGCACGCGCAGGCTGGTCGGCGTGTTGTAGACATATTGCCCCACATGTGCCTTGACGCAGAGCGTCACGCCGTAATGCTCCGCCCGCGCCACCAGCGCCCCCAACTCATCCAGCACCTGCGGATAGGTCGATTCGTCATCGGCTACCCCGCCCGGTCCGCAATTGATGATGGGGATGCCGGTTTCAACTGCCGCCTGGAAGGCGCGTTCCATCAAGTCGGGGTCCCGTGAGGACTGCTCCATGGCCAGCAATTCCAGGTCGTAAGCTTTCGCCAGGCGTTTGATCTCCGGGGCGCATTCCTGCCAGCGGCTCAGCACCAGGTGCTGGCTCATGCTGTCGATAGCCGACATTTCGATGCCGTCATAACCCGCCATCGCCAGGTATTTGAAAGCGGTTTCCATATCCCAGGAGCCGAAAAGTAACGAGTTCGCGCCAAGTTTCATTATTGAATCCTCCTTAGAAACTCTGTGTCCTCAGTGGTTCCAAGCAAGTCGTGCGAAAATCTGCCGCAACTTGAACGTCGAAAGGCGTACGGGCGAGCCGACGGCTCGCCCCTTTCCCAGGTATGAGGATACAGCGTTTTCGGCCAACTTTTCTCTGTGCCCTCGGCATACTCGGTGCCCTCGCTGGTAAGCATTCGCATTACTTACTTGGCACTACATCTGTGGTGAAACTATACATACACCACCGACTCCGTCTCCAGCGACTTTATCGCCGCAGCCAGCACCTTCTGCGCCGCCAAGCCTTCTTCCCCGCTGCCGTCGATGCGGTCGGGCGCGACGCCGTCCTTCACCTGCCGCAGAAAAGTATGAATACGCTCGCGGAAGGTGTTTTGGAAGTTGTGAAAGCCGCCAAAGAGCGGGTCCGTGTAGACCGTCTTTTGCAAATCACCAGCGGGATACAGCGTCAGCTCGCGCCACATGTCGTCCAGCACGAAGCGTCCGCCCGTGCCCGCCACCTCGCAGCGTTCCATCGGATGCCCGCGCTCAATATCGTAGCTGCCAGTCAAGGAGCCGACCACGCCATTGCGGAAGCGGAAGCTGAATTGCGCTGTCGACCAGATCTGCCGCCCGGGCGCCTTCACAGCGAAGCAATGCACCGCCTCAATATCGCCGCAGAAATAACGCATGACATCGACCGTGTGCGGGTGCAGCGACTTGATGTGATAATAAGGCGAGGTCTCGGCGGGGTTCATAATCCACATAGCCATGTTGACGAAGAGCAGATGCCCAAGCCGCCCCTCGTCGATCCAGCTTTTGGCCAGGCGCGCGGCTGGCGTGAAGCGGTGATTCAAATTGATACCGTAACAAAGTCCCATTGCGCGCGCCTTGGCCACCATCTCTTCGGCTTGCGCGATGTCGTTGGAAATGGGCTTTTCGCCGAGCACATGGCAGCCTGCCGCCAGCGCTTGTATGGTCGGCGCATAGTGGTCGCTGCTGTTTTCGTAGCCGCCGGTGGTCACGCTGACGACATCGGGCGCCAACTCGCGCAGCATGGCATCGACATCGTAGAACGCAGCCGCGCCATGGGCTGAGGCGGTTTTATCCGCCCGCTCCTTCACGATATCGCAGACGCCGACCAGCTCCGCCAGGTCGTCCTGTGCGTACATGCCCGCGTGCAAATTGCCGATCGGACCCATGCCGATGACCGCAACGCGCAAGCTCATGAGCCCTCCGGCATTTCATAGTTGTAAGCGCGCATGGCAGGCTCGAAGAAGTCAAAGTAGTGCCTGCCTTCATCGCGCCGCCAGCGTTCAACGGTGTCTTGGCGCATGACGATTCGCGCCAAGGGGATGCCCAGAAATTCTTCCAGCCGCGCCAGGGTCGCTGCCTGTTCCCTGACCATGTCTTCAAAGCGCACTTCAATCCAGCGCTTGGGCTTGGGCGTGGCTTTGATCAGGTCGTATTGGTATTTCCAAGAGATGGCGCGGCGCAGACGTTCGCAATCGGTGTCCGGGTACTGAATGCCAAAGTCGCGCAGGTCATCGGTTTTATGCGCGCCGATGATGCTGTCACGCGGGTCGCGAATCCAGAAGATGTAGTGCATGTCGGGGTAAAGGCGCGTAATCCAGGGATAGACCAGGGTCGTCTCCGGCACCTTCCAGCCTTTCAGCGGTCTGCTGTACGCCAATACCGAGGCCAAATAGCGTTCCAGCAGGTTGATGAAACGCGGCGGAATCTCCGCCTCAAAGGCGCGGCTGAAATCCCAGCGCAGCCCGCCCTGCCATTTTACATAACGCGCGAAAATGCGGCAGGCATCGTACATATCGTGCGCCGGCACCAGATCGCCAGAGGGGTTGAGCGTCTGCCCCATGTACACGCCCGAAGCGTAGAGCGTATGGGAAATAGCTCGCGTGCCGCCATGCCCGCGCCCGATAATGGTGATCACAGGCTGATGACCTCGCCCGTTCGCCAGGATTCGATAGCGCCTTCGATCACCTGCTGCACGCGCAAGGCATCCGCGCCTGACGCGTCGATGTCCTGCGGCGCCACGCCCGCTAGGTTCTGCTCCACCCAGCGCGAGATACGGCTGTAAAAGGTCTGCCCGAAATGGCTCATGCCGCCGTAATTCTCATGCCGCTCCAGCGAGCCCGTGAAGCGCGGATAGAAGGTCAACTCTTCGCAGGCGTCTCTGAGGAAGATGCGCCCGTCCGAGCCGAAGACATCCAGCGTTTCCAAGCCGTAGCTGCCGCCGCCCAGGCTGGTCGCGCCAAAGTTGCCATCGTAGCTGCCACGCAGATGCCCAATGATGCCGTTGTCGTAGAGCAAGTTGACCTGCGCGTTGGACCAGATCGTTCGGCCTGCGCCCTTTTTGAAAAAAGCCTGCACCTTGACCACTTCCCCGCCAGCGAAGTAGCGCATGACATCCAGCGAATGCGGATGCAGCGCGCGCATGTGAAAATGCGGCGAGGTTTCGTTAGGGTTGTTGATCCACATGGTCATGTCGATCATGTTGATCTCGCCCAGCCGGCCAGCGTCCACCCAAGCCTTCGCCAATTCCGCGGCTGGCGTAAAGCGGTGATTCAAGTTGATGCCGTAGCGCAGGTTTTTCTCCCGCGCCAGCGCCACCATCGCTTCGGCTTCGGGGATGCTGTTGGAGATGGGCTTCTCGCCCAATACGGGATAGCCCGCTCGCAGCAGTTGCATGGTCGGCTGATAGTGGTCGCCGCCATTTTCTTCGCCGGCCGTGGTCACGCTGGCCGCGTCAAATTCGAGCCCGCTGTTCAGCAAGGATTCGACCGAATAGAAGCCCTGACAGCCGAAGGTTTCCGCCGCTTTATCGGAGCGTTCCTGAAGGATGTCGCAGACGGCGACGACTTCCGCCTGCGGATGCTGCGTGTAACAGCGCCCGTGATTGTTGCCTATGCCGCCCATGCCGATAATGGCTACGCGCAAGGTCATGGTTGTTTCTCCTTAGTAGTATTTGCGGGCGACTCGCTGGCTGGCCCCTACAGATTTCTCATTCTACCTGGCGGGCGACTCACAATGTCGCCCCTACGGATATCGCTAATGGCGAGCTCCCCCGACTTGTCGGGGGGACCAAGGGGGTTAAAAGCCTAGAAGCGCGCATATTTTAGTCCTCTTTGCGCGACTCGGCTTGCAGGCGGATGGCCTCGTCCAGGTCGCCGATGTAGAGCGTGTCATAGGCTTGCTGCGACGAAGTAAAGGCGCCGACGCCCGCTTTTCCATGCCAGTCGCCCTGCGTGAGCATGGGATTAGGCAAGCCCGTTTCCGCCTCGCGCCTGGCAATAAAGGCATCCATCCGCCCGCGCAGCGCCGCTGCAACCTCCGGCAGCGCTTCCGCCAAGTTCTCGTTTTCCTCCGGATCTTCCACCAGGTTGTAGAGTTCAACTTCCGGCTTGAAGTGGAAGTCCGGCTCCAAGGCGACCATCAGCTTCCAGGTCGGCGTGCGCCAGCCCTGTTTGCGCATCCAGGTGCATTCGCTGATGAAGAACTCGCTCTCGTGCGAGGCGACTTCGCCGCGCGCCATGGGCATTAAGCTGCGACCGTCGAATTGATGCGGCGTATCCAGCCCCGCCAGCTCCAGCAAGGTCGGCAGCAGGTCCTTGTGCTGGTTATAGCCGCCGATGCGAGCGTCGGCCGGCACAGCCCCTGGATAACGGATGATCAGCGGCACATGCAGCACATTGTCGTAGATGCCGTGATGATCAAACCAGCATTCATGGTCATAGAGCGTTTCGCCATGGTCGCCGTTCAGCGCGATGATCGTCTCGTCCATGACGCCCAATTCTGTCAGCGCTGTGAAGATGCTTTGAATGCAAGCGTCCATATAGGCGATCGCGCCATCGTACTGGGCGATGACATAATCTTTATCGCTGATGCCAGGCGGCATCCAGGATTTGAAAAAGTCAGCGAAGGGCTTGAAAGCCAGGACCGGGTCCATGGAGCGGTTGTCCGGGTCGGTCTCGTCGCCATGGTAAAACATGCGCTCGTAGGGCGCTGGCGGCAGGTAGGGCGCGTGCGGGTCCATGTGCCGCAGCATGACGAACCAGGGCTTGTCTTCCGCGCAGAGCCGCTGCAATTCCGGTATCGCCACTTGATTCAGGTTTTCGGCTTTGGGGCTCCTGCCCTGCCTGAAGCTGCCCCAACCCGCGAAGTTGATGTAGTTGTCGAAGCCACGCGAACTAGGGTTGCCCGTGAAACCGACGCAAGTACTGTTATAGCCACACTCCCGCAAGATTTCAGCGGCGGTTGGAACTTCCGCCCGTAGTGGACCTCGGTGCCGCAGCGCCACCACTTGCGTGCCGAAGCAGTCGCGCCCCGTCAGCAAGGAGGCATAAGCGGGCGTAGTGGGAATATGCGGGCTGAAGGTATTTTCAAAAAGCGCGCCCTCCTGCGCGAAACGGTCGATATGCGGCGTCGTCAGACGCTGATAGCCATAGCAGGACATGTGGTCAGCGCGGATGGAATCAATGGCGATGAGCAGGATGTTGGGTGGTTTTGGCATGTGAGCTTCCCTTTTTCGATGCAAACGCTTGCATCATTTGTAAGCGCTTATTATAATCAGCACAACTTGAAAATGCAAACGCTTGCGCGCGACTGATTTCGTCGATACAGTTGCCGCGTATATTGCAAGGAATAATGGATTTGCCGACCATCCGCGATGTAGCTGACAAAGCCAATGTTTCGGTCTCGACTGCCTCGCGCATTCTGTCCAACGCTAGCCGGGCCAAGTACGCCGAATCGACGCGGGAGCGCGTGCTGCAAGCCAGCGCGTCCCTGGGTTATCGCCCCAATTTTGCGGCGCGGGCGCTGGTCTCCGGGCAGACGCGCATCATCGGCGCAGTCGTGCCTCGCCACCGCGATACCCCCTTCACCGCCTTGGCCTCGCTGCAGATCCTCTCCGGCATTGAAGCCTATTGCAGCGACCACGGCTATCATGTGCTGATATCCTCGCCAAAGTTGGCGGGCGGACAACTGGACCCCCACTTCGCCGATTTGCTTTCGGGCGGCTATCTGGATGGCCTCATCGTGGATGGCCACAGCGATATCGCGCCGATTATCGACTTTTTGTCCAGCCTAGACCTGCCCGTAGTCGTCCTGGGCACCTATCCCTTTCCCTATCACCTGCGCAGCGACAACTTGCAGGGCGGCATGTTGATGATGCGGCATTTGCTGGCGCTGAGCCATCGGCGCATCGGTTTAATCGCCTTGCCGGATATCAAAGAACGCATGCGTGGCGTGCGCCTAGCCTGGGAAGCGCAGGGCTTTGACTTTGACGCGCTGCCCGTGGAAGTCGGCAACTTCTCCGAAGCCAGCGGTGAAGAGGCTGCCGAGCGCTTGACGAGCCGGCATCCCGATTTGACGGCCATCATCGCCTTCAACGACCGCATGGCATTGGGCGCGATCCGGCGTTTGCAGACTTTGGGCCATCGCATTCCGCAAGACATCAGCGTGGTGGGCCATGACGACTTGCCGCGCTCGCAACACGCCAACCCGCCTTTGACGACGATCAACCATCAATTGTCGGACTGGGGAGGCTTGGCGATGGATATGCTGATGCAGTTGATGCAGGGCGGCCGCCCGCAGCCCATCGTCATGGAACCGCGCCTGGTGCTGCGTCAGTCTACCGCGGCGGCGCGGGCTTAGCTTTTGGCAGGAGGAGTATCGCTGTGATACTCTTTTGAGCATATATCCAAGAAAAAGGAGCGTTCCATGTTAAGAAAGTTCGTCTTGCTCGCTTTGTTGGCGCTGTTTGTGCTGCCAACGCTTGTCGGCTTCGCGCAAGAGCCCGACGGTCTGCCGGTGGACCTCCCGCGCGAGGATCTCTGGGTGTTTGACCAGATCTTCCGCTGGGGCACGGTCGGCAATTACAATGTCTGGCGCATCGGCGGGTCGACTCCCTTCCACCATGCCCTGATGCTCGAGACTTTCTGGAATCGCGATCAGGAAACCGGCGAGTTCATTCACGCGCTGGCGAATGGCGATCCGGTCTATAACGACGACTTCACCCAGATGTCGGTCAACTTGCGCGAAGGCGTGATGTGGAGCGATGGCGAAGAGTTCAACGCCGATGATGTCGTCTACACCATCGAGACCATCAAAGCCGTGCCCGAGCTGGGTCAAGGCGGTTGGCACGCGCAATTGGCCAACTTTGATGTAGCTGTCGAAAAGACCGGCGATTTCAGCGTGAGCTTCTCGCTGAATCGCTCCAACCCGCGCTTCCACACCTTGTTCGAGTCGCGCTGGAATGGCATTTACATGATGCCCTCGCACATTGTGTCGGCGGCCGCTGACGAGATGGGCACAGAGAATCTCGGCGCATGGGAATGGGCTGCCGAAGATGTCGTCGTGCTCGGCAACTACCTGCCGGTCGAAGCCGACCCGAACGGCTATTGGGAATTGTTCAAGCGCCGCGATGATCCAGAAAATTCGCTGGCCGGCATCATCACCGGCGGTTCTGGACCTCCCTATGCCTTGAGCATTTTCTATGGCAACGAGAACATCCGCAAAGCCATCGCCATGTCGCGCAACGAGCTGGATGTTTACTTCGATGTCGATATCGAATCCTTCGAGTTCACCCTGGACAACGCGCCTAACGCTCGCAGCTGGTATTCAGAGTTCCCCTGGGCATATCCCAATGAAGTCAGCTCGCGCCAGTTGGCGATGAATATGGAAGGCGATCCGCTGTTGGCGCACAAGGAAGTTCGCTGGGCGCTGGCGCTGGCCATCGATATCGTCGAGCTGCAGACCGAATATGTCGGCGGCGTCGCCAAAGTCACGCCCTTCCCCGTCCCGCCCACCGCCAAGCTGTACGAGCTGTATCATGGTCCCATGACTGAATGGCTGACCAACTTGCAGATCGACCTGGGCGACGGCGAAATGTACAACCCCTACGACCCGACCATCCCCGATCAGATCGCGGCCTGGGCGGCAGAGCAGGGCTACACCGTGCCGGGCGAGCCGCACGAAGTCTTCGGCAGTGGCTGGTGGAAGTACGACACGGATGCGGCTGAGAAGCTGCTGACGAATGCCGGCTTGAGCCGCGGCGGCGATGGCATGTGGATGACGCCCGATGGCGAGCCCTGGGTGCTGGACTTGCAATCCGACCCCAGCGAGAACGACGCCTATCGCATGGGTCAAGCGGCTTTCGACATGTGGACAGATTTCGGCATCGAGGTCAACTTCAGCACGCTCGATCGCAATACCTGGAATCAGAACCACTGGGTCGGCAGCTATGAGGTCAGCACGCCCTGGACGAGCTTCGCGCTGGCTTCCGGCGATATGTGGCCGCAGATCCGCGGACGCCATTCTCGCTATTACGCGCCCGCCGGCGAAGACTATCGTCCGCTGGGCGGTGATAGTGTGCGGCGTATGCGCGACGACACGCTGGACGAACTGATTGACGCCATGGAATCGGTCAACCCCGTTTCGCAAGAGGCGGAGAACATCGCCCTCAACACCCAACTCTTGCAACATTGGGTGGAGAACATGTTCGATATCACCGCCATCGCGTTCAAGAAGTTCGTCACTTGGGACGAAACCTATTGGACGGGCTTCCCGACTGCGGAAAACCCGAACTATCAGCCCTTGTATTGGTTCCAGGGCGGCAAGTACGCCATCCAGAACCTGCATCCGACGAGCTAGTTTGGCCGGGCAACACCCCAAGTAGTTGAAACGCCCCTTCCTCCTTTATAGGGGGAAGGGGCTGGGGGACCTATGCAACTGCTGAGAACCTACATATTGCCGCGAATAGCGCAATGGGCGGTGGTCATCTTCGTCGGCGTGACCGTGACCTTTCTGATCCCGCGCTTTTCACCGGTCAACCCTGTCGACGACATGATCGGGCGCATGACAGCCTTCCAGACGATTGATCCGGAAGCGGTGGTGGCCATGCGCGCCACCATGGAAGATCTTTACGGCCTGGATGGCAGCTTGCTGGAGCAATACCTGGCATTTTGGCGGCGCCTGCTAAAGGGCGACCTCGGTCCATCCTTCCAAAACTTCCCGACGCCGGTCAACGACTTCATCGCGGCTGGCTTGCCCTGGACGGTGGGCTTGTTGACGACCACGACGCTTATGTCATGGCTGCTGGGCATTTTCGTCGGTTCGCTTGTGGGTTACTTCCAGCACCGCACCTGGGCGCAGGTCCTGGAACGGATTGTCATCGTCATCTATCCCGTGCCATATTTGATTACCGCGCTAATCCTGTTGATTGTGTTCGCATTTTATATTCCGATATTTCCCATGGTTGGCGGCGCGCAGGGCACACCGGGGCTGACCTGGAATTACATCAGCAGCATCGTGCGCTTTGGTTTCCTGCCGGCGGTATCCATAATGATCGGCGGCTTCGCCTTCCGCTTTATCATAGCCAAGGCGCTGGCCACTTCTGAGATCGCCAGCGATTATGTCCAATATGCCGAGTTGGCGGCGGTGCCCAAGCGCCGGATTGTCATGTCCTATGTCGTTCGCAACACGATGCTGCCCCATGTCAATGACCTGGCGCTGTCGCTTGGCGCGATGTTTGAAGGCGCCTTGATTGTTGAAGTCATGTTTGGCTACCCGGGCTTGGGGTCCAAGCTTTTCACCGCTATCAGCAATGCCGACTACAACATCATCATGGGCATCACCCTGATGTCCATTGTCGGCATCGCGACTGGCTCGCTGATTGTCGACTTGCTGTATCCCATTTTTGATCCGCGCGTCCGTTTGAGATAGAGCTGCCGCCATGCTGACGACGATACGAGATTTACTCCGCTTCAGCCTGTCTTTTCGCTTCGGCTCGCTGATTCTGCTGCTGGTCGCCATTGTGGTGCTTGTCTCGTTCTTCGCGCCCTATCCCCCAGAGAAGCGTCGCGTCGTCCCACGCAAGCTGCGTGGCGAACCGCCATCAACCCAGTATGTTCTCGGCACAACCGCATTGGGGCAAGATGTCTTCTGGATGTTGACGGCGGGCGTCAAGAACACGTTGATCATCGCCAGTATCGCCGTGGCGATTGGGCGCGGCATCGGCGTCTTGCTGGGCATGATTTCCGGATACTTGGGCGGCGCCGCCGACCGCGTCATTCAGTCTATTGTCGAGAGCGTCATCGTCATCCCGCGATTACCCCTGCTCATATTGATCGCCGTGATCCTCAAGGGCGAGCTGACCTTCGTGACGCTTGGGATTCTAATCGGCGCTCTCGACTGGGCTTATCCTTCCAAACGTTATCGGGCGCAGGTGCTGAGCCTGCGCGAGCGCGACTTCACGCATACTGCCGTGTTCAGCGGCATGACAACTGTGAGGATCGTCATCCAGGAGCATCTGCCCTTTATCATCCCCTTTATGCTGGCGGATATCGTCAGCGGTTTCCTGTTCTCCATTGGCATCGAAGTCACGCTCTCCTACCTGGGCTTGAACGATCTCAATAGTCTGAGCCTGGGGACGATGATTTACTGGGCAAACGAATGGAGTTCAATCTTCGCTGGCAAGCCATGGGTGATGATCGCGCCGGTAACCGCTTCCATCGTCATGATCGTCGGCTTTTACCTGGTCTCCATTGGCGTCAGCGAATACCTCGACCCGCGCAAGCGCCTCTTGCGGCTTACGACGCAGACTGGCGATGAGGCACAGGACGACGACCCCCGCAAAGAGAAGGACGACGCATGGGCGCCATAATCGAAACTAAGAACCTGCGCGCCTATTACATCACCAATGCCTATGGCGTCGAGCGCACGGTCAAAGCCGTCGACGATATCTCAATACAGATTCAGGAAGGCGAGGTCTACGGCATCGCCGGCGAATCCGGCTGTGGCAAGACAACCCTGCTGCGCATCTTGCTGGGCGCCTACCAGCCGCCGCTAACAGTCGTCGGCGGGGACATCATCTACAACCTGGACGGTGAAAGGCTCAGCGCCAGCGACATCAGCGAAGAGCAGCAGCGCGACATGCGTTGGCGGACGATATCTTACATCCCGCAGGGCTCCATGCATGTGCTGAATCCGGTGCGGCGCATTCGCGATACTTTTCACGATTTCATCAGCGCCCATCGCGATGTGACCAAGCAAGAGTCCTTCCAACTCACCGCCGATTACCTGCGCGATTTGGGCTTGCCGGAAAAAGTGCTGTCCTCGTACCCGCATCAACTGTCCGGCGGGATGCGGCAGCGCGTGACCATCGCTCTGGCGACCATCCTCTGGCCCAAATTGATCTTCGCGGACGAACCGACTACGGCGCTGGATGTCGTCGTACAGCGCGGCGTGATCCAGATGTTGAAGGATGTCCAGCAGAAGGAAGGCAGCACGTTGGTGCTGATCACGCACGATATTGGCGTGCATGCCAACCTGGCTGACCGCATCGCCATTCTCTACGCCGGCAAACTGGTGGAAGAAGCGGAAACGGAGACTATTCTCAACAGCCCGCGCCACCCCTATACGCGCTATCTCATCGAATCCCTGCCCAGCCTGGACTCGCGGGAAGAGCGCGTGAGCATCCCCGGACGCCCGCCGGCGCTGGATCGCCCGCCCAGTGGCTGCCGCTTCCACGAACGCTGCCCGCTGGCGCAGGACAAATGCAAAACTATCGAGCCGCAGCTCATCCAAATCGCGCCCAACCATTTCACGGCTTGTCATGTCGTCGAAGAGGAGCTGAGCTATGCCGAAGCCGTCTGAGGGTCTGCCGGTGTCCGCGCAGCAGCCGCTGCTCCAAATCGAGGACCTCACCAAAGTCTTTCACATCCGCCAGGGCTTCTCCACGCAGGATTTCCACGCCGTAGACGAGGCTTCCATCGTCATCGACTCGGACAAGCCGGAAATATTCGCCATCGTTGGGGAGAGCGGCAGCGGCAAAACGACTCTCGCGAAAATGGTACTGGGCATGGAGTCGCCTTCGGAAGGCATTTTGCGCTACAAAGACCGCGTCATCAACGATATCAGCAAGCGCGAATTGACTACCTGGTTCTACCGCGAAGTGCAGCCGGTCTTTCAGGATCCCTTCGCCGCCTTCAGCCCATTGAAGCGCATCGACAGCTACCTTTATGAAACGGCGCAGAATTACAAGATGGTGGCGGACAAAAAAGAAATACCCCGCTATGTAAATGAAGTATTGAGCGAAGTTGGCTTGACCTTGGCGGAGATCGCCGGGCGCTATCCCAACGAGCTTTCCGGCGGGCAGGCGCAGCGCGTGGCAATCGCGCGGGCGCTGATAACGAAACCGTCCCTGATCGTCGCCGATGAACCGGTATCGATGCTCGACGCCTCGCTTCGCATGTCAATCGTCAACATGTTCCGAAAGCTGAAGGAAGACAATAACGTTAGCGTCATCTACATCACGCATGATCTGGCGACCGCCTATTACACCGGCGACCGCATCGCGGTCATGCTGCGCGGCTGGATCGTCGAGATGGGACCGACTGAACAGGTTCTGGGCAATCCGCTGCACCCTTATACGCAGAATCTCAAGACATCAATTCCAAGTATCAAGACTGATGAAGCCTGGGACGAAAAGATCGACCTGGCTGTCATCGAGACGGACGAATACACGCGCACCGGCTGCAAGTTTGCGGGGCGTTGCCCGGCGGTGATGGATATCTGCCAGGACAATATTCCGCCGAGCGTGGTCCATGAAGGGCGCACGGTCAAGTGCTTCCTTTATGACGAAAATGTAGATCCTGCAAAGAAGACCTATTTGACCCCTGCGGCAACATGAGCCATATTGCTTAGTCGCAACTGACGCTTCAATTGGCTTGCGTTATTTCGGATGCCTTCAGATGGCCGCGCGAATCGTTGACCAGATCAAATACTGCCTTCAGTCAGTCTTTGTCAGTCACAGCCTGTGGCAGCGCATTAACCGCCCCGTATATCATCCAATCACCAAGCATTTTCTGCGGCAACTCAAAGTCAACCGTAGAGGTCCCCCGGTCATTGCGGTTGCGCTGCTGGCGGCATTGCTGTTGTTGCTGGCGGTCGCGCGCATATATGGCAGCGTCGGCTCGGGTGTGATTTGGTTGATGCCCTTATGGTTGCTGCTCCATAGTCTCATTTGCTCGGCCCGATGGATTTATCGTATCGTCGCGCTGATCTCGCGTCAGGGGCGCGACGGCGTATTGGACGAGGTGAGCGTGATCCCGCCCGGCAGGGTCTTTATCTATTTGGCGATATGCAAGGTGGTCTTACACGAGGAAGACGCATTGGCCTGGGTAACGCTACTGCGGAAGATCGCGGGAGGCGTGCTGTTTCTCACTCTGGCTTTGGCAGTGCTGGTCACGCTTAACAATTTGGAGGACATTGATACCAGTCAACTATTGTTGCTGCTTGCTGAGTTGGCGCTCTTTTCATTTCTGATTGTGCAGGAACATAAGCAGTCTGTCGTGTTGGCGTGTTTGCTGCCGATGGCGCTCAGTCGCAAGCTGAAAGGCCAGATCGATGGAACAAGCCTGGTGATGGTATGCTATGCATTGCTGCAGATACTCAGTTTCTTGATAGCAATGGCTGGTCCCGCGGCGATTCAGGCAATTGCCTGGCGTTACAAGCTCTCTGTAGACATTGCGGCCATTGGGCTGGCGATGACGCTGGCATTGTTCTTGTTGATCCGCGAGATCTTCATTTGGTCCTTGTGGCGGACGGTGCTCCATCAAACCAACGCTGAGAGCGGCGTCTTGCGCCATTCGACGCATGTGGGAAAGCCGATTGGCGCGAAAGCGCTCGGCAGCAGGGTCTACTAGAGCCTGGATAACTTTTGTAAGTGACCTTCTTAAAACAGCATCGAAATCGCAAAAGATATGGCAATAAAAAAGACCCGCGGGAGATAAGCTGTGCTTGAATCAAGACAGGTGTTGACGCTGCAAGCTTTGGTAGACACCATAATTCCTGAAGATGACTATCCGGGCGGCTGGGAATCTGGTGTCGGGGACTATCTGCTGCGTCAACTGGAGAGCGACCTGAGAAATTGTCTGCCATCTTATCGCGACTGGCTGGATGCGCTGGAAATAGAAGCCGAAAAAGTGTTTCAACGTCCGTTTGCCAGCCTCGACCTGGAGTCGAGAACCGCCTTGCTCGAAGCCATCGAGCAAGGCGATATCAAGTCGGATTGGCCCGTCGATCGAGCCGCGTTTTTCGCTCAGATTGTTGAACACTGTACTGAAGGCTTTTATGCCGACCCGGGCAACGGAGCCAATCGTGACGGGATCGCCTGGGCCATGGTGGGATTCGAGGTGACGGCATGAGCCAATACGATGTGATCGTGGTCGGCTCTGGCGCCGGTGGCGGCGTGGCGGCTGCAGTGCTCGCAGAGGCGGGCAAATCGGTATTGCTGTTGGAACGCGGCCGAGAGCTTTCCAACGAAGACATCGGCCGCGATCACTTGCGCAACCAACGCGTGTCGCTATATGGACATAATGCCGGACCGGACATCGACGGCAATCCACGCACGAGCGACGATGGCCGGGTCATTCGGCCGCACGAGCCGGGCTACCTGAACAACGCCGCCTGTCTGGGCAGCGGCACGCGCGTCTATGCCGGGCAGGCCTGGCGCTATATGCCACAGGACTTCCGCATGGCCAGCATTTATGGCGTTCCCGAGGGCAGCTCCCTGGCAGATTGGCCGATTTCCTACGACGACCTTGAGCCTTATTATGAGAAAGTGGAATGGGAGCTCGGCGTCTGTGGCGATGACCGGACGATGTACCATCTACCCAAATACAAGAAGCCGTATCCGATGCCGGCCTTGCCCTTGCCGGATAAATCACGCGTGCATTTGAAAGGGCTGGAGGCGCTGGGTTGGCGCGGACTGCGCATGCCCAGATTGATCAATTCTATCCCGTACAACGATCGCCCCGCCTGCGCCTATTGTCAGCATTGTTTTGGGTTCGGCTGCCCGAACGATTCCAAAAACGGCAGCCACAATACGACGATTCCGCGCGCGTTGCGTTCGGGAAACTGTGAACTGCGTTCCCAGGTGATGGCTCGGGGGCTGTTGTTCAGCGATGCCGGTTCGGTCAATGGCCTGTCCGTTGTAGCGGCCGACGGAACCGAAGAGTTCATCACAGCCGAAGTCGTGGTATTGAGCTGCGGCGCGGTTGAAACCGCGCGCCTCCTGCTCAATTCGGCCACCAGGCGCGAGCCCAATGGCATCGGCAACAACAGCGATCAGGTGGGACGACATCTGCAGGGGCACTATTATCCGGGGGCGTCCGGGCTTTTCCCGGACGAGATCTATGATGGCTTGGGACCGGGCGCGTCGATCGCAACCTGCGATTTCAATCACGACAACGGCGACATCATCGGCGGGGGTATGTTGACCGATTCCGATGTCTGTACGCCGATTGTCGTCTGGAAAAGCCAATACCCGCCCGATGCGCCGCGATGGGGAATCGAAGCGAAACGATTCATGCGAGAGAACTTCCGACGCATCAACGATATCAATGGACCGGTACACGAGATTCCTCATCCAGACGGGCGAGTGACGATCAACTCGAAAGTAAGAGATCGCTATGGCATACCAGTGGCGCATCTTTCGGGCACGACTCACCCGGAAACGGTTCGCACTGCAACCTTCATACACGAGCGCGCGCGCGAGTGGCTGCGCGCCTCAGGCGCGGTCAAGGTTTGGGGAGCAGCGCCGGTCCTGCGCCTCTCCGGCGGACAGCACCAAGCCGGCGCCTGTCGTATGGGCGAAGATCCCGCGTCCTCGGTCGTGGACAAATGGTGTCGCGTACACAGTCAGGAAAATCTCTTTGTTGCCGATGCGTCGCCGCATGTCACCAACGGCGGTTTCAATCCGGCGGAAACGATTATGGCGCTGGCGTGGCGAACGGCGGAAAATATCGTCAAGTCCTGGTAGGGTATAGCGCGCTCCCTTGCTGGGGTCGCGCTACCATTTGATGGGCATTGTGCCGGTGTCGTCCAGCGGATAGCCCCACTTGTCGACATATTCTCGGCCGGAAAGAAACTCGTCTCTCATCTCGTCTAGTTTTCCTTGCAGCAGGTTGTCCAAGTCGCGTTGAATTTTTGCGACTTCCTGACGGTCGGCCAGATTCTCCAGTTGATAGGGATCAGCCTCGTTATCAAATAGCAGCCAGGGACCATCTAGTTTGCGACAATAGGTATATCGCGCGCTGCGGATGCCGCGGTATTCGACCCCGCCTCTGCCCCGATGCCATTCGCCGAAGGGGTGGAAGCAGGCCAGAAGGGCGCCTTCATCATCACCTGCGGGGCTATCAATATCAGACGAATAATCGCGCCCGTCCACACCCCCGGGGATTGGCAAATCGCAGATGCCCAGGAGCGTCGGCATGATGTCGTGCGCGTTGAGAAAACAGTCGACGCTTTGCCCTGCGCGGCCATACTTTGCCGGATAGCGCAAAAGAAAAGGCACGCGAATCGACTCGTCGAAGGGTTTCTGCTTGCGCTGCATACCCTGTGAACCGAGCATATCGCCATGGTCGGAGGCGAATACAAGCACCGTATCCTCGCCGTGACCGCAGTCGTCAAGGGTCTTCAAGATATCGCCGACGCTCTTGTCGATGGCTGTACAGTGCGCGTAGTAGCCAGCGATCCATTCACGAGCGTCAGCAGCCATGTCGTGGGGTACATTGGGACGCAACTGTATATCTTGCGGATGGTACAGGTCACGATATTCCTGCGGCGCGGTCTCGTAGGGATCATGCGGCGGACCCCAGGACAGCACCAGCAAGAAAGGTTGATCAGTATCTTGTGAGCGGATGAACGCTTGCGCGTCCTCGGCTTGGGCAAAGACGTCATAGCCCTCCCAATAGCGCATTGTCGGATCATCATTGGCGTAATATGCCGATCGGTTGTAGTCGTGGCTGCATTCCAACGCCTTGAAGTAATCGAATCCCAGGCGTCGCTCGGGGGGTATGTAGTTGCGGCGACCGCCGCTATTCACGTGCCACTTGCCTATGTAAGCGGTATTGTATCCTTGGTTCTTGAAAGCATCGCCAAGCCCGACCGGGTCGCTGCTGATCGGCACATCGTTGATGATGACGCCATGCGTCAGCGGATATTGGCCGGTGAGAAAGCTGGCGCGCCAGGGACAGCAAACGGAGTAACCGGATATAGCATGCCTGAAGTTGAGGCTTTCACCGGCCAGCCGGTCGATGTTTGGGGTCTTGACTTGTGCGTTGCCGGCGTATCCCAGCGCTTGCAGTCGCCATTGGTCGGTCAACAGGAAAACGACATTGGGTTTGGACATAGGCTTCCATTCCGTTGTTTGTGGCCGTGTTACTCGAAAGTTGATGTGACTGGCAAGCTCATGATGTCGCCTTCGGGTTCATCATGGTTGATCCTCTCTAATCGCTATGTGTTACTCATACTACAACTTTGATCGCCAAAAATCGGCTAAGTCTACATTACAAAACTCGTCCCAATCGCGCTTGAACGCTGCCAAGCCTTCTTCGACATTAAATGCGCGACGTCCCAGAGCCTTCGCAGTTTTTTCCGTGCTGGCGATCGTGCGGAAAGGAATGCCGATGTGACGATGCGCATCCAGGACCGCGGGATCGGTGACCGTCGTGTTGATTAGCGCGGGATCAGCGTCAAATGCCTTCGCGATCTCGTGCGCCAGGTCGACGCGGCTGATGGCTTCGCTGCCGAAGCAGTGGAAGATGCCATTGCCATCGTGTTGCGCCAGGCGCAGCAGCATATCCGCGCAGTCGGAAGCCAAAGTTGGATGCGCGACATCGTTGACTTTGGGTCCGGTCCAGACTGTTGCGGGCAATCCCTTCGCCAATTGATTAATGACGTAGACAGAAAAGTCGAATCCCAGGCCGTTGTCCATCCGCGCCAGCGAGGGCGCTACGTAATTCAATCCATAGATGCCCGCCAGCCTGCCGATAGCGTAATTCAGGTCCTCCATCACACTCAGTTCACGCTCGGAGGCGACTTTCATGATGCCGTAGAAGTTGACCGGACAGGGTGGCGAGCTTTCGTCCACAAGATCGACACGGCCATCGAAGACCCAGTCGGAAGAGACAAATACCAGGCGCGCCTTCACGTCGCGGCAGGCTTCCGCCAGGGCGCGCGTGCCATCGACCATGATCGACCAGGATAGTTCCCGATTCGTATCCATGAAGATCTGATCGAGGATGGCAGCGGTGTGGATAACCGCATCCGGCTGGTACTTGTGGATGGAAGCGCGAACGCCCTCATGATCGGCGAAATCCAGGGGATCAAGCTGGTAATCTACCTTCCATTCCGGCTCTGGACCGTATTGCGAGGCAATGATTTCCATTTCACGTTGGCGCGCCAATCGAATAATGTTGCTGCCGACCAGACCCGTGCCGCCGGTGACATAGAGTCGCATGCGCCGCTCTCTTTCAAGTGATGGCCAGAGTCAGACATTTTATCGCGACTGACGCACGCGCGCAGCCAACTCGGCAACAAGTCGCGCCTTTTCGCGATAAGCGTCCCGCAAATCCGCTTGACTCGGCGCGCTGAGCGATCCCAGGTCCAGAACAACTTTTTCCGCCGCCGCGAATTCCGCGCAGGCATCCGCGACATCTTCCGCGATGTCTCTGGGAATGTCTGTGACGCCGTTGCCATCGCCGTGAAGCAAGTCGTCCGGCGCGACGGAAATGCTGCCAACTTGAATTGGCAGGTGGATGTCGAGCATGTGATTGTAGCCATGCGAGCAGACGACGCCGTCGAAAAACACCGGGAATTTGAGCGGCGCTACCTGTTGCAGGTCGCGGCCGGGACCGTTGGTTACCAGACCAACCGCGCCGAATGCGCAGAAGGAGGTGCACATCACATCGCCGAACATGGCCGCAGAGCCGCCGCTGTCCAGGTTTTGAATCACAACCACCGCGGGACCGGACAATTCGTCAAAGCGTTCGACGACATCGGGTACTGCGGCGGTCTTGCCTTTGACGGGAGGCACATAGGTACGGCAAGTCACGGTGGATGCGAAACCCACCATCGGCGGCAAATCCGGGAACGCCGCCTTTATCTCCCGAGTCATGAAGCCTTGATTGCGGGGACGCACGTCAAAGAGTTCAATGACATTGCAGATGGTAGCCGTGTCGAATTGCCGCAGCTTGTCCAATACGAGTTTATGAACCATTTGGAAGTCTCCCGGTTTTATTTGCTACTGGCGCTTTGCGCGGAAAAATGGCGCACGCATCTCTTCGACGTACATCGCTTGGCTAGGCATGACATTGGCGACATTGGCGTTCTCGCCAAACGTGCCGAAATACAGCTTCAGATTGTCATGCCAGAGCATGGGACCTTCCTTTGGCGACGTAGCCTCGAAAACGAGTTTCTCAAGCCCAAGCGCGTCGACCACTTTGCCAATTTCGCGCGCGGTATTCTCGCCTTGCAAGTCGAATTCTTCATGGTCGATCATAACTATGAAAGCGCCGTCCTCAAGGGCGGCTTCGGCTCCGCGCAGTATTTCATCCGCTGATGAGGCGCGAGGACTCAGGCTCAAATTCCAATGATAAATCGGATGGTGCTCCTGAATGATGCGCATGCCCAGTTCAAGCGCCAGTTTGCGCCAGGCTTTCCATTGCGCGGCGCTAACCTCGTCCGTGGTGTTCATGAACTCGATGACGCGAAAGCCCAACTCGCGCCCAGCCTCGATGGCGCTCTCAACCACACCGCTTTGGTACGCTCGCATGAAAAATGAGTGATCCAGATAAGGTTCGACCGCAAAGCGCTGATAAGTTGCGATCTTGCGTTTGAGCCAGTCATGCGGGCTGAAAATGACTTGCGATGTAACGATCTTGACGTAATCCAGTCGCTGCCCGGCGACCTCGAGGAAGTCTTCCAGTTCGGTCAAGCCCATGCGCTCGATGTAATTGGGCGCTTCATCGTAGCCGACATCTTTCAGCCAGGTCTGCCGCAATTGACGCGGCTTTTCGAAGTAGGGCGCCTTGAACACGTCTTTCATAGAAAGTGTCGGCATCATTTCTCTCTCTTTCGGAGCCTTGGCGTCCGCCATTGGTTCAGGACCAGTCAAGCATTATCCCCAGCGCGTCAAGATTCCATTCCGTCAACAGATCGTAGGCGGCCCCAATTTCGCCCCAATGAAAGCGATGACTAATCAATGGGGCGACATTGACGCGCCCGTTTTGGAGCAACTTCAAGGCAGTATGCTGCTCATCGCGCAGGGTCCACCAGCCGGGCGCCGAAGAGAGTCGAGCGGCGGTGTCTATATGCGCGCCTATCAGGGTGATTCCCTTTTTGTGCACCCGCTTGTAGAAATCAAATGATTCGGTCGCTCCCCGCGAACTGCCGAGCAAGGCAATCCTGCCGCCAAAGGCAGTGATGTCGCAGGCGGTCATTAGCGCTGCTGGATTTCCGGTGGCTTCAACCACAACCTGGAACCTTTCGGCAAGGGCGCCTGCCGCTATTGCATCTTCTGCCGCGTTTTCAGCCGAGACAATATCGTCAGCGCCCAACTCATGCGCCAGCTCCAAACGGCTTTGGTGATTGTCGATGGCGACCACAGGCATAGCGCCCCCAACGCGGGCAACCTGCAATGCCAACTGGCCCACCAATCCCGCGCCGAGCACGGCAACTGCTTCGCCCAGCTCGAGGCGCGTTTTGCGTACCGCTTGCAGCGAGGTCGCCAGGAGTTGAAAAAAGGTCGCATGTTCATCGTCCAGGTCAGGCCTCAGTTGATGGCAGAGCGCCTCCTTGACGAGCGCATGGCTGGCATGGCGAGATTTGCTCGCGACCCGGTCCCCGATTTTAAGGCTGCGGACTTCCGCACCGACCTGGACAATCTCGCCGACATGGCTGTAACCGACAGACTTTGGGTATTGAACGGCGAGACCTGGAAGATTCAACATGATCGCGCGCTCGGTGCCGGGGCTGATCAAGGTCTTGGTCGTCCGAACCAATACTTCGTCGGGCGCCGGAGAGGGCAACTCATCAGATTCGAGCCGAATGATGCCGGGTTGAATTACGGATGCGCGCTGAGTTTTGCTTGTCATTTGTTATGTATAGTCGCTGTCGCCGTCCAATCTTAACATGTCGGATTGAATGGCGCACCTGGCATGTCGAAAAATCGTAGAATGCAAGATTCGGCGTCGAATGGTATATTGTACATCACAGTTCGGTATACGGAATCTTTGCCAGTTCTATGCGGACATCAAAGGTAGTACATATTGTTTCCTGCCATGCCGAAGGCGAGGTTGGCAATGTGATCGTCGGGGGCGTAGCTCCGCCGCCGGGGGAAACTATCTGGGAGCAAGCGCGCTGGATTGATGCGGATCAGAGCCTGCGCCGCTTCGTCTTGAACGAGCCGCGTGGCGGCGTCTTCAAGCATGTCAGCTTGCTGGTTCCGCCAAAGCATCCGAACGCGGCTTTTGGCTTCATCGTCATGGAGCCCGAGCATACGCCGCCAATGTCCGGTTCCAACTCGATTTGCGTCGCGACCGTGCTGCTGGACACCGGCATGATTGAGATGCGAGAACCTGAAACGACGTTTTTGCTGGAAGCGCCGGCGGGATTGCTGCGCGTCCGCGCTCATTGCGCGGGTGGCAAGGCAGAGAGCATCGAAATCGAAAACGTGCCGTCGTTTGCCGACCGGCTGGACGTCAAGCTCGAGCTCGAGGGACATGGAACGCTGACTGTCGATACGGCTTACGGGGGGGACAGTTTCGTTCTGGTTGATGCCCGTACCCTGGGATTTGCGGTCCTGCCCGATGAGGCGCTGGACCTGGCGAAAATGGGACGGAAGATCACCCTTGCCGCGAATGAGCAAATTGGCTTCCAGCATCCCCAACAGGAGGCTTGGAATCACATTTCCTTCTGCCAATTTACGTTGCCGATCGAGCGGGAAGGAAATGTTTTGTCCGGGCGCAACACCGTGGCTATCGATCCGGGCAAACTGGATCGGTCGCCTTGTGGAACGGGCTGCTCGGCGCGGATGGCTGTATTACACGCGCGGGGGGAAATGGCGCCGGGCGATCGCTTCGTCGCGCGCTCGATTATCGGATCCCGATTCGATTGTCAAATCAATGATGTAAGCACTGTCGCGGGCCGTGATGCGATTATCCCAGGCATTCGTGGACGAGCCTGGATTACCGGTACGCAGCAACTGATGCTCGATCCGGAAGACCCTTGGCCGCAGGGTTATCGCCTCACCGATACCTGGCCCAAGATGTGACTGTCTATGTAAACTGCGGCGCTCATGCGACAAGCAGACGTATTCTTTTGCGCGAGCGCGACATTCCTGGAATCTTTGCGCCGGTTACGCGCCGAGCGGCTCTATTTCAGTCGGTTTAGCCAAACGGTCATCTGGCCGTCGCCGCGATGTCCCCAGGCGTAATAGGGGATTGCGGTGAAGTCTAGGGAGCGCCCTTGGGGGTCCAGCGCGCTGCCATGAACGGTTGTGAGGCCGCCAAGCAAATCTGGCGAATGCTCGGCGCGCAATTGACTGGATTCATCCAGCGCCAGGTCAAGCAAGGATGCATCGTTATCCGCCGCTTCAAGCGCATAGACCAGCGGTCCACGTTCCAGCGCCACTTTGTCCTTCAACTCGGCTACTGCGGGATGCGCGACAACAGGGCGAATAGGCATCGGCAGGCTCAAGCGGAGGCGCGTACTGCCCTCCCAAAGGCGAGAAACAGTCGCATATCCAGCTTGTATCTCGATTGGTATATCTTCGCCGTCGACGGACAAGCCAGGCGCATCGGCGGACTGGTCGAGGTAGCGATAGAGATCGCTGGGCAGCGGCTTTCCATACGGGCTAGACTGCGCGAAAGATGGGATGCGCAGCTTGAGGGCGAACGCAGTTGGCTTCGAGACGGCGATATCGAAGAGGACCGCGCCGTCCCAAGGGTAGTCCGTGGTCTGCGTGATGCTGACGTCCGCTTCGTTCAGTTCGAATGCTGCCTCGCTCTCCACATAAAGATTGACATAAAGCGCTTGATCGCGCAGCGCGTAGATGTAACCGGAAAGAGAAGGCAGCAATCGCACGACGTTCGTCGGACAGCAGGATGTCTCGTACCAGGGCTGACGGCTCATCGCTCGCTCGCGATTGAAAGGATATTCGCCGTCACATGACAGGGGATTCACGTAATAGAAGGAAGTCCCGTCCATACCGACGCCGGACAGAAATCCGTTGTACAACGCGCGTTCCAGAACGTCGATGTACTTCGCATCGCCGGTCAGCAAGAAAAGGCGATGATTCCAGAGGATGTTGGCTTGCGCGGCGCAGGTTTCATTGTAGGCGGTCAAATTCGGCAACTCATAGTTATCGCCGAAGGCTTCGCCTTCGTGGCGAGCGCCGATACCGCCGGTCAATGCCAGTTTCTTGCCGACAACGTTTTCCCAGAGGGCAGTCACAGCCGCTGTATAGGCGGCATTACCGGTTAAGGCAGCAATATCAGTCATGCCGGCGTACATATAACCGGCGCGGACGGCGTGGCCAACCGCTTCGGTTTGATCAATCACGGGCAAGTGATCCTGGCAGTTGGGACCGTAAAGCTCCCGCCCATTGGCGCGGCCGCGTTCATCGAGGAAGAATCTCGCCAGATTCAGGTAGCGCAGTTCGCCAGTGACTCGGTAGAGACGCATCAAACCAATCTCGATCTCCTGGTGCCCGGGAACATCCCGCAATTTGTCCGCGCCAAAAACGGAGTCAATCAAATCGGCGTTTTTGAGCGCGACCTCAAGGAATTTGCGCTTGCCGGTGGCTTGGTAATAGGCGACTGCGGCCTCGTACATGTGGCCGACATTGTATAATTCGTGATTGACCGCCAGGTTTGACCAGCGTTGGGGTCCGCAGCGTTCGTTGACGTTGACGGGGTCGATGGTGCGCGCGGTGTAGAGGTAACCGTCGTCTTCTTGGGCGGCAGCGAACTTGTCTATGAGCTTGTCAAGGTAGGATTCCAAATCGGGATTCGGCGCAATCTGCAGGGCGTAGGCTGCGCCCTCCACCACTTTGAAGACATCGGAGTCGTCATAGAAGATGCCTTTGTGCGGACCTCCCATCAAACCGCCCGCCTTGGCGAAATTGTCGATGCGCCCGGTTTCTTCGCATTTCTCGAAGTCGTAAGGGATGGTCACATTCACTGCGGTATCAATTCGCGGCTTCCAGAACTTGCCCTGAATCGTCACGCTGGTGAATGGCGCGGGAGTGATGGGATAATCGCTCATGCTTCATCCTCTTCGGTCTGCGCGATGGGAAAGGCCGCGATTCTCAGTTGAGTCGAACCAAAAGGAATCAGCGTGAGCTGCTCGGTTGCCTCGTCAGCAGGATGCGGACCAACGTCAATATCGGCGGCGGAATTGTCTTTCAAGGTCCAGCCAGGCAGGCGCTTTGCCTTCGCGTTCAATGTGACCGGAGGCTGATCCGTGGCGAAGGGTATATCTGACGGTTCTGCCTCCTCTACTGTCAAACCGGCGAGAACCGTTTTGCCATCGGGAATCAAGCCGACATTCCAGGCCGATTTGGGAACTATCTCCCAGTCGGCGTGAGGGATTTCACCGGCGATCTGCTTCCAGTCTTCGTCAATTGCCGAGCCAAAGAGCAGCGGACCGCGATAGACAGACAGCAGTCCTTTGTGTCCGGAACTCAAGCGAACGTCCATTGGCAGCTTAAGCAAGACGCTGTCGCCCGATTGCCATGTTCTTCTCACTTGGTGGAAGTTGCCCGCGCAGCGCAGCGCGGATGTCTCGCCGCAGACGGTCAGCGCCGCTTCCTGCGCCCAATCCGGGATTCGCAGTCTCAGGTCAAATTGGCAGGGGGAGTCCAACTCGAAGGCAAAATGGATCTCGCCCTTGAAGGGATAATCGGTGGTTTCGGTTACCGTAACGGCGATGTCTTCCGCGACCGTCGTCTTGACTTGGCAGGGCGCGTAGGCGACTGCCGCCAACCCGCCGTCGGGCGTCGCCATAAAGAGGCTCTTGGTGAATTTGGGCCAGGCTTGGTGCATATTGGCGGTGCAGCAGCCGAAATGCGGCTCCAAGCCGAAGATATTGGAGTCGTCGGTGTTGTCGGTCCAGTTGCGTTCCGCGACCGTTGCCAACACCTGGTTCACTTGTTGATCATACTGATGCGCCCACATATCGGCGGTGAAGGTGGCGGGGAAGGCGTTGTAGGCGACGCGCTCCAGTTGGTCGCCGAAGAAGGGATCGCCGTGGATGCGCATCAATTCTTCCAACGAGAACATGTATTCGGCTACGGCGCAAAGCTCGGTGCCGCTGACGGGCGATGTGCCGTTGAGATGCTCGTCGCAACTGAAGACGCCGTTGGGCTGGCCGTGGTGTCGCATCAGGTTTTCGATGCCGAGGCGCGAGGCTATTTGGTGCCAGGGTTTGCCGGTCTGCACGTAGAAGACGCCGCCGGCTTTGACCCCCATCGCGTTGTTGGGACCGTGCGTCATCATCCCGTGATTCCATTCTTCCAGCGGCAGGATCTGTCGCAGGCTGTAGTTGGCTTGCAATTCGGGCCAGTCCAGCGTCTTGTCGATCAGCATTTGCGCCAGGTCCAGCAGGAAGGCGTCGCCAGTGAAGTTGTACAGCCAATGTACCGCCAGCACGTTGTCCATCGCGCGCGCCCAGCCCCACAGGTACAGTGGCTTTACAGGCAGGACGCGAAGCTGATAGCGGAAGTAGTCGGTCATCAAGCGCAGGACGCGCTCGTCTTCGCTGACTTCGTAGTACATCATCAGCACCTTGAGTATGACCATGCGCGGCCACCAGTCGGGATCGCGCGTCCCGAAATATCCGCGTTCATCGCCGCTGTTCAGCGTCCATTCGATCCAGGGCTTGACCTTGTTCAGCAGTCGCTCATCCTCGAGCAAGTGAGCGAGAGGCAGCAAGCCGTCGAGATAATAGGGACCGCGCTCCCAGGATTCGCCGTCGCCGCCCAGCCAGCCGCTGTCTGGGCCGACCGACGGCCAGAACTCATCGAGGTGGCCGGTGAGTCCATTCGCCTGTACTTTCAGTTGATTTAGCAGCCAGCCGCGCGGTTTGATGGCGCCTAGAGGCAGCGCTTGAAATGCGGCGGGATACAGCGGTTCGCGGTTCGAGGGAAGCTTGTCCATGAGCAGCCTTTGCAGTTAAAGATCGTCAGTTCTTGACCGCGCCCCCCATCAGCCCGTCCATGTAGTACCGTTGCAGTACGAGGAAAATGCCCAGGCTGGGAATGATCGATATGATCACGCCGGCCTGCAAGGCGCCCCAATCAATCTGTCCCCAGATTCCACTTCTAACCATGGTTAGGAATACTGGCAGCGTGAAATTGTCCTGATCGGTCATAAAGATCAGCGCGGCGAGGAATTCGTTCCAAGAATTGATAAAGGCGTAAATGGCCACGGTGACAATGCCCGGCAGCACGAGACGAAGCATCAGGCGATATAAAACGCTCAACGAACTGCAGCCATCCAGCAGCGCCGATTCTTCAATCTCGTGCGGGACTGCCAGAAAACTGTTGCGCATCAAGAAGATGCCGAATGGCAATTGAAAGGTTATGTAAACAAGCGCCAAGCCAAACAGCGTATCGTGTAGATTGACTTGCACGAGCATGACAAAGAGCGGAATCAAGATCGATTGAAAGGGGATCATCAAGGTCGAAAGCACGATGATGAACAAGGCATTTTTTGCGGGAAAATCGAAGCGCGCGAAACCATATCCGCCGAGCGTGCTCAGCAGAACGCTGCCCACAACTGTTATCAATGCGACTATAGTGCTGTTGTAGACGTGCTGCGCGACGCCGATTTTGCCATAAGTCGTTAGCTCGACATAATTGTCAAATACGAGCCGCGTAGGCAGATATGTCGGAGGTACTGCCAGCGCCTCGGCGGGCAATTTCAGCGAATTCAATAATGACCACAATATGGGAAACAAGAAGAGGAACGCCAGCACTATCAGCACCAGATAATGCAGCTTGCGGACAGTGCGCTGGCGCATCCGGCGCATTTCTTGCTGGGTATGGCCGCCTTGTCCCGGTTGCAACAAAGATGCTGTCATTAGTCCTTTTCCCTCAGAACATAAAACTGCGCGCCCGTCAGCGCGACCAGAATCCCCAGCAGTACGATGGACATGGCCGCGCCGTAGCCCATCTTGAAATACGTGAATGAATTGTTGAATATCCAGAATACGATGGAAATGGTGCTGTTGCGGGGTCCGCCGCGCGTCATGATATAGAACTGATCGAATGCCAGGACCGAGCCAATGACGGATAAGATTAAGGCGAGCGCGATCGTGCGGCGCATCAGCGGCAGCGTAATGTAAAACAGCTTTCTGAAGTATCCAGCGCCATCGACCTCGGCCGATTCGTAGAGTTCGTCGGGGATCGCCTGCAAACCCGCGAGCAACAGAATCATAGTAAAGCCAACGGTCTTCCACACGACGGAGAGAATGATGACGTTCATGGCGGTATTGGGCCTGCCCAGGAAGAGTTGTGCTTTGGGAACCAGGTGAAAGTCCAGCAAGAGCTTGTTGAATATGCCGACCCGATCGTCCAGCAGCCAGACCCAGAGCAGACTGGATACACCCAAGCCGATGACCACCGGCATGAAAAAGATGGTGCGGAAGATGCCGATAAATCGAATACTATGGCGGACGAGAGAGGCAAGAATAAAGCCCAGGATGAATATGGGCGGCGTTATGAAAAGCGTGTAGCGAAACGTGAAATCGAGGCTTTTCAGATATTGCCGATCACTGCCCAGATCCGCGTAGTTTTGGAAACCGATATAATGATGTTCGCCAAAAAGGGGCCAATCATGCAGTGACATGAAAAAGGTCATCGCCAGGGGGATGATAAAAAACACGGCCACGAAGGCGACGGTTGGGGTAACAAATAGCAAGCCCGTCAGTTTGCGGCGCTGTTCCCAACTAAGATTCAAGATCGCGGATTGCCTGGTCAACAGGTGATTCTTTCATAGCGTTGCTGCTGCCAAGACTCTGTAGGGGCGTTTCAGTGAAACGCCCTCAAGGTTGCAGAACGGGCGCCACGGCGTGACGCCCCTACAAGTATCGAATGGTCAAGCGCCTGCAGTGCCGGCGCGCGGCAGGGCAGGCGCGCTAAATGGCTAACCGCCCATAATCTGGGTGAAGCGCTCTTGTGCTGCTTCCAGCGCGCCGTCTATGTCGCCGTCCAGTATTGCCACTTGAAGCATCTCCAGCCAGGGACCATTGGGGTCGTTGAACAAGTCGTTGTAGACAGTGGTGTAGGGAGTATGGCCCACGGACAGCGCGCTGCCGGAGGTGACAAAGCGCGGATCCTCCCGGGAGTATTGGTTGTCGGCGAGCGAAAGCCGCACGGGAATCTGGCCATTGGCGGCGTAGATTTCGATCTGCGGTCCCTCAGTCAAGGTCCACTCGATGAAGCGCCAGGCTTCCTCGACGTGTTCTGTGCCTGCGGGGATCGCGATGACATCGCCTCCGCCAAATGACGCGCTGCCGCCGTCTTTGCCAGGGATGTGGAACAGGTCAAAGTTTATGTCGGGAAACTCGTTCTTGTAGCGACTGAGGCTGAAATTGCCGGTGCCCGCCATACCGATATTGCCAGCGGCGAAGGCATTGGTGAAGTTGCTGCCGTTGTCGATGCTGGCGCCTTCGGGGACGAGCCCCTCTTCCCGAATCGTCCGATAAAACTCAAGCGATTCGCGGACGATCGGGTCTTCGAGCAAGGTCGGCGCCGAGTAGTCGTCGCTGAGCACATCGCCGCCGCTTGCCCAGATGAAGGGCAGGAAGGTGAAGGCGTTGCAGCCGGCGCAGCCCAGAGAGAACCAATAGCCATAAATGTCGTCGCCGAGCGCGTCAATGGCGCGCATCGCGTCCAGCATTTCGTCCCAGGTGGAAGGCGGATTATCCGGATCCAAGCCCGCCTGTTCAAACAGGTCGACATTGTAGATGATGAAGGAGCCATCGACGGCGGTTGGCACCGCATAGTTGCGCCCCTCATACATGCCCAGTTCCATGTGCGCCGGGGTCAGGTCATCGGCATAATCCAGCCCTCTGACTTGTTCAGTGATATCGACCAATTGACCGGCTGAAGAAAA
>DAOUKU010000064.1:0-23531 GCA_034420985.1 Anaerolineae bacterium | reverse complement strand
GCCAGCCCGGCAAGTTACAGGGCAAAGTCTGAGCGACTGCATGGTGCGCACGACTGAGATGCTGAACTTCCGCGACGCGCCCGCTGGGGGGCGCATCACCAGCTTCGCCGATTCCCGGGGCCTCCGCCACAACCTGCTGCCCCACAATGCTGTGCTGACCGCGCTGGCGCGGACGGCCAACTGGTTCAAGGTGGATTTCCACGGGACGCAGGGCTGGATCAGCGCCGATTATGTCGTGCCGATGGGGCTTTGCGGCTAGGAATTGTCAGGCCGGGGGATCAAGTTGGTCGCCCGGCCTTTTCTGCGGTTTGCGGGGGAGCAGGCGCTAGATATCCCGCGAGCCTTTGCTCTTCTTCACAGCGTGGGTCTCGTTGTATGCCATCGCGGCGCGCAGCAAGGTCTTCAGCGCGTCCACATCAATCTCGTCGCCCGCAAAGATGTCAATCGCGCGCGACTGCCTGGCGGCCAGGCTCGCATTGAAGAGCCCCTGCGGATCAGGCAGACTCGCGCCGTGGTGCAAAGTCAGCTTCACCTTGGCTTTGAAGATGTTGCCGTGACCAAGAATCCCCTCGAAAGACCAAAAGGGCGAGCCCATATACTTCCAGTCTTCGATGACATCCGGGGCGACCTCGTGGATGATCTGGCGTATACGCGCCATGGTCTCGCCACGCCAGTCGTCGTGCGTCGCGATGAAATTGTCGATCCGCTTGACAGCTTCCGCGCGATCCAAAGACTTTGATTTGCCCATCGCGCCAGTCTCTCCTGAAGTTATTTCGGCAGGCTTGTCAAGCCAATTCGCTGCGCCCTTCCAGCGCGCGCATCAGCGTCACCGAGTCCACATATTCCAGGTCGCCGCCGGTAGGCAGTCCGCGCGCCAGCCGCGTCACCGAGACGCCAGCGCCCGCCAATGAGCGCTGCAAATACATGGCTGTGGCGTCGCCTTCCATGCCCGGGTTGGTGGCGATGATGATTTCGCGCGCAGCGCCGCTCTCTACACGAGCCAGCAACTCGCGGATTCTCAAATCATCCGGACCGACGCCGCTGACCGGTGAGATGGCGCCATGCAGCACATGGTATTGCCCGCGGTAAATGCCCGTGCGCTCAATGGCCATGAGGTCCAGCGGTTCTTCGACCACAGCAATGGTCATGGCGTCGCGGTCGCCAGCGCGGCAGATGGGGCAAGGGTCCTCGACAGTGATGTTATAGCAGTTGCCACAGAGCGTCGTCAGCGCCTTGAGTTTGGCGAGCGCATCCGCCAGCCCCAGCGAATATTCGTCCGGGGCGCGCAGCAGAAAATAAGTCAGGCGAGAGGCTGTTTTCGGACCAATACCAGGCAGGCGCGACAAAGCTTCCACGAGCTGCGTCACGGGCTGCGGGATCGCGCTTTGCATCATTGGCTCAGCCTAGCAAGCCGCCCAAGCCAGGAATATCGCCCAAGCCGCCGGTGATGGCTTCCATGCGCTCGGCCGCCATTGCTTGGCTTTGTTCAATCGCCTGGTTGACCGCCGCCACTAGCAAATCTTGCAGGTCAGTGAGCCATTCTTCGTCATCGACATCAATGACATCGGGGTTGATGCTCACCGATTGCACGCGCTGATGCCCGCTGATGACGATGCGGATAGCGCCGCCGCCGACCGAGACTTCGGTGGTTTCATGTTCCAGATTGGCTTGGGCTTCAGCCATATCCTGCTGCATCTTTTGCAGCATTGCCATGGGGTTGCCGCCGGGGAGCCCGCCCCCGCTGCGTCTGCCGCGTCGTTTGCTCATGCGCCCTCTCCCAATGTCTCCGCCCTCGCGTCGCTACAGAATCTATTCTATCGCCGGGCGAAGGGCAAGCGGCAACCCTGCAAGGATTTCCGGATCGAGCAAGTAGGCATGCGCGCCGCCTGGCTGATTTTTGTTTCGCCGCCTAGTCATCGACCACGCCACCCAGCGTCATGGCGGCTTCAACCAGCGGGTCCTCCGAGGGGGCGGCGGCGGGCATATCTTCCGGCGGGCGCACATCGCTGACGACGCGGGGCTCGACGCGCAGCTTGACACCATGCAAATCAGATATCGCCTGCTCCAGTACGCGCGCGCGCTCCGCCTCGGCAATCTTCTGCTGAAAGAATGCCGTGGGCACCCCCAGGATCAGCCGATTGCCTTCAATCGAGCGTACATGGGCGTGTTCCAGCAGCGCCGGCAGATTCTTGCTGTAGCGATGCACCTGCCCCAGAATCTCCATCCAGTTCGCGTGAATCTTGGCAACAGAGTAGGCGGGCTCTGCACCGGGCACGCTGGCATCGGCTCGTTCAAATCTGCTGGCGTCGGCTGCCGGTCCTTGTGATGCCGCGCGCGCAAGCTCACTGCGGGATTGCGGGCGGCTGCCCGGCGCTGGCTGTGGCTGCGCTGCCGGCATTGACGCTGCTGCTTCGGGCTGCTGCAGAATCTCGATGAAAGCCAATTCCAGTTCCAGTTGCGGCTGCCAGCCGCCGGTGTAGTTGTTGATGGCGGCGTTAAAGGCGCGAATGGCGCGCAAAAGCTGGGCGCGGGACAGCCGCTGCGCCATGTCTTCGTAACGCCGTTGTTCGTCTTCGGACGCTTCTATCAGGGCGGCGCTGGCTGTCTGCGCCAGCATCACATTGCGCAGGAAAGCGACGATCTGCTGGCCAAACTGGCGCGGGTCGCTGCCGGCATCGACAGAATCGTTGATCAGCTGGATTCCGCCCGCCACATCCTCCGCAATCAGCGCCTCCACGAGATCGCGCACTTGCAGCGAGTCAGCGGTGCCCAGCAGGCGCTGCGTCAGTTCCAGGGTGACCTGTTCGTCGGGGTCGGTGACGATCTGGTCGAGCAGGCTGATGCTGTCGCGGACGCTGCCAGTGCCCTGCCGCGCAATCAATTCCAGCGCCGCCAGCTCAATATCCAGCGCCTCGCTCGCGGCGATATGCTGCAGACGCGCCGTGACCTCGCGCAAGGACACGCGCCGAAATTCAAATTGCAGGCAGCGGCTCTTGATGGTGGCGGGCACTTTGTCGATTTCGGTGGTGGCCAGCGCAAAGATAGCGTGGCTGGGCGGCTCCTCCAGGGTCTTGAGCAGAGCGTCGAAAGCGTTGCCGCTGAAGCGATGCACCTCGTCGATGATATAAACTTTGTAACTGCCTTCGCCTGGCGAAAAGGCGATTTTGTCGCGCAAATCACGGACATCGTCCACACCGGTGTGCGATGCGGCGTCAATCTCGATCAAGTCCAGGAAGCGCCCTTCATTGATGGCATGACAATTTGGACAGTCGTTGCAAGGGCGCGATTTGGCGTCATCGGCCGCGCAATTGACCGCCTTGGCCAGCAAGCGCGCAGTGGTGGTTTTGCCGGTGCCGCGGGGGCCGCTGAACAGGTAGGCATGGCGAATCCGCCCGCGCGCCAGGGCATTGCGCAGTGTGCGCGTGATGTGCTCCTGCCCGATGACATCGTCAAAGGACAGCGGACGCCATTTCAGATAAAGCGCCTGTTCCGGCAAGACAATTCCTTTCCGCAGCAGGGAGCACAGTCTAGCCTTTGCGCACCGCAGTTTCAAGTTTGGGGAATTGTTCTTACCCCCGCCCCCAAGTCTCGTCCGCAGGTGAATCGTGTAGGGGCGACCCACCGGGTCAGAATTGGAGACTCGTAGGGGCGGCATGAATATCGCCCGCTAGGCATGCATCAAGAATGCGGGCGAGGCAATGCCTCGCCCCTACACTGTTCGACTGATGGCGGGGCGAGAGGTTTATGTGTTACTATCTCAATTGAAGACTTGTACTTTATACGAGCGGTGAAAGGCGCGACAAATGACAGCAAAAGACATGTACACGCCGGTCGCGCAACTGGCAGATTTACAGCGCAGCGGCTGCCTGACAGTGCGCCCTAACGGCAAGACCATCGTGCTCTTCCAGCACAACGAGCGCGTCTACGCCCTGGACAACCGCTGCCCGCACATGGGCTTCCCGCTGGACAAGGGCTCGGTCGAAGACGGCATATTGAGTTGCCACTGGCATCATGCCCGCTTTGATGTCGCCAGCGGCGGCGCTTTCGATCTGTGGGCGGACGATATCGACAGCTTCCCGGTAGAGTTGCGGAACGGCGAGATCTATATTGATTTGCGCCCGCGCGGCAACACGGTCGCGCATCAGGAAAACCGCCTGCGAGACGGCTTGCAGCACAACCTCAGCTTGGTGGTGGCGAAGGCGGTCATCAACATGTTGGAACAGGCTGTGTCGCCGGCGCAGCCCTTCCGCATCGGCTTGGCTTTTGGCACGCAGCAGCGCGGCATGGACTGGGGGCGCGGCTTGACCACTCATGGCTGCACGATGAATCTCGTCCCCTACCTGGACGCGGAAGACCGTCCCCTGGCGCTCTTCCACGGTCTGGCGGATGTCGCCAGCGATACCGCCGGCATGGCGCCGCGCTTCAATCCGCGACCTCTGCCCAACGCCGAGACCGACATCCCCACGCTGAAGCAGTGGTTCCGTCAGTTTGTAGAGGTGCGCGACGCCCAGGCTGGCGAACGCGCCATCATCTCGGCCTTGCGCGCCGGCGCTGATGACAAGCAGATCGCCGATATCCTCTTCACCGCCGCCACCGACCACCGCTACCTGGACGCCGGGCATACGCTTGATTTCATCAACAAGGCGCTGCAATCGGTCGACCTGGCCGGCTGGGAGTCGGCGGAACTGGCTTTCACCAGCGTCGTGCCCAATTTGACCGAGGCGCGGCGCATGGAAGAGTCCAACGCCTGGCGCAAACCCATCGACTTGATCCCGCCTCTGGAAGCAGCCTTTGAGGACCTGCCGGACGCGCTGGGTGCAGGCGCCGGTAAAAATGCGCAAGTCGATATCGAAGCGCTGATGCCGACCCTGCTTGGCGATGACCCGCATGCCATCATCGCGCTGCTGCTGGATTGCCTGCGCGACGGCGTTACAGCAGTTGATCTGGCTGGCATCGTCGCCTATGCCGCCGCCCGCCGCATCGCCCACTTCCACACCAGCAACGAATTCGGCGATTGGGATACGGCGCTGCATACCTTCACCTTCGCCAACGCCGTGCACTGTGGATTGCGACGCGTGGAGTCGCTGGGTTTAACGCGCGGCATTTTCGATGCGGCAATGAGCATCTACCTGGATCGTTTTTTGAATCTGCCGGCCGTGCGCCTGCCAGAACCCGAGCCCGTCGCCGATGCCGACGCCCTGCTGGACAAATTGGAATCGCTGCTCAACCTGCAGCAGCAAGTTAATCAGGCCGGCACGCTAGTGGCGCAATACCTGGCCAGCGGCGGCTGCGCGGACAAGCTGATGGCGCGCATGGGCGGGCTGCTGCTGCGGGAAGACCGCAACTTCCACACCATCCAGTGCGTAGAAGCGGCTTTCAATCAGTACAGCCTCATCCGCTTGGATTCGCTGGAGCGCGCCAACCATGTGCTGGTGGCGGCGGCGCGTTACCTGGCTGCCCATGCGCCGACCATGCGCTCGCAGCTGCAGACCTTCAGCATCGCCCGGCGGCTCTCGCGCGGGGAGAACCTCTTCGAGGGCTAGCGGTTGTATATGATGTAGGTGTCGCGGAGTTCTTCGCGCAGTTCCAGGTAGTGCTTGTAGCGGTGGCGGGCGATTTTGCCTTCCCGCAGCGCGTCTCGCACGGCGCAGGCTGGCTCGTCGCTGTGCGTGCAATTGCTGAACTTGCAGTGCAGCACGAAGCGTTCGATATCCAGGAAATAGGCGTCCAATTCATCGGGTTCAATATCCCAGGGCGCGATGGAGCGCATGCCGGGCGTGTCGGCCAGGTAGCCGCCGCTTTGCAAACGCACCAGGGCGCTGTCTCGCGTGGTGTGCACGCCTTCTTGTGACGCGCTGCCGATAGCTTTAACCTGCCGCCCCAAACCCGGCTCCATGCGGTTGAGCAGGCTGGTCTTGCCCACGCCCGAGGGGCCGGTGAACACAGAAATGCCATCCGCCAGCAGCGCGCGCAATTCATCCATGCCGTCGCCGCGCAAGGCGCTGGTGCGCAGCAGGCGATAGCCCATACGCTCATAGCCCGCCAATATCGCCGCCAATTCGGGCGAGCAGCCCAAGTCGGTTTTGTTCAGGACGATCAGCAACTGGGCGATATTGGATTTCTCGCCAGCCACCAGCAGGCGATCCAGCATCTTTAGGTCGGGGACGGGTTGCGCTGCGGAAAAGACGAAGAGCGCGCGGTCGGCATTGGCGATCAGCACATGTTCGCGTTCGGCTTGCCCGACACCGCGTTTGCCGGTGGTGCGCAAGGCTCGCGACAGCACCGATTTGCGCGGCGCCAGCCCTTCGATGACGCCCATCAGGACATCCGTGCCTTCTTCGCGCCGCAGGCTGATGGCCGCGCGGTCGCCAATGGCGGCAATGTCGGAGGTCTTGGCTTCCTCCTTGAGACGACCGCGCAGCTCGCACATGTAGGTATGACCGTCCTCAGCCGCGACCCAATAAAAGCCGCTCTGTTCCTTGACGATGAGCCCACTCTGCGCTTGTGCCAAGCCTGACGCCCCCTGCCTGTCTCAGCGATTTAACCACAAAATTGCACCACAGAGTACACAAAGCGCGCAGAAGTGAGTCCAAGTTAGTCATGCGAAAGCCAACCGCTTGGATATTTGCCACAGAGGCACGGAGGCACAGAGATTTGGAAGGTCGTAGGGGCGACACAAGTGTCGCCCGCATAACCCATCAGCGCCCTCGCCATAGCCACCGGCACAGGTTTGCGCTACAATCCGTACACAGAGCCAGCCTACCAGAAGGGGCGCAGCGTGAGCGAACATCAGGAAAGCAGCGAGCAGCAACGCGAATCGGGCTTGCGCTTGCAAATCCGGCTCAGCGCCCTCGTCATTTCGGCGCTATGTTTTGCGCTGGGCATGCTATTGGGCTATTCGCTGGGGCAAAACAGCCAGGCAGAAGCCCCCGCCCCACTGAGCGAAACGCAGATCCGCGCCATCATCGCCAGCGCCCTGCAGGAGCATCAGCCCGCCGCGCCCGTCGACGAGGGACCCGACCGCTTCGCCCTGGTCGACAACGATCCCTACCTCGGCAAGGTGGACGCGCCGGTGGTCATCGTGGAATTCAGCGACTTCTTCTGTGTCTATTGCAAACGCCACTTCGACCAGACCTTCATGCCGCTGCTGGAAGCCTACGGAGACTACATCCGCTATGTCTATCGGGATTTCGCGCGCTTGACACCAGAGTCCACGCCGGCCGCCGCCGCCGCCGAATGCGCCAATGCCCAAGGCAAATTCTGGGAGTTCCACGGCAGTTTCTTCAACAACCAGGAATCGCTGGGTCGCGAATTTTACCTGCAGACGGCCGAAAACTACGAACTGGACATGACCGCCTACACCGCCTGCCTGGATACCGGTCTGTACATCGACGAGGTTGAAATCGACGCGCTGGATGGGCAGCTGGCGGGCGTGCAAGGCACACCGGGTTTCTTCATCAATGGGCAGATTCTCAGTGGCGCGCAGCCTTACCGCATGTTCGAGCGCATGGTGCAGCGTGAGCTGGACAAAGCCGGCATCGACTACATGCCTGGGAGTGGCTAAACAACGCAAGCCGCGGCGGCGAGCTGCCAAAGCGCCAGCCCGGGAACGCATCACGCTGGAGCTGCGCGACATGGGGCACGGCGGCAAGGCGCTGGGCTTCCATCGCGGCAAACCGGTCTTCCTGCCTTACGCCATCCCCGGCGAAAGCATCACGGCGGAAATCACCGGCGGCAGCGGACGCGCCCTTTTCGCGCGCGGATTGCAGTTGAAGGCAGCTTCGTTAGACCGGGTCACACCGCGCTGCCCGCACTTCGGACCAGGACGCTGCTGGGGCTGTCACTGGCAGCACATTGACTACTCCGCTCAGTTGCTGCTGAAGCAAGATGTGCTGGCCGACCAGTTGTCGCGCTTGGGGCGCTTGCGGGACGCGCAGATTGAGGCGGCGCTGCAGCCCGTGATCCCCGCCGACGAGACCTGGCGCTACAACCACAGCTTGCGGCTGTCGCGGGCGGACGATGGCTGGGGCTTGCCGCGGGAACAGGGCGGCATTGAAGCCATCAGCGATTGTCATCTGGCGCATCCGGACTTGCTGGCGCTGCTGGCCGACTTGCAACTGGATTACAAACGCGCCAAAGCCCTGACCCTGCGGCGCGGCAGCGATGGACGGCGCATGCTCATCCTGGAAGTCGATACCGAAGCCGATCCCGAGTTGCGCACCGACCTCAGCCTTAGCGTGAACCTGCTGCTGCCCAGCCGCGAGCCAATCAACCTGATCGGGGACGCGCACAGCAACTTCAGCATTGGCGGGCGCAGCTTCCGCGTCACAGCCGGCGCTTATTTCCGCGCCAACCTGGGCGGCATTAAGCAGCTGCTGAGGAAAGTGATGGTGGCGCTGCGGCTGACCGGCGCGGAGCATGCGCTGGATTTGTACTGCGGAGTTGGTTTTTTCAGCGCCTTCATGGCGGAACGCGCGGCGCTGGTTACGGCGATCGAGAGTTATCCGCCGGCCGCCAACGATGCCGAGGCAAACTTGCGCGATCACGACAATATCGACCTGATCGAGGGCGGCGTGGCGGGAGCGCTGGAGGAATTGGGCGCGGCAGGCGCAAAGGTCGATGTGGCGCTGGTCGACCCGCCGAGCGCCGGACTGGGCGCGGAAGTCATTGCGCTGCTGGGGCAACTGCCTCTCAAGCGGCTGGTCTATGTCAGCAGCGACCCGGCTTCGCTGGCGCGGGACGCCAAGGGCTTGCTGGCTGCGGGTTTCAAGCTGCGGCAAATCCAGCCCATCGACCTGTCGCCACAGACTTATTACATCGACAGCGTGGCCGCCTTCACGCGCTAGCCGACCAAGTCCGCCAGCGCCGCCAGCAGATGCTCGATGTCGTCCGCGTTGTTATAAGCCGCCACAGACAAGCGCAATCCGCAATGCCCCATGAATTCGCCGACCGGGATTTCGATGCGATGTTCGTCGTAGAGCCTTTCCTTGACGAGCGCCGTATCGCAGTTTGGCAACGGGATGGTCACCATCTGCGCGAATTGATCTTGCGATATCGGCGGCAATCCATAGCGCCCGCAGATTCGCGCCTGCGCTGCGGCAGCCAAGCTATGGCAGCGCGCCATCACGCCCTGCCAATCGTGCTCGCGCAGGAAGTCGATAGCAGCCGGCACGCTCAAGTAAGCGGCGATGTCGCGGGTGCCGCCCCATTCGTTGCGCTCGACAAAATCGCTGTCCTCCCGCCAGCCATGCGAGATGACCAGCGGCTCAAGCCAGTGGTGATGCTCGGGGCGCGCATACAGGAAGCCCGCCCCTTTTGGCGCGCAAAGCCACTTGTGAAAGTTGCCGGCGTAACAATCCGCCCCGATGGCATCCAGGTCAAGCGGCAGCTGCCCCGGCGCATGCGCCCCGTCAATGATAGTCAGGATGCCATGCCCCCGGGCGCGGCGGCAAATCTGCGCGATAGGGAGGATCAAGGCTGATGGCGATGTGATATGGCTGATGACGATGGCGCGCGTTCGCCCCGTGACTTTGGCGAAGAGCGCGTCTACGAAGTCCTCATCGCTGGTATAGGGCAGCGCCACCTGATGCCGAACGATGCGCGCGCCGGTCTTGGCGGCTTTGTACTCCAGCAGGCGGTTGATGGCGCCGTATTCATGATCGCTGGTCAGGATCTCGTCGCCCGCCCCCAGCGGCAGCGAACGCACAGCCACATTCATGCCGGAGGTGGCGTTGGTGACGAAGACGATGTCGTCGGCGCGAACATGCAGGAAAGCGGCGATTTTCGCGAGCGCATCCGCCATCAACGCCGTCCGTTCGCGCAGCAGAAAGGCGATGGGCTGGCGTTCCAGTTGCCGCTGCCAATCCTGATACCGCGCGAAGACTGCGCGCGGGCATGCGCCGAAGGAACCGTGATTCAGAAAGGTGATGTCATCGCGAATGAGAAAGTCAGCACGCGTGAGCATGGGTTTCGAGGCTCCTTGGCATTAGCATCAGGACGAAAGGATAGCACAGGCGCCTGGCGAAAATAGTACGAGCGAGCCACTAACTCGCCCAAGAATGACCCCCGTCCCCTACACAAGCCGTTTTGGCGGTGTCGACGGCGTCTGGAAGCGCGCGATGCGATCCAAACCAGCGTAATCGCGCAGAATCGCCGCCTCCACGCCACATTCCTGCCGTGCTAGCCCTTGGACGATCTCGCCCTGCCCCGCGCCGATCTCCAGCAGGACATACGCGCCTGGCTGGCAGACTTCGCCGACTTGCCGCAGCAACCCGCGAATGCAATCCAAGCCATCCACGCCGCCATCCAACGCCAAAGTCGGTTCGTAATCCGCCACCGGCAGTTGCGCAAGCTCGTCGCTGGCGATGTAGGGGAGATTTGCCATCAGCAGGTCGACTCGAATGCCCTGCTCAATGAATGGCTGCGCCAGATCGCCTTGCAAGAATTCGATCTCCGCGGCATAGCGAGCGGCGTTTTGGCGGGCGACAGCCAGAGCGTCGGCGCTAATGTCTGTGGCATAGACCGTGCACTTGGGAAGCCGCCGCTGGAAAGCGATGGCAAGCGCGCCACTGCCCGTGCCGATATCCGCGATGGTCGCGGCTGAAGCGGACTCGCTGAGGCGCAGCGCTTCTTCCAGCAGCAATTCGGTCTCCGGACGCGGGATGAGCACAGCGGGCGTCACGCGCAACTCAATATCGTAGAAGCCGCAACTGCCCAGCAGATAGGGGACAGGCTCGCCCTTTTCTCGGCGCGCCAGCATAGTCTGGAAGCAGCGCAATTGTCGCTGAGCCAGCGTCCCTTCGGGATGCGCGAAGAGAGTTGCGCGCTCGACGCCCAGCGCATGCGCCAGCAGGACTTGCGCATCCAGGTCGGCGCTAGCGCTATTGACGAGGGCAACCCGCGCCAACTGCAGCGCCTCGCGGATGGTCATTCGCCGCCAGCCGCCAGTTGATTCGCCTGTTCCTGGGTCGCCAGTTGGTCGATGAAGGCGTCCAGCGAGCCGTCCATCACCGCTGGCAAGTTGTAGCTGCTGAAGCCAATGCGGTGGTCGGTGACGCGCCCTTGCGGATAATTGTAAGTGCGGATTTTCTCGCTGCGGTCGCCACTGCCGACTTGCCCGCGGCGTTCGGCTTCGCGTTCACTGCGTTGGCGTTCGACCTCGGCGTCATAGAGGCGGGCGATGAGCACCTGTTTGGCGCGCAACTTGTTTTGCAGCTGGCTGCGCTCGTCCTGCATTTCGACCACGATGCCGGTGGGTTTGTGAATCAGGCGCACAGCCGAGTCGGTGGTGTTGACGGATTGCCCGCCTGCCCCGCGCGCGCGAAAGACCTGCGTTTCCACATCGCTCATATCCAACTGCACATCGACATCGTCCATCTCGGCAAGCACAGCGACGGTGGCGGTGCTGGTGTGGATGCGCCCTTGGCTTTCCGTGGTCGGGACGCGCTGGACGCGGTGGACGCCGCTTTCGTATTTGAGGCGGCTGAAAGCGCCCTCGCCTTTGATCTCGAAAGTGATGTTCTTGAAGACGCTGTTGCCCTGCTCGTTGACATCCAGCAGTTCCACACGCCACCTTTTGCCCTCGGCGTAACGCGTATACAGGCGCAGCAGGTCGCCAGCGAAGATGCCGGCTTCATCGCCGCCAGCGCCAGCGCGAATCTCAACGATGACATTTTTGCTGTCGCGCGGGTCTTTGGGCAGCAGCAGCACACGCAGGCGCTCCAGCAGTTCGGCAGTGCTGGCTTCCAGCGCGGCAATTTCCTCTTGCGCCAACTCGCGCATGTCGGGGTCGTCCGCCAGTTGCAGCAATTCGCGCGCGCCAGCCAACTCTTCATCCTCACGCAGGTACTGGCGGTAAGCGTCAACGACATCCTGCAAGCCAGCGCGTTCCTTGGCCAGCTCAGCCACGCGCTCAAAGTCCGCGGCGATGGCAGGGTCGCCCATCTGCGCTTCGAGCGCAAGATAGCGGGATTCGACTTCGGCAAGTTTGTCGAGCATGTTCGTGCTTCGGCGCTAATTTGTCAGTGACAAGACGGGACGCATTATACTGCGAACGACGCGGATGTCTTGACCTGATATTGAAGGAACCCCGCCCACCGCTGCAACGCCCCTACAGGAGGCGCGTATAGCGGGGACCGAGGGGGTTAGGACTGCGGCAGGCTGTGCTATACTTTCCACTCGCCAGCCTGCAAGGAGCGCAACATGATCGTCCTCCGCAGCCCCGAAGAGCGCTTTGACAACTTGCCTGGCTACGACTTCGCCCCGAATTATCAGCAAATCGGCGATACGCGCATGCATTATATTGATGAGGGCGCCGGCGAGGATGTCCTGCTGTGCCTGCACGGCGAGCCGACCTGGAGCTACCTCTACCGCAAGCTGATCCCGCCGCTGGCTGCGGAACATCGCGTTGTGGCGCCGGATATGATCGGCTTTGGCAAATCCGACAAATACGCCGCGACCGAGGACTACAGCTTCCACATGCATTACGCCAAACTCCTGGCATTCATTGAAGCGCTGGATCTGCGGCGCATCACGCTGGTTTGCCAGGATTGGGGCGGTCCCCTGGGCTTGACTGTCGCCGCCAACTATCCGCAGCGCTTTGCGCGATTGGTCGTGCTCAACACCTTCTTGCCCACTGGCGAAGAGAGGCCCAGCCCCGCCTTCCTGATGTGGCTGCGCTTCAGCCAGAAGGTGGGCATGCGGATGCAAGTCGGTCGTTTGATCGCGCAGACGATCACCGCATACGCGCTGCCGGACGAAATCATCGCCGCCTATGACGCGCCTTATCCGGACGACAGCTACAAAGCCGGCGCTGCCATCTTCCCGGCGCTCGTGCCCATCGAGCTGGGGATGCCCGGCGCGGGCGAAATCAAAGCCGCGCGCGACAAACTGGCGACATGGGACAAACCAGCCTTGGTCATGTTCAGCGATGGCGATCCCATTCTGGGTGGCGCGGCCGGTTTCTTTCGGCGTCTGCTGCCCACCGCTGCCCATCAGCCGGAGAAATGGATCCGCGGGGCGGGGCATTTCTTGCAAGAAGAAAAAGGCGAGGAGATCGCCGAAGAGATTTTGGCTTTTATGCGCAGGACGGCGACCCAATGACGACGACAAACCATCAGCGCAACCCGGGTATGCCGCTGGATATGGGCTGGGTGCGAGCCACGACCATCAACCGCAGCGCCACGCAGCGCCGCGTCGGCAGCCTGGTTGCGCGCCGCAGTGTCAAGAACGCCTGGCAAGCGGCCTGGCTCCTGCGCGCCATCACCATGATCGACCTGACGACCCTGGCCGGCGATGACACGCCGGGCAAGGTCACGCGGCTCTGCGCCAAAGCCCGCCAGCCACTGCGCCAAGATCTCATCGAAGCGCTGGATGTGGAGGCGCTAAACATCACTGTCGGCGCGGTCTGCGTCTATCACGCGCGGGTCAAGGACGCCATTGGCGCATTGCGCGGCAGCGGCATCCCCGTGGCGGCTGTTTCCACCGGCTTCCCGGCTGGGCAGAGCCCTTTCGCCCAGCGCATCGAAGAGATTCACCAGTCTGTCGAAGCGGGGGCGGAGGAAATTGACATCGTCATCTCCCGCGAGCATGCCTTGCGCAGCGACTGGCGGCGGCTCTATGACGAAGTGCGCGAGATGCGGGCGGCTTGTGGCGATGCGCATATGAAGGCGATATTGGCGACTGGCGAGTTGGGTCCGTTATGGACAGTGGCGCGCGCCAGCAAGGTCTGCATGATGGCTGGCGCTGATTTCATCAAGACCAGCACGGGCAAAGAGCCGGTCAACGCCACGTTGGAAGTCGGCTTGACGATGGTTCGCGAGATCCGCGCTTATGGCGAGATTACCGGCGCGCAAGTGGGCTTCAAGCCAGCCGGCGGCATCCGCAGCGCCACGGACGCGCTCAGTTGGATGATCCTCATGAAAGAAGAGCTTGGCGATGCCTGGCTGGACAAGCGACTCTTTCGCTTCGGCGCGTCGGGCTTGCTGACGGATATCGAGCGGCAGCTTTCGCATCATGTCAGCGGGCGTTACGCCGCGCGCCATCACATGCCCATGGCTTAATCTGCCGCAGAAGCACAGAGACACCCAGCTTATGAGGTTGTGGGAGCATCTCGCCGAGACGCTGGCTTTTAAGCCCGCGCCAAAATGCTTGCAAATCGCGAAACTATGCTATGCTGAAAATTAGGCAGCCATCGCTGTTGCTTCAGTGCAGTTGGCCTTCGTGACCAGCTGACAGAGATTCATCAGGTCAAATACAAAAGGAGAGCATATCATGACTAGAACTAAACTAGCAATTTCATTGATCTGCATACTGCTGTTTGCCGTAGCCGGCATCAGCCAGGCGGGCGACAGTTGCAGCGACCTGACGGACGCGCGGGTCACCGTCTTCAGCAATACACCCAATATAAGTTGTCAAGCCGTAGAAGGCGCCAACATCACCGGCATGTCCTGGCTGGCAGCGGACGCCATCCGCGCCGTGGATATCTGGGGCTGGAACGAATTTGAGGCTGAAGTCTGCTTCGCTGGCTTTGGGTCGATTCGCTTTGCCGATGCCACCAGCGGTCCGCGCATGGAAGTCGCGCTGGAGCATGTCACCCGCGACAATGTGACCTGCGCCATGATCGGCCACCCCGGCACCGCCATGTTGATGCCCGAACAGACTATGGGCATGATGGAAATGGACTCCAGCCCCGAGATGTCGATGGACAGCTACAACAGCATGGTCTCGCTGGAAGGCTGCACGGTGTTTTCGCCCATTTACAATGTCGTATTCCGCGCCACGCCCGGCGGGGACGACATTGGGCGCGTCAAATATGGCACAGTCAAGGAAAGCATGGCGCGCACGCCCAACTGGTTCATGGTCGAGCATGACGGCGTCTATGGCTGGATCAGCGCGCATTGGGTCGACGCTGTAGGCAACTGCGGCTGAACTTTTGGACTACTACTCTGGGGGACATCATTCGGTGTCCCCCATCTCAGCGAGTCCAAGTAAGTAATGCGAATGCCAACCGCTTAGATACTTGCCACAGAGGCACAGAGATCTGAAAGGTCGCAGGGGCGACACAAGTGTCGCCTGCGTAAAGCGACTCTGCGCGTTTTCTGTAGTTCAATTGCTTACTTGGGTTTACTTCTGCTTCCGCCTCAATCACCTGCAAGATTGCCCGCAGCCGTCTATACTTGCTGACTATCACGCAGGCAGCGCGTCGCGCAATCGCAGATGTTGACCCTTAGGGAAGCCCTTCAATCATCCATTTTGAAACAGGCAAAAGTTGTCGCTGGCGGCAATGACCTGGACCGCCCCATTCGCTGGGTGCACCCCGTGAATGTCCCGGATGTCGCTGATTGGCTGCATGGCGGCGAGTTGGTACTTACGACTGTGATGAATATGCCGCAAGGCGCTGCGGCGCAAAGCGATTTCCTGCGGCAGCTGGCGGCCAAGGGCATCGTCGCCGTCGTCATCACCACCGGCTTGATGGTGGAAGAAATCCCCGCTCATCTGCGTGACTTGGGCGACGAGCTGGGTTTGCCGCTGATTGAACTGCCCTACCAGACGCGCTTTGTCGATATCGCCAAGATCATCAATGAGCGCATTGCCGAAGACAACCTGGACACCATCAGCCGCGCGCTGTCCATTCAGCAACAGCTTTCCCGCCTGGTGCTGGAGGGCGGCGGTTTCATCGAGCTGGCGGATATGTTGGCGGGGCAGGTCGGGCATTCGATCAGCATTGAGAACGAGCGCTTTGAAGCCATCGCCAGCAAGAATATCGCCGCGGTCGATTCCGCGCGCCGCTACACCATCGAACATGGGCGCACCAATCCTCAGCTCATTGAAGCCCTGGAAGACGAATACCTGCCGCGCATCCGCGAGACATTGCGACCGCTGCAGCTGCCAGTGATGCCGGCTCTGGGCTTGGAGATGGAGCGCTTGCTGGCGCCGATCGTCGTGCACAGCGAAATCTACGGCTATATGTGGATCATCGCCGATGTGCAAGCGCTGACGCCTATCGACATGATGGCCATCGAAATCGGCGCGACGGTGGCGGCGCTGCTGATGCTCTATCAGGAGTCGCTGGCGACAGCGGAAGCCTCGTTGAAAGGAAGTTTTGTCGCACAGCTGATTGAAGGGGATGGCGCGCGGCAGAGCATTCTCAGCGATCAAGGACTGCGCTACGGCGTGGATTTGCGTTTGCCCTGGCGCATGCTGCTGGTCAGTTTGGGGGCTGCGTTGGCGCCGGCGGTTACGCGAGCCTATCGCGCCATCAACCGCATTTTGTCACAGCGGGAAGCGCGGGCGGTAGCGGCGCAATTCGCCGGTCAAGTGGTCATCCTCGTGCAGAGCAACGACAGCTTTGACGGCTTGGCGGCGGAATTGTTGGACAGGCTGGGGTCAGATGCGCGAATTGCCATCAGCAGCGTATTTCAGGGGACGCAGGGAGTCGGCGCGGCGCACCAGCAATGCAACGATGCGCTGATCATCGGCGCGCGCACCCAGCCGGCGCGAGCGCTGCACCACTTTGACGCCCTCGGTTACATTCACACGCTCTATCAAGCCGGCGCGGGCAGCCTGTCGCAAAATGCCCAGGCGCCGCTGCTGCGAAAACTGAAATCGGCACAGCAGGCAGACCTCCTGCGCACGCTGGAGACTTATCTGGATGCTGGCGGCAACAGCGTGCAGACTGCGCAGTCGCTATGCATCCACCGTAGCACGTTGAATTATCGCCTGGCGCGGATTCGCGAAATCTGCGGGGTGGACCTGTCCGCGCCTGACACCCGGCTGGACTTGCAAGTCGCACTGAAACTGATGCGACTATTTGAGGATGCGGACTGAGGCGGATTCAGTCTTTCGCGCTTTTTGACAGCACAGCCACAGCGATGGCTTGCGTTGCGGTGTGACTGAGGCTGATGTCCCAGGCATCCAGTTGCAGTTCGTCAGCCAGCCGTTGCGCCGCGCCCCACAGGATTAGTCGCGGTCGCCGCCGCGGGCTGTCCGTGCGGATCTCGATTTCTCGCCAGCTGATATCGCCAATACCCGTGCCCAGTGCCTTGGCGACCGCCTCTTTGCCTGCGAAGCGCGCTGCCAACCTGTGGGGCTTGTCTTGGCAATCATCGCGTTCGCCCTGGGTGAAGAATCGTTTGAGAAAGCGCTCGCCGCCGCGTTCGATCCCCGCTGCGATGCGCGCGCATTCGATCATGTCAACGCCACAACGAATCATGACCGGCTGCCCTGCTGCTGGCGCGAAGTGGGCTTTATTGCCATAATGACGCGCGTTGAGCCAGATAGGTTGAGGCTGGATGGTTATTCATCATAAACTCATCGCGCTGCTGTGCATTTGTGCGCTGCTGGCAGGTTGCGCGCAGACCGAGTCTACCCCGACGCCCACGCCGATTCAACGCCAACTGCTTACCTTTCTCGCCAGTCGCTTGCACCCCGGCTTCGCGCTGACTATCGAGCCGGACTGGAGCTACAAAGTTACTGAAAGCGGGCTCATCCTGGCGAATGACGCCGACTTGTTGGCGGTGGATGGCGGCGGCGATATGGCCAGCGGCTCCCTAGTAGCGGATATCACGCTATTGACACCAGCATACCTGGTGGAAATTGGCGCGCGCAACGGGGCGGACATCTTGCATAGCGTCGTTGGCGCCCCAGCGGATGGGGCAGGCGGGCCGTTGTACAGCCGGACGGAGCTAATCGACATCAAAGGGCGGGACTCAGCGCAATTGCTGGCGAATATCGCCGCGAACGATACTCTGCTGCTGGCGATGGCGCTGGAGGATCACTATCTGCTGGCGGTGATCGTCGCGCCAGAGGGCGAAATACCAACTCAGGCGGATGCGCTGAACAAAGTCCTCGCCTCAGCCGAATTGCGCTTGGCGAAATAGACCCGCCGAACAACTTATCGCGAAGGAAGCGTATGGCGAGTCTTCGCTTTCGCATGCGGCAGCGCTACTGGGCAATCGTCGCGCCGGGTCAAATCCGCAGGTATCTCAAGTCGGCGGATGAACCCAAATTGCAAATCGGCACGGGACCGAATTTGCTGCCCGGCTGGCTGAATACCACGCTGACGCCTTTCAAGCCCGGCACGATCTTCCTGGACGCCACGCAGCCTTTCCCCATCCCCGACGCCAGTTTCGGGCTCATTTTCGGGGAGCATGTCATCGAGCATATCGAGTTTGACGAAGCGGCGCAGATGCTGCGGGAGTGTTTTCGCGTGCTGCAACCAGGCGGGCGACTGCGGCTGGCGACGCCGGATCTGCAGCAGATTATCGCCCTCTACACCTGTCCGCAGGAAGCCCAGCGCCAGGCTTACATCCGCTGGATCATGGATAATTTCCGCCCGCATATCGGCGAATATAATCCCGCGCATGTCATCAACCAGTCCTTTCACGGTTGGCGGCACAAGTTCATTTATGACGCTCCGACCTTGATCAAAGCGCTTGAAAAGTCGGGCTTCCGCGATATCCAGCGCTACCAACCAGGCGAAAGCGCGGACGACCGCCTGCAAAATATCGAACAGCATGGCGATGTGGTGGGCAGCGACGCCAGCATGCGCTACGAGACCATGGTCTACGAGGCAAGGAAACCCTGACGCGCCGCAGCCATCAGAATTGACAATGCCATTTGCGCGCTTTTTCGGCTAAGATATTGTGCTTAATGCGATATTCAGCGAGAAGAGTGCGCCCGCTTATGCCTGTTTACACTTATCGCCGTGAGGACGGCACAACTTTTGATATCCGTCAGCGTTTTGGCGACAGCCCGCTGCAGGCTTGCCCAAATACCGGACAGATGGTCAGCCGCGTGATTCAACCGGCCGGCATCATCTTCAAGGGCAGTGGCTTCTATGTGAACGATAACAACAAAGCCAAGAATCCCGCCAAGCCGGCTAACGCCAATGAAAACGGCAAATCCGCCAACAATGGCGAGAAAGCCACCGCCAAAAGCGAGAGCAAAAGCGAGGGCAAGACAAAAGCCAGCGAATCAACACCCGCGGCCGCCAACTAGCGGCTGCCTGGACGGGAGAGCTGTGATGCGCCTCTATTTCCTGCGACATGGCATCGCCGAGGACCTGGCGCGCAGCGACTTCGCGCGTGAATTGACTTCGCGTGGACGGCGGCGCGTCAAAAAGTCAGCCGCGGTGATGGCTGCGCTGGGCATAGCCCCAGTGCGGATTTACAGCAGCCCGCGTCTGCGTTCGCGACAAACCGCCGACATCGTCGCTGAGGCGATAGGACTGCCAGTTACGCTGGCTGAGCCGCTGGATTTCGGCTTTGACCTGCCCGATGTCCGCCGCCTGACCGACGACCTCGACATAGATGACGAAGTCATGTTCGTCGGGCACAATCCGGACATGAGTCTCTTGGTGAATGCGCTGACGGGCGTGGCGGTATCCATGAAGAAGGGTGGTTTGGCGCGGGTGGATGCCTATGTGGCTGAGGCGGGCGCTGGCGAGTTGGTCTGGCTGATCGCGCCCAAGGTCTTTGATGCGCTGGCGGGCGGCGCGCAGAAGTCAGTCGCTGCTGCGCCACCACAGAAACTACCAGACACGGATGCGGCTTTACACGACCTGATCCGCCAGCGCTGGAGCCCGGTCGGCTTCGACCGCCAGCGGTCCATCAAGCGCAAAGCCTTGTTGAGCATCTTGGAGGCGGGGCGTTGGGCGGCCTCGTCGAGCAATCTGCAGCCCTGGCGCTTCATCGTGGCCCGGCGCGAAGACCCGGCCGAATTCGCCAAGCTGCTATCCGTGCTGCGGGAAGGCAACCAGGTTTGGGCGCAGCATGCCGCTGTGCTGATGGTGGCTTGCGCGCACAAGTTTCGGGGAGCGGGCACGCTCAACCGACATGCCGGGCATGACCTGGGTCTGGCGGTCTCGCAGATGGTTTTGCAAGCGCTCGCCCAGGATATCTATGTGCACCAAATGGGTGGCTTCTTCCCCGACAAAGCGCGCGAAGTCTATGCGATTCCTGAGGACTACGAACCCTATACCTGCCTCGCTTTTGGTTACCGCGGCAGTGAGCTGGGACATCTGCCGGAGGGGCAAGTCCAGCGCGACGAGTCCCCTCGCGAACGCCAGCCCCTGGCTGACATGGTTTTCGGCGGCAGTTGGGCGCTTACAGCCGACTTCATCGGCTAGCCGACCGGGGCGCAAATGATGGCACGCTACTTGATCACCGGCGGCGCGGGCTTTCTCGGCATTAACCTGTGTCGTCATCTGCTGGCTCGCGGGCAGGAAGTGGTCTCGCTGGATCTCGCCGACTTCGATTATCCCGAACGCGACCAGATCCGGGAAATTCGCGGCGACATCCGCCACCGCGATCAAGTAGACCGGGCGATGCAAGATGTCGACATTGTTGTGCATTGCGCGGCTGCTCTGCCCTTGTACGCGCCGGACGAGATTATGAGCACAGATGTGGATGGCACGCGCGTCGTCATCGACTCGGCGCTTCAGCATGGCATCAAGCGCGTCATCCACATATCATCCACAGCCGTCTATGGCATCACGAATGTTCAACCCATGCGCGAAGATGACCAGCGCATTGGCGTCGGCGCCTATGGGAAAGCGAAAGTCCAGGCGGAAGACATCTGCGTCGCCCGGCGGGAGGCGGGCATGATCGTGCCGATCATCCGCCCCAAGTCTTTCGTGGGACCGGAGCGGCTGGGCGTCTTCGCGCTGCTCTATGACTGGGCGAAGGACGGACGCGGCTTCCCATTGCTGGGCGATGGGCGCAACCGCTATCAGCTGCTGGATGTCGACGATTTGTGCGAGGCCATCCGCCTCTGCGCCGAACTGCCAGTCGAGCAGGTCAATGACACCTTCAACATTGGCGCCAAGGAATTCACCAGCATGGGCGAGGATTATCAAGCCGTGCTGGATTACGCTGGTTTCGGCAAACGGGTTACGCCCTTGCCAGCCGAGCCAGCCATTTGGCTGCTGCGCCTGCTGGAGGCGCTGAATCTGTCGCCGCTCTACAAGTGGGTCTACGAAACAGCCGCCAAGGACTCCTATGTTTCCATCGAACGAGCGGAAGCGAAACTAGGCTTTGCGCCGCGCTACAGCAATCAGGACGCGCTGCTGCGCAACTTCCAATGGTATCTGGACAACCTGGCTGCCTTTGAGAGTCGCTCGGGCATCTCGCATCGCGTGCCCTGGGAACAGGGGATTTTGAAGCTCGCCAAGCTCTTCTTCTGAGCGGAGCGCGATATGGACGACTTGAAGCGCGGCGGTATCGCTGTCATCGACTACGGCTCGCAGACGACGCAACTGATCGCCAGGCGTATCCGCGAACTCGGCGTGTACAGCGAAGTCTTCCCGCATGATGCCGTGCCAGCCACTGTCAACCTGCACCAGCCAGCCGGCTACATTTTGTCCGGTGGACCCAGCAGCGTCTACGACCGCGGGGCGCCCGGGCTGCCCAGCTTCCTGCTGGAGAGCGACAAACCGCTGCTGGGCATCTGCTACGGCATGCAGCTGTTGACCCAGGCTCTGGGCGGGGCTGTGGCGGCCTCGTCAATGCGGGAATACGGTCCGGCGCAGATTCAGCAACAGGACGAAAGTCGGCTCTTCGCGGGTCTGGATGCGGCGCAGGGGGTCTGGATGTCGCATGGCGACCGCATTGAAGGGCTGCCGCCGGGCTTTGCGGCATTGGCGCAATCGGACAATTCTCCCTATGCCGCCATAGGCGATTTGGCGCGCCACCGTTATGGACTGCAATTCCACCCCGAAGTGCAGCACAGCCCGCAAGGCATCGCCATACTCGGCAACTTCGCTTTTGAGATTTGCGGCTGCCAAGCCAAATGGAGCGCGGACGCTTTCATCGACGATGCTGTGGCGCGGATTCGCGAGCAAGTCGGTGGCGAGCGCGTGCTGCTGGCTTTGAGCGGCGGCGTCGACTCGGCGGTGACGGGCGCGCTGATTCAACGCGCTATCGGCGAGCGACTGACTTGCATTTTCGTGGATCATGGCTTGCTGCGGCAAGGCGAGGCGGCGCAAGTGGTACGCGTCTTCCGTGAAGAGCGTGGCATGCAATTGATCGCTGTCAACGCGGCTGAAGACTTCCTTACCGCGTTGGCGGGCGTCAACGAGCCGGAAGCCAAGCGCAAGATCATCGGCGCGCAATTCATCAATGTCTTCAGTCGGGAAGCGCGCAAGCTGCAAGGAATCCGCTTTTTGGCGCAGGGCACCATCTACCCAGATGTCATAGAAAGCGCAGCGGCCGGCAAATCTGCCAAGACCATCAAATCGCATCACAATGTCGGCGGCCTGCCGGAGGATCTCGACTTCGAGCTGGTAGAGCCACTGCGAGACTGCTTCAAGGACGAGGTACGCAAGATCGGCACGGCGCTGGGCTTGCCCGAGTCTGTCATCTGGCGGCAGCCTTTTCCCGGTCCAGGTTTGGCGATACGCTGCCTGGGCGCATTGAGCTGGGAGCGGCTGGAGCGGCTGCGCGCGGCCGATGCCATCTTCACCGGCGAGCTGGCTCAGGCCGGTTTGCTGCGAGCGGAGACGGCGCAGTGCTTCGCCGTGTTACTGCCGGTCAAGAGTGTGGGCGTGATGGGCGACAAGCGAAGTTACGAAGAGACCTTGGCACTGCGGGCGGTGGCCACGGATGACTTCATGACGGCGGATTGGGCGCGCCTGCCCTGGGACTTGTTGGCACAGACCAGCGCGCGCATCGTCAACGAAGTGGCGGGGATCAACCGCGTCGTCTACGATATCACCAGCAAACCGCCCGGCACGATAGAATGGGAATAGGAGCCCGAGGAGGAGACCATGCCAGCCGCCTATGTGTTGATCGATTTGAGCATTTCTGTCGATTTCGCCGATTCGCTGCGTGAATTGCGCGCCATCGACGGCGTCGAGCGCGCCGACTTGATTGTTGGTCCGGATGATTGCATCGCCTTTGTGAACGCTGCCGACAGCGCCCACCTGATGAACACCATCCGCGCCATCCGCAATGTCGAAGGCGTCAGCAAGACCGACACGCGTTCCATCGCCGAGCTCTAATGCGCCTGGCGCTGGCTCTTTGCGTCCTGTTTGCCTTGGTCGGATGCAGCGCACTGCCGTCAGCCAGCCCGCCGCCACAGCTGCAGCACACACCCGGCCCGGCCATCATCATCAGCGCCGGAGATATCGACGCCGGGCTTTTCCGCCTGCGCTATCCGCCCGCCTGGCGCGTGGTGAAACTGAGCGAGCCGCATCAGGGCATGCGTCTGGCTTTTGTCGCGCCTGATGGCAGCAGTGTCACGCTCGGCCAAGTAGACCGCGACGCCAGCGATCCGCGCATCGTCTGGCTGGATAATGGCTGGGGCTTGCGCGTGGAAGTGGCGCTCAGCGAGAACCCCTCGCCACATTTCGCGCAACAGGCGGAGGCGCTGATCGCTTCCATCGGCTGAGCGGGGCGCTCACGGTCTACCCCCGGTCCCCCATATCAATGGGAGGAAGGTTTCGTCGAGCATTCGCGTAAACGCCGAAACCCATGCGAAATCGCGCTTAGCCCCCCCCCCCCCCCCCCCCCCCCCCGGGGGGGGGGGGGGGG
>DAOUKU010000063.1:0-7778 GCA_034420985.1 Anaerolineae bacterium | reverse complement strand
CCCCCCCCCCCTGTGGGGGGGGGGGGGGGGGGGGGGGCGAGGAGGTAGACCTAGTGCTGGCGAACAAAACAGCGGCGTTTCGCGTGAAGTCTAATCTTCGTCGTCGCTCGTGGATTGGCTCCAGCGGATGACAAACACGCCCAGAATGCCGGCAATGCCCAAGAAGAGCACCAGCATGGACAAGCCGGCTGGCGATGTTTGCGCCGCCGCGTCTTGCGCTGATGTCGTGCCGAGAGAGCACAACAACAACGCCATCAAGAGGATGCTGCGGGAGCGATTTAGTCTCATCAATCAAACTCCGATCAGGCTGCGGAATGGGCGCATTCTACCGACTCTTCAGCCGCGCTTGCAAGGCTTGTCCGATGATGCAATGCGCGGGGTCGTTTTGCTTCCCCAACCCCAAACTCCCAGCGAATAAAACAGGGTCGACCCATTGCGTCGCCCGCCTGCGCCAAGCGCATTAGCCAGGCTTCCCCCCGACTTGACGAGGTGGCGAGGGGGTTTAGCCTCCTCCCGACTCGACGGGGGGACCGAGGGGGGGTGCCGCGCCCAGTTGCACAATGTCGTAGACCGTGAAAGCCACCAGCAAAACCAGCGCTGCCACAGCTACGACCAGATAACGCCAGCGATGCGCATAACCGATGGTCCAAAAGCGCCGCAGACTGAAAAATATCGAGACCATCGCCAGCAGGTTGATCAGCAGCAATACAGGCACAGCCGCATCCGCCGCCACGCCAACCAGCGGCAGCAAAAAAGGCAGCAGCACATATTGCAGCAGGCAGCGGACGCCCGAAAACAGCAGGGAGAATGTCAGTGCATTCTCGGCGCCGCGAGCCGACGCCTCCGCCTGTCCTTCGGCGCGAACATGCAGTAGGCGCGTCATCACGCTGTCCGCACGACTCATCTCCGCATTCACGCTGCCGCTCCTATCTGCCACTCCACGTTTGCCACTGCCAGCATACCACAATCACCCGCCCAGCAACTGATCCTGGCTTTCCAAATAAGCCACCAGGTCAGCCAGTTGCTGCGCTGTGAGCTGAGTCGCGTAGATGTCCGGCATCACATCGACATAATCGGGCGTGATATAGGCTTTCGGCTCCACAATGCTTTCGACCAGGTAGCGCCGTTCGGCATAGCCCGCAAATTGCGGCAGTTGCAGACGGATTTCGTTGACGCGTGTCCAGGTCGCCACAGTCAAAGGCGCTGCTGCCTCGTTGTCATGACAGCCGGAACAGCCCAGCATGACGCCGCCCAGCGCAGGCTGCTCGCCATTGTACAACTGCTGCCCGGCCAGCGGATCGCCATAAGTCTCGTCCAACTGCGCCATGATCTCGTCGATGTCGCGCCCGACCGACTGCGCCGCGATCAATTCCTCCAGCGAGGCGTATTCCAGCGCCCGCTCCAGCATGGCATTGACTTCTATCGCATTGGGCTGGTAGTCGCAGTAGAGCGCCATGGATTGGTAAAGCGCGCCCAGGCGGTACAAGTTGGCGATGGCTTGCCCGCGGTCGCTGACAAAGTCCAGCGGCAGATATTCTGCCACCGTCTGCTGCTGTCGCGTTAATTCTTCCACCGTGCAGCCAGCCGATGGCTCATCCTGCGCTAGCGCGGGCATCGCCAGCAGCGTCAGGACCAGCAACAGCAGCGAGAGTCGCGCAGCCGGGCGCTCGGCTTGGATTGGCTGGCATTGCGCATTCATCGCAGTGGCTCGGCAGAAACGAAAAAGCCCCCGTCGCCGAGGGCTTGCGCATTTCATCCGCGGGCTCTATTCCTGTGTCAACAAGTAGGACACGATATCGGCCAGTTGTTGGTCGGTCATACGCGCGCCGAAGTTGGCCGGCATCAAACCGGAACTATATCCCTCGACCACGAAGTCGCCGGAGCGCACGATGCTTTCCACCAGGTATTGTTCGACGCTATAACCGGCGAATTGCGGCATGGTCAGCCGTTCTTCGCGAACGCGCGTGGCGGTGCCGGAAGTTGTTGGCGCTGACCCGCCTTCAAGATGGCAGTCCGTGCAGCCAAACTCGGCATCGTAGAGCAATTCGCCAGTGGCCGGGCTGCCGACGATTTCCATTTCCGCCCAACGTGCCAGGATGCCCAAGACATTGTCGCCAGCAGGTGGCGGTGGCGGCTCAGTGGGCAGAGACCCATCCGCCAGCGGCTTGCCATACTGCCCAACCGCCAGGAAGTCCTCAGTCGTCCAGTTGCCGCCCTTGTCCCAATTCAAAATGTAAGCAGCCAGGTCTTCAATCTGGTCTTGACGCAAAGGACCGCCAGCTGTCTGCGACCAGGCCGCCATGCCCGTGCTGTTGGGATAGACGCGCGCGCTGCCCGGCCGGCCGTGAATCAACGTGGTTACGACATAGCCATGTAGATCGCCACCCCAGCCAACTTGCCCCAGCCGCGTGCCATGCGTATTGAAGAAGACTTCGACCTCGTTGTCGCTGGTCGTGTCTATGTCGACGATAGTATCCCAAAGCGGGAACAAGCCGTTGTCCACAGCCGTATCTATCGTTTCCAGGATGGCGATGCGCTCGGCGACGGCCGCTTCAATCAGCGTGTTCTGTTCGGCAGTCTGCGCCTCCAGCTCGGCTAGTTCCGCCAGGATTTCGTTTTGACGCGCTTCGTCCGGCGGATTGTCGGCATCGGTGAATTCCCCCAGCAAGCTGTTAGTATCTTCGTTCAAGCGCACCAGGGCGCGATTGGCGGTGGTGATGGCGGCTGTCTGCGCGCCGACTGGATCATAGCCAAAGAGATGCGGGTTATTCAAACCGGGAGCGCGGTCGCCGGCGCCATAGCCCTCTTCGCCATGGCACTCCGAACACAGAGAAGCGTAGAGCTCAGCGCCGCGTTCGATGGAGCGCCCGGTATGCTGCCGCACAAAGGCTTGCATGCGCGCTTCTTCGTTGATTGCCACCCAGCCCACCAGGATCATCATGCCAACGAACATGGTTATGCCCGCCAGAATGCGCGCTTCGATAGACCTAATCACCAGTAGATTCATCGCTGTTTCCTGTGTCTGCTTCGCTCAGTTGGGCGCTCTCGACTAGTCGAAGTATGCCGATTCCTCATGAATGAATAGGTGGTCGCTGTAGATGCGGCGCACGGCGACCGGCTCGCCCGCCTCGTCCAGGACCGGCACCTGCTGCATCATCGGCGCGCCCGCTTCATCCAGCATTGGCTCGCCGTCCGCGTCCTGCATGGCGACTTCCTCGCTCGCGTATATGATGATTGGCTCGCCCGCCTCATCCATCATGACCTGCCCGCCTTGAATCTGCACACTGTCCCAACTGACAACCCAGTCCAGCCGTTTCAAGCCATTCTGGTTATCGCTGATGACCAGCGCGCCCCAGGCATCGGGCAACTCGACCGGCTCCCCAGCGATGTGATGCTCGAATTCTTTCATCACCTGCATCAGCTTGGGCGCTTCATCCTCCGGGATTGTGCGGAAGCGCAAGGGCAACTGGTTGCCGCCGACATGCTGGTTCTGCAACTCGGCGATCAGCTGCGCCCACTGCCCATTGGCTTGCGTCTCGGCATTGAACTCAGCGATGAAATCCGCCGCGGACATGCCCTCGTGCCCGTGCAGTTCGGCAGTGGTGTACGCGCCGACAATCATCTGGTCGAAGGGAATGGTGCGCCCGATGCCGACCTTGCTGTGCGCCGGCTCGAAGGTCAATTCATGTACAATCTCGGTCTCCGCCGAGGTCTGCACCGCGAATTTCGCCAAGCCCATGTAGCTCAAAATTGTCGTCACCGAAATCAGCAGACAGGCAATCGTCAGCATGAAACGGCGATGCGCGTAACGGCGGCTGGGCGTCACATCCAGGTAAGGTAGCAATGCCAAACCGCCCAGCGCAATAGTCGGGAAAGCCACGCCCCAGAAGAATTTGTCGCCCAGCTTCAGCGCGCCCTGAATCCATAAGAAGTACCAGGGCGCGGTCGTGCCCAGCGGCGTAACCTGCGGGTCAGCGTGATTTTCCAGCGGCGCGTGATAGAACCAAATGCAGAGCACCGTGATGATAAATGTCGTGGCGGCCAGCCACATCATCTCGTAGGTCAGCATATCGGGGATAAAATAGACGCGCTTGTCCAGCGGCACGCGCTTGGCCGAATCTTCGCCGATATTTTCCTTCTGCGGCGGCAGGCTGTGCCCATGAATGATGACTTTGTAGTAGTGCACGCCGAAGAACACAAAAAGCAGCGCCGGCAGCGCCAATACATGCAGCAAATAGAAGCGCAGCAGCCCGTTCGCGCCCAACTCCGGCGCGCCGCGCAGCAGCAAGTTGACCTGATCGCCGACGACCGGTGTCGCCTCCGCCATGGACGCGCCGATAGTGACCGCCCATAGCGACAGCTGATCCCAAGGCAGCAAATAGCCGGAGAAACTCAGGAAACCCGTAATCACTAACAATAGCAAGCCGCTGAACCAGGTGAATTGCCGCGGTTTCTTGTAGCTGCCCGTGATCCAGGTGCGCATCATGTGCATGGCCACCACCGCGACCATGAATTCCGCGCCCAGGCGGTGCATGTCGCGCATCAACTGCCCCAGCGGCACATTACTCAATATCGTCAGCATATCGCCATAGGCGATCTCCGGCGACGGCGTGTACCAAAGCATCAGCAGAATGCCCGTGATCGTCTCGAAGAACACAAAATAAGAAGACAGCCAGCCCAGGCGGAAAGTCGGATACATGCCCGTCACATCGCGGTTGAAGTAAGACGGGCGCATGTGCAGCCAAAAGCCGTCGGCATGCGGGGTCAGGCGCGGGTTGGGGCGGCGGCTGGGATTCTCGCCGCGGAAAGCTTCCCGCAAGTCCTGCACATTCAAGCCGGCCGTCAAGCGCTCGACCGAATCGTCAATGCCCTCAAAGACGGCTTTCTTGAAGCCTTTTTCCTTGACATCGTCCAGGAATGAGGGGAAGGGGAGGATGCTCATTTTGCGCCTCGGTTCTCTTCACGCTAGCTGGGCGGGCTTAGTGCAGCGCCCCGATGATGCGCGCGCCAGTGTCGATTTGGATGCTGGTGATCTGTCGGTTGAGGTCCAGCGGGATCGCGCCGCCATCAGCCGGCGTCTCCAGGGTCGTGCCATCGGCATAGGTCACCGTGGCGATGAAGCGGTCGAGGTGGCGCGGCGCCGGACCTTCGATCCAGTCTCCGCTCAGATGGAACTTGCTGCCGTGGCAAGGACATTCGAAGCGGTTGTTGGTGGGCACCCACTTGGGCAGGCAGCCCAGATGCGTGCAGACGCCATACAGCGCGCGCAAGCCCTCGCTGGTCAGCGTCACATGGAAACGCCCGGCCGGCACCGATGTCGGCGCTGCGCCAACCCCCGGCAGCTCCTCCGGGTCAAAAGCGAAAGTGCCGCCGAACTCGCCCTCTTTGAAGCGCGGGAAGGCGAACCAGATCAAACCGGCCGTGGCTTCCCCCAGCAGCAGCGCCATGGACGCGCCCCAGATGTAATAGAGAAACTCGCGCCGGGAAGGCGCCGCCACCTGGACGCCGGGCGCCGCGCTTCGCCGGGCTGCCGCCGCGCTCATCATCCGCGGACTGGTGGATTCTGCTGTTGCCATAGGCTGTCGTCATCCTTCCATTCACAGTCGACTGCGCCGCGCGCTGCAATCGCGCCCTGACCTGCGTGTGTGCAATATATCACAAACCGCAAATGCAATACAAGGTGTATCCGCGCGGCTTTCGCGCCAGAATATCCTGCCAGGCAGCCGCGCTTGTCGCCGCGTTCAGCTGATGCCGTTGGCAACTTGCAATTCGCGGATGAAGCGGATGATCTTGGTCGCGTCGTCTGGCGAAATGTGCGGCTGGGGCGGCATATCGCCATAGGGCCAATGATGCTGGCGGACGCCATAAGTCACCGCCATGTAGAAGGCTTTGTCGGAATGGTGGCGCGGCTCGTAGATGATATGCACGAGCGGCGGCCCTTGCATCGTGCCAGCGCCATTTTCACCATGACATTCCATGCAAGTGGCCTTGAAAAGCGCTTCTCCCTGCTTGCCCATGTCGGTCAGCGCGGTGGTTTTCACGGTCACTGTGCCCTTGCTGCTTGCCGCTTCGTGCAGGACGAAGGCCAGCGCGCCAACCGCCGCCAGCGCCGCCACAGCCAGCGCCATCAGCAGCAGCCGTCGCCGCGATTTCTTTGTCTGCTTCTCCTCTGACATCGGTAACCCCCTGTCGCGAAAAGTGCTTCGAAAAGCTGCTTCCCTGGCGCTGTGAATGTCGGCATGCGGATTGACCAGCGCATACGCGGTAGAATAGCGCAATTGGCAGCAGAAGGCTAACGCGAAGCTGATGACGACTATCACCATAGACCGGCACGACAAAGCGCTCGGCAAGTATTATAAGCGGCTGAACGCGCTGAAGAAGCAGGGCGTCACGCACGAGGGCGGCACGCGCCATGCCTTCAGCGGCTTGCTGCGCGACCTGGGCAAACGGCGCAAGCTCGACCTGCGCGAGGAGCACGCCATCCACCTGCCCGGCGCGTCGCACCCCATCCGCATCGATGGCGCGCTGCTGGACGACTTCAAACGCCCGTTCGCCTATTGGGAAGCCAAAGACAGCAACGACAACCTCGAACAGGAAATCGCCCGCAAGTTTGAACGCGGCTACCCCAACAACAACATCATCTTTGAAGACAACATCCGCGCCGTGCTCTACCAGGACGGGTACGAAACGCGCCGCACGCTCATCAGCCAGAAAACCGACTTCGCCGCGCTGTTAAGCCAGTTCCTCAGCTACCGCGCCGAGTCCTTCGACAGCTTCAACCAGGCGGCGGAAAGCTATGGCGAGGAAATCCGCCGCATCGCCAGCGACCTCAAGGCGAAGATCGACCAGGCGCATGAACAGAACCGCGCCTTTAAGGACGCCTACGACGGGCTGATGAGCCTCTGCCAAAGCGCGCTCAACCCCAACATCAGCCGCGAAGCCGTCGACGAGATGCTCATCCAGCATCTGATGACCGAGCGCATCATCAGCAAGGTCTTCGACCTGCCTAGCTTCTCGCATATCAATGTCATCGCGGTGGAAATCGAGCGCGTCATCAACGCCCTCACCAGCCAGCACTGGAACAAGGCGGCTTTCTATGGCGAGCTGGAGCCTTTCCACAAGCGCGTGGAAGAGGCCGCCGCCGACCTCGACCACAGCCACAAGCAATCTTTTATCAACAGCATCTACGAGCGCTTCTTCCAGGGCTACAGCGTCAAGGTCGCGGATACGCACGGCATCGTCTATACGCCGCACGAGATCGTCGACTTCATGGTGCGCGCGGTGGACGAAGCCCTGCAAAGCCACTTCGACAAACGGCTGGGCGACCCCGGCATCGTAGTCATCGACCCCGCCACCGGCACCGGCAACTTCGTCGTGCAGTTGCTGCGCCATGTCCACGCCAACAACAATCGCCAACTGCGCGACTTCTACTGCGAGCGCCTCTTCGCCAACGAAGTCATGCTCATGCCCTATTACATCGCCTCGCTGAATATCGAGCACTGCTACCATGAATTGGCGGGTGGCGGGCGGCTGGCATTCGAGGGGCTGTGCTTCGTGGACACGCTGGACCTGGCGCGCGAACGGCAACTGACCTACCTGACGGAAGCCAACACGGCGCGGGTCAACCGCCAGAAAGCCGCCGACATCAATGTCATCATCGGCAACCCGCCCTACAATGTCGGGCAGGTCAACGAAAACGACAACAACAAGAACCGCAAATACGATGTCATCGACAAGCGCATCCGCGAGACCTACGCCAAAGATTCAAATGCGACCTT
>DAOUKU010000062.1:0-66989 GCA_034420985.1 Anaerolineae bacterium | reverse complement strand
ACGGCGCTGGAACGGACGCAGGACTGGTTCAAGGTCGATTATCACGGGACGCAGGGCTGGATCAGCGCGCATTATGTCGAGGCGATCGGGGCTTGCGGCTAGCTGCTGCGGGGTGAGCCAGCGGATTCTGACATTTTATATCGCCTTTCGTCGCATTTATGTTCTCGGCGTAACCGCTCCTTGATGCTTCGGGGAGACTGAGGGGCTAGACTTCCGCAGGCATATCCAGGAATAGGGATGCTTCCCAACTGCGCTGCGCGCCAAATATGGTGAGTTGCAGCAAGAAATGGTATGATGACCTCAGAACTTTGCGATTAGGGGCGGTGCATGCGCATCCTGGTCATTGCTGATATTCACGCCAACTTGACTGCGTTTGACACTGTCCTGAAAGACTGCGAAGGCGAATGGGATTTCGTCTGGTGTCTGGGCGATGTCGTCGGGTACGGGCCCGACCCCAACGAATGCGTCGAGCGCCTGCGGGAGCTGCCCATGCTCTGCTTGGCCGGCAATCACGATTGGGCGGCGCTGGAGCGGCTGGATGTGCGCACCTTCAACCCCGATGCCCGCCGCGCCGCCGAATGGACGCGCGAGACCCTCAGTCCGCAGAATACGCGCTTCCTGGAAAACCTGCCCGTCACCTTCGTCATCGGCGAGTACACCCTGGCGCATGCCAGCCCGCGCGAGCCAATTTGGGAATACATCCTGGAGCCGGCCATCGCCGCAGCCAACTTCCCGCATTTTGACACCCCCTATTGCCTGGTGGGGCACACGCACCAGCCCGTCATCTACAGCCTGGCCGACGCCGAGGGCAATGCGCGCTCCGCCTTGCCGCGTTATTATCAGCAGCATGCGCTGAATGGCCAGCGGCAGATCATAAACCCGGGCAGCATCGGTCAGCCGCGCGACCACAACCCCGATGCCGCCTATGCCATCCTTGACCTGGACAATGACATTTTCGAGCATCGCCGCATCCCCTATGACATCAAAGCTGTGCAGCAACGCATGCGCGGTCACAATCTGCCCGAGCGCCTTGTCCTGCGCCTCGACCACGGCATGTAACCAGTCCGTATGCCTGCTAAGCTCAGCAACAAAATGCGCACTTATATGGCCGAGATCTATCGCCTGCTCGATCGGCAGCCGTTCCCAGCCAGGCCTATCAGCAGCTCGCAGCTATCGGCGGCGCTGAATATCAGCCTGCCGGCCGTCACGCGCATGGTTAATCGTCTGGGCGATTTGGGTTTGCTGACACACAAGCGTTATCAGGGCATCACCATCACCGAGGCGGGTCGCACAGTCGCCTTGAAGCAGGTTCGCCGCCAGCGCATCGCCGAGGTCTTTTTGGTGCAGGTCATGGACATCAGCTGGCTGGATGCGCATGAAGAGGCGCAGCGCCTGGGCGATGGCTTGAGCGATGCCGTGATCGCGCGCATGCTGGAGATGACTGGCGCGCCAAGCATTTGCCCGCATGGCGAGCCCATCCCAACTGCGGAGGGGACGCTGCCGCCACAGACCGATGTGCTGCTTTCGCAACTCAAAGACAAAGCGCGCATCCGCATCAGCCGCTTGATCACCCGCGAATCTGACCGGCTGGCCTACATCAAAGCGCTTGGGCTGGTGCCGGGGCAGCGCTGCGAAGTCCTCCATGTCGCGCCATTTGACGGTCCTATGCAGTTGAAGCTGGGGCGCGAATTCCGCATCGTTGGGCACAGCCTGGCGCAATTGATCCGCGTCGATATTGAGGAGGACTAAGTAGTACTAATAAAAAGATTGAACCACAGAGGGCGCAGAGATTATGAGTTGTAGGGGCGAGGCATTGCCTCGCCCGCATAACCCATCTCTCGCCACTCCCCAAAGCATGGGGCGATCCAGCGGCTTGCTCGTACAGGTTTCGTCGAGGATGAGCAAGTGCTTGGATTTGGGCGAGCCAGCGGCTCGCCCCACGGCTGTACGAAGGCTGCGCCCTGTTGGAGTCGCCGCCTTTATGGTTGAATCTGGCGATGCGATTGACCGCCCGGGAGCGCAGATGAAAATCGGCATACTCGCCTTGCAAGGCGCATTCATTGAACACAGCCAGATGCTGGAACAACTCGGCGCAAAGGCGGTCGAAGTGCGACTGCCGCAGCAACTGGATGAACTGGACGGCTTGATCATCCCCGGCGGCGAAAGCACCACCATCGGCAAGCTGGCGACCGATTACGGCTTGATCGAGCCGCTGCGGGATTTTGCCGCTGCCCAGCCCACCTGGGGCACCTGCGCCGGCATGATCTTCCTGGCCAAGGATATCGGCATTGACGAACAGCCCATCCTGGGCGCCATGGACATCAGCGTCGACCGCAACGCTTTCGGACGCCAGATCGACAGCTTCGAAACCGACTTGTCCATCGCTGAAATTGGCAGCGAGCCCTTCCACGCCGTCTTCATTCGCGCGCCGGTGGTCACGGCTGCAGAGGCGCCTGTGCTGGTCATGGCGCGGCTGGAAGCTGGGCAGATTGTGGCCGTGCGCCAGGGTCATCTGCTCGCCACCGCCTTCCACCCCGAACTTACTGATGACTTGCGCTTGCACCGCTACTTTTGCGGTATAGTGAACGGTAACCGCTAAAGACAGGCTAGGGAAGCAAGCGACCATGTCCAGCCAGGGGCCGCTGCCGAGCGCGCCACCACCGGATCCCCAGCCCCCGGGCAATCCGCTCTTGGATATGCTGCGGGCGGGCGCGTCCACCCGCTTTGACGATATTGGCGAGCCCTCGCCGGAAGAGTTGGCCGCGCTGGACGAGGAAGTGCTGGACGAGGACTTCGACGAGTTGGATGCCGCCCTGTCGCCAGCCTTGTCCTTGCTGGCGGAATTGGAGCAGCCCGAGCTAGTGTCGCTGGAAGGTCTGGACGACGACGCTGACGAGGACCCGCTGGATGAAGCCTTGGACGCTGCTGGCGAGCTGCTGGACGAAGACGAGTCCTTGCTGGAAGACTATGTCGATATTGAACTGGACGATGACGAGTTGGCTGACGAAGGCTACGACCTGGACGATGAGGACATCGAAAGTTACCACGACCTCTACGGCGATGACGACGCCATCATCCCCTCCTTCCGCGAGGGGGAATTTGCCGATGACGATGATGGCGACAGCGCTTATTACGAAGAGCTGCGTTGAGCGCCGCGGGCGATGGATGGCATAATCTTGGCGGCTGGGCGGGGCACACGCATGCGTCCGCTGACTTTGCACAAGCCCAAAGCGCTGCTGCCCCTGCAAAACCGCCCCCTGTTGGAATGGTCGCTGCTGAGCCTGCGCGGCATCGCCAGTCGCGCGCTGGTGGTCGTGAGCTACCTTCAGGAGCAGATTGCCGAATACATGTCGCGGCAGCGCGTCTTCGCTGATTATGCCATCGTCGAACAGCTGCCGGAACCGCTGGGCACGGGGCATGCCTTGCGCTGCTGCCAGCCCCAGTTGCGCGGCGACGAGTTTTTGGTCATCAATGGCGACGACCTCTTCCCTCGCTCGGGATTGGACTCTTTGAGCCGGGTGGAGTGCGGCATTCTGGCTGCGCTCCACGACGATTATCAGCATTTCGGCGTCATTTTGCGCAGCCCTGACGGCGCTTTCCGCGGCATAGACGAGAAGCCGCCAGCCGCAAGCTACTCGCCGCCAGTTCCCATCAACGTCGGCGCTTACAAGCTCAATACCCGCATCTTTGATTATTCGCCAGCGGCATCCATCCGCGGCGAGTTGGAAATCACGGACATGGTGACGGCGCTCGCGGAAGTCCAGCGGGTGGAAGTCGTGGAATCGCCCTGGTGGCTGCCCATCGGCAACCCGGCCGCGCTGCAAGCTGCGCAAGCTGCTGATGTGGCGCGCTGGATGGGTGAGGCACAAGCCAACCTGTAAATCGCGGCGCGATTCTGCGACAATGAGCGTCCATTTGTACAGGCTTGCCGAGGTCCGTGCCTTTCCATGATTCGCATCACCTACGCCCCTACTGACCAGGAACTTGCCCAGCGAATCAGCCTTGACCTGAGCCACCAGGCTGCTAGCGCCCAGCCCCTGCTCATCGTGCTGGCAAGTGAAGCGGCGTTGGTTGAGCCCTCCGTGCAAGCTGAGATCGCGGGTGCGCAGCGGCTGAACAGGCCCATCCTGCCGATTTTGACGGGCGCTGTTGAGCTGCCGGCAATGCTTGCCAATCTGCAGCCGCTGGACTTCCGCGCTGGCTATGACCGCGAGCAGCTGCTGGCGCGCGCAGCCAGGCTGGCCGGTCGGCGAAAAGATATCAGACGAGCCAATCGACGCGCCTTGGCGGTTTTCGTCTGCCTTGTCGCGATTATGTTCGGCCTGGCGATTGCCGGGATGGCTGGTGGATTGGTGGCTTTCCCGGTAGCGGAATACAACGAGGAAGCTACCTTCCAGGCACAGTGGATTGATGGCTTGATCCACGAGACTCTGGAGTTCGTGCAGCCCCGCAGCACTGAAGATGCGCTCAATTTCGCAGCGACCTACGAAGCGGCGCCGACGCGGCTGCATTTTTATGTGCGCGGCACCGCCACCGCCAGCGCCCGAGTGCCAGAGTCCTGATGCCAACCGCTGATGTGCTGGTGATCGGGGCGGGTCCCGCGGGCATCAACGCCGCTTATGCGCTAGCCCAGGCTGGAATCGACTACCGCATCATCGAACGCGCGCAGACCCTCGCGCCCACCTGGAGCAGCCTGTATCCCTCGCTGCGGCTGAATACCTCGCGCTTCTACAGCCACTTGCCGGGGCGGAAGTTCCCCCTGCATTGGGGCATGTACGCCACAGCCAAGCAGTATCACCGGCATTTGGTTGCCTGGACGGCTGACCAGCAACTGCCTATCGAATATGGTATTGAGGTGCAGCGAGTCGCGCCGCGCCGGGATGGCTGCTGGCAGGTGGAAAGCAGCGAAGGCAGGCACAGTTACCGCGCGATCATCCCGGCTACGGGCGTTTTCGACAATCCGCAGCTGCCGCAGATTGACGGCATGGCTGATTTCGGCGGCGAGATCATCCATTCGCGGGAGTTCCGGCATCCGCGGCAGGCGCAGGGCAAGCGCACCATGGTGGTCGGCAACGGACCCAGCGGCACGGATATCGCGGTGGCGGCGGGAGCGGTGGCGGCGGACGGCTTTGCCTGGCTGTCCATCCGCAGCGGCGTGGATTCGCGCCCGCGTTATCCCTACGGATTTTCGCGGCATGTCTGGATGCTGCTGGGTGAGATGCTGCCGCCGGATATTTGCGCCTGGCTGCAGCGGCATACGGGCGCTATCGAGTACAACCAGGCGGATTTCGGCTTGTGGTCGGCGGCTACCCAAACCGGCAGCGCAGTCGGTTATCGCGGACCCGAGCTGCTGAATGCCATCCGCGAGGGGCAAGTGAGGCCAGCGCGCAACCCCGTGCGCTTCGACGCTCGCGGCGCGACCCTGGCTGATGGTTCCTATCTCGAACTGGACCTGGTCATCATGGCGACAGGTTTCTTGCCCGTGCTGCATCAGTATCTCGATATCGACATGCAGTTCAGCACGGCGATGTTCTATCCCGAGGCTGGCTGCGACTGGGATATCGGACCAAATGGCATACGCGGCTGGCCCCTGCGCGATACCAGCGAGCACCCCAATGGCCGGCAGGTATTGGGGCATCCGGGCTTGTATCTGGTGGGCGTCTTCTACAAGGGGCGCGGCGCTTTCTACAACATGGGCTTGGAAGCGGAAATCGCGGCGCAGCAATTGCGCGGTTACTTGACGCGGCGGCGCTTCCCAGCGGCTGTCCCATGCGCGGTGGCTGGCTGAAACTGGCTGGCGGGCTGCTGGGGCTGGCGCTGCTGGCGATTCTGCTGCGCATGTTGCTGGCGGTGGCTTTTCCTTCGCAAGTTGTCGCCTATATGACGCTGGATACGGGCTTGCCCGTCATCATCGTGCACGATCTGCGCCACGACTTGCAGCGGCGCTTGCCCTCGCGGATTCTGGTTGAGCCGGCCTTTTCCCCCGACGGCACGCGGCTGGCGCTGACCAAGCTGTTGCTCTACGGCAGTGAAATCGTGGTTTATGACTTGCTGCGCGGCGAAGAGAAGAGCCTGACGCCGGCCATCGCCATCGCCGAATCGCCAGCCTGGTCGCCAGACGGCGCACAGATCGCTTTTTCCAGCAATCAGGAAGGCGATACCAGCATCTATCTCATCCAGCTGGATGGGGAAAATCTGCGGCGAGTAACGGAAGCGGGCGCGGGCGATCGAGAGCCGGACTGGTCGCCGGACAGTCGTTCGCTGGTCTTCACCTCCAATCGTGGTGGCGGCTGGGACTTGTACACGCTGGAACTGGAGACGGGAGCGCTGCGGCAATTGACGACGCATCCCGCGCCAGATACCTCGCCAGCTTGGTCACCGGATGGCGAGCGCATCGCTTTTTCATCGCGGCGGGACGGCGCATCGTCGATCTATCTGCTGAGCCTGGCGACAGGGCAGGTGAGTCCCCTGGTCGTGGACATGCGCTACGACAGCCTGCCGCAGTGGACGCCGGAGGGAGGCGCGGTGACCTTCGCGCGCTCGGTAGACGGCAAGTCGCGGATCATGCACGTGGATGTGGCAACGGGCACCTTGAGCCGACTGAACCTGGGCGAGGGCGATGCCGATTCCCTGACCTGGCTGCGGGGATAAGTATTTTCAACACAGAGATATAGTGAAAGCTGTGGGGGCGTCTCAGCGAGACGCCCATCTACCCCTCGGTGGTAAGTTTTTGCCCTACTTGCTTGGACTTGCTTCTATGGTTCAATCTTTTGCGTGGTACTACTACTGATTCTTCCCGCGCGCGAAAGACGGTGGATCGGTATGGCGGATTTCTGTAATGTGGATCCAGTCTTCGGAATGCTCTTCGACCAGGTAGATGCCCGGTATCGAGATGATGCCGAAGACGAGGCGCACTATCGTGGTGCCCCAGAAGAATTGCCACAGCATATCGCCGGACATGCTGCCCGCGAAGGCAATCAGCAGGAAGATGATACGGTCAAGCGGAATGCCGATGAGGTTACTGACGAGGACGCGCCCCCACTGGCGCTCCCCGCCGAAGCGGTCCACCCAGCGCGTATAGATCTCCGTATCGACCAACTGCGACAAGACCGAGGCGATGACAGCCGCCATCAGGAAGCGCCATTCCGGCGTCAGCAGTTGCTCCAGCGAGGTGCGTTCGGCTTCGCTCATTTCCGGCGGCAGCCCCGAGATGATGGCGAAAAAGGCTTGCACGATCAGGTAGACGACAGCGGCAGTGATGATGAGCGTGCGCGCGACATGCGGTCCCGCCAGCTTGTGCGCCATATCCCGCAGCGTGAAGGTCAGTGGATAGGCGATGGAAAAGCCGCTCACCGCAAAGCCGAAGAGCGTCAACTCGCGCAGATTGGATATGTCGGCGACCATCTGCGCGGCCACATAAGCCACGCTGACCAGAATCAGAATGTGCAGATTTCGCATTGACATGGCTAATCCTCCCACGCTCGCTCAAGTCTGATAGTAGTGTATCACAGCAATTGCCGGGGGCATAGCAAGCCTCAAGCCAGGTGCAGGCGCTGCTCTTTCACCAGGTAGATGCCGGGGGTAGAGATGACCGTGATGATAGTCTTCATGAGCATGTTGGAGATGAACAAGCCGATCAGCACTTCGTTGGGCAGCAGGCCGGCGAAAGCCAGCACAGTGAAGAGCGCCGTATCCACCGGCACGCTGATGGCGTTGCTGGCCAGGACCCTGCCCCATTGCCAGCGCTGCTCGAAGCGCTTGACCCAAAGTTCGTAGACTTCCGTGTCGATCAGCTCCGAGACGACCTCGGCGATGACGGAGGCCAGCGAGATGCGCACCACCGGCGCCAGCACCATGCCGAACTCCAGTTGTTCGCCAACAGCCAGATCCGGCGGCAACTGCGAGATCAGCCAGAACAAGCCGGCCATAAACAAGTTGATGGCGCCGGAGGAGACGATCAGCAGGCGCGCGATGCTGGCGTTGGACACTTTGTGCACCATATCGCGCAGAGTGAAGGTGATCGGGTAAATCAGCGTGCCGCCGGCAATGCTGAAGCCGGCGATATGCAAAATCCGCAAGCCCGCGATATCCGCCAGCATCTGCACGGCGACATAGAGCACCGCCACCAGCACCAGAATGTGCAAAGAGCGATGCGTTATGTCGGAAGATACTGGTTTGTCGCGATTGAGCGCGAGGCTGTCAACCATGAATACGGATTCCTCTATAGCGATTTAGTCAATCGCGCCTTCCACCTTGAGCAAGGCGCGTTTGCGTTCGATGCCCCAGCGATAGCCGCCTAGCTCGCCATTGTGGCGGACGACGCGGTGGCAGGGGATGACCAGGGCGACCGGGTTGCTGGCGCAGGCGCTGGCCACGGCGCGGCTGGCTTTGGGATTGCCGATGGCGGCGGCGATCTCTTTGTAGCTGCGAGTTTCGCCGGGCGGGATGGTTTGTAGCGCAGACCATACTTTCAACTGAAAGGCTGTGGCGCGCAGGTCCAGCGGCAGCTGCAGATTGGGCTGCCAACCTTCAAGATAGGCGATGATGCGCTCGAGCCAGCCGCCAAGGCCTTCGTCGTCGCGGATGCGTTCGGCGCGCGCGAACTCGGCATCCAAACCGGCGATTAGGTCTCCCGCGCAGTCGCCCAGGCTGATCTTGCAGAGGCCCCGCTCGGTCGCTGCTGCTAGCAACTGCCCCAGGGGGCTGGGCACGACGCTGTAGAAGATGGTCATGCCTTGTCCCAGCCGGCGGTAGGTCGATGGCGTCATGCCGAGCCGCTCGTCACTCTTTTCGTAGAGCCGGCTGGAGGAACTGTAGCCGGCGGCGTAGATGGCGTCGGAGATGCGCTCGCCGCGGCGAACCTGCGCCTTGAAATCGTTGAGGCGCAATTCGGCAGCATACTCGCGTGGCGAAATGCCGGTCGCGCGTTTGAATTGGCGCTGCAAATGAAAGGGGCTGATGTGAAAGCGCTCGCCCAACTCCCGCAAGTTGGCCATCTGCGGATGAATCTCGCGCAAGTAACGACAAACCTCCGCCGCCAGATGCGCCTCGCCCTGCTTCAATTCAGTCTTCATCCTCGTCGCTCCCAACTCCCGTCAACCAGGATCATAAACGCAGGCAGCGCGCCTTACACTCTGAATCTTGCCCTTTTGAGGTTGCCTGCAACCCCCCTCGGTCCCCCCATTAAAATAGGGGGAGGCAAAGCCTTGGCTACCCTCCCTGTCTCGACGGGGAGGGGCTGGGGGAGGGGTCTGTAGGGACGACTCTGTGAGCTGCCCGCTCGCCTTACACTTGCACAGCCAGAGTCAATCTTCGCCCCAGTTGTCAGTGATGAAATCTTCGCGCTCGACGCCCAAGCCATCGGCGACGCGGTTGATGTAATTGAAGAAACCGATGACCTGCGCAGCGTCGTGAATGGCGACATCGTCCCAGCCGGCCGCCCGCAATTCCTGGACATCGCTTTCGCCCATTTGCGCGGGATACAGGGTCAGCTTTTCGGCATAGGCGCAGAGGGTGCGGTCAGCTTGATTCAGCGGGGCTGTCCGCCAATCTCGCGCGATGGCATGCACCAGGGCATCAGCGGCGGCATCGTCCGGTCCCTCGACCTCAGCACGGAGGTCGTGCGCATGGGATTGCGTTCAGTAGTGGCAGCCATTGACCTTGCTGACGACGGTGGCCAGCATCTCGCGTTGGGCGCGGGACAAGGGTGAGGCGGCAAACATAGACGCGCCGTAGAAGTCCATGGCCGCTTTCATGACGCGTCCGTTGAGCGACATGATCTGCACGATGTTCCAGACGCGCCCCGCCCGCGCCACGGCTTTTTCCAACTCGCGCTTGAGGAGGCCCGTGGCCTGGTCGAGCGTGATTTGCTTGATGTAGGGCATGCTCTACTTCCGCAAGCGCGGATCCAGCGCGTCCCGCAGCCCGTCGCCGATGAAATTGACGCAGAGCACCGTCATCGATATCAGCATGCCGGGCCAAAAGACCAGGGTCCAGGTGATGGTCAGGTAATCCTTGCCGTCAAAGAGCAGACGCCCCCAGGTCGGGAAATCGGGCGGGAAGCCCAAGCCCAAAAAAGACAGCGCCGATTCGGTGATGATGGCCGCCGCGACGCTGAAGGTGGCGGCGACGATGACCGGGCTCATGACATTGGGCAGGATGTGGCTGCTGAGGATGCGCCCGTCCCGGGAGCCTACCGCCGTAGCCGCGGTGATGAACTCGCGCGATTTCACCGTCAGCACTTCGCCACGCACCAGGCGCGCCGTGGGCATCCACTGCAAGCCGCCGATGACGGACACCATCAAAATGAAGACGCCGCCCTCCACGCCGAAGGAGGCTTTCAATGGCTCGCGGAAGAGCATCATCAGCACCAGCAGCAGCGGCAATTGCGGCAGCGCGATGAAGATATCCGTCATGCGCATGAGCGGGTTGTCCAGGCGCTGGAAGTAGCCCGAAAGCAAGCCGATGACCGTGCCGATGCTGATGGACACCGTCATGGCGGATATGCCGATCATCAGCGAGACGCGCCCGCCCTGCAGCGCCCGCGCCAAGGTGTCCCGCCCCAGGCTGTCCGTGCCCCAGGGATGCTCGGGGGAGGAAATCTGATAAGCGGCGATGATGTCGATATAGGTTGGGTCGATGGTCCATATGGCGGGACCCACCAGCACGCCCAGCACAATGATCGCCAGCACAGCCACGGCGATCAGCGCCAGCTTGTGCTTGCGGAATTGCATCCAAGCATCGCCGGCAAAGGTGCGCGCTTGGACGGCGACTTCCGGGTCGAGGTTCTTCGGTTTGGCTTTGGCTATCGCGGTCATAGTCGGCTGCCCACCCCAAGCTTAGGTATATGTCACGCGCGGATCGAGAATGCCATAGAGCACATCGGCGACGATATTGAACAAGACCACCAGCACGGCGAAGATGAAGGTGACCGTCTGTACGGTCGGCAGGTCGCCGCCCTGAATAGCGATGATGAGATACTGCCCGATGCCATTGACACGGAATATCTGCTCGGTAATCAGCGCGCCCGCGAAGATGCCGGGAATGCCCAGCGCGATCAGCGTGACCACCGGGATCAAGCTGTTGCGGACGGCGTGGCGCGTCACCACCGTGCGCTCGGTCAAGCCTTTGCTGCGCGCGGTGCGGATGTAATCCTGTTGCAAGTTCTCCAGCGTGGAGGCGCGCGTATAGCGGCTCATCTGCGCTGTCGTGTACAGTGTCAGCACCGTCACAGGCATGAACATCTGCCGCAACTGCTGCTGGAGCGATTCGATATCGGTGACGACTAAGGTGGTGTCATACACGGAAGGGAACCATTTCAGGTTCACGCTGAAGATGATGATGAACATCAGCCCCGTGAAGAAGGTTGGCACCGAGAAGCCCACCATCATGGAAAAAGTGCCCACCTGGTCGAAGACGGAATACTGACGATAAGCGGAAAATACGCCCACCGGCACGGCGATCAACACGCCCAGAATATAGGACGAGCCCACCACCCAGAGCGTCTGCGGCAGGCGCTCGGCGATGATGTCGATGACTGGACCGCGCGTCGCCCAACTGATGACGCGCGTGCGGTCTTCCGAGCCGGGGAACTGGATGCCGGTGACGGTTTCGATGAAGTTCAGCGGCTCGGCGATGAAGAACTGGTTGAGCCATTTGACATATTTGACGAAGAAGGGGTCGTCCGCGCCGAGGGCTTCGCGGATTTTGGCGCGCACCTCGGGCGGGATGGTCAAGGGCAGGTTGCCGGTGGGGTCGCTGGGCGACAGGTCGACCACGGCGAAGATGATGAAGCTGATGACTAGGATGGTCGGTATGGCGGTCAGCAACCGGCGTACGATGTATTTGCCCATGTTACTGCCTCCCAGCTACTTCCGCACAAATGCTTCAACCAGCCAACAGGGGCGTTTCGCTGGAACGCCCTTTATCATATTCCCGCGCGCGAAATGCTCGCGACGACAATGACTTCAAATGGTAACAAATTAAACGCCTTATTGCTTATATTCGTAATCACGCCATCGGTTTCCGGAGGGCGTCTCAGCGAGACGCCCCTACAGATTCGTCGGTTGCCGAGGGCGCCCCATAGCGAGACGCCCTTATTGGTCGACCGAAATCAAGTTCGGACGCTAGCTGCGCGTCCAATCGGCGATGTTCCACAATTCGGAATCCCAGGCATTCATGGCGACGCCGTTGATGCTGTTGTGATGCGCGGAAACGCTGCCGCGATAGACCAGCGGGATGATGACGCCGTTCTGCACGAGCATGTCGTTCATCTGGATGGCCAGCGCCGCGCGCTCTTCTAGGACGGCGGTCACAGCCATCTGGTCGAGCAAGGCATCGTATTCTTCGCTGTACCAGCGCACGACATTGTTGCCGTTCCAGCTGTTGTCGGGATGCGTGATCTGGTCGCTGCGCCAACCGCTCATGTAGGTCTCGGGGTCGGTGCCGCTCGCGCCGTTGGTGTACATCTCGATGTCGGTGTAGAACTTCGAGTAGGTATCGGGGCTGGCGATATCGCCGCCGAAGAAGACAGCCGCATCGATATTGCGCAGCTCGGTCTCAATGCCGATCTCACTCCACCACTGCTTGATCAGCGCCTGGGTGTTCTGGCGCACGGCGTTGGTGGAAGTTTGGTAGCTGACGCGCAAGGGGATGCCCATGTATTCGCGCAGGCCATCGCCATCGCTGTCCATAATGCCTGCTTCGTCCAGCATTGCGTTGGCTGCGTCGATATCTTGCGGGCAAGGATCATTGTTGGGCGAGGAGTAGATGGGCGGACCAGGCAGAATGTTGCAAGTGCCGACGCCGCCGGCGCCATAGAGCTGGCTGGCGATCAAGTCGCGGTCAATTGCTGTCGACATCGCCATCCAAACCGCGTCGACTTGCAGGAAAGGATGCCCATTGCTGCCATCAGCCATCCAGACCGAGCGCATTTCACCCAAGTCGGGATCGGGGTTGGTGTGGTTCAGCAGCAGTCGCTCGACATTGGTGCTGAAACCGACGATGACGGTGCCTTGCCCGGCCGCTTCCATGGCGTTGAGCACGGCCGGGGAAATTTGCAGGTTCCAGGCATAATCGGCTTCACCGGTTTCCAGTACCGCGCGCGCAGCCGATTCGGCATCGCCGCCGCCCTTGAAGACAGCGCGCTCAAAAGCCGGCTGCCCTTCTACGCGATAGTTGGGGTTGGCAGTGTAGGTGACCACATCATTGGTGCGGAAGTCTTCCACCACGAAGGGACCAGTGCCGATAGGCGCGAAGTTTTGCTCGTTGCAACCCAAAGCGGCAGCGCCAATGCAGTCTTCAAATTGCGCCTTCTGAATGATGGGTGTCAGATAACCCACGAAGGGACCGTAGGGGAAGGGCTTGGCCACATCAAAGTTGATTTGAACGGTGCTGTCATCAACAGCTTCGATCGATTCGACATTGGCGAATTGATCCAAGACAGTGCAGCCGGTATTCGAATCCATGCAGAATTCTCCGCTGAATTTGACATCGTCCGCGGTCAGCGGCGAGCCATCCGACCAGGTGATGCCATCGCTCAGCGTCCAGGTGATGGAGGTCAAGTCTTCGGAGACGCCACCGTTGGCGACCGTGGGGATCTCATCGACCAGCCAGGGCACCATGATGCCGTCTGGATCATAGCGCGCCAAAGGCTCAAGCACGAGGGCAGCGGCTTCAAATTCTTTGGTGCCATTGCCAAGGTAGGGGTTCAAGTGAGATGCCGCCTGCCAAAACAGGATGTTCACGGTATCTCCATCTTGCGCCACGCCGACGCCACCCAAGGATGACAGCGCCATGACTACGATCAACAACAGGGTGAGTTTGGTCTTCATAGCGTCCTCGCTATTATTGTGGGGATACAGAAAATGCAAAGCAACATGATTATAACAAAAAGGATTGGATTTGCCACTATTAGGGATATGCCCCCCTTCCCGCCCCGTGCGACAGTCCTAGAGGCGTCTCGCTGAGACGTCCGTTCTACCCCCGTCAAGACGGTGGGAGGCAAAGCTTGCGCCGAGTCGTGGTGGGGGTGTGCCTTGGCACGCCCGCATCTGCCATATCGCACGCTCCTACACTTTTCGACCGAATTGAAGGCTTGTAAGGGCAACACTTGTGTCGCTCTTTCCCTGCCCTCTGCGCCTCTGTGGCGAATCCTCCCTAACCCTTCGACCCCGAAATCACCACACCCTGCATAAAGATGCGTTGGCTGACAAAGAAGAGCGCCACCGGCGGCAGGACCATCACCAACGACGCCGCCATAATCAGATGTGTGTTGACGGCATACAAACCGTGGAACTGCTGCAAGCCCACCGCCATGGTCCAGTTGTGGCGGCTGTGCAAAAATATCAGCGGCTCATAGAAGTCGTTCCAGGCGTACAGAAAATGGAATATCGCCACCGTCACCACCGCCGCCTTGGACTGTGGCAAGATGATATACAGCAGGCGCTGCAGCGAGTTCGCGCCGTCAATCTGCGCCGCTTCGTCCTGCTCCAGCGAGATGGTCATAAAGAATTGGCGCAGCAAAAAGACATCAAAGGCGTTGGCGAAAAAGAGCGGCACAATCAGCGGCAGCAGCGTGTCTATCCAGCCGATTTTTTGGAAGATGACATAAAGCGGAATCAGCCGCACTTGCTGGGGCAGCATAATGGTCGAAAGCAGCACCAAAAACAGCACATTCAGCCCCGGCGCGCGAAAACGCGAAAAGCCATAAGCCACCAGCGAGCACGAAAAGAGCATGCCCGTCATACCCGCGAAGGTGACGATGAGCGTGTTGAGCAGGTAGCGGTCGAAGGGCACGATGGTCAGCGCTGTAGCAAAGTTGCCCCACTGCACATCCAGCACTTGCACGGGCGCCTGTTGGCGGCGCGGCAGCTCGTAGACGACCTCGGGCTGGACGGGGTCGACGAATTTGCCCATACCGCCGGGCGCGTTTTTGACCAGCGCCAGCTCGCGCGCTTCGCCATCTATATTGACACGGTAGAGCGGCTCGCGCTTGCCCGCCACCTCTACGTGCACGTGGCTCATAGGGATGGGGTTGAGCAGGTTTTGGCGCACCTGTCCCTTGCTCTTCAGCGCCGTGCCCAGCATATAAACCAGTGGCAGCAGGATAATAACCGCGCCGCCACCCAGCAACAGCGTGGTGCAGCCCCTGACGAGCGAGGCTTGCCCGCGCAAACCCAGCGACCAGCGCCGCCGCTTCATGACCGTCCTCGCAACTCGCCTTCGTAATGCACCCACATCGGGGAGGATTTGAAGACCAGCACCGTCAGCCCCAGGATGATGATAAAGAGCACCCAAGCCAGCGCCGAGGCATAGCCCATCTCAAAGAACTTGAAGCCGCTCTGGTACAGATAAATGTTGTAAAACAAGGTCGAACGGACGGGTCCGCCGATTTCGTCGCCGACCGAGCCAGACGCGATATATGCCTGCGTGAAGTATTGAAACGTGGCGATTAATCCCATAATCAGGTTGAAGAAGATGACGGGCGACATCATCGGCAGGGTGACATTTACGAAGCGCCGCAGCATATTCGCGCCGTCGACCTTCGCCGCGTCATAGAGCTCTGTCGGCACGCCTTGCAAGCCGGCCAGGTAGATGATCATCGTCTGGCCCACGCCCCACAGGCTCATGATCACCAGCGCCAGCAGCGCCCAGTCCGGGTCGTGCAGCCAGCCCGGCCCCTTGATACCAACCAGCTTCAGTGCGTTGTTGATGACGCCGACCTGCGGATTGAATATGACCACCCACAGCAGCACCACCGCCACGCCCGTCAGCACCGAGGGCAAGAAATACAGCGTGCGCCACAGCTTGACGAAGGGGATGTCCTGGTTCAGCAAAACCGCCAGGAACAAACCAAATGCCAGGCTGGACGGCAGCGCCATTGTGGCGAAGGACAGCGTAACCTTGAGCGACTGCCAAAAGCTGGCGTCGTCAAGCAGGTCGCGGTAGTTTTTCAGCCCCACCCATGTCGGCGACTCGATGATGTTGTAATCGGTGAAGGAGAAATAGAGCGACGCCGCCATCGGGATAAGCGTGAAGAGCAGGAAGCCGATGATCCATGGCGAGACATAGAGGTAGGCGGCGGCGCTTTCGCGCTTTTGTAAGCTCCAGCCGGAAATGCCGAAGTGTCGCTTCACAGCAGTACCGTGTAGGGGCGACCCGGCGGGTCGCCCAATTTTGTCGTGCCTAGGGGGTAGTCGGGCGACCCAGCGGGTCGCCCCTGCAAATTGTCACGATGGGCGACACTTGTGTCTCCCCTGCGATTTAACCCTCTGCGCCTCTTTGGCGCATTTGGGCGAGCGACTATTGCGAAGCCCAATACTCGTCCAGCAGGCTTTGGATAGTGGCATTGGCTTCGTCCAGCACCTCTTGGGCATTGGTGTTTTCGCCGGTGATGATCTTGCTATCGGCGAGGGCGATGGCATCTTCCATGCGCCCCCATTGCGGCGTCCAGGACTCGTGGTTGGGGTCGTCCAGGTAATTGATGGACTCGAAGATGATGTCGTGGTTGATATCGGGGAAGTTCGCCTCCAGCGCGGCGCGGAAGTCGTCTGCCACCGACATGCGCGCCGGGATGCAGCCATAAATCAAGCAGACATCGATAATCTGCTCCGGCGAGGTCAGCCACTTCATCACCTCCCAAGCCGCGTCCTTGTTGGCAGAAGTCGCGGGGATGGTGAAGTTGTCGGCGTGCATAGTCGCCACGCGCGTACCGACGGGGTTGAGCGGCACTGGCGCAATCTCCACATCAAAGTCGATGCCATCGAAGCCCAGCTCGGTGAGATACCAAGTGTGGCTGTGGAACATGCCGATGAGCCCGCCGTCCAGCGGCGTGCCGATGCCCGCCGATTCATAAGCCGCGATGCCCTCCACGCCCGGGATGAAGTGGTCGACGTGGATGCCGTCGCTATACCACTGCAAGCCGCGCACCCAATGCTCGTTGTTGGCGATTGCTACGGTGTAGTCTTCGTTGGTCGGGCTGCCGACGCGGTCAGAGCCCCAAGGCGCCATCTTTTCGCGCCCGCTGGTCCAGGAATCGTCGTAACCCCACTGCACAATGTTGTCGGCGTCAAAATCGGGCGAGGTGGCGTTGTTGCCGTCGGCATCCAGAGTCAACAGCATGGCGCGTTCGCGCAGTTCGTCATAGGTCCAGTTGGTATCGTCGAAGTTGTCTGGCGGGTAAGGCACGCCCTCGGCATCGAAGATATCGACGTTATAGAAGATGAATGAAGGGAACAAGCCCAGTGGCAAGCCGGTGTTGACCTGCGGATAGGCGTTCAAGCCCAGCGAGGCGGGATAGAAGTCGCTGGTATCGAATTGTTCGGCTTCCAGATAGGGCGTGATATCCGCCCAGTTGTCCAAGAAGAGCGCAATGGTGCTGATGCCGTTGGGTCCGACCAAGTCGGGCGGGTTGCCGCCGGCAATCATCGTCGTCAGTTGGTCTTCGGAGGTGTCGTGCGGGACGATGAAGAACTCGATTTGCAGGTCATCGTGCATCTCGTTGAACCTGTCTTGCAAGGCCATCTGTGGCGCAAGCTGTTCGGGTGAGGTCCCAGTCCCCAAGCCGACAAATATGGTCACGGTGACTGGATCTTGGGCGAAACTTGGAGCGGCGAGGAGAGCGAGCAGTACAAAAACCGGAAGTAACTTGGGCAGAAACTTGAAGAGCGTGAACATAGTGCACCAGTCCTATTCATCGCGTTATGCGAACTATTGCGGTGCAATCAATGTACAGTGATTTGGGGGAGCTGTCAAAAAAAGGGGTGCGCGTGGCGGCGCTTGGGTGACTGTAAGGACATCTCGCTGAGACGCCCAGCGCCACGCAGAGAATCAAAAAAGGGGCGCGCCACTGGCACGCCCCTTGTAATGCTCAGCGCTATGCCCGAAGGCAAAGGCGCTTACATGCGATACCAGTTCTGGACATTCCACATCTCGCTGTCCCAGCCGTTCATATCGACGCCGCCCAAGGTGTTGGAATGGGCGGAGACGCTGCCACGGAAGACCAGCGGGATGATGACGCCATTTTCGATGATGATGTCATTCATCGCCTTGACCAGTTCAGCGCGGGCCTCGATGCCGCCGGTGCGCGTCAGTTCTTCATAGAGCGCATCGTATGCGGGGTCGCAGTGCCGCGGGACATTGCGCCCCAGCCAGCCGTTGGCCGGCGTTGGCGCTGCGCCACAAATCCAGCGCACCATGAAGGTTTCGGCATCGGGACCGCTGGTGCCGCTGGTGAACATCTGCACATCGCTGTAGAACTTCTGGTAGGTATCGGGGCTGGCGGGGTCGCCACCAAAGAAGACCGCCGCGTCAATGTTGCGCAGTTCGGTCTCGATGCCAATCTGGCTCCACCATTGCTTAATCAGCGCCTGGGTGTTTTGGCGCACGGCGTTGGTGCTGGTCTGATATTGGACGACCAGCGGCATGCCATTGGCTTCGCGGATGCCGTCGCCGTCGGTGTCGACGATGCCGGCTTCATCCAGAATAGCGTTTGCGCCATCAATGTCTTGCGTGCAGCCCAGGAAGGTCTCCGAGACATTGACGGGCGGCCCATTGACCAGGTTGCAGGCTGGCGCGCCGCCCGCGCCATAAAGCTGCCCGGCGATGATGTCGCGGTCGATTGCCATGTACATGGCATCGGCAACCTCAGGAATCGTCAAGAATGGGTGGGCGTTTTCGCCGTCCATATAGACGCTGCGGTTCGGGTTGTCGGGGCTGACATCCGTCTGGTTCAGCATCAGGCGCTCAACTGACGACGAGAAGGCAACCACGACCGTGCCGTTGCCAGCCGCTTCCATGCCGCTGAGGACGGCGGGGGAAATCTGCAAGTTCCAGGCGTAGTCGGCTTCGCCCGTTTCCAAGACAGCGCGCGCGGCGCTTTCGGCATCGCCGCCGCCCTTGAAGATGACGCGCTCAAAGTGCGGCTTGCCCTCTTCGCGGTAGTTGGGGTTGGCGGTATAGGTGACGACATCGTTGGGGCGGAATTCGTCAACCATGAAGGGACCCGTGCCAATCGGCGCGAAATTCTGCTCGGTGCAAGCCGACATGTTTGCGCCCATGCAATCGGCAAACTGCGCTTGCTGCAAGACCGGCGCGTTTTGCGTCACGAAGGGGTCGTAGGGATAGGGCTTGGGCACGCCGAAGGTGATCTTCAATTGATTGTCGCCGATGTCTTCCATGCTGACCACATCGTTGTAGAAGTGCGCGGTCGAGCAGCCGCCTTCGGGGTGGGTGCAGTATTGCCAGGTGAAGATGAAGTCGTCAATCGTCAGCGGAGTCCCATCTGACCAGACGACGCCGTCCTTGAGCTTCCAGGTAATGGTGGTCAAATCTTCCGACACGCCGCCATTTTCCAAGGTGGGGATGAACTCTGCCAGGTCGGGCACAAAAGTGCCATCGGGCGCAATCTGCGCCAGCGGCTCGACGATAAGGGTGGAGGCGTCAAAGTCTTTCGTGCCGCCCGACAGGTAAGGGTTCAAAATCGAAACCGCCTGCCAATACAGAATCGTGACTTCGCTGCTGTCCTGCGCGGCAGCCACGCCGCCAAAGAGCGTGCTCATCAGGAACAAGCAAAGCACAAGGGCAAGTTTGATGCGCATGGTGAATCCTTTCATGTTGTTTTTTGAGGCTGATAGAAACTTGCAGCGCCAGTATACACTGTGCTTGGCGATAATTCAAAACAGAAAATAACCGAGGCGATTTCCTCGCGCGCATCAACCCCCTCGTCTTGACGGGGGAGGCCGACTCCTGCGTCTATCCGCGCACTTCACGCTTGCGCAGCAGCGCGATCAAAATGGCTAGCAGGACCTTGATCATGTAATAGACGCTGCGCAGCGGCGTGATCGAGGAGCGGCCATGCTGGCGCGCCATCATCCGCGCGGGCGCTTCCCGCTGTCGCAGCCCGCCGCGACAGGCGATGAGAATGGCTTCCGGCTCCGGATAATCGTGGGGATAGGCGCTGGCGAAGAGTGCGATGGCTTTGCGATTGAAAGCCGCGCAGCCGGAAGTCGGGTCGGTGACGCGCTGGCGGATGATGGCGGAAAGCAGCCGCGCCAGTATCCTGCTGCCCAGGCGCCGCATGCGTGGCGTGCCATAATCGCCGGCGTCCAGGAAGCGCGAGCCAATGACCATATCCGCATCGGACGCGGACAGCGCCTCCAGCAGGGTCAAGTTGTTTTGGGGCGCATGCTGCCCGTCGCCATCGTTGCGCAGGACGATGTCGTAATCGTTGCGGGAGGCATATAGGAAGCCAGCCTGCACAGCCGCGCCGATACCGACATTATAGGGCAGGCGAAGGATTTGAGCGCCGGCGGCATAAGCCTCGGCAGCCGTATCATCGCTGGAGCCATCGTCAATGACCAGGCTGTCGGCAGTCGGCAGCTGCGCTTGGATGCCGCGCACTGTCGCCGCGATGCTGCGCGCTTCGTTCAGCGCCGGCACTATCACCAATATGCGCGGGCTATCCATAAGCGGATGGTAATGCAGACGAGGCTGGCTGCAAAGGATTGGCTGCTGCCGCCATGCTGTTGCGAGGCGCGCTTTCGCTAATGTACAATGAATGCAAGCAGCGGCGGCGTCATGGCCATCTTGGCTGGCTCGGCATTACCGGGAGTTTCTTGTGCAGGATTCGGTTTCCCTCAGCGCTAGCGTCGCCAACTTCGGCGAATGCGTCGCGCTGGCTCATGAACGCGGGCTGGGTATCGAGTTAATGGCTTTTTCGGTACCGTCGGTGCTGGATGGCAACTGGCGCGCGCTGGACAAGACTTATCGGGCGGCGCTGGCGGACTTGCCCGGTCCGCTCACGCTGCACGGACCCTTCATGGATGTCGTTTCCGGCAGCCCCGACGAGCGCATCAACATGGTAACTTACGGGCGCTACGAACATGTCATCCGCATCGCCAGCGGGCTCGGCGCGCGGCAGGTCGTCTTTCACGCCAATTACATCGGTTTGCTGCACAACACCGTCTATCGGGAAGGCTGGCATCAACGCAATGTCGATTTTTGGGGACCGCTTGGCGATTATGCCAAAGCCTATGATGTCGTCGTCGCCATCGAAAATATGTGGGAGTTTGACCCCACTATCATCGGCAACCTGCTGGCGGAGCTGGATCATCCCTACTTGAAAGCTTGCATCGACGTCGGGCATGCTCATCTGTTCTCCAACCCCGGCGTGCTTTTCTCTGATTGGCTGGAGGCTTTGGGTCCCTGGGCCATTGAGTTGCACATGAACAACAATAATGGCGTCATTGACGAGCATCATGGCTTCGACTGGGAGCAGGGCATACTGGATTATGAGGCGCTGCTGCCGGCGCTGCGGGCGCTGCCGCTGAAGCCAGTTATGGTGCTGGAGATGGACTGCGTCAGCGATATGCTAGACAGCCTGCGTTACTTCCAATTGAGCGATTGACAGTCAACCGCCCGGTGTGAAAGTTGGGTCGCATTCCGGGATGACAGCGCTGATATCAGCGACGAGTTGTTGCTGCCCCTTTTCTGTGGCGATTTGCAGACCAGGTTCCAGGAAAGTCAGCGCGCGCGGGCAGTTGTCCAGCAGAATCTGCGACCAGCCCGCCCAATAATGATGGCGCGCATCCTGGCTGCCTAACTCAATTGCCCGGGCGAAGTTGGCGGCGGCTTCTTCCGTTTCCTCCAGCCGGTCGTTCGCGCGTCCCATCAGATAGAAGCAATGATAATAAGTCGGGTTGAAGTCAATGCAGTCTTGCAGGGTTAGTTTGGCTTGGGTGAAGTTGCCGTCGCGGCTGATCTGGATTTCACCCAGGCGGAACAAGGCGCGCGCGTTGAAGGGGTCGGCTTCCAGCACTTGCTGTAGATAATCCAGCGCCGATTCGTAATTGCGCAGATCTTTCTCGATGGTGGCGATGTCGACGGCGATGATGTTCATATTGCCTGCCAGGTCGTAAGCGGTCTGGAAGTCCTGCAGGGCGGCGCGGTAATCGCTGTCCCATTTGACCAACCCGCGGGCGCGGTAGCCTTCGGCGCTTTCCGGGTCTTTGACCAGCAGCTCGTCCAGCAAGCTTTCGGCGCGCTGGCTTTGCCCCAGGCTGCGGTAGATTTCGCCCAGGTAGGCGCTTGCGCGGCTGTTGTCGGGGTCGAGTTCCAGCGCGTGCAAGGCAAAGGGCAGGGCTTCGGCGCTCTCCCCCAGCCAATCCAGCGCCCAGGCTTGCACCGCCCAGGCGTCGGCGTCAAAAGGATCGGCATGGATGGCGCGGGCGGCTTGCTGGCTGGCTTCTTCCAGGCGGCTGGCGTTGATCAAACCGATGGCGATGCGGCGGAAGACCTCGACTGTGTTGGGCGTGGCCTCCGCGACTTCCATATACAGGTCGGTAGCCTGGCTCAGCGCGCCTTGCTGCCAATAATTGCCCGCTTCAATGAGTCGGTTGCGCGGGTTGGGCGTGGCGGTCGGGGCTGGCGCGGATAAAGTGGCGGAGCGGCTCTCGATTTCGGCGATGAGCTGGCTGACAGCCTCCTGGATGATGGGGAAAGCCACCTGGCGGTTGACGAAGACCAACGCGCAAGCAGCCAACAGCATTAGCAGCAGCAGGTACAGGCTGAGCCGCCTACAGCTGATGATGCTGCGCCGCTGAACGCCGCGGTACTTTTTGGGCGTGCGGATTTGCATAGACAACCCCCTAACCCCCCTCGGTCCCCCCATTAAAATGGGGGGAGGCTGACGCTGCGCGGCAATCCCTTCTCCGGCGAAATCCGTAGGGGCGACACTTGTGTCGTCCGTCTACCCCTCCCCCGGACCCTCCCCGAAGCATCAGGGAGGGGAGCTACGAACAGGCGAAGTCACCACTTCGTAGGCGTTTCAGGATTTATTCGAGAGCTCGGCGAAACCTCCCCCCATTTTAATGGGGGGACCGAGGGGGGTTAAACCTCCTACATCACGACGCCCAAAAACTCCCGCAGGTCGGCCAGCAGGAAATCGGGATGGCAGGCGGCCAGGGACTCGCGCGGGGCATAGCCGGTATCGACGGCTACAGCCACCGCATCAATGGCGCGGGCGGCTTGGATATCCGCGGGCGTGTCGCCGATGACGATGACATCGCTGCTGGCGAAACTCCGCCCGGCCTGGGCTTGGGCGCGCTGCAGCGCCAGTCTGGTCAGGTCATCGCGCTGCGGCGATTCGTGCCCGTAAGCGCCGATGACGAATTGCTCCAAGTCGTAGCCCGCCATATCCAGCTTGATGCGCGCGGTAGCGCCGGTGTTGCCGGTGACGATGCCCAGCATCTCGCCGCGTTCCTGCAGCGCCGCCAGCAAGTCGCAGGCGCCAGGCAGGGGAGTCGCCGTGAATCTGTCGCGGACGGCTGCCATGTGCCGCGCCATCGCCGCTTCGTAAGCCGCCATCTCGCGACCGATAGCCGCGCTGGAAATGCCCTGTGGCGCCAGCAGGTCGACCAGGATGCCCCAGTCGGTCTTGCCGCCGAAGTGATGATTGTCCAGATCGCCGACGGTGCCGAAGCGCTCCAGCATGGCGCGGCGTTTGGCTTCGCGACCGATGCCCTGGCTTATCAGCAGCGTGCCGTCAATATCGAAGAGTACGAGCTTCACGCGCTGCCGTCCATGAGCACGAAGGAGGCGTCGGCGGCATTGGCGCGCAGCTCGATGGCCGCTTGGTATTCCGGTGAGTTATACATGTCCTTTGCCGCCTGCATATTGGGGAAGCGGATAAGGACGATGCGTTCTGGCGCGTCGGGTCCTTCCAGGACGACCTTGTCGCCACCGCGTACCAGGAATTCGCCGCCGTACTTCTCCAGGATGGCGGGGGTATGCTGCATGTACTGCCGATATTGCGCCATGTCATGCACTTTGGCGCGGACGATGAGATAAGCGGGCATGGGCTGTCCTTTGGCTCTCGCGCGTGCAAGCGCATGATAGCCACAAAGGCTTTCGGGCGCTATACTGGCGGCAGGGGAGTGGATGTGTCCCGGTGGATGCCCCGGTCTTCAAAATCGGTGGTCGGCTGCGCAGAGCAGGCGATGGTGGGTTCGACTCCCATGCACTCCCGTATTGCTGCGATCCCCGCTTGACGATCCTATGATGATCTGATCTCGTGCTGTTGGCGCGTATTCAGTTGATGGGAGAGGATTGTCGCTATGCCGGCTTATGAACTGTGGGTAGAACACTTTCCAGGCACGGGTGTCTTCGCTGGATTCGGGGATTCAATCGAAGAGCTTGACGGACTACGCCAAGCGCTTAGCTTGCCACTCGAACGCTGCGTTATATACATTTTGGACATGGGCGTACCGAGCAACTATTTGCCGGAACTTGAAGTCTTGTCGCTAGCGGAACTTATGGAAAGGGGAGAACCCTGCAAGTGCGGCTGTGGCTGCGCTGGCGAGGGGGCTTGACGGCGGATTACCCAGCTGATCTAATTGATCCTATGAAATGGCGCGTGCGGCTCTGCGGCGCGCGTTTTTGGATCTCGTCGGGAGGCAAAATATGGCTGTCATGCGCAATGCAACAATCGAGGTCGAGGTTTGGCCTGTCAGCAAACTTATGGATGCTGTTGCCATCAGCCCGACGGGCAATAACCGTATCACGATACCGCCATTCCAGCGCCGCCTGGTGTGGAATCAGCAGACCCGCAAAGCGCTGATTGACTCTATACGGAAAGGTTATCCTTTCGGCTCGATTTTGCTGTATGAAGACGTGAAGCGCGGGCAAGCGGCTGGCGATGGCAAACATCACTTCAGCCTGATTGATGGCTTGCAGCGGACGCAGGCGCTGAAAGATTACGTCGAACGTCAAAATGGTTACTTCACTCGAGCTGACTTAGACGATGACTTTGTAGATACCCTTGCTAAGCATCTGGGCAAGGAAACCGACGAGCATCGCGACCGAATTCGTGGAGCCATCGTGGACTGGGTCAAGGGCAGGCGCAATTTTGAGGCGGCGCATGGCTGGAGCGACGCCAAGCTGACCATGACCCTGATAGAGAAAGTGCTGCGCTATCCTGCCGATTCGCTATTGTTGCAAGGGATGTATTTTCAACTCAGCAGTAATACCGAGTTCAACCGGTTATTGGGCAATTTCCTGGATGAGACAAGTAGCCAGGTGAAGGTCGTGCTAGATGCCAAGATTCCGGTGTTGCGCTTTGCAGGTGATGCATCGGAATTACCCAACATTTTTGAACTTATCAACACGCATGGCACGCAGCTGAGCAAATACGAGGTTTTCGCGGCGCGCTGGGTTGACCAACGCAACCCCATCAACAATCACCGCATAATTGAAGCGATTTGGAAGAAATACGACGCGCTGGCGGACGAAGGCTTCGCGCTTGATGTCGTCGAAGATGCGCCCGACCCTGCCAAACGGCTTACTCAAGAGTATTCCTTGTTCGACTTCCTTTTTGGCTTTGGGCAGCTTCTTGCCGACGACTACCCGCGTCTTTTCAAAGCGCCTAAAGACGACAGACCCAGTTCGGCAGGTTTCAATCTGGTTACAGCCTGTGTGAACTTGCGCATACAAGAAATGGACAGGCTGGCGCAACAGATTCAGGGTATTGACCTCAATGAGTTGGAAGAATGCATTGTCGAGTCAGTTAAGTTCGTTGATCAGACTTTGCGTCCTGTACTGGGTCCCGTGCGCAAGTACAAAGCGCAGCCAATTTTCCATTCCGAAATGATGATAGTCGCCTTCATAGCTACGGTCTTCCAGGCGCGATATGCCATGAAAAGCCTGGCGGAAAACGACAGTTGGACTCAGGACCGCAAATGCTTGAGAAAGTACCTGCCTATGTATTATCTCTCGGAAATCTTGCATGACGATTGGCGAGGTTCTGGCGACAGCAAGGTCAATGACCGTTTGAAAGAATACCGTTACCTCAAGCCGCCGCCGACAGCCGAACGATGGCATCAGATTTTGGATGACTGGTATGCCGAGCATCTTATGGAACGCGGCGACAAGAAACAGTACATATCCGATAAACGCCCCGAGTACCTGCTGCTGCGTTACCTCTTTGCCGACCAGCTCGGTACGGGCGCGAAATACCATGTCGAGCATGTCATCCCGATTGAGCAGCTGCTGCCGCTGAAACCCAAAGGCGAAAAGTGGCTCTACAATGTCATCGGCAACCTGGCGCTTATCAGAGATGCTGGCGATCTCAAACACAACACGGAGACTTATGTCGAGATCTTGCGCCGCCGCATGAACGCAGGCGAAATCGACCAGAATGAATTCCTGCAACAGTGCGAATCCTTCAACAGACTGCTGCTTTGCCCACCAGGCACTTTTCCGGATACGCTCACAGTCAAGTCCTATGAAGACTTCCTCTTGGAACGCTGGGAACTGCTAAAGGAGGCCTTCATCCAGCGCTACCACGACTGGATCCCGCCCGCCGCCCCAGTCTGAGCAGCCGCCACACCAGCCGCCAGACCCGCAAGATGAGCAGGTAGCCTTGCGTTTCGCTGTGCTTGTCCTGCAGCTTGCCGCCGCCGCTGCGCAGGTAGTGGCTGAGATCCGCCACCGCGCCATCGAAGTCGAAGCGCCGCGCCCGCAGCCGCCCCCGCGCCTCGTAGGCTTCCAGAAGGTCCGCGTCCAGTGCCAGCGCGCGCGTCAAATCGGCTTCGGCCTCGGTGTAGCGCCGCCTCTCTTCCAGGCAGAGCGCCCGCTGATAATAGGCTTCGGCGAAGTCGGGCTCGATATGCAGCGCCCAGGTCATGTCGTTGATGGCTTTTTCGTACTCGCGCTGCCTGTGCCGCAAGCGTCCGCGCATGAGATAAGCCCCTGCCATATAGGGCTCGCTCAGCAGCGCCTGGTGGATGCTCTGCTCGGCGGCGGCGTATTGCTCAAGTTCCAGCAGGGCTTCGCCGCGGCAGACATGGGCCGCCGCCAGGTCGCCCAAGCCCAATTTGATGGCGCTGTCAAATTGCGCGACGGCGCCGGCATAGTCGTCCGCGTCCAGCAGCATCAGGCCGCGCTCAAAGTAGTTGTCCGGCGGCTCTCCCATGCGCGCCTCCTGCTTTCAAGTTCACTGTAACGCATTTGCGGTTGCGCCCCAGCGAGACGCCCTGTTTACTCCGCTCCCCTCCCCGATGTTCGGGAAGGGGTCAGCTTCCCCCGACGAGTCGGGGGGAACGAGGGGGTCAGCCTCGCCCGTACAACTGTCCTTTTATCCCAACTGCGGCGCGTTTATAATCGCGGGCATTCCATCACAGCGACCAAGGCGGGCCACCATGAGCGATGCGGCAGAAATCAGACTGGAGCAGTTTGGCGAGCTGGCGCGGGGCATTGAAGCGGAAGTCGGCAAGGTCATCGTCGGGCAGCGGAATGTCCTGCGCAGCACGTTGATATGTGTGCTGGCGGGCGGGCATGCCCTGCTGGAGGGCGTGCCGGGCTTGGGCAAAACCATGCTCATCCGTACCCTGGGCGATGTGCTCAACCTGCAATTCGCGCGCATCCAGTTCACGCCCGACCTGATGCCGGCCGATATTGTCGGCACGGACATCCTGGAAGAGACCGAAGACGGCCGGCGGCAATTCCGTTTTCAGCCCGGTCCCATCTTCGCCAATTTGGTGCTGGCTGACGAAATCAACCGCGCCACGCCCAAAACCCAATCCGCCATGCTGGAAGCTATGCAAGAAAAAACTGTCACCGTCGCCGGACGCCGCTACCAACTGCAACCGCCTTTCTTCGTGCTGGCCACGCAAAACCCGCTGGAGATGGAAGGCACCTATCCACTGCCCGAAGCGCAGCTGGACCGCTTCCTCTTCAAGGTCAATGTACCGTTCCCGGATGTGGCTGACCTGGTCAGCATCCTGGATCGCACCACCGGCGTCGAGCAGCCGCAGGCGGGCAAAATTGCCGATGGCGCGCAGGTGCTGGGCATGGGCAAACTGGCGCTGAGCGCGCCCATCGCCAGCCATGTCAGCGAATATGTGGCGCGGCTGGTGGTGGCGACGCACCCCGAGAACGCCGCTGACGAGTCCCTGGTGAAGCGCTACGCTCGTTACGGCGCCAGCCCCCGCGGCGCGCAAGCCTTGATTATCGGCGCGAAGATCAATGCTTTGCTGGATGGGCGCAGCAATGTCGCCTTTGACGATGTCGCTGCCATCGCGCATGCCGCCCTGCGCCACCGCATCCTGCTCAACTTTGACGCCCAGGCGGAGGGACACAGCGCCGATGACCTCATCGACGATGTGCTGCGCTCCGTGCCTAAATCCGGGTAACTAATCCGCCACGCGAATCAACAAAGGCAGTCTGCCATCGGCGGCTGGCAGACTGCCTCAGGTGTCGCTAGCTGTGGCGGGGCAGGGGACTCCCGCCTCATTGATGCTGCGAAATGCTTAGTTGACGGCTTTGGACAAGCTGGCGCCGGGCTTGAACTTGACGACATTCTTGGCGGCGATTTGGATGCTCTCGCCTGTGCTGGGGTTCCTGCCCATGCGAGCGCCGCGATTATCCACCGACCAGGAGCCGAAGCCCACCAACTGTACGCGCTCGCCACCGACCAGCGCTTCTTCAACTGCTTCCAATGTTGCTGCCAGCGCCGCGCCAGCCTGTTTCTTGTCCAGCCCGGACTTCTCGGCGATTGCATTGACCAATTCTGCTTTGTTCATTGTAGTTTCTCCTCCAACTGATAACTCGGCTGGCATTATAACAAGTTTCAACAGTCGCGCCGCCACATAACGCGCGATTTTCCCGCCAGCGCTGGCTTTCAGCCTTTGAGGCTCTGCTGCCGGGCCAGGAAGGTTTCGGTTTCGGGGAGTGTCGGCAGGGACTTGCGCCCGCCCAAGGCGCGACAATTTAAGGCGCCGACGGCCGCGGCAAACTGCGCCATGCGCGGCAGATCCCAATCCTGCAGCAGCGCGTAGAGGAAAGCGCCGTGATAGGCATCGCCAGCGCCGGTGGTATCGACCACATCCACTGCATAGGCGGGGAAAGCCCGGGTCTCGCTGCCCCAGCTGGCCACCGCGCCGCGCTCCCCCAAAGTGACGATCGCGATGGCGGCGCCTTCCTGGCACAGCCGCTGGCTCACGGCGCTGGGCGGCTGATCGGGCAGCCAGGCGCGCGCCCAGGCTTCGGGAACGATGGGCACATCGACAACCTGCAGCAGCGGCTTGATCTCGGCATAGGGGCGGGCTGGATCCAGCACGACGCGCATGCCAGCTTCCCGCGCCCACTTGGCAGCTTGCAGCGTGGCTTCATTGATATTATCGACGAAGAGAACGCGCGCGCCGGTGATGTCGTTCCGCTGGAGCTCGTCGGGGCGCACCGCTTGCCCGGTGGGCAGCCGCGTCATGATGCTGCGTTCGCCACTGCGCTCGTTGACCAGGATCAGCGACACATGCGATTCGCTGCCCGGGCGCGTCAGCAGCAGCGAGGTATCGATGCCTTCATGCTGCAGCTGCTGACGGATGTACTGTCCGTCTTCGTCCGCGCCGACCTGCGCGATGATTTTGCAGCGCGCGCCCAGCCGAGCCGCCGCCGCCAAGGCGCAGGAAGCCAAGCCGCCCGGCTGCCGCACATAACTGCCCGCCCGCATATTGACATTGTCGCCGGGCATGCGCGGCACGGTCATGATATGGTCAACGGTGCATACGCCGATGCCCACGATATCCAGTGCGCTCATGCCGTCCCCTCTCGCTCGCCTCGCTACCCTCTTGTAGCGCGGATGCGCCGCCGCTGCAATACACTGGACAAGTCGCGGTCGGGCAATCGCCTTTACGCTATGTATGTTTCGGCGCAGATTCGTTAAAATCCCAGTCAACATGCTGTTTGAAAAGAGGAGGCACCCGCCATGCAAAGCCGCGCCGAAGCCATCAACGCCATCCGCGCCCTGCCCGCCCAACTGCGGGAAAAAGTCGCCGGTCTGTCTGAGGAGCAGTTGACCACCGCCTACAACGCGCCGGAATGGACGATCGCCCAAAATATCCATCACCTGGCGGACACGCACATGGTCTGCATCCGCCGCTTCAAGCTGATCCTCACCAGCCCCAGCTTTCAGTTCACCAGCTACGATGTCAACGCCATCGCCGAAATGCCCGATGCCAGCAACGCCGATATCGAGCACTCGTTGAAGATCCTGGACGGCTTGCAGGCGCGCTGGGCGATCTTGCTGGACAACCTCAGTGAAGAAGAATGGGCGAAGCAGGGGCGCGCCTCCAGCCCCGATCGTCCGGATTACAGCCTCGACCAGTTGGCGCGGCTTTACGCCCAACACGGGCTGAATCACCTGCAGCAGATTCAAGAGGTCATCGACTGTATGCCGGCTTAAGCTTGCCGCCTCATTCCCGCCAAAGCGGCTGGACTGCGGGACGGGCCAAATGGGGATAAGCATGTCGCTACTTGCCGATTCCGCCGCCAGTTTCGTCCTGCCGGCGCCGGCGCATTTCAACTTTCTTGCCACAGTGCATAGTCACGGCTGGCTGCAATTGCCGCCCTTCACTTGGCTCCCCGAAAGCGAGCGGCTGGAATATGTCTTTGAGAGTCCCAGTGGAGTCGTGGCGCGAATGTGGCTGATGCTGGAGGGCCGGAGCCTGCGCGTTATGCAGCCGGATGCAAGGCGAGCGGGCGATCTTCAGGAAGAAATAACGGATATGGCGCGGCGGATGCTGGAGCTTGACCGCGACCTGCGCCCTTTCTATCAGTTCATGCGCGCGCAGGACGGCTACGATTGGCTGGAGGAAAGGGGGCGCGGACGCATCCTCACTTGCCCCGACGCTTGGGAGAATCTGGCGAAGATCCTGCTGACGACCAACTGCAATTGGGCGCAGACCGTACAGATGTGTCGACGTTTGTGCCAGTTGGGCGCGCCCCACCCAACTGTGCCCGGCTTGCAGGCCTTCCCCAGCCCCAAGCGCATCGCTGCTATGTCCTTTGACGAGTTGGCGGAATCGGTTCGCGCCGGCTACCGCAATGCCTACTTGCATGAATTGGCGGAGAAGATCGCTTCTGGCGCGGTCGATCCCGAATCCTGGCACAAGCTGGACAGCGATGAACTTTTCCGGGCAGTCAAGTCGCTAAAGGGCTTCGGCGATTATGCCGCTGCCACCTATACGCGCCTGGCTGGGCGTTATGACCGCTTAGCCATCGATAGCACCGCCCGGGCAATGTTTGCCGCGCGCTACAAGGACGGCGTCAAAGGCAGCGACCAGGATATTCGCGATCACTACGCCCGTTTCGGTGACTGGCGAGGCTTGGTGCTCTGGCAGGAAATCATGCGCCACCACTACGACGCTTGATCAGGACGCGCTCATAAACGCAGCCACATCCGCTTTCAACTTCGCCAGCGAGGCTTCGTGCAGGTACATCATGTGCCCGGCTTCGTACTGGTGGATGCTGATGTTGTCGCGCAGGCTCGCGTCCATACCCATGTGTTCCAGTGAGTAATAGGCGGCCGTGAAGGGCGTGGCCAGGTCGTAGTAGCCCTGCGCCACCAGCACGCGCATGAAAGGATTCTTGGCGAAGGCAGCGCGCAATCCTTCGCTGGTATCCGGGAACTCGCCACCGGGGTACTGCCAGTTTTCGTTGACGGTGAAGCTCAGGATTTCGTAGTTCAGGTCGCTCTCGTAGCCCAGCTGCTCACGGACATACTGGTTGAAAACGGCGGTATAGGGCGGGACGATGGCATGCATGGACGGGTCGAAATCGAAGTTCTGCCCCTCGGCTGAGGCCATGATGCCCACGAAGCGCGAATCCAGCCGCCCCACGGCGCGTTTCTCATCGCGCAGCAACTCCTTGCAAAAGCTCATGATGTTGATGCGCAAATCCGCGCCCAGGATGAAACGCTGCGACAAACCCGTGTAGGCGGAAAGCTGCGCAGCCAGCGTCTCTCGTTCTTCGCCAGCGATGCGATCGCCCTTTGCCAGCGCCACGGTGTAGACCTCTTCCGACCAGGCTGCGACTTCCTCGAGCAATTCGGGCAGGTTGCGCGCTTGGAGTTCCTCCGATAGCGCTTTGTGATACCAGGCGGTCGCGCAATAGCTGGGCAGGTAGAGATGGTAGGGCAGGTCATTGCCCTTGGTGAAGCGCAGGGTCTGAAAGTTCATCACGGTGGAGATCAGCATGATGCCATTGAAGGCGATGCCGCGGTCGATGAGATGGCCAGCCAAGCCAGCCGCGCGCGTCGTGCCGTAACTTTCGCCAGCCAGGTAGAGCGGCGATGTCCAGCGTTGATTGCGCGACAGGTAGAGGCGGATGAACTCGCCAACCGCTTCCAGGTCGGCTTCCAGTCCCCAGTATTTTTTGTTGTCGTCGGGGTCGGCCGCGCGGGAGTAGCCGGTGCCGACCGGGTCGATGAAGACCAAGTCGCCAAGATTCAGCCAGGTATGCGCGTTGTCGATGAGCTGGAAGGGCGGCGGTGGCATGAAGCCCTCGGCGCCCATATCGACGCGTTTGGGTCCCAGCGCGCCCATGTGCAGCCAGATGGACGCGGAACCCGGACCGCCATTGAAGACAAAGATCAATGGACGAGCGGCGCCCTCAGCGGCATCCAGCGTGTAGGCGGTGTAGAAGATCTGCGCGGCGATCTCGCCCCCCTCGTCTTTGAGCGGCAGCATGCCGACCGTGGCGCTGTAGGCGAGCTCGGCGTCGCCGAGGGGCAGACGGTGCGTCGTGGTGATAGGCGGCTGCTCGGTGAGTTTAGGTTTTTCATTGTTGTTGGTTTCGGTCATGGTTGCGTCTCACTGGGTATGGCATACGCTGGGTTCATTTAACCACAGAGGACACAGAAGTAATACCAAGAAAGTAATGCAATAACTCACCACCGAGAGCATCGAGAAAAAGAGGTCGTGGGGGCACTTGTGTCGCCCAAATTACCCATCACCCCGCCTCTCCTCAAGCATGGGGCGAGCCACCGGCTCGTCCGTACGGCTTTGGACTTTCGATTTGCGATTGATTTTTGCACGAATTACGACGCCAAACCTCTGCGCCTTCTGTAGTTAAGCTCTTCCGCAGCGATTGCCCTGCCCCACCATGCCTGCTACACTGAAAGTATTCACGATTGCGCAACGGCGCGGGAGGCGGCGACCCAATGAGCAATCCCTTGCTGGAAATCCAAAACTACGGGCAGAGCGCCTGGCTCGATTACATCCATCGCGATGACCTGGGCAATGGCGAGTTGCAGCGGCGCATCGACGAAGAAGGCATCTTGGGCGTCACTTCCAACCCGTCCATCTTTCAGAAAGCCATCGGCGGCTCCAACACTTACGACAGCGCCATCATGACTATGCTGGATTTGGACGCGCCCGATATTTACGAAGCGTTGGCGATTGAAGACATTCAGAACGCCACTGACCTCTTCCGCCCTATTTATGAACGCAGCGCTGGCGGCGATGGCTATGTCAGCCTGGAGGTTTCGCCCTTGTTGGCGCGCGACACGCAAGGCACTATCGACGAAGCCCAGCGCCTCTTCGCTACGGTCGACCGCCCCAACCTGATGATCAAGATTCCTGCCACGCCGCAAGGCATCCCCGCCATCGAAGCGGCCATCGCGGCTGGCATCAATGTCAATGTCACGCTGATCTTCGCCATTAACAATTATGAGCAGGTCGCCGAAGCCTTCATTCGCGGCCTGGAGCGGCGTCTGGAAGCCGGGCAGGATGTCGCCCGCGTGGCCTCTGTGGCCAGCTTCTTCCTGAGCCGCATTGATGTGATGGTCGATGCTATCCTGGAGAACAATATCCGCGCGGCGCAACTGCGGCAGGACACGGCGCGCATCACCGCCAACAGCCAACTGCTGGGGCAAACCGCCATCGCCAATGCCAAAAGAGCTTACCAATCCTTCCAGCGCATCTTTGAAGGCGAGCGCTTTGAGCCGCTGCGGGAGGCTGGCGCGCAGGCACAGCGTCCGCTCTGGGCATCCACCGGCACGAAGAATCCTGCTTATTCCGACACGCTCTATGTCGACAATTTAATCGGCGCGCACACGGTCAACACTTTGCCGCCGGCCACCCTGGCCGCCTTCAAAGACCATGGCACAGCCGCCGAAACCCTGACGCAAGATATGCCCGGTTTCCTGCCCCCGGAAGAAGCGCTGGACCGGCTGGCGGAGCTTGGCGTCGACCTGGAGCAAGTTACCACTCGTTTGCAAGATGACGGCGTCGATGCCTTCATTGAGGCTTTTGAAACGTTGATTTCGCAAGTGGCGGCCAAGCGCACCTTGCTGCGCAGCGGCATCATCGAACGCACCAAGCTGGCGCTGGGCATCTATCACGGCGCTGTTGATGACGCGGTGGCAGCGCTGGACGGACAGCTGGCCAACGAGCGTATATGGAATAAAGACGGCAGCCTGTGGAAGAGTCACGCGCCCACCATCGACAAAATTGTCAAGCGGCTAGGCTGGCTGGATGTCGCGAGCACCATCGATCGAGACCGGTTGGCGGCGCTGCAGGAGAGCGTTCGCGGGGGACCTTGGCAACATGTTGTGCTGTTGGGCATGGGCGGCAGTTCGCTTGCGCCCGAGGTGCTGGCGAAGACCTTTGGCGCGCAGAATGGCTTCCCGCAGTTGGTCGTTCTGGACAGTACCGACCCAGCCCGCATCCGTCAGGTCGAGGCGCAAATTGAGTTGGACAGGACGCTTTTCATCGTCGCCAGCAAGTCCGGCGGCACCATCGAGACATTGGCTCTAGACCACTATTTCTGGGAGAAGACCGGTGGCGCAGGCGATCAATTCATCATCATCACTGATGAGGGCTCGCAACTGGAGCGCATCGCCCGAGAGGCTGGCGTCCGCGATATTTTCATCAATCCCTCTGATATCGGCGGGCGTTATAGCGCGCTGAGCTACTTCGGCATGGTTCCAGCGGCTCTCATCGGCCTGGACTTAGTACAGTTGTGGGCGCGGGCGGATACCATGCTGGGGGCTATCGGTGAAGGCATCCCGGCTCATTATCATCCTGGTTTGCTGCTGGGCGCGGTCATCGGCGCGCTGGCGCAGGCGGGCAGGGACAAAGTTACTATTTACACCAGCCAGTCGCTGCGCAGCTTTGGCGATTGGGCGGAACAGCTGCTGGCCGAGAGCCTGGGCAAAGAGGGCGCGGGCGCATTGCCGGTGGTCGGGGCGACGGTCGGCTTGCCGCACGATTATGTGACCGACCGCCTCTTCATCTATCTGCGCGTTGACAATGACCCCGATGTCGCGCAGATGGACGCTGCCGTCCGCAAGCTGCGAGAAGCCGGGCACCCGCGCGTTACCCTGCGGCTGGCCGACAGCTACGCCATCGCTGGCGAGTTCCTGCGCTGGGAATACGCCACCGCCATCGCCGGCGCCATGCTGCGCGTCAACCCCTTCGACGAACCCAATGTAACTGAAGCCAAAGACGCCACAAAAGCGCTGCTGGCAACTTATCAACGGACGGGCAAGTTGCCGCAAGCGCAAGCTGTCATGATGGGGGATTGTTTGCAGCTTTACGCCGACGAACCCACGCTGGAACCCCTGCGCGAGCTCTGCCGTCAACATGGCTTCGCCGGCGACGATGTCGTCCAGGTGATCGCCGCGCAGATGGCCGGCACACGCGCCGGCGACTATTTCGCGTTGTTGGTCTACTTCACGCCCGATGAAGCGGAAGAAGGCTTGCTGGATCAAGTGCGGCGGCGGCTGCGGCATGTGACCAAACGCGCCGTTACGATCGGCTATGGTCCGCGCTACTTGCACAGCACCGGGCAATATCACAAAGGCGGTGGCGATAATGGCGTCTTCTGGCAGCTAACCGCGGACGCCGCGCCAGACCTGTCCATCCCCGGCAGCGATTATAGTTTCGGCACGCTCTTTGCGGCGCAGGCGGCGGGCGATCTGCAGGCATTGCAAGGGCATGGCCGACGTGCTATTCGCCTGCATCTGACTGGCGATCGCGCTACCGGGCTGGATACCCTGCTGTCCGCCATTGAATTTGTGGAATCACGGCGGACTTAGACTAGGTTCGTTCGCAGAAAACGGATTGCGCGCGGCGCGCACTCGCCCAGCAACCAGCCGATCAGCAGGCTGTACAACGGCGCCAGCATGGCGTAATAGCGCGGCTCGATGCTGGCAAAACTGGCGATCAGCAGCAAGCCCGCCAGCAATATCCCGGCAGCCGTCATCAGTAGCCAGTCCCGCTTCCAAAAGGCTGCCAGCACAGCCAGGGGCGTCAGCCATTTTAGCAAGTTCAGCGGATAGAAAAGCGCGCTAAAGAGTTCAAGGCCCGGCTTCCAGACGCGCTGTCCGTTATATGCCGAACTATGTGCCCGGTAGAAGCCCAGCGTCCCCGGCTCTTCCCAGACGATGTCTTTGGCGCGATCAAGGTACTGCATTTGGAAGGCGGCGCTGCCCGCGTCTTGCACTAGCATGGACAGCAGCCAGCGTGGCACGATGCGCAAAATCCGTCCGTAGTCGCTGGCTACTGTCTCGCGGTAGACATCGTAGAGCAGCGCATCGCTCTCGCAGGGACCCAAATACCAATAGAGCGCGCTGGGCCAGACGATGAGAATCGGCTCGGGCGCCTCGCCATATGGCTGCGCAAGGAAGGCCGCCTGCTCTTCCTCACTCACCCAGGGACCTGGCCTCCGATAGTTGGGGTAGACATCGGCGTAGAAACTGACATCGCGCAGAGGCGGCAAGGTCAACAAGCGGGCATAATGCGCCGAACGTTCGCCATTGTTGCCGCTGATGACATAGCGCATATTGTCGGCAGCAGCCAGCAGAGTCGCGCCCGACGCGCAGCTTAGCGTGGTCGTGCCAGTGGAGGGGATGTGGATCAGCGCGATATAACCGCCCAGGATGCCACCGCTGAGCAGACCGACCGTCGCAAATAGCGCAATGCGCTGACGAAACGGGATATGCCGCCACAACAGGAAGCTCGCTCCATAGACCGCTGCCAACGGCGCGTAATTGAAGCGCGCGAAGCACATTAAGCCCAAGAGCGTGCCCGCAAAGCCCACCAGCAGCAGACGCCGGCGCGGCGATGCCGCCCAAGCCAAAGAAGCCAGCCACAGTGCCGTGACCGTCGCCAGCGCGATCAACCAGCCCGGCAACTGGAAATGCACCCATTGCAAGCCAAAGGGATCGCAAAGCACCACTAGCGCGGCGATGAAGGCAATGCGAGCCGTGAAGCGCCGCCGCAGCATGTCATAAGCCATGAAGGGGATCAAGCTGTATGCGATCATCTGCGCGAGCAGGAAGGCGCGGTCGCCCAGCCTGCCCAGCGCCCCCGTCAGCCACTTGACCGGCGCCATCACGAAGGCATAGCCGGTATTGTAACGCAGATTGCCGATGAGCAGATTGCCGCCAAGCAATTCGTCCATCAGGTAGGTTTGCGCCGCCTGGTTGTCATCGTGATTGGCGACGCCAAGCGGATAGCTGATATACATCGCGCCCTGGATCAGCAAGGTCGCCAGCAGCAATAGCAGTACATGCCGGCGCAAAACCTGGCGCGGGGATTGAGGTAGGCTTGGCGCGTCGGTCATACGGATTTGGCGAGAGCGTACAAGCGTGGAACCTGCGCAGCCATGACGGCGGGGTCGCTGCGATATTCGAACTTTTCGCCGATGCCGCCGTATTCAAAAGCCAATGTCTCGGGATGCCGCCAACTGCCGGAGCCGATCCGCGCCAGCGCCCACTCCACAACTTCCCAGTCCTCATCGGTCATGGCGAAATGATCGTGGCGCATGCCCAGTTCATCGCGTTCCGGAGCGATGCCTGCTACATGCAGTTCGCGCAAAACATGCACGGGCAAAGCCTCCAGATAGGCGCAAACATCCCGGCGTCCGGTGCCTTCGCAGGCGCGGATGGCGTGCGCCAGGTCAAGCAGCAGCCCACAACCAGTCCGCTCCACAACCGCGCTAATCACGGCCGGGTCTACCGATTCCGGCAGTTGATCCCCGTATAAGGCGCGGGTGGGATAGGGGAGATTTTCGACCACGACGCGCTCGGTACCAAAGCGCTGGCAGAGGGGCTGCAATTCCTTGACAATGCGCGCGATGACGGTTTCTTCCGTAATGCGCTCGCAGGGCGCAAATCCTGAACGCAGTACTGCCAAATGCGTGTTGATGACTCGCGTTTCACCCGTATCCAGCCAGTTCGACAGCTTCTCCATGTCGATATTTGCCAGTTGCCCCAGCCCCAGATTCAGGCTCATATGCACATAGAGCTTGTGCAGTCGGCTGACTTCGCCGACCAGGTCCTCCCAATCCGGGCATTTGAAGAGGTCAACCTGGATTTTGCCTTCCCGCCACAGTTGCAACGCTTGCGGCGAATAATTGATGGCAAATTGCATGGCGAATCTCCTCTTGCGGATGGCGAGTCGGCGGCGGTGCGTTCAATGCCGTTTTGCCCTAGCCGCTACGCTATGATACAGGCACATCGGCGCGGATGCGCAGTTTGGCTGGGCGATGCGCGCGCGGATATGTTATGCTCTTGGCACTTGCAGGCAGCGGCGACGCTACAACATGACGACGATTCTATTGATTCGCCACGCGGTCAACGACTTTGTGAAGACGGGCAAACTGGCGGGCTGGACGCCGGGCGTACATCTCAATGATGATGGCAAAGCGCAAGCCGAGGCGCTGGGGGCTCGCCTGGCTGATGCGCCGCTGGATCAAATTTACGCCAGCCCCATCGAGCGCACTATGGAAACCGCTGCCGCCATCGCCCGCCATCACCCGCAGCTTTGCGTAGAAGCTAATGCCGAACTTGGCGAAGTGCGCTATGGCGCCTGGGAAGGCAAAGCTATCAAAGAGCTGTCGCGGCGCAAAATGTGGGCGGTGGTGCAGGAATACCCGTCGCGCGCCGCCTTCCCCGAGGGCGAAACTATGCGCGGCGTGCAAACCCGCATTGTCGACGCCATTGAGGGGCTGGCGCGGCGTCACCCCAATCAGTTCATCGCCCTGGTCTTCCATGCCGATCTCATCAAAATGGCGTTGGCGCATTACCTGGGCATGCACCTGGATGTCTTCCAGCGCATCGTGATTTCGCCCGCATCCATCAGCGCGCTGCAGTTGGGGCACAGCCGCCCCTTCATCGTCAGTATGAACGACACGGCGCACTTGAAGGCGCTGCAATCGGCGAGCGGCAAGCGTGGCGACAAGCCGCCGCGGGATGGAGGCGCGCCATGAGTAATGTCATTGAGCTCAATCCGGTCGATTTTGTCACCGTCGGCACGATCGGACCGAAAGGGCAGCGCACTTTCCACTTGCAAGCGGGCAAAGACAACCGCATCGTCTCATTCACTATCGAAAAGGAGCAGGCCCAGGCTCTTTCAGCCGCCATCACCGAGATGCTGGACGACATCGACAGTCGTGAAAACACCACTACCGAAGCCGACTTCAGCCAGCTGGATATGGAATTGCGCGAGCCTATCGAGCCGCTCTTCCGCATCGCGCAGATGGGCTTGGCGCATGACCGCGAACGCGACCAAATCATCTTGGTGGCCACCGAATTCGTCCCGCAAGACACCGACGAGCTGGACGAGGACGACTTTGACGATCTCGATGACGAGAGCGAAGACAGCGTGGTGGATTTCTTCAATCCTTACATCGGGGCAGAGGGCGACCCCATGGTCGTGCGCATGTGGTGCAGCCGCCAGCAGATGCGCGCTCTGAGCCTGCACGCCATGGACACCGTAAAATCGGGCAGACCCGACGCGCGGCAAAACGGGCGCATCATCTTCTATTGGACTTAGTCGCGGGAAAGCCGCTGCTGCGCCTGCCGTTTGCGCCGCTGCTTGTTGCGCCTGCCCAAATTGGCGTGCATCTCCAGGAAGTAATCCAGTGTTTGCGCCGCCTGCTTTTCAGAACTTTGCAGCAGCTCCGGGCAGCGCGACCGCCGTTGCCGTGTGATCTCGTATAGGAATAACGACGCGGTAACCGAGACATTCAAGCTTTGGGCGATGCCGCGCATGGGAATAGTCACGCGCCGGTCCGCCAGATCCAGCGCCTTCTGCGACAAGCCATCGCGCTCATTGCCCAGCAGCAGCGCCAGACAGGGCTGACAGAAATCCGCTTCGTAGAGCGACTCGGCATTGTCGTCCAGCGCAGTCGCGACTATCTGCCAGCCCTGCGCTTGCAGCGAGCGCAGAGCCATTTCGCTGTCGTGATGCTGATGATAGCGCAGCCATTTGTTGGTGGCGGTGGAACTGTTCTTGCCAACGGCTTTGGGATCGAATTCGGCGCTGTTTTCGAAAATCACATGCAAATCCTGAACGCCGAAAGCGTCGCAACTGCGGGCGATGGCGCCGAGATTGTGCGGGTCAAATACATCTTCAATGACGACGGTCAAGCCGGGCTGGCGGAGTTGGGCGGCGCGCTTGAGCTTGTTCAGACGCGCCTCTGTGGGACTGGCCATGCTCACGACGAAAATAGTTCGCGCAGTTCCAGTGAGAAACCAGGCAGCACAGCCTCACCGGACAGCGTGTCGTTAACGCCGAGTTCGTCAAACGCGCCATCTTGACGATGGACTTCCAACCGCTGCTTCTGCGGGAAGATCAGCCAGACCAGCTGCGTCTCGTTGCGCAGGTAGATAGCCGCTTTCTCGCGCAATTCAGCGGCAGTGTTGCCGGGCGACGCGACTTCCACAGCCAGGTCGGGCATGCACGGAATCAGCCCATCAGGGAGTGGCTTTGGCGCGCGGGCGTGGCTGATGAAGGCGACATCCGGGCGCAGGACGATGTGCGGGTCGACAGCAGAGCGATAGCCATTTTCGGTCATTCCTTCGCCAACATCGTTTTCGAGCAAGTAAATGAAGATGTAGCCACTCAGCCTCAAAACCGACTTGCCATGAATACCGCCCGGCGCAACCATCTCGGCCATCTCTCCATTGATGAGTTCATATTCTCTGTCCCGATATTCCGGCAACCGTTCTAGTTCCAGGAACGCGTCGGCATCAATCAGCCTGTCCAGCACTTTCATCGTCGCCTCCTAGCTTTGGCGCATCTGCGCAAATCATAACACAGCTGTCTATAGCGAGATTCGCTTTGCCTTTGGCTGCTGGCTGTGTTCAAATTGACTTGCAGGCGACCGCAATGGCGAGAGGGGTGCGCAGATGTCCGACAAAACGATTGGCATCCTCACGGCTGGGGGCGACAGCCCGGGCTTGAACGCCGCCATCCGCGCCGTTGGCAAGGTGGCCAGCGACAAACATGGCATGCGCATCATCGGCTTCCGCGATGGTTTTCGCGGCTTGATGCAGAACCGCGTCCTTTGGCTGGGTTCGGAGGACCTAAGCGGCATCCTCACACTGGGCGGCACCATCTTGGGCACTAGCCGCGACAAGCCACACAAAATGCCCATCGGCGGCAAAACGCGCAATATGATGGATGTCATGGTTGAGGTCTACGAGCGCCACCACTTGGACGCGCTGGTCTGCATGGGCGGCGGCGGCACCGCCAAGAACGCCTACCGCCTGTCCAAGCAAGGCATCAATGTCATCTGCCTGCCCAAAACTATCGACAACGATGTCAGCGGCACAGATGTCACCTTCGGCTTTGATACCGCGCTGAATATCGCCACGGACGCCATAGACCGCCTGCATTCGACGGCGCATAGTCACCACCGCATCATTGTATGCGAGATCATGGGGCACAACACCGGTTGGCTGGCGCTGGGGGCGGGGCTGGCGGGCGGTGCGGATGTCATCCTCATCCCCGAGATTCCCTTCAATATCGAAGCTATCGCCAACTCCATCCGCGCGCGCAGCCGGGGTGGCAAACGCTTCAGCATCGTTGCCGTGTCCGAAGGCGCTATGACCCAGCGCGTCGGCGTCAAATTGCAGGAGGCTCGCCGGCGCCTGGCGGAAGCCAATGTCGAAATCGAGCGTTGCCAGGGCGACAAAGAGGCGTACAAAGAGGCGCGACGCCAGCGTTCTGCCATCCGCGCCGAACTGGCCGAGATCGAAAAAGAACGCAGCGGCAACACCCTGTTGCTCACCCGCGAGCTGGAAAAACGCACCGGACTGGAATCGCGCGTCACCATCCTGGGGCATGTGCAGCGCGGTGGCGTGCCTTCGCCCAAAGACCGGCTGCTGGCGACGCGGCTGGGAACGGCGGCTGCCAATTTCATCGCCGCGGGCGAGTGCAATGTCATGGTCGGCATTCATGGCGATAGCGTGCGCTGCCTGCCGCTGGAAGAGGTGGTGGGCATCCGGCGCAATGTGCCGCTGGATCACACCTGGCTGCGCAGCGCCCGCGATTTGGATATCTGCCTGGGGGATTGACGGCTACTTCATCGCTCCGCGCACTGTAGCGACAATCTGCGCCGACGCGCTGGACATGATGGCTGTCTCCGTCATCACAGTCACAAACTCATAACCGCGTCGGATCATCTCGATAGCCTGATCGGTACTGGCGCAGAAGAGCCCCGCCTTGATGTCATGCCGCCGCGCCGACTCCAATATGTCGTCCAGGGCTGCCTCGACCACCACGTCTTCTTCAAATCCGGCGCGCCCGGTCATGCTCAAGCGCAGGTCGCCGATGCCCACAAAAATCGCGTCCAAGCCGGGCACAGCCATGATCTCGTCGCGATTGTCGTAGCCCAGCTGCGTTTCTATCATGGCGAAGGTGAGGACGGTGTCGTTAGCATGCTCGGCATAATCCTCGCCGGCGTAGAGGCGCGCCCGCGTGGGACCCAAGCTGCGGTAACCCAGCGGCGGATAGCGGCATGCGCTCACGAAAGCCTGGCACTGCTCGCGCGTTTCGATCATCGGGCAGACGATGCCATAAGCGCCGGCATCCAGCAGTCGCATGATATCACCGGGCGTATTCCAGTTGACCCGCACCATGGGCACGGTATCGGTGGTGGAGATGGCTTGCAGCATGATGATGGCTGTTTCCATGCCCATCATGCCGTGTTGCATATCGATGACCAGGCTGTCCCAGCCTTGATGCGCCATGATCTCGGCTGACCAGGCGCTGGGGATGTGCAGCCAGCCGTTCAGCGCTGGCTTGCCCGCCGCCCATATCTCGCGCACTCGGTTCTTGCGCATGCATCGCTCCTGTCGCTCGCCCGGTTAGGTGTCAGATTAAACCACAAAGGCACAAAGGACACAAAGTTTCTTTGCCACAGAGGCACAAAGGCTCAGAGTTATATCCATGTGTCCGAAGCAGCGCGCTTCCCCCTGACTTGTCGGGGAGACTGAGGGGGTTGCCTGCTATACTGGGCGCTCGCAGCCAGCCATGTCAGCGCGCCATGAACGCCAGCAATATCAACAAAGTCATCTTCATCAGCTTCGCGCAGCGCTTTCATCTCTATGTGCATGCCGTTGCGCTGCTGCTGCTGGCGCGCGGCTTGAGCCTGGTGCAGATCAGCCTCATAGAATCGATCATGATCTTCACCATATTCTTGATGGAAGTGCCCACTGGCATCTTGGCCGACCGCCTGGGGCGCAAGTGGTCGATCGCCGCTTCGACCTTTTTGCTGATGTGCGCCGAGTTCATCTTCATCTTCGCGCGCAGCTTTGAATGGTACATCTTCATCGCGCTGCTGACGGGCACGGGTTTCGCATTTGCCTCTGGCGCGATGGAAGCGCTAGTCTACGACAGCCTGCCGTCAGAAGGACGCGAAGACGCTATGAAACGGGCTATGGGCAGGCTGAACAGCTACAGCCAGGTCGCCTTCGTCATCGCGCCCATCCTCGGCGGGCTGATTATTGGCGACGCCAGCGTCGAGAACTTCATCCCCGCCATCGCCTTGACCGTGCTGGCGCTCTTTATCGGCCTGCTGGTCTGTTTTACCCTGCGCGAACCAGTGGCATCCAGCGGCGAGGGGCGTCCCGGCAGCATCGCTTTGCTGCGCAGTGGCGTCTCGCTATTGGCGATGAATCAGCGGCTGCGGCGGTTGGCGCTGCTGGTCGTCTTCACCTCGCCATTCACGGCCACGCTGGTGACGACCCTGGCGCCACCGTATCTGGTGCAGAACGCGGCATCGCCCTTCGTTACTGGCTTGACGCTGTCTCTGGGAAGTCTGCTGGCGGTGCTGGCGCAGCGTTACGCCTGGAAACTGGAAGCTTGGCTGGGGCGGATGCGAGCCGTGGCGCTGCTGATCCTGCTGCCCGGTCTGCTCTACTGGCTGCTGGCGGCGGCGGGTGGACCGATTGCCACAGCGCTGCTAGTCATCATTATGTACGGCAGCAACGATATGAAAGCGCCGCTCTTTTCCGCCTACCAAAATGCCCTGATCTCCAGCGAGAATCGAGCGACGGTGCTGTCACTGATTAACATGTTCGTCAGCTTGTTTTTGGCGGTTGGCGCACCAGTTTACGCGTCGCTGGCGCAGCAGTCGCTGGAGCTGGCTTTCGTGGCGATGGGGGCGGTGATCCTGCTGGCTGGGGGCGTTCTGCTGGGGCGCATACCTTCTCCCGAGCCGAATCCTGACTAAGTCTCGTCCCCAGCCGCCAGCGCGTAGACAGCACGCTTGCTGTAGACGGCGCCGCCGGGACGCAGTTGGCTCTCGTAGAGCGCGAATTCACACACGGGGAAGGCCTCGATATGAAAATCCAGGTGCGCGCGCAGCCAGCGCCCGGCCATGCCTCGTCGCGGCGGCTTTTTGAAGCGCATCAGCGTGATATGCGGGTGAAAGCGCCGGCGCTCCGTACGGAATCCTTGGCTGCGCAAGCGCTCGCCAATCGCCTCCTGCAGCGCCCGCAGTGCCGGCGTATTGCCCACGCCCGCCCAGATCACGCGCGGTCGGCCATCGACCGGGAATTGCCCGACGCCGCCAATCCGCAGGGAGAAAGCGGGCAGCGCCATATTTTTCAGGGAACGCGCATAGTCCCGAGCTACCGCTTCCGAAGTTTCGCCTATGAAGTGTAGTGTCAGGTGCAGCGCCTCACGGCGGATCCAGCGCGCGGGCGGCAGGTCATCTTCGCGCAGGCTTAGGAGCTGGTCTTTCACTTCGGCGGGCAGGTCAATGGCGACGAACAAACGCGGCATTCGCTGAACTCCGCATGCTTGAGCCAGCCCAGTATATCGCAAGCCGCCGCGCCTGTTGCTCACGCTGACTCTTGCCACAGCAACTGAATGCTCATAGCCTAGAGATGGATTGTGGCAGGCTAGGAAGGAAGGCGCAATGAAGAAGGCAACCTTGGCATGGCTCGCAACGGCGCTCTGTCTGATGACGGCGCCCTTGACGGGCTTGGCGCATGCGGAGGAGCATTGCGACTTCGCCGAAGAAACGGTGCGTCTGGGCGGCGTCGTGCCGCTATCGGCGCCGGGCTCCGTGGCTGGCGGCATCGGCATGGACTGGGGATTCCAGCAAGCCGTTGCGGATATCAACGCCGATTGCGGCATCCAGGTCGATGGCCTCAATCACCGCGTGGAAGTCATCACCGTCGACTCGGAAGGCGTCTCCGAATATGGGCAGGCGGTGGTCGAGCGCCTGATCTTGCAGGACAATGTACATGGCATCGTCGGCTTTTATCACAGCGCAGTCGGGCTGGCGACCATGGGCATGGTGCAGAAATATCGCGTGCCTACCATCTACGCCCATCCCCGCAACGACAATATCAGCGCAGCCGGCTACATCGAATTTGAAGGCAAGCCGCCGCGCCGCAGCCAGGGCGTCGACTATGTCTTCCGCACCTCGCCACCAAGCTCCATCGTCGGAAAAATCGTCACCGACTGGCTGGTCTCGCTGGGCATAGAGGATGCGATCCTCATCTTGGAAAACACCGATTACGGGCATCCAGCCGCCGCTGCCGAGCGGGCGCATCTTGAGCGGGCTGGCGTGCATGTCGAGCAGTTGGAAATCGAGCTAGGCACAGAGGACTTCGTCCCCATCCTCAGCCGCATCCAAGCACGCCCCGACCCGCCCGACGCCATTCGCCTGCTGGTCAGTGGCGAGACCTCCTATAACCTCACTCAGCAAATGGTCGAACTGGGGGTCGCGCCCAATGCCGACACCATCTGCGTGACCAATCACCTGGCTTTCCAGTCGACGCAGTATTGGAGCAATGTGCCAGATGGCAACTACTGCGCCTATGACCGCGTCGGCACTGTGCCCAGCCTCTACAACGACCTGGCGGCCGACCTGGACCGACGCTATCTGGCAGACTTTGGCGATATCCTGGTCAGCTTCGCCATGGAAGCCTATGATAGCGTCTGGCTCATGGCGGACGCCATGCGCCGCGCCGGCAGCTACACGGATGTCGACGCCATCGTCGCCGCCCTCGAAACCAGCGACATTGAACTTTCACAAGGGCGCTATTACTTCGACTACGGCAGCCATAACCCGATCCTGCCCGAAGACGAGCCGGCCTATATGTGGCATCAATGGCCCGTGCCGGTCGTGACTGTGATGCAGTACTTTGAACAGGGGCAAAGCGGCCTGGATGCCGCTGTCGTCTATCCACCGGTCTATCAGACGCACGGCACAGCCTACTTCCCGCCAGAGGTTTAGCGCGCAGAGACTCTGTATTGGCGAATACAACAGGGGCAAGCCATTGGGTGCTTGTACCCCTGCCCCGGCCCCTCCCCGTTGATACGGGGAGGGTAGCTAATGCCATAGGACTCATGACTCCGTATGCGTTTCCGAGTTTATGCAAATACTCGGCGAAATCTTCCCCATTGATATGGGGGGGGGGGGCATGAGCGGGCGAATAAAATAGGTCCAGTTTTGTGCCCTCCGCCCAATTGTGCTTAAATCGAGCTATGCCAAAGCGAAACATCTACCTCACTGACATCCCGCTGGACGAGGCGCGCTCGCGTTTGCAGGCGGCATTGACCGCGGCCCGCGCAGACTCACCATTGCCCGCCGAAATCGTCCCTTTGGCAAAGGCGCTGGGACGAGTCACTGCGCAGCCAGTGCGAGCCATCCGTTCGTCACCGCATTTTCACTGCGCGGCCATGGATGGCTTTGCCCTGCGCGCTGCCGATACCGCCTCCGCCCGCGAAACCCAGCCCCTGACCCTGCACCTGAACAAGAACGCTTTTCCTGTCAATACGGGCGATCCACTGCCCGCCGATACCGACGCTGTCATCATGATCGAGCATGTCAACCAAAGGGACGGGGACAGTCTGCAGATTTATGCCGCGGCCGCGCCCTGGCAGCATGTCCGCCTGATGGGCGAGGATATGGTCACTACCGAGACGGTGCTGCAAGTGAATCACCGGCTGCGTCCGGTGGATTTGGGTGCGCTGGCCGGCTGCGGGCATGCCCAGGTGGCGGTCCGCAAACGTCCCCGCGTGCAGATCATCCCCACCGGTGGCGAACTGCTGCCGCATGACCAGACTCCCGGGCGCGGGCAGTTGACCGAGTACAACAGCTTGATGCTGGGCGCGCAGATTGAAGAGGCAGGCGGGACCGCGAGCGTCAGCGACATCATCGGTGATGACCTGGCGGCATTGACGGCGGCGCTGCGCTCGGCGCTGAACGAGTCGCCACAACTGATTTTGCTGCTGTCGGGCTCGTCGGCGGGGGCGCATGACTTCAGCGCGGCAGCCATCTCGGCTTTGGGCGAGGTGCTGGTGCATGGCATTGCCGTGCGTCCTGGGCATCCGGTCATCATCGGCATAGCGGCTGGACTACCCGTGATTGGCGTGCCTGGTTATCCTGTCAGCGCGGCGCTCACTGGCGAACTGCTGATTGCCCCCTTGATACGCCAATGGCTGGGCTTGCATGCGCCGCAGCCCCTTCGCGTACAGGCGAAATCGACGCAGAAGATCGCCTCGCCGCTGGGCGATGACGATTTTGTGCGCGTGGCGCTGGCGGAGATTGACGGGCAGCTGCAAGCGACGCCGCTGGGACGGGGCGCGGGCGTCATCACATCGCTGGTGCGGGCGGACGGGCTGGCGCATATCCCGCGCTTCCATGAAGGTGTCAATCGCGGCGGGCGCTTGGATGTCGAGTTGCTGCGCCCTCGCGAAGACATCCAGCGCAGCCTGTTGATCATGGGCAGCCACGACCCCATGCTGGACTTGCTGGCCACGCATTTGCAAGAGCGGTCCGGCGGGCGGCTGGTATCGGTGAATGTCGGCTCGCTGGGCGGTTTGCTGGCGCTGCGGCGGGGCGAGGCGCATCTGGCCGGCACGCATCTCTTCGACCCGGACAGCGCCACCTACAACTCCACCTATCTGCAGCGCTACCTGGACGGGCAGCCGACGCAGCTGATCGCCTTTGCGCATCGCGAGCAGGGGCTGATGCTGGCGCCGGGCAATCCGCTGGGCATTCGGTCAATCGCGGATTTGCGGCGGGCGCGCTTTATCAATCGGCAGCGCGGGGCGGGCACGCGCGTCCTGCTGGATTACATGTTGGCGCAGGCTGGCATCGACGCCAGCGAAGTTGCGGGTTATGCGCAGGAGGAACATACACATTTGGCGGTGGCGGCGGCGGTGGCGGATGGCATCGGCGATTGTGGCATGGGCTTGCGGGGCGCGGCAGAAGCGCTGGGGCTGGATTTTGTGGGGTTGGTTTGGGAACGTTTCGACCTGGCCATCCCGCAGCGATTCCTGGACATGATGCTCATGCAGGCGCTGCTGGAGATCCTGCACGATGCCTCTTTCCGCGCCGAACTCGGCGCGCAGAGCGGGTATCGCAGCGACGAGACCGGAAAGGTGGTTAAAAAGCCAACCTGATAATCACCCGACGCCCAGGTAGCCGCGGACGGTGTCTTCATCCTGCAGGCATTCGGCTGCTGTGCCCGCGAAAGCCAGCCGCCCTTCGCGCAGGACAAAGGCATGGTCGCAGTGATCCAGCGCCCGCCGCGCATTCTGTTCGACCACCACCAGGGTCATGCCCGCCTGCTGCAGCGCTTTCAAGGCGCGGAAGACCTCGCCAGCCACGGCCGGCGCCAGTCCCGCGCTGGGCTCATCCAGCAGCATCACCTGCGGACGCGCCAGCCAGGCGATGGCGATGGCCAGCATTTGGCGTTCACCGCCGCTCAAGGAATGCGCGGACTGCCCCAGTCGCCGCGACAAAATGGGGAAGGTGCTGTGCATCTCGTCTAGAGCCGCGCTGCGCCCCGATTTGCCCAGCCGGCGCGCGCCCAGTTGCAGATTCTCGTCCACGCTGAGCTCGTCAAAGACATTGCGGCTCTGCGGCACATAAGCTATGCCCAGCCGCGCAATCGCCTCGGTCGGCAAGCCGACGAGTTCGCGGCCGTTCAGGGTGATGGAGCCGGCGAAGACGCGGTTCTCGCCCATGATAGCTTTCAGCAAGGTGCTTTTGCCGCTGCCGTTGGGACCCAAAAGCGAGCTGATTTGCCCGGCGGCGAAACTGAGCGTGAGCTCCTGCAAGATCTCCAGCTTGCCATAGCCGGCCGTTAGACTGTGCAGCGCAATCATGGATCAGCCACCGAAATAGACCTGCTGCAGCAGTGGATCCGCAGCGACATCGGCTGGCTTACCATTGGCGATCAGCTCCCCCAGGTGCAGCGCGTAGACTTCATCGACAAAATCGAAGAGGATCTCCAGCCGGTGCTCGACGATGAGGAAAGTGATGCCCTGTTCGTCGCGCAGACGGGCGATATGGTGGAAGATTTCCCGAGCGAGCAGGGGCGCGACGCCAGCCGTCGGTTCATCCAGCAGCAGCAGACGCGGCTCGCCCATCAAGGCGCGGGCGATCTCCAGTAATTTCATCTGTCCGCCGGACAAATCCGCCGCTAGCTTGTCATAGTGGCTCAGCAGCTCGACTTGTTGCAGAGCTTGCAGTGCCCGCTCGGCATTGTTCGCTTCCTGGTCTGTCCAGCGCCGCCGCCAGGGCGCGTGCCAGGGATGCTCGCCAAGCTGCGATTTTGGCGGCAGTAGCAAGTTGTCCAGCGCCGTCATTTTGAAATAGAGCGTGGGCTGTTGGTATCCGCGCGCGATGCCCAGCTGAAAAACTTCATCCGCCGCCAGCCCGCCGATCTCCCCGCCAGCGAAGCGAATCTGCCCGCCGCTGGGCGCAATCGTTCCAGCCACCAGATCGATGAGCGTGCTTTTGCCGCTGCCGTTGGGACCGATCAGTCCGATGATGGCGCCTTCCGGCACGGTCAGGGATACGCCGTCCAGCGCGCGCAATCCGCCGTAGTCCTTGCGCAGATCCCTGAGTTCCAGCAGAGGCATCAGTTCTGCCTGCCAGCGACCAGCCGCTTGACCATAGCGTGGGCTTGCGTTGTCAAGCGCGATTCGGGCAGGAGTCCCTGCGGGCGGTAACGCAGCATCAGCAGCAATATCACGCCGTAGGCAATGTAGCGAATATAGTTCAATTCGACTTGCGAGCCGCGCATACTCAGCCCAATAGCCGCCACCTGCGTGACGCGATCCAGCAGCGCCAGCAGCGCCGCGCCCAGCAGCGCCCCGCGATTGCTGCCCAAGCCGCCTAGCACCACCATCACCCAAATGTCCAGTGTCAGCGTTACACCGTAATCGTTGGCGTTGACGAAGCCCGTGTTCAGCGCGAAGAGCACGCCCGCCAGCGCTGCAATCGCCGAACCGATGAGCATGACCTGCGCCCGCGCCAGCGAAATCTGCTTGCCCAAGCTGCGCGTAAGCGCCTCATCCTCGCGCAGGGCTTTCAAGAGCCGCCCGAATGGCGAATGCAGAAATCGTTGACAAACAACATGCGCCGCCAGCGCCATGCCCAAAGTCAGCAGCATGAACATCACGGCGCTGGTTCGCGGATCATCGAGGTAATAGAAGGGCTGCGCAACGCCGGAGATGCCATTATGCGAGCAGATCAAGTCGTCGGCCGCGCGCACCACGATACGCAAGGTCTCGCTGCCCACCAGCAGCACCAGCGCCAGGAACCATTCTTCCTTGAGTCGCAGCGTCACATAAGAGACGGCGAAACCCAGCGCCGCCGCCAGCAACCCGGCAATCACGAAGGTCAGCGCCAGGTTGACGAAGCCGGCGAAAGGCTGCTGCGCCATGATTTGGCTGCGCAATTGCAGCGCCTGCCCCATGCTCGCTCCGCAGGGATGGGGGGGCGCATGCCCGGCCAGGATGGGCAGCAAGCGCGTATAAGTTACGCCCGCCGCGTAAGCCCCCAGCGACACGAAAAGCGCCTGCCCAAAATTGGGCACGCCAGCCACGCCGTACTCCAGATTCAAGCTCAGCGCCATCAAGGCGTAGATGCCGAAGAGCGTCAACAAAGCGATGAGCGTCGCGCCCAGGTCCAGGTTCATCGACCGAGTTCCTGCCGGCGGCGCAGCAACTGCGTGAAGCCCTGCGGGCGCAGTAGCAGCACCAAAATGATGATGATGAAAGGAATCGCCGGCTTCATCGACAGGTCGACGCCCAGGCTGGAATTGAGAAAGGACATCAGCGTGTTTTGGGCGAATGCCACCAGGTAAGCGCCCAGTATCGTGCCGGCGAAGCTGGACAAACCACCCAGGATAGCCGCGGCGAAGGCCGGCAAGATTGCCAGCCAACCCATCAGCGGGCTGGGCGCGGTGTACATGCCCCATAGCGCGCCCGCCACCCCCGCCAATGCCCCGACCAGCAGCCAGCACTGCCCCTTGACGCGTTCGACCGGGATGCCGATGACCCGCGCCAGCTCGGCATTGTTTGCTAACGCCCGCATCTCCCGCCCCAGCGCACTGCGATTGAGCAGCAGCGTCAGCAATATCACCAGGACAATGCTGGTCGGCAACACCAGCGCGAAGACATTGGTGATGATCAAGAAACCATCGCGGAAGACGATCTGCAGCGGGATGTTGATGCGCAGGTTGAACAAGTTGAAACTGTCGGCCAGCGTGAATAAGCCATAGCGGATGATCAAGCCCAGCACAAAAGAAGCCAAAATGAGCGTATACAGCGATAGATTCTGGCTTTCCAGCGGCTTGAAGACGGCGCGGTGACTGATAGCTGCCACCAATGCGCCGACCAGCGCCGCCGCCAGCAGAATCAGCAGAGGATGCGCGTCAATCGCCAGCGAAACCACCAGCGCCGCGTATGCGCCCACAGTGATAAACTCGGCATGGGCGAAGTTGGGTAGCTTCATCACGCTGAAGGTGAGCGTGATGCCCAAGGCCATCAGCGCGTACAAACTGCCGACCTGGATGGTGTTGACAAGGGAAGTAACCAGCAGGGCAGAAGGCATGGCGGGGCCTCAGCAATTCCAATATAGGTATTTCACCATAGAGGCACAGAGGATACAGAGATTCGAGAGTCCGTCTACCCCCCTCGGTCCCTCCATATCAATGGGGGGAAGGTTTCGCCAGGCATTCGCATAAACACTGAAACCCATAAGGAGTCGCGATTCCGCCTGCTTTAGCTCCCCTCCCCCGAATCATCGGGGAGGGGAGCGGGGGTGGGGTAGACGGGCGTCTCAGTGAGACGCCCCTACGGCATTCGGCTAACCGTCGAAGTAGGTGATGGTGTCGGTATTGCCGTCGTAAGTGCCGACATCATCAAAGCTCGTGCCATCGGGGCTGGCCATGACCAGACCGTAGCTGGCGATGGCTTGGTCGCCGTTCTCGTCCAGGTAGGCTTGCACGGTCGTGCCGATGTAGTGGCTGGCGACGAAGGGTAGTATGGACTTGACGGCCGCGCCATCGTTGCCCGCTACCAGCATGGACAGCATGGCGATATTGGCGGCGTCGAAGGCGTAGTTGGTGAAAGGACCGGGCGCCTTGTCGAACATCGCCTCAAAATCGGCATTGAAGATCGGCGACAAGGGCGTTTGCTCAGTAGAGCGCGAGACGGTGATGAATTGCGCGTTGGCCAAGGTCATGGCGTGCCCGGCATCCTCCAGGATGACATCGCTGACGATGGCTTCGTTGCCCATCCACTGCACGCTGGTGAGGATGGGGTCGATCTGCGCCACTTGCAGGAAAGCCTGCGCCTCGCCCAGGAAGCAGACGCAGAAGAAGCCGGTATTGCTGCCCATGCCAGCAATCGCTGCGCTTACCGCTGCCGCCTCGCTGCTGAAATCTTGTGACTCAGGCGCATAGGCAAAGCTGGTCACTTCGCCGCCACCGCCATTTTGGTAGTTCTTGGTGAAGTGCTCGACCATGCCATTGCCGAAGGGGTCATCGCGGTTGAGCACGACCATATTTTCATGCCCGCGTTCCAGGGCGATGGTGGCATAGGCTTTGGACGAGAAGACATCGGGCGGATAAATGACGCGGAAGATATTGTCGCCGGGGATGGCGGCTGCTGCGCCGCTGGAGGCTGGCGCGACGATGACCACGCCATTCTCATCGGCGAATTGCTTGGCGCCTAAGACTTCGCTGGTGGTCAACGGACCCACGACGACTTGCGCGCCGGTAGTTTGGACGATGGTCTGCAGGGCGCGGGCAGCCCCTTCCGGCGTTTGCTCCGTATCGGCGCTGGCGATCTCAAACTGGATGCCGATGCCGGCCGCCGCCAATTCCTCATTGACTTGCAAAACCGCCAGCTCGATGCCGCGGGCGAAATCCTGCCCGAAGGTGCCCAGCGAGCCGGTGAAGGGCATGGCGCTGCCCAGCACCCAGGTCTCTTGCGCCCCCGCCGGCAAGCAGAGCAGCAGCGCCAGCAAAATCAATAGCGTGCGAAGTGCATGTGTTTTCATCGTAGATTTCCCTTCTCTCAATGCAAGATTGCCTATTCGCGCGAGTGCAGTATAGCCTATGCCCCGCCAGGCCACAATAAGGGCAGGTCGATGGCTTCGCCCCATGCTTGGGGGAGTGGCGGGGGATGGGTTATGCGGGCGACCCTTGTGCCGCCCCTACGACCTCCTTTTCGCGGTGCTTTCTGTATACTCACTGCCCTCGGTGGTGAGTTTTTGCATTACTTACTTGATGTTACTTCCAGTACAATGCGCCTATGGACAGTCGAAAACGCTACGCCATCGTCGGCACGGGCTCGCGCGCGGGCATGTTCATTCAGGCCATCGCCGAACCCTACGCCGACCGCGCTCAACTGGTCGCCCTCTGCGACCTCAGCCACAGGCGCATGAACTGGTACAACGAGCAACTGCCGGCGCCCCTGCCGACCTATCACGCTGATGATTTCCCGCGCATGCTGGCGGAGACCAGGGCCGACACGGTCATCGTAACCACGGTCGACGCCTGGCATCATCACTACATCATCGCCGCGCTGGAGGCCGGCTGCGATGTCATCTGCGAGAAACCGCTGACGACGGCGCTAGATAAGTTACAAGCCATCTTCGCGGCTTTGGAGCGCGCCGGTCAATCCCTGCGCGTCACCTTCAATTATCGCTACGCCCCGGCTTTCACGCGCTTCCGCGAGTTGCTGCGGGAGGGCGCGGTTGGGCGTCCGCTGGCGGTGGATTTCAGTTGGCTGCTGGATACCAGCCACGGCGCGGATTACTTCCGGCGCTGGCATCGCGAGAAGGTCAATAGCGGCGGATTGTTGGTGCACAAAGCCACCCACCACTTCGATTTGGTCAACTGGTGGCTGGACGCTTTGCCGCAACAGGTCTTCGCCATGGGCGACTTGCTCTTCTATGGCGCGGAGAATGCGGCCGGGCGCGGGGAACACTACGATTACGCGCGCTATACGGGCGAGCCAGCGGCCGCCAATGATCCCTTCGCTTTGAACTTGCAGGCCAAGCCAGCTTTCCGCGGGCTCTACTGGGATGCCGAAGCCGAGACCGGCTACATCCGCGATCGCAATGTCTTTGGCGCGCCCATCACAGTGGAAGACACCATGACGGTGACTGCTCGCTACAGCAATGGCGCACTGCTCTCTTATTGCCTGGTGGCTTATGCGCCCTGGGAAGGCTTGCGCGTGGCGGTTACAGGGACGCGCGGACGCCTGGAATTGGACATCCACGAAAATGTCACGCATCTCAAATCGGCGCAAGCGGCAGCGTCAGCCAGCAAAGGCGCCTTCAAGCAGGTGCAGATGCGCCATTTCCCCATGTTTGGCGAGGGCTATGAAGTGGCTGTGCCGGTCGGCGCTGGCGGGCATGGCGGCGCCGACCCCTTGATGCTGGCGGAGCTCTTCGCGCCCGATGGCAGGGTCGACCCGCTGCGGCGCGGCGCCAGCCACATTGATGGCGCGGCCTCCATCCTGGTGGGCATCGCCGCCAACATGTCCATTGAGACGGGGCGGCTGGTTGATGTACGGGAATTGTTTGACCTGTCGGGGTGACTCGCCGATTGCGACATGGTGTGGGGTAGGGACGCGGCGGTGACTCGCCCCTACCGATAGCGCGAATCCGCGCCCCTACCCCACATATCCGGGTCGGGACCGAGCTTGGCTTTGAGGTCGGCGGTCGCATCATCCAGGCGCTGCAAGGTTTCCTCGGAGAGCGTCAGCTCGCCAGCCATGCGGTTGCTCTCGATTTGCTGCGGATTGCGCGCGCCAGCCAGCACCGATGTCACCGCCGGCTGATGCAGCAGCCAAGCCAGCGCCACATGCACCATCTCTTGCCCGATGTCGGCGCAGATCTCCCGAATGGCGGCGACGGCGGCGAAGGTCTCCGCTTCGAAACCAGGCGTGCCATGCCGCGAGTCCCGGCGATCGGGGCGGAAGTGCCTTGTACGCGTGCGCGAGTAGGGCATCTCGTCGGCATGACTGTATCTGCCCGTCAGCAGCGCTTGATTGAGCGGGCTGTAGGGCAGGATGCTGATATTCTGCTCGACACACTGCGGTTGAATCTCGAATTCGATGGCGCGCCAGAGCAGGCTGTAGGGCAGCTGATTGGCTTCGTAACGCCCGCAAGCCAGCATGTCCGGCATATCCAGCCTCCCAAAGTTGCTGACGCCGATGACGCGGATTTTGCCCTCGCGCTGCAAGTCCTGCAGGGTTTGCATGCTGTCGTCAAAGGGCACGCTGCGGCTGGGCCAATGCACCTGATAGAGGTCGATAGTTTCGGTGTCCAGGCGCTTCAAACTGCGCTCGCAGGCGGCGCGGAGGTCAGCCGGCGCCAGGTTCTCGCGGCTGACTTTGCTAGCGATGACGGCTTGGTCACGGCGTCCCTGCAATGCCCGCCCCAGCATCGTTTCCGAAAAGCCATTGCCATAGCCCTCAGCGGTGTCGATGAAGTTGATGCCGGCGTCCAGCGCGGCGCGCACGGCGTCTATCGTGTCGCTTTCTTCCTGATGTCCCCAGTAGTCGCCGCCGACGATTCCCCAAAAGCCAAAGCCGATTGGGGAGACCATCAATTCAGAATTGCCCAAAGGTCTTTTTTGCATTTTCACAGGGTCCTTTCATCCTTGCCCAAGGGCACTCATTGTAAATCCTTGAGAGGAATCTGTGTAGCGCGAGGCGGATCGATGGCGCGCAGATTCCCAGCTTTGCCCACGCCGCTTGCGCGCTTGACTTTGCGCCGCGCGCTGCGCTACACTCTACTGCGAGTCCGATTGCCGCTACGGCATCCATAGTTGGAGATCAGTGTCGGTCTCCGCAATCCAAAGGAGAACAACATGAAGAACCGCAGACTCATTCTGTTGCTGGCGCTCCTGAGCTTGCTGCTTGGCATGGCAGCGTCCATCAGCACCGCGCAAGTGGCCGAAGTCGCCCGCGAGAATACGCTGGTTATCGAGAATATCAGCGTGCGCAACCCGGCGCCGGAGAACTTCAATCCGCTGGCCAATGGCTCGCTCGGGCACGCCGGCATGAACCAGGTCGGCTTCGAATCCCTGTTCTATTACAACTATGAATCAGGCGAACTCGTGCCCTGGTTGGCGGAAAGCGCCTCGTTCAATGACGACTACACCGAGCTGACCATCAACCTGCGCGATGGCGTCATGTGGAGCGATGGCGAGGCATTCAACGCCGACGATGTCCTGTGGACGCTGAACTTCCTGCTGGAAAATCGCGACGCGCGCTTCAGCGACCGTCATGCCGATTTCGTCAGCAATGTCGCCGCGCCGGATGACCTGACCGTCGTCATCTCGCTCAACGCGCCCAGCCCGCGTTACCTCTTCAACGCTTTTGGCGTCGGCATCTACTGGTCAACCTACATCGTGCCCGAGCACATCTACTCGATGCAGGAAGACCCGCTCACCTTCACCAACTTCGATTTGGAAGCGGGTTATCCGGTAGGCACGGGTCCCTATCGCCTGGTCATCTCCAATGAGACCGAGTCGGTATGGGATCGCCGCGATGACTGGTGGGGCGCAGCCACTGGTTTCAAGGACTTGCCAGCGCCGGAACGCGTCATCTTCCTGGCAGCCGGCAACGAAGAGCGCCGCGCCGCCATGGCCATCAACAATGAGCTGGATACCATGTGGCTGATGGGCCGCAGCACCTTCGAGACCGTAGTCGCGCAGAACCCAGCTGTCACCGGCTGGTACAGCGAATTGCCCTACGCCTACCTCGATCCTTGCCCGCGTTATCTGGTGGTCAACAACGCTCGGCCGCCATTCGATAATTCGAATCTGCGCTGGGCGATGAGCTATGCCATCAACCGCGACGCCCTGGTCGATATCGCCTGGGAAGGCATGACCAGCACCATCAATTGGATCATGCCCGGTTATCCGCCCTTGCTGGAATACATGAACGCCAGCGCCGATCTCTTTGAAGCCCACCCCACCTTGGAGCAGAACCAAGACAAGGTCGACGAGCTGATGACAGCCAACGGCTTCACGCGCAACGCTGATGACCTTTGGGTCGACGCCGAGGGCGACACCGTGCAGATGGATTTGGCTATCCGCCAGGGCGAGACCTTCCAGGTCAAGATGGCGCCGGTCATTTCCGAGCTGTTGCAGCGCGCCGGCTTTGACGCCACCTTCAAGCTGCAGGACAACGCCGCCTTCAACGAGACGGCTCGCACCGGCAGCGCCAACGCCTGGATCGATGTGGCTTGCGGCGCTGTCCGCGATCCCTACGGCACCCTGGACAACTTCCACAGCCGCCACTCCGCTCCGCTTGGCGAAGATGTCACCGGCTCCCGCACCCGTTACGAGAATGCCGAGTACGACGCCATCGTCGATGAGATGGCTTTGACCGCCAGCGAAGACCCGGCCATGCAGGATCTCTTCCGCTCCGCCATCGAAATTTGGCTGACCGAGCTGCCAGCCATGCCGCTGACGGAAGCCTCGCTGCTGACCCCGTTCAATAATCACTATTGGACGAACTGGCCCACGGCGGACAACAACTATGTCCACCCCGGCTTCTGGTGGCAGACCGCCCTGCTGATGATCACCGAGATCAAACCAGCCATGTAAGAGAGCAAGTTCATGTGCCCGGGACTTCAGTTCTGTTCCGGGCACATGCTTGTAAATCTCTTGTTGGGGGCGAGCGGCGGTCAGTGTCTATGCGACCCACCGGCTCGCCCGTACGCGCAGGTGATTGAGCCGCGGCGTGGGCATTTCAGCGAAACGCCCCTAATAGACGGTCGCAATTTAAAGAGGAATTGGGTTTGAAACACGCTTACTTCGTCCGCCGGCTGATCATGTTCTTTGTCGTGGTGATCTTGGCCGCGACCTTGAACTTTATCATCCCGCGCTTGGCGCCGGGCGACCCGATCGGCGCGGTGCTGGAAGAGCTGCGCGCTCGCGGCGCTTCCACCGGGGGTGATGCCGAAGACGAAATCGTAGCGGCTTATCGCGCGCGTTTCGGCCTCGACCAGCCGATGCATATTCAATACTTCCGTTTTCTGTTCAATACATTGCGCTTTGATTTGGGCTATTCCATTTCTTATTACCCGCAGAAAGTCGAGGCGGCGCTGCTGCGCTCCTTGCCCTGGACGGTCGGCTTGCTGGCCATCTCCACCGTGATGTCCTTCGCGGCTGGCTCATTTTTTGGCGCGATGATGGCCTGGCCCCGCGCGCCCGGTTTCATGCAGCGCTTCGTGCCCATGTTCATGGTGCTTTCGGCGGTGCCCTACTATCTGTTGGGCTTAATCCTGGTCTATGTCTTCGCTTTTGTCTTGCGGGTCTTGCCGCTGGGCGGCGCATATTCTTCGGGCACTGTCCCGGAGTTGGATTTGGACTTCCTGCTGGATGTGATTCGTCATGGCATGCTGCCGGCGCTGTCGATCGTGTTGACCAGCGTTGGCTTTTGGGCATTGGGCATGCGCGGCGTCATGGTGACTGTCTTGGGCGAAGATTACCTGACGCTGGCGGAGGCAAAGGGCTTGCCGGACCGGCGTATCTTCTTCGCCTACGCCATGCGCAACGCCCTGCTGCCGCAGGTTACATCGCTGGCCATCGCTCTGGGGACGGTGGCTTCCGGCTCGGTGCTGGTCGAGGTGGTCTTCAATTATCCCGGCATCGGCTGGCTGCTCTATAACGCGCTGCGCAGTTCGGATTATTACATGGTGCAAGGCGTTACATTCTTCCTGGTGCTTACGGTGGCGTTCTCCGTGCTGATTGTCGATCTGATATATCCGCTGCTGGACCCGCGCATTGAGCGCTAGGGCGATACCGAAGCGAGTCGTTTATGATCGAAACATTCCTGCGCCGCGGAAAAGCAATTGTCAGCTACATTCTGCGAAGCCCTAAGCTGCTGCTGGGTCTTGTATTGCTCGCGTCGCTGCTGCTGCTCGGTCTGCTTGGTCCACAATTCGTAGATGTGGACAACGCGCGTCCCATCTCCGTGCCAACAAATCGTCCTCCCTCGGCAGAGTATCCGCTGGGGACGGATAGCGGCGGGCGCGATATGTTGGCGGTCATCATCGTTGGCACACCGCAAACCTTGCGAATGGGGCTGCTGGCGGGGATGGTGGGCGTCGTTTTGGGTGTCAGTCTGGGCTTGCTGGCCGGTTACTTCGGCGGCAGGGTGGATATGGTCATCAGCACAGCGACCGATACGATGCTGACCATCCCCCCCTTGGCGATATTGCTGGTGGTGGCGGCGTCCGTTCGCACGATGAGCGTGGAGAATATGGCCATCATCATCGCGCTGTTGTCGTGGATGTTTCCGGCGCGGACGATACGGGCGCAGGTGCTGTCCCTGCGCGAACAGCCCTATGTGCACATGGCGCGGCTGGCCGGCTTGAGCGACCTGCGCATCATCTTCGAAGAGATCATGCCCAATATCCTGCCCTTGGCGGCGGCCAGTTTCGTCGGCGCGACATCCGGCGCGGTGCTGGCGGGCATCGGGCTGGAAGTGCTGGGCATGGGTCCGCAGCGCACGCCGACCCTGGGCATGACCATCTATTGGGCGCAGCTCTATTCCGCGCTGATTCGCGGTTTGTGGTGGTGGTGGCTGCCGCCGATTATCGTGCTGATTGTCTTGTTCGTTGGGCTCTTCCTGGTCAGCGCCGCTATGGACGAATTCGTTAATCCGCGCTTGAGGAGAACGGGATGAGCGGCGATATCGCCTTGCAGGTCAAGAACCTGCGCGTCTCCTACATGACTGGCAAGCAAGCCGTGAAAGCAGTCGATGATGTCTCCTTCTCGCTGTATGCGGGCGAGCGCTTGGGCATCGTCGGCGAATCCGGTTCCGGCAAGACGACCCTGGCGCTGGCTTTGATGCGCCTGCACAAACCGCCTGCCTACATCATGGGCGGGGAAGCAATCCTGGATGACCGGGACCTCCTGGCGCTGGAGCGCGAAGAAATGCGGCAGACGCGCTGGAGCAAGTTGTCGCTGATACCGCAGGGGTCGATGAACTCGCTGAACCCGGTGGTCAAAATCAAACATCAGATGGCGGACGCGATCGAAGCGCATGAAAGCGGCTGGACACGCGGGCAGATTAACAAGCATATCGGCGAATTGCTGGGCAGGGTGGGCTTGCCCGACAGCGTCGCCGAGATGTACCCGCACGAACTCAGCGGCGGCATGAAACAGCGCGTCTGCATCGCCCTGGCCATCATCCTGGAACCCAGCGTCATCATCGCCGACGAGCCGACCAGCGCCCTGGATGTGGTTGTGCAGCGTGTCGTCATGCAGACCTTGAATGATGTGCAAGAACAGCTCAACGCCGCCATGATCATCATCGGGCATGATATGGGCTTGATGGCGCAATCCGCCGACCGCCTGGCTGTGATGTACGCCGGCAAAATGGTCGAAGTCTCGCCGATCAAGTCCTTCTTCCACGATCCACAGCATCCTTACAGCAAATTGTTGATTAGTTCGCTGCCCTCGCCGGAAGAGAAGCGCGAACTGGCGGGTATCCCCGGCAGCCAGCCCTCCTTGCTGGATTTGCCGAGCGGCTGCGCTTTTCACCCGCGTTGCCCTATCGCCGAGGCGCAGTGCCAGCAGGTGATACCGGACCTGCGGCATATACGCAGCGACAGGCGGGTCGCTTGTCACCTGGTGGAAGACCAAGCCTCATGAAGTCAAAAAACCTGCTGGAATTCGCCGATGTGACCATGGCTTTCGGCGGCAATCGGCGCAACCCGGCTGGCGTCGTCGCCCTGGAAGCGCTGGATCTGGTCATCCGCGCCGATCAACCCTCGATTATTGCCATCGCCGGCGAAAGCGGCAGCGGCAAGACGACTCTGGCGCGGCTGGGCTTGGGCATGATCAAGCCCAGCGGTGGACGTGTCATCTACAAGGGGCGTGACCTGTGGGCGATGTCCAAAGACGAACGGCGCGATTACCGGCGCGAGGTGCAGGCGATCTTCCAGGACCCCTTCGCTGTCTTCAATCCCTTCTACACCATCGACCGCCTTTTGCTGACGCCGATACGCACTTTCAAGCTGACACGCAGCCGCTCCAAAGCACGCCTGATGATCGCTGAGGCGCTGGAAAAAGTTGGCTTGCGTCCGGGCGAGGTGCTGGGGCGCTATCCGCATCAACTGAGCGGCGGGCAACGGCAGCGCATCGTGGTTGCGCGCAGCCTGCTGCTGCAGCCGAAGCTGATCGTCGCTGATGAGCCGGTCTCGATGATCGACGCCTCCCTGCGCGCCAATATCCTGACCAAACTGAAAGAACTGCGCGACGAGTTCGGCATCTCGCTGCTGTATATCACACACGATCTGGCGACAGCGCATCAAATTAGCGACCAAATTTTCATCCTGTATCGTGGGCGCGTGGTGGAAGTCGGCGATGCAGCGAGTGTCATCCAGCATCCGCAGCACCCTTATACGCAGCTGCTGGTGAGCTCGATCCCCAGGCCCGACCCCGACCGGCGCTGGCAAGGCACGGTTGAGATCCCGCTGGTAGAATTGTCGCCGGGCGGGGATCGCACTGGCTGCCTCTTCCGTCACCGCTGTCCCCACGCCATGCCCGAATGCGACAGTACCCCAGCGCAATACCCGGGCGCTTACGGGCAATCAGTGGCTTGCTATCTGTACAAGGAAAACGGCCAACCGGCCTAAGCCCCTCGGTCCCCCCATATCAATGGGGGAGAGGTTTCGCCGAGAATTGCATAAACCCAGAGACGCATACGGAGTCTCGAATCCTATAGCATTCGCTCCCCTCCCCGATGATTCGGGGAGGGGTAGTGTTGCGGGCGAATCCCTTTGCTTGGGCGGCTGCCACGAGGCGCGAGGGGGTTGAAACCGAGGGGGGTATGTACCCTTGCAATGCGCTACAATCGTGCGCGGTTTGTCCAGCCGCCGCAACGAGGCAGTCCTATGCAGCACCGCTACTTCGCTGTTGATTCCGCGCAGAAACGCGCTGCCGCCGAGCTCTACGCCAGCGCCAAAGATTTGCCCCTGGTGTGCCCGCACGGCCATGTCGACCCGCGCCTCTTCGCCGACCCGGATTATCGCTTCGGGAGTCCCGTCGACCTGCTGATCATCCCCGACCACTACATCTTCCGTATGCTCTATTCGCAGGGCGTCTCGCTGGAATCGCTGGGCATTCCGGCGCTGACAGGCGAGCCCGCCGCCACTGACCACCGCGCTATCTGGCAGTTGGTCTGCGATAAGTGGTATCTCCTCCGCGCCACGCCCACTGGTATCTGGATTCGCGACGAGCTGGCGGAGGTTTTCGGCATCACGCGCAAGATCAATACTGTAAATGCTATGGAGATTTACGACGAGATTGAGGAGCGCCTGGCACAACCCGAATTTCGCCCGCGCACGCTGTACGAACGCTTCAATATCGAGGTTCTTGCGACAACGGACGCGGCCACCGATCGTCTGCCGCATCATCAAGCCATTCACGAGTCGGGCTGGAGCGGGCGCATCATCCCCACTTTTCGCCCCGATACGGTGGTCAACATCTCTGAAGGCTTCGGCGAGCAAATCGAGTTGCTGGGCGAAGCTGCGGGCCTGACCATTGGCGACTATCGCAGCTATATCCAGGCGCTGGAGCAGCAGCGCGCGGACTTCAAGTCCCTGGGCGCGACAGCTACCGATCACGCTGCCACCAGCGCCTATACCGAGCAGTTGGACAGCGCCGAAGCCGAGCGCATCTTCCAGCGAGCCATGCGCGGGCAGGCGGAGGCTGAAGATGCCGCGCGCTTCACTGGGCACATGCTGCTGGAGATGGCGCGCATGAGCAGCGAAGACGGGTTGGTGATGCAGTTGCATATCGGCTCTTACCGCAATCACAACCCGGCGCTTTTCGCGCGGCACGGGCGCGATATGGGCGCGGACATACCAGTGCGCAGCGAATTCACGCGGGATCTCAAGCCGCTGCTGGACCGCTATGGCAACCACCTCGACATGTGCCTGGTGCTCTTCAATCTCGATGAGACGACTTACGGCCGCGAGTTGGCGCCCCTGGCCGGGCATTATCCCATTCTGCGCCTGGGACCGCCCTGGTGGTTCTACGACAGCTGGCTGGGCATCATGCGCTTCCTGGACGCTGTGGTGGAAACAGCCGGCATTTACAACCTGGCGGGTTTCAACGACGACACGCGCGCCTATCCCAGCATCCCTGTGCGGCACGACCTTTGGCGGCGGGCTTGCGCCGATTGGCTGGCCGGGCAGTGGCTGCGCGGCTTCATTGACGAAGAAGACGCCCACGCCATGATGCGCGCCCTGGCTTACGATCTGGCAAAAGACACTTATCGATTGTGAGATACGCGGTCCTAACAACGGGATGAGCCCATGACAGATTTTCTGAACAGCCAGCATCGCAGCAGCCCGCGGCGCCCCGAGCGCATCGTGCAATTTGGCGGCGGCAACTTTCTGCGCGGCTTCGTCGACTGGATCGTGGATGTGCTGAATAACGAAACGGACTTCGACTCGGGCATCGCGCTGGTCAAAGCCACGCCGGGCAGCTACGCCGACCTGGACGCCCAGGATTGTCTCTTCACTGCATGGCTGCACGGCATTCAAGATGGGGAAAATATCGAGCGGGTGCGGCTGATCAGCGCTGTCAACCGCACGGTCTATCCCTATGCGGATTTCGATTCCTACTTGGCCTTGGCGCGTCAGGCGGGCATTCGCTTCATTGTCTCCAACACCACCGAATCAGGCATTGTCTATACAAAGACCGATCAATTTGACGATGCGCCGCCATCCGCCTTCCCCGCCAAATTGGCGCGCTTTCTATACGAACGCTGGCGGCATTTTGCCGGGGCCAGCGAAGCCGGCTGCATCATCATCCCTACCGAACTGATCACCGACAATGGGGCGCGCCTACGCCAGATTATTTTGCAGGTATCGGCGAGTTGGGGGCTGGGGGCGGCATTCGCCGATTGGATTGAGCGGCACAATCTCTTCTGCAATACCCTAGTTGACCGCATCATTCCCGGTTATCCGGCTGCCGATGCTGAGCGGCTCTTCGCAGCGTTGGGCTATCGCGATCGCCTGCTGGTGGCTGGCGAGCTTTATCACAGCTTCATCATTGAAGCGCCGCCGAGCCTGCTGGACGAGCTGCCCATCGACAAAGCGCAAACCAGGCTGAATGTGCAGATCGTGCCGGACGCCAGCCCCTATAGAACGACCAAGGTGCGCCTGCTGAACGGCGCGCATACCGCCATGGTGCCCCTGGGCTTGCTGCTGGGCATCGAGTCGGTGCGCGACGCCATTGAGCATCCGGCCTTAGGCGCTTTCATAAAAGCGCTGATCTATGACGAAGTCATCCCCTCCGTCAGCGAATTGCCAGTGCAGGAGTTAGAGGCTTTCGCGCGGGATGTCTTCGAGCGCTTCCGCAATCCGCGCATCCACCATCGCCTGCAGACGATTTCACTGAACAGCGCCAGCAAGGTCAAAGAGCGCATCCTGCCGTCGCTGCTTGATTATCACGAGGCGATAGGTGAACTGCCATGGCGGCTTGTTTTGGCGCTGGCGGGATTTCTGCGCTTGTATCGCGGCGACATTTGCCCCCTGAATGACGATCCGGCTGTGTTGGACTATTTCGCGCGGCAGTGGGGTGCGGCTGATGACAACCGCGCGCTGGCCGAAGCATGCCTGCGCCATCAGCAGCTCTGGGATGCCGATTTGAGCGAGTTGCCTGGCCTGATCGCTGCAACAAGCGCTGCCCTGGATGCCATCGAGGCTGGACAACTGGAGACAATGCTAAGTCGGAGCGACTGATGCTGGACCTCATCACCGTCGGGCGCGTGTCGCTGGATTTGTTCTCCCGTGATATTGGCGCGCCCTTCCCGAACATCACGAGCTTTGAGACCAGCGTCGGCGGCAGCCCAGTCAATATCGCCATCGGCGCAAGTCGGCTGGGCATGCGGGCGCTAGTCTTCACGGCGGTTGGCGATGACGAGGTAGGGCGCTTTGTACGCGCCTATCTGGCGCGGGAAGGCGTTGATGCCGGGCATGTCGCGGTCAAAGCGGGGCGGCGCACGGGCATGGCGGTGGTGGGCGTGCAGCCGCCGGATCGTTTCCCGCTGCTCTTCTATCGCGAGAATCCCGCCGATATTCACCTCGATCTAGACGAGGCGCGCGCATTGCCCCTGAAACAGGCGCGGGCGCTGCAGTTGTCTGGCACGGCTTTGAGCCGCGGCAGCTCGCAGGATGTCTGCCTGTACTTGGCGGAAGAGGCGCGGCAACTAGGCAAAACGACCTTCATCGACCTCGATCTGCGCCCTGATCAGTGGACGCACGCGCTGGCTTTTGGCTTGCGCATGCGGCAACTGCTGCCCCTTTGCGATGTCGTCATCGGCACGGAAGAGGAGTTCTACGCGGCGCTTTCGCCCCAACTCGGCGCCGTCATGGCTGGCGGCGGACTGCCCGACAAGGACGAACTGGAAGAGTTGCTGCGGGCGCAGGCGGCGGAGAGCGAGAACTTGCTGGTGGTCAAACGGGGCGCGGCCGGCGTCAGTATTCTGCAAGGCGCGGAGCGGCAGGATGTACCTGGCTTCCCGGTCGAGATCGTCAACACGGTGGGCGCTGGCGATGGCTTCGCCGCCGGGCTGATCTGCGGCTGGGCGCATGGCTGGAGTTGGCTGCGCGCGGCTCGCTTCGGTAATGCCTGCGGCGCACTGGTAGTCTCGCGGCAGGGCTGCGCGCGGGCGCTGCCAACCTGGGACGAGGTTGTGGCATTCATGGACCGCCACAACGAAGGAGAAGAGGCATGACACATCATTTGAAATCCTCAGCGGAAGGCATGATTGCGCTGGATGTAACGCCGGAGTCGGCGGGCTGGCAATACCTTTCCTACCGCGTCGTCAATCTGGCGGCTGGGCAGGTCTACTTGCACCGAACAGAGGATACGGAGTTAGCGCTGGTGCCCCTGACTGGCGCGGGGGCGGTTGAAACCAGCGCGGGAGACATTCAGTTGGCGCGGGCGGGCGTTTTCAAAGAGATTCCCTCCGTGCTCTATGTGCCGCCGGGGCAGGAATTCGGTGTTCGCAGCGACTCGCGATTCGAGTTTGCGCTGGGGGCGGCGCCGGCCGCAGGCAAGTACCCGTTGCGGCTCTTCACGCCCGACGAGATACGTTCTGAGGTGCGCGGTGGCGGCGCGGCGCGGCGACAAGTCAATCACATCCTGGCGCACCCGCTGCCGGCCGAGCGGCTGATTTTGTACGAAGTCTATGTGCCAGGCGGCGCCTGGTCGGGCTATCCGCCGCATTGTCACGATGGCTATTTGGGCTCGCCGCATCTGGACGAGACTTATTATTTCCGCACGCAGCCGGGCAATGGCGTGGCGCTGCATCGCAATTATCGGGTCGACGGCGACTTCGATGAAATCTTCGCTGTGCGCGACCGCGACCTGGTGCTGGTCACGCAGGGCTTCCATTCGACTAGCGCCGCGCCGGGCAGCAACCTGTATTTTCTGAATTATCTGGCTGGCGAGTTGGTGGACGAGGCGCGGGCTCAACCGCCCAGTGACGATCCCGATTACGCTTGGCTGAAGGACGATTACACCGCCAATTTGATGCGACTGCCCGTGATGTAGCGGGGACGCAGCGGCTCCCCCCCCCCCCCCCCCCCCCCCCGCGGGGGGGGGG
>DAOUKU010000061.1:0-25350 GCA_034420985.1 Anaerolineae bacterium | reverse complement strand
GAAGCGCGCGCCTGTGCCTGTTAGGATGCTCTGCCTGCCACCATAGCTCAATTGGCAGAGCACCTGTTTTGTAAACAGGTTGTTCTGGGTTCGAGTCCCAGTGGTGGCTCTGGCTTAATAGCCAAATATGAAGAGGGGTCGGTGCCCGAGTGGCTAAAGGGGGCGGACTGTAAATTCGCTGGCGAGAGCCTACACTGGTTCGAATCCAGTCCGGCCCATTTTCTGTCGCCTCCGTAGCTCAGGGGTAGAGCGCTCCCTTGGTAAGGGCGAGGTCATGAGTTCAAATCTCATCGGAGGCTTTGCGCCTGGCGCAGCGCGCGGCAAAAGCAAGACATAGCGAGGGAAGCACATGGCAAAAAAGGGACAACGCATCGTCGTCCGCATGCGCAGCACCGAAAGCGGGCACATCTATATCACGCAGAAGAGCCGTCGCAACACGCAGAAACGCCTGGAACTGCGCAAGTATGATCCTTACCTGCGCCGCCATGTCGTCTATCGCGAAACAAAATAGCCTTGCAGCACACAGGACTTATCAAGTACACTGAGTGTAGGATGCCAAATCGCATAGGGGTATAGCTCAGTTGGTAGAGCGACGGTCTCCAAAACCGTAGGTCGAGAGTTCGAGTCTTTCTGCCCCTGCTAGGAATTGTGAACACCGTCCGCTGCGGCGGTGTTTACCTATCAGGCGCGGTCGCGCGCCCGCAGACAGCGCGAGGAGTTTTTACTCATGGCGGTAGAACCAGCAGCGAAACAGCAAACCAAAGGCGCAGTCACCGCCAAGAAGGGCAGGGCGACGCCTGGCAAACGCTCGCGCCGCGCCAAAGCTGCCCGCGCCAGCAATGGGGAGACCGTCGTCGATACGCAAGCGCAGGATGTCGGCAGCGCCCTCACCGAGAAGAAGGGCAAAGCCACGCCGGGACGCCGTACGCGCAAGGTCAAAACTACCAAAACCGAGCCCCAGGGCAACGCCATCACACGCCCCATCTATACCACCATCGACTATTTCAGTAATGTCCGTTCCGAGTTGAACAAGGTCGCTTGGCCCAGCCGCGAAGACACCCGCCGCCTGACCATCCTCTGCATCAATGTGACCATCGCCTCGGCGCTATTCCTGGGCTTTTTGGCGGTCATCTGGTCGGAGTTTATGCGCATCGGTTTGGAGCCCAACATGGCTTGGATGCTGCTGGCGGTGATCGCCGCTATGCTGGCCGGCGCCTTCTACATGATCCGCCGCGGCTCCATCTGAGCGCCGAGAGTACTGTGATGAACAATCAACCGCACAACCCCTTCATCGACCACGACCCGGATCCTATCGTCCTCGACGAAGCGATCGACGCCGATGACTTGAACATCTCGCTGGAGACGCCAAGCGCCGAAGATGACCCGGAACGCCTGTGGTACTTCGTGCATTGCTACTCCGGCTACGAGAAAAAGGTCGAGCATGCGCTGCGCCAGCGCATCGACACCATGGGCATGAAGGACAAAATCCACGATGTCCTCATCCCCACCGAAGACGAAATCGAAGTCAAGGACGGCAAGCGCCGCACCGTGGAGAAGCGCGTCTTCCCCGGCTATGTGATGGTGCAGATGAAGCTGGACGAAGACAGCTGGTATGTCGTGCGCAATACGCCTGGCGTCACCGGCTTCGTGGGCGGCGGCAACGACCCCATCCCCCTGCGTCCAGAAGAAGTCAAAAAGATCATGGATCGCATGGACTCGGAAGACAAAGTCGTCAAAGTCGATTACAAAATCGGCGAGCGCGTGCGCATCGTTGGCGGTCCCTTCAACGACTTTCCCGGCACCGTGGCTTCGCTTGACCCCGGTCGTGAAAAAGTGCGCGTTATGGTTGACTTTTTCGGACGGGAAACCGCGGTCGTGCTTAGCTTCATGGAAGTCGAGCGCATGTAGCCCGGCCCGCATCAGCGCGGCTCGCGACAATTGATGAATAGGTGAGGAAGCAGCATGGCAAAGAAAATCAAGGCGATTGTCAAATTGCAGATCCCGGCCGGCAAAGCCAACCCCGCGCCGCCGATCGGTCCTGCGCTCGCCCAGCACGGCATCAACCTGATGCAATTCTGCAAGGAATACAACGGCCGCACCTCCAGCCGCATGGGCGATATCGTGCCCGCCGAGATCACTATTTTCGCGGACGGCTCCTTCAAGTTCGCGCTGAAGAGCCCGCCGACTTCCTTCTTGATCAAACGCGCGGCTGGCATCGCCAAAGCCGCTTCCAACCCCCTTACCGAAACCGTCGCCACCCTCAGTCGCGACCAGGTGCGAGATATCGCCCAGGTCAAAATGAGCGATATGAACGCCATCAATATCGAAGGCGCCATGCGGCAAGTCGAGGGCACGGCGCGGCAAATGGGCATCAAAGTCGCCGATTGACGGCGGCATCCAATCATAGCGTGGGAGGACCTTCGCGTCCGCAGACCACGAGGAGAAAATCATGGGAAAACGCTACAAAGCGGCGATGGAACACTTTGATCGCCAGAAATACTACCCGCTGGATGAAGCCCTGAGGCTTGTCCAAGCTAATGCCACCGCCAAGTTCGACGAGACCATGGAGCTACACTGCCGGCTGGGCATTGATCCGCGCCACAGCGACCAGCAAGTGCGCACGACGGTCATGCTGCCGCACGGCACCGGCAAACAAGTGCGCATCCTGGCTTTTGTAGACGCGCAGCACGAAGAGGCGACTTTGGCGGCCCGCGCGGACATCATCGGCACGGACGAGGTCATCGGGGAGATCCGCAACGGCTGGTTGGAGTTCGACGCGACCATTGCCACGCCGCCCATGATGCGCAAAGTCGGGCAGATCGCGCGTATCCTGGGCCCGCGCGGCTTGATGCCTAACCCCAAAGCTGGCACCGTCGTCCAGCCCGATGATATCGAGCGCGTAATTGGCGAACTCAAAGCCGGGCGCGTGGAATACCGCAACGATCGCACCGGCAATGTGCATGTGCCCTTCGGCAAAGCCAGCTTCCCCTATGACAATTTGTCAGAGAATCTGCAGGCTGTCATCGACAGTTTGCGCGCCGCCAAGCCCGAATCGCAGAAGGGCACTTACATCCGCCGCATGACGCTGACCTCAACCATGGGTCCGGGCGTGCGCGTGGAAAGCGTTATGTAGCCCGTCTACCTCCCTCTGTCCCCCCGAATCATCGGGGGGAAGGTTTCGCCGAGCACTTGCATAAACACTGAGCCGCACACGATGTCACGTTTGCGCTTATCTTGACTCCTCTCCCCGTTGATGCGGAGAGGGCTAGGCCAAATCAGACTCGTCTCCCCAGCCGCCACCGCCCGGCGTCTCCACGATCACTCGGTCGCCAGCCTCCAGTTGGGCGCGCTGCTTGCCGCTGACGACTTGCGCTTGACCGCCGCGGATGACGGTGTTGACGCCCCGCGCGCCAGCCTCGCCACCGTTCGCGCCATAAGGTTGCCGCCGCCGCCGCTCGGCATTGACCGTGACCGTAGCTGGCACGAGCATCTCATATTCGCGGAGGATGCCATCGCCGCCGCGATGCAAGCCCCGGCCGCCGCTATCCGCCCGCAGTTGATAGCGCCATACGCGCATGGGCAAGCTGTATTCCAGCGCCTCGACCGGCGTGTTCAGCGTATTGGACATGTGGCAGTGCCGCCCCGACAAGCCATCCCCCGCGCGGGAGGCGCCATGTCCGCCGCCCAGCGTCTCGTAGTAGACAAATTGCTCGCCGCCGTCAAAGCCGCCGACTGTGAAGTTGTTCATCGTGCCCTGGGAAGCCGCCGGGAACAATTTCGGCAACGCTTGCCCCAAAGCGCCAAGCACCACATCCACAATGCGCTGGCTGGTCTCCGTATTGCCCAGTACCACCGCTGCGGGGAAAGCTGGATCCAGCAAACTGCCCGGCTCAGTGATCACTTCCACCGGCTGGAAGCAACCATGATTCACCGGGATGTCTTCATCTGCCAGCAAGCGCGCGCAATACCAGGTCGCTGAACGCACGATGGCCGGCACCGCGTTGACATTGCCGCGAACCTGCCCCGCGCTGCCGCTGAAATCCACGCGCATCGACTCGCCCTGCACCTCAACCCGGGCGCGAATGGGTATGTCGAATTCCGATTGCCCATCGCCCTCCATAGCATCCTCGTAGCGATAGACGCCATCCGGCACGCGCGCAATCACCGCTTGCATCATCCGCTCTGAGTATTCCAACAGCGCCTCTGCATGCTCGGCCGTCGCTTCCACGCCTTGCTCAATCATCATGTCGCAAAGGCGGCTCTCGCCCACTCGCTGCGAGGCCATTTGTGCCTCAATATCACCGATGCGCTCGGCCGGGTTGCGGCTGTTGGCCACCAGCAGCGCCATCGCGCCCTCGTTCAGCCAACCGCTCAGCCGCAATTTCAAAGGCGGGATGATGATGCCTTCCTGATACAACTCGGTACTAAGCGGCGACGAGCCCGGCGTCATCCCGCCGACATCGGCATGGTGCGCGCGGCTGGCTACGAAATAACAGAGGTCGCCACCAGCGAAAACCGGCGAAATCATGGTGATATCGGGCAGGTGTGTGCCACCGTGATAGGGGTCGTTCAAAACCACCACATCGCCGGGATGGAAGTCCTCAAACTCGGTGACTGCCGCCGCCACCGAGGCCGGCATGCTGCCCAGATGCACGGGGATATGCGCCGCCTGGGCGATCATCCGCGCTTCGGCATCAAAGACCGCGCAGCTGAAATCCAGGCGCTCGCGGATATTGGGGCTGAAGCTGGCGCGCCGCAGGGTGAGGCCCATCTCCTCCGCCACTGCTGCGAACAGATTCTTGAACACTTCCAGACTGATGGCATCGACCGCCATGCGCTTCCCTCTTTTGACTTACGCTAACATACTATAGCGATTTCAGCGCTGTAGGGCAGGGTAGGCCTCGCGCCCAGATGCGGATGCCCATGCCGACCAGGCACGTTACACTTGATGGCAGCCTGCAATACACGGCTTAGTGAGAAGAAATCGCGGGGCAATCGTGGTCGTGGAAACGGTTCTGCTCTTCGCCAATGGCATCCTGAAGCCCGGTCCAGCTGTGCAGCGCGCCTTGGAGTCTTGCCAATCGCCGATTGTCGTCTGCGCGGATGGCGGCGCATTGCATGCCCGGTCGCTAGGCTTGACCCCGGCCGTAATCATCGGCGACTTCGACTCGTTAAGCCCGGCGGATGTCGCTGCATTTGAGGCGGCCCACGTGCAGATCATCCGCCACCCGCCCGAAAAAGACGAAACCGACCTGGAGCTGGCTCTGCATTTCTGCCGCGAACTGGGCGCGACCAGGCTGTGGATTCTGGGTGGATTGGGCGGGCGCTTCGACCAGAGCATGGCGAATATCCTGCTGTTAACCCTGCCGGAATTGCAGAATATGCGCATTGCCTTCGTGGATGGCGCGCAGACCATCCGCCTGTTGGCGCCGGGCGAGCACAAAATCGCGGGCGCAAGTGGCGACACGCTGTCATTGATCCCGCTGCTGGGGGCTGCCGAAGGCATCACAACCCGCAACCTGAAATATGCGCTGGCTGGGGAAACGTTGGAAATGGGACCGGCGCGCGGCATCAGCAATGTCATGCTGGCTGACTGCGCCGAAGTGGCGCTGGGTGCGGGACAGCTGCTGCTGGTTCACACTTGCGGCCGCGCCCAGCGATACACCATCATCAAGCGCGACGTCGACGGCAAAGAAGAACTGCGCTACAGCGGTCTATTACATTTGCGAACAACTGAATTCGTCTGCATCGACGCGGCATTTGCGCTGGGCCACCGCGACCTGGGCTACATCCAACTGCGGCAGGGCGACCAGTTCCGCGAATGGTTTTATATCGGGCGCTGGTACAATATCTTCCGCGTCAGCGAGGCTGGCAGCGGCGCTTTGAAGGGCTGGTATTGCAATATCACGCGCCCGCCAGACATCATGGACAGCCATATCGCCGCGGACGACCTCTGCCTTGACCTATTTGTCGACCCCGATGGGCGGACGCTGTTGCTGGACGAGCCGGAGTTCGCGCGTTTGGACTTGACTCCTCGCGAGCGCGAATTGGCTTGGCAGGCGGTGGCTGATTTGCGGCAAATGGTCGCCCAGCGCCGCCCGCCATTTGACGAAATCGAGGCGCCTACTCCAGATCGGGACGGATGACCAGCACCGGCACATTCACATCGTGCATAACCTTGTTGGCGACACTGCCGAAGACCAGCCGCACCAAACCCGAATGCCCGTGCGTCGTCATGACCACCATGTCGGCATCTTCTGCTTCAATATACTCGATGATATGCTGCGCCACGCCTACCGCGTCGATGATATGCAAGCGGCAATCCACACCCTGCTCGCGGATTTCATTGCGTAGGTTGATCAAGTGCTGTTTAATCTCCTCGCGGATGCGGTTGGCCAACTCGTATTCGCCAGCGATAGCCAGGGAATCGACAAATTCGTGCATGGGCGGCGTGAAGACATGCAGCAGAATCACCTCGCCGCCGCCGATACGCGCAAAATCAACCGCGTATGGGACGGCGCGCTCGCTCCAGGCGGAGCCATCGGTGGGCACAACGATCTTGTTGAACGGGCGGTGCTGGAACATCGGAACCTCGCTTGTATTGTCTGTCTCTGTTACTTTCAGTATAGCAGATGCCAAAGACCTGGCGTATCTGCGATTCCCTTTTTTGCATCCTGGCCGCACGCTACTGCCGAGTGAATGGTTTGCGAAATTGCGCTTGGTGAAGTTCTTTTATTAACCCTTGACACCCTCTGGCAAAATTATACAATAGTGTCCAAGAATCTGCAAAAATCTATGCGATTGCCCATGAGCAAACCGAAGTCTGCCAACCTCACCCTGGCCCGCAATCTCAAAATCGCCCTCTTCCATCTCGGCTCGGGCATCGCGGATGTGTTGACCACTGGTGTCTGGAATCGTGTCATGGTCGCTGACCTGGGCTTCAGCGCCACCCTGGTGGGCTTGTTGACCGGGCTGCGTTATTTCCTGGCGCCAATTGGCATCTTGGCAGGTCGCTGGTCAGATACGCACACGGTCGGCGGCTATCGGCGTCTCTTCTGGATCTGGCTGGGGCGCGCGATGATGGCGCTGAGCACGGCGACGCTGGGATTTGCCACGGCTGAACTGGTGCGCAATTTTGGCGAGCCCACGCCGCCGATTCTGTGGCTGGGGCTGGTTCTGTCCTTCTTGTTTTTCAGCCTGGGCAGCGCCATATCTGGCGCTACCTTCTTGGCTCTGATCTACGACCGGGCTGCCCAACCTCAACGAGGGCGCGCCGTTGGCATTGTCTGGACTTTTCTGCTCATTGGCTTCACCGTCGGCGGCATATTCTCCAGCCTCATGCTGCCCAGTGACGAGAGTGCTGGCGAAATCGCCTTCACCGCTGAGTCGCTGCTGTCGCTCTTTGTAGTCAGCGCGCTTCTGCTGTCCTTGCTTTGGTTTGTCTCGCTGCTTGGCGAAGAGAAACGCACCCGCGTTCTTGCAAATACTGAAAGCGAAATGACTAGCAGCCTGCGCCAGGATTTGTCGCTAGTCATGCGCAGTCGCAGTATGCGTTTCTTCCTTCTTTACCTTACGCTGTCGATGGCTTTCGCCTTTTTGCAGGACACTGTGCTTGAGCCTTTCGCCGGGCAGGTCTTCGGCATGGAAGCGCATGTAACCAACCGCTTCTCCGCCTATTGGGGCAGCATGGCGATATTGGGTTCTTTTGCCTCGCTGCTGTTATTGCGCCGCTCGCCCGCATTCAACCACGCCAACCTGTCGCAAGTCGGCGTCTTCCTTCTGATGATGGCCTACCTGGCCTTCGCCGCCTCGTCTCTGGCGGAAATCCGTACACTGGTGATGCCAGGCTTGGTGCTGCTGGGAGTCGGTCTTGGTGTCTGGAACATTGGCACGCTGGGCTTGATGATGGATATGAGCCCCTACGGTCGCGCCGGCACCTTCCTCGGTTTCTGGACGCTTTGCGTCACTTTCGCGCGCGGGGCTGGTGTGGCTGGCGGAGGCATCGCGCGCGATGTGATGCTGGCGCTGTCAGGACAGCACGTCATAGCCTATGGCGCTGTATTCTGCTTTGGGCTTATCGGGCTGTTGATCGCCTGGCTGGCGCTGCGCTATGTCAATCCAGCTGTCAAATTTTCTGATGCCCAACTCGCGACCATGCTATCCAACACCATGGATTGACGCTGAACAACTGTTGTATAAACGCATCTTGGTGAGTGCATTTCGCTGAAACGCCCGCCTACGCCATCTGCAAATGGGCGTCCGTAGAGGGCTACCCGGTGGGTCGCCCAGCCCCGACAACCTCTTTATCTCTGCGCCCTTTGTGTCCTCTGTAGTTCGGCTTTTTCTCCGATTCTCTTACGACGCCTGCTCCAGCAAACTCTCCACATCCGTATAGCCCATGATGTTGAAGCCGGCGTCAACATAAATCACTTCGCCAGTGATCCGCCGCGACAAGTCCGAAGCCAAAAACAGCGCCAAATCGCCGACATCGTCCTGGCTGACCAGTTCGTTCATTGGCGAGGTCGCTTCGGCATATTTCAGCAGGTCGCGGAAGCCAGCGATGCCTCCTGCCGATAGCGTCTTGATGGCGCCGGCGCTGATGGCGTTGACGCGGATCTTGCTGCGCCCGACATCCGCCGCCAGATACATGGTGATGGCTTCCAACGCGGCTTTGGCGATGGCCATGGCGTTATAATTGGGGATGACCTTGCGCGAGGCATTGTAAGTCAAGCTCATGATGCTGCCGCCATCGCTCATCAGCGGCTCGGCTCGGCGCGTGAGTTCAATCAAGCTAACGGCGCTGATATCAATAGCGCTCAATAGCGCTTCCCGCTGCAAGTCGACAAAGCGCCCGCTCAGGGCATCGCGCTCGGCAAATGCCACCGAATGCACCAGCACATCCAGCTTGCCGTAGCGTTCTTTGACCGCGGCGAATACCGCGTCCAACTCCTCAGCATTGCCCACATCCGCCTGTAGCATGAGCTCGCAGCCAAGGGACTCGCCCAGCGGCTTGACACGGCGAGCCAGCCGCTCCATGGCGTAACTCAGCACGATGATCGCGCCTTCCCGCTGCAGCGCCTGCGCAATCCCCCAACCGATCGAGTTCTTGTTAGCCACGCCAAATATCAAGGCGACCTTGCCATCCAGCAAACCCATGCTACCCACCTCGTCTATCTATTGTCAGCGGCTGCCAATGCCACTAGAATCGCCGCTACCGGCAGCAAGTTTATCACGCTGCCGCTGGATTCTACAGAGCGCAGCAGGGAGTGCCTCATGACCGACTCAGCGCGCATTGTCGTCACGGTCGCCATTGACTTCGCTGATGATATCCTGGTTGAGCTGCGCGAAATCTCGCCCCGCTTGCAGGTCGAGCGCCATTTCCCCAGCGTACCGCCCGAAGCCATTGCTCAATCGGAGGTGCTCTATACCACCGGCTACTTCCCCGAGCCGGAGCAGGCTCCCAAGCTGCGCTGGATTCAGCTGAACTCGGCGGGCATGAACCACGCGCTGCATCACCGCATCGTGCAAGCCGAAGACATCATCGTCACCTCCGCCAGCGGCATCCACGCCACCAATATGGCGCACTTCTGCCTGATGATGATGCTGATGTTCAATTACAAAATCCGCCTGGCTTTGGAGCAGCAGGGCAAGGCGCAATGGCTGGAGAACGCTGCCGAAGTCTTTTTGCCGGTGGATATGGAACGGCAGACCGTTGGCATCGTTGGCTATGGCAGCATCGGCCGCGAACTGGCGCGGCTCTGCAGGACTATGGGCATGACCGTGCTGGCCTCCAAGCGCGACCTGCGCAGCACTGCCGAAAGCGACGCCTTCAACCTGCTGGGCACGGGCGACCCTGACGGCGATATCCCCGATCGCATCTATCCTGCCGACACCGTCGCCTCCATGGCGAAAGACTGCGACTACCTGGTCGTCACCGTGCCGCACACGGACGAGACCGAGCATCTGATCGACGATGAGGTCTTCGAAGCCATGAAGTCGACTGGCCTGCTGGTGAATGTGGCGCGCGGGGCGGTCGTCGATGAGCAGGCGCTAATCACCGCGCTGTCCTCGGGCAAGATCGGCGGCGCCGCGCTGGATGTCTTCGAGGAAGAGCCCCTCCCCACCACCAGCCCGCTCTGGGCGCTGGACAATGTCATCATCACGCCGCATGTCTCCGGCTTCACGCGCGACTATCACGAGAAAGCCGCCCTGGTCTTCAAGGAGAATCTGCGCCGCTACCTGGACAACCGCCCCCTGCTCAACCAACTCGATCGGACGAAGGGCTATTGATTCGCCGGCGTCACGCTCGCAATTCGGCATTGAGTTGTCTGCGAGCGGCGCCGATGATCTTTTTCCTTATCCGCGCAGCATTTTTGTCCGTCAGTGTGCGGTTGTCGTCCTGGTAAGTCAGCGCGTAGGCCAGGCTCTTCTTGCCCGGCGGGATGGGCTCGCCCGTGTAGACATCAAAGAGCGCGACTTCCTTCAGCAAACGCCCGCCCGCCTGCTTGATCACCGCTTCCACTTTGCTGGCGGGGATGTCGGCTCTGACGACCAGCGCGATATCTTCCAGCACGGCCGGCTGCGTGGGCAGCGGCACAATATCGTGCAGGCGCTGCGTGTGCCGGATCAATGGCGCGATGGCGAACTCGCCGACGATAACTTTGGACTCGCCCAGTTTGAAGCGCCCCGCCACTTGCGGATGCAGTTCGCCGAAGCTGCCGACCAACTCCCCGCCCAGCAGGAGATCCGCCGAGCGCCCGGGATGCAGGCTGCTGTGCGTGCCGCGCCGCCAGTCAAATATGCCGATGTGAAGCGCATGCAGCAGGCTTTCCAGCAGGCCTTTCATGTCGTAGAAATCCATGTCCGCGGACTCGCCGCTCTGCCACCAGGGGGCTTCTCGCGCGCCGGTGAGCAATATGGCCAAATGCAGCGGCTCCTCCGGCAGCAGGTCGTCGCCTTGCAAGTAAACGCTGCCTATTTCAAAGAGCTGCTGTGATTTGTGGTAGCGCGCGTTGTTGACGGCATTCTCCAGCATGTTGCCAAGCAGCGTATGCCGCAGCACATCGCGTTCGCTGCTGGCTGGGTTGGCGATGGCGACATAACCCGCCGCCGGCAGCGATGACTCGGCGCCGTCCGGGACTAACTGCGCCTCGCTTTCCCGGTTGGTGAAGCGATAGTTGATAACTTCGTACAAGCCTTGCCCGACCAGATCATCGCGAATGCGCTCCTCAATGAGCAGGGCTGCATTTTCGCGTTGAGACGGCATCTCGTCCGCCATGATCGTCTCAGGGATTTGATCGTAGCCAATGATGCGGGCGATCTCTTCCAGCAAATCAGCTTGCCCGATAGCCGGATCGGCGCTGATATCCAGCCGGTGATCGGGCGCGGTCGCGTGAATGACATCGCCATCGACGCGCACATCAAATTCCAGCCGCCGCAGGACATCCGCCGCTTGCAGCAGCGAAACGTCCATGCCCAACAGCTTGTTCACCCGCTCAATGGGTAGCGCGACAGTGACTTCGGGCGGTGGATTGGGGTAGGCATCCAACGCGCCTTGCGCCACCGTGCCGCCGCCCAACTGCCGCATCAGCTCAATGCCGCGCGCGCTGCCCAGGCTGGCTTGCGACGGGTGCACACCACGACTGAAGCGCGTCGACGCTTCGGTATGCACGCGCTGCTCGCGGATGGTCTTGCGAATGCTGATGTTGTTCCAGGCGGCCGCTTCCAGCAGCACATTGCGCGTCTGCTCGCTGATTTCGGTTTCGCCGCCGCCCATCACGCCGCCCAATGCCAGCGCCCCGGCCGTATCCGCCACCAGGATGGTCTCCTCGCCCAATTCGCGGACTGCATCGTCCAGCGTTTCCAGCGTCTCGCCGCGCTCCGGCAAGCGCGTGATGATGGTCGGCCTGCCGCCCGCCCGCTTGACCAATTCGTCGTAATCGAAGGCATGCAGCGGCTGCCCCAGTTCGAAAGTGATGTAGTTGGTGACATCGACGATATTATTGCGCGGCCGTTGCCCGATGAGCTTCAGGCGGTGCTGCATCCAGAAGGGCGATGGTTTTACTTGCGTATCGCGCAGCAGCGTCAGGGTGAAGCGCGGATTGAGCGCCGGCTCGCGGATATCGATATCCACTTGCCCGGCGATAGGCTCCCCCTCGGCGACAAAATCGCAATCGGGGTAATGCAGCCGCTTGTCCAGCAGCGCCGCCACCTCCCGCGCCACGCCAATCATGCTGAAGCAGCGCGCCAAATTGGGCGTGAACTCGATATCCAGCAAGACATCGCCCAGGACATCGGCCAGCGGCATGCCAGCGACATAGCTCGCATCGTGATCCATAACGATAACGCCCTCATGCTCGTCGGAGATGCCCAACTCCTTCTCCGAGCAGACCATGCTGCGGTTGTAAATGCCACGCAATTCCCGCCCTTTTAGTGTCATCTTGCGGCGCTTGTCGCTATGCCCATCCCAGACGGTCGCTCCCTCCATGGCGAAGGCGCTCCAAATCGGCGGCTTGATCTCGCCCTGGTCTTTGTACGGGAACAGGTTGGACGCGCCGGTGACGCACTGCTCCAACTCCTCCGCGCCATAATCGACCATGGCCAGCACCAGCCGGTCCGCATTGGGGTGCGCGCGCACCTCGACAATCCGCCCCAACAGCAGCTTATCGCGCTCCCATACCAGGTGGTCGGAGGTGGGCTGTCGCAAGTCCGGCAGACGCTGCTGCGGCAAGCCGATGTACCGCAGATGCGCTACTTCCAGACCGGCCAGCGTCAGTCGCTCGGCCAGCAGCTCGGCAGGGATATCAATGTCAACATAATCTCGCAGCCAGGAGATGGGCACTAACATGGGTCGCAATGTCCTTTCACTGGAAATTTCGCGTTTTGGATTCTATCTCTCGGGAATCACTACAGTCGCAAGCTGGCGCATCTTTGATGAATCGCCGCTGGCACCCCAGTCGCTGCGCTCTTTGCTTTGGCTGTCGTAGACGACGACCATCAGCCGATATTCGCCCGGCGCCACGCTGCTGACATCAATGGCGAATTGGCGCAGGCCCTCGCGGATGGCCAGGGGCAAGTCCAGGCTGGTGACTCGCTGCCAATCCGCGTTCAGCAGTTGATGCGATATATTTGTCTGCGGCGGCGGGGAAGTCTCGCGCGGTCGCCAGTCATCAACGAAGAGCAGCAAATCCTTAGCCTGCGCCAGCGCCGCGCCATGAAACTCATAATCGATGAGTTCGTTCTGGTAAGACGCCGGCTCAAGGTCGCGGCAAGCTAGCGTCTCCCAGTTGTATTTCACCAGCAGTCCCATCTCTCCAATCGCAAGCGTCTCGCAAGCCCGGTAATGCGCTGCGGTCATGATCTCGTCCAGTTCCGCAGCGGCAGCAGCATCCACCAGCGCTCTGTCGTAGACCACCCAGTGCCAGGGCTCGCTCAGCGCGTGATGCCTCACATAGTCGCGGAAACGCGAGGCGGGGACAAAGGTCTCGAACTTGATGCCGCGGTCGCTGAAATAATAGTCGCTCTGCGCGTATGCCATGTGCCCGCCCCAGACCAGATGCCCCTCGCCAAATTTGTACCAACTTAGGATCAGGGGGCGCTCTTCCGCCTGCGCTAACCGGCTGACGACTTGCCAGGGTGGCTCCTGAAAAGACAATTCGCGTCCGTTGAAGTAGGGCTGCCAATCTGTCGTCTGCTGGAAAGCCAAGCCTGCCGCCAGCCAGAGCAAGCTCAGCAGCGCCAGCCAGGTTCGCCGCTGCGCCAGCCCGTAAACCCCCCCCGCCGCCAGAAGCGTCACCGGAATCCAGCCGACCAGCGCGAAGCGCATCTTTGCCCCGTCCAGCGCGTCGCTCAGTTGCGCCGTCAAAGCCAGCGCCAGCACAAAGTACAGCGCGATCAGGTGATAGCGCGGCAGCCTCTGCCCTCTCCCGCGCATGACCACGATGCAGCCGCCAACGGCAATAAGCGCCAAAAGCCAACTGCTGTTGAAAGTGACAGCGAACCAGCTCTGCATGATCTCCAGCAGGCTGGCCCGCCCTGTGCCCAGATAAACGAAACTCCGCTCAAGGCCCGGTCCAAGCAATATCGGCGCCCAGGGCAAAAACAGCAGCAGCGCCGCCCCAAACGACAGCCAAACCTTGATCCAGCGCGCGTCTTTACGAACATGCAGCAGATGATAGACGCCGATAGCTGCGAAGAGCAGCCCGCTGAAGACATGCGTGTTGGCCAACGCGTAACTTGCTGCCGCCAGCGCCAGGTAATCGCCGCCATGTCCCTGCGCCCGCCCCTGCACGATGCGCAGATACAGCCACAGCAGGACGCCCGCCAGCAGCGCCAGTAGCGTATACATACGTGCGTGCGGCAGGTAGAAATTGTAGAATGCGTTGCTTGCCGCCATGATCAGCGCCAGCAAGCCCGCCAAGGGCGCGACAAAATCCCGCGCCAGCCGATAGACCACTGCCAGCGAAAGCAGCCCGCAGAAAACGCCTAGCAGCCGGGCAAGCGCGATCTCGGGACCGACCAGCCGCCCCCACAGATTCAGCAGGATGAAATACAGTGGTGTATGGTTGGCGCTGTTGCGCTGCAGCGACGCCAATACTTCGCCGGGCGAATACGGACTGTCAGATGCGAAGCCGACATTGACCATGGAATAGAACTCATCGACAGCCGGCGGGTACAAGTCCAGCTGGCGAATGCAGAGCCAAGCCCCGCCCAGCAGCCAGGGCAGCGCCCACAGCCAATGCGCAAGCCATTCACGACCCCGCCAAGCCACCGTTGCCTCCCCTTGCCGCGCTAGAACTGTCGCAGAAAGCGCAGATCGTTGTTCCAAAAGTAGCGGATGTCCTGGATGCCGTGTTTCAGCATCGTGATGCGCTCCGGACCCATGCCAAAGGCGAAACCGCTCCACTGGCTAGGGTCGTAGCCGCCATTGCGCAGCACGCCGGGGTGCACCATGCCGCTGCCGGCAATCTCCAGCCAGCCGCTGTATTTACAGACCCGACAGCCTTCACCGTCGCAAAGGAAGCACTCGACATCAACCTCCATGCTAGGCTCGGTGAAGGGAAAGTAGGAGGCGCGGAAGCGGACTTTGGCATCCGGCCGGTACATGCGTTTGGCGAACTCGGCAATCGTGCCTTTCAAGTCGCTCATGCGGATGTTGCGCCCGATAGCCAGCCCTTCGACCTGGGTGAACTGGATCTCGCTGCGGGCGGTAATCTGCTCCTGGCGATAGCACATGCCCGGCAGGATGACGCGAATGGGTTTGCTGCCGCCAACGCCCAGTTCCCGCATGGCGCGGATCTGCCCGGGCGAGGTATGCGTGCGCAGCAAAACGCGCGAATCGCTGGTGTAGAATGTGTCTTGCATATCACGCGCTGGGTGATGCGGCGGCAGATTCAGCAGCGTGAAATTGAAGTCGTCCGCTTCGACCTCACGACTTCGATAGACCTGGAAGCCCATATCCGCCCAGATTTGCTGGAATTCACGGTGTGTGCGCGTGGATGGGTGCAGTCGGCCCCGCCGTCCCGGGTGCGCCGGCAGCGTGATATCGATTTCCTCTGATTCCAGGTCCTGGGCAAGTCGCTGGCTTTCGATCAAGGCGGCGCGCTCGTCGAAAGCCGCGCTCAACTCGGCTTGCAGGGCATTGACTTGCCTGCCGAATGCCGCGCGCTCATCTGCCGGCAGACCCCCGATATGGCGAAAGAGCATGGTAACCGCGCCGCGCCTGCCCAGGAAGCGACCGCGCCAGCCCCCCAGCGCCTCTTCGTCCGTGATGCCCGCCAAGACCGTCAATGCCTCTTGCCGCGTACTCTCAATCGAAATGTCCATATCACTTCCCTGCGCGCTAGCCCTGCCACAAAAAAACGCCCTCAATCCCAATAGGGACGAGAGCGCTTGCCTTCCCGCGGTACCACCCTAATTCAGCGCCACGCGGCGCCGCACTCAATTGCCCCGTAACGCCGGGCGTGCGGAGACGGCTACACTGGCGGCGCCATTTCACCATCTCGGCTCGGAAGGGAATTCCGCAACTGCTGCCGCGGGCGCTTGCAGTCCAGGGCGCCCACTCCCTATGGCGGCAGGCATCAATAGATGCGCATGCAGACTGGCTTCGTCATCGCCTTTGTGTTGTTCCCTCTGGATTATGCTGCCTGCCCGCGCGCTGTCAAGAGGCTGTATTGGCCGGCTCGGGGATCATTATCTCGGCAAGCTGCCGCATTTCCGGGATCCAGCCCTCATTGTCATGCCAGGCATAGCGCTCGCCAGTCGCGACATTGTAGACCAGGACCATCAAACGGTAGCTGCCGGGCGGGGCGGCGCTCACATCAACGATGAAACTCCGCAGTTGTTCTTCGTACTTCAGTTGTATATCAAGCTGCGCCAGATTGTGCCAGTCTTCGTCAAGCAGTTGGAAGCCCAGGTTGTAATTCTCGTAATCGAAATCTGGCTGCGGCAGCCATCTGCCCGTAACCCGCAACTCTCCGCCATCGCTGTCGAGCGCAACGTCGGCGTATGCCAAGGCGCCGATGTCCGTCGCAAAGGAAGCTGTCACCTGCGGCGCGACGCATCCCAAGCCCGTCCAGCGGTAGGTGACGAGCACAGTTTCATTGGGAAAATCGGCCGTCTGGCAAGCTTCGTAGCCGAAGTTCGTCATGTTCGCGTCTATCGCCGCAATCGTGTCGGTATCAGATTCAGAAGTTTGGTACAGGATCCAGAACGCCAGCGCGCGCCCATCACTTCTTCGCGCATAATCACCGATGCCTTCTGGTTCGAGGTTAATAAGATCGATACCATATTGTCCGAAGTACTTTATTCCCAGCCCGCTGTTTCGGAATAATCGCCAATTCAAACGCTCATGAGTTATGTCGAAGGTCATCGTCAATAGATTCTCGCCAGATTGGCGCATCCAGCGGCTGACCAAGTGCCAGGGCGGTCGGCTATAGCTATGGTCTCGCAATTGAATCCAAACCTTCCAGTCTGCTGTGTTGGCGAAATGCAATCCCGCTGCCAGCCAAAGCAGCGCCAACAGCGCCAGTGGCTTGTGCAGGCGATACAGCGCGTAGTGCCCCGCCGCCGCGAAAACAACAACCACAGGCGCGCTCACCAACAGGTAGCGCATTTTCCCCACATTGACGACGCCTGCCACCTCGGCTGCCAGCCAAATGCAAAGCAGCAGCAACGGGAAAAGCAGCCAAAATGGATTGGCGCGAACGAGTTTGAGGCGCCAGCCCACTACCACGCCGGCCACGGCAAGCGCCAGCAAGATCGGGCTGCCATTGCTCATGACCATAGCCCAGGCGCCAATGATTTGCGCGCTGTCATCCTGTCGCGGTCCATGGCCTTGCTGGGCGAAGTCGATGCCCTCAGTCAACATGACTCTCAACAGCGGCGCCGCCAACAAAAGCGCTGCCGTAGCCGCGGCGATGACCAGCAGCCAGCGCCGGTCTTTACGTGCTGCCAACAGGTGGTACAAGGGCAGCAGCGCATACAGCAAGAACCCGAAGGCATGCGTGGTGATGGACGCCAGGCAGGCGACCGTCAGCGCTGCATATCCGCGAAGGTGTGGCGAGGTCCGGGCATGGACGATGCGCAGGTACAGCCAAATCACCAACGCGGAAAGACAGACCACCAGCGTGTAATAGCGTACATGCGCATAATAGAAGGCGTAGAAGGCGCTGCTGAACAGGATCAGCGCGGCGAAACTGCCCGCCACTGGCGCCACAAATTCACGCGCCAGACGATACATCAGCGCCAGCGACAGCAAACCGCAGAAGACGGCCGGCAGGCGCGCTACAGCCAAACTGTGACCTGCCACGCGTCCCCATAAATGCAGAAGCACATAATAAAATGGCAGTTGCTCGGGAAACTGCGTTTGAACAGATCGCAGCGCATCCGGGACGCCGAAGCTGTCGTCGCTGGTAAAACCGGCAAACACATAGGAATGATAGGCATCCACGCCCAGCGCGTATTTGTCGATTTGCGGCAAAGCGAGGGCGGCGGCGACCAGGATCATCAGCGCCGTCCAAGCCCAATGCCCCAGGATCTTGCTGGCTGTCAAGCGCGCCCACAGGCTGGCGTCGCTCTGTTCGCTGCTTATACGCGGCATGGTCATGCCGTGGTGAACCTCCTAGACCTTGCTGTCAAGAGGACGCGCTAGTCAGCTCGGGAATCATTATCTCGGCAAGCTGCCGCATTTCCGGGATCCAGCCCTCATTGTCATGCCAGGCATAACGCTCGCCAGTCGCGGCGTTGTAAACGATCGCCATGAGGTGGTAGCTGCCGGCCGGCGCCGCGCTCACATCAATGATGAAACTCCGCAGTTGCTCTTGGTGCTCCAGCTGTATATCGAGCTGCGCCAGATTGCGCCAGTCTTGGTCAAGCAGTTGGAAGCCCAGGTTGTGAGTCTGGTAGTCGAAATCTGACTGCGGCTGCCATCTGCCCGTAACCCGCAACTCCCCGCCATCGCCGTCGAGCGCGGCGTCAGCGTATGCCAAGGCGCCGATGTCCGTTGCAAAGGAAGCTGTCGTCTGCGGCGCGACGCATCCCAAGCCCGTCCAGCGGTAGGTGACGAGCACAGTTTCATTGGGAAAATCGGCCGTCTGGCAAGCTTCGTAGCCGAAGTTCGTCATATTCGCGTCTATGGCAGCAATCGTGTCTGCATCAGATTCAGAAGTTTGGTACAGGACCCAGAACGACAATGTGCGCCCACTATAATGCGGTTGCGTATAATCGCCGATGCCTTCTGGCTCAAGATCAATGACATCAATACCGTACTGTCCGAAATACTCCACTCCCAGCCCTTTGTCTCGGTAGTATCCCAAACGCGAATGAGATATGTCGAAGGTCATCGTCAATAGATTCTCGCCAGATTGGCGCATCCAGCGGCTGACCAGATGCCAAGGCGGTCGATGATAGCTAACGTCTCGCCAGTATATCCAGACATTCCAGTGGGCGGTGTAGGCGAAGTGCAATCCTGCTGCCAGCCAGAGTAAAGTCAACAGCGCCAGTGGCTTGCGCAGGCGATACAGCGCGTAAAGCCCGCTTGCCGCGAATACAACAACCACAGGCGCGCTCACCAGGAAGTAGCGCATTCGCCTTATGGTGACGATGCCTGTCACCTCGGCCGCCAGCCAAATGCAAAGCAGCAGCAGCGGAATCAGCAGCGAAAACGGGTTGGCGCGAACGAGCTTGAGGCGCCAGCCCAATACCGCGCCGGCCACCGAAAGCATCAGCAAGATCGGGCTGCCATTGCTCATGACGGTCGCCCAGGCGCCAAAGATCTGCGCGCTGTCATTTTGTCGCGGCCCATGCGCTCGCTGGGCGATTGCGACGCCCTCAGCCAACATAACTTTCAAGAGCGGCGCCGCCAGCAAAAGCGCTGCCAAAGCCGCCGCCATCACCAGCAGCCAGCGCCGGTCTTTGCGCGCTGCCAACAAGTGATACGGCGCAAGCAGCGCATACAGCAGCAAGCCAAAGGCATTCGTGCTTACCAGAGACAGGCAAGCGACCGTCAGCGCTGCATATTCGCGAAGGCGCGGCGAGGTCCGGGCATGGACGATGCGCAGATACAGCCAAATCACCAGCGCCGAAAGACAGACCAGCAGCGTGTAGAAGCGAATATGCGCGTAATAGAAGGCGTAGAAGGCGTTGCTGAGCAGGATCAGCGCGGCGAAACTGCCCGCCACTGGCGCTACAAACTCGCGCGCCAGACGGTACACCAGCGCCAGCGACAGCAAACCGCAGAAGACGGCCGGCAGGCGCGCCACAGCCAAACTGTGCCCTGCCACGCGCCCCCATAAATGCAGAAGCACATAATAAAATGGCAGTTGCTCGGGAAACTGCGCTTGAGTAGTCCGCAGCGCATCCAGGACGCTGTAGCTGTCGTCGCTGGTATAACCGGCAAACACATAGGAATGAACCGCATCCCCGCCTGGCGGATACTTGTCGATTTGCGGCAAAGCGAGGGCGGCGGCGACCAGGATCATCAGCGCCGTCCAAGCCCAATGCCCCAGAATCTTGCCGGTTGTCAAGCGCGCCCACAGGCTGGCGCCGCTCTGCTCGCTACTAATACGCGGCATGGTCATGCCGTGATGGACCTCCTGGACCTTGTTGTCAGACATGCGCCGAGCCCGCGCGCGCTGTCAAGAGGATGTACTGGTCGGCTCGGGAATCATTATCTCGGCAAGCTGCCGCATTTCCGGGATCCAGTCCTCATTATCATGCCAGGCATAGCGCTCGCCAGTCTGCGCGTTGTAAACGATCGCCATGAGGTGGTAGCTGCCAGGCGGGGCGGCGCTCACATCAACGATGAAACTCCGCAGCTGCTCTTGGTGCTCCAGCTGTATATCAAGCTGCGCCAGGTTCCGCCCCTCTTCGTCAAGCAGTTGGAAGCCCAGGTTGTGATTCTGATAGTCGAAATCTGACTGCGGCTGCCATCTGCCTGTGACCAAGACCTGCTCATCATCGCTGTCGAGCGCGGCGTCAGCGTATGCCAAGGCGCCGATGTCCGTCACAAAGGAAGCTGTCATCTGCGGCGCGCTGCATCCCAAGCCCGTCCATCGATAAGTTACGAGTACGGTTTCATTGAAGAAACGGGTTGTTTGACAGGCTTCGTAGCCGAAGTTCGTCATATTCGCGTCTATGGCAGCAATCGTGTCTGCGTCAGATTCAGAAGTTTGGTACAGAACCCAGAACGACAATGTGCGCCCACTATAATGCGGTCGCGCATAATCGCCGATGCCTTCTGGCTCAAGGTCAATGAGATTGATTCCGTATTGTTCGAAATAGGCTGTCCTCAGCCCGTTTAAACCATGCCTTTCACTTTGCAAGTCTGCTCTTGATATATCAAAGATCATGGCTGTCAAGTCCTCGCCGGATTGGCGCATCCAGCGGCTGACCAAGTGCCAGGGCGGCCGGCTGTAGCTTATGGCGCGCCGTTGAATCCAGGCCAGCCAATCTGTTGAGCCGGCGAAGTGCAAGCCCGCTGCCAGCCAAAGCAGCGCCAGCAGCGCTAGAGATCTGCGCAGGCGATACAGCGCGTAAAGCCCGCTTGCCCCGAAAACAGCGACCACAGGCGCGCCCACCAGTAGATAGCGCATTTGTCCTGCGCTAATGACGCCGGTCACCTCGGCTGCCAATCCGATGGCTACTAATAGCAGCGGGAAGAGCAGCCAAAACGGGTTAGCGCGAACGAGTTTGAGGCGCCAGCCCAATACCGCGCCCACGACGGAAAGCGCCAGCAAGATCGGGCTGCCATTGCTCATGACGGTCGCCCAAGCGCCAAAGATCTGCGCGATGTCATCCCGTCGCGGTCCATGCGCTCGCTGGGCGATTGCGACGCCCTCAGTCAACAAAACTTTCAATAGCGGCGCCGCTATCAAAAGCGCTGCCAAAGCCGCCACCACCACCAGCAGCCAGCGCCGGTCCTTTCGTACAGCCAACAGATGATACATGGACAGCAATGCATACAGCAAGAATCCAAAGGCGTGCGTGCTTACCAGCGGCAGACAAGCGACCGTTAGCGCTGCATATTCGCGAAAGCGGGGCGGGGTCTTGGCATGGACGATGCGCAGAAACAGCCAAATCACCAGCGCCGAAAGACAGACTAGCAGCGTGTAGTAACGCACATGCGCGTAGTAGAAGGCGTAGAAGGCGTTGCTGAGCAGGATCAGCGCGGCGAAACTGCCTGCCAGCGGCGACACGAATTCACGCGCCAAGCGACTCACCAGCGCCAGGGACAGCAAGCCGCAGAAGATAGCTGGCAGGCGCGCCACAGCAATACTGTGCCCAACCACGCCGCCCCAAAAATGCAGAAGCACCTCAAAAAATGGCAATTGGTCAGGATAGACTCTCCGCATATTCTTGATCACATCCAGCGCGGAATAACCGCTGTCACTGGTATAACCGGCAAACATATAGGAATAGACTGCATCCACGCCCAAGGTGTAATCGTCGATTTGCGGCACAGCCAGGGCGGCGGCGGCCAGGATCATCAGCGCCGTCCAAGCCCAATGTCCCAGGATGTCGCTGGCTGTCAAGCGCGCCCGTAAGCTGGCAGGCGCAGCGCCACGCAAACCCGCTCTTGTGTCAGGCTCCGAGGTCATCCTGCCTTCCGTGGTTGCGCGCTTCGCTTTTAGGATGCGCGGGGTAATCACCTTAATTGGCTTGCTCGCGATTATGCTGACTGCCCGCGTGCGCTGTCAAGAGGATGTACCGGTCGGCTCGGGAATCTTTATCTCGGCAAGCTGCTGCATTTCAGGGATCCAATCCTCATTGCCATGCCAAGCATAGCGTTCGCCAGTCACCGCATTGTAGACCAGGACCATCAGGCGGTAGCTGCCGGGCGGCGCTGCGCTCACATCAACGCTGTAATTCCGCAGTTGCCCTTCGTAGGCCAGCCCCAGGTCAAGTTGCGCCAGCTTCCGCCAGTCTTCGTCAAGCAGTTGGAAAGCCAAGTTGTAATTCTCGTAGTCGAAATCTGACCGCGGCTGCCATCTGCCCGTGACCAGCAACTCCCCGCCATCGCTGTCGAGCGAGACGCCAGCGTATTCCAAGGCGCCGATGCTCGTCGCAAAGGAAGCGGTCATCTGCGGCGCGATGCATCCCAAGCCCGTCCAGCGGTAGGTGACGAGCACAGTCTCATTGGGAAAATCGGTTGTCTGGCAGGCTTGGTAGCCGAAGCTCGTCATATTCGCGTCTATGGCCGCAATCGTATCTGCGTCAGATTCAGAAGTCTGGTACAGGACCCAGAACGACAGCCTGCGCCCACTATAATGCGGTCGCGCATAATCGCCGATGCCTTCTGGTTCGAGATCAATGACATCTATTCCGTATTGCTCGAAATAGACTGCCCTCAGTCCGTTTAGGCCGTAATCCGGTCTTTCAAAGAGTCCGGCTGGCACATCAAATAGATCAAAGGTCATGATTGTCAAGCGCTCGCCGGAGTGGCGCATCCAGCGGCTGACCAAGTGCCAGGGCGGCCGGCTGTAGCTTATGACGCGCCCTTGAATCCAGGCCAGCCAATCCGCTGAGCCGGCGAAGTACAGGCCTGCTGCCAGCCAAAGCAGCACCAGCAGCGCCAGCGACTTGCGCAGGCGATACAGCGCGTAATGCCCCGCCGCCGCGAAAACAACAACCACAGGCACGCCCACCAGCAGGTAGCGCATATGCCCTGCGCTAATGACGCCGGTCACCTCGGCTGCCAGTCCGCCGCAAAACAGCAGCAGCGGGAAGAGCAGCCAAAACGGGTTGGCGGGAACGAGTTTGAGGCGCCAGCCCACTACCACGCCCACGACGGAAAGCGCCAGCAATACCGGGCTGCCATTGCTCATGACGGTCGCCCAAGCGCCAAAGATTTGCGTGATGTCATCCCGTCGTGGTACATGACCTCCTTGCTGGACGAGGTTGATGCTTTCAGTCAACATAAATATCAACGGTTCCGCCGCCAACAGCAACGCCGCAAATGCCGAGGCGATCACCAGCAGCCAGCGCCGGTCCTTTCGTACAGCCAACAGATGATATGTGGACAGTAGCGCATACAGCAGGAATCCAAAGGCGTGCGTGGTGATTGACGCCAGGCAGGCGATCGTCAAGGCCGCGTATTCGCGAAAGCGGGGCGGGGTCCTGGCATGGACGATGCGCAGATAGAGCCAAAGGACCAGCGCCGATAAACAGACCACCAGCGTGTAGTAGCGAACATGGGCGTAATAGAAGGCGTAGAAAGCGCTGCTGAGCAGGATCAACGCGGCGAAACTGCCTGCCACTGGCGACACGAATTCGCGCGCCAGGCGGTACGCCAGCGCCAGCGACAGCAAACCGCAGAATAGGGCTGGCAGGCGCGCCACAGCCAAACTGTGACCTGCCGCGCGCCCCCATAAATGCAGAAGCACATAATGAAATGGCAATTGCTCAGGGTAGAATCTCCGCTGATTCCTGATTACATCCTGCGCTGAATAGTCGTTGTCGCTGGTAAAACCGGCAAACATATAGGAATCGAACGCATCGCCACCGAACGCATACTTGTCGATTTGTGGCACAGCCAGGGCGGCGGCGACCAGGACCATCAGCGCCGTCCAAGCCCAATGACCGAGAATAAACTCACTCTTCTGCGTGTTGATTCTCGGCAATGTCATTCTGTGTTACTCGGCTCGGGAATCCCAATCTCGGCTAGTGGCTTGCAAGCCAGTTCTTTCCAGCGCCAGTCAATCATAACAGTATTCAACGACAATTCGACAGTCTCGCAAGGCTCGTAGGATAGCCCGGAGATTGATGCGCTAATGTCGGCCCATGTGGCGTCGCTAATTGAAGTTGGCTTGTGAATGGTCCAAAAGGCTGGCGTATCTGCGGCTCTGTCAGCCAGGCACGCGGCGGAGGCGGCTTCGTCGCATCTGAACACTTCTAGCCCGTGTCTTGAGAACCAATGGACTTTCATGTTGTAGCCAGGGATTCGCCCGGAGATAAGCGAACCACCCCAAGGCAGATTTATGATCAGCGCGGGTTGCTTACTCGCGGATTCCCGCATCTGGCGACTGACCTCAGTCCAAGGCGCGTCACGAAACTTGCGGTGGTTGCCAGCGAGATAGGTTGTCCAGTCGCCGTTGCGCGCAAAAAACAACCCGCCAGCGATCCACAGCAGCACCAGCAGAACCAGGCTGCGCTCGAGGCGATAGAGGCTGTAAAGCCCGGTTGCCACGAAAGCCATGACAATGGGTATGCCGACCAGGAAATAGCGCATCGAGCCAACGGTCAGCAGTTTGCCCATATCCGAAACTAGCATGATGGCAGCCACAAACAGACATAGCAGCAGTGGAAAGGGATTGCGCCCCGTCTGTTGACGCCGCCAGCCCACCACAAGACCCACTGCCGAAAGCAGCAGCAAGACTGGATTGCCGTTGGACATGACCATTGCGTAGGCGGATAGCACTTCAACGCGGCCGGCGGATCTGTTTCCCCATTGTTCCGTGTATTGTTCCATGCCAGCGGGCAGCTGCTTGAGGATGGTCGGCGCGGCCAGCGCCAAGGCCACTACTGCGGCAGCGCACACCAGCAGCCAGCGTCGGTCTTTGCGTGCCACCAACAAGTGATAGGCGCCCACCGCTGCGAAAAGCGCGATGCTCATCAGGTGGGTCACTAGCGCCGCCAAACAAACCGCGGTGAGCGCCGCATACTCGATCGCCTTTGCCTGCCGCCTGCTTTCGAGGAGGCGCAGGTATAGCCACAGCGCCAGCGCGCCCAAGAAAACCATCTGCGGATAATAGCGAATGTCTGCCATGTGAAAGGCGTAGAAAGCGTTGCTAGCTGTCACCAGCGCCGCCAGCGTGCCCCCCCCCCCCCCCCCCCCCCCCCCCCCCCCGCCCC
>DAOUKU010000060.1:0-28750 GCA_034420985.1 Anaerolineae bacterium | reverse complement strand
TGTCGTACTTCGTCAGCACCATGCTCTTCAGCACATGCGTCTCCAGCCGCTGCCAGTTCTTCGTGCTGCTGTGCGGCATGGCGAAGAGGGAAATCGAGCGCGGACCGGTTGCGGCGGGGTCGACCTTGGCCAGCACCGAGTGATAATCGGCGTGCCAGGAATTGTTGATGAGCCACTTCTGCCCTTTGATATGGTACTGCTTGCCGCCCCCCTCATCGGCGATGGGCGTGGCGCGCGTGCGGATGCTCAGCAGGTCGGTGCCGGTATGCTCTTCCGTCCAGGCCAGGGTGAAAATCTTGCCTTTTAACCGCGCGGCCAGTTCATATTCTTCCGCGGCCACCAGCATCATATACGCCAGGCCGCTGGCGGCGCAGGCGGTCATATAACTGGGGTCGTTTTGAAAATGGCGCGTGGCCGCCAGCATCGAGCCCATCAAGTTGAAAGTAGGGTAGACATTGTCCAGCACATCCATCATGCCTTCGCGCAGCCGCTCGTAGTCGAGGATGTCGCCGAATTGCGGGTCAGCTACGGTGTACATTGCGTTTTACCCCCCTCGGTCCCCCCATCGGGATGGGGGGAGGCTGAACCTTTGACTCCCCTCTCCAACCTGTTGGGGAGGGGCTGGGGGTGGGGTAAGAATCACCTGTCATTTCGCCGCCTTTTCTCGGTTGCATTTGCGGCAGAGCATCTGGCAGTTGTCTTCGCTGGTCTTGCCGCCTTCCGACCAGGGCCTGATGTGGTCGGCTTCCATATCGGAAATGTCAAATTTCTTGCCGCAAATCACGCACTTGCCCTCTTGCTTCTCGTAGACGCGCTGCTTCATGCCAGCCGTAAAAGCGCGGATATTCAGATATTTTTCGTCGCCAGTCAGCAGGAAGGGATAGATGCCCTTCTGGTTCGTCACATCATCGTCAAGGATGAGTTCCTGCGTCGCTTGTTCAAGCCATTGCGGGTCGAGGTCTTCGTCCTTGTATTTGTTGTAGAGTTCGCCCCAAGCCACGCCCTTCATGATTTTCTTGCGCTTCTTGGTGAAGGTGGATTCTACCCAGTCGATGACCGCCATAAAGTAATCCCACAAGGGCGCGGCGCTTTTCACATGCTGGTTGCGCGCCATGCAGTCGTCGATGTCGCCATCACTGAACCAGTTGATGACCGTCTGCAGATAATCCTGCCGAATCGGCGAGCCGGCCATATAATCCCCGCCCAAGCCAGCCGCCGGACAGCCCGATTTGCTGAAATAACGCTTGGCGTCCGACACCCACGAGCCGGAGTAAACCGCATTGCGCAGCTCTTGTTCGTACAGCTTCTCGCCGGCGATATTGACAATCCGAAACCAATCCAGCTTGTCTTTGTGCGTGCCCTCGCAGACATAGACCATCAATTTGTAATCCAAAACCTGATCCCGAATCTCCAGCGGCTGGTTGTGAAAATAGAACCCGTCCACTGAGAACACGCTAGTCGCATATTGGGCGATAGATATGGTGCGCTGCTGCCCGTCGATGATTTCGTATGTGCCATCGTCACGCTGCGACCAGTACATGACATTCAGCGGGAAGCCGCGCAGGATGGTGCGAATGACCTCCTCGCGCTGCTTGCCCTTGTAAATGAACTCGCGCTGGAAGGGCGGGCGGATGTCGAGCTTGCCGCCATAGCCGCGCACGCCGCCCTCGCCATCGTCACGGTAGCCGGCGACCAGGTCGCGGACGGTGAGGTCAATAAGCTGAATTTTCATGTTTGCGCCAACCTCTCAGCCCCTGCGCCTTGGCAAGGAAAGACCTGTCTGCTGGTCGAATATCAGGGACACAGCCGAAAGCGCGAGCGCGGATGTCATTCTCGCTGCCGGGGGATTACTTGCCTTCCCGCAGTCGGTCTACCTTGTCATCAACGGACTGGATCTGCGTCTTAACAGTGTTGATCCGTTCATCCATGGTATTGAATCGCTCGTCCATGGTGTTGAATCGCTCGTTTATGGTGTTGAACTTCTCCGAGTGAGTAGCGAGGATTGCTCTGATTTCAGCGTGGGCGTTGGCAGACGCTCTATAGATGCCAAATGCGCCGCCTAAAATTGCCGCAGCAATCGCTAACGCCCCTTCAATACTAATAACCAAGTGTGTGGCTTCCACTGCCTGTTGCCTCGACACTGATTCAACGCATCACTAGGTTACCATAATCGTATCATATTTCAAGGCTTCCCCGCGCTGGCAAGGCGGGCGGATGTCATTCTCGCTGCCGGAGATTACTTGCCTTCTCGCAGTCGGTCCACCTTGTCGTCAAGGGATTTAACCTGTGCCTTAACAGTCTTGAATTGCTCGTCAACTGTGTTGAATCGCTCATTTACGGTGTTGAATCGCTCGGAGTGAATCGCCTGCGTTATTTCGATGGCGTTCAGCTTCTCGTTGATCTCTTTGTGCGCCGCTTCGGACGCCAGACGAACTTCCTTTATTTCACCTGACAGCTTGCTATCCAACGACTTGATTTCGCCAGACAGCTTGTCATCCAACGACTTGATTTCGCCAGACAGCTTGGAATCCAACGCATCAATCTTCCTGTCCAGCCGCCACCAGAAGCCGAACAAAGCCAGGAAGATCCCAATCGCTTGAACCAGCACCAAGGTATTTGTATCCATAAACCGCGTGTCTCTCTCGGTCCAGTCGCGCCGCCAGCCACACGATACCACAGCCGCAGCGCAAAGTCAATCAGCGGCCGCGCGCGCCGTGTCCAGCGACAAATGGATCGATGCTTGATAGCTTGACAGCAGCCGTTATACTATCCTTAAGTTCAGATAGTCGATTGGGAGCGATAAAATGGCGGCCAATGCAGAGACCCGGCTTACACAACTTGAAACACGCTCCGAAGAATATGTCAAGAAAAGCGATATATCCGCTACGCTGGCGCGAATGGAAGGAAAAATCGGAGAACCGGCTACCGCGCTCAATTACCAAAAATGGCTCCTCGGGCTTCTCGTGCTCGGTCAACTCTTCACGCTAGGGCGTTTGTTTGAAATCATCTAGGAGCAAGGTTCGCGCCAGGCATTGTTGTTGTCGGCAACTGACCGCGCGCGCCGCCCTCGCCATCGTCACGGTAGCCGGCGACTAGGTCGCGGACGGTGAGGTCGATGAGTTGGATTTTCATTGATTGGCTTCTTCCTCAATTCACAATAATTGCGTCCATGAACAACTCGTCTATTTTAACGAGCGGAGTGAGTACCCACATATCAGGGGATATTTTTACTGATGAATCCTGGCTGTTTTGGCTGTCTTGGGTTTTTCTTTTTGGAATATCGCCACCGCCCCACGCAAGGTGCGCAGCATGCGTAAACTTGTATCCTTCTCGCAAACACCCGTCATGTTTCAGTGAATTGAACACTTCAATGAGATTGTCACCGTCACCCGTTTTGTCCCCACGAAATTTAAGTCCGTTTCCATAGAAAAAACAAACTATGTCTTTTGTCGTATATTTATACATTAGTTCTTTTGGATTGCTGGTGGCGTCGTCAAACGTAAAATGACACAATGTATAGCACCTATCCATCCACGCTGTGATAAGTTGACAAGCCGACGCCTTCTCTTCGTCATTCCCGCTATTGATTAAGCGAACGATAGTAGGTCTGGCGTTTATAAACCATACATCTCGGTAGCTGACACGACTATGGTGCTCGGTTGATACATTGCGTTTTAACTCCATACGTTTAAATCCCATCACGCCCCCCTACGCCGAACAACGATCCGCGCATATTTTCTGTCGCCTCTGACATAGAATCTGCCGAGCTTGCCGCCATAACCGCGCACGCCGCCCTCGCCATCGTCATGGTAGCCGGCGACCAGGTCGCGGACGGTGAGGTCGATGAGTTGGATTTTCATTGTTTACGGCCTTTAATTATGCAAAATCAAGGCGACGCGACATACGGGTTATCTTATCTGCATGCGCTTTGTATCGCTCTCGTAGCCTCTTTGATTCCGTTGCAATATGTTCTCGATTCACAATTGCAAGTCTCGTGTTGATGTAGTTGCCTAGTATTGGGATTTCAAGTAAAATGAAAATGTATTCTCGTATTCTCTCATTCGCGTCCACCAAGTGTTCATGTGCAAGCTCGAATAAATCATAGTATCTGCCCTGCATCACCCCGAAAGCCAATGTTGTAAATGGAGTATTTGGAAACACGCATCCATAGGTTTCCCAATCCAAGAATGATAAATCTAAATCTTTTCCCTTTCTCTTCGCCAATTTGACCAACGCCTCTTTTTGCGAAGACATGTTGTTATGAAGTTCTTGCATACTTTCATGATATGGGTTTAATTGACCTGAGTGCTGCTTGTAATCTAGCGGTTGTGACTGCACTTGCATCGGAGTGAGCGGAGACTGTTCGCCAGTCAACAAGTTATGGGTATAGCTGCCACCTCTTCGCTCATACGCCTCGGCTTCTTCTATCTTGCGCCTTTTTTTCTTCTCTGCTTCTTCATAAGAGTCAAGGTCTATTTGTAAGGAGAGCCTCAATATCAAATTGGCATAGGATAGACATTGATGAGCGTCATGCTCTAGTTCTTGAGCGTGTTTCATCTCCTTGTACAGACGATACAAGTTCACGACAATCGGGATTAGATCACTCATGGTGTCGTTTGCTTCAGTTCTTACTGCTATTGATTCCTTTTATGCCGAATGACGATTCTGCGATACTTTCGTTTGCCGTCTATTTTGAACATGCTTTCCTTTGCGCCCATATCCCGAAGCAGCAGCCAACACAACCCATCTATTTCAAACTGGTCAGGCGAGTGCTTATCCAGATAGCTAATCGGCACGCCCATCGCGCCGTCCCAGTCCATGGGGATCTCTTTCGTCTTGGACACCTCAATAGCATCGTAGTTGTCGTAGCGCGGATACTCCTCGGGACTGTAGCGCTTGTAGAGGATGAGGTCTTCGCGCCTTCTGCTATGTTCAAGGTTGGTAAACCAGGCAGCGTTGCCCAGCCTGCCCATAACGACCCCATTTACAATCCTGTAAGCGCTGCCCTCTTTTTTCGTTTCAAGCAATTCTTGTCCGTAATCAGCGGGAACATCAAAAAGCATATCCCTTCCCATCGTGCCATATCCCAGCCACAATTTGTTGTCTTTTATCAAGGGGAATATCTCTTTGTAAGTGATCGCGTTCTGATGCCCGATGATGACAAACTTCTTGTCATGCTCGATCAACTGCGCGACATATTCCCGAAACAGCGAAAAGGGCGGGTTGGTCACCACGATATCGGCTTGCTTCAGCAGCTCAATGCACTCCGCGCTGCGGAAGTCGCCATCGCCTGCCAGGTAGCGGACGCCGATGTCTTCCACATCTGGCACGCCGGTCTCGTTCTGCGTGCCGTCATATTCCAGGTAGATGGCTCGCTCGCTGTCGTTTTGGCTGAACATGTCCATCTGCTGGTTCTTGTAGCAGGTGGTGACGAGCTTCTTTAGCCCTAGCAGGCGGAAGTTGTAGGCGAAGTAGTGAAAGAAATTGCTGACGCGCGGGTCATCGCAGTTGCAATAGACGACCTTGCCGCGAAAATGGTCGCTGTAATGGCGCAGTTCGTTTTCGATGTCGACCAGTTGCGTGTAGAACTCGTCTTTTTTATTGGACTTCGCCTGGTGCAGGTTGCGGTTCTTTGCCATTTGTTAACCCCCTCGGTCCCCCCATCGGGATGGGGGGAGGCAAAACAAGCGCGGATTTTCTCAACATGTCGGGGCATAGCTCCCTAAACTCCCCTCTCCAACCTGTTGGGGAGGGGCTGGGGCTGGGGTTCAGCGGTTGAGCGGGCAATCTCCTGCGCTCGCCCATACAGCCGCAGCAGGAAGTCCCGCGGGCGCTCATCGGTCTGCAGCGGCATTTGGCGCAGATGCTCCAAAAACGGCGTCTCCAGCGCGCTCTCGCTGATGACCTGGTTGAACTGATTGACGAAGGCGTTGTGCTGCATGACCACGGCGTTGAGGAAGTGCGGCTCGTCCGTGGCTTTCCATAGCTCGCAAGCCGCCAGCAGCGCCTCCATCCAGTGCAGCAACGTGCCCAGCTTGTAGCGGTGCTCGGGGTCGGTCAGCAGCTCCCGCGCCCCCAGCTCCTCGTGCAGTTGCTGCATGGCGCGCACGAGGTGCTGCGCATCCAGCGGCAGGGGCAGCGCCAGGTCTTCGATGTAGCGGGCATAATCAAAAAAATCGGGATTGCGCAGGCGGCGGCTCTTGGCGCGGATTTGGTCGCCAGCCCGCGAGCTGGCGATGCCATGGTGCAGCGCCGCCATCCGTTGCTGCACATCGGCGCGGCGGCTCGCCCCCAGGTAACGGCGGGCATGCTTGGCCGTCATCAACGTATTGATGGTGTAATGCCCGTCAAAGACCGGCAGCACGAAAGAATCGATGGCGTTGCGCCCGATGACCGACTCGGCCAGGAAGCCCTTGGAACCCACCACCAGCAGATTCTGCCCCAGCAGCTCATTGGCGCGCAGCAGCAGCCAGGACTTCAACATCACGCCGTGAAATTGCAAAAAGCTGCCGGCGCTGAAAGCCAGGGCGCGGTAATAAATGAAATTGAGCACCGAGCCCTGCAGCACCAGATTGTACATTTGGCGCAGCACATTGCTGAAATTGATGGGATTTTCGTTGAAGATGCGCTTCTTGGATAAATGATCGATGCTGGCGGGGATGGCTTCGTTCAGCAGCGTGACGCCCACATAGGCGCACTGATACTTGCTGGGCATGGCCATGCGCTGCAAGATCTGCAAGCCATGCCCGACCTTGCCCAGCAGCCGCCCGGGTCCATCGATGTCGAAGCTGGTCAGCACCATGCGGCTCAGCACATGCGTCTCCAGGCGCTGCCAATTCTTGCAGCTGCTCTGCGGCACCAGGAAGATGGATAGCGAGCGCGGACCGCTGCTCTGCGCGTCGGTCTTGGCGACGATGGTGTGATAATCGGCGTGATAAGAATTGTTAATCAGCCACTTGCGCCCCTTCAAATGATAATCCCAGCCGTCGCTCTGGTCGTCGAGCGGCCTGGCGATCGTGCGCGCCGACAGCAAGTCGCTGCCGATCTCTTCCTCCGTCCAGCCCAGGGTGAAGAGGCTGTCTTTGAGCTCTTCGGCGATCTCGTCTTCGCCCGCCGCGATGATGGTCATCCAGGCGAGCATGGATGCGCCGGCCGCGATCATCAAATCGGGCTCGTCGCCGTAGAGCTCCGTGCCGACTTGCAGGGATTTGTGCATGTTGAAATCGGGCAGCAGCGCATCGTAGAGGTGGCGGATCGACCCCCGCAGGTGCTCAAAGTCGACGATGCTGCCGAATTCGGGGTGCGTGACAAACATGCGGACGCATTCGCTTCCATAGTGGCGCTACAAGCGCGCTAGTATAGGCGCAAACTGGCGCGCTGTATAGCCCGTTTGACCCCCCTCGGTCCCCCCAACGCATTGGGGGGAAATTTGCTGCGAACTGGATCTTGGCTTGTCTCCCCTCCCTGATGCTTCGGGGAGGGGCCGGGGGAGGGGTTGCAGTGGTCCTACGATGAGTCTTTGGGATAGGGGCCAGGGGTGGGGTTGAAATGGTCCTACGATGAGTCTTTGGGATAGGGCTTAGCGCACATCCGTCTCCCGCGGGACGACATCGCAGGTTTCCATGTACCAGGTCAGCAGACGGTCGCGCAGTTCCGCCAGCGCCGGCGCATAGGCTGGCTCGTCGATGAGGTTGCGCATTTCGCCCGGGTCGGCGCGCAGATCGTAGAGCTCGTCCATTTCGTAGAGGCGACGGACATATTTGTAGTCGCGGCTGCGGCACATGGCGGCTTTGCTGTGGCTGCCGCTTTCGCTCTTCTGCATCTGCGCGCGCGGCCAGTACAGCACGCTGGGGTCGTCGTAGGCCGGGCTCTCTTTTTCTTTGGCCTGCTCTTCGCCGTAGCGCCGCCCGCCCTCGCAGAAGACTGCGTCCCTGCCCTCCCGCTCGTCGTCGGCGATCAATCCCGCCAGTGAACGCCCAAAGTGATCATAGCCCGGCTCGATGCCCGCCCAGTCATAAGCCGTGGCCGTGAAGTCGATGAGCTCGACCAGCCCGTCGCGGATGCCGGGCTGGATCGGCGCATCGGCTGGCGGCTTCACGATCAGCGGCACGCGCGTCAGGCAGTCTTCAAAGGTGTTCTGCGTCTTTTCCACCAAGCTATAATCACCAGTGAAATCGCCATGGTCGCTGAAGAAGAAGATGGCGCTGTCGTCGTAGAGTCCACTGTCCTGCAAAGCGGCGACTAGTCTGCCAAACTGCGCGTCCACACGGGCGCACATGCCGTAATAGGTGGCGCGCAGCTCGGTGAAGCGCTCTTCGTTCCACTCCTGGATGCCCTGCCGCTCATAGATGCCCTGCAGCAGCGACGGCTTCCGCGACCAGTCGGGCGCTGGCAGGCGCTCGGGGATGGCGGCGCGGTCGATCTGGCTGAACCAGGGCTCTTCCACCCCATAGGGCGGGTGCGGGTAGCCGATGGGCAGGTAGATGCACAGCGGTTGATCGGGCGGCGCGTTGCGAATCTGTTGGCAAGCGCCATCCACCATCGCCCAGTCGTTGTCGTAGTAGAGCGCTTCCCCGGACCATCCCCCTGACTCGTCGGGGGGACCGAGGGGGGTTGACGGCAGCTTGCCAGCGAAGAAGGAATAATAATTGTCGCCATCGGGCGCGCCCCGCCATTCGTCCGCGCTGTGCAGGTTGGGGCGCAGCCCTCCCGGCGCTTCGTACTTGACATCGCAGTAGTCCTCAAAGCCATCCTGCCGCGGCACGAGGTCGTTCTTCCCGCCCCACCAGACGAAATAGCCGGCCTCTTTCAGCTTTTTGAGCAGGACGGGCTCGTCCGGGCGCAGCATATGGTGCATGGTGCGATGACCGCGCACATGCGGATACCAGCCCGTCATGAAGGAGCAGCGGCTGGGCGTGCAGACCGGATTCTGGCAAAAAGCGTGCCGGAAAGAAACGGCATCCGACTCAATGATGCGGTCGAGGTTGGGCGTCACGGCGGCGGGATTGCCCAAATGCGCCATGACATCGCCGCGCCACTGGTCAGGGTTGAAGATGATGATATGCGGAGGCTGCTTCATGGAAGGCTCCTATTCCATACTTTACTCGATCGTCCAGTCTTCAATCGCAAGCTGCGGCACGCGACGGAAGTGGCGAGTGTTGTGGGTTACCAGGATCAAATTTTGCGCCAAAGCGATTGCAGCAATTTGGGTATCCACAGGACCGATTCTTATGCCTGCGTTCTTCAGGTATCCATCAATGCGACCATATACTCTCGCTGCGGCTTCGTCAAACGGCAGAATCGTATAGCGCATGAAGAATGCCGACTGTTTGCATAAGTCAGCAAAAACTGCTCAGATCGGGCAGCTCCAGAGAACATTTCCGCCAACGTCAGCGTGCTTATGGCGATCTCGGATTTGGACACTAGATCTGCGTTGCGCTTCACTCGCGGTTCGCGTCCATTTAGCAGATATATACTGATGTCGGTATCTAGCAGGTAGATCATTCCAGGACTTCGTAAACCTCGCGGTTGCCGAAATCGTCGCGCCGAAACCGCAAATCAGGCAAGCTGCCGTATGTGTTGTCGATGTACTCGTCCCATGATATGTCTTTGTACTCTTGCTGTCTGATGTCATGTTGCAGAGCACGACCCAAGTACTCCAAGAGTTGCGCCTTTTCTTCTAGCGTCAGCTTATGCATCGCGCGCACAACTTCCAAGAGTGCGCTGCGCGATCCCTCAGCAATGTTGTAGCTTGTTTCGTTTTCGGTCACATCTTGCATTGGAATTGACCTTCCCTTTTTCTCACCATATAACCACAGATTGCCCCTCACAACAAATCTCCTGGCAGCGGGCAGAAGTCGATATCGTAGCCAAAAGCTCGCGGACCCACCACCGCCAGCGCCGCTTCGGTCTTCAGTTCCTTCGGCGCGGGCATGCCCAGCACCGCCACCCGCAGCCCGTAGCGCAGCGACTCCGTGCCGATCGCCTCGCCATCGTCCAGGCTGACTATCGTGATTAAATCCGGCACCGCGCATAGCGCTTCCTCGCCCAGCCGCGCGATGAGATTTTCGTTTTGAAAGTCGATTTGCATTACTCCCCTCGTTTCAACCCCCCTCGGTCCCCCCATCGGGATGGGGGGAGGCTGAACCTTTGACTCCCCTCTCCAACCCGTTGGGGAGGGGTCGGGGGTGGGGTAGATATCGGAAGGAGCTGTCTCGCTTTGGAAAGGCGCGATTTTTAGTCTGCCGCGGGCGAAACCCTGCACCGTGCGGCGCTCGACATCAATGATTTTGCCCGTGAACAAGATGCGCCCGTTGCAGAGCTCGGCGATGGTCTGCGCCGGTTCGATGCTGCGTGCCCGACAATCCAGCACCGTCTCGCCGATACGTTTCGCCAGGCTCAATGTGTCGCGGATGATCGTGCGTTTTAGCTCCGCGCCAGTCATCACCGGCATCACCAACGCTGCGCTGCCGCCCATCTCAATGGTCAGCGAGCGGGCGAAGGCTTCGGCTTGCTGCGGTGAGCCAATGCGCTGGAAGATGGTGATATTGCCGTGACTGTCCGCCAGCACGAAGGGCGCCGGCGCCACGCCATAAATCATAAAAGTATCCATCTGCAACTCGGGGAAGGCGCGCCCCATGCTGTCGCCGTCGACGGCGGGCAAGCCCAGTTGCAGCGCCGCCACCAGCGGGCCCAGCGCGTTGCCGCCGCCAATCTCGCCGATGATGATGGCTTGAATGGGCTGGCGCAGGTGCTCTTCCAAGGCGCGGACGGCGCGATATATTTCCCGGCCTTCTTGCAATTTTTCGTTGCTGACCGTGGGCGCGCCCATGCCTCCAACGGCGCAGACAAGAGCATCGTCCGGCACTTCGTCAGCGGTGATAATGGGCAGGGACTCGCCCCGGGCAGCCAGCTCTCTGTCCAGGCGCAGGCGGTTCAAGTAGGTGCTGCCGCCCCCGCCCGTGCCCAGGATGCCCGCGCCAATGGCGATGGCTTGGGTGTCCTCTTGGTCAAGCAACCACATAGAAGCCTCCTGCGCCTGTCACGAGCTGGCTAGACGCCCGCGTTTCGAAGCGGACCTGTGTAGTATTGAACCACAGATGTGATGCCAAGTAAGTAATGCAAAGATTTACGACCGAGTGCGCCGAGTATACCGAGTGCGCAGAGAAAAGGAAGTTGCAGGGGAGACGCTTCTGTCGCCCGTAGATCGCCCTTTGTGTCCTTTGTGCTTGGCTTTCGCATGACTGACATGGACTTGCTTCTCTGCCCCTGCCGCTTCCACCCGCCGCGACACTCCAGTCGCCACTCAATCAGGCTCCTGTGCTATCACAGCCTCACAATCTATCCAGGCGAAATCCATGCCCAAAAAACATCCCAAAGCCGCCAAAATCGACGCGCTTATACAACTCTCTTACGGCCACTCCGTCAGCACCGTGCACTTCGCCACCGGCATCCCTATGCGCACCCTCTACCGCTGGCGGGCGGAACACAGACAGCAGTCTGCAAAGCAAATGGCGAGAAAAACTTCTGACTCTGCCGCATATCCGCCGCATAAGCCCAGTTCCTGCCATAAACCCGCTGATTCCCGCCAATCAACGCCGGATCCCTGCCAATCGGTGCCGGATTCCTGCCAAAACGAACCGCAAAATGACCAACAATTGCCGCAAACTCCCCATACCGACGGCGACCAATCCCAACAGCCCGCCAATGCCGATGCCGAAGACTTCACCTTCATTCGCGAGCAGCTCATGAAATACGCCCGCCAAATGGCTGCCGATCTCCAGCCCGACGACCCCGATATCAATCGCCGCACCCTGGCGCTGGCACGCGTCCTCGACCGCATCCAATGGATCGACAATATCTTGCCCGACCACTCCTCCGAACGGGTGATCCGCATCGAGTACTACTACGACGGTAAAGTCCAGGACCTGCCGCCCTGGCACGGCGCCTCCCAAGGCAAAGCCCGCATGACCACCGAAGACTTTATGCCAAATCGCCGCGAGACCGCCCCCTCCTCCCGAGATGACGCCGACCAGCCCGCTGACTGTCCTGACCCCTCTCTCAGCTCGCCCTTCTAGCTGCTACAATCCCCTGACAGCGAAAGGACCCAAACCCATGACCCAACAGACCAACTGGCGAGAAAACGGCGTGCGCATCGTCCGCAGTAACGAACTGGACAGCAACACGCCCCAAACCCCCGGCATGACCCGCGCCGCCGCCATCAACCACGCCAAAGCCGGCGCCAACAAACTCTGGGCGGGCACCGTCAACATCCTGCCCGACGCCAAAACCGGCGCCCATCACCACGGCGAACTGGAAAGCGTCATCTATGTCGTCAGCGGGCGCGCGCGCATGCGCTGGGGTGAACGGCTGGAATTTGTCGCCGAAGCCGAGCCCGGCGATTTTATCTATGTGCCGCCCTTCGTCCCCCATCAGGAAATCAACGCCGACCCAAACCAACCCCTCGTCTGCATCCTCGTCCGCAGCGACCAGGAAGCCATCGTCGTCAACCTGGATATCGAACCGGTCGAATCCTCAGATGCCGTCTGGATCGGTCCCAATCATCCCGCCAGCGGCGCGTGAACCCTGTAGCGGACAAGCCTTGTAGAGGCGTCTCAGCGAGACGCCCTTACGACGCACATTTATGACACAATATGCGCAGACTTAGCCTCCCCCCGACGCTTCGGGGGGACCGAGGGGGGTAGACCGTGTCCAAGTTCATCACCAAGCCTATCCCAAAGTCGCGCCCGCTAGCCAACCAGGTCACGCGCCCCTGGGGCAACTTCCGACAGCTCGCGCACAACCAGGAAGTCACCGTCAGCCTGATGACCGTCGCGCCGGGGCAGCGCCTCAGCCTGCAAGCGCATACCGCCCGCGCCGAGTTGTGGATCGTGCTGGACGATGGCGCGCTGGTGCAGGTGAACGACCAGGTGATCAAAGCTGAAGCCGGCGCTGAAATCTGGATACCCGCCGGCGCAAAACACCGCCTCAGCAGCCGCGGCCCCTCCGTTCGCGTGCTGGAAGTCGCCTTCGGGAATTGGCAGCAAGCCGATATCCAGCGTTTTGAGGACGATTATGCGCGTCCCGTGTCCGGTGACTAATCCGCGCGATACTGCTCGACCGCCGCCTCATTCAAGCTCGCGCCCAAGCCGATCCCGCCGCTGGGATGCAAAACCCCAGCGCGGAAGTCGATCGCCTCGTTGATGAGCGCCTGCCGCAGCGGGTTGAATAGCTGGTTGTATTCGTAGATGAGGAAGTTGGGCAGCGCAGCGCAGACCCCAACAGCCGCCACAATGCCCAAGCCCGCTCCCACGCCGTGTGGGGCGACCGTCACATTGTCCAGCGCCGCCATGTCGGCGATCTTCAGCAAGCCCGTGATGCCGCCGCAGCGTGTGATATTGGGCATGATGACATCCACAGCCTCCGCCCGCAACAGATCGCGGAACTGAAACCAGCTGCCCAGCCACTCGCCGCTGACGACGGGCAGGTCAACGCGCCGCCGTATCCGCGCCAAATCCTCCGCATATTCGGGATGCACGGGCTCTTCCAACCAGTAGACGCCCAGCCGAACCAAATGCTTGGCAAGGTCCAGCGACTGGCTTACGGTGTATGCGCCATTGGCATCGACCAGCAGCTCGACCTCGCCGCCGATCTCCCCGCGTACGGCTTCCACATGCGCAATGTCCCTGCTCAGCCCACGCCCGATCTTCAGCTTCACGGCGCGGAAACCCTGCGCCACGAATGCCCGCGCTGATTGGGCGGAAGCGTCTGGAGTCGGCAGATAGGGGATGGGGCTGGCATAGCAATCGACAGCCTCGCGCATTGCCCCGCCCAGCAGATTGGGCAGCGTATCGCCATAGAGCTTGCCACGCAGGTCCCAAAGCGCCATGTCCACGCCGCTGATGCCCATAGGCGCGAAACGCATCTGCTCGTTCATAGCGGTGAAGTGCGCCTGATGATGTCGCGGATCTGTGCCCAGCAGCAATGGCGCCAGCACTTCGTTGATATGGGCGGCCGTGCCGCGAGGACCAGGTCTGCCCATCGCCTCGCCAATGCCGATCAGCCCCTCGTCTGTCGTGACGCGCACAATGACCGCGCCCTGCCCAAGCAGCGGATTGCGGCGCATGCTGAAGGCTGGCGTCATGAGCTCCGCCGGCACATCGCCCCCAAGCGCCTCGGCAAAGGATGCGAAAAGCGGAATAGCCTCAACGCGGGTGATTTTCATGTGTTGATTGTAACCACAGAGAACACAGAAGTAGTGTCAATTGAGTAATGCAAAAGCTTACCACCGAGGACGCCGAGTCTTAAAGAGGGCACAGAGAAAAGCCAGCCGTAGGGGCGACCAATTGGGTCGGCTGAGCATCCTACAATCTTGGTGCTTGGAAAGGGGCGAGCCACCAACTCGCCCGTACAGCATGGGACTTTAGCTTTGCGGTTGGCATTCGTAGGACTTACTATGTTAAGCCTCTGTGCCCTCTGTGTTGCCTCGTTTCCTCTGTGGTAAAGCTTTATTGCTTTACTTTTGCACGACCCACTTGGACTTGCTAGCCCAGTACGGGATTCAAATGCGTGGCCGCCAGGTCGCCGGACTGTGTGCCGGGCAGCCAGCGGTCGCGGTCGCCAATGCGGTTCTTGTTGTCCAGTTCGCTGACTCGCGTGCCGTCCGCGTAGTAGATGATGGTCATGGCCGGGCGCATTCGCTTCGAGCGATTTGGCGGCGCGGAATGCAAGGTCCAGCCACTGTGAAAGGTGGCGCTGCCAGCCGGCATTGTCGCCGCCTGCTGCAGACGGAAGCCGCGACTCTCCACAAATGCGCGCAACTGCGTCTCGGATTCGTCCGAAATTGGAATATCGCCCAAATAGCCTTCCGCATGCGAGCCGGATGCGAAGCGCAACGTGCCCATGCTGGAATGGATGTCCGCCAAGGTCATCCACATGGTGATGGTCTTGTCCGTGGCCAGGGGCCAATAATGCTGGTCTTGATGCCAGGGCGTGATGCCGCCGCCAGCTTCTTTGAAGAGCGCCTGGTCGTGATAGAGCCGCACCCGTGGCACGCCCATCAGCCGCGCCGCAATGCCGGCAAAGCGCGAAGCCATAACAAATTCGCGCACGCTGTCGTTGTACTCCCACAAGTTCATCGTCTGCAGGAATGCCATGCCGTAGGTGTCGCGGTCTTTCAGGGCGCGCCTTTCGGTATTGCGCTCGGCGACCGTCTGCACGATGGCCTCGTGATAGGGCGGGATGTATTGCGGGGGCAGCACATCTGCCAACAAGATATGCCCGTTGCGCTGGTAGATGCCCACCTGAGTGTCGTTCAGCTCATAGGGCGTATTCAGGATCATATCGCTTGCTCCCGGGCGACTATGGATGCTCTTGCTGCGCTAGTGATCGTGAGCGCCATTTTCATGCGGCACGACGACCATGAAGCCGTTGTCATCGCCCATCATGGAGCGGGTACGGTGATCGTCCGCGCGTTCGCCGTAGAGCTCGGGCAGGTTGGCGGCGCAAGGACTGCCAAAGGCAGGCTGGGCATAGGGCAGATGCGTGCTGCCGCGCGCCAGGATGTGCACATAGTTGGCGGCCGCGCCCACCTCGTGTCCTTCGTAGGGCATGCCGTGATTCCAAGGCACGCGCGAACGGGCGTTGCAATAGTGACTCACAAATGCCCGCCGCGAATAATCAGCTTGATTGGGGTGCGAGCGGTGGAAGACATGCCCGCCGAAGAAAATGACATCGCCCGGCTGCGCTGGCACGGGCACTTCTTCTCCGTAACGCAGGGCAATCTGCGCAAGGGTGTTGACTTCGGGATCAGGGTGGCTGGCGGCTTTGATGACTGAGATATCGCCGATATGGGTGTCGCCATGCCGCGACGCGCCATCGCAATCCGGATAGATGGGCTCGAATTGGGAGCCGGGCGTGACCCACAGGCAGCCATTGTCTTCGGTGGCGGGGTCAATGGCGATCCAGGCGCCGATGAGCGTGTCCGGCTGCGTGGGGATGTAATAGGAATCTTGATGAAAGCCCTGCCCAGGCTGACCTGGCTGCTTGAAAAAGAGCATGGTCTGCAGCGCCAGGACATCCGGACCGATCAGCGCTTCCAGCACATCAATCACACGCGGATGCAACAGGAATCGCTCGCCTATCGGCTTGGTGCGGTGCAACTGGTGCACGCGCTCGTAGTAGTAGCGGCGTTCGCCTTCACCCAGGTCGGGGTCCGGCGGCGGGATGCCAGGCAAGCATACGCGCCCAGCCATCAAATCTTCGGTGAATTGCGCCAGCTCGGCGACTTCTTCCGGCGAGACTAGTTGGGGCACATGCAAAAAGCCATCGCGGCGGAAGGCTTTGTACTGCTCAACGCTGACCGGGTAGGGCTCGTGCGTGCGGACGGGTGAATCGGCTAATAACATTTTGGCAACCCTCTCATCGTCTTCAGCAAAGGCATTTGACTGAAGTATAACAGAGGCGCGGTGAAATTGCGCCTTTCCTATCCGACCGCCCAAAGAGATAGATGTAGGGGCGGGGCATTCTAGCAAAATGCCTCTGCAGAGGCCCCGTGTCAACAAGCGGGATTGCCAAAATGGGCGACACAAGCATCGCCCCTACCGATTTCGCATAGATTGCATTTCCCCCCGACTCATCGGGGATTGAGAGGAGTAAAATGCCCTATTCGATGTTGGCGTGCCGCGCGTTCATGTCGGCTTCGTCCACCACCAGCACATCTTTCAGGCGGATGATCAGCAGGTCGCAGAGCAGCCCCAAACAATGCTCGAACAATGCGCCCATCACCAGTACAGAGTCATTGCCGCCGCCGGCTTTGAAATTGGTCGCGGGGATATGAAGCAGCGTATGCGCGGCCCGGGCGATCGGCGATTGCAGATTGCCGCAAATGACCGCCAGCCGGATATTCTTGCCTTCCAGCGACTCGACAGCGTCAACCAGGCTGCGCGTTCGCCCCGATGAGGAGCCCAGCAGCAGCAAATCCCCCGCGGCGATAGCTGGCGTGGTGACTTCGTCGACGACATGGATGGTCAGCCCCAGGTGCATCAAACGCATGGCGAAGGCGCGCATCTGCAAGCCTGTGCGTCCCTTGCCGGCGATGAATACGCGCTTCGCCGCCAGAATCTCGCGCTGCAAGGCGTCGATTTGCGCGGGGTCCACCGCTTCCAATGCCCTGCGGATGTCGGCAAGGACGGTGTCGATGAGCTCACTCGTTTGCATGTCGGCGTATCCTGTCGGTGAATTGTCGCGCCATGTCGGCCGGGTCAAGCGCGTTCGTGATGGCGCCGCCGACAACGATGATCTGCGGCTGATGCGGCAGGATCTGATCGAGCGCGTCCAAGGTGATGCCACCAGCGATGGCTACCATTGCCTCAGGCATTGCCGCTCGCATTTGTGCCAGCTGCTTGTATGGGGCGGTCTGCGCCGCTTGCAGGTCGCTGGCGCGGTGCAGGCAGAGCGAATCGATGCCGAGCGCCAGCAATTCAAGCCCGCGCGAGAGGGGCTCTGATACTTGCATCATGTCAGCCATGACTTGCTTGCCATGCTGCCGCGCCAATGCGACTGCGCCGGCAATGGTGGCGTCGCTGGCCAGCCCCAGTACAGTCACGATGTCCGCGCCGGCCGCGAAGGCGATATTTGCTTCCATTGCGCCAGCATCCATGATCTTGAGGTCGGCGACCAGCGCAAGATCGGGATAGCGTTCGCGGATTCGCTGGATAGCGCGCATGCCCTCGCGGTAGATCAGCGGCGTGCCTACTTCGGCGATATCAATATAGGGACGGGCTGCCGACAAGGTGTCCAGGGCGGCGGGAAGATCACTGTCCAGGGCGAGCTGCAATTCGAGCATAACTCAGCTTTCGGCTGGCTGCAGCGCAGTTGTACCACAGCGACATCACGCGGCACAGCGCAACCATCGCCGCCCCCTTTTGTATGCGGGCGGGCTTTGTGGGTATAGTCGGGGCGGGAAGCCAGCAAAGGGGGCGCGCATGCCTGCCAAAATTGTCGTCGTAGGCAGCTTCAATACCGACCTGACCTCGTATATGCAGCGCATGCCACGGCCTGGCGAGACGGTGCATGGCGAGCGCTTCGTGACGGGCGCTGGCGGCAAAGGCTCCAACCAGGCGGTAGCGGCGGCAAGGCTGGGCGCGGAAGTAACTTTCATCGGGCGGCTGGGCAAAGATGTCTTTGCCGAGCTGGCTTATCAGATCTGGGATGCCGAGGGCGTCAACCGCGAATTTGTCGCGCAGGATGAGGAAGTGGCCACCGGCGTTGCGCCCATCCATGTGGACAGCACCGGCGAGAACTCCATTGTGGTGGTGCTGGGCGCGAATCTGCGCATCCAACCGGGCGACATCGACGCTGCTCGTGAGAAAATCGCTGCTGCCGATATATTGATTGCGCAGCTGGAGATCAACCTGGATATGGTTGCCTATGCGCTGGAAACGGCAAAGGCGCAAGGCCTTACCACCATTCTCAATCCGGCGCCGGCGACCGCCCTGCCCGCGGCAACCTTGGCGTTGGCGGATTATCTGACACCCAACGAAACCGAACTGGAAGCGTTGGGTGGTAGTGGCGATATCGTGGCGGCGGCGCGCAAGCTGCTGACCCGCGATGATCAGGTGGCGGTGGTGACGCTGGGGGCGGCTGGCGCGCAAATCGTTAGCGGCGCTCACACAGTGGCTGTGCCTGGTTTCGCGGTGGATGTCGTCGATACTACTGGCGCGGGCGATGCCTTCAATGCCGGACTAGCGGTGGCGCTGGCGGAAGGCAGGGCGCTGGACGAGGCAACACGCTTCGCCAATGCCACCGCCGCCCTCTGCGTCACCAAAGCTGGCACTGCCCGCAGCACGCCTTATCGCAAGGAGGTGGACGCGTTGTTGTTGAACAATGTAGTTTAGGCGCGCGCTGGCAGGCAGCCGCCAAAGAAAGGGATTCGCCGCGCGCCGAGTCCCAAATTGTGACGGCGGCTGTAGGGGCGACTTTGTAAGTCGCCCGAAGTTCGGATATCGGCAAGGCGGACGACTCACAGAGTCGCCCCTACAAATGACTCTTTGACGGCAAATAAAACGGGGGCGAGGCGGGGACTCGCCCGCAGGCAAGGGGACATGGCGAACAAAACGCTAGCGGGCAGAATCGCCCTCATCACGGGCGCGAGCAGTGGCATAGGCGCGGCCATGGCGCGAGCCTTGGCGGCGGAAGGCTGCAAATTGGCACTGGCGGCGCGCTCCTTGGACAAGCTGCAGGTATTGGCGGCGGAATTGGGGACGGGATCGCTGGCGATCCGCGCGGACATGACCAACCCTGTCGACATCGAAAACATGGTAACGCAGACGATTGAGCATTTCGGGCGCGTGGATGCCCTTTGCGCCAACGCGGGCGTCTTTGTTCAGGGCGACTTCGCCGATTATGACATGGATGCCGTCAGCGACATGTTGCGCGTCAATGTTGAGGCGGCGCTGCGCTGCGCCCATGCCGTCATCCCCGCCATGAAAGCCCAGGGCAGCGGCGACATTCTCTTCACCAGTTCCATCGCCGGGCATGCTGAGCTGCATCGTGGGCCTGCCTATGGCGCCAGCAAACACGCGCTGGAGACCATCGTCAATACCCTGCGGCGGCAACTGGCGGGCGCTGGCATTCGCGTGATGTCGCTGGCGCCGGGCAAAGTCGCCAACGAGCTCTGGGGCTATGCGGACGCGGAAGAAATTGAGCGGCTGTCGGTGGGCGAGGGCGGCTGGCTGCGCTCGAAGGATGTGGCAGAATCGGCGATCTTCATGCTGAGCCGCCCGCGCCATGTGACGGTGCGGACTGTGGTGATGGTGCCGCGCTATCAGGAAGCGTGACGGCTGTGGTAACGCTGGGGCTGGAGGTTTTGCTGCGGGAGCGCCTTGACCTGGTGGCTGGCAAGCGCTGCGCCCTGCTAGCCTGCCCCAGCAGTATTGACAGCGACTTGCGCAGCAGTGTCGAGCGCCTGTACGCAGCACCGAAAGTGAATCTCGCAGCGCTCTTCGGTCCGGAGCATGGCTTGCGTGGGGACGCTCAGGCTGGCAGCCCCGTCTCCAGCGCCCGCGACCGACTGACGGGTCTGCCCGGGCACAGCTTGTATGGTGCAACGCATAAGCCCAGTCCCGACATGCTGCGCGGCATTGATGTCTTCATCATCGACCTGCCCGATGGTGGCGTGCGATTCTATACCTTTCTGGCGACCGTGCTACATGTCTTGCGAGCGGCTGGCGAGGCGGGCATGGAGGTCCTGCTGCTGGATCGTCCCACGCCGCTGGGTGGCGAACGCATCGAGGGACCTGTCCTGCAGGCGGGCTGGCGCTCCTTTGTTGGACCCTTCGAACTGCCCATCCGCTACGGCATGACCATGGGCGAGCTGGGGCAGTTAGTCAACGCGGCGGAGATCGGCTGTGCGCTGACGGTCCTGCCCATGCGCGGCTGGCGGCGGGACATGGACCACGACGACTGCGGGTTGCCCTTTGTGCCTTCCTCGCCCAATCTGCCCACGCTGGACGCCATGCTGCTCTATCCCGGCACATGCCTGGTCGAAGGCAGTAATCTGTCTGAGGGCAGAGGCACAACCAAGCCCTTCGAATACTTCGGCGCGCCCTGGATTGAAGCCGAGTCGTTGGCGGCGGCGCTGAACGACTTGGGCTTGGCGGGTTTGCGTTTCCGCCCCGTCTACTTCAGGCCGACCTTCAGCAAACATCAGGGTCACGTCTGTGGCGGCGCGCAAGCCTACATCACCGACCGCGCGGCTTGCCAGCCGGTGGCGGCGATGCTGCATGTGTTGGCGGCGATCAAGGCGCTGTATCCACAGGAGTTTGCCTGGCGGCCACCCTGGAAGCCCGGCGCGCCCATGCCCATCGATCTGCTCTACGGCGGGGATGGCTTGCGCAAGGCGCTGGATGCCGGGCAGCCAGTCGAGGAGCTGATCGCGGAATGGGATGCGGGCCTGCGGGATTTTGCAAGGCTGCGCGAGGAGTATCTGCTGTATTGAGGTTCGTTCACGCTCTCTTTTTTGCCACAGAGGACACAGGGGGTTGCGTAGCAGGTGAAGGCTTTGCGCTTATGACCCCGCAACAATCTCCCGCGCCGCATCCAGCAGCGCGTCTTGCCGCGTGGATTCGACGCCCCTGCTCTCAAAATAGCGCGACAGCAGTTGCAAATCCGTGAGTTCTTCTGGTCGCTTGCCCAGGCGCGTGCGCACGCGCCGTTCGATGTCTTTGCGTATGCCCGCGATGTGAAAGACGCCCGCCCCCCGCAGCGCTCGCTGGATTCGCCCGTCGTTGAGCAGCGCTTCCGTCTGCGGCGATAGCGCGATTTCCAGGCGTAGCACGGCATCCTTCAGTTGGTGTTTTTCCAGCGCCGCCAGCACTTTTTCAGTCGGTTCCTGGCTTTCGCGGCAGTCGACATGGATGGTCAACAGCTTGCGAGCCGCCACTTGCACAAAGCGCCAGGTCGCCTGCCCGCGCGCCAGTTCCAGCCAGCAGAAGCCTTTGATCGCGCCTTCTTCGCCGAAGTCGATGCGTTCCAGGCTGCCGCTATAGACCACTGGCGGCATGCCCTCATGCCCATGCGTCAGGTTCTGGTGCCGGTGAATATGCCCCATGGCCACATAATCCCAGCGGGCTTGGGCGACGGCCTCCAAGTCGGCAGCCACATCACGCCCCAGCATGATGCCGCGCTCGCTGCCCCAGGTTGCGCCTTCCAGCGAGAAATGCCCGACCAGCAGGCGCGGTGTATCCTCGTCCGCCAGGTCATCGGCCGCTTCTGCCAGCTCAGCCAGTCGATCATGCAGCGCCTCCCGCAGGGCGTCGTCCAACTGCTGCATGCTGAGCCCGCGTGTGTCGGCATCAGTCAGCAGTCGCGCGCGCATGGGATAGGGCGCAGCGCCAAGCAGGACATCGCCGCGTTTAGTAGCGATTCGCCGCGCCTGGAAGTCCTGCGCTACCCATACGCCTGCCAGCGCCAGCGTATCGAAGATTTCGATGCTGGAGGCTTTGGCGGCATTCAGCGGCAGATCGTGATTGCCTGCCAGCAGGACAGTCGGCGCGAGATTTGCCAGTTGCAGCACCCGCGCAGCAAATTCGCGCTGGATGGTCGGGTTGGGATTGCGCGTGCGGAAGGCGTCGCCGGCAAAGACGACCAGATCGACCTCGCCATCGGCGGCGAAGGCGATCATCTCGTCAAGACGCGCCAGGAAATCTACGACGCGGCTGCTGAGCCCGCTCTTGGGGTCGGTTTTGCCGAAGTTGGTGGTGCCGACATGCACATCGGCGAAGTGCAAGACGCGGACGGGCGCGCGCATCAGGCCTTCACTCGCCAGGGCGGTGGTCTTCGTCGCCGCTGCCGACCGGCTCGTTGGTTGTGGTCACGCTGGTCCATTGCGGGTAGTCGCCGCGTAGATGCCCGTAGATGGGGCTTTCGTTGCGCAAGATGTCGACGAAAGCATGAATGTCGCTGATGGTCATGAAGATGGCGCCGCGGCGGTTGGCGATATCGACTTGCGGGTCGGGCACGGGGCTGTCGGGCGCGAGGAAATAGACATCCAGGCGGTGCTCCTGCTGATCGTTCGCGCCTGTGCCGCTGCAGCGCACCAGCCCGCGGATGCGTGCCTGCACATCGCCGAAGTCGCGCAGCTCCAACTGTCGCCAGATGACCATGTACTGCTTGATTTCAAAGACCGCCACGCGTTGTGCTGTCATTGTTTCGCCCGCCATGTCGTCCTGAATTGCGCGCAGATTGTAGCACTGGCGCGGCGATTGAGCCACTTGCGCCCGGCAATGATTTTTGACCACTAAGGGCACAAAGGGCGTTTTGAAGGCGGGCGAGACAGGGCTTGGAATGGGGTCCGCCCATTTTGGCTGCCCTCGAAACTTCGTTATACTTGAAGCGCGGCGGCCGCTCTTTGTTTGCAGACTGCCGTGCCTCTCGCAAAACAACATTATGAGGAGATAGACCATGTTTCGTATATTCAACCTTGGAAAGTGTGCCTTGCTCATCCTGCTGCTGATGGTGGCGGTTGGCGTGCAGGCGCAGGATACCACGCTCACCTTCATCTCTTGGCAGGTGGATGAGCCGGGAGTTGGGGATTGGTGGCGCACCGCTATCGAAGAATTCGAGAGCAGGCATGAAGGCGTCACGATTGAGTTCACCAAAGTCGCCCGTCCGGAATATGCCGATACATTCCTGACGCTCTTCGCCGGCGGCACGCCACCCGACATCGTTCACTTGGCAGCTTTTGAGTTCCAGCAATTCGCCGATGCCGGCTGGCTGGAAGATCTGGCGCCTTGGGTCGAGAACTCCGAGCTCTCTCTGGACGGCTGGGCGGGCCAAGTCAAGTGCCAGTGGGAAGGCGAGACCAGCTGCATCATGCTGCTCTACTTTGGCTTCGTCATGGTGGTCAATGACGCGATTCTGGAATCGATCGGCCATGACACGCCGACCAATTGGGACGAGATGCTGGCAGTGCTGCGCGCCGCTACGCAAGACACCGATGGCGATGGCATCGTCGATCAATGGGGCGTCTGCCACCATACCAACGCGGGCAGCCAGTATGCCTCGCAGATGCTCAGTTATGTCGTCGGCTCGGGCGGCTACTGGACCAGCGCCGAAGGCGAGGTAACTATCAATACGCCGGAAGTGGAGGAAGGCTTCCGGCGCTGGAAGATGGTCTTTGACGAAGGCTTGAGCCCGCTGGACTTGTCATCGGGCGATTGTCACCAGTTGATGATGGAAGGCAAGCTGGCGACCCGGATGGAGGGTTCGTGGGTCTACAACTTTGTGCGCCGTGCCGAGCCGGAAGTCCAGCAGCATCTGCGCATTGTGCCCGTGCCCTTTGCTGTGCCAGTGGGCGGCGGCAGTAATGTCATCGCCATGGCGAGCGAGATCAGCGATGAGCGCAAAGCGCTGGTCTGGGAGTTCATCGAGATCATCACCTCGCAAGAATGGCAGGAACAATTCGGCGTCTTCGTCGGCAATCCCGCGCCGCGACCGGGCACCTTGACCGACGCCATATATGAAGCTGTTCCGCATGTGGATATTTTGCTCGAATCGCAGACGACAGCCTCGGAAAACGGCATTGACCGCAGCCCGACGGGCTTGCAAATCGTCTATAACGAATTCGCCAAGCTCGTCCGCGATGAAGCGCAGCGCATGATCGCTGGTAATGTCGATCCGGCCGAAGTGGTCGCCAGCCTGCACGATCTGGCGGTCGAGTTGCAGCAAGATATGTAATTTGCCGACCAACTCGTAGGGGCGACTTATCAAGTCGCCCCTACCTAGACCCCTTATGGTGAAAGATGGCCGCGCCGCGCTGGAGTTTGTGGAACCCTGGCAATCGCCATATCTTCGCTTATCTGCTGCTGCTGCCGGCGGTGCTCTTGACCGCAGCCATCATCGTCTACCCCATCCTGTCGGCCATTGACCTCAGCTTCCAGCGCATAAAAATCGCCAAGTTAGGACGGGCGCGCGCGCCTTGGACCTTGGCGAATTATGAGGAACTTTTCCAATCGGCGGAGTTCTACCAGGCGATCTGGGTGACCATCACCCTGGTGGCGACCGTGACCATCGTGTCGTATGTCATCGGTCTGGCGACTGCGGTGATGGTGAATCAGCGCTTCGCGGGCCGCAAAGTGGCGCGGATCCTGGTGGCCGTGCCTTGGGCGGTGCCTTCGGTCATGGCGGCCATCATCTGGTGGTGGCTCTTTGACAGCTCCTTCGGCTTGATTAATTGGGCGCTGGTGCGCAGCGGCTTGAGCAGCGAGATGATCCCTTGGCTGTCGACGCCCGGCGCCGCATTTTTCGTCATCGTGGTGGTCATGGTCTGGAAGGGCTATCCCTTTATCTCGGTCATCATGCTGGCGGGCTTGCAATCCATCCCGCTGGAACTCTACGATGCGGCGAAGGTCGATGGCGCCAACGCCTGGAATCGCTTCCGCTTCATCACCTTGCCAGGTTTGCGCTCCGTTCGTGGCATCGCCCTCATCCTCATCATGCTCTGGGTATTTCGCGATTTTCCCATCATTTACATTTTGACAGGCGGCGGTCCGCAGCGGACGACGCAGACTCTCGCGATCATGACCTATCAAGAGGCATTCCAATTTCACGACTTTGGCTACGCGGCGGCCATCGGCGTCATCACACTGATTATCAGCGTTGTCGCCAGTTGGTTTATGGTACGCCGAACCGACGAACCACTATATTGACGAGAGCCAGGCGATTATGGCGCGCAGCAAGCGAGACACGGTCATACTCTACGCGGTGGTCATTGCCATCATCATCGTACTGGTTTTTCCCCTGTACTGGATGTTTAACACATCGCTGGCGCCGGCGACGCAATTGCGTCGCTTCCCGCCAGTTTTCGTGCAGCCAGAGCCGACCTTCGCCGCTTACGAGGCCATCTTCACCGAACGCCCTATCGGCATTTGGCTGAGGAATTCAGCGATTGTCGCTTTGGCGTCGACGGCGCTATCCATGTTCGTCAGCGTGCTGGCTGGCTACAGCATCTCGCGGATACGAGCGCGGGGCTCGCAGGCGATCGGTCTCTTTTTTCTGATGAGCCGCATGTTGCCCAGCACCCTGATCATTATTCCGCTGTTCGTCAGCTTTCGCCAATTGCAGCTCATTGGCGATTTGAAGTCCCTCGTCCTCGCTCATGCGACATTCATTACGCCCTTCGCTGTTTGGATGCTGAAAGGCTATTTCGACACTATCCCGGCGGAACTGGAAGACGCGGCGATGATTGACGGCTGCACACCGCTGAGCGCGCTGCTGCGCGTCGTCTTGCCGCTTTCCGCGCCCGGCTTGGCGGCGACCACGCTCTACGGCTTCGTGCTTTCCTGGAACGACTTTGTCTTTGCGCGGACTTTTCTGGTGGCGAATCAAGATGCCTGGACAGTCAATGTGGGCGTGGCGTCGCTAAAAGGCGAGTATTTGACCGAGTGGAATGAAATCATGGCGGGCTCCCTGATCGCCATGCTGCCGATCGTGCTGGCCTATCTCTTCCTGGAACGTTTCCTGGTCAGCGGCTTGACGGCTGGCTCGTCCAAGTAATCGGCGTCGAGCGTCTTGGCGTCTTGCCGCGTCAGCTGTTAAGCCCAACCAACTGGCTGCTGACATCGTAGAGTTTCTTTGCCAGAGCCTCGTCATGCGCGTTTGGATTGGGCGAAGGCATGGGCCAGCCGCCCGGTCGGTTTTCGCGATTGGGATAGAGAATGCTGTTCTGGCTAAAGTAGGCACCGTTGTATTTTGGCGCGTCATCGTCAAGCAGGCAATGCAGCGTGGTCTGCGCGCCTTCATAAGGACCCATGATGCCGAGGAAGCCGCTGAAGGGTCTAAGCGCGAGGTTCATTGGGCCACGCAGCCAGGCAGGTATGATTTCTTGCCCGAAGTTGGAACGTATCCAGCCCGGATGAACCGAGTAGGCTGTGACATCGGCGCCTTCCAGCCGGCGGGCGAGCTCCTTGGCATGCAGCAGATTGGCCAGCTTGGACTGCGCGTAAGCCGCCATGGCACTATACGAGCGTTTCGCATAGTTGAGATCATCAAAGTCTATGGTGACGGTTTGGCTGCCGCGGCCGGCGTGAACGACGCTGGACAAGCAGACGACGCGCGAGGGGGCGCTGGACTTCAAAACTTCGAGCAGCAGTTCAGTCAGCAGAAAGTGGCCCAGGTGATTGGCGCCGAATTGGATTTCGAAGTCGTCTTCCGTCCGCCCCTCCGACGTGACCGCGCCAGCATTGTTGACCAAGGCATCCAGCCGATTGTGCTTGGCGAGAAAGTCTTTGGCGAACTGCCGCACCGAAGCCAAGCTGGCCAAGTCCAGCTTCATGATCTCGGCCGAGCCGGGCAGGCGCGCAAAACCAGCGAAGGCTTCTTCGCCCGCGTTCACTCGCCGGCAAGCGCCAACGACATGGGCGCCCTGACGAATCAACTGCTCGCTGGTCGCCAAGCCGGTACCGGAGTTCGCGCCGGTGACGATGTAGACGCGACCGCTTAGGTCCTTTTTCAAAAGCCGCGGATCACACATGAGCGTTTTTGGCATGATGTTTTCGTCCTCAAGATTGACCTAGGACTTAATACGCTAGTGGAACGTAATCGTCGCAAGCCTAGGTAATTCACATGCGCTTGACAATAGACAATTCGCGCGGCGTTCCTTCCCGTCCGCCTAATACGCGGCGAAAGGGGAAAATTTGACAATCTAAGGATCATCATATAAAATTGGTAACACCACTGACCAATCATTAATTGGTCCACGAGGAGACTGCCGTGAAATACCCGTCACCGAGCATCTCCGGCTTGAAGACAATAGAAAAAGTCTCGGTCAAAGACCAGACCCTGGAGCAATTGAAGAATTACATCTTGTCCGGCGTCGTGCCGCTGGGCGAGCGGCTACCCTCGGAGCGCGCGCTCACCGAAGCCTTGGGCGTGGGCCGCTACAGCGTGCGGGAAGCGTTGAAAGTGCTGGAAGCGGTGGGGCTGGTTGAATCGCGCGTTGGCGAAGGCACCTTTCTCACCACCAACACAGGCGCGAGCTTCGGGCGCATCCTTGGTTTGAGCCTGGCAACCTGGGGCGGCACCATCATGGAAATCCTGGATGCCCGGGTGATGATCGAGGTGGAATCGGCGCGGGCAGCCGCTCAACGCGCCAATCCCGAGCAGCTTTCCCGCATTGAGCACGAGTTGCGGCGCATGCAAGCCAATATGCACTGCGCACCGACTTATCTCGAAGCCGACATGAACTTCCACCGCCGCATTGGCGAAGCCAGCCAAAACGCCATCATCAGCCAATTCGTCTGCAACCTCATCGACCTGCTGGAAGAGGTGCTAAGGGAGACGCATTCCGATAGCTTGCCAGCCCAGGCCGAGGGCGGCAGCACTCACCAAGCCATCTACACCGCCATTGCCCGCCGCGACTACCAGGCAGCCAGCGACCTGATGCGCCAGCATATCCAGTTCAGCAGCGAAGTCTGGCAGACTGTCATTTCGCTGACTGCCGATACCGATAGTCAATCGACCGATGAGCCCAGCAGCGGAGAATAAGGAGGCGCCTATTGCCCGTTATCGCTCGTGAACGGTATGAGCTAGTAGTTCTGCTGAGGAGAATATGATGAAGAAGAAATTTCCCTACAACACATCGGACCTGAAGCCCTCGCGCAGGGACTTCCTGCGATTGAGCGGCACTAGTTTGGCGGCGGCGATGACGATGCGCTACGGTCTGCCGCCGGCGCTGGCGCAAGGCATGGGCGACATTCCGGCGGAGCTGCACCCGGGCAGCCCGAACAATCCGCGCGGCTGGACGACGACTCTGCCACCGATCCCGGAGGGCATGCCGGTCGATCCGCCGGTGACCATCACCGGCAGCCGGCGCGGACCCTGGGAATTCGCCGATGGCGACGACATCGAGAATTCGCCCTTCACGCGCTTGAACGCCGCGGTTACCGGCATCAACTGGAAGCTGGCTTTCAACTGGACCGACAACGAAGCCGAAGTCTTGCAGAAGTACAATCTGGCGATTGCCAGCAACGAATTGCCCGACTTCATGGAAACGGTGCCGTTGCAAGTCTATTCCGATCTGTTGGATAACGACTTGATTGAGGACATCACTGATGTCTGGGAAGAGGTCGCGCATCCGGTTTGGCTGAAGGAAGCCATGGGCTTCGGCGATGGCGTCGCCTGGCAATATGCCGAAGTCAACGGACGCAAGATGGGTATTCCTTATATTGAGCAGGCGGCGCAAAACGACAAG
>DAOUKU010000059.1:0-8675 GCA_034420985.1 Anaerolineae bacterium | reverse complement strand
ACGCCCAGCAGCAGATAGCCGTAGGTGAAGGCAGCCCGCCGCCTGGATGTGCCCAGCAGCCCACCCAGCAGCGCGCCCAAGCCGTCCAGCAGCATTTGCAGCGCCCCTTGCAGCGGGTCCAGCGCGACCCGGCGCATCCCCCGCCACATCCCCGCCAGCGCCTTGCCCCGCCACAATCCGCCAGCGCGTGGGGAACTGCTGTCATCGTCCTCATCCAAGCCTGTGCCCTGCACGCGAATCTGCGCGATGGTCAGCACGATCAGCGCCGATGCCATGACCAGGGATGTCGCCGCTGCCAAGCCATATTCGCGGAAAGGACTGGCGAAGCCGTTGTTGTAGATGTAATGCACAATGTAGAGCGTGGCCGAGCCAGGACCGCCGCCGGTGAAGGCGAAGACGACATCGAATATCTGCACGGCGCGTATGGTGGAAAGCACGATGACCACCAGCATCGTGGGAGCAAGCATGGGCAGGGTAATCGACTGGAAGGCGCGCCAACTGCTTGCGCCATCAATAGCTGCCGCCTCGTACAGATCGGCCGGGATGGCCTGCAAGCCCGCCAGCAGAATCAGTGTGTAGAAGCCCATCAGCGACCAGACGCTGACCATGACCACCCAGAAGCGCGCCCAGTTGCGGTCGGTGAGGAAGCGCAGTTTCTCTCCGCCCAGCCCGACAATGAAGGCGTTGAACAAGCCATTCTCTTGCAGCATCCAGCGCCAGATCATCGCCACCACAATCGGCGAAAGCAGCACGGGATAAAAGAACACGCTGCGGAAGAAGCCGCGCGCCCGTATCCGCCCATTCAGCGCCACCGCCGTCAACAGCGACACGCCGATCATCACCGCCACTTGCAGCACGACGAAGCTGGCGGTGTTCAGCACGGCGGAGGCAAACAGGTCTTCTTTGCAGGTGGCCGGGCGCAGGAAGTCGTCACAGTCGAAGAGCCGCTCCAGGTTGGCAGCCCCGACATAGGGACGTTGATTCAAAAAGAGCTTGTCGCTGCCAGTGAAGGTGTAGGCAAAGTTGAAGAGCATGGGGAAGAGCACGAATATCGAAAAGACCAGCATATTCGGCGCGACGAAGATATACGCCATGCCGGTGACGCCGGTGAATCTCTGGATGCGGCTGAACGAGCCGTCCAGCAAACCGACAAACTGATCCAGAAGCGGGTTCATGCCACTATCCGCGGCGACGGGAAAAAACTGATGCGATTGCCCCCGCCCCGCAAACAGGGAAGGGGCTTTTGATCTTGCTAGCCAGCCGCCATATTGGCAGCCGCTTCATCGAGCTGTTCCTGCAAGCGGCCCATGGCTTCGTCCAGCGTCAGCTCGCCGGCGAAGTACTGCGCCAGGCGCGTATTGGACGCGTCGTAATAGGCGAATGCCAGCGGATGCGGATTCAGCGCGACCGCTTGCGGATGAAACTTCGGCACCTCGTTGGCGAAACCGCTGAGCGCAGCAGCCACAGCAGCGTCTTCGGTGTCGAAATCCACGCCCATGTCGACGACAGCCTCATGCGCCGGAATCAGCAGTGAGCGCGCCGAGTACTCGCTGTAAACTTCCGGCTGCAAGATGTATTCCATGACCATGGCGACCTCTTGCGGGTGCTCGGTCTGGCTGAAACCGACAATGCCGGCGCCGCCTGCTACACCGGTGCTGCCACCGGGACCGTATGGATTGGGCGCCACGACCCAATCAAAGGCGTCGCCGATGTCATTGGCGAAGCGTCCGATCTGCCAACTGCCGCTGAAGTACATCACCGTCTCGACATTGATGAAGTAATCCTGCGCGCCGGTGTACTGGCTCGTGCCCAGCCAGGTCTCGGCCGGAGACTTGCCCGCGTCGATCAGGTCTTTCAGGATCATGGCGAAGGCGCGGAAGCCATCGTCGTCCGCCAGGTCGAAGTTGCCCTCGTCATCGAAGAAGTCAGCGCCCAGGCTCATGGCGGGCCCGGCAAAGCGATGCCCCTTGTTGTCGATGGCCATGGCGTACTGCACGCCTGTTGCGCTCGCCACCTCGTCCAGGGCCGCCAGCCAGTCTTCCCAGCCTGGTTCGTCCATCGCATCGCTGGGCATATCGACGCCAGCCTGTTCGAAGAGCGTCTTGTTGACGAAGGGCGCTGTCACGCTGAGCTGGTCAGCAAAGCCATAAAGCCCGTCATCGTCTGCCCCGCTGCGGAAGGCGCCGATGATCGCCGGATTGAAGTTATCTTCAAACAAGGCGGGATCTTCCATGTAGGGGCGAAGGTCAAGATAAAAGCCGCGCATACCGGCGAAGTCTGTCAGCCGCGCAATATCTGGCGCCTGCCCCGCTTCGACCTGAACGCGCAACTGATCGCGCACCGTGGAATACGGCTGCACCTCGATATTGACCTTGATGCCCGGATTGGCCTCTTCAAAGCGATCCAAGAGATCGCGCATGACATCGCCTTCTTGACCATCGTTGTACCAAAGGAATGTCAACTCAACCTCATCCTCCTGCGCCAGGGCCGCCGCGCCCAGCGACAAGATCAGCGCAATGAGCAGTACTGGAATGGCAATGCGTTTCATGACAGTTCTCCTTGTAAAGATGAACGAAAGGTTACGGTCCCGATGACCGCCCCGCAAGTCAACGCCTTTGAGTTACAGGCGCAGTACGGACAAACCCAGTTGCCGCGCCAGCGACTCCAGCGCATCTTGATGATCGCCGTAAGTCAGCGACAGGTGATGCTCCAAGCCCTCGCGCATGATCGCATCCGTCACCGCCGCCGCACCCGAATCAAAACGTATTGTACCACATGTGCCGGTGAACGCGGGCGGCGCTTTCAGCATCTCGCCCATCCCGACAACCAGTTGGAAGTCGCCGCTGGCTTCGCTCAAACGCGCGATGGTCACTCGGCCTGGCTTGAGCGGGAACTGCATCAGCAAGGGCTTGGCGCGGTTGGAATGAATGGTCGCCTGCGGCTGCGCATCGGGGTCACACATCGACAGCGGCGCCAAACCGCAGTGCCAGAGCGTCGCCGCATCCGCTTCCAGGTCGAAGGCCACGATGTCGCTGCCAAAAGCCGGCGCGCCACTCAGCCACTGCAAGATCAACTGTGTGATCGTGCCATTGACATCGGCCTCGCAGCTTGCCGGCGTCATGGCATCGCTGAGCAGGGACATCGCGCCGCAAGCCGAGCAGCCCAAATCGGTGAAGAATTCGGGCCAGCAGCGCACCGCCACCCCGTCCAGTCTTTGGTCTTTGGCCAGCTCGTCCAGCGCCAGGTATGCGCCCAACGTGCCGCGCGTTTCGTCGGCGTCATGCGCATCAAAATCCGCCAGCCGCCCGCGCAGATCGTCCGCCAGCGCGTCAATTTGCGAAGAATCGGTTGCCCGCGCCCGCTGAAAAAACGGTGACAAGGCATATTGCGGCACATGCACGCCCAGCCGCGAGCGCAATCCCGCCCGGTTGACCAGACAAGTGTCGAAGCCAGCCGGATTTTCGCCCAGCCGACCGATGCGCGCTCCCTGCAAACGCCGCTTGACCATCGCCGCCCGCGCGAAATCGCCCAGCTTTTTATGCGCCGCGGGGTCGTTTGGCTCGGCGTAGATCGTCTCGTACGGGATGTTCGCCCGCCGCAAGCCATGCGCCGCCAGGTTGACGCCACAGAAAGAATTGATGCGCAGCCGCCCGCCCGTTTGCGCCTCGGGCAGCGCCCACAGCAGTAGCGGCACATCGACCGCGCGCGCCAGCTCCAGCGCCATCGTGCTGTCGGCGAAGCTCGCTTGCAGCAGCAGCAGCATGTCCAACCGCGAATCGGCCAGCTCGGCTATGCGCGCCTGCACTGCCGCCCCGTCCATGACCAGCTCGGTCGAACCCACCAGCGTATAACCCGCCAGCGCCTCAGCCACCTGCGCCGTCAAATCGCGCGCCAAGTCGAGGTCAAATGTCGGTCTGGCGATGGGCACGAAGCCGATGCGCATGTTCTGGTTTGTCATGGTTAATTCCCCTCGGTCTCCTCAGTAAAGTCAAGAAAGCAATGAAAAAAACCGGACCACCGAGTACACCGGGTTGAAAGAGTTCACCGAGAGAATGATAAGGGTTTTTCTCTGCGCCTCTGTGGCAATTTGTTGTTTCACGACTTACTTGCGTTTACTTCTGTGCCCTCTGTGGCAAATCAGACGAGTCGGTGCCTCGCTCCTGCAAACATATCCTCAGTACGACAGGCGGTGCCGAACCAACCAGGTTGAAATGCGCGAGCTCCTTGTCCAGCAGCTGGCGTGGCGTGGCGAAGCCGAAGGGACCGGCGTTGTCGGGGTCGAAGCTGCCATCGGGCGGGATCAGCAGCATGGTCTGGAACATCAAGCCGGCTTTTTCTTCCAGCGTCATGCGCGCCAGCAGGTCTTCCACCCGCTCGTCGATGGAGCGTGCGGGGTCTTGATAGGGCAAGAGAGCGGTCATGAGTTCGTGTCCTTTTCACTTAGATAGACCGCGCCGCGCCGCCATCGACGCGCAGGGTCGCGCCGGTGATATAGCTGGCAGCTGACGAAAGCAAGAAAGCGCCCGCGCGCCCAAAGTCGTCGATGGTGCCATAGCGTCCCAGCGGGATGCCAGCCAGGCTGCGTTTCTGCACTTCTTCGATGCTGATGCCCAGCTTGGCGGAGGAATTGGCATCCAACTGCGCCACGCGGTCGGTGTCGATGCGCCCGGGGATCAGGTTGTTGAGGCGGATGCCGTCGTCGGCCAACTCATCGGCCAGGGTCTTGACCATGCCAGCCACACCGGCGCGCATGATCGTCGACAAGCCCAGCCGTGGGATGGGCTCTTTGATCGACCCCGAGGTGACCGTCAGTATCGAGCCGCCTTCGCTCATGTGCGGGATGCTCATGCGAATCATGCGGAAGCTGCTAAGCAGGGTCAACTCGAAGGCGGCCTGGAAATCGGCTTCGCTGACTTCCATGATGGTCTTGGCCGGCGGGCCGCCGGCATTTACCAGCAGGCAGTCGATATTGCCCCAGGCGGCGACGGTCGTATCCACCCAAGCCTGGATATCGGCTGGATTGCGCACATCACAGGCGCTGGCCAGGGTCTCCGCTCCGGTTTCAGCAGCCAGTCGGCTCGCGGCGGCTTGCACATCTGCCAGCGTGCGACTGCACAGCGAGACGCGCGCGCCCTCGGCTGCCAGCGCCCGTGCTACGCCATAACCCAAGCCCTTGCTGGATGCCGCCACCAGGGCGACCTTGTTCTGTAGTCCCAAGTCCATAATTGGATTTCCTTTGCTCGCTTGTGTTTGGGGCGATTATAGCGAAAAGAACTGAAGCACAGAGGGCTGAACCCTCTTGGATCCCGACAGGTCAGGGGGAGGCTTGAACCCTGACTCCTCTCTCCAACCAGTTGGGGAGGGGCCGTGGGAGGGGTTTGGGGAAGCTTGAAATGCCTGCGAGGATGGGATCGCTAACACCAGCTCGAAACTTCGCATTCAATCACGAAGATGAGCAGCACAGAGACTGCGAAGACGGCGGCGACGATGAAGAACAACACGAAGCACGGAGCGAAGCCACGCCGACCGGCTCGCCGACGTCGATGCACACCTGGCTCGAAGATTGTCTTGTCGATACCTTTTGGGAATATCGGCATCGTTCTGCCCTTCGTTGGCTGAACTCATGCGGAAGTAAGTCTACCAATGTGTTTCCGGGCGAGTCACCGCCTCGCCCCTACACGACCTTCTGGGCGAGTCACCGCCTCGCCCCTACACGACCTTCTGGGCGAGTCACCGCCTCGCCCCTACACGACCTTCTGCGCGGGGTCTTCAATGCCGACGCGCCTCAGCAGCCAGTCGATCTCGGCTTGCGTGCCATCATCAATGGCGGCAAAGGGCGGACGCGGCGTCGACTGCGCAATCGCCCCGCGGCGCTGCAAAAATGCTTTGCGGATCGTCAGGTTGATGCCCGGCTGATTCTCATAGCGGATCAGTGGCACATACTTGTCAAAAAGCGACTCGGCTTTCTCGCGCTGGCCCGCCATGAAGGCCTCGTAGACCGCCACCAGGATCTCGGTGAAGGCGAAACCGGTCATGGTGCCGGCCGCGCCCCGATCCAGTTCTTCCAGCAAAAACATGCCGCCGAGGCCGCCGAATATGGCGAAGAGATCGGTTTGTGCGCGGATGGCAGCGATCTTCTGCATGAGCGGCGGGTCTTCGAGCTTGAGGGTGCGGGCATTGGGGATGCGCCGGGCGATTTGCGCGAGCACATCGGGGGACATGATCACATCGTTCACAGGCGGGAAGTCTTGCACGACGATCTCGCCATGCACCTGCTCGGCGATGCGCTCATACAAGGCCAGGATAGCCGGGTCGGATTTGTCTTCCAGCGGCGGCGGCGCGATCATGACGCCATCTGCGCCCGCGGCAAAGGCGGCTTGGCTCAGCGCGATGCAAGTTGCCAGCTCGGCATGGCTCGTGCCGACCACGATGGGCACTGCGCCCGCCACAGTCTCCATGACGCAGTCCATCACCGCGCGCCGTTCGTCCACGCTGAGCTTGGCGGCCTCGCCCATCACGCCCAAAATGGTCAATCCCTGCGCGCCCAGCCCCAGCTGAAAGCGCACCAGCCGCCGCAGACTCGCATAGTCGACCGCGTAATCGCTGTCGAATGGCGTGGCCAGGATATTGAAGATGCCGCGCAATTGTGTCATGTCGAGTGCTCCTGTTGGTAGTTTCTGATGCTGATTCAGCGCGTGTACAACTGGCGTCCGCCCACGAATACGCGCTCGACCGCTTGCAACGCAGCCAGATCGGCCAGCGGGTCGCCAGCGATGATGATCACATCGGCGGCTTTGCCCGGGCACAGGCTGCCCAGTGTGTCAGCCAGCCCGCTGATTTGCGCGGCCACGCTGGTCGCGCTGCGCAGCGCCGCATAATTGTCGCGCTTGATGCCCAGCTCGACCATGAATTTCAATTCCGGCACGACGACATCGTGCGGGACAACCGGGCTGCCGGCATCGGTGCCAAAGGCGATAGTGACGCCGGCTTGGGCTGCTCGCACCAGCCCGTCGAATCGCTCGCGGTTGGCGACCGCCTTTTGTCGTTCGGCGATCTTCCATTCGGGGATTTCATATCGGCGCGCCAGCTCGGGCTGCGACTGCATCAGCAACGGCGCGAAGGTGGTGACAATCGGGATAGCCTTGTCCAGCAGCAGTTGAATCGTCTCGTCGCTCATGCTGCCGCCATGCTCAATCACATCCACGCCGAATGCCGCCATGCGCTGTATGCAGGCGTCAAAAGTGGCGTGCGCGGTGATGGGCAGGCCATTGCGATGCGCTTCGTCTATGACAGCCGCCAGTTCGGCATCGGTGAACTCCAGCCGGTCGTGGCAGCCCATAATCTTGATGAGGTCGGCACCGCCTTTGACCTGGTCGCGCACCGCCCGCCGCATCTCGTCTGCGCCGCTGGCTTCGCGACAGCACCAATAGGTGTGCCCGCCGGTTTGGATGATGGCTTCGCCCGTGATCAACAGGCGCGGTCCGGGGAAGATGCCTTGTTCGATGGCTTGTTTTGCGGAGAAGTTGCTCTGGTTCATGCCCAGATCGCGCACGAGCGTGATGCCCGCGCGCAGGCATTTGAGCATGTTGCCGGCGCACTTCCAGGCGCTGATTTCTGGCGAGTCGTCCAGCGATTGCCGGGCCAGGTCATGCACGCCATCCCAAGCCAGGTGCGCGTGCGAATTGATCAGCCCGGGCAGAATCGTCTTGCCAGCGCAGTCGATGATCTCGGCATCGGTCGCGCCCAGGTCGTTCAAGTGACCGAGGCGGGTGATGCGACCGCCCTCCATTTCGACAAAGCCGCGCTCGATCACTTCGTCGCCCTGGCAAGTGAGGATTGTGCCGCCAGCCAGGATGCGTTGTGGGGCGGGGATATCGAACATGGGCTTGATGATCTTCTCGAATCGCCAGGCTGGGGCTTCGGGCATGGATGCGTCCTTTCGGGTTCGCCGGCGCATAGTGTAGCACAGCGCAGCGCCTGCAAATCTGTTTTCTGCCGCCATTGCGCAAACCCTTCGCGTTCGTTGTGCCTGCTGCATTTTTGCTGCGGACAGGTTGTGCCAATGCGCATAGATTCGCTATACTGGGCTTGGACGACGATTGGTAGAAAATAGGCAAATGGAGGATTCTCATGCGTAAGACACTGGCGTTTCTATTGATAATGACTTTGTTGCTGGGCGCAGGCATCAGCAGCGCCGATGGCCACCTCACGCCAATCAAGCTGCAGTTGCAGTGGGTGGCGCAATCGCAGTTCGCCGGTTACTTCGCGGCGGTCGATTTGGGTTTTTACAATGACGAAGGTCTGGATGTAACGATATTGGAAGGCGCGGTGGAGATCGTGCCCCAGCAAGTCGTGGCTTCTGGCGGCGCAGAATTTGGCCTCGCCTGGGTGCCCAAGGTGCTGGAATCCAACGAACAAGGCGTCAACCTGGTGAATATCGCCCAGGTCTTCCAGCGCAGCGGCACGCTCGAAGTGTCCTTTGTCGATACGGGCATCGAATCGGTTGACGATTTTGCTGGCATGCGCATCGGCACCTGGGGCTTTGGCAACGAGCACGAGCTATTCGCCGCCATGCGCGCTGTCGATATCGACCCGGACAATGCCGATGATGTCACCGTCATTCAGCAGCCCTTTGATATGTCGCTGCTGCTCAATGGCGAGCTTGACGCGGCGCA
>DAOUKU010000058.1:0-27122 GCA_034420985.1 Anaerolineae bacterium | reverse complement strand
GTCGTCTCAGGCGAACCAGAGCTTGACGAGGGTGCCATCAACCTCTTCAATCCCACGCTGGTCGCGGAAGTGATCTCGCCCGCAACAGCCGTTAGAGACCGCGGCTTCAAGCGCGACTTGTACCAGAGCATCCCCTCGCTTCAGGTCTACCTCGTCATCGACCAATTCAAAGCGCAAGTCGAAGTCGACACGCGTCAAGAGGGCGGCTGGCAGACGGAAGAATACGCCGGTTTGGAGGCGGTTGTGCCGCTGGAAGCATTGGGCTGCAATTTGCCGCTGGCGGAAATCTACGCCGGCATCGAGCTTTAACGCGGTGAGGCGAAGCGCAGCGGAATACCGCGAGGAGACAGTCCCGGCAATCTATCAATAATTCCAGTAGATAATTGTAGAGGCGACCCTGTGAGTCGCCCGACAACAAAACAACTAACCGAGTCTTCCTTTCGATAGGAGAACAAAATGGGCACACTATTTGTAAATGGAACTATCATCACCGCCAGCGACATGGTGCAAGCCGATGTCCTGGTCGAAGGCGAAGTCGTCACCCTGATCGGCCAGAACCTCAACGGCGATAACCACGATGTCGTCGACTGCGCCGGCAAATACCTGCTGCCCGGCGGCATCGACGTACACACCCACCTGGACCTGCCCTTCGGCGGCACCATCAGCAACGACGACTTCGACGTGGGGCACATGGCGGCCGCTTTCGGCGGCACCACCACACATATCGACTTCGTCGTCCAGCCCATCGGCGGCAGCTTGCACGACGGGCTCGAGACCTGGTGGGCGAAATCACGCGATATCGCCCAGATCGACTACGCCTTTCACATGGCTGTCACCGACCTCAACGACGCCGTCATGAAAGAAATCCCGACCATGCTCGACGAAGGCATCACCAGCCTCAAGCTCTTCATGGCTTACAAAAATGTCTTCATGATCGATGACGCCACCCTCTTCAACACCATGCGCGTCGCTGCCGACAACGGCATGATCGTCATGGTCCATGCCGAAAACGGCGATGTCGAAGCGGCTCTGACCCCCGCCCTGCTCGCCGCTGGCAAAACCGACCCGGTCTATCACGCCTCCTCGCGCCCGCCGGAGATCGAAGGCGAGGCGACCAACCGCGCCGTCGTCATGTCCGGTTTGACCGGCTGCCCTTTGTACGTCGTGCACATGACCTGCGAGAGCGCCATTGACGCGCTGCGGCGGGGACGCGCCCTCGGCTACCCGGTCATGGGCGAGACCTGCGTGCAATACTTCTTCCTGACCGTCGACGATCACATGGCGCTGCCGGGCTTTGAAGGCGCCAAATACGTCTGCTCGCCACCCATCCGCAGCACACATGATCACGGCATTCTCTGGCGGGCGGTGCGCGATGGCACGCTGCAAATCGTCAGCACCGACCACTGCGACTTCTGGTACGATGGCGGTCATGGTCCCTGGCAGGAATGGAACGAGCGCACCGGCGGGACCGACTGGGTTGGCTACGAGAAACAAGACCCCTCTTATCGTCGGCCCGGCAAGGAACTGGGCAGGGGCAACTTCGCCAAGATCCCCAACGGCATGCCCGGCTTGGAAGATCGCATGATGATCATGTGGGATGCCGGCGTGAACAGCGGAAAGCTATTGCCGACCCGCTTCGTCGAACTCTGCTGCACGAATCCGGCCAAGATCTTCGGCATGTACCCGCGCAAAGGCACCATCGCCGTCGGCTCGGATGCGGACATCCTGGTCTGGGACCCGCAGAAAGAACATACCATCAGCGCGGCGACCCATCATATGCGCGTCGATTACAACTGCTACGAAGGCATGACTGTCAAGGGCTTACCAGTACAAGTCTATCAGCGCGGCCGCAAGCTCGTCGATGGCGACCAGTGGCTGGGCAGCAACGGCTCGGGTCAGTTCATCCCGCGGGAAGCCGGCGCGCCAGTGCTGTAGGCAGATGTTTCACTCCTAGGGGCGGCCTATTAGGTCGCCCGAAACCTGCTCTCTGGACGTTCTCCAATACCCTCGCTACATACTTGGATTTACCGAGAATTTACGAAACATGACTTTGTGTCTTTGTGTTGAACTACGCCGTAGAGCGTGCCATTCGGATACCGTGCTGATCACGGATGACAGCGCCAAGATGCTGACATATTACCCGCGCGATCTCGAATCACTCATAATTCCCGGCTAAGTTTACAAACGATTTACAGCCGCCCAACGACTTTGTAACGACCGCCTTTTATGATACAGTGAAACTAACTTTGCATCGAAAGGAGACAATGTCAAATGAAGCGTCCTATGCTGTTCATCTTGGTCCTGCTGCTGCTCAGCGGTTTCAGCGTTGCCGCGAGCGAACAGACGCTCGACCTCGAGCATTATTGGCTGGACAACGGCTTGGAAGTCATCCTTGTCCGCGATGCCACTGCCCCGACCGTCGCCGTGGATATCTGGTATCGGGTCGGCAGCGCCAATGATCCCGAAGACAAAAGCGGCTTCGCCCATCTCTTTGAACACATGATGTTCGAGGGCTCGCCACACATTCCAAATAACACCATGGATCAATTGCTGGAGCCAGTCGGCGGCTCTTCCAATGCTTATGTCGGCAAGGACTACACCGCCTACTACGATACCGTGCCTTCCCATCAGTTGCCCTTGGCGCTTTGGATCGAGGCGGATCGTATGGGCGGCTTGGACGTGACGCAGGAAAACCTCGATAATCAGCGCGCCATCGTCATTGAAGAACTGCAAAGGAGTTACGATAACCGTCCCTATGGCACAGCGGTGAAAGCGCTTACCACCCTGCCCTATTCCTACGAACCCTACAAACGTCCCGCCATCGGCAACATTGAGGATGTCAATGCCGCGCAGATTGAAGATGTCATCGACTTTCACCGCACCTACTACGTCCCCAACAACGCCACGCTGGTCGTCGCCGGCAACATTGACTTTGAAGTCACGAAGACGATGATCGAAGATCTTTTCGCTCCCATCCCGCGCGGAGACGACCCGCCTGCCCTGCCCGAATTTCTGCCGGTTGATCAAGCTGAAGCTGAATACATCACCATTGAAGATCCCTTCATCAACCTGCCAGCGCTCTTGGTCGCCTACGAGATCCCGCCTGCCGTCCACGAAGACTTCCCGGCGCTGAACGTACTGGCTAGCATCCTTAGCGTTGGCGATTCCAGCCGCCTGGCCAAACGACTGGTCGATACCGGCAAGGCGCTGCAAGCCGACGCCTGGATATTCGATAACCAGGGACCCGGTCTATTCTCCTTCATTCTCCTTGGCAATGTGGGCATCGATCTGGCCGAGCTTGAGCAAGCCTCCTACGAAGAGCTTCAAAGGATTATTGATGAGGGTGTGCCTCAAGAGGAACTGGACAAAGTCATCGCCCGAATAAGGAGCAGCAATATCCTGGGTTTGGAAACAGCGCTGGGCTTGGCGGAAAGCGTGCAAAGCGCGAACTACTACAGTGGCGATCCGCAAGCGGTATTCTCCGGCATCGACCGCTACCAAGCCGTCACCAGCGAGGACATCCAGCGGGTGGCGCTTGAATACCTGGAAGAATCCGATCGCCATGTCTTCAATGTCGTGGAAACCGATGCCGATGCGCCGCCGCCAGTAGAACCCTACGCCGCCGAAGACGCCGTCGAGACGGAGCCGGATTATCGCTATGTCATCGAGCAGAGCGAACCGCCGCCGCCTCTGGATTCCAACGAATTCAACTTCCCGAATATCACCGAAACCGTCATGGACAACGGCTTGGAAGTTGTCGTGATCGAGCAGCCCAACATGCCCATCATCTCCCTCGATGTCTACCTCGCCGGCGGCTCAACCGCGCAACCGACGGACTTGCCGGGCACGGCTGGCATAACCGGCTACTTGATATCCCGCGGTACTGAAACCCGCAGCGCCCAGGACATCGCTGGCGCGATTGAGCAAGTTGGCGGCGCTGTCAACAGTGTTGGCGGAAGCGATAGTCTGCAGCTTGGCGTCTTTGCCCTGATTGAAGATGCCGACCTGGCTTTCGACCTGCTCGCCGATATGACCCTCAACGCCAACTTCCCCGAGAACGAATTCGAACGCGAGCGGGCCGAGTGGATTAGCAGCCTGGAAGCCGGTATGGCTCAGCCCAGTTTCGTCGCTCGCCGCATCTTCGATAATCGGCTCTACAGCAGCGAACATGGCTACGGCAATCTCTACACCTTCGAATCTCTCGAAGCCATCACCCGCGCTGACATCGTCGCCTTCTACGAATCCCGTCGTCAGCCCGATAACGCGCTGCTGATCATCGCTGGCGCCATCACCACCGAAGAAGGCTTGGCTTACGCCGAACAGCACTTCGCCGATTGGGAAGGCAGCGCCGAGGCCATCACTTATCCTGCGTTGCCGGAGAACAGCGGACAGCAGATATTGCTGGTGGATCGCCCTGGCAGCACCCAAGCCAACTTCCGCCTGGGCAATATCGGCATTCAGGGCGCCAGCCTCGATTACTTCCCCGCCCGCGTGCTGAACCACGTCCTGGGCGGCACCTTCTCCTCCCGCCTCGTCCAAAACATCCGCGAGGAAAAAGGTTATACCTACAGCATCGGCTCCGGTTTCAGCTACCCGGCCGATACCGGCTATTTTGTCGTCACTGCCGATGTTCGCAATGATGTCATCGCGCCGGCCCTCGAAGAAGTCTTCAAAGAGATTGAGCGGATCCAAACCGAAGCCCTGACCGATGAAGAAATCAACGACGCCCGCGATGGCATTGTCGGCGAATGGGTCTTCGGCTTGGAGACCTACCAGGACTTCGTCGAAGCCGTCGCGTCCTACAAGATTCGCGGCGTCGAACTCGACCGTCTCAACAAGTGGCTGGGCTACATCAAGGATGTGACCACTGATGCCGTGCTGGACATCGCCAACACCTATATCCAGCCAGACGACTTCACCATCGTCGTCGTCGGCGATGCCAGCGAGATCCAGGAACAACTGGAGACCTTGGGCGAAGTGACTCTGCTCGAAGCGGAATAGCTTGCAATTCAACCGGCGGCAGACTCCTTGAGTCCCCCGCCAAATCCTGTCTACCGGAGGGCGATCTAAGGTATCGTCCTCTTTCTTATTCTTCAGTCGCCCCGGCTGGCGTCTCAGATTTGAAGTCGATGCCCCGGTAGATCTCCCGCAGCGGCAGTTGACAGTTCAGCGCGTCAAGCGGAATCTCATCGACGAGATCATTGTAGCTCTGCATTTGCCAATCCCCGTCGCCGCGCGTATACATCTCGACCAACACTCGGTGCTGATCGACAATGAGATAAGTTTGCAGAGCGGGCACATCAAAGTAGTGCTCAAGCTTCGCGCCACGATCATAATCAATGGAAGTCGGCGAAGTGACTTCGACAACCAGAATGGGATTCAGCAAGATTCGGCTGTCGATTTCGAGCAGTGGATCTCCACAGACAACGCAGACATCAGGTATCAGGAACCTTGTCTCGCCAATTCCTATGCCCTGTCCCATGCCAAGCGTCTGACAATTCTGATCCGCCAGAAGAATCCTAAGCTGAAACGCGATATTGTTGCTGATGACATTATGTCTGAATGTAGCCGTGGTCATGGGGCACAATTCGCCATCAATATACTCATACCATTCCTCGCTATGCCCGACGAAGTCGAAGTATTCCTCCACGCTCATCTGGCGAACCCGCTCAACAGCCATGATTCATCCTCACGCAACTCAATCTGAAACGATTATATCACCGCCAGACTAACAATCGGGAAAACCGAGCAAGCGGAGCCTAACTTGATGCGAACAAGTCTGCCCCATTGCAATGGGGGAAGTTTAGAGGGGCTAAGATTTTCACGACTAACTTGGAACTGCTTTTCTGTCTTCGCGATGAAAATAATTTGAAGCGATTGTCCTGTTGCGGCAGCCGCTATCGCTGCCGCCCGCGCTCAAGGCTCGACCCAGTCTTCGGCGATGAGATCGCCAGCCGTGGCGATATGCCGGCCCAGGATCATCTTGGCTTCCGCCGAATCGCCCGCTTCCATCGCATCCAGCAGCGGCAGATGTTTGCGCGCGATCAGCGTCAAATCCGTATTGCGGCGGTTGACCAGCGCCATGACCTGCCGCACCTTCATCGCCACCATCAGCCACATCGAATGCAACAGTTGGTGCCCGCTCATCTCGATAAGCGCGTCATGGAAATCGCGGTCCAGCGCGTTCACGGCGATGAGATCGCCCGCATCGCCAGCGCTCACCATCCGGTCAACAATGTCGCGCAGCCGCTGCAAATCGGCGCCCTGGCATTTCTCAATCACTTGCTCCATCGCATAGGTCTCGAGCAAGATTCGCAAGCTGTAGATTTCTTCAATGTCGGTTTTGGTCAAGCGGCGGACCGTCGTGCCGTGGTAAGGAATCGTCTCCACCAAGCCTTCAGAATTGAGGATGCGCAGCGCCTCGCGGATAGGCGCCCGGCTGACGCCCAAGTGCCGCGCCAGATCCGTTTCCTTCAGCGCCTGCCCCGGCTTCAACTCGCCGGAAAGAATCGCTTCCCGCAGCGTATCAAGCGATTGCTCGCGGATAGACAGATTCTTGATTTGAGGAAGAGCTAAATCCATCGGCGACGCGCTTTGATCCAATGAGCCATTCGGCTTGACAGCGGCGGCAACGCTACCCTATAATCCTGCCGCTTGTAGATTGTAGACAATGCGTTAATATTGGCACAATATTAACGCATGGCTCCCAAGCTGTCAAGGAAAAGCGAACGGTGGAGTGCTAAACTTCCCCGACTTGTCGCTTTCACTTGACACAGAAAACAATCTCGCGAAGAAAACTCCCCTTCCCTGATGCTTCGGAGAAGGTGAGGAATAGAAAGATGGCGGAAGCGATGAGCGAAAACTGGGTCCTGAAAGAAGACGAAGCCATCGAGCTGCTCGCTCTGCTGATCACCTCGGCGCGCATTCAAATGGACGAGCCGGCACATTACGGTCCGCTGCGCCTGCTGACCGCGACTGAGCGCCTAAGCAGCGCCATCCTCGAACGCGCTTCGGACAAATCGCGCGGCTTCCTGCAAGGCAACATCGAGCGCATCCCCGATATGCACATGCAAATGTCCGATACCGAAGCCTATGCCACCGGCCTGGACGAACTCTGCCGCCAGGTCGCCCAATGCCTGCTGCGCCATAGCCCGCTGACGGAGGACGGCTCATGAGCGAAACGGTACTCGAAAACATCAGAACACGCCGAGTCGTGCGGGAGATGACGGACCAGCCCGTCGCCCAAGAGCAGATCGAAAAAATTCTCGAAGCGGCCCGCTGGGCGCCCAGCGGCGGCAACCTGCGCCCCAATCGCTATATCGTGGTTGAAGACCCGGAGACGCGCCGACTGATCCGCCTCGTCTCGCCGGGCATGTTTCAAAAGGCGCCCGTGCTGATCTTGATTTGCACGGATGGCGATGTGCTGACCGAGCATAGCCTGCCGCCCACCGACCGCGCCCTGCTCATTGATATCGGCACGGCCGCCCAAACCATCATGCTGGCGACCCACGCCCTCGGACTCGCCTCCGGTCCCGTCACCTCCTACAGCAAAGAAGCGGTCAAAGTCATCCTCAACCTGCCCGCGAGCTATTCGCCGGAAATGTTCATCTGCATAGGACACAAAGCCGAGGCGACCAGACGCGGCATGACAGCCTGGAAGCGAATCGCCTGGCGCGACCTGACGCATTGGGAACGCTTCCCCGACGATTGAAATTGCCTACGCATTACGTGTAGGCGCGACCTGCCAGGTCGCCCGCAATACAACCGAATACCGCGTGAGCGTCCTTTTTGTCCGCCCGCAAAAACAACTATTAAGGAGCAAACTAATGCACGAACGCTACATCAAACACATGGCATTCGCCGTCAGCGACGCCCGAGCCGCCCTGCGCCATTATCAAGATTTCCTCGGCCTCGCCTTCGACGCGGAAGTCCACGAATACGACAAATCCCGCAACATCGTCGCTATCTTCAACGTCGGCGATGTCGAATATCAACTCTGCCAATCAATGGACGTCGGGGGGCGCTATGACGCCTGGATCAAGGAACGCGGCTACGAGGGCTTGCATCATATCTGCTACGCCGTGCCCAATATCGACGAGGCGCTGGCGGCTGCGCAGGCGAAGGGTGCAACGTTGAAAGAATGCGCGGCTTGTAAAGTCAAGGGCAGCCATGTTCACCCCGAGGGCTGGGTGGCCTTCCTGGAGCAGGAAGCCGGCGGCGTCGAGCTGGAACTGATGCAGGTCTACACGGCTGAAGAATTGGAACAATACAAGTCGGTGCGGGGCATCTAGTGGACGCGGTGGCATTGCTGCGCCAACTGGTGCAAATCCCATCGCCGAACCCACCCGGCGACACCCGTGCCATGGCCAATTTTGTCGCCGAGCAGATGCGCGACATCGGCTGCGAAGTGTGGCAGTTGGCGCCGCAAACCAAGCCCGAAGCGCTGAATACCATTGCAACGCTGGGCGAGGGCTCGCCACGCATCATGCTGCACGCGCATATCGACACCGTGCCCATCGCCGCCGATGAAGCGCAGCGCTGGAGCAGCGATCCCTACGCCGCTGAAGTGCGGGATGGCGCGATTTATGGCAAGGGCAGCGTCGATGACAAGGCGCCGCTAGCCTCCATGATGCTGGCGATGGAGCGGGCTGCGCGGGGAGACCTAAGCGGCACGCTGATGCTGGTAGCGGCCGCCGAAGAAGAGGTGGGCGGGCAACTGGGCACGAAGTGGCTGGCGGATTCGGGGCATCTGCCGCCCTGCGACTTCATCATTGTTGGCGAGCAGACCGCCAACCGCGCAGCCACGGCGCATAAGGGCGTGCTGCGGGCGACGGCGCGCGTTCGCGGCAAGTCCGTGCATGCGACTAACCCCGACCGCGGCATCAACGCCATCGTGGCCATGGGTAAAATCATCGCGGCGCTGCACAGCTACCATCGCGAGTTGTCAGGGCGCGCGCATCCCATGGTCGGCAAGCCGACTTGCAACATCGGCGTCATCAGCGGCGGCAGCACGGCCAACGCCGTGCCGGATAGCTGCGCCATCCAGCTGGATCGGCGCATGATCCCGCGCGAAGACCCAGCCGCTGTCCAAGCGGAGCTGCAAGCCGTGCTGGATTCTGTGGACATCGCGCCGGCCAGCGCCAGCCTGGGCGACTTTGTGTATTCCAGTTGGTTCGAGTCACGCTTGGAAACGGCACTGGGGCAAAGTTTTTTGGATTGTGTGCGGGCGGAATTGGGCGCGGACCCAGGACCGATCGGCTATTTGCCGGGCAGCGACGCCAAGCACCTGATGGATCTGGCGCGCGGCGACATGATCATCTTCGGTCCGGGCAGCTACGAACAGGCGCATGCGGCTGATGAACATGTGACGCTGGCGGAGTACTCAGCGACAACTGCCATCCTGCGCGATTTTGTGAAGCGAGCGCTCAAAAGCTGAACTACAGAGGACGCAGAGGGCAACCCCCTCGGTCCCCCGTCAAGTCGGGGGGAAGGCTTCGGCGAGATTCGAGTAAACACTGAACCGCTTGTGGAGTTAGGAATCCGTTTGCCTTAACTCCCCTCCCCGATGATTCGGGGAGGGGTGGTGTTGCGGGCGGCACAAGTGTCGCCCCCAGGGCATTTCCAACATCTCTGCGTTCTCCGCGCCCTCTGTAGTTTAGTATCATGCGCTGAACCACTGGAATAAACGAAAGGACATCAATTTGCGCCTCGATACTTTGATCACCAACGCGCAGGTCGTGTTAGAGAGTGGCATTGCGCAACTGGACTTGGGCATACGCGACGGAATTATCGCGCTGCTCTGCACTGACTCGACGAGCCTAGACGCTAGCGAGACCATCGACGCCGGCAGCAAGCTGCTGCTGCCTGGCGCCATCGACATTCACTTCCATTGCCGTGCGCCAGCCTACCCCCAACGCGGCGACTTCGCCACGGAAACGCGGGCGGCGGCGGCTGGCGGCGTGACGACGATATTCGAGATGCCTATCAGCAAACCCTGCTGCGCGACCGGCGAAATTTTCCGCATGCGTCGCGACCTGGCGCAACGCGATTCCTATGTGAACTTTGGCTTGTATGGCGCGCCGGGCTTGCTGGACCCTGCCGAAATCGCCGCCATGGTGGACGAGGGCGCCATCGCCTTCAAGATCTTTATGACTTCCGCGCCCAAGGGACGGGACGACGAATTCGAGGGTTTGTGCCTGCCGGATGTGCCGCAGTTGGTTCAGGCGCTGCAGCTAGTGGCGGAGACGGGCTTGGTCTGCGCGGTACATGCCGAGAACAACCCGCTGTTAGAGTGGCATACGGCGCAACTGATTGCAGCCGGGCGCAACGATGTGCCGGCGCATGGCGAGTCCAGACCGCCGCATGTGGAAGCCTTGGCCATCGCCACGCTGCTCAGCCTCAACGAGAGCATCGGCGCGCAGTTGCATATCGCGCATGTAAGCTGTGCCGAGGCGCTGGCGATCATCCGCCGTTTCAAAACGACTGGCTCCAAAGCCAGCGCGGAGACCTGCCCGCATTATTTGCTGTTCACGGAAGAAGATTTGGCGCGGGTGGGTCCCTACGCCAAGATCAATCCGCCGCTGCGCAAAGCCAGTGACCAGCAGGCGCTATGGGAGGGGCTGCAGGATGGATCGCTGATGGCGATAACCACTGATCATTCGCCCTTCACGGTCGAAGAAAAAGAACGCGCTCGCGAAGACATCTGGGCGACGCCGCCCGGCGCGCCCGGCGTGGAAGAGTTGTTGCCGGGTGTCATGCACGAGGCGCTTACTGGGCGTATCAGCATCAACAAAGCGGTCGAGTTGCTGGCCACCAACGGCGCCAAACGCTTCGGCATCTATCCCGGGCGCGGGCATATCGCTGTGGGCGCAGCTGCCGATCTGGTCATCTATGATCCGCAGGCGCAGACGACCATTCACCGCGACATGCTCTTCAGCCAAGCGCGCGATTGCGACAAGCTCTACGCCGGTATGACCTTCCAGGGCAAGGTGGAGCGCACCATCGTCAATGGCGCGACGGTCTATGTCGATGGCGAGGTGATTGGCGAGCGCGGCGGCGGGCAATTTCTGCGGCCGGATCCCGCGCGGGTCAGCCAGGAATTCTAAAGCCATGGCTTACGCGATAGATTTCGGCGAATACTTCGATTACGAGACGCTATGTCGTCATTTGCAGGGGCTGGCGACCGCTTATCCGGCGCTGGCTCAGTTGGAAGTCATCGGGCAAAGCTGGCGCGGGCGCGAGATTCATTGTGTGACGCTGACCAATGCCGACAGTGGCGCGCATGACAGCAAGCCGGCTTTCTACATCGACGCTGGTATCCACGCCGAAGAAGTCGCCACTACGCAGACGACTGTCTATACCATTTGGTACTTGCTGACGAATTATGGCATCGAAGCCGATGTCACCTGGCTGCTGGACAATCTTGCCTTTTACATCATCCCGCGCATCAACCCCGATGGCGCGGAAATCAGCCTGAAGACGCCTCATCACTGGTGCGGCAATGGACGCTGCCTGCCCGGCGAAGAACAGACGCGGGGCTTATGCCAGTGCGACATGAATGGCGATGGCTATATCACGCAGATGCGCATCCCCGATGAGGCTGGCGAATGGCGTATTTCCCCGGCTGACCCGCGCTTGATGATCCAGCGCGAACCTGGCGAGATCGGGCGCGGTCCTTATTATCGGCTCTACCGCGAGGGCGAGATGCGCGGCGACTGGGACGGCGTCAATATAGAGACGGAGAAACCGCGCGATGGCAATTTGAACCGCAATTTTCCAGCCGGTTGGCGTCCCGAATTCCGGCAATATGGTGCGGGGGAAGCGCCGCTATCGGAGCCGGAAGCGCGGGCAGTGGCGGATTTCATCCTCGATCATCCAAACATCATGGGCATGCAGTGCTATCACACGCACGGCGGCTTGCATTTGCGCCCCTCCCTGGTCGCACCGGACAGCAGCCTGCCGCGCGCTGACCTGGCTCTTTACAATCGTATCGGCGCCATGGGCACGGCGTTGACGGGTTATCCGGTTATCTCGGTTTACGAAGAATTCACCAGCGACCCGGACCAGCCGCGCGTCGGCTCGCTGATGCAGTGGGTGTATGACGAGTTCGGCATTATTACCTTCAGCACCGAGTTGTGGAATCCCGAATTGGCGGCGGGCATTGAGCAGCCGGCCAAGTACCAGGTGCGCGCCCGCTCCAGCGAAGACGAGATTAGGCTGCTGCGCTACAACGACGAGCATTTGGGCGGCGCGGGCTTCATCGACTGGCAGCCCTTCGACCATCCGCAGTTGGGCAGGCTGGAGATCGGCGGCTGGACGCATATGTACACCTTCCGCAATCCGCCGCCGCGAGTCTGGGCCAACACGGAAATGGCGCGTCAATTCTTGCCGGATACCCTGCACAGCAACTGTCTCTTCACCTTGCGCCACGCCATGACTGCTCCGCTGCTGCGGATCCAGGACTTGGCTGTCGAGGCGCTGGGCGGCGATTTGTACAAGCTGAGCGCGCTGGTGGCGAATGTGGGCTTTTTGCCGACGCATTTGACGCAGCGGGCATTGGCGCATGGCACAGCTAGCGAAGTGGCAATCAGGCTGGACGCGGGTGACGCCGAGATCATCATGGGAGTGGCGCAGCAGAGCATCGGTCATCTGGCGGGCCGCGACGAACGCACAGCTGCCTGGTCGCCCTGGCTACGGCAATGGAGCGACACGGCGGCGCGCGTCGAGTGGCTGCTGCGGGCGGAGACCCCCGCGAGCGTGTCCGTGACGGCATCTGCGCAGAAAGCCGGCTCGCAGACGCGGACGATTAGCCTGCCATGATGCCCCTGGGCGAGGCATTCTACCGTGGGCGCGTGCGGGCAATCCAGACGGCGCTGGCAGAAGCGGATCTCAAGGGCATTTTGCTCCTGGATGCGCCCAATGTCATCTACGCCAGCGGCTTCAGTCATATCGCCTCCGAGCGCCCCATCGGCTGCTATGTGCCGCGAACTGGCGCGCCGACGCTCTTCGTGCCTCTGCTGGAACTGGAAAACGCGGCGGAGAACTGGATCGGCGATATCCGCCATTATTTTGAATTTCCCGGCCAGACGCATCCGGTCGCTTGGATGCTGCATGAGATCGGCCAGGGGCGCATCGCTATCGACAGCCTGTCGCATGGGCTGGCGCGACAGCTGGACAGGGATATCGTAAGCAGCGACCTGGTGAATCGCCTGCGCTGGATCAAGCAGCCAGAAGAACTATTACGCATTGAAGAGGCGGCGCATTATGCTGATTTTTGCCTGGAATGCGTGCTGGCGGAGGCGGGCGACATCATCAGCGCAGGCGGCACGGAATTGGACATCATACGACACTGCCTGGGTAAAACGCTGACGAAGATGAAAGACGAGATCGGCGAGCAATTCATGCTGCGTGGCGCGGCTGCCGTCGGCACAGTGCACAGCGGACCGCGCGCTGCCCTGCCACACGGTACGCCCATAGCGCGAATCCCGCAGCCGGGCGAGCCACTCATCGCGGGAATCGGCGCCTCTGTGGCGGGCTATCATGCCGAAAGCGGCGCAACTTTCGTAGTCGGCGATGCCGATGACAAGCTCATGCGCGCTTTGCATGCGGCGGATGACTGCCGGCTGGCGGCGACGGCAGCCCTGCAAGTCGGCGCGACTTGCGCCAGCGTGAATGCTGCGGCGCTGCAAGTGCTGAAGGATGCCGGCTATGGCACATTCATCCGCCATCGGATTGGGCATGGCATGGGCATTGAAGGGCACGAAGCGCCGTGGCTCGCGCCTGGGGATGACACGATACTGCAAGCAAATATGGTATTCTCCAACGAGCCGGGCATTTACCGTCCGGGGCGCGATGGCATCCGCTTGATCGACAGCATGATCGTATGCGAGGGTTGCGCGCATGTGCCCAGCCGCTTCCTGACCGAGCACCCGCCCGAAGCGCGAATCCTGCCGCGCTGAGCGGTCCTCGACCCGCAAACCCCACTCGACAGTGTGCTACACTATGCGTCCGCCTTGTTGAAAGGATGCTGCCATGCCAGAAGCCCCTGCCTGGCGCTTTGAGAAGATCATCAAGCCCATGTTCGACCTGCCAGCCCCGCAGCGGATTCTGGCGGGCGGGCGGGTGCTGACCTGCCGCGGCGACGAAATCATTGAGCGGGGCTTCGTCGAAATGGAGGGCGGAGCGATAAGTCGCGTGGGGAGTCTGGACGATCTGGGCGAGCCGAGCGGCGAAGTCATCGATTGCGCAGGCAAGACGCTGCTGCCGGGCTTGATCAACTCGCATGCGCACCTGGCCTGGGATGGCGCGCACGATCTGGCCAGACAATCGCTGGACGACGCGCCGGAAATCAGCGCCTGGAAGAGCGCCGGCAACATGCTGAAATGCCTGCGCGCGGGCATCACCCTCCTTCGCGACCTGGGCATGAACAAGAGCAATTTCTACGCCAAGCAAGCTATTGAACAGGGCATCTTCCCCGGTCCGCGCCTGCTGATCTCGGGCCAAGCTATCGTGCAGACCGGCGGGCACACTTATTGGTGCTGCCGCGAAGCCAGTGGCGCGGACGAAATGCGGCGGGCGGTGCGCGACCAGGTCAAAGGCGGCGCTGACCTCATTAAAATCATGGGCAGCCACGATCGACTGGAGTTCACGGACGAAGAGCTGCGCGCCGTCATCGACGAAGCGCATCGCAACGGCTTGCCCATCACGGCGCATGCCACTTTCGACTCTTGCATCCGGCGCATGGCAGAGTTCGGCGTCGATGTTATCGAGCATGGCGGCAGCATGAGCGACGAGACCATCGCCCTGCTGCTAGAAGGCGGCATCCCCATCGTGACGACTTTCGCGCCGCTGGTGATGCAAGCGCAGCCGGAATTGGCCCGGCAATACCATATCCCAGAATGGAAGATCGCCGAGCGGCAGGCAGCCATGGCCAGTCGCAAGCGTTTTGAGGGGCTGGTGCGGGCGGCGCAGGCTGGCGTGACCATCGCCTTTGGCACAGACGCCGGCAGCCCGGCTGTGCCGCATGATGTCGTCGCGCCTGAGTTGCAGTTCATGGTCGAGCTGGGCATCAAGCGCGATAATTATGATGCCCTGCGCAGCGCTACTAGTGTCGCTGCGGCCGTCAACAGGCTGGACGCGCAGCTAGGCACGCTGGAAGCTGGCAAAGCCGCCGATGTCATCGTGATAGCTGGCGACCCGCTGGTGGATCTGGCGGCGCTGGAAGGCGTCGAGCGCGTCTTTGTGGGCGGGCGGCAGTTGTACGCCCGCTGAACCAGCAAGCCTTAGCGATTTCAGGAGCAACCAACATGTCTCAACTGCGCGGCATCTACAACATCCTCGCCACGCCATTTCACAGTGATTACGCGGTCGACTATGACAGTTTGCGGCGCTTGACCCGTTTTCAGCTGGGCTTGGGCGCGCAGGGCTTGACCATCCTGGGCGTCATGGGCGAGGCAGCCAAGCTCAGCGTGGACGAGCGCAAAGCCGTCATGGACACCGTCATGGAGACGGTGGGCGGCGCCGTGCCCGTCGTGGTCGGCACGAGTCACCGCGAGTTGGCGACATGCATCACGCTGAGCCAGGCAGCCTTTGCCGCAGGGGCGGATGGCGTGATGATTGCGCCGCCGCCGCTAGAAGACAAATCCGACCCGGCCATCCTAGCGCTGTACGAGCGGACCGCCGAGCGAGTCGATGGGGCGATCGTCGTGCAGGACTTTCCGCCGGTGAACGATGTCATTATGTCACCTCAGGTGCTGGCGCAGATCGCCGAGCGCATCCCCCAAGCGCGCACGCTCAAGCTGGAAGACCCACCCTTGATGCAGAAGATCGACGCCATCCGCGAGCGCACAGATCTCTTCGCGATATTTGGCGGGCTGGGCGGCATGTTCCTGCTGGAAGAGTTGAATCGCGGCGCGGCCGGCACCATGACGGGCTTCGCCTTCACTGAGGTGCTGGTGGCGGTTTACGAGACATTCATCAAGGGACGGCGCGCGGAGGCGGAAACCATATTTGACAAGTACCTGCCGCTGATCCGCTATGAGAATCAGCCCGGCATCAATTTGACGATTCGCAAGGCATTCCTGCACAGGCGCGGGGCTATGGCGCAGGCCAGTCCGCGACCGCCCTTCGCCGCGATTGACGCTGGCACGCAAGCTGAGATTGACTGGCTGCTGCAACGCGTCGGCATTGACGACCCAACGCAGAAACTGGCGCTCTAAGCCCATGCCCTCCGCCGACAGCTACTACCCGCCCCCGGCTGCTGCGGGTGACTGGCGCTGGCTGCCGCCCGATGATGTCCGCGAAATCGCCGGCATAGACGCCGAGCAGCTGGAGCGGGTCTTCGCCTTGCAGCGGCATCTCTTCGGCAGTTTTGCCTGGGGCGCGGTGGTGATACGGCATGGCTGGCTGGTCTGCGAGCGTTACAGCTTCATGAGCCAGCCAACGAGCCGCTTCGACATCTGGTCTTGCACAAAATCTTTCACCAGCACGGCTTGGGGCATGCTGCTGCATGACGACGGCGCACCAGCTGGAATCCACTTGGACAGTCCCGCCTACGATTTGCTGCCGGCCGGGCAGCCCTTGACCGATCCGCGCAAGCGTCAAATCACCATCCGCCACCTGCTGACGATGACCAGTGGCATCCCTGGCGAAGGCGCGGGCATTTTCGGCGTGACGCCCGCCACTGGCGACGGCGCTTTTGAGCAGGCTTTTGGATTCCACGAGAATCGCTATGGACAATCGGCCGCGACACTGGCGGCCGCGCCCGGCCAACATTGGGATTACAGCGACCCAGCTTTCGCGCATCTTTCACCGCTATTTGCCGCTGTGACAGACGCAGAAATCCGCGATTTCATGCGGGAGCGCCTCTTCCAGCCCATCGGCATCACTGAGGCCAGTTGGGATCTGCTGGGCGGGGGCGGCTTTCTCGGACCGCATACCTGCCCGCATGTCGGCTTGCATATCTCGGCGCGGGAACTGGCGCGTTTCGGTTATTTGCTGCTGCGCGGCGGGGAATGGAAAGGGGCGCAGTTGATCCCGCCTGCCTGGCTGGACTTGGCGACGCGTCCCTCGCAAGCGCATAACCCTGCCTATGGATACGGATTTTGGGTGAACAGCGATGGCGCGCGTTGGCGGCATTTGCCGACTGACCTGTTCGCGCTGGAGGGGTATAATGCCAATCGCTGTTATATCATCCCGTCGTTGGACTTGGTGGTGGCGCGTACCGGCGCGGGACCGCCGCAATGGAACGAAGGTGATTTCATCGGCGGCATCGTGGCTGCGATTGCAAGCTAGCGCGATGGCAAAGTCTTAACCACACAGGACACAGAGGGCACAGAGATATTGAAAATGCCGTAGGGCTGGGTCCAGGGCGTGTTGACCCCGCGCCCATACGCTATTGTGATTGTCTCTGTGCCCTCTGCGTTCTCGGTGTACTCGGTGGTAAAATGTGTATTGCTTGCTTGGCTGGTTAAGAAAAAGGGTAGGACGAATCATGGACTTGGGATTGAAGGGAAAAGTGGCTTTGGTGGCCGCCTCCAGCAAGGGTTTGGGCTATGGCGTGGCCAAGGCGCTGGCGGCGGAAGGGGCGAAAGTCTCGCTGTGCAGTCGTACGCTGGCTGATGTGCAAGCCGCCGCGAGCCAATTGGCTGCTGAAACAGGCGCAGAGACAATGGCCAGCGCCTGTGATGTGCGTACTCCAGCCGATATCCAGGCTTGGGTGGACAAAACCGTAGCGGCTTGGGGGCAGGTGGATTGCCTGCTGGTCAATGCCGGCGGACCGCCCGCCAAGACCATCAAAGAGATGAATGATGCCGATTGGCAAGCGGCTTTTGAGCTGACCCTGCTGAGCAGCATCCGCATGATTGCCGCTGCCCTGCCGCACATGGGCGCTGGCGGCTCGATCCTGACGGTGACATCGGGCAGCGTGCGCGAGCCGATCCCGCGCTTGGCGCTGTCGACCGTCATGCGGGCGGGCGTGGCTGGGCTGGTCAAGACCCTGGCGGACGAACTGGCGGGGGACGGTATCCGCGTAAACAACTTGGTGCCGGGGCGCATTGACACCGACCGCGTCGCCCAACTGGACGCCAATACCTCCGCCAAGCTGGGCATCAGCATGGAAGAGGTGCGGACGCGCAGCCTGGCCGGCATCCCGCTGGGGCGCTATGGCACGATTGACGACTTTGGACGAGCGGGCGCATTCCTGCTTTCGCCAGCCGCCAGCTACATCACCGGCGCTACCTTGCGGGTCGATGGCGGCGCGGCGCGCTCGATATAAACACAATGAGCAGCGCCAAATCCGCCGTTGAGCAGCTCGTCGGACATATCGCCGAATACAACGATCTGCTCAACGCCATGAACATCCTGCGCTGGGAGATGCGCGCGAAAATGCCGCCGGGTGGAGCAATCACGCGGGGTTTGCAGCTGGCTACGCTGACCCGGCATGCCAAGCGCCACTTCGTCAGCGATGCCACCGCCCGCCTGTTGGACGCGGCTGAAGACGAGCTTGATGACGCGGATGACGACTACACTGCCCGCGCCATTCGTCAGACCCGCGAGGCTTACGAATTGCAGAAGCGCATTCCCGCGGAACTGTCGAGCCAGTTGGCGGAATTGGGTCCAGCCTCGGAAGCAGCTTGGGCGCGGGCCAAATCCGATAGCGATTTCGCCGCCTTTCAGCCCTATCTGGCGCAGATGCTGGCACTGAATATCCAACTGGCGGAGGCGATTGGTTACGATGAGCATCCCTTTGACGCCTTGATCCAGCAGTTTGAACCGGGCTTGACGGCCGCTCGCCTGCAAACGATGTTTGGCGAGCTCCGCGCGAGCCTGCTGCCATTGCTGGCGCAGATTGTGGCGAATGACGAGCCGCCGCCGCGCGATTTGTGGGCGCAGGAATACGATATCGCCGCGCAGAAACAGCTTTGCCTTGAGTTGACCGAGTTGATCGGTTTCGATTATTCGCGGGGAAGGCTGGATAGCGCGCCGCATCCTTTTGAAGTGTCCTTCACGCGCGAGGATGTGCGCATCACCACACGGTATGATGCGCATTATTTGCCCATGTCGCTCTTCGCCGCGCTGCACGAAGCCGGGCACGGCCTCTATGAACAGAATGTCGCGCCGGAGTTGACGCGCACAGCCTTGACGACCGACTTCCTGGGGCAATATGCGGTGGGCGGCGCCAGCTATGGGGCGCATGAATTCTCATCGCGGCTATGGGAGAACCAGATTGGTCGCTCGCGGGAGTTTTGGGCGCTGCATTTCGGGCGCTTGCAGCGGGCTTTTCCAGCGCAGTTAGGCGATGTGGATGCGGCGCTCTTCCATCGCGCGGTCAATCGTGTGAAGCCCAGCCTCATCCGCGTGGAAGCCGACGAAGTTACTTACAACCTGCATATCATGCTGCGCGCTGAAATCGAGATGGCGCTGCTGGATCGCTCGCTGCGCGTGGCCGACCTGCCCGAAGCCTGGAATGCCAAAATGCTGGAATACCTGGGTTTGCAGCCCCCGGACGACGCTCGCGGCGCGCTGCAAGATGTGCATTGGTCGGCGGGCACTTTCGCCAACTTCCCCTGTTACACCGTCGGCAACATTATGGCGGCGCAGGTATTGGAAGCGGCGCATACGGCCATTGATGGGCTGGATGGCAGGTTGGCGGATGGCGATTATGTTCCTTTGCTGACCTGGCTGACTGACGAGATCTACCGGCACGGGCGCGCTTATAGCACGGACGAACTGCTGCAGCGCGTAACCGGCAAGTCCTTAAGCGTGGCGCCGCTGCTGCGTTATCTGGAGACGAAATACAGCGCACTTTACGGTTTGAATTAGCGCTGGGCAAGAGATTCTCAAACGCGACAATCCGCCTGCCGTCTGCGCGCTTGCCAAAAGAATGAGTGAAAAGGACAACAACGATGACCGACTATCTGCTCTATCAAGATGCCAGCCGCCCCGTCGACGAGCGCGTCGAAGATTTACTGGGGCGGATGACGCTGGAAGAGAAAGCCGGCCTGATGTTCCAGACCATGCTGATGATCAGTCCCGATGGCAGCTTCGACCCCGACAATGGGGGACCATTCGGCTTCGGCACACCGCGCCAGCTGCTGGACAAGGGGCTGGTGCATTTCAATCTGGTGGGCTCAGCGCCGCCAGCCGAGACCGCCAAGTGGCTGAACCAGCTACAGGGGCTGGCCGCCGAAGCGCGGCTGGGCATCCCCCTGACCATGTCCAGCGACCCGCGCCACACCCGCAACGAGCAGATGGGCGCCATGATGAGCACGCCCGGCTTCTCGCAATGGCCCGAGACGACGGGCTTGGCGGCCATCGGCGACCCGGAGCTGGTGCAAGAATTCGCCGATATCGCCCGCCAGGAATACCTGGCGGTGGGCTTGCGCGCCGCCCTGCACCCCATGGTCGACCTGGCCACCGAGCCGCGCTGGGGGCGCATCAACGGCACCTTCGGCGAGGACTCGGCGCTGACAGCCCGCCTGACCGCCGCCTATATCCGCGGCTTCCAGGGCGACGAACTGGGACCCCAGAGCGTCGCCTGCACGACCAAGCACTTCCCTGGTGGCGGAGCGCAGAAGGATGGCAGCGACCCGCACTTTGCCTATGGTGCAGAGCAAGAGTATCCAGGCGGCAACTTCGACTATCACCTGCCGCCGTTCGCCGCGGCCATTGAGGCGGGCACGGCCATCATGATGCCCTACTACGCCAAGCCCATAGGCACGGAATACGAAGAGGTGGGCTTCGCCTTCAACAAGGGTATTATCGGTGACTTGCTGCGCGGGCGGATGGGCTTCGACGGCGTCGTCTGCACCGACTGGGGCGTGCTCACCGATGACAACATCATGGGCATGCCCTTTCCAGCCCGCGCCTGGGGGGTCGAGCACCTGACTGTGCCCGAGCGCATCGTCAAGGCGCTGGAGGCCGGCGTCGACCAGTTCGGCGGCGAGTCCTGCCCTGAGCTGATCGTGGAGCTGGTGCGCGAGGGTGCAGTGAGCGAGGCGCGCATAGACGAAAGCGCGCGGCGTCTGCTGCGCGACAAGTTCCGCCTGGGCCTGTTCGAGAGCTGCACGGTCGATGCCGCCGCCGCTGCTGATACGGCCGGCAGCCCAGCCTTCCGCGCCGCCGGTGAGAGCGCGCAGCGCCGCTCCATGGTGCTGCTGAAGAATGACGGCTGCTTGCCCCTGTCCGGGCGGCCGCGCCTCTACATCGAGAATGTGGATGCCGCCGTGGCCGCCGAATATGGCGAGCTGGTGGACTCGCCCGATGAGGCTGATTTCGCGATTTTGCGCTTGGCGACGCCCTTCCAGCCGCGCGGCGACTTCTTCCTCGAGCAGATGTTTCATCAAGGCGACCTCGACTTCAAAGAACCCGAGCTGAGCCGGCTGCTGGATATCATGGCGCGCGTGCCGACCATCGTCGATATCTACCTGGAACGGGCTGCGGTCATCCCGAAGATCGCCGAGGCGGCGGCCGGGCTAGTGGCCAATTTCTCGGTCAGCGACGCCGCCGCGCTGGATGTCATCTTCGGGCGCGCGCGGCCCGAGGGCAAGCTGCCCTTCGAGCTTCCGCGTTCGATGGACGCGGTGCATGCCCAACGCTCCGATGTACCACGGGACTCGGCTGATCCCTTGTTCGCCTATGGTCATGGTCTGTCCTATTAGCGGGTGGCTGGGTCGCGGCGACAGCCGGCGGAGGAGCGTATGAGCGAGCAGCGTCTGCACATTGGCTTCGTGCCCATCGCGCGGCCGACATTTGATTTAGAACTGGCCCGCGACTTGACGGCGCAGATACATGCGGCGCTGACGGAGGCCGGGGTAGAGCGACAATTTTCGCTCATCGGCTCTACCGAGCTGGTGATGGACGCGGCGGCGGTGGAAGCGCGAATCCTGGACTTGGCGGGCGCAGAGCTGGATATGCTGCTGTTGCTGCAAGCCAGCTTCGCCGACAGTACGATGGCACTGCAGTTGGCAAGGGCGCTGGAGTTGCCGGTGATGATGTGGGCGCTGCCGGAGGCGCAGGTGGGCGGGCGCTTGCGCATCAATTCTTTCTGCGGCGTCAATCTGGCGGCGCATGGCTTGCGGCGGGCGAGAATCCCTTACGAGACGATCTACGCCGAGCCGGGCGACCCCGCGGCGCATGAAAAGCTGCACGATTTCGCGCGGGCGGCGGCGGTCAAACGGCGTTTGCAAGGAGCGCGCATCGGGCGGCTGGGCGAGAATCCCGACGGCTTCGATACTTGCCTGATCAATCGAGACGGTTTGCGCTCGCGGCTGGGTGTGGAGGTGGCACAATATGAATTGACGCCATTCTTCCAACGAGCGCGGACGGCGGATCCCGTGCAGATTGATGGGCTGGCGGAAGACCTGCGCGGGCGGCTGGCAGGTTTTGACGCGCAAGATCGCGACGAAACCCGCGGCACGTTGGGCGCATACCTGGCGCTGGATGACATGGCGCGTGACGAGCGGCTGGCTGGCTTGGCTGTGCGCTGCTGGCCCGAGTTTTTTACCGATTTGGGCTGTTCGGCTTGCGGCGCGATGTCCCTGCTGAGCGATGCGCAGACTCCCGCCAGCTGCGAGGCGGATGTCAATGGTACGATTACGCAGTTGATCTTGCAGTGGCTTAGCGGGAGTCCGGCTTTCGGCAGCGATGTCGTGGCTTTTGATCTGGAAGCGGACGCGGCAACGCTCTGGCATTGCGGCTTGGCGCCGCTGTCGATGGCGGATCCGGATGTAAAGCCGGAAGCGACCATCCATTCCAACCGCGAGAAGCCGCTGCTGATGCAATTTCCGCTGAAACCGGGGCGAGTGACCATCGCGCGCTTGAGCGAAGCCAGTGGCGAATTTCGGCTGGTGATTGGCGGTGGTGAGATGCTGCGGGCGCCGCTGGCATTCGGCGGGACGAGTGGACGGCTGCGTTTTGACAGCGGCGCCGAAGCGGCGATGACAACATTGCTGGGCGAGGGGCTGGAGCACCATGTGTCGTTGACCTACGGCGAGCATCAACAGGCGCTGGCGATGCTGGCGGGCATGCTGGGCATAGAGGTGCTGAGGTTGTAAATCCCGGAATGTGAGGAGTTTGAGATGAAACGTTCGCTATGTATTGCCGTTTTTGCATTGATGCTCCCGTGGATAGCGTCCGCGCAAGAGCCGGTCGAGCTGCGTTTCCTCTGTTTCCAGGATGGCAAGGAATGCGAAGTCTACGCCGAACTGCTGGCGGGCTTCTCCCTGGAGAACCCGGGCATTGCCGTTATCGTGGAGACTGCGCCAGAAGAAGAGATGCTTGACGAGCTGGCGCGCCAAGTAGCGGAGGGCGCCCCGCCGGACATCGCGCGAATCGCCGACATGGATGCCTTACAAGGGCAGTATCTGGATCTGCGCCCGCTGCTGACGGATGCGGAATCACTGTATACGAGTTTTCATGAGGTCGTCTTTCGTCACATGAGCAGCCGCGATGGGGATAACGGACTCTATGGCTATCCCGATGCGGCGGCGATAGTCGCGCCCTTCGTGAATGTCAGCGCTTTTGAGCGAGCGGGGGTGGCCTTGCCGGGCGCAAGCGCAAGCTGGCAGAGTTGGCTGGCGGCGCTGGATCAAGTGGCGGAGGCGACTGGCATTCCCTATTTGTTGGCGGTGGACAACAAGGATCATCGTCTGGTCGGTCCCGCTATGAGCTTGGGCGCGACTTACGAAACAGGCCACCGCTTGAGGCTGGCGGACGATAGCGGCTTGCGCGACTTTCTGGCAATCCTGCGCGGTTTGATGGAAGCGGGCAAGACGCCGGCCGATACACTACTGGGCACGGGCAAGTCGCAGGCCTACTTCGTCCGCGGCGAGAGCCTGATGTACATCTGCGGCAGTTGGAAGGTCGAAGAAGTGGCCGCCCAGATCGGCGATGAGTTTGCCTGGACGATCTCGCCCAACCCCACTGGACCCGGCGGTGGCACTGGCATCGCGCTGGTTAGCGGGCTCGTCGCCTTCGCCGGAACCAAGCAGCCAGAAGCGGTCGGGCAGGTCTTTGACTACTTGACGCAAGTGGAGCAGGTACGCGAGTTTGCGGCGCGCACACTAACCATCCCCGCCAATACGAGCATCGCCGCTGCCGGCATCGACTATGACACGGAGGACCCGGTCGTGAATGCGGCCTTGAACGGATTCGCCCGCGAGCTGTCGAATCTGCAGGCGCAGGCGGTCGCGCTGGATTTGCATCCGCTGGCATCGGTCTATTACGAAGCCTCGAATACAGCCTTGCGCAGGTTCTTCGCCAGCGATCTGACGCTGGATGAGGCGCTGGCGGAGTTGCATGCGGCGCTCGAGGAGGCGGCTGCCGAGTTGGAATGAAAGGGTTGAGACGGCTGCCGCCGCGAGCGCTGGCGATACTAGCGGGCACGCTGGGCATGAAGGTTCTGTGCTTGTGAGGGCGCGGATGCCGACGGCAAATCCAAAGTACCCGGCAAATGCGCTATAATGCAGCGTGATTCCGCCGCGGCGGACATCGGTCTTTTGGCGATTCATTAGTCCCAATGAGGAGGACAACCATGAAAAAATTAATGACGCTGTTGGCGCTTTTCATGCTGCTGGCGCTTTCGCTGGGGGCGGCGGCGCTGGCTCAGGATGCCGTCGAGCTGGACTTCATGTGCTATGAGAATGGCAACGAATGTTCGGTCTATGACGACTTGCTCAGCCGCTTCAGCGAAGCCAATCCCGACATCACCGTCGCGGTCAACACCGTCCCGTATACGACAGTGCGCGACCAGTTGCGCGTGCAAGTCGAAGCCGGGCAAGCCCCCGATATCGCTCGCATCACCGACTTCGCTGGCATGGCCGGCTTCTACCTGGATCTGCGCCCGCTGATGGAAGACCCGTCCCTGATGGAAGACAACTTCCCGGGAGCGATTCTGGAGGCATTCCGCACCGATGATGACATGAGCGGCCTCTACGGCTTCCCCGACGCGGCGACAGTCACCGCGCCTTTCGTCAACGCGACGCTGTTTGAACAGGCTGAAGTCGACATGCCCAGCGATACCATGGACGAACCAAGCTGGGAAGACTGGCTGGCGGCCTTGGACGAGGTGGCGAGCGCGACCGGTGTGCAGTACGCCATGGCCATCGACAACAAGGGGCATCGCTTTGCCGGGCCCGCCATGAGCCTGGGCGCTGACTTCTTCGATGACGAAGGTAACTTCGATCTGGCTGACGACGAGGGCTTCCGCGCCTTCGCCATGATCCTGAAAGACCTGATCGACGCGGGCAAGTCCCCGGCTGAGACCTGGCTGGGCACGAGCCAATACACCGGCGCGCAGGATTACTTCATCAATGTGGAAGCCGTGATGTACTTCAGCGGCAGTTGGCAGATCGGGCGCTTCGGGGCGGACATTGGCGATGCTTTCGACTGGATCGTCGTGCCGAATCCCTACGGACCGGGCGGCAGTACGGGCGTGGCTGGTGGCGCGGCGCTGGCTGGCTATGCAGCCACCGAGCATCCCGAAGCCGTCGCCATGGTGATGGAATACCTGATGCAGCCAGAAGTCTATGGCGAGTTCTCGTCGCGGACGATGAGCATTCCCGGGCACAACACGGTGGCGACGATGGGCGTTGACTATCCCGACGCTTCCGAGGCTGTGGCAGCCGCGCTGAACGGCTTTGCATCCGAGGTGCCGAAGCTGCAGAATCAAGCTGTCGCGCTGAATCCGCATCCGCTGGCCTTCGCCTATTACGACGCGTCCAACACCCGCCTGGCGCAGTATTTCGCCGGCGAGTTGACGCTGGACGAAGCCATGGACCGCTTGCAGGAACAGCTCGATGAAGCAGCTGCCAATATGGCGGCTGGCGGCTAGCCCCAAATTCCAACCCCCCTCCCCGACGGGCCAGCGTCTGCGCGAACCCGCAAAGAGGGAGGGGGCTTTTATGAGGGCAATCGCATCAGTTTTTTCCCGTCCCCGCGGATAGTGGCATGAACCCGCTTCTGGATCAATTTGTCGGTCTGCTGGACGGCTCGTTCAGCCGCATCCAGAGATTCACCGGCATCACCGGCATGGCGTATATCTTCGTCGCGCCGAATATGCTGGTTTTTTCGGTATTCGTGCTCTTCCCCATGCTCTTTAACTTCGTCTACACCTTCACTGGCAGCGACAAGCTCTTTTTGAATCAACGTCCTTATGTCGGGGCTGCCAACCTGGAGCGGCTCTTCGACTGTGGCGACTTCTTACGCCCGGCCACCTGCAACGAAGATCTGTTTGCCTCTGCCGTGCTGAACACCGCCAGCTTCGTCGTGCTGCAAGTGGCGGTGATGATCGCCATTTCGCTGTTGACGGCGGTTGTGCTGAACGGGCGGATACGGGCGCGCGGCTTCTTCCGCAGCGTGTTCTTTTATCCCGTGCTGCTTTCGCCGATCGTGGTGGCGATGATCTGGCGCTGGATGCTTCAAGAGAATGGCTTGTTCAACGCCTTCATTGTCGGGCTGGGCGGGGAGAAACTGCGCTTCCTCACCGACCGCAACTGGGCGCGCTTCTGGGTGGTCATGGTCAGCGTCTGGTCGCTGATGGGCTTCTACACGCTGATTCTGCTGGCGGGCTTGCAGGCTATCCCGGCCGATCTGTACGAGGCGGCAGCTATTGATGGCGCAAGCAGTTGGCGCGCCTTCCAGTCGATCACCCTGCCTATGCTTGCTCCCACGATGCTGGTGGTCATCGTGCTTTCCACCATACGCGCCGTGCAGATATTCGATGTTGTCTTCGCCTTCACCGGTGGCGGACCGGGCTCGGCCACGCTCTACATTGTGCATTATATCTACAACAACGGCTTCGCCAGTCCTTTCCGCGAATACGGTTTGGCGGCGGCGACATCGCTGGTCATGGCATCGGTGCTGATCGTGTTGACCATCGCGCAGATTCGCGTGCAGGGCACAGGCTTGGATGAGGACGATGACAGCAGTTCCCCACGCGCTGGCGGATTGTGGCGGGGCAAGGCGCTGGCGGGGATGTGGCAGGGAATGCGCCGGGTCGTGCTGGACCCACTGCAAGGGGCGCTGCAAATGCTGCTGGACGGCTTGGGCGCGCTGCTGGGTGGGCTGCTGGGCACATCCAGGCGGCGGGCTGCCTTCACCTACGGCTATCTGCTGCTGGGCGT
>DAOUKU010000057.1:0-61472 GCA_034420985.1 Anaerolineae bacterium | reverse complement strand
AAGGCGCCAGAAACTGAGAACCGGAGATGTGCGCGGGTTTGATGCAGGGCGCGTCGGCGATGCCGGCGGCATAAGGGTTGGACACGACGTTGAAGATCACAACTGGCGGGTCTCCCATATCCAGGGTGGCGTTGGCGGCCATTTGCGCCACCGGCGTGGTAATTGTTATCAAGGCATCAGGGTTCCTATCCAGGGCGTCGCGCACCATGAGATTCGCGAAGCCGATGTCGTAAGCGGCATCGCCCCAGAAGATGTTGATGCCTTCGCCCTCGAGGTCTTGCCGCTGGTCCAATACAGCGCGCTCCTCCTGGTTGATATAGCCATAGGCTTGCAGCATATCGAGCGTGCCCTTGACCGACAGGTTGACGTTGGAATGATACCCTAAAGACAGAATGGCGATCGTGGGCTTATCATCATCATGCGCCAGCGCGGGAGCCGCGAGCAAAAGCGCTGCTGTCAGAAGTCCAATCAATATTCTTGTGTACAAGGCGCATTCTCCTTACTCTGAGTTTATGGAATTGTATTGCAATTATACTGCAATAATAGTCTTGTATACAATAAATGAACCGAAATAAACAAACAGCGGGCGATCTGTAGCGACCGCCCGCTGCTGTTTCCTGAGGTTACTGTCTGCGACGGCTAATCCCGAGCCGTTCCCAGCGTCGCTTGCTCTTCGGCGATGCGCTCCGGCGTACATTCCAGCTCCGCCAGGAAAGCAGCGTCGTCCGCCTTGCGCTCTGCCAGCGTCATCTCCGGCAGGCTGGGCGGCTCGCTTAGTACCTCGAGCTCTCCGCCTTCGATAACCATGACGGCTGATTCCATTATGGCATCGGCAACGGTAATGCCAAATTCCGCTGCCGTATCGAGGTTGACAGCCACACCGAGGTTCACCCGGGAGCTGATTGCGGTCCTGCTGATATCCAGCGTGCCGTCAATATAAGCGGCGATCATCCGCCCGACTGTCACGCCTTCGCCGTAGAAGTCATCAAAGCCAGCGCCGACCACCGCGCCATGATAAATCATGCGGGGGGATACGCCGAAGACGGGAATGCCGTAGTCTTGCGCCGCGCTGAGGACCGCCGGGATACCCCTCGATTCGGTGTAGCCGGCGCCTATCATCAGCATATCTACGCCTTTATCCGCCAGGCTGGCGGTCGCCTGCGGCAGATCAGCCGCCGAGGCGATGGAGGCGACTTCAACCGTCAAGCCGAGCGCTTCCCCGAATTCAGTGATTCGACTGACGCCATATACGCTCTGCGTTTGCGCCGGATCAACTATGGTGCCGATAGACTGAACATCTGGCATCTGGACCTGAGACAAAGCCACATACTGCTCGTAAGGAATCGACATGTGCGTGCCACTGACATGCGGCATCTTGATGCAAGGCGCGTCGGCGATGCCGGCCGAATAGGGAGCGCTGACGATAGCGAATAGCAGAACCGGCGGGTCGTCCATTTCCTTGGTGATGTTGGCGGTAATCTGCGTGACCGGCGTTGAAAAGGTCAAAAGGATGTCGGCGCCGCGATCCAGCGTCTTCTCGACCATGGTGTTGATATTGGTGACGTCGCTCGCCGCGTCCAGCCAAAAGACGTTGATGTGCTCGCCGTTCAAATCCAGGTTCTCATCCAGCAATTCGCGCTCGGATTCCGAAATCAGTTCACGCGCTTGCAAGAGATCCCAAATGCCGGGTTTGGTGATATCTTCTGTACCCGAGGCTCGATACCGCAGGAAGGCGATTGTCGGGTTTTCGTGATTATCCGCCAGCGCTGGCGCCGTGAGCAAAAGCAGCGCTATCAGAAGTCCGACCAGCAGTCTTATGCGCATGAGTTGCCTCCTATCGTTGGACATTCTTTTGTACGATAGCGCGCCACAATGAGGCGCTACTCTCCTCATCGTATCACGAAACCTTTGCGCAACGCAAATTTGGCGCGGTAAGGCAGCTTGCGCTATTCCTCCGCCCCTGTCAATTCCGCCTGCTGCTCGGCGATCATCTCGTCCGTACATTCCAGCCCGGCCAGGAATTCCGCGTCAGCCGCGCGACGCTCTTCCAATGACATGTCGTGCAGCATCCTTCTGCTTTCATCCACATCCGCTGCCATGCCTTCTGACCGCTGCCCATCTTGAATGATGAAGTTCGCCATAGACAACAGGTCACTTGAGATTTCGATGCCTTGTTCGGCCGCCGTATCCAGGTTTATCGCTAGGCCAAAGCTGCGCGACTGATTGATGGCGATGTCTGCGATATCTACTTCGCCGCTGAGATAGGCGTGCAGGATTGTAGCCGCGATCACGCCCTCCTCATAAAAGCTGTAGAAGCCCGCGGCCACCGTCACACCGCGATACACCTGCTGTATGATCGGCGCGTACAACGGTATGCCATATTCCGCCGTCAGTTGAACCAGGGCAGGCGTACCTTGCAGTGTCAGCGGATTAACTGTCAGGACGATTGCCTCTACGCCCTTGCTCAAGAGACTTTCCGCCGCAACACTCAGATCGGATATCGTAATGGCGGTGACGACCTCGACTGTCAAACCCAGTGACTCGCCAATCCTTTTGATTGCCTCCGCGCCGGCAATGCTCGTCGGTTGATCCGGCGTTATGATCGTGCCAATAACCTCGATATTTGGATCTTGAGCCAGTACTAGCGGCACGTAGTCTGCAAGCGACAGCAGCGGCTGCGTGCCTGCGACGTGAGCTGGCTTGATACAGGGGGCATCCGCAATTCCGGTAGCGAAGGGTGTCGTAACCAGACTAAATAGAATTGCCGGCGGGTCTTCCATGTCGCGGGTCGCATTCACGGCAATCTGCGCGACCTGAGTCGTAATCGTCACAAGCGCGTCCGCTCCTTTGTCTATCACTTCCTCGACCATCAGACTGACCGACGGGAGGTCAAAGCCGGCATCCCGATACAGAAGATCTATGTTTTGGCCGTTGAGATCAAAAGATTCATTCAGCGCCGCGCGTTCTGCGGATGACAGGTATCCGTAAGCCTCAAGCGAGTCGAGGATGCCTTGCGTCGCCTCCGCAACTGGGGCGGTCCCGGCATAGCGCAGAAAGGCGATGGTTGGTTTTTCGTCATCAGCAGCCGCCGCGCCGCCAGTCATTATCAGCAGCGCCACCAGAACCAGAATGGATGCCAGCTTTCTGTACATGTCGCACCTCAAAACTCATAGGACGATAGGAGGAGCGTTCGCGCGCTCCTGTTTCATAATAACATGATTTTAAATTGATGAATTTCCTGGAAAGCCAGGTCTTGGCGCACAGTATCAAAGCCCCTCTCTCCTGATAGGGCTTTTTGGGCGAGCCAACGGCTCGCCCCTACAGATTTCGCTGGGGGTTGCGAGCGCTCAAAGCCCCAAGCCAGCCACCGCTGCCGCGTACTCATCCAGCTTGTCGCACAATTCCGCGAAGACCTCGTGCGCGCCCTGCGGCGGGGCGAAATCGGCGCTGTCCACCGATTCAAAGAGCGCGTTGAACTTTTCATGCAGGCCGCTGGCGTACAACTGCGATTCGGTATAGCCGATATTCATCATCAAGGGCAGCAGCGATTCCACGCCCGCCTCGCCACGCCGTTCCGCCAGACGATTGACCAGCCGATTGTTCTCCGTCAGCCGCTCGCAGATCGCCAGCAGCATATCGCGCTGCTGCGCCAGGTCTTCGGCGCTGGTCGTCACCCGCGGATCGGGCAGCAGCGTGAAGGGCTGGCTGCTGCGCGACTCGCCAAGCACCAACTCGGCTTGGTACTCGCCAGGCAGGATCATCGGACCATCCGGGCGCTCCCAAGCCCCGTCGATGCCTTCAATGGACTCCGCGCCGGGATAACGCAGATTCCAGTGGAAACGATTCAGCCCGGCCTCGGCAACCAGCTCGGGACCCCCATAGCTGCGCAGGATTTCGCCTTCCGCCGTCCTGATATGCAGTTGGATGCCTTCGCTCGCATTGGCCAGCCAATACTGAAAGACGATGCCAGCCGGCGGATTCTGGCCGGCATTCAGAAAGGTCGGCTCTTCATCGCCCTCGCTGCTGACGAAGCCAGCCACGCTGGTGCCAACGCCGCCATAATTCACCGTGTCCGCGCCAAAATGATTGTCCCAGCCTCCAAAACCGGCATAGGCGCGCATGCGGATTTTTGGCGATGGCGCAAACAGATGACAGCCGCCCGCAGCCAGCCCATCCCGCAGCTGCCGCAATGGCGAGAGATCGTCCAGTATCCAGAAGGAACGTCCATGCGTCGCTACGACCAGGTCGTTGCCTTTGATAACAAAGTCATGGATGGGCGCGACGGGCAGATTGCCGCCCAGCGCTTGCCAGGATTCGCCATCGTCAAAGGAAGCGTAAATGCCCGTTTCCGTGCCAGCGTATAGCAAGCCGCGCCGATGCGGATCTTCGCGGATGACGCGCGTGAATTCATGCTCGGGGATGCCCTCCGTGATCAACTGCCAACTCTCGCCGTAGTCGGTCGTCTTGTAGAGGTAGGGGCGCGTGTCATCCAGCTTGTAGCGCGTGGCGGCGAGGTACGCTGCGCCGGCCTGATGCGGCGACGGCTCAATGACGCTGATCAGCGCCCAGTCCGGCAACTGCGGCGGCGTGATCTGGCGCCAGTTGCGCCCGCCGTCCCGCGATAGATGCACAAGCCCATCGTCCGTGCCTGCCCACAGCACCCCCGCTTCGTGCGGACATTCCGCCAGCGCGAAGATGGTGCAGTAGACCTCGGCGCCGGTATTGTCCCGCGTGATGGGACCGCCAGAGGCTCGCAGCTTGTCCGGGTCGTTGCGCGTCAAATCCGGGCTCAAGACTTCAAAACTGGCTCCCAAATCCCGCGAGCGGTGTAGATGCTGGCTGCATACATAGAGCGTGTCGGGATCGTGCTGCGAAAAATGAATCGGGAATGTCCACTGGAAGCGGTACTTCAGGGCTTCCGCGCCGACCCCCCAGCCGTAAATCTCAGGCCAGGGCGTGATGATCCACTTCTGCCCGGTGCGATCGTTGTACTGCGTCATCAAGTCATTGTAGGCGCGCTGCCCAATGGGACCGGAAGCGACCACGATAGCCGGGTCGTCCGGCTTGATGGCGATGTAGCCGCTTTCGCCGCCGCCGGGCGCGTACCAGTCGCGTTCATGGATCGCGCCATCCACCGTCGCGCTAGGCAGGCTGATGGCTGTGTTGTCCTGCTGCGAGCCATAGACGCGGTAAGGAAAAGCGTCGTCCGCGCAGACATGATAAAGTTGGGCGGTGGGCTGGTTATAAATGGACGACCAGCTGCGCCCGCCGTTGAAACTGACGCAAGCCCCGCCGTCATTGCCCTTGACCATGCGCTGGTTGTCGCGCGGGTCGATCCACAACGCGTGTTCATCGCCGTGCGGGGTGGGCATCTGCTCGAAGCTGTCGCCAGCGTCCGTCGACTTCCAGCAGCCGTAATTCTGCACATAGACGATATTTTCGTCCTGCGTATCGGCGGTGATGTGCATGTAATACCAAGGGCGGGTGCGCAGCAATGACTCTTCGCTGCCGCGCGTCCAGGTCTCGCCGTAGTCATCCGAGCGGAAGACCGCGCCATCGGCCGCTTCCACGACCGCCCAGACGCGCCCGGATTTGGCTGGCGAGACCGCCACGCCGATTTTGCCCAGCAGCCCCCTTGGCAAGCCCGGTTTGCGCGTGATGTCCTGCCAGCTGTCGCCGCCATCCCGGCTGCGCCACAAACCGCAGTCTTCGCCGCCGCTGTCCAGTTTGTGCGGGTAACGCTGCGCCTGCCATATCGCCGCGAACAGAATGTTCGGTTCATGCGGGTCCATGGCCACATCGTGGCTGCCGGCGCGCGGGCTCTTGTGCAGGATCAGCTGCCAGCTTGCCCCGCCATCGCGGCTGCGGTAGACGCCGCGTTCAGCGCTCGGCCCGAAGGCGCGTCCAAAAGCCGCCACATAGACCGTGTCCGGGTCCTGCGGATGAACGACGATCTTGCCGATATGCCGCGTCTCCCGCAAGCCAATATGCTGCCAGCTGCGCCCGCCATCGCTGGATTTGTAAACGCCATCGCCATGCGAGACGTTGCCGCGGATGGTGCTTTCGCCCGTGCCGGCATAGATCACCTGCGGGTTGGAAGGCGCGACCGCCAACGCGCCAACCGCCGCCGTGCCGAAGTAGCCATCGGAGATATTGCGCCAGTAAAGCCCGCCATCCGTGGTCTTCCAGACACCACCCGCGCAGGCGCCAAAATAGAAGGTATGCATGTGCTGGGGGTCGCCAGCCACTGCCACCACGCGCCCACCGCGGTGCGGACCAATGCAACGCCATTTCAGCTTGTCCAGCACCTGCCCGCGTATGCCATCCGTCGTAGTCAATGTGTCCTCATTCATTTGCGCTCGTCCCAATTTCCGATTTGCAACGCAGTTTACCCACGCTCCGCCGCATTCGCCATGCGCCCACGCAAGCACTCATCCCCTTGGCGAATCATGTAGGGGCGTCTCGTCGAGACAGCCGCCAGTCATTTTGACTCGCCAGGCGCATACGCTATCATTGCATCCAGTACGCTTGCGAGATCCGCAAGTCAAACATTTTCACAAGACAGGAAAGGAAATCCATCATGAAGAAGCTGCTTATTTTGATAGCGCTGCTGCTGCTGGCGCTGCCAAGTCTGGCGCAGGACGACATGGACCCCTGCGTCCTCGACCCGCCAGAATCCGCCACCACCGTCGATTTCATGGGCTGGGCATTCCCCATCACCGAGTTCTTCGCCGAAGAACTAGAGAAATGCAACGAAGTCGACAATCTGACCGTCAACACGCAGTTACTGGACTCGGCCAGCGCGGAAGAACAAGCCAACCTGGCGCTGGCTAGCGGTGGCGCCTCGCCTTGGGCGATCCTGCACACCGTGCCCGCGCGCATGGTTGTGCTCGCCGACTTTGACGCCCTGCTGCCGCTGAATGACCTGATCGAGCAGTATCGCGAGGAATACAACCTGGACGATATCCCGCAGCCGGTCTGGGACGCCGCGACCATTGACGGCAACATCTACGGCGTGCCCTTCATGTCCAACACCATGCACCTCTTCTATCGCAGCGACCTCTTCGAGAAGCATGGGCTGGCTGTGCCGACTACCTACGACGAAGTTATCGATGCCTGCGGCGTGCTGATGGACGAACCCAGCATTGACCTGCCCTTCACCATGAATCTGCATGCGGGCTGGGCTTGGGAAATCGAGTTCATGCACTTCAGCCGCTCCTTCGGCGCGGCCTACCTGAACGACGACAATACGCCAGCCTTCGACAGCGATGAAGGCGTCGCGGCGCTGAGCAAGATGAAGGAAGTCGTCGACGCCTGCATGGGCGTGGAAGGCTTGACCTACAGCATCGACGACAGCGAGATCGGCATGGAGACCGGTACCCTGGCTTTCGTGCATATCTGGGCGAGCCGCGCCGCCAACATGGACGATCCGGACAAATCGGATTTTGTCGGCATGATCGGCTTCGCGCCATCCCCCGCGCCCAGCCCGGACAGCGGCATTCTGGGCGGCTCCGCCTGGATTGACGCCTATTCCATCACCAAGCGCTCCGGCGTGGATCACGACCTGGCTTTCCGCATCATCATGGAGACCTTTGACTTTGAAGGGCAAGTCGGCGGCGCAGCGCATGGCGCGGTCGTCCGCAGCTCCGTTGGCGAAAGCGGCGTCGGCGGACGCAATCTGCCAGCGATGGCGGGTTCGCTGGGCAATGGCGTCGGCGGCAATTCGCTGAACCCGGCCGCGGCGCTGGCGCGCACGGCTCTCGGCAACTGGCTGCCACTGGTGGGCACGGGCGATCTCTCGCCGGAAGAAGCGCTGGCCAGCGCAGCGGAAGAATATACAGCGGAAGCGACTGCGCAAGGCTACATCGACGGCTAATCAGCCAAAACCGCTCCGCCCCCTCCCGGATGCTTCTGGGCGGGGACCGGGGCGGGCTAGGCGGGCCGGTAAGCGAAACGCCCCTACAGGAATCGTCCTGGTATGGATTGGGGAGGGGGTAGCGGGCGACACAAGTGTCGCCCCTGCGGCCTACAAATGGATTTTGCCTCCCCATGTCTGTGGGGGGACCGAGGGGCTTACTCCCCTCCCCGATGATTCGGTGCGCGTAGACACAGCACTACGGGAGGGCTAGGCGTTGCGGGCGACTCACAGAGTCGCCCTTACAAGATTCGTCGAGGCCGGGCTTTCCCACCATCTGACGGGGTCTGAATGAACCGACGAACCTTCTACTTGTTCATGTCTCCCAGCCTGCTGGTGATGCTGCTGCTGATGGTCTTCCCTTTGGCCACCTCCATCTGGCTCAGCACGCAATTCATGACCTTCCGCAACATCAATTCGCCAGAATTCGTGGGCTTGGCGAACTACCTGGAGGTCTTCGAAGACCGCAAGTTCTGGAGCGCCTTCACCTTCACAATGACTTACATCGCCATTGCCGTGCCCATGCAGATTTCTGTCGGCTTCTTGATCGCCGCGCTGCTGGATCAGGTGTCTCGGCGTGTTCGTGGCATTTACATCGCCGCCTTTTTGATGCCCTTCATCGTTGTGCCGGTGGTCGGCACGCTGATGGTCAAACAGCTCTTCGAGTCGGGCGGCATCGTCGCCTGGGCATACCGCCAACTGCTGGGCTCGCGCTTTATCTTCACCGAGGCCTCCGTCAAGGGGCTCATCCTGCTGCATGCCCTTTGGGCCGCCACGCCCTTCCCGCTGATTGTGTTCTTCGCCGGTTTGCAGACCCTGCCCCAGGAATTGGTCGAAGCCTCCATGATTGACGGCGCCACGCGCTTGCGGCAGGTGCGGCATATCATGATTCCGCATCTGCGCTCGCTTTTCGTCTTCGTCGGCTTAATCTCCATCATGGATTCTTACCGCGTCTTCGACAGCGTCTTCGTCTTAACCGAGCAGAACCCGATTTACAAAGCGGAGGTGATGATGCTCTACACCTTCCGCACCGCCATGAGCGTGCAGCGGCTGGGCAAAGCCAATGCCATGTCCGTCATCACTGTCGTCATGATCCTGGTCGTGCTGGTGCCCTTCCTATACCGCACCTACCAGGAACAGACGGAAGAGCGTTGACATGCGGCGCATTGAGAATCGCTATGTCCTGGCGGTCATTTACTTCATTCTGACGCTCTACGCCGTCTTCAGCGTAATCCCCTTCTTTTGGACGACGATTCAGTCTTTCAAAACGCCGCGCCAAGCCAATTCCCGCGTGCCGCTCTTCATCTTTGAACCGACCGCCGACAACTACACCGACCTCTGGCTGAAGTCCATTCCCGCGGATCCGCTGCTGGTAGCGTTTGGGCTTTTAGCCATATTCGGGCTGCTGGGCGGCATCGCCATCAACGCTCGGCGCTTCCCCATCCCGCGCGGCTTTGTCTATCTGGCTGTGCTGGCGGGTGTCTACGCGACCCTCTGGACAATCCCAAATTTCGTCAAGACCGAGACCTTTTACAACTACTTCCTGAATACCATCATTGTCACCACCGGCACCATCTGCATCTCGATATCCATTGGCTGTCTGGCGGGCTATGCCCTGGCGCGTTACAGCGGCCTGGCTGGCGTCGTCATTCTGGTGACGGCGTTGGGCTTCCGCTCCCTGCCGGGCATGGCTTACATCCTGCCCTACTGGTTTTTCGGACAGCGCTCCGGGCTTTACGACACGCATATCCTGCTCATCATCACGCTGGTGGCGATCAATCAACCCTTCACCATCTGGATGCTGCGCAGCTTCTTCATGAACATCCCTAAAGAGATTGAAGAATCGGCCATGGTCGACGGAGCGAATCGCCTGACCGCCTTTATCAGCGTCATCATCCCTATCATGTGGCCCGGCATCATCTCCACCGCGCTATTCACGCTTTTGCTGGCTTATAGCGATTTTCTGCTGGTGCGCATCCTCACCCAATCCAACTGGACGTTGACAGTCGCCATTTCCAAATACGCCGCCGGCGAAGATCCCGGGCATATCACGCTGGCTGCCGCCGCTGCGGTTTCCGCAGCAGTGCCCATCATCGTCGTCGTCTTCATTTTTCAGGGGCAACTGGTCAAGGGTTTGACCGCCGGCGCGGTCAAAGGCTGATGGAATACCCCGGCGAAATCCAAATCTGTACGGGCCAGGCAGCGCAGCATCGCCAGCTTTGACACCTACGCTACAATCCCCGCACCCCACTCCCACTATCCAGGAGCGCCATCATGTCCAATGTACTCAACCAAATCAACAAAGAAATCGTCTGGGATTATTGGCAGAAGCTGAATCATGTCGGCGTTGACAACCTGCCAGACGCTGTTCGCGCCGCCGTGCATGACGATGTCGATTGGAATGTTTCCGCCCCTATTGACCAAATCATCGGCGTGGATGGCGTCATCGCCGATTTTTGGCTGCCGCTGCTGCGCTCCTTCCCCGATCTCAAGCGCGCGCCCTATATCTTCATGGGCGGCATTGAAAGCGGCGAGTCCAAGTGGTCGCGGGAGCCCGGCAGCGAGTGGGTCAGCGGCTGCGGCTACCTCACCGGCACATTCGTCAAGGACTGGCTGGGCATACCGGCTACGGGGCGCAAGACCAACATCTGGTTCGGCGTCTTTTATGTCATGCGCGAGGGCAAAATCGCCGCCAGCTATGCCCAATACGACATTTTAGCGGTCATGCGGCAGGCGGGCTACCAAGTCCTGCCACCAGCGCCTGGCGCGGAAGGCGGCAAAGTCCCCGCGCCCGTCGCCAGAGACGGCCTCCTGCTCACCGAGCAGGACAGCCTGGAATCGCGCAAGACCTTGCAGCTAGTGCAGGCCATGGGCAAGGGCTTGGAGCGCTATGTGCGCAGCCGCGACGGCGGAGACATGCGCCGCATGGAGCAAAACAAATACTGGCATCCGGATATGAAGTGGTACGGACCCAGCGGCATCGGCGCTTGCTTCACACTGGAAGAATTTGAAGATTTTCACCAACGCAACTGGCTGCACGGCTTCGGCGATCGCGGCTTGGGCAACGATGGCAGCGGGCGCGTCATGGGCTTCGTCGGCGAGGGCAAGTATTGCTGTGGCGGCGTCTGGGATACCGTCTTCTCGCGGCATCATGGCGACTACGCCGGCATCCCCGCCACCAGCACGCTGATGACCATGCGCGACTTTGATTGGTGGAAGCGCGAAGGCGACTATCTCATCGAGAATTGGGTGCCCATCGACATGATCGACCTCTGCCGCCAAATGGGCGTCGATCTCATGGAGCGCCTGCGCCTGCAAATCGAGGAACGCAAACGGGCTTAGGACAAGATTGCGGGCTGAATGGGAGCATGTAGCCCCGCGCGCTGCGTGGCAGCCGCCCAAGCAAAAGGATTCGCCCGCATCACTACCCCTCCCCCGGCCCCTCCCCGAAGCATCAGGGAGGGGAGCTACGGACAAGCGGAATCACCACTTCGTATGCGTTTCAGTGAGTATGAGCAAGCTCGGCGAAACCTTCCCCCCGATGCTTCGGGGGGACTGAGGGGGTTGAGCGGGAGGGCGCGTCAGCGACACGCCCCTACGAGAGTCGCCATAGGGGGGCGCTTCCCCGTCTTGACGGGGATCAAGACGACTTCGCTGAGCGCACCGCCATGAAGGTGAAAGCCAGTAAGCTGCCAAAATACAGCACTGTGCCCGCCCAGGTCAGCATCTCGCCGCCGCCGGCGTACATCATGAAAGCCGATGCCAGCGTCAACAGCCCAATGACCAACACCACCGGCTGGCTGATGGACGATTTCAGCGCGCCGCTCACCGTAGCTTTGGCGCGTTCGATATAGCCCTGCTCTTCCAGCCGCTGCCGCGATTCCGGATCCACCGCACGATAGCCGCCGCTGATGTAATCAAAGGTCTGCTGCAAGCCAAACTCGATGGAGCTAGTCTCCGGATGCAGCAGCAGCACGGGCGTATCCGTGCGTTCGGCGATGACCATGGTAGTATTGCCGCCGGTGAAGCGCTGGCGGACGCGGGGTTCGCGCGTAGCGCCCAGCACGACATAATCGTAGCCTGCCGCCGCTTGCACAATGGCGTCGATGCGGTCGGGGCTTTGCTCCAGCAGCAAGTTGACTTGCTTGCCAGCCGCCTTGACGGCGTCGATCTGCCGCTGCAGGGCGCGCGTCATGCGATCGCGCTGGGCGGATGTCGCTTCAGGCGCGAAGACATGCAACAAATCCAGCTGCAAATCGGCGGCGGAAAATTGCTGCATCAGCCCCAGCGAGTACGCCACATGCCGCGGTTCCGCCACCGGCATCAGGATGCGCGCGGCGGCGGCGCTGTCGCCAGGCTGCAGCATCATCACATCGCAGTTGACCTCCGCTAGCACCTGGTCGATGTTTGGTCCCAGCGTCGTCCTGCCCTCGCTGTTCTTCTCGCCGCGCCAGCCGATGACCAACAGGTCGGCATGCTGTTCCTGCGCCGTGTCGATGATAGCCGGGGCAACCCGCCGCGCCACCCGCACGATGTATTCCACCGCCACATCCTCGTCCGGAATCATGGCGATGGCTTGCTCGCGCAGGGCGTCGCTGGCTTTCAAATAGCGATAACCGGATGACAATGGCGTCGGCGACGGCACTGTGACGATATGCAGCAGGGTGACTTTGCCATTGTGCAGCTTGGCGGCGTGCACAGCCGGCGGCAGCAGCGTCGACAGCGAGTCCGGGTTCGCCACCGGCACCAGCACGCGATAGGGCGCGTCCACCACCGGCGTCAGCAGCTCAGTTTGCTGGACGACCGGCGTGCGATGGGCGCGTTCCTGCCGCGGATGCGCGTAGAAGAAGTAAATCAAAAAGCCACTGCCGATCCACACCGCCGCGAAAACCCAGGCTATGATCGAAACATTGAAGAGCGAAAGCACCAGCAGAAATTGCATGCCGATGGCGATCATGGGCAAGATGGGGAAGAAGGGCAGCAAAAAGCCGTACTTCAAGTCTTTGCCGTACTTGCCGCGGATGGTGATGACCGCCAGATTCACCTGCAAGAAGAGCAAGATGAACATGATATCCGCCGAAGCCGCCACATCCTCAATCGGCAGCGTCAGCGCCACGAACAAAATCAACACCCCCGACCAGCCCAGCGCCACATGCGGCGTGCGCGTCTTGGCGCTCACCGAGCTGAAGCTGTCCGGCAAAGCGCGGTCCCGCCCCATGGCGAAGCTCACGCGCGTGGATGAAAAGGTCGTGGCGTTCAGCGCGCTCATGGTCGAAAGCAAGCCGCCAACCATGATGAGGAAGGTACCAAAGGGCATGAATTGTGCGGCCGCGCGAGCAATGCCGATCTCGCCAAGATCGCCAAGCCATTCAAAGATCGGCACCCCCTCCGGCGGATCCACCGCGCCAATGATGACGAAGGCGACCAGCATATAAATCGGCACAACGATGGCCAGCGACAAAAACACCGCCCGCGGGATATTCTTGCGCGGCTCCCGCACCTCCTCGCCCGCTTGCACGATGATCTCGTAGCCTTCAAAGGCGATGAAGGTCAAGCCCATGGCGCTGACGATGCCGATGATGCCGTTGGGGTCAAAAGGCTGGAAGGCCTCCAGACGCGCCGGCTCGCCAAAAACCACGAACAAGCCGCTGACGATGAAGATGCCGATAATGATGACCTTCAGCACAGTCACGATATTGCCGACCGCGCCCGTCTCGGATGTGCCTCTATAATTAATGTACAAGAACAGCAGGATGATCAGCACGGCGAAAAGCTTCTGCACCAGCACAGCCTCGCTAAGCTCAATGCCGAAGGGCAGATGCAGCGGTCCCTGTAGGAAAACGCCGGCATGCTCGTCGTGATGCGTTGCCGGATCCAGGAATAGAATCCGCAGCAGCTCGTAGATGAAGCCACCGAAGCCGACGCCGTACAAGCTGCCCGCCACCGCATGCGCGAACCAACTCATCCAGCCCGCCAGGAAGCCGTTCGGTCCCGGCAAGCCCTCCTTCACCCATAGGTAGCCGCCGCCCGCCTCCGGTATTGCCGAACCCAGCTCGGCATAGACCATCGCCGTCAGCACGGTGATGACGCCGTTCAGCGCGAATGCCAGAATCAGCGCCGGGCCGGCTGTGCCCGCGGCAATGCCCGTCAGCACGAAGATGCCAGCGCCGATCATCGCGCCGACGCCGATCATGGTGATGTCGAACAAGCCTAGATTGCGTACCAGCCCCACATGATGCGAGTCGCCATTTGCCGATGCCATACGCGTTCTTTCATATACTGTCGATGCGCCGGAAGGTCGACGCCCCTCGTTTCATCGTATAGCAGACGAGGCGATTTTGTAAAGTGCAGGCGTCTCTGGGCGACTCAGGGGTCGGGACGAGCAGTGGGCAGCCTAGATATCGGGTTGCAACAACACCTTGGCGACAGCGCCGGGCGCGTCAATCAGCCTGTCGAAGAACTTGCCGCCACCTCTTAGCGGCGCTTCGACAATCCAGGGGTCCAATCGCAAAGCGCCCGCCTCCAGCAAGCGCAACCCGGCCGCGAAATTGGCTGGCGTGTAGGCAAATGAGCCCCGCGCCACCACCTCGCTGCGGATCATGGCGGCCACGGGCATAGCGCTCGTCTCTTCGTGCAAGCCGCTGAGGATGACCGCGCCGCCAGGACGAACCGCCGCTACGCACTGCGCTCTTGTCTGCGCTGTGCCGACCGCATCGATTGCCGCCGCGACACCGGCGCCAGCCGTGGCCTCTTGCACAGCCGCCACGACATCGGTGGTCCTGGGCTGGGTGGGGATGCCGCCCAGCGTCTCGCCCATGCTCAGACGCGCCGCATCCAGCTCGGCGATGAAGACTCGCGCCGCGCCCTTGTAGCGCAGCATCTGTAAGCTCAGCAAGCCGATGGGTCCCGCGCCGATGACCAAGCAGTCCTTGTCCGCCACTGCGCCCGCCAGTTCGGCAATGCGGACGGCGCAGCCAGCCGGCTCGGTCAATGCGCCGCTGCGAGTGTCCATGCCCGGCGGCAGCTTCAGCGCCAACTTGGCTGGGGCGGCGATGAATTCGGCAAAGGCGCCAGGACGATGCGCGCCCAGCAGACTACGTTTGCTGCAGAGTTGATTGAGACCTGCGTTGCAGGCTGCACAGTCGCCGCAGTACCAAAGCGGATTGACCGTGACCAGGTCGCCCGGCTGCAGATCCGGGCGCAGTTGCGGCACAAGCGCGCCGAGTTCAATGATCTGCCCGGCGAATTCGTGCCCCATGATCAAGGGCGGCACGCGCAGCGCGTTGTGACCCAGGTAGCCGCTGAGCTCGCTGCCGCAGATGCCGGCGTGCCCGACGCGAATCAAGATTTCATCGGCGGCTGCTTGCGGCGCTGGCGCTTCCTCCAGCTGCATTTGCCGCGCTGCCCGCCAGACCAGCGCTTGCATGGTCCCCCCTTTCGCTTCTCGCCAAATCACCAAAGAGATTTAACCACAGAGGATACAAAGCGCACAGAGATTAGGAAGTTGTAGGGGCGACGCTTGTGTCGCCCGTAGATCACCCTTTGTGGCCTTAGTGTCCTTTGTGGTTGACACTGACTTGGTCTCACATCTGCTATGGCGCGGACCTAGCCTTTCAAGCTGCCCTGCGCCGTCACGCCGCTGATCAGGTACTTCTGCCCGAAGTAGAAGACCACCAGCATGGGGATGATCATCAGCATGGAGAAGGTCATCACTGAATTGAGCGAGCCATCAGCGCCTTCAAAGCCGCGCAGCGCGTTCAAGCCCAGAGCCAGGGTCCACAGGTCGCGGTTGCTGCCCAGGTAGATCAGCGGATTTAGAAAATCGTTCCAGGCGAACTCAAAGGCGAAGATGGAGACCGCCGCAATCACCGGCACGGACATGGGCATGAAGATGCGCCACCAGACGCCAAACTCTGAGCAGCCGTCAATGCGCGCGCTGTCGTAAATGTCGTTGGGGATGCCGCGGAAAAACTGACGGTATAAAAAAATGTAAAAGGCGTTATGCCCAAGCAAGCGCGGCAGAATCAAAGGACCGAAGGTGCGCGTCCAGCCGATCTCGTCAAAGAACAGAAAGAGCGGTATCAACCGCACCACATAGGGCAGCATCATCGTCGCCAGCAGAATGCCGAAGAAGGGACGCCGGCCAGGAAAGGGGATGCGCGCAAAAGCATAGCCCGCCAGGGTACAAGGCACGAGCGCGCCGAAGAGCGAAGCCGCCACGATGATCAGCGTGTTGCGCGTCTGCTGGATGACGGGCTGCTTGTCGAAAATTTCCACATAATTCTGCCAGTAGACCGGATCCGGAATCAACTCCAGCCGGCGGATGCTGACTTTGTCTCGGGTCTTCAGGGAAGTGCTGACCGTCCAGAGCAAGGGCACCATCATGACCACTGCGCCCAGGGTCAAAATGCTGTAGATGATGACTTGGCGGACGCGCCGTGCTGTTGGATTCTCGATCATGCCGCGTCGTCCTCGCCATCGCCGTAGAAGACCCAGCGGTTGGAAGTGTAGACCAGGGCGATGGTCAGCACGAAGATGATGCTGAACAAAATGACGGAAAGCGCCGCCGCGTAGCCAAATTCAAAGTCACGAAAGGCTTTGTTATAGACATGAATCATGTACACCAAGCCCGCGCCCAACGGTCCGCCATCCACGCCCACCATAACGAAGATCTGTACGAAGACCTGGAAGCCGCCGATGACGCCGATGAGCAGGTTGAAGAAGATGGTCGGCGTCATCAGTGGCAAGGTGATATGCCGCAGTCGCCGCCAACCGCCGCCGCCGTCGATGGCCACCGCCTCGTACAAGTCGCTGGGGATGCCCTGCAGGCCCGCCAGGAAAATGATCATCTGCGCGCCGAAACCCCAGAGACTCAAAATGATCAGCGACGGTTTGATCCAGGCGGGCGAGCTCAGCCAGCGCACCGGCGGGATGCCCACCAGCACAAAGACATGGTTGAACAAGCCATAGCGCGTATTCAGCAAACCAGCAAAGATCAGCGTGGCCGCCACCAGGGGCACCACCGACGGCACATAGAAAAGCGTACGGTAGAGTTCCATCCCGCGCACGCGCATATTCAGCAGCAGCGCGATCAAAAACGCGAAAGCCAGCCGCAGTGGCACGCTGAAACCCAGATAGTAGATCGTGTTGTACATGCTCTTGCTGAAGAGCTTGTCCTCGTTGAAGATTTCCAGGTAATTCTCCAGGCCGATCCAGGGAGGCGTGCCCTGCGTGCCGATCTGGTAATCGGTGAAGCTGAGGTAGAGGTTGTAGAGGAAGGGCATCAGGTCGAAGATGATGAAACCGGCGAACCAGGGCAAGATGAAGAGGAAGCCGATCCAGCTGCGATGGCGGAACCACCATTGCTGCAACTGAACGCGAAAGCTGGTCTCCGGCTCGATTCTGGCTGCTGCCTGCATTATCTCCCCTCAATCCCCCATCAAGATGGGGGGAGGCTCGGTGCAGAAGCCCCTCTCCCATTTTGGGGGAGGGTTTGGGGTGGGGGCAACGGGCGTCTCAGCGCGATGCCCCTACGAATTTCAATGGATACGATACGGGCCTGCATATCCATTCCCTTGTAAGCATGCTTTCCCCCGATCCGTCGGGGGGACCGAGGGGGTTGAAACGGGCGTCTTAGCGAGACGCCCCTACGCGAAACACCCGCGACCGAGGAGGTGATTCCTCCTACATCCCGGCGTCGAATTCCGCCCAGAATTCGTCGAGGATGGCTTGTCCCTCGACGGCAGCGTCGTTCAGCGCGTCGGCGGCGGACTTCATGCCGAAGAAGGCTTCTTCAATGTGACCGCGAATGACCTCGGCGATGCGTCCCTGCACGGGCGTGATGGGGATGGGCGTGTCCGTGGCCAAGCCCTCCAGCACGGTGCCCCAGTGCGGGTTGGCGTCGTAGTATGCCGGATTCTCGTTGCAAGCCTTGACCGGCGCAGGACGGCTCTGCGCGAAGAGGAAGGCGCAGCCACCCTGCGGATGCACACCGATGAACTCGGCGAATTTGAAGGCGGCTTCCTGCATCTCCGGCGGGTGCGCGCGCGGGATCGTGTATGCCCAGCCGCCGCTGAATCCATAGCCGGTGACGCCGGCGTGCATGCCATCGGGGTTGTCGCCATTGTAAGGACGCAGCATCACGCCCCAGTGATCGGCATTGGCGTAGCCCTCGGGATCATTGTTGTTGTAATGCCCGAAGACCGACGTGTTGATGGGCATGAAAGCCAACTGGTTGTCGTACCAGGGATGGTCGCCTTCCGTGAAGGAAGTGTCCTGGAAGAAGTCGCGCTCGTTCTCGATGCCGCCATTGATATTGTTGGCGAAGTTCAGCATCCATTCCAGAGTCTCGACGCCTTCCGCACTGTTGAAGGTGAGGGTGCGAGCATCATCCGAGACATATTTGCCGCCGTTGGTATAGAGCCAGGACACGAAAGCTTCGTCCAGGTTGCCGGAGTGCATTGGGATGCCCATGACATCGATGCCCAGCGCGTCGCCCTGGGTGATGGCTTCCGCCGCGGCTTGCAATTCCTGCCAGGTCTTGGGCGGGCTTTCGGCGTCCATGCCGGCCGCGCGCAGCATATCCTTGTTGTAGAGGAACATGCTGGTCAAGCCGCCAGCCGTGGGCATGGGCAAACCGTAGAGCTCGCCATTCCAGTATTGGATGCCGACTTCGCCCGCATAGAAGACGCTGAGGTCGGTGCCGTGTTCTTCAACGAAGGCGTCAATGGGGATGATCAGCCCCTGGATGGCAAATTGGTAGGTCTCGGGGCGGGTGGTCATGATGATGCCCGGCGGGTTGCTGCTGGCTGCAGCGGTGGCGAGCAATTCACTGCGGTTGTCCCAGGGCTGCACCTGATTGATGATGCGGACGCAGGGATTTTCCGCTTGGAAGTGGCCGATGAGCTCGTCCATCAGCACTTCACGGGCGGCGCCCCACCAATTCATGAACTCCAGTTCGATGACCTCGCCGTCGCAGTCCTGGGCGACAGCCGGGACGACAGCCAGCGCCAGCAGCATGCTCAAGACGAGAACGATGCGGATAAAACGTGAGGGTGTCATTGTGAAATCTCCTGAACTTTTCGGCAAGAAAGAAACGATGGCAGCATTGCCATGCAATCGACAGAGTCTAGTTTAGCGCGTGGCGGCGGAGATGTCAAAAAAGCGCGCCCGCCAGGCATTATCCCATACCCGCCATTGGCGAATGACCTAAGCGAGCGACCCAATGGGTCGCCCCTGCACCGTCCTAGTATGACAGGATTCTGGGGCGAGCCACCGGCTCGCCCCTACAACTTACGAAGGTGCTGATAGTCCCCAAGAATATGCCTCCCCCGACTTGACGAGGGGTTATGCGCTACAATATCGTCATTTGGAGGCAGATGCCATGCACGCTGACCCGCGCTTGTCCCGCTTTGACCCGCTTTCGCGCATTATTTTCTATGACGACTTTGACGAGGGACTCCGCGGCTGGTCGGAGCTGATCGGCAACTACGAGCACAGTCTGGACAGCATGCTGCCAGACTACCGCGACATGCGCCCGCCCATGCTCAGCAATTTGACCATGTGGGACACGGGCACGGCCGGCTCCATGGAAGGCAGCTACGCGCTGAAACTGGCGACTCGCCCGCGAGCAGGTGCTCTCGCCACCAGCATCAAACGCCAGACCTTCCGCAAGCGCGGGCTCATTCAGTTGGAATGCTATTTCTGCTTCAAGCCAGAAGCCAGTGAACTGCGCCTGTCACTGGATGATGTGCGGGCTTTTGGCGTCCTTTTTGATTTGCAGGACGGCATGAACCCGGAGTTCCGCTGGATGCCGCATTTGCGCTACCTCAACGCGCAGGGCGGCGAGATGATCAATCGTTGGCAGATGAAAGGCGCCACGCGCGACTTCGCCCAAATTGGCGACCGCGGCGAGACCGTCTCGCATTTCCATCTGGGACCGGAACACTGGGAGTTCATTGACCTGCCGCCGCAGACCCTGGCTTATAACGAAATTGCCACCAAGATGAATTGGCATTACCTGCGCCTGAGCGTGGATTTGGCACAGCGCCGTTTTCTGGGCTTCCAGTGCAATGACCTTGTCTACAGCGGCGAAGCCCTGAAGCACATTTCCATCCCCGCTATGCCCAACCTAAATTGCATGCTGAACACCGCTTTCTGGGTGGAGAGCAATCGGGATAAACGCGCCTTCCTCTATGTGGACTCGGCGTTGCTTTCGGGGGAGTTCTAGCCATGGCTCTGCGGCGGAGTTACACAGCGGTTGTCGAGCGCAATGTGCAGTGGCGCGAAGCCTTCGCAACCGAGCCTTACGAAGCGGGTTGGGCCAGCGAGGCGATCTTCTTCGTGCGGGCGCTGGCGGCGACGCCAGACTGCAGGGGCAGCGCCTCCGTGCAGATCTCGGCGGACGGCATCCGTTGGGTTGATGAAGGCACAGGACTTCAGCTACCGGCCCAGGCGGATGAAATGACCTTCTGCAAGGTGCGGCATTTCGGCGGATGGCTGCGGCTGCACGGCGAGCTGCCAGCGGGCGAGTCGCTGACGGTCATTGTGTCGCTGGCTTTGAAGGAGTGAGCCGGGCAAAGGAAGGCGACATGGCAACAGCGCATGCTCAGGAATTCGACGCGGTCATCGTAGGCGGCACGCCAGCCGGCATCATGACGGGCATCACAGTCGCCAGAGCGGGCAGAAGGGCGGTCATCCTGGAGCGGACGGCGCATATCGGCGGGCTGCCCGCCAATGGTCTTGGCGCGACGGACATTCATACCCGCGGCGCAACTGGCGGCTTGTTTCTGGATTTCGTCCAGCGCGTGAAGCAATACTACAGCGAGGCTTACGGCGCGGAATCGCAGCAAGCGGTCGACTGCTCTGACGGCTATCGCTTTGAGCCGCATGTCGCCGAGCGTATCTTGCTGGGGATGATCGCCGAGCAGGACGAGCTGCTGGAAGCGCGCACGATGCGCCAGTTCAATCACGAACCGGAAAATGCCATCAAGGACGGCGACGCTCTGCGCGCCATCCGCATCGTCAATCGCGTCACGGGCGAGGAAGAAATCTACCGCGCGGCGGTCTTTGTCGATGCCACCTACGAAGGTGATTTGGCCGCGGCCGCAGGCGCTCCCTACATGCTGGGACGGGAAGGCAAAGCCGAATACGACGAACCCTGCGCCGGCAAGCACTATCAGTTTTGGACGCAGCCGCCGGACCCGCGCTTTTCCACCGGGCAGGGCGATAACGCCATCCAATCCTACAACTACCGCCTGTCGCTGACGGACGAGCCGGACAACATGAGGCGCATACAGAAACCAGCGCGCTACAACCGCGACGAATACAGCGAACTCGTTGACGATTTGCGGCTGGGGCGCTTTGCCGGACCGCCGACGCCCATGGAATTCGATGGCATTGGCCTGATCACCAATATGGTGCGCGTGCCCAACAGCAAGGTCGACGGCAACAATCAGCACGCGGCTTTCCTCTCCACCGACCTGCCGGAGGAGAATTGGCCCTACCCAACGGCCAGCTGGGCATGGCGGGACCGTTTTGCCCAACGGCTGCGCGACTATACGCTGGGCTTGTTCTACTTCGCGCAGAATGACCCAGCCCTGCCAGCTGACTTCCGGCAGCGCTGCAATCGCTGGGGGCTGGCAGCCGATGAATTCGCGGACAATGAGGGCTTCCCGCGGCAGATTTATGTGCGCGAGGGGCGGCGCATCCGCGGCGAATACCTCTTCACAGCCCACGACGCGCTGTCCAGGCGGCACACACGCGCGCACAGCAGCAGCATCACCGCCAGCCACTACAATCTCGACTCGCACGCCTGCCTCAAGCGCGAGCCGGGCAGGCCGCACCTGGACGGCATCTTCGGTCATCGTACTAAGCCTTACAGCGTGCCCTATGGCGTGATCGTGCCGCTAGAAGTGGAAAATCTGCTCATCCCCGTGCCGGCTTCCGCCACGCATATCGGCTTCAGTACCTTGCGCATGGAGCCCTGCTGGATGGCGCTGGGCGAGGCAGCGGGTGCAGCCATCAATGTCAGCCTGGACGAGGGTACATCCGTGCGCGCCGCTAATGTGACCGCCATGCAGCGGCGTCTGTTGGCGGGCGGCGCGGTGCTGACCTATTATCAGGATGCCGCGCCGGGACAGGCGCAGTACCCCGCTTTGCAGTACTTCGCCCTGCGCGGATTCCTGGGCCTTGGTTACGAAGCCAGGCTGGCTGAGCCAGTATCCGCCGAGGATCGCGCGCGCTGGACCCGCTGGGCAGGCACGCCGCAGCTGGCGGACTTCCAGGGCAGCCGCGGGCAACTGCTAACTGCGATGCACGGAATCATCAGCCAGCGAAGCGACGCCGAACAAGCCAGACTATTTGCTGATGGGGAGCATTGAGCCATGCAATTCCGAAAGATCGCGCCCGAGCAGAAGCGCCAGTTTGACGAGCAGGGTTATCTCATCGTGCGCGGCGTGTTGGACGCCGAGCTCATCGCCAGCCTGATCGCGGCCGGCGACCGACTCATCGCCAGCGAGCGCGTGCAGAACCGCCAGCGCAGCAACGGCGGTTTGTATGACGGCTTCCGCAATGTGCTGTCCATGGACGAGGCTTTCCTGCCGTTGTTGACGCATCCCGCAACTTTTTCGCTGGTGGCCCAGCTGCTGGGACCGCATCTTTCGCTGCTGACCAGCCACCTCATCTACCGACATCCCCACCGGCCCGGCGCGTCCGAGACCAGTCGCATGCCCGGCTGGCATCGCGATCACTATGTCTCCATGCGCGACCTGGGGCATGCGCAGATCCCGCGGCATTCGCTCAAGGTCGCGTATTACCTGACCGACTTGAGCCAGCCCAACAGCGGCGTCACCATGATGGCGGCGGGCAGCAACCAGTTGAAGGCGCGCATCGACTTCCCACCCGGACAGGTGGATCCAGCTGGCGCGGTCGAGCCGCTGCTGCAGCCGGGCGATTGCGTCTTCTTTGAAAACCGCACCTGGCATGCCGGCGCCGCCAACTTGACGAATCGGACTCGCAAAGCTGTCATGTTTGGCTATTGCTACAACTGGCTGCTGCCCACAGATTATCGTCAGCAGCCCCGCGCACTGGTGGAGAAACTCAGTCCGATGCAACGGGCGCTGGTGGGCGAGCCGGTGGATGATACACAGGAGTTCCAATTTGACGGCGGGGCGAATCCCATTGCCGACTGGTGCGCGGAGAATGGGTTCGCGTATGCTGGAGTGGCCTAAGGTGGGCCGCCCACTCTTGCTACAGATTTCCAATCAGTTTTCGCATGATTAACTTGGCACTACCTCTGTAATTCAGCTTTTTCTGTGAACCACTTCTATCGGCGCTGCACGCCGTTCGGGTTTGAACAGCCGTCTCGGGTACAATAGCAGCGCAGATTTCTTTATCACCTACTAGAAAGCAGGGCTAACAATGAAAGAGCGACATTGCGACATACTAATTGTGGGCGGCGGCACCGGGGCGATTGGGGCGGCGCTGGCGGCGCTGCGCATGGGCAAATCCGTCATCATGTCCGAAGAAACCGACTGGATCGGCGGGCAGCTCACCGCGCAAGCCGTCCCGCCCGATGAGAACCCCTGGGTCGAGCAGTGCGGGGCGACCGCCTCCTACATGCGCTTTGCCGAGGGCGTCCGCGATTACTACCGGCGCTACTACCCCCTGACGGAAGCGGCGCGCCAGATTACGAACTTCAATCCGGGGCAAGGCAATGTCAGCCGCCTGTGTCACGAACCGCGCGTGGCGCTGGCGGTCATCGAGGGCATGCTCGCGCCCTATCGAGCCAGTCAGCAGTTGGATGTCCTGCTGGAGCATGTGCCGGTGAGCGCCGAGACTTCTGGCGACCGCGTGCTGGCGGTTGCGCTGCAGGACAGACGCAGCAGCGACCAGGTCGTCATCAGCGCGCCCTACATCCTGGACGCCACCGAGCTTGGCGACTTGCTGGAGATGGCGGGCTTAGAGTTCATCATCGGCGCGGAAAGCCAGGCGCAGACCGGCGAAATGCACGCTGTCGAGGGCGAGCCGCAGCCCCTGGATCAGCAAGCTATCAGTTGGTGCTACGCCATCGACCACCTACCGGGCGAAGACCATACCATCGACAAGCCGGCCGATTACGACTTTTGGCGCGAATATCAAGCTGACTTCTGGCCTGGCAAGCAGCTGGGCTGGCAGGATGTCCACCCCATCACGCTGGAGACGCGCAATCGCGGCATCTTCCACAGCGATCGACCGCCAGCGCCCGGATTTGGCGCGGGTCCTGGCGACTTCTGGCATTATCGGCGCATTTTGTACAAAGGGCACTTCCAGCCGGGCGCTTACCAGAGCGATATCACGCTGGTGAACTGGCCCCAGATTGACTATTGGCTGAAACCGCTGCTGGGGGTGGGCGAAGAGGCAAAAGCCCAAGCCCTGCAGGAATGCCGGCAGCTGAGCTATTCGCTGCTGTATTGGATGCAGACGGAAGCGCCGCGTCACAAGGGCGGGGGCTATGGTTATCCGGGTTTGCGCTTGCGGCATGATATCGTCGGCACGACGGACGGGTTGGCGAAAACCGTCTATGTGCGCGAATCGCGGCGCATCCTGGCGGAATTCACCGTGCTGGAAGAGCATGTCGGCGTGCAGCAGCGCGGCGAGCTGAACAGCGCCGAGCAATTCGGCGACAGCGTCGGCATCGGCAGCTACCGCATCGACCTGCACCCCAGTACCGGTTTGCGCAGCTATATCGACATCAGCAGCTACCCTTTCCAGATTCCTTTGGGCTCCTTGCTGCCGCAGCGAGTGGAGAATCTGCTGCCGGCCTGCAAAAACCTAGGCGTCACGCATATCACCAACGGCTGCTATCGGCTGCATCCGGTCGAATGGAATATCGGCGAGGCAGCTGGAGCCCTGGCGGGTTTCTGCCTTGACAAAGGGCTGAGCCCGCGGCAAGTGCGCAACACGCGCTCGCATCTGCGCGATTTTCAGTATCTGCTGGCGACGCGGCTGGGCATCCCGCTGGAATGGCCTCCCTATGCGCGGCGCGCGACACGCTAGGCGCATGTGGCTGCGGGCGCTCTGCCTGTTCTGCCTGTGGCTGGCAGCGGCGGCGTATGCCCAGGACAGTCCGCAGTTCATTGATGTCAGCGCGGCGGCTGGCATAGAAGCGGCGCATCGCGGCCTATGGGATCCCGACGAGGCGCGGCAGGGTTACCTGGCCATCGGGCAAGCTTGGGGCGATTTCGACGGCGATGGCTGGCTGGATTTGTTCGTCACCGGTAACTTGGCGCCCAACACGCTCTATCGCAATTTGGGCGACGGGCGCTTTGAGGTGTCCGCCTATTCGCCGCAGCTCAGCCTGCCGGATCTGCCCAGCGGCGGCGCGACCTTCGCGGATTATGACAACGATGGCTGGCTGGACTTGTATGTGGTGAATTACGGGGCCAATCGGCTTTTCCGCAATGAGTCTGGCGCGGGCTTCCGCGATGTCACGGCGCGGGCGGGTGTCGGCGATACGGGCAAGGGCGCGTCGGCGGCTTGGGGGGACTACGACAGCGACGGCTGGCTAGACTTGTATGTCGCGAATTGGTCCTGCTTCCCCGAATGCGAGACGGTCGATTTCACCAAGCAAGCCGACCGGCTCTATCACAACAACGGCGATGGCAGCTTCACGGATGTCAGCGGGGCATTGAATTACGCGCAGACTCTGGGCGCCGGTTTCGCGCCAGCTTTCCTGGATTACGATGGCGATGGCGACCTGGATATCTATGTCGTCAACGACAAGCTGCAGAACGAGATCGGCAACATCTTGTGGCGCAACGATGGCGCGGGCTGCGGGCACTGGTGCTGGACGAATGCCTCGGCGGGCAGCGGCGCGGATCTGCTGATCAACGGCATGGGCGTGGATGCCGGCGATTATGACAACGATGGCGACTTCGACCTCTACATCACGGACATGGTTTACACGATGTACCTGCTGCGCAATGACGGCGCGGGCGGCTTCCGCAATCGGGCGCATTCAGCGGGCGTAGCGCTGAATTTTGGACCTGACCAGGCGGTAGGCTGGGGGGCGGCCTTCTTCGACTATGACAATGACGGCTGGCAAGACTTGTTTGTGGCCTCCACCAACTATCATCAGACCTTCCCGGAGCTGGAGGTCAGTTTCATGAATGCACGCGGGGATGCGCTCTTCCGCAACGATGGACGGGGCGGCTTCACCGATGTCAGCGCGGCCAGCGGCATCGCAGCGGATTTACCAACCCTGGGCGTCGCCTACGCTGATTATGACAAGGACGGCGACCTGGATTTGCTCACGGGCAACTGGAACAGCGGCTATCGGCTCTATCAGAATCAAGGCGGGGGCGGGCGCTGGCTGTCGCTGGAGTTGCGCGGCGGGGCGGCTGTCAACGCTGGCGCGGTCGGCAGCAAGGTCTATGCCAGCGTCGGCGAAATGACGCAGCTGCAGGAAGTTCGCATTGGCGCCGGGCTGGGCGGCAACAATCAACAGGCGCTACATTTTGGACTCGGCGCGGCGGAAAGCGCGGATCTGCGCATTATCTGGGCGAATGGCGATGAATGCGCGATCGATGGCGTAGCGGCGAATCAGCGCTTGCGAATCGTCTATGGCTTGACGGCTGGCTGTGGGTAGCCCCCTATCACGAACGGACTAGAGACCAGATATTGCCTCGCCCGCATTGCCCCCCCTCGTCAAGCCGGAGGAGGCTGATTCTTTGCAATAGCTGTATGGGCGACCCGATGGCTCGCCGGCATCAGGCAAATTTCAAACGCGGGCGACTCGCAGAGCCGCCCCTACAACAACTGTTAGCGAACTGCGAATGCCTGTCATAGCAAGAACGCTATACAGTGCAGGAAACTGATATATTCTGCAACTGTTTTTCTTTGTGTCCGTTGTGGTTAAATCCGTTACATAATCCTGTCTATTTCTTGCCAGTCAGCAATTTGCGGCGGGTTTCGCGGACGGCGATGGCGGGCAGGTCGCTGGCATTGGCTTCGACATAAGCCACGATTGCCGCGTGATGATGTTTGACAGCTTTGCGCAGCAGCCAGGATACCGCCTTGGTGATGCGCTTGTCCCTGTCGCTCCCCAGCCGGTCGATCAGTTCCAGCGATAGCTTCAGCAAACGCGGGTCATCCGACTGCGTGACCGGAGCGGTCAGTAGCACCAGCGCGGCACGGCGTTTGTTGACATTGGCCTTGGCCGTCAGGGAACGCAGAAATGCCGACCAGCCCGCCCAATCAGCCAGCAGGTCCTTGGCGTGGAAGACGGTCTGGCAAGTGCTGTCGACCTCCGCCCAGCCATCCAGGCAGCCCAGCCAATCATCCAGTTGATGCAGCGGCAAGGCGCGGCGGTGCTTCGGGTATTTCAGCAGCAGGGTTTGCGGGGCGCAGCGTTCTTCGTAGGACTCGCCATGATAGAGCGCGTCGATCAAGTCTCGCCAGTCGGCATAAGGCAGGGCGCGGTTTGCGGCGACAAAATCCAGCAGGATGCGGCGGCGTTGCGCGTTGGCCAGCCCATACCAGCGGCGAGCCGTGCCGAGATGTTCGGGGCGCTGGCTGGTCTTTCCGCGCCCCGGTGGCGTCGCCTGGATGCCCTGCAAGATGGCGCGGTGATGCGGATTCACTGGCGGCGGCGAGGTTCTCCGGGTGCTAGAGTAGCTGCTTCAGCGGCACGCCACGGCGTTTGAGGAATTCCATGAAGCCGATTTTGTCGATAGTCTTGATCTCTTTGGCGGTGATTTTGACGCGCACCCAACGGTCCAGTTCGGGCACATAGATGCGTTTGTTCTGCAAGTTGGGCTTGAACTGGCGCTTGACGGTGTTGAAGGCTTTGCTGCGCGATTGGCCGAAGAGCGGTTTGACGCCGGTGATTTTGCGTTTGCCGGGCATGGCTGGCTTCCTTGATGAACTTGCTGCAAGGGCGGCATTATACCGAAACTGCGCCTGCTCTCAAGGGTCGTTTCCACAGCTCAATTCAGCGTGCAAAATACGCTTTACCACAGAGGAAAGGAGTGCGCACAGAGGGCGCAGAGGAATTCAATATGCTGTAAATCTCTGTATCTCTGTGGTGAATGCTTTTTCTTGGGCTTATGCCTCGCGGAAGCTGACATGCCAGGGCATCAGCCGCCGTTCCATGAGCAGTACCGTCATATAGAAGGCGATGCCGATGATGGAAGCCATCATGATGGCCGTCCAGGCTTTGGCGAAATCAAAGGCGGAGGCTTCCTGCGTGATATAGACGCCCAGGGTAGCGCGGGGACCGCCAAAGAACTCCGCCACCACCGCGCCGATCAAGCTCAGGGCGCTGGCCACGCGCAAGGCGCTGAAGATGTAGGGCAGGGCGTTGGGGATGCGCAGCTTCAGCAGCACTTCGGACGGGGACGCAGCATAACTACGCATGAGTTCCAGCTGGCGGGCGTCAACCAGGGTCAGGCCGCGGACGGTGTTGATCATAGTGGGGAAGAAGACGATGATGGCGACAATCGCCATTTTGGAGGCGGGGTTGGTGATGCCGAACCAGTTGTTCATGATGGGCGCGAAGGCGATGATGGGCACGGAATTGGCGGCGATGGCGAAGGGCATGGTGGCTTCGCTGACAATGGTCCAGCGCGAAGTGATCAGCGCCACCAGCACGCCGCTGCCACATCCGATGATGAAGCCGCCGAAGGCTTCCCAAAAGGTCGCGCCGCTGGATTCGAAGAGGATGGAGCGTTCCTCCGGCGCCAGCCAGAGAGTCGCCTGATGCGTGAATTCGGCGAAGATGGCTGATGGCTTGGGCAGCAGGAATTGCTGGATATCGAAAGCCAGCACCAGCAGCTCCCAAGCCAGCAGCGTACCCACCGCCACGGATAGGGTGGGCAGGGTTTTGCGGGCGGGCGTCATGGCGAACTCTCGGCAGCGACAGCGTCGCGCAGCAGATCCCGCAATTGTGCGACCAGAGCGTGGAAGGCCGGATCGCTGCGAGTATGGAAGTCGCGCGGGTAAGGCAGCGGGTTGTCCACGATTTTGATGATGCGCCCGGGACGCGGCGACATGACCACAATGCGATTGGACAGAAAGGCGGCTTCGGCAATGCTGTGCGTGACGAAAATGATGGTCTTGCCCGTCTGCGTCCAAATGCGCAGCAGCTCCATATTCATGCGCTCGCGGGTGAATTCGTCCAGCGCGCCGAAGGGCTCATCCATCAGCAGCACGGAGGGATCAAAGACCAGGGCGCGGGCGATGGAGACGCGCTGCTGCATGCCGCCGGAAAGCTGCCAGGGGTGGTGTTCGGCAAAGGCGCCCAGCTCGACCATATCCAGCATGGCTTGGGCGCGCTTTTGGCGTTCGGGCTTGGGGTAGCCCATGACTTCCAGCGGCAGTTGCACATTTTTGCTGACGCTGCGCCAGTCGTAGAGCGTGGCGTTTTGGAAGACCATGCCGTATTCGCGGTCGAGACGGGCTTGGGCGGGTGGCTTGCCGTTGAGACGCAAACTGCCTTCGCTGGGCTGCAACAGGTCGCCGATCAGGCGCATCAAGGTGGATTTGCCGCAACCGGAGGGACCGACCAGCGACACAAATTCGCCAGCCACGATCTCCAGGTTGATATCTTGCAGGGCGGTGACTTCTTCGTCCGCGCCTGGGCTGAAAATTTTGCTGATGCCGCTCGCCTCAATGGCGATTTCGGTCATCGTATTATACTCCCCTCAGTCCCCCGGCAAATCGGGGGCGACCCATGCGAGATCGGTTGGGCTTGTCCGATAACTGGAGATTATCGCGCATTGTACTGGCTTTGGAAAACTGTACAGTAATTCGCAGAGTTTATGGGAGGCTTTGCGCGCCACTCCGTTTCAAACTCTGCCGGCGTTTTGCCATCCCGTTTCCCCTTGCTTGTAGACCAGGATACTCTCTAAGCCAGGCGCCCGGGAATCCCAAGCCACTACATGCTCCCCTCCCGACCCGTCGGGGGACCGAGGGGCTTAGGCATTGTCCCGCAGCAGGTCGCGCGCGCCGAGGGACTGCAGGGGACGCGCGTTGCCCGCATGGATGGCGGCAAAAGCGGCGATTTGCTCAGCCGAAAGCTCCACCGGCGCATCCAGCACCAGCCAGCGTACGATCTCGCTGCAGGGCGGCGTCGTCAGCGATCCCTGATAGGTAGTATAAGTTCGCGCTTCCGGCAGCATCGCCTCCAGCGAAACGGCGTTGCCTACGGCGGTCGGCTCGCCAATCTCAGCGGGCAAATTGTCAAAGACCGGGGCATAAGCATCGTTGCCAGTGCCCGCTGCCAGCATAAGGCCAACGACCGCCAGATTGCCCGAACGAGGATCCTGGTGCACAAAATGGATTTCCATAGCCATCCCCACGCCGTCAATCGTATGCTCGCTGGGCAGGTGGAAGTGAAATTGCAGCAGGTTGTAGGCGATGCCGTTGTAGACGATGGCGCTGCCAGCATCGACATTCACCTGGATGGTATGCCCGTTGTTGAAGATGTTGTTGGCGGTTTCGCCATAGTCAAAAATGATATCCACCAGGTTGAGTTCGCTGGCATCGCTGATGTCGATGGGCGACTGGGCGCTGCCATCCGCACAGACGGTGAAATCCGGCGACAGCTCGCCCCAGTTTTGCGGTCCCGCGTCGCCACTGTATCCCCAATGGACTTCATCAGCCAGCGCCGTCAGCATCAGCGCGCTCAAGCCCAGCGCCAACAGCAGCGGCAAAGACAAGACAAATCGTGCTGAACGGGTCATGGCAGCCAACTCCTTTGGCATGAATCGCATTGGTCTGCCTTCATTATAGAAGCTAATCTCGCCAGTGGGCTGCATGCGCGCGCCACCAGCGTCGTGACTGCCGCTTGACAAGGCAATAATTCGCAGTAAAGTTGTATAGATTTTTGTAGGTTTATTGATATTTAAGAATCCTTATCATCACTGCGAAAGGCGGAACAGACATGACAGTTGGTGTATTGCTGGCGCAGCTGGGCACGCCGCAAGCGCCCACAGCCAAAGCCCTGCGCCCCTATCTGCGGCAGTTCCTCTCCGACCGGCGCGTCATTGATTACCATCCTCTGGTCTGGCAGCCCATCTTGCATGGCATCATCCTGCGCGCGCGACCCCGCAAATCCGCCAAGCTCTACGCGCGCATCTGGACAGAGTCCGGCTCGCCTTTATTGCTGCATTCCCGGGCGCAAGTCGCCGGTCTCGGCGAGCGACTGGGGGCGGGGTTCCGCATCGTGCTGGGCATGACTTATGGCGAGCCCAGCATCGCATCGGCTATAGAGACGCTAGAAGCGGAAGGCATCGATCGCATTGTCGTGCTGCCGATGTTTCCGCAATTCTCATCGACCACGACCGGCTCAATCTACGATGCCGTCTATCGTGCAGCAGCGGGCGCTATCTCTCCCTGGCGTCATGACCGCAAGCGCTTCATCCCGGCTTTGCGCCTGGTCGCGCCCTATTTCGATCATCCCGCCTACATCCATGCGCTGACCCAGCACCTGCAAGCGCAGATCGCCGCCTTGGACGAGCCGCCCGACAAATTCGTCATCAGTTTTCACGGCATCCCGCGGCGCTATGTGGCAACGGGCGATCCCTACCGCCAGCAGTGTGAAGTCACAGCGCGCTTGCTGGCTCATGAGATGGACTGGCGAGACGACGAGTGGCTGCTCTGCTTTCAGTCGCGCTTCGGTCCGGAAGATTGGCTGCAGCCCTATACCGAAGAGGTGCTGAAGTCTCTAACTGGGCAGGGCGTACGACGTCCGCTGGTCTTTACGCCCGGCTTCGTCACGGACTGTCTGGAAACGCTGGACGAGCTGGGCAACGAAGGGCACGAGCAATTCAACGGCGGCGAGCATAGCGGCTATCACCTGGCGCCTTGCCTGAACGACAGCCCGCATTTTCTGAATGCCCTGACCCACCTGGCGCAGGAAAATGCGGCGGGCTGGGTGGAAACACTACCAACCTGCAGCGCTTGAGCCACCCTCACAACCACCCCCGCTTTCAGCTGGACCAGCCGTTCACCTGATACCTGTCCTGTTGTCAGCCTGACCCGTCGGACGAAAGAGCGCCAACAAATCATTTCACGCGGGCGGCGCATACCGTTACAATATCAACTCCTAACGCAGACCCAACACAGGAGGCGCCATGCCAGTTGACGCGGTTGTGGCCGGGCATATCGCGCTGGACATCCTGCCCGACATGTCGGCGCTGAGCCCGGCCCAGGTCATTGGCGCGGGCAAAGTCTACGAAATTGGGCGAATCTCCTATTCGACCGGCGGCGCAGTATCCAACACTGGCTTGGCGCTGCATCGTTTGGGCGCGCATGTCGCGCTGCAGGCGGCCGTCGGCGATGACTGGGTCGGGCGCGCCATTGTCGAGTATGTGCGCAGCTTTGACCCCGCCCTAGGCGAGCATATCCGCGTTCACAGCGGCGCCGCCAGTCCCTACACGGTCGTCATCGAGCCGCAGAATCACGACCGCACCCTATTGACGCATACCGGCGTCTATAAGGGCTACGATTCGGGCAACATCGACTATGACTTGCTCTATGGCTGCAAGCTCTTCCATCTGGGCTATCCAACCTTGCTGCCGCGTTTCTTCGCCGATGAAGGACGGGATTTCCTGCGTATGCTGCAGAAGGTGAAGGCGCGCTGCCCGGTCACTTCGATCGATATGTCTTTGCCGCCGCCGGACTCTCCCAGCGGACGGGCGGACTGGCGGGCGCTGCTGAGGCGCTGCCTGCCCTACATCGACATCTTCGTGCCCAGCATTGAAGAGATCATGTTCATGCTGCGGGCGGAGGATCTGGCGGGCTGGCGCAGTGACCTCTTCACGCAGTTGACCGGCGACTACCTGGCGGCGCTGGCGGAGGAGCTGCTGGATATGGGGGCGGGCATCGCCGGTTTCAAGCTGGGCGAGCGCGGCATCTATTTGCAAGCCTCATCGGATGCGGGACGGCTGGGCTTCTTGAGCGCTTTGGGCGCATCTGTGGAGGCTTGGGCAGGCGCGCGCGTCTGGCAGAAGGCCTTTGCCGTGCAGGTGGCGGGCACGACGGGCGCAGGCGATGCCGCCTACGCGGGCTTGCTGGCGGCATTGCTGCGCGGGATGGATGCGGCGGATTGCGCGCGCTGGGCCTGCGCTGTGGCGGCCTGCAATATTGAAGAGGCTGACGCCACTACTGGCCTGCGCAGCTGGGAAGAGACGGCGGCGCGGCTGGAGGCTGGTTGGGCGACCCTGGACTAGTGCGACTCGCGTTTGGGCAATACCCAGATCAAGCCCACCGACAGCAAACAGAGGACCAGCCCGACCGCCAACATGGCATCGTAGTTGCCGAAGACATCATACATCAAGCCCGCGGCGAAGGGCGCGCTGGTGCCCATCAGCGTCTGCACGATCACGATCGCCGCGCTGATGCGTCCGAAGTAGGCCGCGCCATAGCTGTCCGCCACGATCAAGGGGCGCGCCAGCGTCAGCGTGCCGAAAGCCATGCCAAAGAGCGCCACAAAGAGCGCAATAGTCCAGGTGGCGCTGCCCAGCAGCAGCGTTCCTACCGACAGCGTCGACAAGACCAGCACGCCAATGACCACGGTCTTGCTGCTAACACGGCGCTCGACTGGCGCGAAGATCATGCGACCCACCACCTGCATCACGCCGATAGCGCCGCTAGCCCAGGCCGCGCTGGTCGGGTGAATGCCTACGCTGATCAGCAGCGGGATGAAATGCACGCGCACCGCCGTCAGGCTTAGCGTCGACAGTGCGAAAGCCAGGGTCAGAATCCAGAAATAGCGCGACCGCAGCACGCCGCGCAAATCAATATTGGGGGGCGCGAAGGACTTGGGAGCCTCCGCAGCGCCATCGGGCTGCAATCCCATATCAGCCGGTTTGCCGCGCAGCAAAAGAGCATGCAGCGGAATGGTGATCGCGCCCAGCAGGATGCCCAGGCTCATCACCGCGCCGCGCCAGCCCTGCGCCACCAGCAGCGCGTCGCTCAGCGGGATGAAGATGGTGCTGGCGAAACCCGCTACAAAAGTTACCACCGCCATTGCCGTACCGCGCTTGCGGGCAAACCAGGCAGCGATGATGGCAAAAGCTGGCTCGTACAAAATCGCAGCGCCGCAAAAACCCAGCAGCGTCATGATCGCCACGAATTCCGGCAACGTCCGCACCTGCGACCACAACAGCATCGAGATTGTCGCGCCGATGGAGCCAGCCGTCATCAGCAGGCGTCCGCCACGTTTATCCAGCCAATAGCCGACCGGCAAGCCCACCAGCCCCGTAATCAACAGCGCCAAAGAGAATGCGCCAGTCAACTGCGCGCGCGTCCAGCCCAGTTCGGCTTCCATGGGCGTGATGAAGACCGAAAAGGCGTAGAAAGTGACGCCGTAAGAGACGGTCTCGGTGACGGCCAGCGCCAACGCGATGACCCAACCGTAATAAATGGGCTCGCGTTTGAAAATTCGCTTGATGGTCTTGCCTGCCATGGCGGCCGCTTCCGCGCCAGCCCGCGGCTACAGGGCGTGCGTCAACACCAGCACGCGCGTCGTCTCGGGCAGGTCCTCGCGCCGCAGCTCAACTTCCCAATCCGACTGAAAATCCACATCGGCATCGTCGAAGCGGCTGAGAAAAGCCGTGATCCACTGCATATTGCGCGGTTTGTAGCGCAGCGTACGGAAGTGCATGGGGATGACCAGTTTGGGCTGAATCCTGTCGATCACAGTTTTTAGATCGTCCAGATCGATGGTCGGCACATCGCCCGCCAGTACCAGGAAAACATCCAAATCCTTGAAGAACTCGTACTCCTCCGGCGTGAAGGGATTGCCGACATCGCCCATATGCCCGATGCTGATGCCGTCCATCTGCCAACGATACATGGCGCATTTGTCGGGCTCGTGCTCGGGGTGGTCGTACATCTCGGAGGACTCGATGGCGTGGAAAGTGACGCCCTTGCAGTTGATGCTGCCGCCCGCGCGCGCCACCTCCAGCAGATTGATGCGCGCCGGATCGCCGCCGATGAGGTCGCTGCGGTCGTGAAAGCTGTCGTTCAGCGACGAAGTGACGACGATATCGGGGTGATCGGGGATGGGCTGGTAGCCGGAGGTTTCCGGCGTATAGGGGTCGGTGATGACGCTTTTGCCATCACTGGCGGTGATGATGAAGGCGGCGTGCCCGTACCATTTGATCTTCATGCTTTAGCTCCCTTGCAGCGCTGGCAGCAATTCTTCAGTGAAGAGACCGCAGACTTCCGGGTCGGGACTGCCTATGATATCGACCAAGAAATAGTCGCAGCCATGCTCGGCGAATTCCTGCATTTGCTCGGCGATGTCTTGTGGCCTGCCGACGAAGGCATTTTCAGGCGTCCATTTGTCGGCGCGGCTGAGCCCGCGGGCTTCGGCTTCGGCTTCGGTTCTGCCGATGGCGACGCGCCCAAACCAACTGCAGCGCATTGTCGCTGGATCGCGGTCGATGGCCTCCATGTGACGGCGCAAGACTCGCAGCCTGTCCAGATAGGGATCCAGAGGCTTGTCGGGCAGATTCCAGATGTCGGCGTATTTGGCGGCATGTTTCATGGTGGTGTAACCGCCGCCGCCGACCAGGATAGGGATGGGCTTCTCTGGTTTGGGCTCGCACCAGGCATCGCTGAGTTTGTAATGCGCGCCCTCAAAAGAGACCTGCCCCGACTCTTCCCACATGCGCCGCAGGATGATCAGCGTCTCTTCCAGTTGCTGGACGCGCAGCCGCGCTTCGGGATACGGGAAGTCATAAGCGCGGTATTCGTCTTCCTTCCAGCCCGCGCCGATGCCCATGATGAAGCGCCCGCCGGACAAGTTCTGCAGGGTCGCGCCCATCAGCGCCAGCAGCGCCGGGTTGCGGTAGCTCTGCCCCAGCACGATAGGTCCAACTTCGTAGTCCGGGAAGTGGGCGGCCAGGTAGCTGAGCACAGTCCAGGCTTCGTACGTGGGCGCGCCATCCCAAAAGAAGTGATCGGTCATCCAGATGCTGCGCACACTGTCACCCAACTGCGCCAGGGTCGCCGCCAAATCATCGATGAAGCGCGCGTTGTCGCCGGGCGGCGGTCCCGCTGGCAAGCCCAATCCGAATTCCACCATAAAGTCGCTCCTTCTGTTTGTCGCTGCGCCCCTATTTGACCACAATGCGAGCCGGGATTCAATTTGCGGCGGACAGGTCAACCGCCTCGGTCTCACCGACAAGTCGGGAGGACACTAGGTGCGGAATCTGTACGGGCTGAACGGGCGACCTACTGGGTCGCCCCTACAATAAGCCTTTGGGGCGAGGAGGTTATGCGGGCGAGGCAATGCCTCGCCCCCACCGCAATCTCATCCGCCTGTGCCCTCTGTGTTGCCTCATTCCCTCTGTGTTGAAGCTTTATCCTGCTGCTACTATCATGGCAAATCCATCTGGAGCCCGCCCATGTCCACACAGCCCAACATCTTGTGGTACTGCAGCGACCAGCAGCGCTTTGACACCATTGGCGCGCTCGGCAACCCGCATATCCATACGCCCAATCTCGACCGATTCGTCGGAGAATCAGCGACTTTCACGCATGCCTACTGCCAATCGCCAATCTGTACACCCAGCCGCGCCAGCTTCCTGACCGGTATGTATCCCAGCGCGGTGGGCGTCAATGGCAACGGTTTCCGCAATTTCCCTCAACATCGCGCCGAGCGTCTATTGCCCCGGCGTCTGCGCGATGCCGGTTACGACTGTGGCTTGATCGGCAAATTGCATTTGGCCAGCGCCTTCCTGCGGCGGGAGGAACGCGTCGATGACGGCTACGACTATTTTCAGTACAGCCACGATCACAAGGGCGGGAACGAGCCCGGCAATGAATATGTCGAGTGGCTGAAGTCGCAAGGCATCGACCCGGACAGCATCCTGGAGCGGCGTGCAATCGCCAGTGTGAACGAGTATCGGCGCGCGGGTACGCAGGCCGGCTTCGGCGGGCTGAAAATCCCGACGCCGGAAAACGACACTGTGCCGCCGCAGCTGCATCAGACACATTGGTGCACGGAAAAAGCCATCGAATTCATTCAGCGCAAGCGCGAGCCGGACAAACCCTGGCTGCTTAGCGTCAACCCTTTCGACCCACACCCGCCCTTTGACGCGCCCTGGGAATACTATCGGCGCTACGACCCGCAAGCCCTGCCTGGCGCGCATTTCCAGGAGAGCGACCTGGCGCTGCAAGCAAAACTGCAGGCGGCCCGCATCGACTTCCAGACCCAGGCGCGGCATCCCAACCAGCTGCGCCACAAAGAACTGCAAGCCTCCTACTACGCCATGATCGAGTTCATTGACAACGAATTCGGGCGGCTGATGGACTTCTTGGACGCGGCTGGCTTACGCGACAATACCATCGTCATCTACATGAGCGATCACGGCGAGACACTAGGCGATCATGGCTTGCTGCTGAAGGGCTGCCGCTTCTACGAAGGGCTGGCGCGCGTGCCACTAATGATCTCTTGGCGCGGGCAGATCGTCCCGCAGGTCTCGGAGGCCCTGGTCGAGCTGGTCGATATCTCACCGACGCTCTATGACTTGCTGGGCATGGAAACGCCCGTCTGGACGCAGGGGCGCTCGCTGGCCGAGGGGCTGCGCGGGCAAGTCACGCGTCATCGCGAGTTTGTGCGCTGCGAGCATTACGCCGCCACCAACTACCCCGACCAAACCCACGCCACTATGTACCGCGACCGCCGCTGGAAGCTGGTCGTCTATCATCAGAAGGACATCTGCGAACTCTACGACCTGGAAGCAGATCCTTGGGAACATCATGACCTGTCCACCGACCCCGCCTACGCCGATGTCAAATGGCGGCGGCTGGGGCGCAGTTACGACGCCAGCGTCTACGCCAAACCTGCGCAGACCGATGTCTACGGACCGTTCTAAGTCCGCCGCAGCGAACCTCCCTGCTATTGGCTGCTGCCGGCGCGCTCAGCAATGGTCATTTCACCAAGCGGAACCAGATGATCGCGAAACTTGACGCCTTCCGCACTGCTTGCCGGTATCCGCTCTTTGTCGAGTACCCGATATAAGCCTGTATAGACTTGGTAGCGCCCCGCAGGCAGAGCCTCCGGCAGCGTCACTTGCCAAGTTTCGCTGTCGACCATACCCTCGTACCATAAGCGGGTCGGCAAGCGTCGCCCCAACGGCTGCCGGTCAAATGCCCACCATTTGTCGCTCCCGACAAGGTTCAGATGCAGCAACTGCACATGGTCTTCGTCGCTGTCGGCGTCCACGTCGCTGCGCCAAATAAATGTAAGCGGAACGCTCTCGCTCGCTCGTGCGACATCGGGCGCTTCAGCCGCCTCTAACACGAAGCCGATTTCGAAATTAGCCAGCCCGTCGCTCAACTCGGCGGTCGGCGGCGATTTCGATTCCACTACAAACTCGTCCAGGACAACCTGCCAATCGTTGAACAGCGGGCGGTCGCTGGCAACAATCCGGTCCTGCGCATAGCTGCCGTCGTCTTGCTCACGCCAAAGAGACAGCGCCACAGAATAAGCGCGGTTGGCGGGCAACGGAGTCCGATGAGGGGAGGCTAGACTCATCCGCTGCGCAAACACGGGTTCCAGTCTCGGCGTGATATGCAGCCTGTGGGCTTGTGCTGGAGCGTCAAGCGTCAGAACAACATCTCCGCTCTCTTGGTCGACAAGGACAATGAAATAGATCGTGTCGGCGAAGTTTCGCGCGCTGTAATCCCAAGCACCTGGCGACAAATGCAGCTGAACAGCTTGCTGAGTCCGCTGCAAGCGATAACCATGCAAACGCAGGCCCGACTCAAACATGATGTCTGCTTTGTGCAATCCGCTGGCATAACGCTCGTGACGGAGCAGCGCCAAACCGCCCACCGCGAGCAGCAGCCACACGATAGGTAAGATATACAATATCCGCCAACTGTGGCTACCTGGCAGCAAGCGGCGGAACAGATTGAGCAAAGCGGTCAGCGCCAGCCACATCCCCAAGAACTCGAGCGGTTCTTCAATCAGGTGATGCTGTCCGCATTTGGTCACTGTCATAACGATTGGATGGCTGCAATTGGTCTCGAGCACCAAGCCGCCCATGGCGGCTGTCGCTAGCCCAGCTAGCAACCAGGCATGCCAGATCGCTATGGAAGGCTGTGCCAGAGCGGCGATGGCTGCCGTCGCTGCGGCAATCACACCGCCAAGCACGAAATAGTAACTGTCGGAATAGGCTACGAATTCGTGCAGCTCCGCATATTCATCAAAGCCGACAAACAGAAGAACGGCTCCCAGCCCGACAAAGTACAGACGATGCCATGCGGGCAGCGCTTGGGCTCGCCATGCGATCAAGAGAGCCACAAAACCCACCATCGCCGACTGCAGCGAGGCCAATGTGGCGGGAATGTTCCATTCGCGGTCCAGATGCCACAGCCAATACTCGGACTCCGAGGGCGGTCTATATGTCAGAGCCACGCCAACGACTAGCGCCTGCGCCACCAGGAAAGCAAGCGAGACCAAGCTTAAGCCAAGCGGCAGCCCGGCCAGCAATTTGCGTACGGCGAACACTGCAGCTGACGCATACAGCGCCGAGACAATGAACAATACTGGCAATGTCGCTGAACTCTCCATGTGCAATGCCAAATGGCGACTTCTGAACGGGTTATGAGGGCAAACCCTAGCACAGTTGTTGACTGCTGGCGACTTCCGACTGGGTCAAGAGGGGTGACTCTAACCCAGCGTTGACAGGTGGCGCTTCGCCCGGTTCAAGGTAACGTGCGTCCAGGTCTTCGTCCGAAACGCGCTCTGCATCTGTATCGTGGTCAGTTTGCGCCTGCGAATCAGCCCCTGTGTCTTGCAAGCCAACTCAGCTACACTCTGGCCGACACTCTGCCACATACGAGGACTGACCCGCATGAGCACGCCCTACGTCTACGCCCGCGTCAACCGTGACCGCTTCCTGGACGAGTATCAGGAACTGCTGCGCATCCGCACCATCAGCACGCAGCCGCAGCATGCCCCCGATGTGGCCAGAGCGGCCGAGTGGCTGCGCGAGATGATGCTGCGAATCGGCATGCAGCGCGCCGAGGTCATCCTCATGCCGCAGGGACGCTGCCCGCTGGTGCTTGGCGAATGGCATGGCGCAGGACCCGAAGCTCCAACCGTGCTCATTTATTGCCACTACGATGTGCAGCCGGCTGAAGTCGCCGATGGCTGGCATACCGAGCCCTTTGAGCCGACCATCATCGGTGAACGACTCTTTTGCCGCGGCGCGGTCGACAGCAAGCTGCATGTCATGGCCAACCTCAAAGCGGTCGAAGCCTGGCTGGCGAACGACGACAAGCCCAGGGTCAACATCAAGGTCGTGTTGGAGGGCGAAGAAGAATCCGGTTCCGAGAACATCAATGCCTTCGTCGCGGCGCATCCCGAACGGCTGGCGGCGGATATCGCCGTGGTCTCCGATGGCGCAATCCTGGCGCCGCATCAGCCCAGCCTGACCTATGGATTGCGCGGCGCGTTGGCTCTGGAAGTTGAGGTGCAGGCGCCAGTCAGCGATTTGCACAGCGGGCATTGGGGCGGCAGCGTGCACAATCCCATCCAGGCGCTCTGCGAGATCCTAGCGCAGCTACACGACGAGGATGGCGCGGTGAGCGTGCCGGGCTTCCATGACGATGTCGTGCTAGTCACTGCGCAGGACCGGGCGCTGCTGCAACAGGTCGAGCCATTCTTACAGGAAGAATGGGACGATGTGGTAGCGGCGCCAGCGCAATGGGGCGAGCCGGATTACATCCTGCCAGAGCGCTTGGGGGCGCGCCCGACGCTGGAAATCAACGGCATCTATGGCGGCTACACGGGACCGGGCATGAAGACCGTGCTGCCCGCCAAGGCATCGGCAAAGATCACCTGTCGTCTGGTGCCGCATCAAGACCCGGCGCGCGTGCTGCAATGCGTCGTCGACCATATTAAGAACATCGCCCCGCCGACAGTCACCGTCAACATCGCTCCTAACGAGTTCGGCGCCAGAGCCGTATTGCTGGATGTAGACGGGGCGGCCATGCGCGCGGCAGCCGAAGCCTATACGCAGGCTTGGGGTGTAGCGCCAGTCTACGAGCGCTCCGGCGGCAGCGTGCCCATCTGCTTCGCCTGCATGGAAGTGGCTGACGACATCGTCATCATGAGCTACGGGCTGAAGAGCGGGCGCGCTCACGGACCCAATGAAAATATCTACCTGCAGAATTTCTACAACGGCATCGACGCCATGATCAAGTTCATCGAAGTCGTCGGCGCATCGTAGCCCCGCGCGCTGCTGGACAGCCGCGCAAGCAAAAGGATTCGCCCGCATCACCACCCCTCCCCGAAGCATCAGGAAGGGGAACTAAGATAGGCGGAATCGCGACTCCGTATGCGTTTCAGTGATCATGAGAAAGCTCGGCGAAACCTTCCCCCATTGATATCGGGGACCGAGGGGATAGACCGCCAGCGGACAAGCCTTACAGGTATTACATAGATTGCGCTCTCTCCACAGCTTGTCGAAGAGATGTCGGGGATTAGTCGCCACAATTTACAACAACCTTACAGGCTCTTGAAAATCTGCCAACAACTCTCCTTTAGCCTTGTGATCAGTTGAGGGCGAAATATCTCGCCCCAGAGCGCCAAGCAAAAGGAGAAGCTCCAAATGAAAGCCAAGACCTTGCTTATTGTCCTGTCCTTGATGTCGCTGCTGGCAGGCGGCGTCCTCGCCCACGATACCGATTCCAGCCATTTCCGCCATGCAGCCATGCGCTGGGGCCAGAACGGCATCGGGCTCGACCTGACCAGCGAAACCTTGCTGGATGCCACCGGTCTGGAGGCGCCGCAGCTCTACGACGCGCTGATGGACGGCGCGACTCTCGCCGAACTGATCACCGCCAACGAAGGCGACCCCGCAGCGACCAGCGCGGCACTGAGCGCGCAGATAAGCGAGCAGATCCAAGCCAATGCCGAGAGCGTCATCGAGGGGTTGGAAAGCCGCATCACGGAAACGCTGGAGCGGAGCCATGTCGACAAACGGCGCTGGCGCAGATTCCGCCCCATCCCGCGCCTGCCCTTCGCTGGCGATATGAACAGCGTCATTCTGGAAGCCACTGGGCTGGACGAAGCCGCCCTGCGCAGCGCCCTGGCGGAAGGCTCCAGCATCGCCCAACTGATCGAAGCCAATGACGGCGACATCGGCGCGGTCACTGCAACCCTGACAGAGCAGGCGACCGAGCGAATCAACGAAATATCCGCGGCCCGCCTTGAGCGAGTCGGCGCTATGGTTGACGAGGCTATGCAGCGCGACTTCTCCGAGATCTTTGAGCGTATGCGCAAGTTTCGGCGCAGCCCGCGCGGCTTCTTCAACTTCTGGGGCGGCGCCGACATGGACAGCGACCATGCGGAAGGCACGGAGATAGAGGAGGCATAAGCGCCAGTAAGCCGTCTCGCAACATCGGAAGCGCAAGGATCCCCCCTCCTTGCGCTTCCTTTTTGTTTAGGTCTCCCAGCGCCCCGACTCCAGCAATATCGCTTCCTGCTCGCCGGGCCAGGGCGGGCTGGTGGCGATGACGAACTCCAGCGGCGCAGCCCCCACAGTCCGGAATTGAAAGTCCGCGCCCAGCGGAATGGTTAGGCTCGCGCCCGGCGCGATCCCCAGCACTTCTTCCGCCTCACCGCGTCTGCGCCAGACCTCGCCCGCGCCAGCCAGGATATACCAGACTTCTGCGACTGTGCGGTGACGAACGGGCTTCGTCACTGCGCCTGCAGGCAGCCGACAATGGGCGACGCTGACGGCGTCGAGGCTGTGCAGCAGGCGTATCTCTGAACCATCCGGCGCGATCACATCGGGATCATCGGGCAGTTGGCTGGATTCAAAGGGCTTCATACGCTGACTCCTTTCGTCTCGCGCTTTTTGTGTCTCGACTGGCTTTGTGCTTGAATCTAGCCAACTTGATGCAGCAAAGGCGAATCCTGTGAGCTCGGCGGAATTCTTCCAGGTCATCCCGGTGCAAGCGGCGCGGCAATTGCTGGCAGCGCATTGGCAGCCCCAGCCGGGCCGCGAAGTCGTCGCCACATCCAGCGCTCTGGGGCGCGTGCTGGCGGACGATACACATTCGCCGGAGCAGATTCCCGCCTTCCGCAAGAGCGCCGTGGATGGCTATGCCCTGCGCGCGCGGGACAGCTTCGGCGCAAGCCAGAGTTTGCCGGCTTTCTTGACTCTGCGCGGCGAGTTGAGCATGGGCGCAGCGGCTGAAGTTGAAGTCGGCAGTGGCGATGCCTGGCAGATTCACACCGGCGGGATGCTGCCGGATCAGGCCGACGCCGTCGTCATGGTCGAGCATACGCACAGCGGCGGCGATGACGAGATCGAAGTGCTGCGAGCGGTGGCGCCGGGCGAAAATGTCATCGAAGCGGGTGAAGATGTGGCGGCGGGCGGGCTGGTGCTGCCGCGCCATCAGCATTTACGCCCTGCCGATATCGGCGGTTTGCTGGCGGTCGGCATTGAGCGCGTCGCCGTGCTGCGTCAACCACGCGTGGGTGTCCTCAGTTGCGGCGACGAGCTCGTGCCGCCGCATGCATCACTGGCGCCGGGGCAGGTGCGCGATATCAACGCCTGGACGCTGGGCGCGTTGGCAGAAAAGCATGGCGGATTGCCGCTGCAGTTGGGCATCGTGCCTGATGACCGCGGAGCCTACCAGGCGCGGGCGCGTGACGGACATGCCCAGAGCGACATCCTGCTGTTGAGCGCCGGCAGCTCGGTATCGGCGCGGGATTATACGCGGACGGTCATCGACAGCCTGGGCGCGCCGGGCATCCTGCAGCATGGCTTGGCCATCAAGCCGGGCAAACCGACCGTCATCGCCCTCTGCGCGGGACTTCCAGTGCTGGGCTTACCGGGCAATCCCGCCTCGGCGCTGCTGGTGGCGCGGCAACTGCTGCCCCATTTGATCGCGCGCTGGCTGAGGCAAGTCGTTCCTGCGCCGAGAACCGAGCGAGCGCGTTTGGCTGGGCGAGTCGCCTCGGTGAGCGGACGGGAAGATTGGCTGCCTGTGCGTCTGCGCGCCGACGAGGGCGGGATGATCGCGGAAGCCATCTTCGGCAAATCCAACTTGATCTTCACGCTGGCACATGCGGATGGGCTACTGCGCGTGCCCCTGAACACGGGTGGCTATGACGCTGGCAGCGAGGTCGACATTGAGTTGTTGTAGTCTACCCGCGCGCCCACACCTCAAAGAATCGCCAGGAGCCAGCCTCCTCCTGACTCGTCGGGGGGACTGAGGGGGTTCTGCCGATTGTGCAGCGCGCCGGTCTGTGTTTCAATAGGGCGCAGCCGCCAGCATCAGCCTAGTCACAAGGAGCGCCCCATGATCATCACCACCACGCCGACTGTTGAAGGCCATCCCGTCGACGAGTACCTGGGCATCGTCAGCGGGGAAGCCATTTTGGGCGCGAATATGTTCAAGGATTTGTTCGCCGGCATCCGCGATATTGTCGGCGGGCGTTCGGGCGCTTACGAAGAAGAATTGCGCCGCGCCAAAGACATCGCTCTGCAGGAGATGCAGCACAATGCCCAGATGCTGGGCGCGAACGCCATCCTCAGCGTCGACCTGGATTACGAAACAGTCGGCTCGCAGGGCAGCATGCTCATGGTCACCGCCAGCGGCACCGCCGTGAAACTGGAAAAAGCCAAGCTCGGCGACTAGCGCTTCACACCGTGTTTGTCGCGCAGGATAGCCAGCGTCCTTTGGATTTCGGCGTATTTGCCCGCCGCTGACCAGCCCAGCGCCGCCGCCGCGATCTCCGCCACTTCCCGCACAGTCGCCTGCGAGGCATAGCCGCGCATGGCGATGAGCGTGCGCCGCAGCAGCAAGTCATCCAGCCGCGCCACTTTTTCATGGCAGGCCAGCCAGGCAATCTCCCGCTCGCTGTAGTCGGGGCAACTGCCCAGCGGACGGTCTTCGCCTTGCGCATAGGGTTTTACCTCCCCCTGATGCGTCGGGGGGACTGAGGGGGGTTTTACCTCCCCCTGCGCTACATAAGGAGCGATATCGGCCGCGACACTGCCGTAGCGCGAAAGCAAAGTCTCCAGCCGCGCGAGGGGCAAGCCCGTAAGCGCCGCCATCTCACGGAGCCAGGCGTCTTCGTCATCGGGATAATCACGCCTCCCTCCAATGGGCAAGTGGTCGGTGCGGATTCGGCGCTCCCGCCCCAAATCCCGCAGCGCCAGGTCGCAGGCTTCCGCCGCGAAGGCGCGGAAAGTCGTCCATTTGCCGCCAATCAGCGAATGAATCGGATAGCCCGCCGGAGTCGCCGCTGGCAGGCTGCGGATGCTGTGGTCTCGGCTGATTTGCCCGGTGGCGCCGCCTTCGCTATAGGGCAGAGGTCGCACGCCAGTGAAGCTGAAAACAATCTGCGCGCGATTGACCTGGATGCGCGGGAAGACACGCCCCACCATGCCCAGCAAGTAGTCAATTTCGGCGTCCGTGACGCGAGCTTGGTCAGGATCCTGGATGCGGATATCGGTCGTGCCGATCATGACGCGCTCGAAATAGGGCAGGATCAGCACGATGCGCCCGTCTTCGTTCTCGAAGAAGATTTCCCCGCCGCCGGTCGCCGCCAGCAACTCGGGATTATCCAGCACCAGATGGCAGCCCTTGGCGCCGCCGATGAAGCGCTGCGCCGCGCCCAGCCGCTGATTCACAAAGTCGATCCAGGGACCGGCCGCATTGATGACAACTTGGGGCCCCACGCGGATTTCTTCGCCGGACAACTCGTCGCGCAGCAGCACCGACTCGGCATCGCCAGCCAGCGCGCTGACATAATTGAGCGCCTGACAGCGCGGATTGGCGGCTTCCGCGTCCTGCACCAGCTCCAGGCAGATGCGCTCCGGGTGCGGCATCCAGGCATCGTAATAGCTGGCCGCGCAGACGATATCAGGGTGCAGCTGCGGCAGCTGGGCGAGCGCCCCTTTTCGCAAATGAAATTCGTGCCGAGGCATGGCGCGCGCCCCGCGGATGAGGCTGTCATAGAGCGTCAGCCCAACCTTGATGACCAGGGCGCCGCGTTCGCCGAGTCGGTCGCGCAGACGCAGGAATTTCAAGGGCGCGTTCAAAAAGCCCGAAAACCAGCGGAAAATGGGGATAGTCGTGCGCAGCGGTTTGGCTTGGTGCGGCGCGTTCCGTAGCATCAGGTCGCGCTCGCGCAAAGCCTCGTTGACCAGGCGGAACTCGGCATTTTCCAGGTAGCGCAAGCCACCGTGCAGCATGTGCGAGCTGGCTGCCGACGCGCCGCTGCCGAAATCGCCGCGCTCCACCAGCAGGCAGTCGACGCCCTGCAGCGCCAGATCGCGGAATGTGCCGATGCCGTTGATGCCGCCGCCAATGACCAGCACAGAAACGCGCGGATTCTGGCGCAGGGAATGCAGGCTTGCGGCCCGGGATTGAACCTGGCGGGGCATTATAGTGCCCGCTGCCCCAGGATCAGGCTGCCCCCCGTCATGTCCGGCGGCTGCGGGATGCCCAGCAACTCCAGCGCGGTCGGCGCTACATCCGCCAGCCGCCCCCAGCTGCGCAAATCATAGGCGACATCCGCAGCCAGCGCGAAGAGCGACACGGGCGCAACAGTGTGATAGGTATGGGGCGCGCCCGTCAGTGGGTCGATCATGCGCTCGCAGTTGCCGTGATCAGCCGTGACGATGGCTGCGCCGCCCTTTGCCAGCGCCGCCTCCACCAACTGCCCGGCACATTCATCAACGACTGTTACCGCTTCTATCGCTGCCGCCAGGGAGCCAGTATGCCCGACCATGTCCGGATTGGCGAAATTGACCAGCAGGAAGTCGTCATCCGCGTCTCGCAAGCGCTGCAAGGTCGCCGCCGTAAGTTCCCGCGCGCTCATCGCCGGCTGCAGGTCATAAGTGGCGACCTTGGGCGAAGGCACGATATGGCGCGTCTCGCCGGGGAAAGGCGCTTCCCGGCGGCCATTGAAGAAGAAAGTAACATGCGGGTACTTTTCCGTTTCGGCGCTGTGATATTGCGTCATGCCCGCGCGGCTGATGGTCTCTGCCAGCGTATTTTCCAACAGCTCGACCGGGAAGAGCACATCGTCAGTCAGGCCGTCCAGGTAGGCGGTCATGGTGATCAGGCGCAGGTCTGGCACGAGCTGGAATTGCGCGGCGGCATCAAAGTCGCGGAGGGCGAAAGCCCGCGTGAGTTGGCGCATACGGTCGGCGCGGAAGTTGTAGCAGAGCAGCGCGTCCCCCGCTTCGATTGCCAGGTTATCGCCGGGGATGACCGTCGGCGCGATGAACTCGTCGCTGACGCCAGCTGCATAGGATTGACGAATGGCGGTCATGGCATCCGGCGCTTGGACATTGCTTCGGCGGGACACCATGGCCTCGTAGGCGCGCAACGTGCGCTCCCAGCGTTGGTCGCGGTCCATGGCGTAATAGCGTCCGCTCACCGCGGCGATGCGCCCGACGCCAAGCGCGCCTAGTCTCTCGCATAGCTCAGCGCAGAAATCGATTCCCTGCTGCGTTGGCGTATCGCGCCCATCGGTGATGACATGCAGCGCGGGGTCGATGCCCGCGAACTTGGCGATGTCCAACAACGCGTAGAGATGGTCGCTGTGGCTGTGCACGCCGCCGCTGCCCAGCAAACCGATGAGGTGCAGCTTCTTGCCGTCGCGTCGGAGATTGGCGAAAGCCTCCAGGAGAATAGGATGCCGCGCCAACTCGCCAGCGGCGATGGCATTGGCTATCCGCGAGATGTCCTGGTAGACGATGCGCCCCGCGCCCAGGTTGAGATGCCCGACCTCGGAATTGCCCATCTGCCCCGGCGTCAAGCCGACATGCTCGCCCGAGCTGTGGATGATGCTGCGTTCGCAAGCGCGCAGCCAGCGGTCGAAATTCGGCGTATGCGCCAGCGCTACGGCATTGCCGGCTTGCGTCGCGCGCATGCCCCAGCCATCCAGGATGATCAGCAATACGGGCTTGCGTGGCATGACTCTCCCCAGGGGCTGGCTGGCGCCGTCTAAGGTTTACCACAGACTATCCCGAATCCTGTAGGGTCAGGGCGACCCACCGGGTAGCCCAACCCCCCTCGGTCCCCCCATTAAAATGGGGGGAGGCAAACCCCTGCGCGAGCCTACAGTCGTTTCTCTGGCGCAACTAGCGTCGGCTGAGGGCGGGACCTAACATAGTCTGGGCGCGCGGTGGCAGGGGCGCATCGGCATCGTAAAGACGGCTGGCGTCGTAGTCGATGTCGATGTCCCAGCCAAGGTAAGCGGCGGGGTCTTCCAGCAGCTCGACGCTCAAATCCGCGTATAGTTGGAAGACAAGCGTGCGCTGCAGCAGCTCGGCCGGGTCGTCGCTGTTGAAGAGAGTCTCTTCATCCGGCATGGCTTGGCAAACTCCATCGCTGCGGCAGAAATAAGCGGGGGGTTGGTTGGGATAAAGCAAATAATAGATGCTGTAGTCCAAATCATTGCTTTCGTTCAATTCCGCGAAGTCCGTGGCTCGCAGTTGGTCGCCATCCATATCCGCGGTCAGCATAACCACAGTGCCCGGCTGGATTTGCGGCGCCGCTCGTACCAGATTGCCAATGAGCCGGGCTTTGCTGTCGGCGCGCCGGATATCTTCCGCGCGTTTCTCCAGCGCGACTGCGAAAGCGGGCAGGCAGAGCGCAAGGCAAAATAGGCAAAGGGCGAACGCACGCAGCTTCGGGCGGCGGATTGGCAGCGTAACAAGACTCCCCAGGCTGAAAACCGCTATGGCCGCGCCCTCCCCCACAAAAAAGTAGGGTCGCCACAGGTCTTGATTGTATTGCGCGATCCAGATGAAAACACCCACAGCCAGCAGAATCAGCGACAAACCCAGCAGCAGCGACCGGCGCAAGTCGCGCGCATCTGGCAGCGGCTGATCCTGGCTGGTTCGCGCGAGCAGCCAGCACAGGCAAGCGGACAGCAGCAGCGCCGCCAGCCCAGTGGTCAGCCACTCGCCTCCGTCCAGGCTGCGCAAAGCCGCCAGCCAGGCATCCACGAAAGTATGGCGATAGACCGCAACCAAGCCCGGCAACACATTTGCCAGCAGTTCGCCGCCGCCAATTCCGCCGCTCACAAAGCCCTCGAAGAGATTGCTGTAGTAGAAGCGCGCGCCATTGCCCGACAAGAAGAGCATGTAGGCCAGTTTGCCCGCGGGCACCAGAAACCAGATGACGGTCAGGTTGCCGGCGCGCCAACCCGTTTCACCGCGCCGCCACAGCCACAGCAGGGGCAGCGCCAGAATCAAAACATAGCCGCCTTCGTTGATGAACACGGTGAATGACAGCGCCAGCCATAAGCCCCCCAGGTGCCAGCGGCTGGGTTGTTTGCGGTGATCCAGCGCGAGAAACAGCGCGCCAGCCAGCGCCACAGCGCTAAGGTTTATCGACAGCGAGCGCAGTGAGAATAAATGGCTGTTGACTGGGTAGACCAGACACAGCAGCGCCGTCAGAAATCCCCAGAGCGGCATGACGCCATGCTTGCGCAAAATGCCGTACAAGCAGGCGGCTTTCCCCCAGATGAAGAGCATATTTAGCCAGTGAAAGGCAACGAAGGAATCCGGCGTCAGCAACGTCCCCACAAAATGCGGCAACGTCCCCCAGGGACGCGTCAAGAGTTCGTAGGCTGCCGTCCAGCTGAACATCCCCTCAACATAGGCGCGGAATGTCCAGGACTCGTAGTTGCCGATGCTGCTGAACCCAAGCGGCAGATAGACCAGCAGCGCCAGCGCCAGCAAGCCGGTTATGGCGACAATATCGGTTTTCAAGGTGGAAAAGGCCTGCCGGCGCGCTATTCGCCAAGCCAAGGGCATGAAGATAATGGCGGCCAGCGCAGCGCCCAGCGCCGGGAAATGTGGCGCGACTAAACGCCGTTGCAGGCCGCCCAGCAGCCGATCGACGACCGGCGGGTCCGTGAGCGCCAGCAGCAAGCCGAGAGAAAACAGCAAGGGGGCCGCGCAGCCCAGCCACCACCAGGGCGCGGGTTTCTCCAGCTGCGGATGGCGGAGGTTCCACAAGCCCAGCGTCAGCGCCATGCCCATGCCAGCGAAGCCCAGCGGATAATAGACTAGCTCTCTCAAGTCGCTGGTCTGCTGCCGGGCAGCCACCAAGAGCGCGAGCGCGAGCACAATCAACAGCGCTGGCGCGGCAGTCCGGTTCGTCAGGCGCAGCGGCGGCATTTAGTCGGTCCCTCGGCGCAAGGCAGCGCCCAGCATGGTCGCTGCGCGGGCTGGCAGCGGCGCCAGACGCGCGAATCCATCGTCAGATGACTTGCGATCGTTTGCGGACCCCGTCCCAGCGGATATCGGGAATGAGCAAGCTGGCATGCGCTTCAATGCGCTCGCGGTGATTTTGCAAATCCAGCAGCATCGCCCGCACCACGGCGCGCATATCCCGCGTCGGCTGATAGCCCAAATCCAGCAGATGCTGCCGGTCGGGCTGATAATAATGTTCTTCCATTTCGCTGCGGGGATTGTCATAGCGCTTGCTCTGCGCGCAAATGCCGATTTCGCGGGCGGCTTCCTGCACCAGTCGCGCGAGCTCTTCAATCGTGTAGGCATTTTCAAACTGATTGAAGATGCGATATTCGCCAGGCTCGGGCGGATTCTCCAGCGCCAGCCGCAAGCAAGTGACCGAATCCACCAAGGGCAGGAAGCCGCGCTTTTGCCTGCCCAATCCATAGAGCGTCAGCGGATGCCCGATGACGGCTTGGCAACAGAAGCGGTTGATGGCCGTGCCGAAACATTGATCGAAATCGAGGCGAGTGCGCAGGCGAGGGTCTGCGCCCATCTCCGCGATTGTTATCCCGAAGACCACGCCCTGCATGATGTCAGTAGCGCGCAGGTCCCAGATGCGAGTGGCGAAGTGGGTGTTGTTCGAGTCATGTACTTTGCTCTGGTGATACCAGCTGCCAGCCTGGCGCGGGAATGGCAGACGGTCTACTCGTCCGCGAAACTCGACCTCAAAGAAGCCTTCCGGGATATCGACATTCGGCGTGCCATACTCGCCCATCGTGCCTAATTTGACGAAGTGCGCCTCCGGGACGACTTCCTTGATCGCCCAAAGCAGATTCAAGTTGTTGACGACATTATTGCGCTGTGTCCAGACGCAATGGTCGCGGTCCATCATGGAATAGGGCGCCGAGGGCATCTGCCCCAGATGAACCACCGCCTCCGGCTGAAAATCCTCGAAGAAGTCTTTGACAAATCCATAATCGGTCAGGTCGCCAACGCGAAAATCCAGGTCTTCGCCGAAGCGCTCCTGCCAGGCGCAGAGGCGTTCCTGGCAACTGGCGATTGGCACGGCGCTGATGCCGCCGACTTCGGCCACCCATTGACGGCGCAGTAGCAGATCGGCGCCGGCGACCTCGTGCCCATGCGCGCGCAAGTGCAGAGCCAAGGGGAAACCCAAATAGCCGTCGATGCCCGCGATGAAGATGCGCATTCGCAACTCCTGACCCGCCGTCCATATCGCCCGACATGGTAGCGAGTCAAGCTGGATTCTGTAAGGACGAAATTGCGAGCGCCGCTGCAGCGCCCCTGTTTTATTCGCCCGCAAAGTGATAACTGTAGAGGCGTCTCGCTGAGACGCCCGATTTAAGGAAGTTCGTCGAATGCCTGTGGGTTAGCCAGCGGCTCGCCCGTACAGCTATCGAAATAGGCAGGGCGCACGCACGATATTTGCCTCCCCCCATTGCTATGGGGGGACCGAGGGGGGTTGCATCGCCGCGCCGATGAAACAATCCAGCTACAGGTCCCTGATCCGCGGCAACCGCAGTTTCCGCTATTTGTGGTCGGGGCAGATCATCAGCTTGACGGGCGACTGGTTCAACCTGATCGCTTCAGCGGCGCTGATCGCCACTTTGACGCAATCGGGCACAGCTGTGGGCGGGCTCTTCGTTGTGCGCATGCTGGCGCCCTTCCTGGTTAGCCCCATCGCCGGCGTGGTGGCGGACCGTTACAATCGCCGGCGCATCGTCATCACGACCGATCTGCTACGCTGCCTGGTGGTGCTGGGATTCCTGCTGGTGCGAGAGCCGCAGCATGCCTGGCTGGTCTATGTGCTCACCGCCATTCAAAGCGCCTCGCAGGGATTTTACTTCCCGGCCTGGAACGCTATTCTGCCCGACATCACTTCGCCGGAAGAGCTAGGCGCGGCCAATGCGCTGTCGGCGGCGACCTGGTCAGTGATGCTGGCTTTTGGCGCGGCGCTGGGCGGGCTGGTTTCTGGCGTGGTCGGCGTCTATCCCGCCTTCGTCATCGATGGCGCGACCTTCCTGCTTAGCGCGCTGATTCTGATGCGCATGCCTTATCAGTCGAGCCTGAGGCCCGGCGGCGACACTTCCATTCTCGTTGGCATCCGCCAATACCTGGACGGGCTGGGTTATCTGCGCCGGCATCTCGACACTTTTTCCATCGCCATTCAGAAAGGCTTATTGGGCTTGCTGATCATCGGCTTTTACCAGGTCGCGCAGGTGACCATTGCCGAGCAGTACTTCCCGATTGGCGAAGGCGGCAGCATCACGCTGGGTTTGATCTATGTGATGTCGGGCATCGGCAGCGGCTTGGGACCGATCCTGGGGCGGAATTGGGCGCGCGACCGAGATTACCGGCTGCGGATGGCCATCGCGGCGGGCTATGTCTTTGCCTTTGTCGGCTTCGCGATATCAGCCACCTTGATTTCCTTGCCGGTGATTCTGCTGGGTGGCTTGCTGCGTGGTTTTGGCGGTGGCTTGATTTGGGTGCTGGGCACACAGCTGCTGCTGCAGATCGTGCCGAATGAAGTGCGCGGGCGCGTCTTTTCCACCGAGTTTGCGCTCTACACGCTCTTCGCGGCGCTGTCATCGGGAGCCACCGGTTGGATAATCGATATTAGTGGCGACCTGCGCCTGGTGCTGCTGATGGCTTCTACGCTGCTACTGATCCCGATCGCGCTGTGGCTGCTGTATATCTATGCGGGCAAGCGAAAGCCGGCTTTGGCGGCGAGCGAGGATTTCGCCTAAGTGATGCCGAGAAAGTAATTGAGCTACAGAGGGCGCAGAGATTATGAAGTTGTCGGGGCGCGGCGGCGGGTCTACCCCCCTCGGTCCCCCCGAAGCATCGGGGGGAAGGATTCGCCGTGCTTCCCTTTGTATGGCGTAGTTCCGAACAAGAATCCCGACTCCGCAGAAGTTAGCTCCCCTCCCCGTATCAACGGGGAGGGGCCGGGGGAGGGGTAGAAAAGGGCATCTCAGCGAGACGCCCCTACGGCCGACTCAACGAGGGGGTTATTTGGGCGATTCGGGACTAGACAGGGGGCGGCGCAAGCGACACTATGCTTTAATTGAGGCGTATGTACAGGCTGTCAGCATGATCCCATTCAACCAACTCAAACCCCTGCACGATATGCTCGCCGGCGAGATCCATGCGGCGCTGCAGCGCGTTGCCAACAGCGGCTGGTACATCCTCGGTCCCGAGGTAGCAGCCTTTGAAAGCGAATTCGCGGCTTATCACGGTGTGAATCACGCTGTGGGCGTGGCCAACGGCACGGACGCCATCGAGTTGGCGCTGCGGGCGGGCGGCATCGGCGCTGGCGATGAGGTCATCACAGTCGCCCATACAGCGCTGGCGACAGTCGCGGCAATTGAAGCGACCGGCGCGACTCCCGTGCTGGCCGACATTGACGCCGAAACATTCACGCTTTGCCCGGCTGCGGCTCGCGCAGCCATCACACCTCGCACAGCCGCCATCGTGGCGGTGCATCTCTATGGCGGGGCGGCCGACATGGACGCGCTGCTGGACTTGGCGGCGGCGCATGATCTGCTGCTCATCGAAGATTGCGCTCAGGCGCATGGGGCGGTCTACAAAGGGCGCATAGTCGGCTCAATGGGCGCGATGGGCGCCTTCAGCTTCTACCCGACCAAGAACATGGGCGCCTATGGCGATGGCGGCGCGCTGATCACGGACGATGCCGGGCTGGCCGACAAACTGCGCAAGCTGCGCAATTATGGGCAGACCAGCCGCTACCGGCACCAGACACGCGGCACGAACAGCCGCCTGGATGAGATGCAAGCCGCCCTGCTGCGCGTCAAGCTGGCGCATTTGGACAAACTCAACGAGCGCAGGCGAGCGATTGCCGCGCTCTATGACAAGGAGCTGCGCGGCCTGCGGAAGCCAATTGCCCGCGCCGACTGCCAGCATGTTTATCATCTCTATGTCATCCGCGACGGGCAGCGAGACGAGCTCATGGCGGATTTGCAGGCACGCGATATCGGCACGTTGATTCATTATCCTGTGCCCGTGCATCTGCAGGCGTCGCACCGGGATTTGGGCATGGGCGCGGGCAGCCTGCCGCATACCGAAGTAGCCGCGCAGGAAATCTTGTCCCTGCCGTTGTATATCGGCTTGAGCGATGCCGATGTACTGCGCGTCTGTCGGGCAATCGGGCAGCTGCGGGGCTCAGCCTGATGAATTACGGCGGGGCATTTGACGGCGCGCGCGCCCTGGTCACCGGCGGCATGGGCTTCACCGGCAGCAACTTGGTCCTCGCGCTGGTGGCGGCGGGCGCGGATGTGACCATCGTCGATGCCATGCTGCCTGGCTATGCCGGCAACTTGTTCAACATTGAGCCCGTCCGCGAGCGCGTGACCGTCAATTTCAGCGATGTGCGCGATGTCAATGCCATGAATCATCTCGTGCGCGGGCAGGATTATGTCTTTCACCTGGCTGGGCAAGTCGACCATGTGCTCAGCTTGACCGACCCCTTCCCCGATATCGATATCAACATCAAGGGCACGGCCGTAGTCATGGAAGCGCTGCGCCGGCACAACCCCAGCGCCAAAGTCATCTATACGGGGACGCGCGGGCAATATGGTCCCGCCGTCAGCTTGCCCGTGTCCGAAGACGCGCCCACAAACCCCAAGGGCATTTACGAAATTAGCAACCTGACGGCGGAAAAGATCATTGAAGTCTATTGCGACATTCACGCTATTGAGGCAGTTTTGCTGCGCTTGACCAATTGCTATGGACCGCGCGCTCAAATGAAGCACCCGCGTTATGGCGTGGTGAATTGGTTTGTGCGCCTGGCGCTGGATGACGCCACCATCCAAGTCTTCGGCGATGGCAAGATCTTGCGCGACTTTTTGTACATAGACGACGCGGTCGAAGCGATTTTGATGTGCGCGCTGGAGCCACGGGCGGTGGGCGAGATCTTCAATGTCGGCATCGACAAGCCGAGCGACTTTGTCGAATTGGCGGAGGCGGTGATCGAAGCAGCCGGCAGCGGACGCTGGAAATACGCGCCATTTTCCGCCGAGCGCAAGGCACAGGAGCCAGGCGACTTCTACAGCGATATCAGCAAGATCCGCCGATTAGTTGGCTGGCAGCCGCGGACGCGCCTGCTGGAGGGCTTGCGGAAGACGACCGCCTACTATCGCAAATACAAAGCGCAATACTGGAGCGACGATGAGCCAAGTTGAGATTCATTCAACCGCCAAGTTGGGCGAAAATGTGCGGATCATGGGCGCGGCGACGATCGGCGCCAATGTCGAAATCGGCGTCAATGTGACCCTTTACCCCAATGTGCATGTTGGCGAGGGCACACGGATAATGCCTGGCGCGGTCATCGGCAGGCCCCCCATCCGCGCCGGCACGACCAATCGCCCCATTAGCCGCGGTGACGAGAATGTGCGAATCGGTTCACATTGCGTTATTAGCCCAAACGCCGTACTTTATACGAATTTGCAAATCGGCAACAATGTCTTGATCGGCGATTTGGCCTCCCTGCGCGAGGGCTGCCAACTGGGCGATGACACGGTGGTAGGGCGAGGCACCACGCTGATGCACGATGTAGAATTGGGTGCGCGCAGTCGCATCCATAATCTGGCTTTTATCGTCGGTGGCTGCCTCATCGAATCGGATGTGTTTATCGCCAGCCATGTCGGTTCAGCCAACGACAATGATGTGTATTTAAAGCGCTTTGGTCTGGTTCCCTTTCGTATCGACCCGCCGCGCATCCGTCGCTTTGCCATGGTCGGCGCCAACGCAACGCTGTCCGCGGGCATAGAGGTAGGCATGGGCGCAATCGTTGCGTCGGGCGCCATGGCAACGCGTGATGTGCCGCCCTGGACAGTCGTAGCCGGTGTGCCAGCCAGAAAACTACGCGATGTGCCCGACGAGCAGCGTCTGGCAATCTTGCGCAATTTCGGGCTGGAGGCGGGATGAGTCTGGTATCCATTGTCGTGCCGGTCTATCACAATGCTCCCAGCCTGGCGGATTTGCTGACGGAATTGCAAGCGCTGGCGGCGCGCAATGACTCCGATCGCTTCGAGTTTATCTTCGTGGACGATGGCTCACAGGACGAGTCTTTTGCGGTTTTGCAAGGACTGGCGCAGCAGGAGCCGCGCATGCGCATTGCCCGGCTGTCGCGCAATTTTGGCTCGGTGGCGGCGATAATGGCGGGCTTGAGCCTGGCGCGTGGCGATTGCGTCGCTGACATTTCCGCAGATTTGCAGGATCCACCAGCGCTGCTGCACGAGATGCTGGCCAAGTGGCGCGCGGGCAAAAAAGTGGTGCTGGCAGCGCGGCGCAAACGAGCCGACCCCTTTCCCACTTCGCTTCTGTCGGATGCCTTCTACGCCTTGTTTCGCCGTTACGCCATCGCCTCCATGCCCCGACGCGGCTTTGACTTCTGGCTGATAGACCGTCAAGTTTGTGACCTGGTCAACAACATCCAGGAGAGCAACGCCTATTTGTCGGGTTTGCTGCTGTGGCTGGGCTTCGATCCCGAAGTGATTTATTTTGACCGCCAGGCGCGCCCTAGGGAGTACGGACGATCCATGTGGACGCTGCGCAAAAAAGTCAAGTACTTCATCGACTCCTTTGTGGCTTTTTCGCATTTCCCCGTGCGGCTGGCGACCAGCCTGGGCATCCTTTTCAGCCTGCTGGGCACGGTTTACGCCGCGTACATCATCTACCAGCGGCTGGCTTTGGAAATTGACGCGCCGGGCTGGTCATCGCTGATGGTGGTGGTGCTGCTGGCTTCTGGCGCGCAGCTGCTGATTTTGGGCGTCCTGGGCGAATATCTGTGGCGCAATCTGGACGAAACGCGCCGACGCCCACCCTTCATCATCGACCAGGTCATCGAAAGCGCCGAGCCTGCCGATGAGACAGGGCGCGTTGTAGAGGCGCCTCGCTGAGATGCCCAATGTGCAGGCGAACAAACAGGAGCGGACCGCATGAAAATCTACGGCATCGCGCCACCCATGGCCACGCCTTTCAGGACCGACGAATCGCTGGATGAAGCGCTGCTGCGCGCCGAAATCGAGCATCTCATCAGTCGCGCTGGCGTGCACGGGCTGGCTGTCGGCGGCAGCACCGGCGAGGGACACACCCTGAGTACGGACGAACTGCGGCAGTTGGTTGGCGCGGCAGTAGACGCAGCGGCGGGGCGCGTGCCCGTCATCGCCGGCATCATCGTCGACAGCACCCGCCAAGCCATCGAGAAAGCGCGCGCGCTGGCTGACCTGGATGTGGCGGCGCTGCAAGTTACGCCCGTGCACTACCTCTTCCGCCCCAGCGACGAGACGATGTTCGGGCATTTCGCAGCGCTGTGTGAGGCGGCTGCGCAGCCGGTGATGGTCTACAATGTCGTGCCCTGGTCTTATTGCTCGCCCGCCCTGCTGGACAAAATGCTGCGGGAGATCGACGGGCTGATCGGTGTCAAGCAAAGCGCGGGGGATCTCAAGCTGCTGGCGGATTTACTGCTGCGATCGGGGGATGCCGGCGTGATTATGTCGGCGGTGGACGCCCTGCTCTATCCCTCCTTTGCTTTGGGCGCGCATGGTGCAATCGCCGCGATATTAAGCGCCGCGCCAGAATTGTGCGTGCAGTTGTGGGATGCCGCGCAGGCTGGCGACCATGCTCAGGCACTGGCGCTGCACAAACGTTTGCTGCCGCTTTGGGACGCTATCATGGACGACAACCTGCCCGCCAATGTCAAGACGGCGCTGGAGTTGCAGGGGCGCCCGGCCGGCATCCCGCGCATGCCCATGCCAGCCAGTTCCCCACAGCAGCGCGAGACAATCCAGGCGGCGCTGGCGAATTCGGGTATGCCTGTCTAACGCCCGTTGCCCGCCATCTGTAAATCGGTGTAGGGGCCGCCCCTACAAATTGCGAATTACACCACATGGCCGCACAGGGCTTCTCCCCTATACCCGGTACCTCTCCAGCGCCTCGCGGTTGAGCTCAATGCCCAGACCGGGCTTCTGCGGCAGGGGGATTTCACCATCGATCATCTGCAGCTCATCCGCCACCAGCTCGTCGCGCAGCGCGGATTCGGACAGGTGGGCGGGCAGATACTCGATGAAGGGGCAGCAAGCCGTGGCAAAGCCGAGATGGGCGCTGGCGGCGATGCCGATGCCGGTCTTCCAGCAGTGCGGCACGATGAGACGCCCCTGGTCCGCCGCCAACTGCGCCACTTTGCGCGCCTCCGTGAAGCCGCCAACCCGCCCCACATCCGGCTGCAACACATCCAGCTTGCCGCGCAGCGCCAGATCAATGAACTCGAAATGCGTATTCTGCCACTCACCCGCAGCGATGCGAATCGGCGAATGGTCGACGATGAAGGCATAACCATCCAGGTCATCTATATTGATGGGCGTCTCCAGGAAGAAGAGGTCATAAGGCAGCAGCTGGTCGATGACTCGCAGCGCCGTGCGGGCATCCCCCCAGGCATAGGCGACATCCACCATCAACGTCATGCCGTTGCCGACAGCCGCGCGACAATCCGCCACGATTTCCGCAATATGGTCGTCATGCTCCTGCAGGGCGTTATGCGTGTAGGGACCGTTGATGCAGATTTCCAGCTTGGCGGCTTTGAAACCGAAGTCGCGAGCTTGCAGCAGCTTGTCCAGCAGGGAGTCGCGGTATTCCTGCAGGGTATCGCCGGTGGGCAGCAGGGAGGCATAGGGCGTGATGCTGTCTTTGACCGCGCCACCCAGCAGCTTGTAAATGGGTAGCCCCAGCGCCTTCCCTTTGATATCCCAAAGCGCCATGTCGATCGCGCCCATCGCGCAGATCAAAGCGCCGCGCCGTCCGTTCATTTTGGAGCCGCTGTAGAGCTTCTGCCAGATGGCTTCCGGCTGCAGAGGGTCTTCGCCCAGCAACATCTCTTCCAGCCCCAAGCCCATGATATGCGTGCCACGGGCTTGGATGCAGACACGCGCGATCCAAGGGTTGACATCCGTTTCGCCGATGCCGCTGATGCCCTCGTCGGTGTGAATCTCCACGACCAGGTTGTCCTGCGCCGACGAGCAGGCTTCGGTATGCACCTCGGGCACGAGCAGCACATGACAGTCAATGCGGGTGATTTTCATGGCGGGAGTCCTTTCCTAATATGCGGGGTGCAAGCCCCTTCGGTCCCCCATCGACATGGGGGAGGCAAAACCCATGCGGAAGCTGTAGGAGCGTCTGACGGGCAGTGTCTACGCGCCCCGCTGAGACGCCCAAAATGCAACACCCCGGCCGCCAGCCCCCGCTAAAATCGAGAGCCCTAGGGGCGACCCAATGGGTCGCCCGTCTACTCCAGCCCCGTCCAATAGCATATCCTGTGCGGACGAGGCAATGCCTCGCCCCTACACCGTTCGACAAATGACGGGGGTTCGCAGCAGCACGCAAGCCAACTCCATGCCACCGATGCACAGGCTGATTTCGCTCTCGGATTGGGCGATGAGGCTGTCGCCCAGCAGATCCGTCGCTTCGGCGAAGCCTTCCTTGCTCAAGCTGATGAATACAGCTTCGCGCTCGGGATTGATGAGAAACCAAGCTTGCTGCCCCTGCCATTCGCGCCGTCTGCGCAGCAGCTGCCCGCAGCGATCCGCCTCCACGCCCGCATCCGCCAGCAGGCGCGTCAAAAAAGCGTCCGTGTCGGCATCGGCAGCGCGATAAGCCATGGCGCCAAAGCCGACGAAACTGCCCAGCAAGACCGCCTGCCCCGCCCCATAACGATTGCGGACGCCAGCGACTTCGTCGCCGCGCAACAGGATGGGCTCGCCGCTGGTCGGCTGCAAGGTCTGCAACCAGAAATTGGCGCGAACTTGCAAGCCCCCACAACTCCCCGCGCCACTCAGCAGGGTCGGCGGGTCGAATTCGTCAAAGCGCCGCGGCGTCGGCATCCAGCGGGAGGGGGCGCCCGCTTCGCTGATCATCACCAGGTCCCCATGCCGCGCGCCGAAGACTTCCTCGCCGCCAGCCACCAGTTGCGAGAGTGTCGTCCAGCCGTATTTGTCCCAGCGACCCGGGCAGGCTTCCGCGATCAAGCAACCGCCAGCCTCGACATAGCCCCGCAACTGAGCGAAGTAGCCAGCGTCCAGGCTTAGCGGCATGGTCAAAATCGCGGCTTTGTAAGATGCCAGTTCGCCTGCGATGACTTGCTGGGCGTCCAAAAAATCGACCGGCAGACCCATCCGCCACAGACGCGCGTAATGCCCGCGCATGTTGTAGCGGTAATGCTCAATGACATCGCCGTTGCAGGCTTGGAAGAAGTGGTAGTGATCTTCGTTGACCAAGATGGCGACTTGCGCGCGCGGCGGCTGCGAGTTGGCGAAGAACTCGCCATGACGCTGGATTGCCGCGCCGATTTGACTGACCGTCCGCATGCGTTCGCTGCTGTCGCCGAGCGGGTCCAGCAAGCCGAAGCCGTTGCCCTCTTTCCAGAAACGCTCAACGCGATGATTCCAAAAACTGATGCCGGTCATGCCGCAAGCCAAGCCTGCCAGCATCCACAGGCGCAGGTCCTTGGGCGTCGGTTTGCGTCCGTAATGCAGCGAGGTGGAGATCGGACCGCCCTGGAATTCCGCGCCCCACAGCGCCCGGTCGCGCCCGTTGCAGCCGCGCGCCAAGTCGGTGCATAGCATCATCTCTTCCCAGAGTTCGTTGCGCAGCGCCGTCGTTTCGTTATCGACAGGGTCGTCCCAAGGGTGGCCGTTGTTCCATTTCGGGTAGTTGCTCGTGCCGAAGAAATCACCAGCCCGCGCCCAGTTGAATTCCGCGCCGCTGCCCACGCGTGGCGTATCGGCATGGCTGAAGACGGGGCGCTGCCCCGGGTCATTCTCGCGCAAAGCCCGCGTTTTGAAGCCCAATGCCCGCGCCATATAAATATCGTCCATGAAGTAGCGCCAATCAATATAGGGCGCCAGCGGCTCTTCGCGGCGGGGCGGCTCTACCTCGTCCCAATGCGCGTAGTTGATCTGCCAGGCGGCGTTGAGCGCGGACAAATCGCCATACTGCTCGCGCAGCCAGTCACGGAAGCGCGCCAGCGTATGCGAACAGTAGCAGAAGCCCAGCTTGCCAGCCGTGTTGGGCCAGAACCCGATCTCCTGGAAGGTATTCCACGCCCAGATGTTCTTGTATTGCCCCAGCGTCCGCGCCAGCTGCGCGATGAAGCGAGTCGCCGCCTGCCGCGCGCCAGGATGATCCCAGCAAGGACCGGGCTTGCCGTCCATGGGGATGGTGTATTGCGCGGGCTGGTTGTGCGAGCGCCCATCGGCATAGACGAAATGGCAATCGGGAAATTTGCGCCAGAGCCA
>DAOUKU010000056.1:0-28437 GCA_034420985.1 Anaerolineae bacterium | reverse complement strand
ATGATGGTGTTTTGCAGGTGCAGCTTGACACCGGCGAGCACGAAGTGGAGAGCGCCTTCATCCTGATCATTGGCGCTTTGGTTTGGCTCGGCATTGCGGTTGCCGGTGATCGTAACATGATTCAAACGGATCGGTCTTTGCGGGGCGCCGCTGCCGGTGCCGACAATGTAGATGGCCGCGCCGCGTCCATCGGCGGCTCCGGTTTCGTCGCCGACTTTGTTGCCGTAAATACTGGTGTTGTTGATGGTCACGCCCGCGCCGCGCGAGATGTGCAAGGCGCCGCCATTCAATCTGGCTTCATTATTGAAGATGGCGCTGCGGGTGATCGTGGCCCCAAAGCAGAAGCCGCCCAGATTGATGGCGCCGCCTTCTTCGCCGCGATTGTTGTAAAAGCGGCTGTCGCGGATGGTGAGCGTGTTAGAGTTGCAATGCAAGGCGCCGCCAATGCCGTTGCTGCCCGAGTACCAGGCATCGCTGTCGCGGATGGTGACATTATTCAGCGTCAAATCGGCTGTCCCGTCGCCGCCCGGGAAACTTATAGCGCCGCCATGACTGTTAAGTGGGGCCTGGTTATTGGCCAGCGTGAGATTGTTGATGGTCACAGAAATCCCGGCCGTGTTTATGACGAAAGCGCGGTGGCTGTCCGCGCCGTTGATGGTGGCGTTGTTGCCGACCCCGTTGATGGTGACGCTTTTGGTGATGGCGGGCAGGTCGGCGGTCAGCGTGATTGTGCCAGAGATGTTGATGGTGTCGCCGCTGCTGGTGTTGGCCGCGTTGATGGCGCTGACCAGCGTGGCGTAACTGTTGGCGCTGCGAGTGGTTTGAGCCGAGGCCGGCGCCGCCGAAAGCAGCAGGAATGCCAGCGCGATGAGGATGAGCCTGGCGAGACTTCCGGAGTTCATGACGACCTCCGGCGAAGGTCGGGATCTAGCGGGAAATTCGGGGGGGGGGGGGGGGAAAAGGGGGGGAGGGGTAAAGGGCAGGAGCGTCCGCGCCGCGGCTGCCTTCGTCAACATTTGCAAGATCGCTGTTTCGATACGCATAGCTGCATACTCTGTATAATGAGTCATTATGGCAATTAAAATACCATTTCCAATTTTTGTCAAGCAATTCGATAAATTTGGGAGGACGAACAGCTTAGGCTTGACAACGCGCGCAGTCTGTGCCAAAGTGGGGAGACATTACTAATCTAGGTCTCGGGCGCGTCTCTAATCCAGACGCGCAACTGGGGAAGTCGGTGCAAATCCGACACTGTCGCGCAGCGGTGACTGACGAATAGTCAGAAGTCCGAATGCCAGCCTGGGGCTTAGCTCAGTCTACTTTCCGCGTAAAGAGGGAGACGAGCATGGACGCCAGAACCGCAATCCGCCCACAGTCATGGGCGTTTTTCTTGTCTGCGCGCGCCCTCCTTCATCCAATGGAGGGACAAGATGAAAACCGCGCTGCTGACGCTCATTCTGCTGCTCATCACGACCGCCCCAACTGCCGCGCAAGGCGACAACCTGACGGCAGGCTGCATCACTGACTTCGACTCCGCTGTCGATTACTTCCCGCAAAAAGCCGAAGTTATCGATGCCGACAATCTTAGCGTCTCGTATCATGGTCATTACAAGCTCCTGCGCGTCGGGGATGCCTATGACGGCGCGCCGCCTTTCGAATATGTGCTGGTGCAGTGTGGCGCGCCAGCCCCGCCCCCGGAAAACTTCGCCGAAAACGCGCAATTCATAGACGTCCCGGCCGGCAAGTTGATCGCGCTTTCCACCACGCAACTGCCGGCGCTATCCTTGCTGGGGATTCTCGACCAGTTGGTGGCGGTGGATAGCGGCTTTTACATCAGCACCCCGGAAGTGATCGAGGGGATCGAATCTGGCGCGATTGCCGAGATCGGCTTCGGCGCGGAAGTGAATATCGAGCTGGCGCTGGAGTTGGCGCCCGACCTGGTGTTGAGCTACGGCTACAACCCCGATACCGATGCGCACCCGGTCTTGCTGGAAGCCGGCATATTCACGGCGCTGAATGCCAGTTGGCGAGAAAACTCACCGCTGGGGCGGGCTGAATGGCTGAAGCTGCCGGCGCTCTTTTATAATCAAGAAGCGCGCGCCAACCAGGTCTATGCGGACATCCGCGATCAGTACGAAGCGGCGCTTGACTTGGCTGCCGGCGTAGCCGACGAAGACCAGCCTCGCGTGCTGCTCAATTTATTCTCGGGCTATGCCGATGCCTGGTACAGTCCAGGCGCAGACACTTATGTTGGCCAGCTAATCCATGATGCCAGCGCAGAAATGGCGCTGACGAGCGCCGACCCTGCCGGCAGCCAGCCGTATAGCTTCGAGGCTGCCTACGAACAGGGCTTGGACGCCGATATCTGGCTGGTGGATACTTTTGGGGTCGCTACAGCCGCGGACTTGCTGGCGCTGGACAGCCGCTTTGCCGACTTTGCCGCCTTCCAATCTGGCGATATCTGGAACAACAATCGCGACGAGAACCCTAATGGCGGCAACAATTATTACGAATGGGGCGTCGTCAACCCGCATCTGGTGTTGGCGGACTTGCTGGCGATCTTTCATCCGTCGCTGCTGCCCGCTCACGAATTCACCTATTACCGCCGCTTGAGCGAGGCTTGATATGCTGCGCCTGGCCCGCTTGCCCATCATCGTGATCGCCTGGCAGGGGCGCGAATACGCCGGCGCAAAACCATTGCTGCTGGTCGCGCTGGCGCTGCTACTCTGCCTGCTGTTGACGCTCAGCCTGGCGCTGGGCTCGGCATCCATCCCGCTGGATCAGATTCTTGCCGTGCTGCTGGGCGGGGAAGCGGAAAACGCCGCCTGGACGAATATCGTGCTGAAATTCCGCCTGCCCAAAACGGTGACGGCCATGCTGGCGGGCATGGCGCTGGGCGTCAGCGGGCTGCTGATGCAGACCTGGTTTCGCAACCCGCTGGCCGAGCCTTTTGTGCTGGGCGTGTCATCGGGCGCGAGCTTGGGTGTGGCGCTGGTGGTGCTGGGCGCTGGCGCGGCGGGCGGCACGCTGCTGGGCGGCCTGGGCTTGGCGGGAGACCTGCTGCTGACGGCAGCGGCCGGCATTGGCGCTGGCATAAGCATGACCTTGGTGCTGCTAGCGGCGGCGCGCATCCCCAACGGCGTTACCTTGCTCATCCTGGGGCTGATGTTTGGCTATCTGGTCGCGGCGCTGGTCAGCCTGCTGCTCTACTTCGCGCTGCCCGAGCGCATCCAGGCCTACATCAACTGGACTTTCGGCTCGTTCAGCGGCGTAACCAGCGAACAGCTGCCGATTTTAACGCTGATCGTCGGAGCGGGGTTATCGCTGGCGGCGGCACAGGTCAAACCGCTGAATGCGCTGCTGCTGAGCGAGGACTATGCGCGCAGTCTGGGCGTGCCCATGCGACAGACGCGGTTGGGCATCGTGCTGGCGACGGCGCTGCTGGTCAGCGCGGTTACGGCATTTTGCGGTCCAATCGCTTTCATCGGCATTGCAGTACCGCACATTTGCCGCGGCTTGCTGGGCAGTTCCGACCATCGTTTGCTGCTGCCGGGCACGATCCTGGCGGGGGCTTGCGTGGCGCTGGCGGCTGCGCTAATCGCCGAATTGCCGGGCAGCAATATCGTGCTGCCGCTGAATGTGGTAACTGCCTTGATGGGCGCGCCGGTGGTCATGCTAGTCCTGCTGCGGCGCGCGCGGGGGCTGGCATGAACGCGGCGCTGGAAACGCGCTCGCTGACCATCGGCTATCGGCGGCGGCGGGGCAATATCGTGCTGGCGCGCGACCTGAACTTGCAACTGCAGCGGGGCAGCCTGGTCGGCATATTGGGCGCGAATGGCATCGGCAAATCGACATTGCTGCGCACGCTGGCTTGCATGCAAGCGCCGCTGGCTGGTCAAGTGCTGCTCAATGGCGAAGAAACAGCCCGCATGCTGCCGCTGGATGTGGCGCGGCGGCTGTGCATCGTGTTGACGGCTGCGCCCCAAGCCAGCCTGCTCAATGGTTATGCGCTCGTGGCATTGGGCAGATACCCGCACAGCGACTGGCTGGGCAGGCTGAGCAAGTCCGACCACGCGCAGGTCGTCTGGGCATTGGACGCTGTCGGCGCGACAGACCTGGCCGAAGAGCGTGTGGCCGAGCTCAGTGATGGGCAACGGCAAAAACTCATGATCGCGCGAGCGCTGGCACAGGATTGCCCGCTGATGCTGCTGGACGAGCCCACCGCCTTCTTGGATTATCCGCGGCGGCTGGAAACACTGCGCTTGTTGCGGCGGCTGACCCGGGATGCCGATCGCGCCGTTCTCGTTTGCACGCACGAGTTAGATCTGGCGCTGCGCTATTGCGACGAATTGTGGCTGATGGGCGAAAGCGGGATGCAAGTTGGCTCGCCGACGGCAATACTGCGAGACGGCAGCCTAAGCGAGATCTTTGGCATCGATGGCTTCAGCTTTGGCGCCTATGGCGGCAGCTTCGCAAATCTCTCGCCGCCGCTAGAGCGACAGGAAGGCGGCTTATTATGAGCGAGCGAAAGCGGAAACGCGGCTTGGTGCTGGTCAATACCGGCGAGGGACGCGGCAAATCGACCTCGGCCTTCGGGGTGATCTTGCGCATGCTCGGCCGGAAGAAACCGGTCGTGCTGATACAATTCCTCAAACATGAGACCGGGCAATGGGGTGAGGTTCGAGCGTTGCGGCAACTCGGCTTGCAGCCGATCAAGACGGGTGATGGCTTCACCTGGACGAGACACAGGCGCGCGCGCTGCACGGCTGGCAAAAGGCGCAGGCGATCATCATCTCCGATGAGTACGAACTTGTCGTCTTGGATGAATTTACCTACCTGCTGGATTTCGGCTGGCTGGATGTCGCCGAAGTGATCGACTGGCTGCGAGCGAACAAGCCAGAGCGGCAGCATCTGCTCATCACTGGGCGGAACGCGCCAGCCGCCTTGATCGACTATGCGGATACCGTCACCGAGATGGTCAAGATCAAGCACGCTTATGACGCTGGCATCAAGGCGCGGGCTGGCATCGAGTTTTGACGCGCGCAAGACGCGGCGATTTCCAACAAGTTGCAACAAAATGACCGCCGCAATGGACGGTCAAATTTCACTGTGGGCTGTACAGGACTCGAACCTGTAACCTCCTCGACGTCAACGAGGCGCTCTGCCAGTTGAGCTAACGGCCCCCTCACACTTTTGCACCTTTACTATACCCTCTTTTGCGCGAATTGCAAGAAACTCGCCAAATTGCCGCGTTTTCGTCGCCAGCAGAGTCGCCTGACTCTGTGCCAGTCGCGAGCGATGTGGTAAAAGCCTTGCCCAAAGGGATTCGCGCGCGCAGCCGCCTCTAGCCGAAAGACAAAGCCTTGCCACATTCAATCACCGAGCAGCTCCGGCAGCGTTTCCGCCAAATCCAGGATGTCAAGTTCGCCAGCGCAAGCCCCGCGCCAACGCTGACCGCTCGCGATCACGAACCGGGTATCGTCATCGAAACCTGGATGAACAGCCGCCTGCACATCTACCTCGTCGGGCGCGCTATGAAGCCGCGGCAAATCAAAAACATTTTGAGGCAGAACAGCGGCGCCAGCATCGGCACGCTCTTCCTGGTGGACGCTCAGCTGCTGCCCGGCGACGGCTTCTGCGGACGCCTGCAAGACTGGCAGGACGACCTGCGCGTCATTTCTCTGGGCGCGATCTATGCCTACAAGGGTATGGAAGACGGCTTGCGGCTGATCCAGGTTAACCTGGATGAAACTCAGCAGCGCGGCGAGTTCCTGGTCTGGCACAGCAGCGACTTCCCCTGCGATGCCGTGTCGGTGCGGCGGCGCGACTACCAGACCAATGTCCGCGGCAGCTGGCTGGTCGGCGATATCGCCTCGCCGCAGTTCAAACGCCAAATCAGCGAAGAACGGGCGCGGCAGCGCTTCTATTACCACAGTCGAGACGCGCAGCCGCAAGCGGGCGAGCAAATCAACGCCGCCTATTTAGCCTTGGAGATTGAGGTGGGCGCCGGGCAGGAAGCCGTCAAAGAAGCCTTCCGCAAACTCGCCCGTCAATATCACCCGGATGTCAGTGCCCACGATAAAAGCGAAGCCGAAAAGCGATTCAAGGAAGTCAAGCGCGCTTACGACCGCATCCGGTCGCACCGGCGCTGGCGATGAGTATGGGTCCACCAGGACTCGAACCTGGAACCAATCGGTTATGAGCCGACTGCTCTGACCATTGAGCTATGGACCCAGCCGTGAATCGAAGCGGGTAACGGGATTCGAACCCGTACTGACACCTTGGAAGGGTGGAGTGCTACCATTACACCATACCCGCGGGCAAATAGGCTTAAGTCGGGGCGCCCGGATTTGAACCGAGGACCTCGCGGACCCAAACCGCGCGCGCTACCGGACTGCGCCACGCCCCGTCGCGTTGATGATACTGAATTTGCGCCCGCGCGTAAAGCCGCAAGTGCCTCGCCACCGCTAACTTGAACCGTCAGACTTGTCGAAGAGATCCAGCAATTCATCGACTTCCGCCGGCGTCACGACCGGATTGACTTCTTCGCCGCGGGCATCCCGCGACCGTGCTTTGCGGCGCAGCTGTCCCGCAAATGCCGACGCGCCGACGATCTTGACGCCGTAGCGGTTGGCGCAGCTGCGGATCTCGCCGTCGGACGAGACGATGGTCAAGCCACGGCGATCCCGCGCGCGGCTGATGCGCCGGTTGATCAGCGTGTCGGCGTCGCTGCGCTGGTCGGCTGCGAAGATGACTTTGACCGCGCTCGTCCCCATGCGGGATGCGCCGCCCGGCAATCCCCGGTCGAAGACGACCGTGCATTTCTTCTTGGTGGCGGCCGCCCAGCCTTTGAGCAGGTTGACCAATTTGGCTTCTTTGTCTGGGTCATCCATGCCGATATCGGGCAGGCTGGCGATGAGGTTGTGTCCGTCAATCAGGTGTGGCATGCGGCTGCAGACTCGTCAAGCCGGCAGCATCTGCGGGATACCCAGCGTGAAGATGCTGCCCCTGCCTTCGCGACTTTCCACTTGCAGGAAACCGCCATGCGCCTGGGCGATGGCCCGCGCCACATACAAACCCTGCCCCAAGCCTCGTGGCGCATGGGCAGCAGCGGAGGAATCGCCACGATAGAAGCGCTCGAATACATGCGGCAGGTCTTCCGCCTTGATGCCGATGCCGTTGTCGCTGACGCTGATTAGGGCGTAGAGCTTGCCGTCGCGGTTTTCGCTGCGGGCTGCCAGCGCCACATAGCCGCCATCCCGCCCGTAATCTGCGCCATTGCGCGCGAGATGCCCCAGCGCCCATTGCAGACGGGTCGCATCGCCAAGTACTTCTATGCCCGTGATGTCCCGCGTCATCACCAGCAAGTCAATGTTTCGGGCGGCCAGCGCCGCGCCCATGCCATTGACCACCGACCAAACCACCTCTTCAACCTGCAGCGGCTCGCGCTCTACATCAAAGCTGCCAGCCTTCAGTTGAGCGATATCCAACAATTCCAGCGCCAGCTGATCGAGCAAATCAACATTTTGCAACAGCTTATCCAGCAAGCGTTGATTAACCGCCGTGTCTTCCGGCTGGGCGTTCAGCAACTCGCTGGCCAGTTTGATGACGGAGACGGGGCTCCCCATGGCGCGGGCGATATGCGCGACAAAGCCATCTTTCAATCGCTGCGCCAAGGCATCATGCGTGATATCGCGCAGGATGATGACGGTGCCCATGCGCTGATTAGTCTCGTCGCCGATGGCGCTCAACTGCGCACGAAGGACGCGGTTGTTCAAGGGCAGCTCGTCCGATTCGCCCAAGGGCATCAACTCGGCGCTGGTGGTTTGCACATCCCGGTAGCGCTCAAAGAGCGTGCCCAGCTCGCTGTCCCAGAAGTTGCGTCTGCCGCCCAGCATGGCTTCGGCAGTGCGGTTCACCATAGTGACTTTGCCGCTGTTGTCCTGCACGATGATGCCTTCTTCCAGGCTAGCGAAGATGGCTTGCAGACGCTCCAATTGGTTGACGCTGCGCTGCTGCTGCTGATGCAGGCTTTGCAGGCGCGCGTTTATGTCGTCGCCTTCGCTGGCGCGCTGGCGGCTGAGGCGCGTGTACAAGCGGCGGAATAGTGATTCGCTGGCGCTGCCAAAGCGGTGGACGCCGCCCAAGCCGGCCTCGGCGTCGCTGCGAGTTTCGCGTGGCATTTGGTTCATCAGCGCTGCGGATTCCGGTGATTGCCCTGCTGCATGAGCTGGCTGCTAACAACTTGATTATAGTGGAGGTCGTCCGGGCGCGCGTTGCCATGCTGGCGCAGATTGGCGGCGCAGCATAAGCTACACTCCTAGACATCTCAAGGAACCGGAGACGCGGCATGCAAAATGTCGCCCCGACAAGACGCTTGAATCGGCGCTCGCGCGATATGCTGCTGGCGGCGGCAGTAGTATTCCTGCTGGGCGCGGCGCTGCTGGTGACCGGCATCGGCTTGCACATCGTCAATTTGGTCGTACCGTACAATCGCCTCTTTCCCGTCTATGATGCTGCGCGCAAAGGCATGCTGGTGATTGGCGCGGGGCTGAGCTTGGCGTCGATGTTGATGGCGCTGCGGGCGGTGACCTGGCGCACAGACAATGCTCCCGCCTGGGAATTGGGCGAGATGCTGGCGATGCAGCTGGATCAACGTTTTGTCTTCATCCGCAATATCAGCCAAAGCAGTATCGGCTATGTGGACGCGGCGCTGGTCAGCCAATATGGCTTGCTGCTCTTGCGCATCACGCGGCGGCGCGGCGAATACTTCAATGAAGGCGGCAGTTGGCTGCGGCGCGGGCGAAAGGGGACTTGGCGTGCGCTGCGCTGGAATCCCACGCGGGATGTAGTCGCCAGCGCCCTGCGAGTCAAGGACCTCTGCAAAGATCAGGGCTTGGTCGGCGTGCCGGTGTTCGCGGCGGTAGTCTTCCTGCGGGACGCCTCCGAAGCCCAACTGCGCCTGCAGAAGCCAGCCGTGCCGGTCCTGCATGCCAGCGCCTTCGTGCATAATCTGCGCGACAGTTATTTCGCGTCGCGGCGGTTGGACGCGGACACTGTGCAGCGAGTCCTCAATCTGATTTATCGCTAAGGAGTGGCGCATGGCGGGCAGATTGCATTTGGCGCCGCCGGGCGCGGACAAGACAGCAGAAATGCTTAAGCAGCTGCGGCGAGTGACCGCTTCGCGCTGGGATTTGCCCCGCATCTGGGTACTGCTGACCTCGCGACAGCAGGAACGGAACTTCCGTCAGCGACTGATAGACGACGATACGGCAGACTCCGTCCACTTCAACATAGAGTTCTTTGACTTCGCCCGTTTGCATGCCCGCTTGCTGAAAATGGCGAGCATGCCCTTGCGTCGCCTGAATGCTGCAGCCCGCTATGGACTTCTCCGGCGCCTCTTGCATGACATGCTGGCGGCGGAGGAGCTGCGCGTCTTCCATGGCATCGCCGACACACGCGGATTCCTTACCGTGCTGGCGCGGCACTTCGACGAGCTCAAGCAGAGCGGCGTCCGCGCATTGAGCTATGCTGCCGCCGCCCAATCCGCCAAAGACCACGAACTTGCCACGATCTATACGCGCTATCAATCGCTGCTAAAAGACAAGCGACTCGCCGATAGCGCCGGCGAAGGCTGGTTGGCGCTGGAGACCGTGCAGCAGCAGCCCGATCTCGTCGCAGGTTGTGCACTGATGTTGGTTGATGGCTTTGAACAGTTCACGCGCGTCCGGGCGCATCTGCTGGCGGCGATGGCGAGCGCCATACCACAGCTGCACATCACGCTGACAGCCACGAACGATATGGGTTTGCCCAGGCGCAGCGCTATCACCCGGCGGCGACTGGAAGAGGCATTTGCCGCGGCCTCCGTCCCGCTGCGCATTGTCCAGATTGACGCGCACAGCCAAAGCCATGCGGACTTGCAAGGGCTGAGTCGGGCCATCTTCAGCGATGAGCCCGCAAGCGAACACAGCAGCGTCCTGCATATGATCGCCATGCCCAGCCCCGCCAAAGAAGTCCGCGCCGTGCTGCGCGTAGTCAAGCGACGGTTGCTGGATGGCGCGCGCCCCGACGACATCTTGATCGTCCTGCGCGGCCCCCAACACTATGCCAAGGCTTTGACCGCCGCGGGGCGGGAGTTTGGGCTGCCGCTGCTGGTGCATGCCGAAGCGCCCGCCAGCGCCACGCCCGTCATCGCCTCCCTGCTGGACTTGCTGGGGCTGGCGCCGCGCTTCCGCCGCCGCGATCTGCTGGATGCCCTGCGCTCGCCCTATATCCAATCAGGGCTGGATACTCCGCAGATCGACCTGCTGGATCGAATCAGCAGGGAACACAAGCTCACAGGCGGGAGTCGCGACGACTGGCTCTCCATCATTGAACTGGCGCGCGGAAAGGCTTACGGCGCCGACGAAGACGAAGTACTTACGCAGCTGACAGGAGCACAGGCGGATGCCTTGGCTGAAGGCTTGGACGCCTTCATGACTGCCGTCACACCGCCGACAATCGCCCCCACCCGCGACTATGTCGCCTGGCTCGATGGCTTGCTAGGGGAGGCCCCCCGCTCGGAAGTTACCGCAGCCGATAATGACGACAATAATGGCGAATTCAGCTTGCGCGTGAGACAGCTCGCGCGGTCGGACGAAAGCCCGCAATCCCGGCGTGATAGCAGGGCGCTCGCCGGGCTGGACGCCATTTTGCGCGGCATGCGGGCGGCCGACAATGTGCAGCGCCTGACCGGCGGCGCGGAAGCAATCGAATGGGCGCAATTCTATGGCGATCTCGCTCACGCGCTGGAGGCTCCGCTGCTGCGCAATAGGGATCGCTCTCGGCGTGGCAAAGTGCTGGTGACGACCGCGGACGAGGCGCTTGGTTTGCCGCATGCGCATGTGTTCATTCTGGGCTTGGCGGAAGGCGTCTTTCCAGCCGAAATGCGCGAAGACCCGCTCTGCCTAGACTCGGAACGGCGGACCTGGCGGGCGCGCGGCATCCCCCTGGATTCGCGCGTCGATCGCGGCGACGAGCAGAGTCTCTTCTACGAATTGCTGGCGCTGCCGCAAGAGTCGCTGACCTTGTCGCGACCCACATTCAAAGACGGCAAGCCCTGGCAGGCCAGCCATTTTTGGGGGGCGGTCAAGCGCGTCTATCCGCAGCAGCCCATTGAATCAGCGGGGCTTGGCGCTGTCGTGATGCCGGAATATGCCGCAAGCGAAGGCGAATTGATGTTAGCGCTGGCGAGTTGGCTTAGCGACGGCGAGTCGAGAAAACCCGCAAGCGCCCTGCGTCATTTGGCTTGGCTGCGCGCGGAAATGCCCGGGACCTGGCGGCGCGTCCAACTGGGGCGGGCTGTCGAGCGCGGACGGCTTTCTAATCAGCCATTTGACAACTACAGCGGGGTCTTGTCGCAGCCGCATCTGCTGGCGGAAGTGGCGCGGAAGCTGGGACCAAAGCGGGTCTTCAGCGCCTCCCAACTCAATGATTATGGCGTCTGTGGCTTCCGCTATTTCGCCAAGCGCCTGCTTAAACTAGAGGAATTCGAAGAGCCGGAATTGGGCGCCGATGCGCTGCAACTGGGCAGTTTGAATCACGCCATCCTGCAACATACCTACGAGCAAATCGCCGAACAAGGCTCGCCCATCAACGAAGCAAATCGCGATGCTGCTCTGGTCATCTTCGCCGAAGTCGCGGATGAGCTGCTGGAGCATGCGCCGCGAGCCTTCAACTTCCGCGCGACCGCTGCGTGGCAGGAAGAAAAGCAGCTCATCAAAGCGCGGCTGGCGGCGCTGATTCGGCAGGACTTCTCGGCAAAGAGTCCGCTAGCCAAAAAGGACGGCGGTCCCCGCCATGTCCAGGAACTGGAACGCGAATTTGACAACTTGGAAATCGCGCTGTCGGGCATGGAGTCGCTGCGTGTTCGCGGCCTCATCGACCGCATTGACCGCGTCGATGGCAAGTTGGTGGTGGTGGATTACAAGACGGGCTCAAAGCGGATCCCGGAAAGCGATTTGACCGCCGGGCGCAATGTGCAAATGCTGGTCTATTTGGCGGCGCTGCAGCAGTTGACGCGGGAGGACGATGTGGCGGGCGGCTTGTACTGGCATCTGGGCAGCCTGCAAGCCAGCGGCAGAATCCAGCTTGAGGACGACGAAGATCAGGCAGCGCTGCAGTCGGCGAGCCAGACAATCGCGCGCAATCTGCAGCAGGGGCGCAGCGGCGCATTCCCTGTGCATGCCACGAGCATTGAAAATGGCAAGTGCGTCCGCTACTGCGAGTTTGCGCGCTTGTGCCGCCGCAATAATACCAGCCGCTACAAAGCCACGGGGCATTAAGAAGAAGCCATGCAGCCGACCAGCGAACAGCGCGACGCCATCCATATTCACGACAAGAATCTCATCGTCGTGGCTGGCGCGGGCTCGGGCAAGACGCGCGTCCTGGTCGAACGTTATGTGCAACTGCTGGACGACAATCGGACCTGGCAAATCCAATCGCTTGTCGCCATCACTTTCACCAAAGCCGCCGCCCACGAAATGCGCCATCGGCTGCGTATTGAGTTGGAAAAGCGGGCGAAATCGCAGCCTGCCGGCGCCTGGAGTGAGCATTTGGCGCAACTGGAGAGCGCCCGCATAGACACGATTCACGGACTTTGCGCGGATCTGCTGCGCGCCAATGCAGCGGCGGCCGGCATCGACCCGCTCTTCACAGTCTTGGACGAGACCGAAGCTGCCATGCTCTTAAGCGATGCCGTCGCTGACGCGCTGGCCGATATCCAACCGCCGCTGGCGAAACTCTTCGCGCAAGTCGATGCCTACCGCATCGAAAAGGCACTCAAGGATGCCAAGCTGGTCAATGCCGAGTTGCCCATATTGCCCACCGATGTCGAAGGGCTGCTGGCGCAATGGCGCGCTCAACTGGATAAATCGCTGCTGGCGGCTCGCGATTCTTTGCTGCGCCTGGATGAGGCTTCGGCGCTGCGAAAGCTCGCCAGGATTCCCGCCGACGACAAGCTAGGCGCTTTGGCGCTGCAATATCGCGATGCATTCATGCAGATGGAAGGCGCGAGCGACGCCGAAGCTGTAAGGCGCGGGCTGAAAGACTTGCTGGAAGCAGGCGCGATCGGCAGCAAGGGGTCAGCGAAAGCCTGGGGCGGCAGCGAAGCAAAGCAGCGAGCGGCGGAAATGCTGCGGGTTCTGTATCAGCGCGTCAAGGAAATATGCCAAGACCTCAGCGAATTGAACGATCTCGATCGAATCTCGGCGGAAGCGCTGCTGCTCTGGGATGGGCTGCTGAGGCAGACGCGCCGGCGTTATCAAGACCGCAAACGGGCGGGCGCGCAGTTGGACTTTGACGATCTCGAGCAATTAGCGGCCGATTTGCTGACCGACCCAGCCGTACGGGCGCGTTACCGCCATGCCGAGTTCAAGCACCTGCTGGTGGACGAATTTCAAGACACCAACGCCGCACAGTGGCAGATCATCCAGGCGCTGGCGGACTTGGACCGCGGCGGCTCACTCTTTCTGGTGGGCGACCCCAAGCAGAGCATCTACCAATTTCGCAGCGCGGATGTCAGCGTCTTCAACCGCGCGCGCGAAGACATCGCCGGGCGCCGCGCAGGCATGGCGCTGCCGCTGAACACTTCCTTCCGCGCGCATCGCTCGCTGGTGGCGCAATACAACGCGCTTTTTGACCGTATTCTCAAGCGCGACGACAGCAGCCCCGTCCGCGACTACGAAGTGGCATTCGACGGACCCATGCGAGCATTTCGCGGCGACTCGCCAAGGGACGCCGCGCTGGAGTTGCTGCTGCTGGATCGCGATATGGACGATGACAGCCATGATCTGTCTACCGACCGCATGACCCGAATGCGCCGTTGGGAAGCCTTCGAACTGGCCAAGCGCATCCAGGCAATCATCGCTGACGAGCGCCCGGTCTATGACCGTGAGTCGAAGCGCTCCCGTCCGATTCGTTACGGGGATATCGCTATCTTGTTCCGCACGCTGACGAATGTGACGCTCTATGAAGAAGTCTTCAAGGCACAGGGACTCCCCTTCATCACGCTGGCTGGGCGCGGCTACTACGACCGGCAAGAAGTCTGGGATATGCTGGATTTGCTGCGCTGCCTGCACAACCCGAGCGACGATCTTTCGCTGGCGACTGCCCTGCGTTCGCCCATGTTCGCCTTCAGCGATGATTTGCTGCTGGCGCTGCGATTGATGACGGATGACGCGAATGAACCCATCCAGCTGTGGGAGGCGCTGCAGCGGGCGGATGGCGACGTGCCAGGCATTGACGCGGCTGACCTGCCCCGTCTGCAGCATGCGCGCGAAACACTGGCCGGCCTGCGGGCGCTGGCGGGGCGCATGACTATCTCCGAACTGCTGCGGCAGGCGCTGGTGGCGACCCAGTACCTCGCCATATTGACCGGTTTGCCCGATGGCGGGCGGCGGCGCGGCAACATCGAAAAATTGCTGCAGCTGGCCGACGACAGCGGCAAAATCACGCTGGGCAGATTCTCGCAATACCTGGACGACTTGACCACGCGGGAAGCGCGAGAAGGCGAAGCCGCCCTGCACGCCGAAGATGCCCTGCGCCTGATGACCGTGCATGCCAGCAAAGGGCTGGAATTCCCCATGGTCATCCTGGCAGATGCTTCGCGTCAGCAGCCAAGGAACAGTAGGCTGCTGCTGGCGGACGCGGCGCATGGGCTCAGCTGCCAGATTTATGATGGCGAGAACAACAAATATGTAAGCGGCTTTGCTCACAAGCGCAATGTGAAGCTGCTGAATCTGAAAGAAGCGGCTGAAGAAAAGCGCCTGCTTTATGTGGCGGCGACGCGCGCCCAAGATTATCTGCTCGTCAGCGGCTCAATTTGGCAGAACCGGGCTGGCGCCTGGCGGTCGCATGGCTTTATGCAACTGCTGCTGGAGGCGCTGGAACTCGCGAAAATAAACCCCGCGCAAGCGCAGACACTGTCTTTCGCCGGGCGTCCCCTGCGCATTTCCATGCCCCTTGCGCCGCCGCAGCCCGGGCAACTGTACGCGCCATCGCGATTTGCCGATGACCTCTGGGACTCTACGCCAGATCCTGACATCTACCCGCCGCAGATGCCGCCTCTGCTGAAACCGCTGCCGGACTATGACGCGACATCCAGGCACATTTCCGTAACAACCTTGGTGGAATTAGGCAGCTTCCGCTACTCAAAAGATGCGCAAGAACGGTGGGACTCGGCGCTGCATGACTTGCCGCCACGCGAGTTGGGGCTCAATACAAACGGGCGAACGCAATGGCAGCGCTTAGTCGGCGACATCGTGCATGAACTACTGCGCTACGAAGCGCAGATCAGTCCACAAGCGGTTAGCGACGACATGATCGAGGCAGTCGCCTGGGAACGCGGCGTGACCGATTCGCGTACGCTGGACGGGCTGCTGCGGGAAGCGCGGAGTCTTCTACACCGTTACTCCCAATGCCTTGTCAGCCGTTGGATTCGGGGTGCGCGCGCGGAGGAGCGACCCGTTCATAGCGAGCTGCCTTTCATCTTCCTCTGGCGAGGGACTGTGATTTACGGCGTCATGGATGTGCTGCTGCAAATGGCGGCAGGCGACTGGCGCATCATCGATTACAAGACGAGCGATGCCGGCGGCGACCTGGCTCGGCATGCGCAGCGATATCGCTTGCAACTGGGCGTCTATGCGGCAGCGGCGCGCCAAAAATTGGCTTTGGCTGTCTCTCCGCGCCTATTCCTGCATTACTTGCGCCACAACCAGACTATCGAACTGGCGGCGTCGGACTGTGAGACCGAATTGCAAAGCCTCGAATATATGTTGCACGAGGTGGTAGGCGGGCATGGCTAAGCTGCTGGCATGGCTGCTGCCGGTCTGGGCGCGACAAAATAACGCTTTGCTGCGTTATCAGTTGGCGGGGGCGGGCGCGTGGCACAAGTTCCGGCTGCATGTGGCGCTGCTGCTGGTCGCCATCGGCATTTCGGCGCTGGTCATTGACGCGCTCGCCATCAAGGAAAGCAACCTTCTCGCGCGCATCTGGCAGGGCAGCCGCTATCCTCTGCTGACGCTGCAACTGGCGACGCTAGCGGCGGCATTTGTGCTCGGTGGCGCCACGGTCAAGACACAGCGCAGCCGCAATACCTGGGACAGCCTGCGCGCAACCGAAGCGGGCGCGGCTTTGTCGCTGCGCATGGGCTGGCTGGGGAGTTTGTGTCGTTTGCGCGCGCCAATTGCCGTGATTCTGTTCTACAGACTCGTCTACTGCGCTGGCATGCTGCTGGAGCTGCCGGCTTTCGACGGACAGTACGCATCCATGCTGGCGATGCAGGCGCAGCCACCCCTGCCCGATTCGCGACTGACGCCCCTGTTGATCGCTGCGCTGCTGGCTGCCGAGCTGCTACTGCCCTTTTGCGCGCTGGGTATGGCGGCGGCCTGTGGCATCCTGCTGTCGGTCGCTATCCGCGAGCGCGTTTTCGCTGCTATGGCGCAAGCCCTGCTACTGGCGGCGCTGCCGGGCTTTGTTGCCCTGGGGGAATATGCCAGCCTGCAGACGGCGTTTGGCGGGCTGGATTTGCCGGACGAAGTGGGCTTGGCGCTGCTGACAGCCTACAGCGCCTTCGGCGACTGGGCTTTGAACCTGGCACATTTGAGCGGCTTGAGCGACATCTGGGCGCATGTGCCACAGAGCGCCGGCATCGGGCTGGTTTTGCTGTTATTGGCGCTGGCACAGGGACTGACTGCGGACGGCATGCTCAAACTGGCGGAAAGACTGGCGGAGCGCAGAGGCTAGCGCATGGTTCTCGACAGCCGCGATTATCAGAATCTCTGCGACTACCTGCGTCATCTCTATCAGTGTCAGCCATTTTCGCGCGGCGGCATTGATCATCCGGTCATTGTCTATACCCCGGCGGCGGAGCAAATCGGCGATGTCGATAGCTTGCTCGATGCCTGGTTGCCGACGCCCGAATCCCGCGATTTCGCCATTTACGATTATGCCTATCTACAGGACTTGCAGAACAGCAAGCCAGCCCTATTCAACGGCGCGACCTTTACGCTGAAGGAAATCCGCGAGAATCCCTTGCGGCTGCGTGGATCGCTGGGCAGCTACTTTGATATGTTGGCGACCTGCGCCGCGTTGGAACGAGAACTGCGTCACGCTGTCGAGCAGGGCTGGATGCGCGCGCCATCCCGCAGTACTTATCACCGCCATGTGCCGCCGCAGACTGCCCTGTTGCGGGGCGAAAAGCGTAGCGCAGCCATCGGCATCGGCACGCTGCTCGTGTACAACGATGCTGGCGACTACAAGGCGATCCTGGCGCGCCGCTCGCAGGCAACCGCCTTCGACAGCGGGCTTTACCATGTGCTGCCCGCCATGATGTTTGGTCCGACAACTGTCGACTTCCAAGATCCGCGCGAATGGAGTATCAGGCATCAGATCCTGCGAGAATTCCTGGAAGAGCTCTTTGACATGCCGGAAGAGCTGCAAGCCGCTCGCTGGGATTTCTTCTATGTGCAGCCTGCCCTGCGCTATTTACAGGACTTGCTGGCGGAGGGCAAAGCGGGTCTCTACGCCACCGGCATCATTCTCAACCTGCTGACGCTGCGCCCGGAGGTCAGCACGCTGTTGTTGATACACGATCCAGCCTGGCACGAACGCGTCGCCGCGCCCGACAGCGACATGCCGCTGACCACAGCCGCCGAAACCGAAGCCGGCAGCCTCGTGCGAGCGCCGATCGCCGATGACGCGGCATTCCTGGCAGCTTTCCCGCCGCAGCTGCATTTGCGTATGCCAGCGCAAGCCACGGCGACTATGTGGCTGGGTATCGACCTGGCGCGGGAACTCATCCGCGAGCGTGAACAGCCACTGCCATCCCACCCTGCATTGGGCTAGAATGAAGCCAAACATCGCAGCAGAAAGGACAAGATCATGCCCAGCATTGGTGAAATGGCGCCCGACTTTGAACTGAAGAATCAACATGGCGAGGCGGTCAAGCTTAGTGACTATCGCGGCAAAAAGGTCTTGCTCTTCGCCTATCCAAAAGCCGGCACCTCCGGCTGCACCGTGCAGGCTTGCGGCTTCCGCGACAATTTCGCCCAGATCGAGACGGCCGATGCCGTGGTGCTGGGGTTGAGCCCGGACGAACCGGAGGCGCTGTCAAAGTGGATCGCCAAAGAGAACCTCGGCTACGATTTGCTTTCCGACCCGGACCACGAAGTGCTGGATGCCTGGAATGCCTGGGGCGAAAAGTCGATGTATGGCAAGAAGTACATGGGCGTCATCCGCTCACACTGGGTCATTGGCGAAGATGGCGCTGTGCTGGACGCGCAACTCAAAGTCAGCCCCAAGAAGAGCATCGAAAAGGCTCTGAAATTCCTGGCGAAGAGCTAGCGAGCGGGAGGCAGGCAATGGCGACGCCGCCGAAGGCAGATACGGTGGAGAGCCTGCGCGGCAGCTTCATCACGCCTGAGCTGGCCGTTGATCCAGCAGCATTCAAGCCTGTGCCCGGCGGCAGTCTGCGGCACATAGATTGCAGCTATCACAGCGTCACTGGCTTGATTCGCAGCCAGTGGCACCTAGACGATGGGCAATTCATCCTGTCAATCACTACGCCAGTCGCCACCGATGTCCAGTTGCCCGATGGCAGCGCGCATCAGGTCGCGGCTGGCGCTCACGAATTCCGCTGTGCGCTGGACTAGGTTACTGCTGTATGCTGTCCTGCTGATAGCGACGGGCTGCGCAGCCCGCTCTGCAGCGCCCCTGCCGACATCCGCTCCGCGCGTCATCGTCGTTACAGCGACCCCACAACAAACGCGAGTGCCCACCGTCGTCCGCGCGGTAGCAACCGAGACGCCGCCGACAGCCGAAAGCGCCCGCCAGCAGCGCATTGACGCCGACACCTGCGAAGATGCCCTGCTGCACCATTACACGGCCGCCAGCGACTTATGCCTAGCTCGCGAAAGCGGCACAGTCTGCAACGGCGGTCCGGAAGTGGAAAGCTCGCCACAGCATGCCAGCTTGAGCGCGGCCGGCGGCATAGCCAGCGCCAACAGCATCGACCAGCTGCGTACGCCGCCCACTTCAAGCGACAGCGGCCTGAGCTTGGTCTGGCTGCACTTGGCGCAGGTTCTGCAGGTGGACGCGTTGGTCGTTGGTGAGGTGGAGCTGCGCAATCAAGCCACCAGCGGCGACAAATGGCGCTCCCTTACCGTGGAAAGCGGCGCATCCGTGGGGGGCTGCGCGGCGGCGCCGGAGGTTGGCGCCTTGGTGCTGCAAGGGCGCTATGGGCAGACGGCTCGCCTGCAAATCAATGGCCTGCAGACCGCCATTGACGGCACGCTGATCGTACTGACGCAGGCGCAAACAAGCCAATTCATCGTCATTGAGGGACAAGTTCGCTTGAGCCTGGGCGCGCGCGCTTTGGATCTTGTCGTGGGCACGCAAGCCAGCCTGGACTACCCAACGGGCGATTGGAACGCGCCGCTGGATTTGCCTGTCGAGCCGCAACTGCTGGACTATGACCTGATCGCCAAGCTGCCCATTGAGCTATTCGCCAGACCCGTTCCCATCCCGCAACCCGGCTACGCGCAGACGCAGGGCGGCGTCAACATGCGGGCTGCGCCAGATCTCAACGGACGCCTGCTTTACCTGGTGCCGGCCGGGCAAACTATGAGCGTGCTGGGCATCAGCAGCAATGGCGAGTGGCTGCATATTCGGTTGGGCAATGGCGAGATGGGCTGGATGAGCGCCGGGCTGTTGGCGAAGAATCTGAGCGAAATCGCCCATGTATACGATGAGGCGCCACCACCGCCGCAGCGACTGGGCGCGCACGCCAACCGCGCCTTGGTCAATGTGCCAGCGGGGGGAAACCTGCGCGCCGCGCCCGATACGGCCTTCCGCATCTTGCGCACCCTGCCGCTTGGCGCTGAGGTGAAACTGCTGGCACGCAGCCCCTACAGCGCCTGGGTCAAGGTACAGTCGGGAGACGCCGTCGGCTGGATGGCGCTCTTCACATTGAGGACCAAGTCCGTGATCAGCTCGTTGCCAGTCGACTATTATGCGCCGCTGCCGCCACGCGCGACGCCCACGCCTTCCTTCAGCTTCGGCGGCGGGCATGCCTATCCCGATCCCAGCGGCGGCTACTAGCGAAGGCACTATTCGCCAAGTCAATCGCGGAATCAGGGCAATATCAACCATACGCAAATCGCCAGCGCAGCGCCGGCCAGCGCGCCAATCAAAGCTGTCGACGTCAATGGCGGTGCCCCCCAGTAGAGGCGCCACGCGAGATCGGGCTTGCCCAGCCGCAGCGATACTGCCAATGCCGCAAGCAGCGCGACCAACGAAATCAGGGCGGTCGCGTCCAGCGCGAAGAGCATGTCCAGCGAATTCGACCAGTCAGGGTCAGATGCCACCGATTGCAGCGGAAAAATACTGATGATGGGCAGCGCCACGACCAGGGCAATGCTGCTGGCTTGGTAGCGCGTATGAACCTGCTCCAGCCAAAAGCCATTCAAGCCAGCAAGGATGGCCAGGCAGGCGGTAATCAGGGCGTAGGACTGCGCGAAGGCCAGCAGCGCCAGCGCCATCAGCGCAAAAAATGTCGCGCCCAGGAAGGTATTGGGATGGCGCGTGCGGTATCCGCGCAGGTAGAGCGCCAAACCGCCAAGCACCCCAGCCAGCGCCAGTGTCCACTGCGCCATGCCCAGCCTCGGCGACTCCATGTCCGATGGCGCCGCCAGCAGATCCAGCAGCGGCACGAGCTCGTCAGATGTCAAGGGCAGCGGCGATTGTAGAAAGGGAATAGCCGCCAGCGTGCCCAGCAGCAGCGCCAGCAGCGCCAGCAAACTCGGACCAGCCCGCAGCCGGCTTGACTCGCGGTTGATATGCTGAATTAACGCCTCGCAGGCGATCCAGAGGGCAGCCAATCCGCCCAGCCAGATTGCCGTCGCGCCCACAGCCAGGAGCGCCACCTGCGTCAGGAATACCAGTATGAAATTGGCGCCGACGGGTCTGTCGCGAAGAGCATCCACCCGCCAAAGCAAAACCGGCAAGAGCGCTAGCGCCAGCAATCCCCGCCCCTCGCCGATTATCGTTAACAGTTGCGGGCTGCAGGCATACACGAGACCAGCGATCATCGCGCCCAGACGACCGCTGCGTCGCTGGCAGAACAAAACCATGCCACCTCCCGCCAGCAGCAAGCACAATAGCGAGAACGCATCCGTAGTCAGCGCCAGTGAAGCGAAGGCAGTCAGCGCCAGGGTGAGCAAAAAGGCGGGGTTAATATGGCGTTGCCAGGGCATGCGCAGAGCCTACAGCAAGGCAGTAAGCGTGGCAATCCGCGAAGAGTCTCGATACAGCAATTCCCCAGTTCCCAAAGACCCGCTTTAGGGGCGACACAAGTGTCGCCCGTTGCAAACAGTGTAGGGGCGAGCCGCTGGGTCGCCTTACTCCTACACTTTGACCCACGGCAGGTGCAACTTTCGCATTCAACATGTTGCGCGCAAGCCCAATTGGGTAGAATATGCTTTCCAGCGCAGTGTTAAAGGCTGGCCGAGCAATGCGCGAGAGGGGTGGGCAAATGGCAGTAGCATCACAGGACGAAACCACCTACAAGAGGCGCATCAACGCCTGGGCGATGTACGATTGGGCGAATAGCGCCTTCGCCACCACCATTCTCGCCAGCCTGCTGCCCATCTACTACAGCACGGTCGCTGGCAGCACGCTCCCCAGCGAAGCCACCGCCACTGCCTATTGGTCACTGACCATCAGTTTCTCGCTCTTCGTGCTGGCGATTTTGTCGCCGATATTGGGCACGATATCCGATGTTATGCGCAACAAAAAGCGCTTCCTGGCGATTTTCATCGGCTTGGGCGTGGTGGGCACCGGTTTGCTGGTCTTCGTCAATACGGGCGACTGGCTGCTGGCATCGCTGGTTTTTGTGCTGGGGCGCATCGGCTTTGGCGGCTCCATCGTGTTTTATGACGCGCTGCTGCCGCATGTCGCGCGCCCGGAAGACCGCAACTGGGTGTCCTCGCGCGGCTATGCGCTGGGCTATCTGGGTGGCGGTTTGCTGCTGGCGGTCAATGTGGCGATGTACTTTTTCATCCCCGACAGCTTGTTTGAAAACGCCGGTCTGCGCCTGTCCTTTTTGAGTGTGGCGGTTTGGTGGTTGGTGTTTTCGCTGCCGATGCTGCGCCGCGTGCCGGAACCACCCTCCTTGCAAGCGACCTTGAAGCGCGGCGAAACGATGCTGGGCGCCAGCTTCAAACGCCTGCGCGCGACCTTTCGCAACATCCGCAAGTATCGCGAGCTCTTCAAGTACCTGGTCGCTTTCTTGGTCTATAACGACGCCATCGGCACGATAATCGCGGTGGCGGCCATCTACGGCGCGGAGCTGGGCTTTGATTTAACCGAGTTGGTGCTGGCGATTTTGCTGGTGCAATTTGCCGGCATCCCCTTCAGTATCATCTTCGGGCGTCTGCCGGCACACAACGATTCGCGCGCGCCCTTCTACCTGGCCTTCATCCTCATTAACGCCATCGCCCTGCCCCTCATCGGCTTGGGCTTGGTATCGGCACTACCAGCGGATGTCAGTGGCGCGGCGCCCCTGCCCTATCAGACCATTGACACGCACGTTGGCGAGGGCAGTTACGCGCTGGATGGCGGCAACTTTGAGACCACCGGCAACTGGCGAACGCTGTCCGTGCTCGGCGAAGACCTGGTCGGCGAAGGGCTGATGGGCAGTTTGACCGCCGCCTTAACAGGCATTCCCGATGATCTGACTTACGCGCTAACTGATGAAGTCGGCGCGGCGCAGAAATTGCAATACAACGGGCAGCAAGTAACCGTGACTTTTGCGCGGGCGACCGATGGCGGCGTCATCGGCATTGTGCTGGATGGCGAACCGCTGCTGAACGACGATGGACAGGCGCTGATCATCGACACTTATGGCGAAACTCTGCGCTACGGCGAAACAAGAACGCTGGATGTGCCGACGGCGGGTCCGCATACGCTGGAGATCATCAATGTCTCGGTGGATCCCGCCCGCAGCCTTATCGCGGTATCTCAAGTTGAGGTGCAGCGGCCGGCGCGGGAAAGCAGCCTGCCAACCATAGCCGGCATCATCCTGACCTTTGAAGTCGTCGCCCTGGTCGTCGCCTGGCTTATGCAATCGCGCTTTGTCAACCTCTCCAACTGGCTGGATACGCGGCGCAGCATTCTACTCTCGTTGCTGGTCTACTGCATCATCGCCTGCTGGGGCTTCTTGCTGAACTCGACCGTCGAATTCTGGATGCTGGCAGTGATGGTGTCGATGGTGCAAGGCGGCAGTCAAGCGCTCAGCCGCAGCTTGTACGCCAGCTTGTGCCCAAGCGCCAAGAGTGGCGAGTTTTTCGGCTTCTACGCCATCATGGAGAAGTTCGCCTCTATCATCGGTCCGCTGATTTTTGCTTTCGCCGGCATCGTCTTGGGCAGCACACGCCCTGCTATCCTCAGCCTGATCCTGCTCTTCTTGCTGGGCGGTTATTTGCTCAGTCGCGTGGACATCGCCGCCGGGCAGCGCCTGGCTCGTGAAGAAAATGCCGAACATGGCATAGTCGCTGATAACGCAGGAGGTTGAATGTGCCAACGATAGGAGGACCCGCGCCGGATTTCGAATTGCGCAATCAGGACGGGCGGGCGGTGCGCCTCAGCGACTTCCGCGGGCGGCGAGTCATCATTTTCGCCTTCCCCAAAGCTAATACGCACGGCTGCACCAATCAGGTTTGCGGATTCCGCGATGTGCTGCCGCAGATCGAAGCGCAAGACGCGGTCGTGCTGGGCATCAGCGCCGACAGCCCACAGACTCTGGCGGACTGGAAGATAAAACGCGGCTTGCAGTACGATCTGCTCTCTGACCCCGACCATAAAATGCTGGAAGCCTGGGACGCCTGGGGCTTGAACCTGCAGATTATCAAGCTGCCCATGATCACGCGCTCCTACTGGGTAGTCGATGAAGAGGGCGTCTTGTTTGAGCAGCAGATCGGCGTGCGCCCGCAAGCCAGCGTGGAAAGAGCCTTGGCGGCTGTGGAACGGCTTGCCCAGCGGAAACGGACAAATTGATGCGACTACTGCTGATTGGTTTCGGCGCGGTAGGACGAGGTTTCGCCGAGATCCTGCGCGACAAAGCGAGCGAACTACGCGAGAAACACGGCTTTGACGCTAGCATCGTCGGCGTTGTAACCAGGTCGCGCGGCAGTTTGTATTGCGCCGATGGTCTGGATGTCGTCGAGTTGCTGGCCGCTGCGGAAGCCGGCAGCCTGGCGCAATATCCCGAAATTGCCGGGTTGCAGCGCGGCAAATCCGCGGCCGAGATGATCATACCGGGCGCGGCCGATGCCCTGCTCGAGATGAGCCCCACCAACCTGGATAGTGCGCAGCCAGCCCTGGACACTTGCTATCGCGCGTTGGACTGCGGCCTGCATGTCGTGCTAGCGAACAAGGGACCCGTGGCGCTGGACGCGGCGAATCTCGCTGCCTGTGCCGCTGAGCGGAGCCTTCAACTGCGCTACGAAGCCACAGTCATGGCGGGCACGCCGACCATGCAGTTGGCCACGGAAGCCCTGGCGGGCGGGCAGATTCTCAGCGCCCGCGGCATCCTCAATGGCACGACCAATTATATGCTCACGCAGATGGAAGGCGGCTTGAGCTATGGCGAGGCACTGGCGCAGGCGCAGGCTTTGGGTTATGCAGAGACCGACCCCAGCGGCGATGTCGATGGCTGGGATGCGGCCGGCAAGCTGTTGATTTTGGCGAATACGCTCTTTGAGGGGCGGGTTACCATGGCGGATTTGCAAGTCAGTGGCATCAGCGGAATCAGCGCAAGCGACATCGAGGCGGCGCATAAAAGCGGACAGCGCTACAAACTGATCGCTCAGGCAACCTCCAGTGGCGGCACAGTGCATGCGACGCGCCTACCCTTGACTGACCCATTGGCGAGCGTCGGTGGCGCGACGAACGCCATCACGCTGGAAACAGATTTACTGGGCGCGGTAACGCTGATCGGCGCGGGCGCTGGCGGGCGGGAGACCGGCGCGGCGCTGTTGGCCGATTTGCTGGCCATCCAGCGGCTGGCTTGATGGCGCGAGATTGCAACCAGCGGCGCAGGGCTGCGTACTATCTGTAAGCGCGGGGCAAGGCACTATCTTTGAGCGAATGCGCCTGTGCTATACTGACCACTAGCGGCAGCGCGGAAATGCAAACTCAGCAAGGGGAATGAGTGAAGATGCCATCGATATTACAGAAAGTCCGCACGCTTTTCAGCGCCAATTTGCACGGCATGATTGACCGCGCTTTGGAAACCAACTCGCTCAAAGTCATGGACGAGTACATCCGCCAAGTGGAGCGCAACCTGGACGCCCTGGAGGACTCGGCGGCGACGGTGGGCGGTTCCGTGCGCACGCTCAAGCGCAAGTACGAAGAGTTTTCCAACCAGTCTGATAAGTTGGACCGCGACATTGATACGCTAATCCTGCGCGGCAAGAATGACCTGGCCGCCGCCGCCCAAGCCGAGATGAATACCAAGCAGGAGCTGGCGCAGGAATATTACGAGCAGTGGCAACAGCAGCAGGAGCAATACCAGGGCATGCTCAACATGCGTATGAAGCTTGAGGGCCGCCTCAACACCATCAAACAGGAACGCGAGAAAATGCGCTCCCTGCTGGAATTGGCGGAAACCAAAAAAGTCATGACCAAGACCCTGCGCAGCATGGACAGGCTGGATACCTCCGGCGACCAGGAAATCGACAGCCTGCTGGACTCCATCTACGCGCAGATCGACCAGGAAGACGCCCGCGCCGACATGGCCAGCCGCAAACTGTCCGACCAAATTGAAGACACGGTCGGCATCGGGCAAGTAGAATTGCAGTTGGAAGAACGGCGGCAACGTCTGCTGGGCGCCGACTAGCGCTTTACGACGCAGCCCGGTAAGCACATGGCGATGACACGCAACACAGAGGCGCGGCAAAAGATTTTCGGCACGCTGCTGGCCAGCGCCATGCTGCGCTGGGAGACCCTCGTCACGCTGATGGTGACCGCCATCCTCTTCCTTTTCGTTCAAGATGTCAGCCTGCCCTTCATCGACTGGCAGCCCTGGTACTGGCTGGCTCTGGGCGGCTTGGCGGAGGCGGTCCTGGTCGCCTCCACGTTAAACGACCCGGAAGCCGCCGAACAGGCGCTGGCGGAAGACTTCGAACGCGAATACGACCTGCGCAACATCCACAACCGCATCTCCCGCGAGCGGCTGCGCGACGCCTTTGAGTACCGCCGCAACATGCTCAAGCTGGCGGATGCGGCTCGCGGCACCATGCGCACGCGTCAACGCACATTGATTTCCGGCATCAATGACTGGATCGCCCATATGTACAACCTGGCGACGCGTATCGACCACTTCGAGAACAACGACTTGGCCGCGCGCGACATGCAGCGGGTGCCGCGCAAAATCGCCAGTGTGCGCCGCCGCATCGACCACGAAACCGACGCCCATACCCGCCATGATCTCGAGCAGCAGCTAAAATTGCTGCAGCGGCAGTTGGTCAGCCTGGAAGCCAGCGCCAGCATCATCAAACGCGCCGAGATCCAGTTGGAAAGCACATTGTCGGCGCTAGGCACGGTCTACGCGCAGATGTCCCTGCTGGGCGCGAAAGACAGCGATGGCACGCGTGGGCAACGGCTCAGTGTCGAGATCAAAGACGAGATCGACAAGCTGCAAGACACCATCGACGCCATGGACGAGGTGCATTTTCACGGGCAAAACTTGAACGATGATATGGTCGCGGCGCTCAGCGAACTGGACAATACGGAAGTTGAACAGCGGGAGCAGGATACGACCGAGCGGCTCAGCAACGGCATCGAGGCGGCACAGACTCCGCTGCCGGAAGATATGCTCGTCGAAGAAGAAGTGCGTCAGGCGCAGCAGTAACAAACCTCTGGAACAGGAGAGACTATGTCCGTCATCAACTGGTTCGAGATACCGGTCGCCGATTTCGAGCGAGCCAAAGCCTTTTACGAGGCCGTCCTGGAGAAGCAGCTTTTCGTCAACGACCAGCGCGAAACGATGGGCAGCATGCTCGGGGTATTCCCGCACGATGGCGTCACAGGCGGTTGCCTGGTGCACAATCCGCAGTACGGATACAAGCCCTCGGCGGAAGGCACCCTGGTCTATTTCACCATCTCGGGTGATCTGGACGCGGCGCTGGCTCGCGTGCCGGCGGCCGGTGGCGAGGTGCTGCTGCCCAAGACGGCGCTGGGCGAGAATGCCGGTGGCGGTTTCGTGGCTTGGCTGCGGGATACCGAAGGCAACAAAGTCGGCTTGTATTCGGGCGAATAACGGCCTAATCAAAAGACTCGACAATCGGCTCGCGTTTCTTTTTTCCGGGCAGCAGGGATTGCAGGCGCAGAATCAGACGCGGTGTCTCGCGCTCGATATTGATGGTGTCCTCCAGCAGGTTGACCAGGGTCGTCGCCAGAATCACCAGGGTCAGGTACATATAGGCAACCACCGCATAGGTCTCGACATAGCGAAACGAACTGCCGGATGATGTCTTGGCGATCTGGGTGATATCGCGCACGCCGAGGAATGCTAGCAGCGCCGTGTCTTTGATCATCGCCACGAAGTCGTTGCCCAGAGGCGGCAGCACGTTGCGGAAAGCCTGCGGCAGGATGATCAAGCGCATCGTTTGCCAATAAGTCATGCCAACCGAATAAGCCGCCTCAAATTGCCCCTTGGGAATCGATTGAATGCCGGCTCGCACCGTCTCCGACATATAAGCGCCGTAGGTGACGCCCAGAGCCATGATGGCGGAAGGCGCCGAACTGCCGCGCCAGATCAGATCCGGGATATCGGGATCCCCGATCAAGCCGCGCAGGGCGACCACCACCGTATCGTTGATGAGATCGCGCAGGGCAGGCACGACGATAAAAGCGGTGACCAGCAGCACAACCAGCACTGGAATGCCGCGCATCACCGAGACGTAGGTGGTGCAGAGATTGTAGACCGCTATGCGCAGCGCGCGCGTCATTGAGCGCCAAAGCGATTCCGGCGTTTGCGGCGGGGCCGGCAGGTTGGAGCGGATGATCCCGACGATGATCGCCAGCAGCAGCGCCAGGGTATAAGCAGCCACGCTGACGAAGAGCGTCATGACGACGCCCTCTTTCAACTGATCGAAAATGCGAGCGTAAATCCGGTCGGTGAGAATGCTGATTGCCAGTAGAATGCCAACAATGATCAGCAAAAGCAACCAGTATGGAAAGGTGTAAAAGCGCGCGAAGCGCATGGCTCGGCCACGCGATTCGGCGATGACAGCCTCTAAATCCGGCTGCTGTTCTCCGCCGGATGGGAATGCTGCGGACATCTCGATCCTCATTTGGCGACAGAGCGCGATTCAGCATACCAAACGGGACAGGGCAAAA